>VRZD01000036.1 GCA_016743235.1 Pantanalinema sp. GBBB05 | reverse complement strand
GTATAGAATGGGGTATGGTGCGACTGCACATGAATAATACTTTCTGGTGCGATCGCATCTTGGAGGTTAAAGGCAAGGCTGTAGGCTTGAGGGGATGTTACTCCACACAGCCGATCGAGGTAAGCGTTATAGCCCCAACCTGTATTCGTTTGAAAGAAGTCGAATTCCGAACCTTGCTGAATTCCATAGGGGGCATAAAGCTGACGATCGCGATGCAAAACTGTCGTGGCATAATTGGGCTGCCAAGCCTGGAACCGTCGGACTTCCTCGGGTCGCGGATCGATTAATAGCTGTAACACCTGATCCGGTGGAGTCGCAAACACCACACGATCAAACTGGCGATCGAAGCTCTGGCTACTGGCAATTCGACCTTGAATCTGGACGGCATGATTCGATCGCCGAATTGCTGTAATCTCCGTATTGAGAATGACTTCTCCCCTCAAGCGGGCGAGGATTTTTTCGATATAGGAATAAACTCCACCTTTAATCCGGACCCAACGTTCAAACACATATCGTCGCAACGCTGGGATGGCTAGGTCAGCAGGAAAATTCGCGATCGTCTCGTAAGGCATGGAATAGCTATACATTGTCAGCAGTTTGACCCAGGTTGTTTGGGGCGTTTCGGGCGTCAGATATACTGACAAGGACTGCCCCTTGAGACTGGACTGGGCGGTGAGATGGGTTCTCAGCCAAAGCCCCAGCGATCGGGCATAAAGACTCTCAATATGCAGTACTTCTTGCCACTTCTTTAATCCTTGGAAATTCCGTTCAATCATGCCAGGTGACAGGAAATGGCGACCATCCTGGAAAAAGATCCCCGAACCGACCTCTACCGGTTCCAGGGGCACTTCTAACAGTTGCATGAGCTGAAGAAAGTTGGTAAACGCCACGGGAAATTCCAGCACTCCCGCTTCCAACAGCTCCGGACAATCCGTAGCGGCATGAATATTTTTGTTTAGCGTCCGAATATGACCGCCTAGCCTCGGTTGCCGTTCATAGACCGTAATGTCATGACCTTGGCGATCGAGCAAAAAGGCGGTAATCATGCCACTGGCACCGCCCCCAATAATCGCAATCTTCATGGTTACTGCTCCGCATCAATGAATAAGGGCAGACAGACAGACCAAGACCACTCACCCCACAATGCGATCGCCGGATAACCGTTGATACAGCATTGCCCCAGTCCAAAAGGTGGGCGCAAAACCTGGATAACCCGAGGAAGCATTGCAGAAGTAAAACTGCTTTAACGATGTGTGATGATTGAGCCGACCCAGTCCCATATTTTTCGGGGTCAAACTGGAACCGTAGGAATTGCCCTGAGGACACCAACAAAAGCGTTCATTTGTTGTCGGGCTACCAGTAATCTTAAACACTAGATGCTCCCGAATGTTGGGAATGTAGTGTTTCTCTACTACATCCAGGATTGTTTCCAAAATTTCAGTTTTTTTGTGATTGTAGGCAGTGCGATCGTGATGACGAAGTTGATTAAAGTAATCGTAATTCGCCACTGTCAGGAACTCAATAATCTGACAATCCTCTGGGCAATCACGACTCTTTGCCGTTAACAAGGTCGGAGTTGTAATTGCAAAACTCGGATGGGAAAAATCATGCTGCTCATACATTCGCGCAAAGGCTTGATTCAGGTCAGGTTCCTCACTATGAAACGTATTCCACGCCCCAAAGCCATACTGACGTAAATCTAGATCTTTGACGACACAGTAAGCCATATAATTCGATGGCGAATAGTCGTAATTTAATCGCTGCTGCACGGATCGAGAAAACTTGTCGATGCCAATCATCGTGGCAGCTCGCTTCGGATCGATATTACAGATTACAGTTTCGCCCCGGAATTCACAGGAGGTGTGAGTGGTGCGATCGATCGTCTTCACGCCCTGCACCGTTTTGCCATCGACTAAAAACTCGGTTACTTCGGTATTTGTTCGTACCTCCCCGCCATGCGTTTGAATGATCTTCACCAGGGAATTAATCACATGCTCAAACTGCTGGGTCGGATAAAACGCACCGTCCTGGTAGCCGGTGAACAGAATCACCCAGGCATAGAACGAAAGCTGATGCGGCGGCAACAAAAAGTCAGGCCATTGCAAGGCAAGTAAGGTCTGTGCCTCAAGCGGCACAGCGAATTGATCAAAGACATCCTGAAGCGTACTGCGATAGTAGCGTAGGGCAGTAACAACTGCTGGCAGGTGTTTGAGTATCAAGAGCGGACGTAGGGGGGGAGATAAGCATTTTAAGCCCTGACTCACCCATTGGATGGCGTGGACAAACGCTTGAATTTGTTTGGTGTGATTGGGAAACAGAGCCGATAAGCGCTGAATTAACGCCTTCATATCAGAGGGTATATCCAGGGCATAGCCAGGAATCCGCATATGGTCAAAGCCGTTAGAGTCGTAGCGCTCAAACGTTACAGTTTGATCAAGCCCCAACTTTTTCAAGACCCGATTGACAGTATGACCTTCCCCACAATCCCAGACGTAATGCAGCTGGGCATTAAAGTGATACTGCTTCGCCATCGTAAAGGTATGCCCAAACCCACCCAGATGCTCATGAGCTTCGAGGACTTGCACCGACTTGCCGGATTTCGCCATCAATGCACCAAACACCAAGGCTGATAGCCCACTACCTACAATCAAGTAATTTGGCAAAGAATTGGCTTGCATAGTCTTACTCTCACTGGTCAATCACGAAATTAGCTGTGCCATGCCTCACATCCGTAGAAGGCAGACACACCAATCCGCATAGTTACAACCCATTCAGCATGAGTTCATTCATGCATGCAGGCGGATCACGATCGCCAACTCCAACAGTGCCTTGAGCATCAACGAAATTAGCTGAGTGTAGCGATCGGCTCAGACAGAATCTTGCTACCCGTTGCGAATTACCCCATCGCGGCGATCGGCAACCCAGCAATACGACCCAAGCAACGATATCCCTTAGGAAGCTCATCGGTTAACTCCTATTTAGGGTGCTCTGGATACCTCAATCCTAAAGGCTAAATCTGAGTAGCCTGAAGAAACTTTTCTAATTGCAACTCTTCACCGAGTTTTTGTTACTTAGATTTACATATCAACCATTTACAAGGAGCAATCATGAGATAGCTCACCTAGCCGCCTCGCGTGTGTCGCACTTGATCCAACTAGAACCATGAACCTACAAAAAGTAGCCTGGATGCGTTCAACCAGGCTAGACAAAATTCGCTACTCAACTGTTTATGCCTGACTGACACATCAGCCATGCAGGCATATGAATCAAACCAAGAGAAGTTTTACAGATTCTCGATCGCTACAGGTTCCACCGAGTCTGCCATCTCAAATCCAAATACCTTGGAGTAGAAATAAAACTCTCCATCTAGAGTCCGTTTAATGTTTTCTGCCTTGCGAAAACCATGCTGTTCTCCGGCATAGAGTACATACGCCACAGGTAATTGCTTGGCTCGGAGCGCATTCACCATCATTTCCGCTTGATTCGGAGGGACGACTTTATCCTCATCTCCCTGAAAGAAGATCACTGGACACGCTAAGCGATCAGTGGCATGAATAGGCGATCGTTCCAGGTATAAATGACGTTGGGCAGGGTAGGATCCAATCAAGCTATCCAGGTAACGAGCTTCAAACTTGTGGGTGTCCGTCGCTAAGGCTTCCAGATCACTCACCCCGTAGTAACTAGCGCCTGCTTTGAACACATCCCGGAACGTTAAGGCACATAGAGTTGTGTAGCCTCCGGCACTTCCCCCATCAATCATCAGGCGATCGCTATCCACTTCCCCCGTGGCGACTAAATACTTTGCCCCATTCACACAATCATCGACATCGACAATCCCCCACTGTCCTTTCAGCCGTTCTCGATACTCCCGTCCGTAGCCTGTACTACCGCCATAGTTAACATCTAAGACCGCAACACCACGACTCGTCCAATATTGAATCCGCAGGTTAAATGCCGTCGAGGTAGCCGCAGTCGGTCCGCCATGACTTTTTACTAGCAGAGGGGGACGTTCATCGGTTGGTGCCGTGTAATCCCGGTTTTGCGGTGGGTAGAAGAAGCCATACGCCGTTAAGCCATTTTCCGTTGGGAAGGCGATCGGACGAGGAACCGATAAATAACCGGGATCAATCTCCAGGGTGCTAGAGCGACGCAGCACTGTCACTTCTCCTGTAGTTAAATCCAGTTGCACGATCGCGCCTGGTTCTGTCGCTGATCCAGCATTAAATACAGCTCGACCCGCTTGTACATGAATCCCAGCGATCGAGGTGTAATTCGTAGTAATCGGTGATAACTCTTTCGTTTGCACATTCAGGCTAGCCAGGTAACTCACCCCTTCCTGGCTATAGGTGCAAATTAAATCATCGGCAGCAGCAAAGGCATAATCCGCAATCCCGAACACCCAATGGGGAGAGCCAAATTCGGCTGCCATTGGACATAGCGCTTCGACCCCATCCTCAACAGCCGGATTCCACCGATAAAGGTTCCACCAATTCGTGCGATCGCTGACAAAATATAATCTGCCATCCGGCGACCAAACGGGTTGCACCACCGACTCATTCATCCCACCGGCAATTTTCTGACTAGCCGCGATCGTGCCATCTGCATGCAATTGTCCCACCCATAATTCCGTATCATCCCAGGGCATATTGGGATGGTTCCAGGTAATCCATGCCAGTTGGGTGCCATCAGGACTGAGCCGGGGGGATGAATAGAAATCATTTCCTGAGACTAAAACTAACGGCTTCGTGCTGCCATCTAAGGTCAGACTAACGATCGTGTTCGCCGCTTCCCCCGATCCCGTGTGGTCTTCCCGCACACAAATCATCCGGTTGCGATTCCCATCCACCACCCCATCAGCATAGCGGTACGCCCCTTCTGGGGTAATTGCGATCGGCTCTGCTTCAGGATCTTGCCGATAAAGGCGTTGGTCAGCGAAATTAGAGAAGTATACCGTTCCCTGATGCACCAGATAGGAACCACCCCCATACTCATGCACTCGCGTCCGCACGTTAAACGGGGTTGGGGTAATATCGCGAATCTGCCCATCCGCAGAACGGCAGACAATCACATTCCGCCCCCCTTCAGTTGGACGCTGTTCACTCCAGTACACCTGATTGCCATCTAACCGCACACCCCCTAGACCGATCGTGCCAGCCACAATTAGATCAGAGGTAATCGGAGACTGCCATGAACCGTAGGGTGCGACCTGTGTTTCCGCCATAACCGTAAATCATTTCGCCAAAACTTGCCTCTACAGTCTACATGCAGAATTGTCCAACCGATATGATGGCTAGAGAACCCACGCGATCGCAGGCGACATGACAGCCCATTCTTCTTCTACCCAAGGCTCGACTCAATCCTTCATTCAACGTCCTGAACTATTAGCCCCTGCTGGCAGCTGGGACTGTGCCCAAGCGGCGGTCGAAAATGGTGCTGATGCTATTTACTTTGGGCTGGAACGGTTTAATGCCCGTATGCGAGCCGAGAATTTCACGGAAGCCGACTTACCAGCCTTAATGGAATTTCTGCATCGGCGTGGTGTGAAAGGGTATGTCACCGTTAATACCCTGATTTTTACCCCAGAATTATCAGAAGCCACTCAATATCTGCGATCGATCATTGCTGCTGGAGTGGATGCCGCGATCGTGCAGGATGTCGGATTATGCCGCTTGATTCGTCATTTATCTCCCGACTTCCCCATCCATGCCTCCACCCAAATGACGATTACCAGTGCAGCAGGAGTGGAGTTTGCCCGATCGCTCGGCTGTGAATTAGTCGTGCTAGCTCGAGAATGTTCGCTCAAAGAAATCAACAAAATTCAACAACAAATCCACCAGCACAACATCTCCTTACCCCTCGAAGTCTTCGTACACGGCGCATTATGCGTCGCCTATTCCGGTCAATGCCTCACGAGTGAAGCCCTGGGCGGACGCTCGGCAAACCGGGGCGAATGTGCCCAAGCTTGCCGGATGCCCTACGACTTGATTGCCGATGGCAAAGTAATTGATTTAGGCGATCGTAAATATCTTTTGAGTCCTCAAGACTTAGCCGGACTCGATGTATTACCAGACCTGATCAAAACTGGAGTCAGTTCACTAAAAATTGAGGGTCGCTTAAAATCGCCCGAATACGTTGCTAATGTGACGCGCGTATATCGGCAGGCGATCGATCGGGTCATGGAATTGCGGGGAGATCACGAAGATAGGGGAGGTCAGGGAGATGGGGGAGAACGAGAGCGCTATGAGTTGGAAATGGCGTTTTCGCGAGGCTTATCTACTGGATGGTTTGAGGGGATTAATAATCAAGCCCTTGTCCATGCCCGATTTGGCAAAAAGCGAGGCGTTTACTTGGGCAAGGTGACTCGGCTTCAGGGCGATCGCATCACCATCAAACTGCAAGCACCAGTCAAGCCAGGGGATGGGGTGGTATTTGATCATAGTCATCCCGAACAACCAGAAGAAGGGGGACGCATTTATACCGTAGATCATCGCGGACAGGAAGCAACTCTTACCTTTGGGTACGGGAATCTGAATCTGCGCCGCATTCAAGTCGGTGATCGGGTGTGGAAAACCAGCGATCCAGAACTCGATCGCAACTTACGCCAGACTTTTGCCGGAGACACCCCACGATTTCAGCGTCCGATCGATCTAGAAGTCTACGGTACAGTGGAGCAATCATTGGTGATTATTGCCCGCGATCGCTTGGGGCATGTGGCTCAGGTTGAATCAACTATGCCATTAGTATCAGCGCATACTAAACCACTCACCACTGAACGGTTACAGGAACAGTTAAGTCGGCTAGGAAATACGCCATTTTGTCTAGGTCAACTAGATAATCATCTGCGCGGACAGGTAATGCTTCCAGTGAAGGAACTGAATCAGATGCGTCGAGATCTGGTTACACAATTAGAGGCATTAAGGACAAAACCCAAACGCTGGGAACTACGATCGCAGGTAACCTACCAAGATCTATTTCCCCAACAGGCTGAGCCAGTAACTGATTCAGCTTCTCGATCGCCAGAGCTGATTATCCTAGTCCGAAATATCTCCCAATTAAAAGCCGCGATTAGTGCAGGAATTTCTACCCTCTACTGTGAATTTGAAGACCCCCGTGGTTATCGAGAAGCTATACAGCTCGTGCGGCAGCAAGCAGGTAAGGAAGGTAACAGCACTGCTTCCCCATCTCCCCTATCCTCCCCACCTCAAATCTTCGTCGCCCCTCCCCGCATCACAAAACCAGGCGAAACCTGGATTCTTCAGCAGGTACGAGATTGCCATGCTGATGGTTATTTAGTGCGAAACTATGACCAACTCCAGTTTTTTAAGCACGATCGTTGTATTGGCGATTTCTCCCTCAATGTTGCCAATCCATTAACAGCAAATTATTTCAAACAACAGTTTGATCTGGAACGCTTAACAGCTTCCTATGATCTGAATATTCATCAACTAGAAACCTTACTTACAAATTGTCCTCGTAATTGGTTTGAGGTCACAATTCATCAACATATGCCGATGTTTCACATGGAGCATTGTGTTTTTTGTGCCTTTCTCTCCACAGGCACCGATTACACTAATTGTGGTCGTCCCTGTGAGCAATACCAGGTGAAATTGCGCGATCGAGTTGGCACAGAACATATTCTGCAAGCCGATGCAGGGTGCCGCAATACAGTATTTAATGGCACTGCCCAAACGGGGGCCGAGCATGTCCACCACTTTATAGAACTAGGAGTAACTCACTTCCGCTTAGAATTTGTGCATGAAACTCCTACCCAGGTAACTCAAACCATTCAGCGGTATCAGCAACTCTTACAGGGAGAGATGAGCGGAGCACAATTGTGGCGAGAACTGAAGCTGCACAATCAACTAGGCGTTACCCGAGGCACGATCGAGTAAGTTAACTTTTACTACTATGAGAGAAACAGTATTGAGTTTTGAAAAAATCGACTGCGCCTGGCGCACAATTGTTAACTTGATATTCATGAAAAATGTCATTAATATTACAGATATGGGAGGGTTAGCTGGATAGCAACTCCCAAACAGATCTCGAAGGTGCCAGTTCCAAGTTACGAGTTTTTAAGTTCGGCTAAAGTCTTTGACTTAGATAATTAGAGGGTTTCTCGACACACTGTTCTCCCTTTGGTTCGCACTCCTATATATCCTTTCGACCTCTTGCAACCGTCGGTTTTGGTAGCTTGAATCGGCTGTTTGGCTCTTCAGCATCACTGCAAGAAGTCTATTTTTTGGGTAAGAAATAGGGTCTGAAGGGCAGGATTGGCTTGCGCAATTACAAGCATTTTATCCCGTTGATTCAAACCAGTAATTGGAGGTTATAGTATGGCAGTCGTAGGTCACCTAGAGCTTCAAGAATACCATCGGCAATTAATTTCTCAGTTAATCTGTTCTCGATCGCAACAATGTACCGTCACACCGCCGATGACCAACGCTGTCGAGGAAGATTTGGAACGAGCCGTTCCTTTAGAAACGAATCAAGCGGATCATTTGCTACAAACAGCATGGCAGTTACTGCAATCTATGAAAGGCGATCGGACTTATGGACTCAGTGCATTAGGAATGCAAAACTTGCATCATGTTTATCGCAATTTAGCAATTCCCGAATTAGTTGAACATGCTCTCATGCGGGGTGAAGGTCAACTCGCCATTAATGGTGCATTATGTGTTGAAACTGGAAAGTATACCGGACGATCGCCGAAGGATCGCTTCATCGTTTATGAAGCTGGGAGTTGCCACGAAGTAGATTGGAATCACACTAATCGCCCCCTTTCAGAAGCTCAGTTCCACAACCTGTATCAACGGGCAATGGACTATGTCCAATACCGCGACTTGTATATATTTGATGGTTTTGTGGGCGCTGATCCAAACTATCGGTTTGGTGTTCGAGTGATCAATGAGTTTGCCTGGCAGAACTTATTCGTACATCAACTATTTCGTCGTCCTACTGACACAGAACTACAGCAACATCAAGCTGACTTTACGGTAATTGCGTTACCTGGGTTACAAGGCAATCCCACAACCGATGAACTGAATAGTGAAGCCTTTATCATCTTACATCTCACCAAAAGAATTGTCTTAATTGGTGGTAGCCATTATGCCGGGGAGATGAAGAAGTCTATCTTCACGCTATTAAATTATGTAATGACTAAACATGATGTTCTGCCGATGCATGGAGCGGCAAATATCGCTACTGACGGTCATACCGCCTTATTTTTTGGCTTGTCGGGTACCGGCAAAACGACCCTATCTGCCGCTCCCGATCGCCATTTGATCGGAGATGATGAACATGGATGGTCAACAGCAGGTATTTTCAACTTTGAAGGCGGTTGTTATGCCAAAACAATTCGCTTATCGCAGCACAATGAGCCACAGATCTGGTCAGCAATTCGGTTTGGCGCATTGTTGGAAAATGTAGAGATTGATTCTGCCACCCGAAGGCTGGACTATGATAGCGATCGCTTAACCGAGAATACTCGGGTGGCTTATCCACTGGAACATATTCCCAATAGTGTGCCTTCGGGCATGGGCAACCACCCCAAAACTATCATTTTCCTGACCGCCGATGCCTTTGGCGTCCTTCCTCCGATCGCGCGGTTGACCCGTGAACAAGCGATGTACCACTTCCTGTCTGGCTATACCAGTAAACTCGCCGGGACAGAGCGGGGAATTACTACACCCGAAAGCACATTCTCAGCCTGCTTTGGGCAGGTGTTCTTCCCCCTCTCACCCACCGTTTACGCTGAAATGCTAGGGGAACGGTTGTTACAACATCCTGAAACTCAAGTCTTCCTGGTCAATACAGGTTGGTTAGGTGGCGCTCATGGCGTCGGAGAACGGATCTCTATTCAACATACTCGATCGATGGTATCTGCCGCTTTAAATGGCGATTTAGATCAGGTTCCTTACACTCCCCATCCCATCTTTAAGGTGCTGGTTCCCGAAACGGTTCCCGGTGTTCCTGCCTCTGTCCTTGATCCCCGCCAAACTTGGGCAGATCCAGTTGCCTATGATCATCAAGCCCAACAATTAGCACAACAATTTGTTCGCAACTTTGAACAATTCACCGATGCTGCACCGGAAATTGCTGCCGCTGGTCCTGAAATTACTATTGTCTAATGGGCGAATATTAGAGTGGGTTAGGTCACTACTTCGGAAGCAGAGCAAATAAGCGATCTACTTAATCCATCGCTACAAGCGATCTCCATTTAACTTCGGATCTACTACGATCGCTCCTGTCTAAGTTAGAACAGGAGCGATCGTTATCTCACAGTTGCAACTTTTAGTAAGCTCCACTTCTCGCTAAAACGACTTGCACTGTTTTAATCACAAGCTGTAGATCATAAACCACAGACCAGGCATGTTGATACTGCACATCCAGCTTGACAATCTCCTCAAAGTCCAACACGGTTGAACGACCTCGAACTTGCCATTCACCCGTCAGCCCAGGTTTAACGTTTAATCTTGCCCAATGGTGATTGGCATAGTGTTGCACTTCATCTAACGTAGGTGGACGCGTCCCGACCAGACTCATATCGCCTAACAATATATTCCAAAACTGTGGCAGTTCATCCAGACTGGTACAACGAAGAAATCGTCCAACCCGGGTAACACGAGGATCATTGTCATTCTTGAAAATATGACCTTTTGCCTGGTTCTCAATTTGATGCTTCAGTTGATCGGCTTGCACCACCATCGATCGAAACTTCCAGAGGCGAAATGGCTGACCCCGATAGCCACAGCGAGTTTGGCTATAGAAAATTGGTCCTGGATTATCTAACTGAATCGCGATCGCGATCGGAATAAAGAGCAGAGCTGTAATCAGCAGTCCCGCGATCGCCCCTAAAATGTCAAGGCAGCGTTTCGTTTTGCTACTGATAGACGGGTGTACTGCCAAGATGCGGTCAACATCGGGGGGCATCCGTAGTGATGAAGGCTGAATTGAAGTCATAGTCTTGCCGAGTCTCTGATGCAGTTCACAACCGGATTCGAGAGCAATCATCTAAGAAAAACCACAGGAAGATATGGCACAGCCAACGACAGGCTTTAACGCTGAGTGAAGATGACTGATCCAGAATTATGCCAAGTCAAGGTCGATGCCCCAGAAAACTGGACAGTCTAAAAAGATTGGCGGATGGATGATTAAGTTCCATGCCCCCGTTGTCACCCCAACAGAATGTTTGTTCGCCAGCCAGGTATACATACGCTATTACGAGCGATATTCCCATGTACCTATTTGGCAGATGCTCTAGTAATAAAACAACTTTCTTTAGGTAGATACGTACGGCAGCAGGGGAGAATTGGAAGGTATGATGCTAAATCCCCTAGGCGATCGCTCCTAAAATCCTACTGAAGCCAGGAAAACAGAGCAAGTAAACGTAGGTATATACCCCTGTTGTGCCACCTATCGCCAGATCTGCCAATAGTTTTCCATCAGCTTTGCAAAGTCTTAATGAAACTCCTATAGATTTCTCAGTGTAAAGCCCAGCCTCTACTGAAGCCTACAGATTTGTTGCCGGATTTAAAAATAGTTGAATACTACTGACAGTTGCTCGAACCGCATGTTCCCTAGTGTAGTCTTGGTTGATCGGCACACGTTCCGCCGAATGGAACATGAGGACAGCTCGATATAGGGTGCGGTTTTTAACCCGTTTTTCTTCGATTTCAATCGTCAAAATGGTATTTAGCGGACGCTCGATCGTCGATCGCACACCAAACCAATTTTTCCGCTCTAATACGACCTTTTTCAGGCTTTTATAGAATGTACAAGTGACCATTGAGTTCAGGCTCAGCATTAAGATGCCGCTGATTAATCCAGCCAACCCCATCAAACTCAGGTAATTCGTCATAATGCGGTTATGTTGGTCGATCGATACAGTAGTTTGTGCGGGATTACTGACAAACTGATTGATTTGACTTGCGATCGTTTGCTGACCTGGGTAACCACCATCCGCATTTGACAGTAAGGATACCTGGGTTGCCTCTGTACTAATCACAACTCGATAGGTCGGTCCTCCCCTCCCCCCCGATCGCCGGATCACAGAGGCACCACTGGGATTATAAAGTTTCTGGGTTTGTGTCATCCCGATCCAGGTCATCTGCTTTAGCTCACAGCTGGTTTGAGTCGGAGCCAACCGTTTACAGGTCAAATGCAGCGACACGGTTTGGTAGCCAACCAGATAGACTAAAAACCCTACACAGCCTACCACGAACATTAGCCCAGTTGCCCACACGGGTACTGGTCGATGTTGCAGCGTTAAGCGTGTAGCAGTTTGCTCAATGACCTTCATCGGTAGTTCTGACCGTTGGGAACCCGATTCTAGGTGGTGAAGGCGCGATCGTCAGCACCTTACTTACCGCCCCGACACATCACCACTACTGGTTAACGCACTGGATTGATACGTGATCCCTGCTTGCTTGAACCGCTTTAAGGCTTCACCCAAGCGATCGCAATCAGCAATCAAACTCACCCGTACATAGCCTTCACCACCCGCACCAAAAGCATTTCCCGGAGTTACCACCACACCAGTTTGTTGTAAAACGGATAGGGCAAAGTCCGTAGAACCAATTCCAGGCGGACAAGGAACCCAAAGATACATCGTGGCTCGCGTTTTCGGTACTGTCCAACCAAGCTCCGCCAACCCCTCAATTAAAAAGTCCCGACGGGTACGATACCGCGCTTGCACTTCATGCAAATAGACATCTGGCAGTTGCAAAGCCGTTTCAGCCGCCGTTTGCAAGGCGGCAAAAATGCCATAATCCAGATTTGTCTTTAAAGTGCGTAATCCCTGCACGATATGGCGATTACCCACTACAAACCCAACTCGCCACCCTGCCATATTGTAGGTTTTTGACAGTGTATGGAACTCAACCCCAATGTCCTTAGCTCCAGGAATTTCTAGCAAGCTAGTCGGTTGGTAGCCATCAAATGCCAACTCGGCATAACACAGATCATGCACCAGCAAAATTTCATAGCGCTGCGCAAATGCCACCACCTCTTCAAAAAACTCTCTGGGCGCTGTGGCGGCTGTAGGATTGCTGGGATAGTTAAAATACAAAATTTTGGCTTGTTCCGCTACGGCATCCGGGATCGCCGTTAAATCAATCAGCCAATCATTTTCTGGTTTTAAGATCAGCTGATGAATCTTGCCACCAGCAATTAACGGTCCCCGAAAATGGGCAGGATAGGCGGGACTGGGCACCAACACCACATCCCCCGGATTCACATAAGCAAGGGCGAGATGGGTTAACCCTTCCTTCGATCCCAATAGAGGTAACGCTTCCCCATCGGGATCAAGCTCGACGTTATAGCGCCGATGATACCAATCCGTAATCGTGCGTCGAAAACTAGCTGTCCCTTCAAAGGGTGGATACCCATGATTGGCAGGGTTTTGTAATGCCGCGATCGCCGCTTCCACGACAGGCTGGGGAGTTGCCCCATCCGGGTTGCCCATCCCCAAATCAATTAAATCCAGTCCCTGTTCACGCGCTCGCATTTTCAGTTCATCTAATCGAGCAAACACGTAGGGAGGCAACGAGCCGAGGCGATCGGCGGGGCTGATCCAATCCAGTTTCATTCCGACACCTCGCTGGTAGACATATGGGAGATTAGGGCAGTCGGCGCAGCAGGGCGGAGCGGAGGCGGCGCAGTCGTTGACACCATAGCGGCCATCAATTGCGATGGATCAACAGGAAAGGGTAACCGATGAATATCTGAATTCGGGTTACAAGCAACCTCAGCCGCGTGATGCAGTTCCGCGATCGAGATTTTACTGAGGCGCAAATCCTCTAAGGTTTGTGGTAAACCAATCTCGCTATAAAACTTTAATAACTGTTGGCGGGCTGTGGCAGCGAGCTGATTTCCTTGCACTAGTTCCTCTAACCGCAGCTGCACGAGAATTCCGAAAGCGACCTTCTCCCCGTGTAACAGCTCATGACTATCAGGCAAGTGGGTTAGCCCATTATGAACCGCGTGAGCCGCGACAGTCCGACATTGTGCCCCACCCAGACCGCCAATCACTCCTGCCAGTAATACGGTGGCATCGACTACCTCCTGCCAGGTTTCTCCACCTGGTGACTCTAAGGCTGCGATCGATTTTTGCAACAAAATATCGCGTAATACCCGTGCCTGTTGTACAGCCGCGATCATTAAAGTTTGCTGAGAGTGACCGCTGCTAACTGAGGCTTCATACCACTTGGCGATCGCGTCACCAATCCCAGCTACCAATGTCCGTCGGGGTGCTGTTTTCACCAGGTCATAATCTAGAATGAGCAAGTCTGGGCAGCGAGGCAGCCCGACATCGTATAAAAAGGCTCCCTGATCGGAATATACATTCGAGAGGGCTGTCCAGGCAGCACAGGTGGCGGCGGAGGTGGGGATCGTCACAACGGGTAGTTGCCGCTGGTAGCCTAACAGTTTAGCGGCATCTAATGCTTTACCACCGCCGATCCCGATAATTACATCGGCTGCATGGGCAGTTGCCGCTTGATGCATCACGGCTAACGTCGCTTCACTACAATCTGGATGATAGGACACCTGAGCCGATTGCAGCGATTGGGATTCCAGCTCTAACTGGAGCTGTGGATGGACTAGAGATAGCGTCTGATCACCGCCTACGAGTAATGGACGTTGTCCTAGACGGGCGATCGCTGCCCCTACCTGAGTCAAGATGCCACTGCCCCGGATCACCTGAGCAGGAGCAACCATAAGGGAGGGCAAAGTATAAGAGGTCATAGGCAGAGGCAGAAATCGTGAGTAGCAATGAATGAAATGGAGAGCGTTGGGTGGACTAAGGTCAACAACGGGTGTCCTTCGACACACCCATCGTCATCTTACAGACTAACTTGTAACTTTCGGTAACTGTGCCAAGCGATCGCGGAAGATGGTGATTTTCATCTGGTCATCCTCTCGGCTCGACAACGATCGTTCTACTTGTCCCAAATACAACGGTTGCGATACCCCAGGAGAGGGATGTAGCACGGTGCGAAGACGGACTACCATCTTATCGCGTCCTTGAGACAAGCGCCCGGAGGAAAACAGATCCGCTGCTGCCTGTTGCAAAGTGGCGTCGAGTTGTGTTTCGGTAATTTGCGGAGAGACGGCAATTACCGTTTCCGTTGCCCCCGTGTCATAGACCAAAGAGAAGCGCACGGCACCGGGAATCTCTGGGCGAGTATATAGTCCCAAGCTTAAGGCAAACAATCCGGTTGTTAGCACTCCCATGAAGCCCGTGACTCCGACTAAACGGAAGCGGAAGCCCCATTTCAAGATCCAGGCTAAAACAGTTACCGCCGCACAAAATAAGGTGAAATAGCCCGACCATTGGGCAAAGGTTTGTAGTTGATTAGGAGACATGGATATCCAACGTCAATGGCAGTGGGCACAGAATCTTATTCAAATAACCAGGCTTGCACCCGTTCCAGACTTTTCCAATCGGGTTTACGGGTTAATCCATCCTCCAGATTTTGCTGGACTTCCTCCCGGTACTCAGCGATCGCCATGATTAACTGTTGAGCGACCTCAATATGAGGACGAACGCCTTTTTTCGCCGTATCCAGCATGGCGATCGCTAAATTTACTCGTGCCTGGGGATCTTGCGGATTTAACTTCACTGCCTTGCTAGCAGCCTCATAGGCTTTACTCGGCTTGTCAGTTAGCAAATACAACCAGGCAAGACAGGTCCAGGCAGAGCTAGTTTTGGGGGAGCGATCGCAGACCTCTTTAAATACAGGAATCAATTCCTCTGGCGACTCTCCAGCTTTGTATCGCTCAATTCCTTGGTCAAAGAGGGTTTCAACAGTTTGGGTCATAGATTTGGTCGTCAATAGTCAATAGTGAATGAACCAGATTTAGCCAGCAGTCAACCATGCCAGCAGATCCATTTCCTGCCCACTAGCCACTGCTGGCATCAAACGGCTCACAGGTGGCAAATTATGCCGAAAATGATTTGCCACAGCCACAGGTCTGGTTGGCATTTGGATTGGTGAACTGGAAGCCACCCCCAATTAAGGCATCACTATAATCTAGTACTAATCCATAGAGATAAAGCATACTCTTGGGATCACATACGACTTTAAACCCGTCGTAGTCAAACACTTCGTCGGTCGGCTGGATTTTGCTGGGGTCTTCAAAATCCATGGTGTAGGACATGCCAGAGCAACCACCACCCCGCACTCCAACGCGCAAACAAAGATCCTGTCCCTGCTTTTCGCGTAGCAACAGCACATGTTTGAGAGCCGCCTCCGACATTTGAATGCCTCGCTGTTGAGGCTGAACTGCCTGTGTCATGGGTTTTTATAACTCCTTGCTAATCCCAACATCCATTGATCGCGAGTCTATCCCTTCATCCTATCAAGGATAGATCGTTACAGGGTGGAGAAAGTCGAGGAGATCGGGGAGGGCAGACCATTCAGTGAAGGGGTGAAATGACAGCCCAGTCAGTAGGCAGTGGACAGTGCTCCCCGTCGCGAGAAGTATTTTTGTCACAATCCGTCAAACCTGAGAGAGTTGAAAGCTTTGCAAACCAGATTAGTGTTTAAGATGAATATCTATCGTGGTCAGTCTATACTTCAGCTTGATCAAGTTGATCTTCACTTACCCTGACTGCAATCGAAGCCTATGACTGCTCTGAACCGATCGACCTGTCGCCGTCTGCAACAATTGCAGCAGATTTCAAGTGTTTGGGAGGGTGATCGTCGTCCCTTAGGAACCCGGCAAACAGGGTCGGATTGGTTGGAGTCTGGGTCTGGAGAGCCACCCGAGGGAGATTGCATTCTCTGGGTGGACGGTTCGCAGGGCATGGTACGGGCAATGGATGTGGTGACACCGGAAACGGGGCATGAGGCGGTCGTGCGGACCTTAATTCGAGCCATGGAATATCCGCATAATCCCGGGAGCCCCGCTCGCCCAAAGAAGATTGTAGTCAGCGATCGCGAATTGCAATTTTTCCTGCGGGGAGTCTTGCAAGATCTGGATATTACCTTGGACTATGTGCCAGAACTGCCGCTGATTGATGAGATTTTCCGAGGCTTACAAGATGCGATCGAAACGCGTCCGCCCCACCTGCCCCCCCAATATGCTGATGAATTAATTGGACAAGCATTACAGCTTTGGGATGACGCCCCGTGGGAAGTGTTGGCGGATCATCAAATTTTAGAGATTCAACTGAATGAGTGGGATATCGGTTCCCTCTATGTCTCGATCATGGGCATGTTAGGGATGGAATACGGAATTTTGTTGTATCGCTCCCTCGATTCGCTCAAACGGTTCCGGCAGCGAGCACTGACCCATGAATCGATCGAGGAAATGCAGGAAGCGTTTCTGGGACAAGATTGCCTCTATATTACGTTTGAAACGGAATCAGATGAGGAAGATGAACTGGCTCCACTGGCTCCAGCCCTGCTTTCTCCTGATGTGGAACCAGCATTCGGCAACCTGCACCCCCTAGAAGGCTTGCGATCGTTCCTCTATGAAGAAGAAGCGGCACCCCTGCTAGTAGC
Organism: Pantanalinema sp. GBBB05; assembly: GCA_016743235.1. Classification (GTDB taxonomy): domain Bacteria; phylum Cyanobacteriota; class Cyanobacteriia; order Leptolyngbyales; family Leptolyngbyaceae; genus Pantanalinema. Next base: position 51,451 of record VRZD01000036.1, on the reverse strand, counting down.
GCTAGAAGCTCTACATCGCTTCTTCCGGCAACATCGCCAGAAATTTCAACAGGATCAGTTTCCGGCGATTAGCAGTCGATACCGGATTCCCCATCCGGATGCTCCCGAAGAATCTAAGGGTCAGATTGCTGTTAAAGTCACCGCGCTGCCAGAGCTAGCCGATGAATTGTTGGGAATCACTGAGGATGAAGAGAACGCTCCTCCCCTCCACCTCCCCGTAGTCCGGGATGATTTAATTCCTGATAATTCCTTCCTTAGCCTCGGGATGGTGCCCTGGGATCTACTGGAGGATCTGCGAGCGGGGACAAAATACTACCAGCCTCAAACGATCCCCAAGGCAGGAGATGGGTTACCTGTCGTGATGATTCAGACCTCACAACCAAAAGCGAAAACCTTGGTACAGGCACTTCAGGAAGCTGGTGGATTGCAGGCGATTTGCTTTAATCCCGGAGAAGACGCCATCGGGGGCGATCGCTATGATTTGGGATTGCTGCAAGCCGGTAACGGTAATTTGTATTTATTTGGGGAGTTTGGCGAAGATGATCCCACCCATGTCTCAGCTCGCAAAAAATGGGACCAGCGATGCAAGAAAACGAAAGGCTATTGCGGGTTGATCATTGCTAAGGGATTAACAGGAGCTTCCCGTGGCAATCCTCAGTTTAAAGATATGATTGCGCTATTTGAAGCTCAAGCTCTACCGGCTAAGGATTTGGGGTTAGGAACGTTACAACTCCGATTAGCGGTTGATTGGATGGGATAGCGTGACCCACCCCGGCAGTGGGGTTTTGCCGTCCAGTAAAAGCGATTTATCTGTTGGCTAACCCCGTCCCTACATGCCCATTCTTACAACCAGTTACCAATCAAAACATAGGCAGACCAATAGCTCGGTTGCGAGTAGCCGTCTTGCTTGAGTAACGCTAATTGTGCCTGTCGGAGTGCCTCAGCTTTCGTCATTCCAGGATGAGTTAATTCCTGATAAAACTGTTTCACTAGGGCAGCAGTGGCACGATCGTTAATTTGCCATAGGGAAGCCATCGTACTCCGGGCACCGGCGCGAATTGCGGCTCCTGCAAGTCCCAAAGTGGCGCGATCGTCCCCGGAAGCCGTTTCACAGGCACTCATCACTAGCAACTCCACAGCTTCCGATCGCGCAAACTCCCGGCTTTTTAGTAGGTGATCAAACTGGCTGACATTAATGGGACCATCAGCCGCCAGAATAAAGGTTTCGGTCTGGCGCGAACTAAACTGCCCGTGAGTAGCCAGGTGGATCACATTAAAGGGAGCGGCATTAATTTGGGTTTCCAGGGATTGCCGCGTAAAGTCGTCACCCAGCAAGGTGGTGGTTGCCACTCCGGCAGCAGTAATGGAATTGATCTCATCGGTAATAGCTGGTAATTTACCCAAGTACTCGTAGTCGCGAGGAGGGTCTGGGAGTCCTGCTGTTAGAGCTTTTAAGGGAGTTCGAGCTAAAGGTTTGGGGTCAATCAATTGCAATCCGGCGCTCAGTGCGATCGCATAATTCTCAATTAAATATTGGTTGCCGTCATATAACACTGCCATCGGAATATTGCGCAGGGTGCCATCGGGGACAAACACTAGCGTATCAACCTGACCCAGATCGGCTGCGATCGGTCGAATCAGCCAATCATAAAGCCGACCAGAAAGCTGGCGAATTTCCGCGTCGGCATTAGTGGCTTTAATCAGCAATTGCCGAAGTTTGATTGCGGTAGCTTCGATCGTGGCTTGCGAAATCGGTTGAGTATGCAGTTTGAGCGGCTGATTCGGAACTTTGACAATGACCTGCAACTGATCAGGTAAAACGATCGGGTAAATCACCGCCGCCTGAGCACTGGGTTGATTCACTACATCATCCAGCGGCACAACTTGCCCTTCTAGACAGGCTTCCCGGAAGAAATTGTCGAGTTCAGCTAATTGCAATGATTCAATCAATTTCCGGGCAGTATCCAGATCTTCGGGACTAGGGGCAGTGCCATCACCAGGTTGTAACAATAGTCTGACCGCTTCTCGGTAGACTGGCTCGACACTATCCCGGAAGGTGAACTGAATATCCTGATTAACAGCGGCTAGATCTCCCCGCAAGGATTGCAACGTTTGAATTGCTGTTTTGTAAGCCGCCACGGCATCCGTATAGGTGGCGCGATCGGCTCCAGGCGTTGTCTGCACCTGTTTAGCTAACAACCGTCCTAGTTGCCACTGCCAACGGTAAGCAATGTCGGTAGCATTATTGGTTTGGGCTAACCACAGGGCTTGTTTAGTCACTCGTTGAGCTTCAGCCCACTGCTGATTCTGTTCATAGGTCATCGCCAAATAGCCTAGAGCGTAGGACTCCGCCCGTGTATCCTTCAGCGTTTGGGCTGATTGCACAGCCGTTGTCAATAGTTGGGCGATCTGCGCTGAGGTGGGTAAGGCTGAATTCGGGATCAGACTTTGCCTGGTAATCTTGCCAGAGTCTCGGTTACTTAACTTCAGGAGACTCCGCGCTAAGTTGATCTGAGCATAGATGGTCGATCGATTGGCAGGTAGGCTGTTTAGTTGCGTTTGCAGCGTGGGTAGCAGCGCCAGGGCACTAGTGAGAGATTGGCTCGCTTGCAGCTTTAATTCTGTTATCACTGGAGCCAAAATCGGTAAAGCTTGCTGTTGCGGCGAGAAGACTTGCAAAGCCTGGAGCAACGCTTGCGTACTCTCAACGAGCAAACTGACCTGATTCACTTGAGCTTGCGTCGTGATAGTGACTGAGCTTGCTAGTGTGGCAGCAGTTTGATAGTCATTTAAAGCGGTTTGAATCGAGGCGATCGTCGTGCGAATGAGCGGTAAAACAGCATTAACCGTCGCTCGATCGAGATCAGTAGCTTGCGCCAAGCGCATCATATTCTGCTCCAGCATCCCAGTCGTTAACTGAGTCCGGGCAATATTTCCTAAGCTGAGGTAAGCCGCTTGAATATTAGCAGCTGATTGCAGTTGTTGAGACAAGTTCAGGCTAGTCTGTAGCACGGCTCGAGAACCTTCTACATTGCCCATTAATTGCAACACATCGCCTAACGAGCGCAGACCAACTACTGTTGTGACGGAGGCAGGCTGGGTCTTAAGTTCCTGCTTGAACTGAGTCAGGTTATCTGGGCGATCGAGGGTTTCACAACTTAGCTCAGTTTTACTCAGCGTTTGCAGCAACATATCACAAGCACGACGATAAAAGCCCAGTGCCTGTAATGCCCGTGCTTGATTAATCTGGCTGCGACTAACGCCATCTAACTGCTGCGCTTTGGCATACATTGAGGTGGTTTGCTGCCAAGTCTGTAAAGCCGCCTCTGCCTGTCCCTGCGCCAATTGCAATCGTCCCTGAATATCCCAGGACTGGGCTAGTAAGGTCTGTAGTGTGATTGAGTCAATCCCGGTATGGCTAGTTTGCAACAGCTTCAGACTTGCCTCGATCGCCTGAGTCGCTTCCTGCCACCGTCCCAATTGCTGATAGGTGAGTGACAAATTACTCAACGCCGTCGCCTGGTTCACCACGTTTCCCGAGGCTTGTTGTACAGCTTGCTGCAACACTTCAACGGCTGCCTCATATTGACCCGCATCATACAGAGCCTTACCCTGTTGCACCAAATCAACCGTTGATTGCTGGGCATACCGCAACGGGGGGTGGGTGCCGATCGCTGACGGCTGAGGTAAAGTGGCAAATCCTGGAGCAGCCAAAATGCACAGCAGTGCCGTAATGCTGGCTAGCAGCAGCGATCGCCGCCCAGCCTTGCTACGCTGCTGCCAGAAGGTTAGAACGGACTGTAATCGATCGAGAAATAAAGACCTTTTTCTTGCCATGTGCGTTTCTCAATGTCAGTCGATACTAGCGGAATACCCCACTCAAATCGGGCATTGAAGTTATTACTAATTTGCAGCCGTAGCCCTAATCCGACCGAAGCTAGCGTCCGGGGATCGGGATCAGGACGATCGCCATTATTCCAACCTGTACCGAAGTCTACAAAGGGTGTTAGTTGCAAGAGAGCGGGAACTTTAGGTAAGCGCAAAATGGGAATTCGGACTTCGGCTGAGCCAAAAAAGCCATTATCAGTTAACAGAAAATCTTGGCGATAGCCCCGGACGCTTAACGCTCCCCCAATCCCAAATTGCTCCACAGGAACGAGAGGACGATCGGCAAGCTGCAAATCTCCTCGCAATAACAGCAGCGTATCTGGCGCTAATAGCCGCACCCACTGAACCTGTCCCCTCCAAGCAAAAAATTCGCTGTCAGGTGGGTCAGGGTTAATCGTCGAATCTAATGCGTCTAACCCAAAGCTAAATTGGGAACGAGCGGCAAACACCGCTTGGCTACTGCGTTGAGTGTATTCCTGGAAAAACCGGAGCGCTGTGATTTTAGTTTCCCCGTCGGCATCTGCTCCCAAAGCTGGGAAGGGAATATCACCCAGCAATGTGGCGGAGCCAGTACGATAGCTACCCGTTAGCCCGATCGCAAAATCCTGGGTGGGCGTCTGAATTAACGGTTGCCGAATACTCAGTTCAAAGTAATTTGACTCTGACTCAATATTGAGCACGTCAAACGGCTCTTCAATCACCTTACTGGTCGATCGCGTAAAGCTAAAGCTAATAGTGCCGTTGCGAGGGTTGAAGGGAATCGAGTAAATAAAGTCAAACTCGTTACTCCCTTGTGTGTTGATATAAGCCACAAACAGATTGTCGCCCAGACCAGTTAAGTTGCCCTCGTTCAGCTGAAACTGCCGCCGATCGCTACCCACACTCGGCGATCGTTGATTGTCAAAGACCAAACTGGTGTTAAACGAATCTGCCTCTGCCACCCGCACTTCCAGCAAACTGACGCCTGGACGCGAGCCAGCGGATAGTTCCGCCGACAGGTTTTCAATCAGTGGATTCAGACGGAGTAACTGCAACGTTTCTAATAACTGATTCCGATTCAACGGGGTCTTGGTTCCCACCTCAATCCGTCGCCGCACATAGTTCGGACTCAGCCGCCGCGTTCCTGTGACCTTAATATCTTCCAGGCTGCCTTCAACGACCCGAATTTCAACAACCCCACCTTCCAGTTTTTGTGGCGGAATATAGGCGCCTGAGGTGACATAGCCATTATCGACGTATAGTTGAGTTACCTTATCGCGAGCTTGAAATAGCTCTGCTAACGAAATCGGTTTATTCGTAAACGGAGCCGTAACTGCCGCAAACTGTTCTTTACTAAAGACCGTACTGCCTGTGACCTCAAATCGTTGAACGGTAATCGTTGGGGTCTCGGGTAGCGGTATAGAAGGATCACCAGGAGTCTCCGGCGGGGTCGTGGGCGCAGGAAGAAGTTGCTCTGGAGGCGGTAATGGCGTGGGGGCAGGTGGCTCTGGCAAGGGTGGCACGGACGGGGGTTGAATCCGCTGCACCGGCGACTGGGCTACCAAGAACTCTGCTAGGTGCTGTGGTTGTCCTAGTCCCAGTATTGTCCCCAAAGTTGGGCGAGATTCCGGTAATGGAGCTTCTAATTCGGCAGCTGGAAACGGGGGCAGGGTAATGCTCAGCGATACCGCTTTGGTTCGAGGAGTTGTTCGAGGAGTTGATTGAACCGTTCCTGGTTGACCAGGTTGAGCCTGCTCCACTTCAGGAGCAGTGGGGGTAGGTTGAGGGTTACCTTCTGCCCTCGCTGGTTGCACCAGGTTACCCAGAGTGAGCATGATTACACTTAAACTCATCCAGGCGGGAAGAAGCGGATCGGCTAGCAGAATCTTAAGACGCATGGTAGGGGCGTTAAATAAACCAGAGGTGACAGCAGGAAACTACCGATTAAGCTACTGATCAACGAGTCACCAGATACACGTTACCATTGCGGCTCTATATCTAGACCCTGACCTGATAAGTTGTCGTAGCAGCAACCGGAGCGAGAAGAGCGAAATATCTCCCACCAAGGGGAATGCCAAAATTGCCCTTAGTATACGTCTGTTTGGCGGCAACCGAGCTAAATAATTCTGAACTCTCACTCATCCGAAATCAATGACAGTGAGGAGAATGCAACCAGGGAATTTGCGGAGTTGGATTAGCCGCCTGGGCAACCAGATAAATGTCCCCCTGTTGATCCTGGATCCAGCCTTGCGCTTCGACGATCGCGCTTGCAGCCGTGGATGGGGAAGATGAGGAAATCGTTGATGCTCCCCGATCGCCTCTAGCATCGCCTCGATCGCTCACTTGTCCAGTTGACTCGATCGCGACCCACTCCGTTAAGACCTCCTCACTACTGAGAGCCGCCGTAGGGCTAGGAGGTAAGCCACTCCGCCCAGTAATAATGAACTGGCTGGTATTAGCTTGTGTTCCAGGAGTACAACGCTGGGCAATCAGATTACTCACATCCCGCAGACCAGCCGGTAACGAGAGTGCCGATCTCGACGGATCAATATCCAGGGCGTTCACAGTCACCACACCGTTCAGACCAAAGCGAGAACTGGCATCGATATCATTTGTACTCAGGTTTTGAGGACGTTGAGCAATATCATTCAGCTGAAAGGCACTGATCCGGATACTACCACCTCTACCAGTGTAAGCATTAGCAATAATATCATTGTCATTCGTTGGTTTTCCCGCAATCAGAAGGGTTCTGCCGCCGTTAATCGCCAGATTGCCGCTGTTAATAGTGATATTGCCACCATTCCCTCCAGCCCCAATAATTCCCGCTTCAGTGGAAATTTGACCGCCCCGACTGAGAATAATGGCCCCAGGAGTTTTAAAGGAGATATTGCCACCCTGCCCCGATAGAGTCCGTGCCACAATATAACCCCCATTGGTCAACCAGACCGCATTGGCTGGTGTGGGCGACGAAATGATCACATCACCCGCCGGACCACTACCAATATTGGAGACACTGATTCTGGCGCCATCCCGTACGACCAATTTGGGCGAACTGAGTAAAATTGCTCCAGCCGTTTGAGCGGTATTCAAGCCTGCCGCACTAAAAATGCCAGCATCTCCACTCAGCTCAATTTGCTCTTTGGCTAAGGCTAAAACCAGCCCCGCATCGCCCTGACCCAATGTACTTGTATTCAGTTCTGAATCCTGCACTAGAAGCGATTTGGCAGCTAACACAATCCCGCCGGCACTGCCAACACCACTGCTGCCGACTCGGCTCAGGAAGGCGCTACCATTGGTGAGTGATACAGCACCTTTGGCATCGACAATGACGGCTCCCGCATTTCCTGTTCCAAAGGTGCTAGTACTCAAAAATGCACCATTACTCAGCGACAGCGATCCCGTAGCAATAAACACCGATCCAGTAATCGGTTGATTACTGTTCCCCAACAAGACATCAAACACCCCACCCGCAAATTCATTACTACCAGCCCCACTTGCTGTTGCACCTTCATTAATGACGCTAAACATGGCGGTTCTAGCACCGGATAATGAAACTGAGCCACCGTTTGTTTGCACAAAAATGACTCCCGGAGTACCGTTACCACCCGGTTTCCCAGTTTCCTGATTGGGACCTTTGACCGATGTTTGCAACTGACCACCACTATTCATGATCAGTTGAGGGGTAAGCACCGCAATATTGCCCCCTTTGCCGACGCCACCTGCTTCGATCGTGCTGAAAATGGTTGCCTGCTCGCGGAGCGTGACTGATTTTGTGGCGATCACCCGGACATTCCCAGCATCCCCAGTACTCACCGTCGAGGCTTGTAACTGTGCCCCCTGAGCTAAATCGATCGCTCCTCCCTGAATCACAATGTCGCCACCATTACCACCCGTTGTCGGCGTATTCGTGCGAATAATCGCTCCATTCGTGATGTAAACATCTCCTCGCGTGAGATCGTCGGGAAATTTCAGGCTGAATCCCGTGCTATTCAGATCGAGTCCAACTGTACCCTCACCCGAAACCGAACCAATTTCCACTCGTCCACCTCTGGCTTGCAAAATGCCACTATTGATCGTGACATCGCCTCCGAGCAGCAGTAGGCGTTGATCTGGATAGACGTCTAATCTACTCCCTTGAGCCACGATCGCCCCTGGAGTGCGTTGGGAGGTCAGAAACCCACTGGGATCTCCGACCAGAGTGAGTAGACTGTCCGGACCTTGAGGATTTCTAGCGCTAAAGGTTTTGCCATTCCCCCAAACTAAAGCATCGGTTGTACTAGCAACAAAGCTGCCTCGACCTGTAGAGCCGCCAATATTGAGGGAGGCATTAGGACCAAATAAAATGCCGTTGGGATTAATCAGAAATAGGTTGACGTTGGTGCTTTCAGTCAATAGCAGACCATCAATGTTAGAGACCGTTCCCCCGGTAACCCGTGCCAGAATATTGCGGATACCACCATCGCTAAAGAATCTAGCCACTTCACCGGCGGAAAGGTTAAATCGTCCGAAGCTATGAAATAGATTACTGCCCACCACCCGCCCGTCTTCTTGCTGAATCCGATAATATGGCCCTGTAAGGGTACGAGCCGGACTCAGTGTGCCATCGATCGTAATATTCTGGGCAACAGCTAGATGACTGGGCAAAGTAACGGCGCTGCTGACTACCAAACTTATCAGTAATCGCGATCGCCAATCTCCCTGAATTTTTCTCTGCATAGTTTCTTTCCATCATCGGTGTAGAGGCTCTCCCAGCTATCTCACAAAACAACTGAGGTGACAAGTCATCCAACCTCAACCTTGATGATTGCAATAGCTGTTAGTCAGCTATCTAGTCGGCATTCAGGATTTATGCAGATCTCAATACGATTCAGGTTACCAAATCCTTTATTTTTCACAAGTTTGGTGCGGCCTGTATTCTTACGCCCTAACAGTCGTAGTAGGCAGGAAGTGTTTTAGTTGATAACCCGAGGTTGATCCAGAGAAACACCAGAGACAGGGTTTTACAAAAGTTTATGATTTAATCTAGAATTTTGCATAATTTCTGTCTGGCTAGCTTATAGATGCTTAGCAGGCTGATTTCAGGGTGATCTTAGCCCCCGATCGCGCCTAAAAATGCCCCAGCCTGCCCCCCAATTTCCAGCTAAAAAACCCAAAAAGGGTAAGCAGGTGCTTACCCTTCATTCATGTCTTGAAACCTTGACTAAACGCGAGCTAACGTTTCCTTTAGCACTTCTAAAACTCGATTCGTTTTGGAATCCCAATCAAAATAATTGGTTCTAACTCGCTGTTGCGCCCCTTTACCTAGTTGCTGACGTAATTCAGGAGATTTAGCCAGCCGAATCATCGCCTCTGACAAGCCTTGGACAAATCCCGATGGGGACGATGGCTCAACGAGAATACCACAGCTTTCGTTCAAATATTCGGCTGGACCTGCCCAATTCGCGGCAATAATGGGCAACCCGATCGCCATTGATTCCAACAGTGCCAACCCACCACACTCCCTAAGGGACGGCATCACATAAACATCACTGTCAGTAATCAATTTCATACATTCTGCTAACGGCAACCGACCCCGTAGATTCACTTGATCTTGAATGCCTAATTCCTTGACGCGGGCAGCAATCTCCTCCGCTAACTCACCATCACCAATAATTTCTAGCACTGAATTAGTTTGTTCTGCGACTGCCTTAAAGGCTTCTACTAAAAACTGTGCCCCTTTCCAATCAACTAAGCGTCCGCAAAACACAAACCGAACCGGCTGATTAGGCTCCGGTGGTAAGTACTGTTTGGGTTCCCAGCGGGGCAAATCAACTCCACTCTCAACTACTTCATAGACCTTGCCCCGATATCCTTGAGGCAATACTTTAGCAGTTCTCTGGTTACCTACTAACAGTGCCTCTGCCTGTAACTTTCCAGGAATGAGTCGATGCCCGAACCAGGAGGCAATCCGCCCGAGAGAAATCGACAAGCGAGTAAAGGGAGAATCCATATAGCGAAAAGCTGGCGGGAGATTCAAACCGCCACACATGGGACCAATTACCACAGGTACGCCCATGTTATACATGAAGCTCAAACCTTTTGGAGAAATAGGAGATGGCTCAAAAATAATATCAATTTGATGCTGTTGAACCGCTTGTAAGGCAAGTTTTCGCCCCTGGAATTGGGTGATGATGTGCAGCAACCGTCCGAAAATCAGGTCTTCAACGCGGTAAGGAAACCGTTTACTGAAGCGCCATACCGAGGCTTGAAATGGAGTATCTTCCACGAAATGGATCCGCGCAAAGATTTCGGCTGGAAAAATCTCACGCAATTCCTCGCGGGTTCGCGCATGGCACAGCATCCAAACATCAACATCCCGTTCCTGCAACAGTTTGAAGTAATAGTAAGGAACACTCGTTTCCCCACTCATTCGCAGAGAAACGTTTTCGCTCACAATCAAAACCCGTAAGCGATCGCCAGGCTCCACAGGAGTTGTTTCTAATAGCGTCTCGATCGTTTGACCACTCATAGTATTCTTCCAGGTTAATGTAAACAGGTCTGAACTGAATTCGGCTGCATCACCAAGATACACATCTTAGACATATGCTTTTTGGTTAACAACAAGCTGTCTAACTTGTTATGCATCTATATATCTGCCAGGTTAGAGAGGAGAAAATATTTCCAATTTCCTGACATTAAAGCAACTGAGTAATAAGCTACATCTTTTATCACTTCAAGCGGTTATGCAACTAAAGGAATGCGATTTTTATATCAATATTCTACAAGGTCAAGCTCCATCCAACAAAGTTTAAGGTTTCGGTAGATAAATCTCTATGTAGCATTTAGATTACCTGTAACTTATTATTAAACTCATCTCTAAACATCGACTAGGGCGAGCAAAAGAAGTTTACTAAAAGTTTATCTGAATTAAGCGGATTTGCAGTTTTCTTAAGTTTATCAACTGGAGCTTTAAAGCTATTCTTAATCACGCTCCTACCTTACCTTTTCCCTTAACAAGGGTGGGAATGAGATAACTTAGTTACACATTAGATCGTAGTTCTCATTTACGAACGGATAGACAACATCGGCGAAACATTCAATTGATTGTGATGTTCCAGAAAGGGTGACCTGAATCGAAAGTTAAGTTAGGTCATATAGTTTGCTCTCCGCCACTCCGCTTGAGCTGATTAAAATCTGAAAAATTTCTGACTGCCAGAGATATTTATAACCAATTGCCGACTAAGACAAAGGGTGCCCAATAGTAGGGATGTTTAAAGCTCGACTCATGCAGCAATTTGAGTTGAGCCTGCTGGAGAGCGGCAGATTTCGTCATATTTGGTTTTGCCAGTTCTTGATAAAACTGCACCATAAAGGATGAGGTAGATTCATCATCGACTGGCCATAACGTGGCTAGCGTACTCCGGGCACCCGATCGCACCGCCACTCCAGCTAATCCTAGTGCGGCACGCCGATCACCATCTGCGGTCTGGCAGGCACTCAAGACCAGCAGTTCGATCGGCGTCTGTGTTTCTTGAGCCCGCGCTTGCAGCAGTTCCCCCAACTGCTTCACATCTAAACGGCTATCCCAGACCAGCACAAAAGTTTCATCGGCGTTGGAGCTAAATTGACCATGAGTTGCCAGATGCACAACTGGAAACGGCGCTGAACTAATTTGTTGTTGGAGTTGGGCAGAGGTGAAATTCTGATTGAACAACACTTGAGCCGGCACTTCCGATTTGATTTGATCAATTTCCTGTTCTACTCCAGGTAAGGGAACAAACCCCTGCCGTCCTTCACTTAACCCACCCACCAGAAGTTTCAGTTGCTGACGCTGCAAGGGTCGGGGATCCAGCAACTGTAGACCGGGAGTTAGGGCAATGGCATATTTCTCAACTAAAAATTGTTGACCATCATGCAGCGCTGCCATCGGTAAATTTTTCAACGCTCCATCTAGCACGAATGCCAGGGTCTTAATCTCTCTAGCAGTCAGATCCGACTCCAGAGGACGAATCAGCAGATCATAAACCTTTTGCGCAATCTCCATCCGTTCCTGCTTCCCAGCGGTGCGTCGCAGCGATCGCCGCATATCCAGAAAGATCGCTTCTAGTTGGGTCTGAGGAATGGCAGTGGCATAGTGATGCAACGGTTGATTGGGTAGCGACAATACAACTTCCAGGCGATCGGAAAGGATGATCGGGTAGACGATCGCGGCGGTGGGATCAATCCGATCAATATCGGCAGCTCGACCTGTGAGGCAGGCTTCTCGGAAGAAATTATCTAATTCGGCAATTTGGAGTGATTCAATCACTTCGCGGGCTTTTTTCAAGTTTTCCTGGCTCGTTGGCTGACCATTGCTCGGCTCCAACAATAAGCCAACAAATTGGCGGTAAACAGGCTCCACACTTTCCCGAAACGAGAATTGCACATCCAGGTTATTCGACACCAGATCATTACGGATGTCCCGCAACGTTTGGACTGCCTGACTATAAGCGCCGATCGCGCCATCATGGTCGCCTTGCGCTTTGAGCAATCGTCCTAATTGCCACTGCCACCGATAGGCAATATCGCCCGCATGGGTTGATTGCGCCAAAATCAAGGCTCGTTCCGTTAACTGCTGCGCTTCTGCCCATTGGCGATTACGCTCATAGGCACTGCCTAAGTACCCAGTGGCATACGCTTCCATCCGTAAATCGGCTAATGCCTTTGCCTGTTGGGCAGCGGTGGCTAATAATTGGGCTATCACCGTTGGTTGATTCACCCCTTGCCCCTGAGTGTCTAACCGCATCAGCAATTGTGCCAGGTTAATTTGAGCCTGAACGGTAATTCGGTTAGAGGGAAGAGTCGCCAGCTGAGCTTGAATCGTTGGGATTAACCCAGTGGCAGTTGCCCAATCCTCAGTGTCAATCAGCAGCCGCAGTTGGTTCAGGTGTGCCTGGACTTTTGTGCTGGGGCTATCCGCCATCCCGATCGCTTGTTGATAATAGTTAAGGGCTTGTTCACTCCGTTGTTCGGCGCGCATGGTATTGCCTAAACTGAGCAAAATTGCCCCTAAATCCGGTGAAGGAGAGAGGGTCTGGGCGATCGCTAAACTTCGCCGCAGTACAAGTTCAGATTGTTTCATATCACCCATCAATCGGAGGGCATCACCAAAACTGAGTAGACTGGCGACTTTAAGCGGAGAATCCGGTTGACCTTGTAAGGTCTGATTAACCTGTAGCAACGTATTGCGGGCACGGGGATATAACCCCAAGGCGCGTAAAGCCTGACTCTGATTAATCAAACTTCGAACGGCTCCCGTCTGATCCCCCTGTTGTTGATATAGCTTGGTCGCTTGCTGCCACGTATCCAGTGCCGCCTGTGCCCGTCCCTGGGCGAGTTGTAAGCTGCCTTGAATATTTAATGCCTGAGCTAATAAGCTCTGTTGATTAGCTTCGTCAGTTCTCCCTTGGGTCTGGGGACGATTCAGCAAGGATAGGCTTTGCGCGATCGCCTGCTCCGCCTCTGTCCACTGTCCGATCTGCTGATACGTGAGTGCTAGATTACTCAAGACCACGGATTGATTCAAGCGATCGCCCCGCCCTTCAAATAGGCTGGCAGCTTGTTGCCATAAGGTGACAGCCGCCGCATATTGTCCCGAGCGGTAGTACTCCTTTGCCGTCTGCACCAGTTGAGTTGGATCATTGGTAGGGGCAGACTGTGCCAGCTGAGAATGCGGAGAGATCAGGTCGCTAGTTGTTTGGGCAGCAGATGGCATTCGCCCCCAACCACCTACAATGGTCAAGCCAACCATACCCACACTTAACCCAAAATGAACTAGCCATTTGCTGGGCAACCGCAAACAACCGAACCAGCTTGACAGCCATCGCTGCAATGCTGCCTGAAATTGCCGCAGGGAGGATCTCCGTTTTGCCATGAGTTATTCCGCGCTTTCACTGACCTTAGAGTGCCCACCGGAAAAAGAAGTAATCACCATCTATCGTCCTTTTCAGTAAAAGATTAGACTTCAGATAGCCCCAGCGCTCGTTCATCCCATCCTAACTTCACCAATTCCTAACCTTTGACGCCATAGCTTCCCCGTAAAAACACAGTTGGCGTTTTGATAACTAGTTACGATCGTTAAAGATAGGGATCTACCTACCCCAGATTAATCAGTAAATCACCCTACCCATAAAATTTCTTTATTAAAAGATAAACTGGCTAAGTAGGGACGATCGGTTAAACAAGACCAAACGGTGGTCTTAAATATCATCTTATTTCTCTTTAACGGAAGTTAACTGTGAAACCAACGCCCTTCCAGTTTTTGGCACTCAGTAGTTTCGCCCTAGCTACTTTAGGTTCCGTCTGTCCATCTCAAGCCCAAATCACTCCTGACAGCACCTTGCCAATCAACTCTCGGGTGGCTCCGGGCTGTACCCAATGCGTCATTGAAGGGGGCACAGTTCGAGGGGATAGTTTGTTTCACAGTTTCCGAGAGTTCTCTGTGCCAACTGGCAGCGAAGCATGGTTCAACAATAGTCTTCAGATCCGCAATATTCTGACCCGGGTGACTGGCAACTCGATTTCTAATATTGACGGGTTAATCCGTGCGAATGGAGCTGCCAATCTCTTCCTGTTGAATCCAAATGGCATTCTGTTCGGTCCCAATGCTCGCTTAAATGTGGGTGGCGATTTTGTTGCTACAACTGCCAGTCATTTTCAGTTTCCAGATGGTAGCGAATTCAGTGCTACCAATCCTCAAGCTCCCCCATTATTAACCGTGAATGTGCCTTTGGGGTTGCAATATGGTTCCAGTCGAACCGGAGCCACGATCGCCAATACTGGCATACTCACGGCAGGACAGGATTTAACCCTGATTGCCGATCGCCTAGAGTTACAGGGGCAACTGATAGCGGGGCAGAATTTAACCTTACAAGCTCAGGATACGGTCCAGATCCGCGACAGTATTACGCAACCCTTTGTGGCGCAGGCAATTGGACAATTGATGATTCAGGGCGATCATAGTGTTGATGTTTTGGCATTGAATCATCCGGGGAGTGGGTTGACCGCAGGTGGCGATCTGATCATGCGATCGAACAACACCGTGCGAGGAGATGCTCATTACTGGACAGGAGGCAGTTTTCGGATTGAGCAGGTCAATGGACAGGTGGGCAATTTATTTAGCCCGATTGACCCCATCATTTTTGCCGCAGGTGATGTCACTTTAGGCGATTACACAGGCGCATCACTCCATATCCTGGCAGGTGGGAATGTCACCCTGGGGAATGTCACCATTACAGGTACGGATACTGTAGGTAACACAATCAATCCTATTAGTGCGCCTGGATTAGCCACGGTAACGCTTAGCGATAACAGCACCGTAGTGATCGACGGTAGCGTTAACCCTACACTAGATGTGCGTGCTGGCATTGACTGGGCACAGTTCGGTGGCTTTCCCTTCCCTAATCCAACGATTATTGGGACGGTTACACCCTTACCGACGATCGCTCCAGCGACAGGCGCCAACATCGTGGTTGGTAGAATCTCCAATCTCTCTGGAGTAACTGATAATACTGGACAGATTCTATTAACCAATCAGTATTCGCCCAATCCTACTCTGACCGGATCAATTCAATCTAATACCATTCTGACCTATGGCGATGTTGCGATCGACTCAAAGCAAGACGTTGTTACTCTAGGCACAATTGATACATCCATTTATGACAATGTGCTGACTAACCGAACTGCCGGTGAAGTCAAAATTCTGGCAGGACAGGATATTTTTGCTAGCAATATTCTCGCTAATGTCAATGAAGTAGATGAGGGAGCAGGGGGAAATGTTCAGCTAAAGGCAATTAGAAATATTGTAGTCAGCGATATCGAAGCATCTAGTAATAGTGATTCTAGCTTCAACACAATTGATCTCATCTCTCAAATAGGTTCTGTTGTAATTAATAATGCTGAACTATCTACAGCCAATCGAGGAACTTGGTTTGCTGGCGACATCAATGTTGAAGCAGCACAGGGCATCAATATCACTAATAGTACGCTCTTAAGCACGGGTTTATTTGGACGCATTATATTAACCTCTGAAGCAAATTCAGTCTTGATTGACAATGCCAGGCTATCGACCATCAATGCGGGATCTGACCTTGCTGGTGACATTGTGATCAATGCCGAACAAGACATCACGATTAATCGTAGTACGCTGCTGAGTGATGGTCTAACTGGACGAATACTAATTGGTAATCGCAGTGCTGTCGATCGCGTCACCATCAGCAATAGTAGTGAGCTGAGAGCCGAGAGTGATGTATCTGGATCTCCCAATGTGATCCAGGTTAAGGCTGACACGATCGCGGTATCTGGATCTGTACTCAACACCAGGGCAACTCAAGCAGCGAATGCAGGAACGATCGAATTGGCAGCGAACAATGATCTATCCGTGGTTGGTAGTACGATCAGAAATACAGTAGAAGATGGTAGCCCCACAGCGACCTCAGCCGCAGTGACGTTGAGTGGACAAACCGTGAACATTGCAGGCACAGAGATCAATGCTAGTACTGTAGGCACAGGCAATGCTGGTGATGTGACTATTACTGCGGCAGGCACAAACACAGCAACAATCACTGGCAGTACAATCCGTAGTGTTGTTGAAACTGGAGCAAGTGGTCAGGGTGGAGATATTACGGTTTCTGGTGGATCGATCAATTCAGATAATACCGTTTTTGATGCCAGTACCCTGGGAAGTGGAACAGGTGGCATTGTCACCCTAACGGCTGCTTCCACTGGGACAGTTAATCTGACAAGTAGCAAGTTACTTAGCACCGTTCAAGCGGCAGCAAGTGGCAACGGAGGCGATATTTCAGTTTCTGGCGGTGTGATTAATTCAATTGATTCCATCCTTGATGCCAGTACCAGTAGCCTTGACCCACTCCAACGAGGCATAGGAGGAAATATTACAGTCGGCGATCCTAACACTGATGTTAAGCTGCAAACAACCACCATTACAACTGCTAGTAAGGGCAACAGTGATGGTGGCGATTTAACGGTGGCTGGACGCTCGTTAACAGCAAGTGATAGCCTGTTCGACTTAGCCGCGAATGGGAATGGTCAGGGTGGCAATGCTCAGGTAACGATCGCCGGTAGAACCGTCTTTGATAACACCAGTATCAATACCACAGCTGGAGTCAGGGCAACTCAATCCGGGGGCGATATTACTATACAAACTGGAACCTTATCGCTCAGTCGGAGCAGCAAGCTAGCCGCACAAACTCAAGGGATTGCCGATGCGGGAAATATCTTAGTCAATGTCACTGGGAATGATAGCGGCACAACTGCTGCCTTTGAGTTGTCTGGGAGTGGTACAGGATTAATTACTTCCAGTAACAGTGGTAATGGGGGCAAGGGGGGCAATATTACGGTGCAAGTACCCAACGGTACCATGCGCGCCTCCGATCGAGCGGTGTTAGATGCCAGTACTCGCAGCTTTAAGGATGGTGGAGACATTACGGTCACGGCTAGGGCGTTAGAAATGACCGGGGGTGCCCAATTTGTCACAACCTCCCGTGGAACTGGGTCAGCTGGAAATATTACTGTAACCGCCGATCGCGTTGATATCGCCGGATCAACCACTCCACCCCCTCGCTTATTTCAAGGCGTTTCGACTTATAACCTCGGTAATTTACTCACTGCCAACACGACTACAACAGTTAATCGAACGACTACTCAAATCATTAGTGGAGCCACAATTTTTAACAGTAGTTTGATTGATCAAACCGCTGATTATTACGAATTCGCGATCGCGGCGGCTGGTTCCCAAGGCACTTTTGATATCGACAATGCTTTCGCTGCCGATGGTTCAGAATTAGATACGCAAATCTTTTTGTTCGATCGTGACACTGGAGCGCTGCTCGCATCAAATGATGATTCCTTTACGGCTCAGGGAGCGGATGAAGACTCGTTCAGCTCCTTTTTACAGTTCACATTTGATAATCCGGGCAGCTATGTTTTAGGCGTCAGTAAATACTTTTCCTCAGTCTCCAATAACTCTTTGATTACTGGCACCCTTCCCAGTCTTGGGGATACTTACAGCCTTGGCATTACGTTACAAAGCCCAGCCTCTGTCCCCCCCTTAGAGCAAGCCACAGCCCGGGTGAGAAGTGGGCTATCCGCCGCATCCACAACAGGAGATGCGGGAGCCATTACGGTGAATACCAACCAGATGCAATTGCAAGACGGTGCGGAAATCTCTGGTTCCACATCGGCAGGAACCGGCAGTTCAATTACGTTGCAAGGACGGGGAGGAAGTGGAACGGCTTTGGGCTCATTGCAGGTTAACAATAGTCTGATTTCTGCATCAACCAGCACTGGAATTGCAGGTAGTGTGATTGTGAATGCCGCTGGTGGGACGGTAACGGTGTCAGGAACGTTACCAGACGATGCACAGCGAGGTGGATTATCAGTCGCGGCAGCGGGTGCAGGTGGAATTTCTGGTGACATTCAGGTAACGGCTAAAAACTTGACGATCGCGGATGGCGCGTTAATCTCCGCCGCGAATGTTTCCTCCCGCCCCATTGGTAACCAAGCTCAGGGCAACATTAGTCTAAATGGGTTAGAACGCCTCCGGGTCAACAATAGCAGCATTGTTGCATCAACTGTGAGCGGGCAAGCCGGTAACCTGACGGTAAATCAAGGAGAAGTTGCCGCAAAATTTATTGTTTTAGACAATAGTTTGCTGGCATTAGGCACTCGAAATGGTGGTGTGGCTGGAAGCATTACGTTAAATACTGACGAATTACGTCTACGCAATAGCTCCCGAATTCTGGCATCCGCAGGCGGCAATGGTCAAGCCGGTAGCTTACTAGTCGAGGCAAATAACGGCAGCTCAGATTCGATCCGGCTAACCGAAGGTAGTTCGCTGGAGCTGAGTTCCGAAGCTGGTAACGCTGGACGGATTGACTTAAATACCCGGGATGTGCGCTTGGAAGAAGGCTCAACGATCGCCGCTTCCACCAACTCTGGAACGGGTGGGGGCATTCGCTTATATGGACTCGATCTGCTCCGGGTCGAGAACAGTTTAATTTCGGCTTCCACCCAAACTGGAACGGCTGGGAATCTATCGATCTCTGCCCCTACGGGAGAGGTTGCGTTAACTGGAAGGCTACCCAATGGTAGACCAGGCGGCTTATCGGTATCGGCGGTTGGTAGTGGCGGCATTGCGGGGGATTTGAGTGTAGATACGCGCACTCTCACGGTGCGGCAGGGCGCACAAATTTCGGCTTCTGCAACCTCTGGGCAAGCTGGAGATGTCACGGTAGATGCGTCTGATTCGGTGTTGTTACGCGATCGGGGCAGTGGGTTGTTTGTACTGGCAACAGACGTGGGTGGCATTGCCGGAAATCTGCAAGTGAATACAGGTGAATTTAATATTAAAAATCGGGCGGAAGTGAGCGTCAGCAGTCCCTTTGGGCAAGCAGGCAACCTATTTATTCAGGCAGATAATCTCACCCTCGATCGCGGCACGATTAAAGCGGAAACTGGAGCCAGTGCACCCGATGGGTCTTCCACCGGAAATATTCAAATTCTGGGACTCAATTTCCTTACCCTCAAGAACGAGAGTTTAATTTCGGCAACCGCATTTAACTCAGCGACGGGGGGCAATATTCGGATTGATGCTGACTACATTCTTGCCTTCTATCCCACTGGGCGTAAAGGCAGCGATATTATTGCTAATGCAGCGTTAGGCAACGGCGGACAAATTACGATTAACGCGATCGCTCTGTACGGCATCGAGTTTCGTCCCAAGGTCACCCCGATGAATGACATCACGGCAAGTTCTCAAGCGGGGGCTTCCGGCACCGTGACGCTCAATACATTGAACATTGATCCCAGTCGGGGCTTAGTCTCATTACCTCTTAACTTAGCGGATCCATCCCAACAGGTGACGCAAGGTTGTTCTCCCAGTGGTCGCAGCAGTGCCAGGCAAGGACGCTTTGTGATTAGTGGACGAGGCGGGTTACCCTCCAGTCCAGAGGATGCCTTTACAGGCGAACAAGCCCTAGCAGATCTCGTTGCCCTAGTCCCCCAGAGCCGCAATCTGGCAGGGCATCCCAGCAACGTGCCGTCACCTCCATCTCCGGCGGAAATTATTGAAGCTCAAGGCTGGGTTTTCGGCCCAGATGGCTCCCTCTACCTGATTTCTCGCGCAGCAGACGGACTGGACGCTGGTTGGCAACCCCCGATCGCCTGTCCTGATATCAC
Source organism: Pantanalinema sp. GBBB05 (assembly GCA_016743235.1). Taxonomy (GTDB): domain Bacteria; phylum Cyanobacteriota; class Cyanobacteriia; order Leptolyngbyales; family Leptolyngbyaceae; genus Pantanalinema. Next base: position 31,369 of record VRZD01000036.1, on the reverse strand, counting down.
CACTGCACCTCAGTAGACGCGGCAATGTCACCGAATCATACTTATTGTCGCCATAGCCAGAGGGGTAAACCATTCGTTTCTAGTTCAAACTCTAGCCAATCAATGCCAGCCGAAAGTCCCGCCCGGTTAGCAAGTTGCACCATTGCTTGCTCGTCACTCACCAACCGCCGTAGGAATGGTTTCCGTTCTTCCAACGTAAAGCAGGTCGTTTTCTCCGGATCGAGTCCGGCTAATTCGGCAGCCCAGCGACGAGCATCTTCCTCGGTACCCAAGCGATCGACCACCCCTAATGCCACCGCTTGTTGTCCCGTAAAAATTCGCCCATCCGCAAAACTTTTCACCGTTTCTACCGCTAGATTCCGGGCTTCAGCCACCGTCTGGACGAACTGTTGATAGCTAATATCAATCAGTTCCTGCAAAATATGCCGTTCTGAATCAGTCATTTCGCGATCGAACGCCAGAATATCCTTATACGGTCCTGATTTCACCACCTTAAACGATACGCCAACCCGATCTAACAGACGTTCTAAATTATTCCCACGTAAAATAACGCCAATACTACCCGTGATCGTGCCGGGATTCGCCATAATATGTTGCGCGCCCATACCGATGTAAACTCCACCGGATGCCGAAATATTGCCAAAGCTCGCGACAATTTTCGTCTTATCTTGCAACCGTTTCAGCGCTTGATAAATTTCCTGCGAGTCACCCACCGTGCCACCAGGACTATCGATGCGCAGCAATAGGGCGGGAAACTTACGTTCCTCTACAGTTTTCAGCGCTTCTAGGACCCGCTTCCGTGTGCCTCCTGCGATCGCACCATTAATCTCAATCCGCGCTATTTGTTTACGAAATCGCCGTTTTAGAAACCAAAGCATAATTGTCAGTATTCAGTAAATTAACAATCACCAACCAGCAGGGACAGGCAGCCAGCGATTGGGACTCGTATCTTAGCCTACTCCTGCGGCTCTGCTCTATCTGCCTTAACTCCTATTGTTAAGCAAGCCCGAGGAGATACTTAACATAACTATAAGATTGGGTACAATCGTGGAAAGCGATCGTCTCGTTGCCTCATTATTTTTCGGCGTTCCCGATTAAACCCATGCCATCCAAACTGACTGAATCTCGCTTACCCTTTGCCTCCCTGCTCCTGATCGCCCCATTTTTCTTCTGGGGCACCGCGATGGTTGCCATGAAAGGGGTAATTCCTAACACAACTCCCTTATTTATGGCAGGTATTCGTCTGGTACCAGCTGGGATCTTGGTATTACTCAGCGCGGTGCTAATGGGTAGACCTCAACCCCGAGGGTGGAGCGCTTGGTTATGGATTGCTCTATTTGCGGTAGTGGATGGCACCTTATTTCAAGGATTTCTGGCTGAGGGTTTAGTGCGGACGGGGGCAGGCTTAGGTTCGGTGATGATTGACTCCCAACCGATCGCAGTCGCATTAATGGCACTCTGGCTGTTTGGTGAACATATTGGGGCGATCGGCTGGCTGGGTTTGGCACTCGGGATTGTAGGGATTAGCCTGTTGGGGCTACCGGACGAGTGGATCATGGGGCTATTTCAAGGCAACATTGGATTTGATGCCTCGCACTTAGGCGTGAATCTGCTACACGATCTGTTTCAGAATGGTCAGTGGTTGATGCTGCTCGCTGCCTTATCAATGGCAGTTGGCACTGTGTTAATGCGCTATGTTAGCCGTCATGCTGATCCGGTCGCGGCAACCGGCTGGCACATGATTCTAGGCGGCTTACCCTTATTTGCGCTGTCATCCCAGGTCGAGGTCAATCAATGGGTGAACTTGGACTGGTCAAATTGGGTGGCAATGGGGTACTCGACCCTCTTTGGCAGCGCGATCGCCTATGGTCTGTTTTTCTACTTTGCTGCCAGTGGTAGTTTAACCAGTCTCAGTTCGCTGACCTTTTTAACTCCTGTCTTCGCCTTGTTGTTCGGCAACCTATTTCTCAGCGAAATGCTGAGTCCGATTCAGTGGGGGGGAGTGGGGCTAACCTTAGTCAGCATCTATTTGATTAATCAGCGAGAAGCCATCATGCAAAAACTGCGATCGTTCCGCTCATCGGCATCAGATGTGGTAGAACCACAGCCAGCTTCAGAGTCGGCGATCGATTTAGCCCAAGTTCCGGTTACCGCCGTTGAGAAGGAGTAGGTGACGAGGCGATCGAAAATTCCGGAGAAGAATTACTCCTGTACGGGTTTAGCATTCGGCAGATCATCCCTGGCCGATCGCCAAGACGGTTGACCGAATACTAACCCCTTACATTCGTAGGTATAAATTCTTCGAGAAATAACCTAAACCAACTGATTCCATTGGTTCGCCGCATCATTGAGGGCATCGTCTACCGTTTTCTGTCCTAACATGGCAGCCTGGAGATTATCGTAAATCACCCGTTGCAATTGTTTGGCATTCTTCATGGCAGGGACTAACACTTCCGCATCCTGCATCTGTTTTGCACTGATCACTCTGGCTTTATCTACCGGAGTGGCATTAGCCGGTGCTGTCTGAAAATAGCTATCCTGAAGGGCTTTTACGGTTGATGGTAGGACATTAGCGGCTTTGGCAAAGCTGAGTTGATTGGCATCATTGGTCACAAACAGGGCGAATTTCAGGGCAGCATCGGGAACATCACTATCCTTGGGAATCACCAGATTCATCACAGCCACATTCTTTTTACCCGTCTCGCCCGTAATTTGTGGAGCGGAAATTGAGGCTTTGGCGATCGAGGGGGCATTCGTCGCAATGTTGTTCAAAAACTCAGCTCCGGATGCTAGGACAGCACTATCACCGCGTTGATAAAGTTCGATCGCGTAACGATGTCCTTCCGTTAATACTTCTTTGGGAATTAGCCCTTGCTTGTAAAGATCTACCCAATATTGGAAGGCAGCTTTTCCTTTGGCAGTGTTGAAGGCAGCTTTACCCTCTGCATCCATCAGTTCCACTCCCATTTGCACAAAGGACTCTAGCAGTTCCCCAGAATCCTCAGGCACAACGGTCGTAAAGAAGGCATACTTGCCCGTCTTTTGTTTAATCTGCTTGGCAGCAGTGGCTAACTCCGCATAGGTGGCAGGGGGTTTACTAATCCCCGCTTTTTGCAACAAATCTTGATTACAAATAGCCACCCGCGTGGTTAAGTACCAGGGAAGACCAAAGGTTTTGCCCTCAAACATACTGGCTTTCCAAATGTTGGGCAAATACTGTTGCCGCACTTCAGCAGGCACTTTATCATCCAGTTCCACCCAAGCCCCCCGTTGTGCCAGTTGTGAAGCAAAGCCAGGATTCAGATTCACCACATCTGGTGCCGTTTTGGCGGAAACAGCCGTGAGGATTTTACGCTCCATATCTGCCCATGGCACATCCACCCACCGCACTTTCAGCGTGGGATTCTGTTGTTCAAATTCGGCAATTAGTCCATTGAAGTACTCCGTAAACTCTGGCTGAAGTTGCATCGTCCAGAACTCCAGGGTTTGTTTATCCCCGCTCTGCTGATTGTTCGCTGTCGGAGTACCTGTCCCGCAACTAATCAGCCAACTCAGCACCACACCCAATACAGCAAATAACCCTAACCGTTTCCAGAACTGTCTTCGCCTCATGGTAATGATTTTCCTGTGCTGAATATGACTGAGTTCACCGAACCCTTTGCAAGAGTAGATTGTGGCACAAATTGCCCCCCGTTGGCGGATGCAGGCACAGTAGTCGGCAGGGCAGTCGATCGGCTAGGGTAAATTCGTAACGCTGTACTTTGATGGCACTATGAAAGTTCTGGTTGGCACGATCGCCCTGCTCAGCACAAGTCTAGTTTGGGGACTGACAAATTTTTGGGGACAATCCCAAGCGGTTTCATGGCAACCTCCTACCTTGGCCCAATCACCAAGCCAAAACCCAGCAAGTCCTGATCTCTCTCTACTCGCTAGAGCCAGCATGGCATTTGTGCAAAGCGATCGTTACCAGACCGACTCCATTATGGAAGTTACCGGCACGACCTCAGACCAAACCTTTAAGGCAGGCGTTCAGGCAACAACGATCGTGCAGTCACCGAAACAGTTCCGGGCTGAGATTGCCTACAACCAGCCGGACAAGGCGGGACTAGTGAACATCTTAGTCGTAGGAGATGGGCAGCAAGTTTGGATTTACCGGGCAGATACACAGCAATATACTGTCAAGTCCTACGAAGACTTTGAGCAATTAGACGATAGTTACTTCATTGGCATTTCGTCACTGCTATTTATGCAACTGCCGCCCGCCGATCGCCAGGTCATTGCCCAGGGAGCATTAGCCGATAGCCAGGTCGTCCAAGATCTAGGCTTGCTATCAAATCCCAACTTTAAGGGAGCCCCCCAATGGGTTAACAACCAATCTCTCTATGCTTACGAATTTCTCAATGCGCAGGACGGGTTTACGCTGGATGCTTTTGTTGATCCCACAACAGCCGATCTCAAGCAACTCCGCATTTCTGGACAGGATCAGCAAGTTGACTATGCCATTACTGAAACGATTCGGCGGCGGACGGCAAATCCCTTCGTGACAGATAGTACATTTCGCTTCACTCCCCCTGTAGGAGCCCGAAGAGTGGAGTCGGTCGCGATCGGACCACTGTAGTTCCAATCAGAACCTGGAGCAGATAACGATCGCCGAATGACCGTTACCATAAATGAGGAAGCGTTCTGGATAAGCTATGCGATTACTCCATACCATGCTGCGGGTGAATAACCTGGAAGAGTCCCTCCAGTTCTACTGTGACTTGCTGGGAATGAAACTACTGCGGCAGAAAGACTATCCGGGTGGTGAATTTACCCTGGCGTTTGTCGGCTACGGGGACGAAGCCGACCACACCGTATTGGAACTAACCTATAACTGGGGCACGAACCAATACACCCTGGGGGATGCCTATGGACATATCGCGATCGGGGTGGATGATATCTACGCCACCTGTGAGGCGATCCGAGCCAAAGGGGGCAAGATCTCCCGTGAACCAGGTCCGATGAAGCATGGCTCTACGGTGATTGCATTTGTAGAAGATCCCAATGGCTATAAGGTGGAATTGATCCAACTGGGGACACAGGGATCGACGACAACCGCATCCCCTTCGGCAACCGCATCGGTGTAGATGAATTGCTGTCACTAGCAGAACTCATTACCCCCCTAATTGGCTACGGCTGTGTGCACGGAGCAAAGCGTCATAAATTTGCTCCGGCGCCAACCGCCTCCTAGCACCAACACAGTTGTCTACCAACGATGCCGCATCGTCTTCCAGGCGAAATTTTCATCACAAGTTTACATTTCTACCGGAAGCAGAATTTCGCAGTAAGCTGAGAACACCATGTCAGCAACTGCTTTTTTGCAAGGAATTTTGGGAGCCTCTAGCTTGTTAGCAGGGGCAAGTTTGGGAGCCGTTTGGCAACCCAGTCGCACCTTTTCGGCAGCCATTATGGCATTTGGCAGTGGCACATTACTTTCTGCGATCGCCTTTGAAATTACCACACAGGTCTACCGCCAAAGTGGCTTTCTGCCCCTCATCATCGGCTTCTTAGCTGGAGGCAGTTTATTTACCTCAATTAATTGGTATATCGACCAACGGGGTGGGTTTTTGCGCCATCCAGCATCTAGTCGGCGGTATTTATTTCAACAACGACAGGACGCCGCTTCCGAAATTCTCGATCGGTTGGCGCAGATTGAAGTTATGCAAAATATTCCCCCTGCTGAAATGCAGGCAATTATTCCGTTTCTCAAACTCTGTACAACCGAAGCGGGAGCCATTCTCTGTCAAGAAGGTATGCCAGGCGATTCTATGTATTTGATCCTGGCAGGAGAAGCCGAAGTTCGCAAAGGGCAGCAGTTAATTACTGTGTTGTCGGGCGGGGAAGTGTTTGGGGAAATGGCAATGCTCACCGGAGAACCTCGCTCTGCCACGGTAATCGCGCGCACTCCGATGGAACTGTATGAATTCAAGCAAGCTGACTTTAACGCTGTACTCGCTCGGACACCGCAATTATCCCAATCTCTCAGCCGCATTCTGGCTCGACGGCTCCAAGCCACGACTGAATCACACGCAGAAGCCGAGCAACGTCGCCAACGGTGGCGACAAGAGGTGTTGGATAGTACAGAACTGGATCTGCCCTTGCCCGAACAACAAGCGATGCTTCAGCAACTGACCGAGCGATCGGCACCGTTCGCCATTCTGTTTGGGTCGTTGATTGATAACATTCCGGAATCGCTGGTTCTGGGAATGACGGTACAACAGCACCATGTCAGCGAATCGTTTTTGTTAGCCGTGTTCATTTCCAATTTTCCCGAAGCCTTATCGAGTTCGATCGGGATGAAAAAGTCGGGCACTCCGGTCAAACATATTCTGGCGTTATGGAGTGGAGTCGTTTTCCTGAGCGGGTTAGGGGCAATCGCAGGCAATTTCTTGCAGGGCAGCAGTGATCCGCTTGTGATGGCAGTGATTCAGGCGATCGCAGGGGGCGCCATTCTCGCCATGATTGCCAGCACCATGATGCCAGAAGCCTACGAATTAGGTGGTGCTTCCGTCAATTTCTCAACCATCCTAGGCTTCCTGGTAGGATTCTGGGTGTCGTTGTCCGATCAGTAAGGGCAGAGATAATAAGAATTCGATCGGTTTGATCCGGCTCCTATTGGCTGTTTTACTCTGAAGATAGGGATAGTGGAAAAACTAACTCAGCTAGGGGTGAAGTGTAAAAGTTAGGGGGAGGGAGCTATGATTTCGACCGTTCGGTACTCCCTAGATGTGATTAAAGATGAAGTGACATACATGGTGCAGCGGGGTGTTATTAGCCGCCATCAGCCGATCTATTGCCTGTGTCGCTGCTTCCCCATTCAGGAATGGGGCTATATCGAATCTGAACTAGAACGCAACGACTTTCTGCTGAGGGATCGCATTGGTGATCTACTCAGCCAGGAAATTTGGCAAGAAGATTAACACCTGATGAGTCAACCCAATTGATGTGGATGCAAACCCGGACCTAGTCGAGATCGTCAACCCGACTGGCAGCCGAAAACCTTCCATAAGGAGCAGTGTATGTTTCCCAAAATCTTAGTTGCGATCGATCGATCGCCCTTAGCCACTACCGTCTTTCAAGCAGGGTTAGGGTTGACCAAACCAGCAGCAACCGAGTTAATGCTGGTACATGTGCTGTCAAGTGACGAAGAGGGGAGTCCATTACCCATTCCACCGAACGCTGACACAATTTATTGGGCTCCAGGCAGCGAAATGAATCTGGAGATCTGGCGGCAACAGTGGCAGACTTACGCCGCTGAAAATTTGCAAACATTACAAGCCTTCGCCGCCACCGCTCGGAGTACTGGCATCAATGTGGAATTTCAACAACTGCCGGACAGCCCTGGACGGGGCATTTGTCGGGTCGCACACAGTTGGGGGGCAGACTTAATTGTGATTGGCAGCCGGGGTCGATCGGGGTTACAAGAACTGCTTCTGGGTAGCGTCAGTAATTACGTCCTGCACCATGCTCCGTGTTCCGTCCTCATCGTTAAAAACCAAGTATAAGCGGCTCAGGACCAGCTCAGCCCCTACGCATAACCTCGTTAAAGTTGCGGGAAAATTGCGCCAGAATATGGGATTTTCTGGGTATTGGGGGAACACAGTCAAGGATTACAGATAGGTCACCTGACTGTGACAACCATCAACACGGCTGACAGAGCTGCACTAAATGCGCCGCAATCTGCCCCAGAGGTAGTACCCAATCAACCGCCACAGCTGCGATCGCTGCCGTGGGTAAGACTGGACTATCAGCCGTTTCTGGTGACTGGACGATCGTAATGCCACCTTGCTGCTTAATTGCTGCTAATCCTTGCACACCATCCTGGTTGGCTCCAGTCAGCACTATACCGACCGTGCGATTGGCGTAAGCATCAGCAGCAGATTCTAACAACACATCGATCGAGGGACGGGCATACGATACTGGATCATCGGTTGATAAAGAAAAATAACCGGGTTCCACCAATAAGTGATAGTCGGCAGGAGCGATATAAACCTGTCCACGAAGAATTTCCTGCTTATCCTCTACTTCGGATACCGGAAGTGAGGTGAATTGTTGCAAGTAAGTTGCCAGAATATTGGCTGATTCTTTGTGACGGTGTTGAACAATTGCAATAGCAGCCGGAAAGCCGTTTGGTAAGGCTTGCAGTATAGTTCTGAGGGCAGATAATCCTCCCAAGGAAGTGCCGATCGCCACTAAGTCAAAGGGCACTAGTTGCGCCTCCGATATAGCTTTTCCGATGCAGCTAAAGGATCGTAATAAGCTTCATAGTTAGTAAACCGAATGGTTTCTTGTTTCCCTAATCCAAGAATGCCGAATTTACACAAGCTGTTATAAAACAATTCGTGTACCTGATTTTGCAACATCTGATTAAAATAAATCAGAACATTTCGGCAAATGATGACATTAAATTCATTGAATGAGCGATCGGTAACTAAATTGTGTTGACCAAAGACAATCTGCTCTTGCAGTGACGAGCGCAGCACGGCACTGCCATAATTCGCTGTATAGTATTCCGAAAATGCCCGCTGTCCTCCAGCTTTGAGATAAAGGCGAGTATAGTCTTGCATCTGCTTCAGGGGATAAATCCCACTTTTGGCAATTTGTAGCACCTTTTCATTCGCATCGGTTGCATAAATTCGGCAACGATGATAAATTCCGGCTTCCTGCAGCAAAATTGCCATCGAATACACTTCTTGTCCCGTCGAACAACCGGCGTGCCAGAGCCGAATGAAGGGATAGGTCCGCAGAATCGGTACGGCATAATCTCGGAAAGCCAGATAAAAACTGGGATCACGAAACATGGCTGTAGTATTTACCGTTAACCCCAGAACCAGCCGATCCACACAGGCACGATCGTGCAAGACCTGTTCTTGTAATTTCGCTAGGCTAGGGAGCTGTTCGGTTCGTAAAAAATGATAAATTCGGCGCTTTAAGGAAGCGAGGGCATAGTTACGAAAATCGTAACCATAGCGGCGGTAAAGCGCCTCTATCAGCAATTGAATTTCAATTTCTTCCGGGGTCAGCACCCTTGCTAGAACCATAAATTACTTCAGCCACGATCTCAAACCAGGGTTTGCTTTAATTCTAACGATATAACCAGAGACGAAGCAGGGATAGTAACTGACTTGTGTCTACAGGCTTAGTGATGTAGTCCGATGCCCCGGCTTCAATACATTTTTCACGATCGCCCTGCATCGCTTTTGCCGTTAAGGCAATGATAGGTAACGAGCGAAACTGATCCTGTTGCCGAATCAACCGCGTCGTTTCATACCCATCCATTTCCGGCATCATGACATCCATTAGTACAATGCCTGTATCTGGATTCGCTTGCAACACTTCAATTCCAGCTTTGCCATTCTCGGCAAATAATACCTCTACCTGATATTGCTCTAACAAACTCGTCAGTGCAAAGATATTGCGGACATCATCATCTACAATGAGAATTTTTTTACCCGCTAGAGCCGAGTCAGGGTGTTGCAACTGCTCTAAAATTCGTTGCTTAGCGGGTGGTAAGTTTGCCTGAACGCGATGCAGGAATAGCGCCGTTTCATCTAATAAGCGTTCCAGCGATCGCACATCTTTGACAATAATCGTTTCTGTTAATCGCCGCAGTTGAGTTTCTTCCGCTGCTGTCAGATCTTTTCCGGTATAAATAATAATTGGCAATGTTACCAAGTTTAGTTCTTGTTTAATGGCTTCGATTAACGCAAACCCATTCATATCTGGCAAACCCAGATCGAGTACGACACAATCGCAAGGCTGAGATTTCAAATGTTCCAGGGCAGCGGCTGCCGTATGCGCTGCCGTACTGACAATATCCTCACCTCCAATTAACTCAATAATACTTTGTGCCTGCACCCGATCATCCTCAATCACTAGTAAATGGCTGATTTGGCGATCGATAAACTGGTTAATTTCCGTTAAGGTTTGCATCAAGACTTCCGGTGCCACAGGCTTTTGGATATGAGCGATCGCTCCCAGTTGAAATTCTCGGAGTTGCTGCTCATCCACAGTCATAATGTGAATCGGAATATGGCGGGTAGTCGGATCATGCTTCAACTGCTCCAGCACCGACCAGCCTTCCATATCGGGTAAGTGCAGATCAAGCGTAATTGCAGCTGGCATAAAATGCTGGGCTAAGTGCAGACCTGCTTGCCCTTGTAAGGCAATTAGCACTTTAAACCCTTGCTGATGCGCCATATCCAGCAAAATTCGCGCAAAACTTGGATCATCTTCAATCACTAAGAGAAGGCGATCGCCCGGTTGCACATTGTTCCGATCATCCTCGATCTCATTAGAGCAAGGAGGCAGAGTGCGGGGGGGCGGTGTGACTAACGTTGCTGAGGCATCCAGTCTTGCCAACGGTTCAGCAGACCAGCGATCGTGGTTATGCTCTGGTATTGAAGTATCTGGAACCGTTAGATGGGAAGTAGCGTGATGTTCGGGTAAGTAGAGCGTAAATGTACTGCCTTGCCCCAGTTGGCTCACCAGTTCGATCGTGCCACCCAATAACTGGGCGAGTTCCAGGCTGATCGATAAGCCCAATCCTGTACCGCCATACTTACGGCTGGTAGTACCATCCGCTTGTTGAAAAGCCGCAAAAATTGATTGCTGTTTTTCTGAGGCAATCCCAATTCCAGTGTCACTAACCACAAAGGCAATTCGCTTCATGGTTGCTTTCTCAATCTGTAGAGTCACGCTGCCCTGCTCTGTAAACTTCAAAGCATTAGACAAAAGATTTTTAAGAATTTGTTGAAGCCGTCTGGGATCAGTAGCGATCGTTGTCGGCAATTGGGCATCTCGGCGGATCTCAAACCGCAATCCTTTATTGGTTGCCATCGGTTGGAATGTCCGCTCTAGCTCCAATTGAATGGTTGAAAACGCTACGGGTTCGATCGTAATCGGCATCGTACCCGACTCAATTTTAGCTAAGTCGAGAATGTCATTAATTAACGCCAGTAAATCTACCCCAGCCGCATAAATGGTGCGACTATAATCTACCTGTTTGTTAGTTAGATTACCACCATCATTGTCACTGAGCAGTTTTGCCAGAATCAGTAAACTGTTTAATGGTGTCCGCAACTCGTGGGACATATTTGCGAGAAACTCAGACTTATATTTGGACGATAACGCTAATTGGTGTGCCTGTTCTTCTAGTTCTTGGCGTGCTTGTTCAATTTCCCGATTCTTGCGCTCAACCTGCTGCTTTTGAGTTTCCAGTAATTCTGCTTTTTCCTCTAGTTCTTCATTCAACTGTTGCAGTTCTTCATTCGACTGCTGTAATTCCTCCTGCTGCTGTTGTAAAACCAACTCTGATTCTTGTAATGATTGCGTCTTCTCTTCCAGAAGCTGATTACTTTGTAGGAGTTCTTCCTGTTGATCTCGTAACTCTTTAGTCAGGTGTTGGGACTGTTCTAATAACTCCTGCGTTTTCAGGTATGCCGCGATCGCATTCAGCATTACTCCAGTTAAATCACAGGCTTCATCTATCAAAGTTAACTGCAAGTCAGTGAAGCGATGTAAAGTAGCGAGTTCAAGCACACCCTTGACTTGATCTTCAAATAAAAGTGGAGCTACCACAATATTCAGCGGTACAGCTTCACCCAATCCAGAGGTAATGCGGATGTAATCGCTCGGAACATCCGTTAATAGAATCCGCTGTCGTTCTACAGCACACTGCCCCACTAAGCCTTCACCCAAGCGAAACTGGTTCGCCAGATGCTTGCGCTCTTGGTAGGCATAGCTACTCAGCAACTTCAACATTGGCGGGTTTTGGTTGGCATCGAGCAGATAAAACAGACCATGTTGTGCCTGAATTAATGGAGCTAGCCGACTGAGTACCAGATGAGCAATCGTTTCTAGCGATCGTTGCCCTTGCAGCGATTGCGACAGATCCGCCAGATTTGATTTTAACCAGCGTTGGTTCTCATTCATCTGAATGGTCTCCCGCAGGTTCATAACCATCTGATTAAATGAGCGCGTTAACACACCCGTCTCATCCTGAGAGTAGCTTTCTGGTAAGGTAATCGATAAATCTCCAGCCGCAATCTCTTCAGCCGTAGTGGATAGTTGACGCAATGGTTGGGAAATATTGCGGGATAGCCAAATCCCCACGATCGACAGAATTACAAAGGCCGCTGGCACACTGTAAACAATCGTGTTCACCGTTTGGTGTGCCGCTATTTGAGCGTTCTCCGATCGCTGTTGTAATAGTTTCTGCTCCGCTACTTTAATTTCAGTGATCAGGGTACGTACTTGTCGCATCAACCGCCGCCCTTCATCAGTCAGAATGAATTTCTGTGCCGCTTCTAGGCCCCCACTGTCCCGTAGGCGAATGCCCTCTTGCAGCTTCGCGACCCTAGCTTCAATCACCGGCTTTAAATCATTTAATCGGCTTTGGCGATTAGGGCTATCTTCAGTCAACTGTTGGAGGATAGCATAACTGCGATCGATCTCTTTTACGGCGTTATCGTAAGGCTCCAAATAACGCGGTTGCCCGGTAATAATATATCCACGTTGCCCTGTCTCTGCATTGACCAGTTCCGTTTCTAGCGTATTTAGTTGCCCCAACACCTGATAGGTTGTTCTCTCTCGGGCAGAATTTTCGATTAGGTTAGTTGTAGTCCGATACGAAGCTACGCCGATCGCCGTTAAAATTGTCAGTCCTAACGCGAAACCACCACCAATTCGGGTACCAATTTTCAACCGATTAAACATGTAGGGTATTAGGGGTCAAAGACAACCAGACTTATGGTCGTAGCAACTATAGAGATTCTATGCAGTTTAAGGGGAAGTTGATCAATGAACATTCCCAAATCCCCAGCACCAACAGACCTTCAATCTCTATGGAACCAGGCTAAAGCTTTGGTATAGCGTACGGATGCTAAGTAAAAGTGCTCTAAAGGTCCGCTTCAAACATCCACTGAGGTAGCGATCGTTAGCGACGAAACCCATACTCCAGCGTAAAAAACTGCGGCTGGAGGTGAGCCAGTTGTTCTCTAAGGGTGACTAGTTCTGGTTCTGGTCCATGAATCTCCAGGCGGGTGAGATCAGCAATCTTTAGGGCTTCTTCCAATAAAGTACCCACATTTGCAAGATGTGCTAGGACGCCTTCAGCCCCTTCATAACCTTCCCGACAGTGGACTTGGTCGCCATCAAAACTAAAGCCATAATAGAGACATAAAGGCTCTTCCTTGGTCTTGTCAACAAATTGCTCGCAGAGTGCCTTAAACAGCTCTAACTTTCCAGCATGAACGTTGAAATAGGGCACGATCGTACAACACTTGTCCTGAGTCGGCATCAATTTCTCCCGATACTGTTTGATTTACCAGTACTGTACTGCGGAATGTTGCCCAGCATCCACTACAGACAGTCTTCGTATCTTTAACAGCCATCGCTAACGGGTTAATTAGAAGTTAGCCAAAACTCGACGATCGCTCTACACCTTTTTTTCTTTTGCCATCATTTAAAAGAGCAACCTTCTATTGCCATGGCAATGAATGCCATCTAATATCCGGCAGCGGTTCCTTCACCTCGCGGATCCGCCGCTCCTTCTAACCAACCCTCCGGTGTTCGCACGATCGCGTTTGCATTGCCCCAACTTCTCCCTTCCACCACGTTGTGTCCTCGTTGCCGTAAATTGGCTAAAGTAGCTGCATCAAAGCCCGGCTCCATTCCCACCTGATCTGGCAACCACTGATGATGAATTCGAGGAGATGCTACAGCATCTTTAACATCTAAGTTATAAACCAATACATTCAACACAATTTGGAATACGGTTGTGATAATTGTGCTACCACCAGGAGAGCCAGTTACCAGACGTAATTTTCCGTTTTCAGTGACGATCGTTGGAGTCATACTAGACAACGGAGTTTTACTAGGAGCGATCGCATTAGCGGCACCACCTACTAAACCAAAAGCATTCGGTACATTCGGTGCAACAGCAAAATCATCCATCTCATTATTTAGGATAATTCCTGTGCCTGGAACAATGACTTCAGCCCCGAAACCAAGGTTAACAGTGAAGGTTAAACTGATAGCATTACCATCGCGATCAACCACACTTAAATGAGTGGTATCTGCTGATTCTTTAGTTTGTGATTGTCCTGCTGGTTTCGGAGTCAGGGATTGGTTAGATAACCGTTGTAATAGTTGACGATCAGCAGGTTTGACAGTAGCTGAGGATCGCGCCCGTTGGGCATCAATTTCTTGCCGTCGAATTTGCGCATAGTGAGGACTCGTTAAGGCAGCGGCTGGAACTTGAACAAAATCCGGATCGCCTAAATACTCGGCGCGATCGGCGTAAGCAATTTTCATTACTTCAACCAAGAGATGTAACACCTGAGGGCTTTGCCACCCCATTGCCTTTAAATCAGTGCTACCAATCAGGTTTAACATTTCTAATAGCAGTACCCCTCCAGATGAAGGTGGCGGCATTGAGCAAATCCGAGCCGATCGAAAATTGCCACACATTGCTTCTCGCCAGATGGGACGGTAGCGTTGCAAATCTGCCAGCGTGATCAAACCGCCCTTGGCTCGCATATCTTGAGCGATCGCTTTGGCAATATTTCCGGTATAAAACGCTTGGGGATCGATAGCGATCGCCCTCAAGGTTTTGGCTAAATCTCGCTGTACCAGTACATCCCCTAACCGTAAAGGCGTTGTCCCATTGCGGGTAAAAATCTGTCGAGCAGTCGGATCCGCTAATAACGTAGACCGATTAATTGCCGCTAATAACCGTGGGCTAACCGGAAATCCATTTTCTGCTAACTGAATCGCTGGAGCCACCACCGTTTTCCAGGGCAACCGTCCATACTGCTGATGGACGGCTACCAACCCCGCGATCGTTCCTGGAGTGGCTACCGCAAGATGGCCTTTTTTACTGCGATCAGCTTGGACTTTCCCTGCCTGATCCAAATACATGGTGGGAGTGGCAGTCAGGGGTGCCCGTTCTCGAAAGTCTAAGGCTTTAATTTCCCCCGTTTGCCCTGATCGCAGGAGTAAAAAACCACCCCCACCAATGCCTGCCGAAAATGGTTCTACCACTGAAATCGCTAAGGTCGTTGCCACAGCCGCATCGATCGCATTACCTCCCTGCTGTAACATCTTCAGCCCCACTTGACTCGCCAGGGGATGCGCCGATACCACCATGCCTTGTTTGCCTCGAACAGGAGCAGTTAGCCCTAATTGACTGCCGATCCACCCGATCGACCAGCTAACGGCTACGATCGCAATTACACAGTGAATAGAACGGCGCATATCAATCTAAATCCAATAGTGGACTAACTGATTTTCTAATATTTAAGCTTCAGCGATCCAACAATTGTAATGATCCCGTTATTCTCTGATAAAGAATAAAACATAAACAAATATCAAATTTAGGAATCTATAAGTATAAACACTGCCATAATCTGTTTAGAACAAACTACGCACTGCCAACCGTAGAATCAAATTTTGTATTGATAGAGATACCATCAGTCCGCATCTTTGAGGGTATCTTGCTACGGTTTTGAGTTACTTTTTTTAGCATAAAATACCTCACTGAGTTTATAGCAGTTTCAGTCAATTAGCTATAAGTTTTTGGCAAATTAATTCAAGCAAAGCAATTGTGCTAGCTAGAAGAAATCATGCTGCAAATAATTAGTGAGAAGGAAATAATCAGAGGTTATAGCCATGTCAAAACCATTTGCCTGCGAACCCAATTCTAGATACTCCACTTCTTCCCGATGGCAGCAAGAACCCCTATCAACTCACTCTAGACATACCTGTGCCATTGCCAATGATTTAGATACACCATTACATCATCAACGAGGATCGTATAGTCGGCATGACGATCCACTTCAGTCCCCGTCGCATCAGCACCATAGAAGCTGTAGTGGCGTAGCCCCTAGTTCTCGTGTTATCGATCCTGATAGCAATGTCAATGGGTTATCCCAAGCAGAGTATTTAAATAAGTGGTGGCAGTATGTCGATGAAACTCCTTCTAAAAACAACCCTTTAGCAGATGGCAACCCATTCTTCCAAATTGGCTCAGTATTAGCTTTAGTAGGATTATCATCTTCAGATGATCCATCAGGTGGCATGGTAGAACGTAATATTGCCGTAGCTGCTGGTACGACACTATTTATCCCTGTACTCAATACTGCTGTGGAGGAAGTAGGAATGCCCTCTCCCTGGACGGCTGAAGATTCCCGTATAGCGGCTAAGACCATTATTGATACAATCAATATCCAGTGTAATAGTGAGAGAGGAATATTTTTCGAGCTTGACGGTCAATCACTTATTCAAGGTACAGCCTGGATACACTATCGCCAATTCTCTGCTCAACCTTTCTCTTTTACTGTGCCAGATGATTCTACAGCAGCCGGGTATACACCAGGACTAAAAGTGAAAGAGACGATCGCTGATGGCTATACTGTAATGCTGGCTCCTTTGTCAGCAGGTATACATACGATCGAATTTGGCGGCACTATTGATTACAGCAAGTTAAAGTGGGACCAAAATTGCAATGGCACAATAGATACAAGTGCAGAGCAATTTTTGAAGGGACTTTATGACTATACGAAAGATCCCAAGAACCACTACACTCCTTTTGCACTCAATATTCGGTATAACGTAACTGTTTCATCTCAAGTCACTGTCCCGACGAATCTAGATTTAAGTAGATTAGCCAGTTAATCCTCTTAATCGTCAAGATAAGTTGGAAATAGGTTTCCTAGCAAAACTTATCTTGATAACGATCGCTTAGCTTTACCATAAAGCGCTGGCTGGTAACACACTGGTCAGCGCTTCTAGCCAATGAGCAGCAGCAATTCCGGCAATAAAGCCTAAAAGATAATGTTTCCAGGCGATCGCATTCTCTGTGGGGGTCATATCCCAAAGTAGACGGTTATACAGGCAACCGATCGCGATCGAAAATAGGGCAGATAACAGGTCTACTTCTAAATAGCCCCGAACCAACAGAAACCCCAGGTAGCTGTATAAAATACTGTGGTAATTGGGATGAGTTGTTCTAGCAAACAGATAGTCGCTTAAGCCTGCCGCAAACACAGCTATCAAGGTGACAATTAGCCAGTCCTGAGTCCCACGCAGCAGAATTAAACTGCTAAATATAATCCAAGTTGGCATCACCTGGGCTGGCGATCGGGGGAGGCGTTGAGTGGGGAGGATGCCTACCTCGTACCATAGCCCTGGCAACAGGCGAGAACTGATACCTAAATGGGCTAATACCTGACCCAATAACAAGGTGTTAACTAGCAAGAATAGCCAGGTGAAAACCACTAGCTCGACGAGCGGTTTGGCAGCGATCGTCCACCCTTGTGCCATTCCAGATATCCACTGTGGTTGCAAATATTCTACTTGCCAGCAGCAAAACTGGATGACAATTCCTACTCACTATCGCGCTGCACCCCTTTAACAATCCGAGACAACTCACTTTTTTCGTCCACCGAAACCCGTGTAGGTGAACCACTGATAATCCGCTCAAAGTTACGGAACGAGTCTTTAATCTCCGGTCCATGCTCGCTAATGGTATACTCGCGAATCGTCTTTTCGTGCCAGGATCCCCGCATTTTGAAGACATTGAGAGCACGGGACATTTCACCCCGGATTTCCACATATTGCAGCAGCAAAATCGTGTCGGTGATCGTGGAAATATGAGAGTCGGTAATCGAGTGTGACCCCATGAATTGATCCGTGGTATTGGTGAAAAAGCCCGTGATCTCTTCCTGTTTCGCGAATCCCGTTACGCCAATCACAAATTGCCGGAAGGCATTATTACTTACCCCCCGAGCCAGGGCAGACAGAGAATCGATCGCAATCCGTGACGGTTTGAATTCGGCAATTTCGGACTTAATAATTTGCAGATGGTCTTCTAATCCCATCGACTCTGGATAGGTACATAGAATTCGTAGTAAGCCTTGCTGTTCCAGTTCTTCAAAATCAATGCCCCAAGAGGAAGCGTTCCGAGACAACTGAGCCCGAGATTCTTCATAGGCAAATAACATCGCTCGTTCACCCCGGACACAGGCATCTTCCAGAAATTTGCTGACCAGTAGAGTCTTGCCTGTTCCAGTTGCACCAGTTGCCAAAATAATCGAGTCTTTGAAGAAACCGCCCCCACACATTTCGTCCAATGTCTTGACGCCAGAAGAGACTCGCGCATTTGACGATCGCTGCGTCAGACGCATCGCGCCCAAGGGGAAGATATTGATTCCATGATTGGTGATGGTAAAGGGATACTCACCTTTCATGTGAGTGGTGCCCCGTAGTTTGAGAATCTCAACCGTGCGGCGCCGACGTTCCCCTTCCAACACATTACGAACAATCACCACATTATCTGATACAAACTCCTCGACCCCAAACCGAGCCACCGGACCATACTCATCGATCCGTTCGGTGGTCATAATCGTGGTAGCGCCCACTTGCTTTAAGCGAGCTACCAGTCGAAAAATCTCGCGGCGCACTACAGAAGCGGCATCATACTGTTGGAACACAGCGGTGACGGAATCGATCGAGACGCGCTTTGCCTTGTACTTGCGAATCGCGTACTGAATGCGTTCAATTAATGCCGATAGATCAAAATTGCCGACAACATCTTGCCCCTCGGGATCAGGAGAGGCATCCAAAATAAATAATTTCCCTTCATCTACCAGTTTTTGTAGATCCCAACCAAAACTAAAGGCGTTTTTAATGATGTCAGTCGGTGATTCTTCAAAAGTGACAAATACTCCAGCTTCATCAAAGCAGGTAATCCCGTTATACAAAAATTGCACGGCAAGCAGAGTTTTGCCCGTTCCGGATGTGCCACTGACTAGAGTAGTTCGACCCACAGGCAATCCACCATGACTGATGTCATCGAACCCTTCAATCAGAGTACGGATTTTCTGTACCCCAATGGCGTTGGGTTGATCACTCTGTGTTACTTGATTAAGTTGATTCATAAAAAGGGTAATTTAAGCTGCAATTTCTGCCTAGATCAGCCATCCGCTACATTTAGCATAAAACGTAGTGTAGATAACGCCTTTAACTTACTCAATTCCAGCTTCTTCCTCGCGCAGTTCTTCGTAGAGCAGATCCAATCCGATTAACACCTTTTCGCGATCGGACAGATCTCCAATAATCTTACGCACAGGTGGCGGCAAAATTTTAGCTAAAGTAGGGGTCGCCAGAATTTTATCCTCCTCTGCTAGTTGAGGATTTTTCAACACATCAATCACTTTTAAGGCATATACTCCCTGAAACTCTTCTTCCAAAATATTGTTCAAGGTTTTTAGTGCCCGAATTGAGTTCGGCGTATTTCCGGCTACGTAGAGTTTCAGAACGTAAGTTTTTTTTAGAGGACTCATGGATTCAGTTCAGCTTTTCAAGATTCTCGAGGAATTGAGCGCCGATACATTTCGCATAGGTGAGCAATTGTATCAATTAAAGTCAGACGATAATCCAGCAAAATTTCTTCGCTTCGCCCTTCCAATTTTAGCTGTTTAGAAAACTCATCCATCAGCTCCATATGGGTTTCAACGATTTGAGCTACCGGGATGTCTGTAAAAAATACTGTATTGACAAAATCATCAATCCGCTGGTTCAGCGTACCATCATTAGCGAAATATCGTAGAATAATGTCCCGGTATTCTAACTTGAGCTTGTCCAGTAATTCCTGTTTCTGGTGAGCAGGGAGATGGCGGAAAAAGTTTTGCGGATTCCGTTTGTAGTACACACCCAGGTATCCCAGTCGCTCCTTAAGTTTTTCAGTAAGTCGATCTTGTTCGCGGATTAAAACATCCAACGTTGACTGGTCGCGGATCAGATCAGTCATCACAGGGGGTTCCGAGCGCCAGTTGGGCGAAAGTGCCAAAAACTGGCGGATGGCTTGATCAATATAGCAATTGATTTCCGGCAACTGGTCAACTGTAACGTGAACCTCTGCCGTGTGATAGGTAAACGGTAGTTCAAGTAACGGTACAGAACGATCTGAATCGCCTCCCTCCACAGAGGCAGGAATTGTCGTGGTATGCCCCGACGCAGCATCAATTAGCACAGCGGGCAACAAGCTTGCCTGACCGTATAGCCAAGTGATGATTGGGGGCAGATCGCTGTTGAGTTGGAGAATGAGACAATCCAGATGGTGCTTTTCCTGCTCAATCAGCTGAAAGAATTGAGCCTGACTCTGAGCGTAAATAACATGATAGCGATCGTCACCCAGAACCTTTAGGATGGTCTGAGTCAGGGAGTCAAGGGTCAAAAGGGTGACAATAAAAAGTTGGGGACGCAAGGCTTTGCAGATGAATAGGATAAAGCAGAGTCAGAACTAGAGGCGAACCAAGCAGAATCTGGGGCAAAGAAACTAGGTTTTTACAAATCAGGTAGCAATTATCTGGGAAACTTAATATTTCGTTAAGATTAAACACTTAATTAATTATAAGTGCAACGTGATCTGCTGCTACAGAACGCCATAATTAAAGGTAGCGATCGGGGGAGGAACTCTGAATCCCATCAAGTTAAACTTCTGGCTACCAAGTTTTGTCCCATCTTTGGTGGCTCGATAGGGAATTAATGGTCAATCTGTCAAGGATGCTGCGGTATTCTGATTGGGGACGACCAGTGCAGACTGACTCATTGCCGCGTCATTGTGTCCTTTTAAGGCAGGTTTTCCATGTCTCAGCACACTACCTGTCTCTCAGAATTGATAGAACTTATCCCTACTTGCTCAGCTACAGCGACTCTAGCTATGGTTCTGGCTGAATTTAGCCAGATGGAAATTAATCGGCTAGTGGTAATTGATGCACAGCATTACCCAATCGGAATCGTCAGTTTACCAACGCTAATGTCCTATGTACTGACGATAGGATTAGAACACTCTGTCCCCAGAATACCCGCTAATGCACCTATTTTAGCAACCCCACTGCTAGAGCTAGAGCCGTCGATCGTCGAATCTGTACTAGTGTTGCCAGCAGATTTGACGTTGGAGCAACTCTTGGGGCATTTGCAGCTTGCTGATTCAGCCCCCTATGCTTTTGTGGATCGGCAAGGGTGTTATTTAGGCTTACTCAATCAAATTCAACTCCTACGAGTATTGACCGCCGAGCTACTAACGACCAATCTCACACCCCCAGATCCCTTCCTCCCCTTAACCGGACAGATCACTCAATTAATTCAAGACCGCCATCAACCTCAACGGCAACCGATCGTTTCTTTGATGCAACAGTTGCTGACCCAAAAACAGGAACTGGAACAGCAGATTCAGATTCAGCAGCAAATTATTCATCATCTTCAGGTGAACCACGCCTCCTTGTCTCCCACAAGTGGCACGGATCTATTGTCTACCCCAACCGAGGCTCAGGCCTCAACCGCGCTTCTAGAATTGCTAGATCGGTTGCCTTTACCCCTGATGCTACAAACAAGCCAGGGGCGAGTGGTGATTCAGAATATGCTCTGGCAAGAGCAGGTGGGAGGATTACTAGAACCAGATTGTGTGGGACGGGATGCTGCCCAAGTGCTGGAGACGGCTGAACTAGAACTGGCTACTTCCAACCGATCGCTGGAGCCTGAATTTAACCAGCCTGATCGAACAGCGATCGCCGATCCGGTTTTAACCAATGCGCCTTTATGTTACATCGGGACTAAGCCCAATACCTGTATTTGTGTCTGTGCCCTAAAAGATGGACAGGAACGCATTTGGCAGTTTATCAAAATTCCATTAGGGGCAGTGCTGCCTCACCCGTTAGTAGATAGTAGTAATCAAACTAACCGTCTGGAAGACCACCGGACTGCTGAACCAGCGGGGCAATCGTCATTCTCCTTCCGCCTGGCCAATCTCATCTCTACTCCCTCGACCGACGTTGATGAACTTTCCACGCATGGGACTGTCCCATTAACAGAGACGCTATGGCTAATTCTGGCGCAGGATGTTACCGAACAACAGCAGCTAGCCAGAGAACTCACCGCTAAAAATGCCGATCTAGTGCAGTTAAATCGGCTCAAGGATGAATTTTTAGCCTGCATTAGCCATGAACTTAAAACTCCCCTCACGGCAGTCTTAGGTCTATCTAGTTTGTTGAAAGACCAGACATTAGGAGCACTGAATCAGCGGCAGATTCACTATGCCCAACTGATCTATCAGAGTGGTCGTCACTTGATGACCGTGGTCAATGACATTCTTGATCTGACCCGGATTGAAACCGGACAGTTAGATTTGGTGTTTGAACCTGTAAACATTCCATCTGTGTGTAGCCGGGCATTTGACCAAGCTAAACAATTATGGCTAGTTGAAAGTAAGCAGGATATCGCTGCTGATGATTGCCCGATCGCCCAATTTTCGTTAGAGATCGAACCTGGTTTAGAAACGATCGTGGCCGATGAATTACGGTTGCGGCAGATTCTCGTTCACTTACTGTCTAATGCTCTGAAGTTTACTGAGCCCGACAATCCGATCGGGCTAAAAATTGGTTATTGGGGCGGTTGGATTGCCTGCACTGTCTGGGACACGGGGATGGGCATTCCAGCTGACAAACAGCATTTAATTTTCCAAAAATTCCAACAGCTCGAAAATCCGCTAACCCGCCGCTTTGAAGGAACTGGATTAGGCTTAGTCCTGACTCAGCGTTTAGCCCGACTCCATGGTGGTGATGTCACGTTTCTGTCGAAAGAAGGTCAGGGTAGTCAATTTACTGTGCTATTACCTCCTACGCCTGCCCAGCCTAACCGTTCTTCCAGAGTCGCGAACTCAGAGGATTTCAACGATTCGCAGTTATCGCCTCTGTCCCCCAGTAGGCGGGTGCCGCTACATACCCTAGCGCCCACCACCTTATCCCAGATGTCATTTGCGGATCCATTGTCACCATCTGGTTCTCGTGCTATCAGTTCCAGCAACCGATTGGTCTTAATTGTAGAAGCCTCGCCTCCCTCGATCGAGGCATTATCGGATCAATTGACTGGTTTAGGGTATCGGGTAGTCATTGCTCGATCGGGCACCGAGGCTCTAGAAAAAGCCCGTCGCCTGCAACCTTGCATCATTTTCTTGAATCCACTTTTGCCGCTGTTATCTGGTTGGGATGTTTTGACGCTCCTGAAATCAAATCTAGAAACTCGACAAATTCCAGTAGTGGTGACGGCTACGACAGCAGATGAGGAAGAAGCCCGACATAGCCATGCCAACGGGTTTCTCAGTATGCCGATCGCACCCAAAGCCTTACAAACTGTGCTGCAACAATTTATCACTGAACCGATCGCGCCCAAGTCGAGGACAACCACAACGAAGCTCACTATTCTACGCCTCAGTCCACCCTTACTTGACGAAGCCAATTCTTCCTCGTGGCATCACTCTACTTTAGATCTGAATCAATTGCTGCATTCCCACCACTACCGGGTTTTAGAGGCTGACGACCTAGAACAGGCAGAACTATTGGCACGGGTTTGGAAGCCGGATGTGGTCTTACTCGATCAAGCGGTTCCCAACCCAGATGTTTACTTCCAGCAATATAGTCATCATACGTTCCTGGCATCTCTACCCTTAGTCATGCTTGACCCCACTACGGCTCAAGCCGCCAATCAAATTCCTGGGTTGATCGTTTTCCCCTGTCTAGCCGCTCCTGACACGAAACCGTTTGCCGATGGCGACCCAGAAGCCTCCGCCCTATTACGAGTTGTGCAAATAGCCGCTGGTTACATTTGGCGACCCGTGGTGTTGGCGATCGATCTAGCGACCTTACCGATTTCCATTGAGACAACCAGTCTGCCAACTTCAGTCCCTCCAACCCTGGGCAGCCCACCGCAGGAAACTGAATGGCTGCAAGCCTTAATGCAATACCTCCAGACAGCTGGCTTCAGTGGGTCGATCGCCCGTTCGTGGCAAGAGGTGCTGTATCAAGTTCAATCCCAAAGTATTGACCTGCTGCTAATTGGCTGCACAACCCCCAAACTACCAGGAACTGTGGTCGAGCAGTTGGTTGCCCTACATCATCTAACGGCGAAACCCCCTGTATTAGTGTTGGATCATCGCTACTCGCACCTGAGCGATCGCCCTCGGATCGCCACCGACCTGCCAGAAGTAATTCAACAGTTAGCCACCCAAATTTTGCCGTACTCTACCTCAATGACAGACCTACTGCATCACATTCAACAGGTAGTCAACACCTGAGAGCCATACCTGAGGTCAGTAGCAGTTTTTTCTGTGATGAATTAATCAATAAAAAACCCGACTAGCTGCCGGGTAAACACTAAGGAGAATCCAAATGAGTTTCTAAGGGGTGGACTACTTCAGGCGATTGGCTGATTGTTCAGGCAAGGCAGAAGTAGAAATGTAGAATTGAACGATTGGTTTTATTGTAAATAAATGTAAAAGTTTTATTACGAAACGTCAATAGCTCGACGGTACTCTATCCATACGAATTACTCAGCTAAAGTATAAGCTTTTCCTATAGTGGACTGAATGACTCGCAAAACCAATAGAGTTGCTCCTAAGGGCTTGCCTAAGAAACTAATCTCTGCCAGGCTCGTCTAGCTTGAAAGCAGCCACTCAGTCACCAAATGACGTACTCTTCCTGAACATCATGGGTATACTGAGTAGGCTGAACTAAGGAGAGGGTTGCTAGTGGGGCAGCTCTAGTTCTCCGCTGATTCTTGCGCATCTGAACCATTGTTTCTGGAGTACATTTCACTCATGCCACGCCAACGTAGACCGATTTTACTTCCTGTTTCTAGCCAACGCCGTCAACCCAAGCTTAGAAGTAAAGAACTCGATCTATTGGTGTTAGCCGGCTGCTCCTGTCTATTCACCTTGCTTTATCATCCAGTTGCTGAAGCCTTACAGTCTCCCTCGATCAATCAGAGTCAGAGCACTACCAGCAGCCATATGGGGCAAACCTCAGTTAACCACACCAACACCAGCTCACCGGCTTTACCTTCTCGCCGGGAAGAAATTCAGGCAGAGGAAGAGGAATAGCTGTTTAATCCTGGTTTGGGCAGTGAGAATTGCAGGCAACGTGCATTAATACGATCGATTGTTTCAGAGCATCCAGTGGGTTTGCTCAGGGAGTAACAGGTTAGGCGACTCGATGCAAAATTTGCCCGACTTCATCCGATAACGCGATCGGATCAAACGGCTTACTAATCACTCCCGCTACACCCAGTTCGGCAAATTGGGCTTTATCAGCTGGTAATACTTTTGCTGTTAACAAAATCACTGGAATCGCTTGGGTTTTAGGATTTGTTTGTAATCGCTCGAAAAAAGTGACTCCATCCATATCTGGCATGGAAACATCTAACAAAATCGCATCAAATGGTTCTGAAATTGCCTTTAGAATTCCTTCACTGCCGGATGCAGCCGTGTCTACGGTCCAGTCACCAAGATCTTCTAAACAGGCGCGAACAATTTCGCGAATTCGATCTTCGTCATCTACTACTAAAATCCGCTGAGCCATATTTCAGGTTTTGAATGTGATCGATTTAAATAATCTGAAATTATCAGCACACTGTACCCCAATCCAGAGTACAAGAGACTTCTGGCTGATTTAAATGAGCCGGATCACAATCTAACAGAAATTTAAATTCTTCTAATAACAACAATAGTTTAGCTTGATTGGTTTCTCTATCAAGCAGAGTAGTAGATAGAAACAAAAATTTCCCTGGTTAAGCAACCAGGAAAATTCTACTAGAAAAGGACCGATCGCTGACTCTAGGCCTCTTGGACAGGGCGGTGTTCAAAGTAGCGCTGCATTAACCAAACCACAGAAAGTAATCCGGCAACACCTAGGGTAATGCCAGTGTAGGGAACTAAAAAAGCAATGACTGGGAGAACCGCTCCACCTAAAGTCGCAACGATCGCACCCCAGCGCCCCCGGTACTGTGACCCTAAACCCCAAGCAAAGGCGAATAATACCCACAACACAACGCCCCAGGCAAGCTTGGCATCAATGAAACGACTTGCATAAGTCAGGCAGAGTAAACAAGCAAAGAAAACCGCTGCGGCGATCGCCACATCCTGTAGCCGTAACCCAGAAACAGCTAAATACAGCAACAACAGCCACCAGAGGAAGACGGCTGGAGCTAGCAACAATAATCGGGGTAATACGCCCGTATTGCGGAAGCGTTGAGTAGCCGTAAATACACCAAAGGGATTTTGCACCGAAACATTGTCGGCAAATACCCAGGTAAAGCGGGTTCCCCGTCCTTCGACTTTGGTTTCTGTGGGAATAATGCCACTGGCAAAGTCAGCATTGGGAAAGTCGGCTAACACCGTTAACCGAAACTTAGACAGTAACCGACCATTAGCGTTATAGACCCATCGGGGTGCACCTTGGGCTTTGTACGTTACCTGAAATTGGCTTGATTCACCCGGCGCTAACCGGAGAGGGAACTGATACTCGCCTTGATTTTTGGGTTCTAAACGCTGATTATTTTGTTGAACTCGGTAGTCCTGGAGTAGCGTGTAACCAAACGGGGGCGGGGCTTCAAACACAAAGTCCTGGCTAACATCCAGCGAATTCGTCACCTGATAGTTGGCACTAAACTCAGATTGATAAATGAGCCGCTCAGTCGCCGGATCGGTGGCTTGGGTCAATTTCACTTCCGCTTGAGAAGCACTGGGCGATAGAAAGCGATCGACTTGTCGCCGTTTTTCCACTTCTGTTGGTTTGCCATCAATATACGTAATTGTGGTGTAAGGCTCTTCCACCTTGTAGCGGACCTGCGGAGTGGGTTGCTCAACCCGTTCCCCTGCCACACTGCTAGCTACTTGGGTAATCTTCGCCTGTTCCCAATTGTGATACCGATTTGCCAGCGTTGAGCAGAGGAAAAAGCCTGTGGTCAAAATCACGAGGATCAATAAAGCATGACGGACGCCCCGCCATAATTGGTCATATTGTAATAGTTGGGTATCTAACCAAATGGGGCGATCGCGGCGTAGAGCAAACGCGATCGCGGCGAGGACAAGCCCAAATCCCATCAGCACTAACACCAGCCATTGGCTGATTTGCACAAACTGCTGACCAAACTGAAGTAATTCTTGCGGATGGGTTAAATCTGGGATCAGGGGGGGACTTTGAGCAACCAACAGCATAGGAACTTAATCTACAAAGGGACCTAATTGGATCAGACTTCACACCAGTCCCTGAAAGTTCCGTAGGAATTTGCCTCAGGGATTCAGCTCTTCCCAGTTTCCTGCGGTCAGCAGGGCTTTAAAATAGTTTCTAGCATGGTCGGGAAAGGGGTCGCGGAGTGGATCACACCACGATGAATCAGCAGGCAATCCAAGAGCAGTACAGTCGTCCAAGTGATTGGTTATGGCGGTTTTGGTATTTAGTGCCCATCTACCCCTATCGCCAGCGCCGCACCCTGCGGACAGAAGTGGTCAAAGATACCGTCTGGACATTTGATCAGGTTCAAGGAATTTTTTATGTCGTCGTGCCCGTCCGGATGACGGTGATCAAGCTAGAAGAAGGCGGATTGCTGGTTTATGCTCCGATCGCGCCGACTTCAGAATGTCTACAACTCATGCAAGAACTCGTTGCCGAACATGGCCCAGTGAAATACATCATTCTGCCAACCGTGTCAGGGCTGGAGCACAAGGTATTTGTTGGACCGTTTGCGCGACAATTTCCCACAGCTCAAATTTTTGTTGCCCCCAACCAATGGAGTTTTCCGGTGAACTTACCTTTGAGTTGGTTAGGGCTACCGACCCAGCGCACTCAAGTATTGCCAGCCGATAGCCGTCGCGCTCCCTTTGGTCGGCAGTTTGACTATGCTTTTTTGGGACCCATCAGTTTAGGATTAGGACCGTTTGAGGAAGTAGCATTCTTCGATCGTCGCTCTGGTACTTTACTGGTCACCGATGCTGTTGTGTCGGTACCCAAAGATCCACCTGCGATCGTCCAACTGGATCCCTATCCCTTGTTGTTCCATGCCAAAGATGATGTGGTTGATCCCGTTGAGGATGATGCCATCACTCGCCGTAAAGGCTGGCAACGGATTGCGTTATTTGCCTTTTATTTCCGCCCCCATGCGCTCAAGGTATTGGGATGGGGACAAGTACTAAACAATGCACGTCAGGCGCTCGATCGCTCCAGAAAAGCCTACTTTGGGTTGTTTCCGTTCCAATGGCAGGAAGATTGGAAGCAATCATTTGAGGCATTGCGGGGAGGCGGTCGGTTAGTAGTAGCGCCAATTTTGCAAGCCTTGATTCTAAATCGTGCTCCTAAAGAAACTTTACTGTGGGCCAATCAGGTCGCAGGCTGGAATTTTCAGCGCATTATTCCTTGTCACTTTGATGCCCCGATCGCGGCAGATGCTCGTCAATTCCGGCAAGCGTTCAATTTTTTAGAAAAACTATCGGCTCAGGAGTTAGCGGCGGGAATAGCAAATCAGCCCTTACCTGAACCTGATTTTGCGCTGCTCCGGGAACTAGATGCCAATTTAACTAAACTTGCGATCGTTCCCCCCGCTAAAGAACCAATTTAGGTGGCAGCCTTTTCAGCAATTGGCAAGCGATCGAAGATTTTCTTTACTGGAGCTTCATCGTTACTAACTACAGCTTTACCGTAAGTAACTACAGCTTCATCGTTACTAAGGACAGCTTGAGTGTAAGTAACTACAGCTTCAACATAAGTAACGACAACTTGAGCGGAAGTAACTACAGCTTCAACATAAGTAACGACAACTTGAGCGGAAGTAAGGACAACTTGAGCGGAAGTAACGATCATTGAGGTAAAAGTAATGACCAAGATCAAGCTAGCAAATCAATGTTGTTCAATTTGCTAGCTGATCAATCCATTGCTAACGACCCGATTCACGCCTTAAAGGTCAGAATGGGACGCATCCGAGCGACGACTTGCACCAGTCCAGCCTGCACTTGAGCCTCAATCACAGGTGTAATTGGCTTGTAGGCAGCAGGAGCTTCTTCAATCCGGCGTTCTGCCCGTAAGGTCAGGCAATCGACCCCAGTTAACCCTAACTCCGCCTCACTTTCCTGATTGCCCTGACGGGTTAAGTCAAACCGAGAGCGAGATCGTCCCGCTCCATGAGAGGCCGAACAACACCAGTCAGCATTACCCAAGCCCACGAGAAGATAGGAGGGTGTTCCCATCGAGCCAGGAATGATCACCGGCTGACCATCATGAGCAGGGCAAGCTCCCTTACGAGTGACCCAGCCCTGTCCCTCTGGCAGCGTGATGTTGTGAGGCAAGTCATACACAAGTGGAGCGGCCACATCTCCATAAACTTGGCGCAACCGTAAGCGGAGTAGTTCTGCCAGCAGTAAGCGATTCACAAAGGCATAATTCGCTGCCGTCGCTTCAGCTTGCAAGTAATCCGTCACGGCTTCTGGGTGGGCAATTGATGACAGGGGAAACAAACGGGAAGTGGGATATTTGGTTCCCTCTGGCCACAAGGTCTGAGCGCGATCGCGCCACATGCCACCGATGTACTTGCCCACATGGCGAGAGCCAGAATGAATCATGAAAGCAAGTTGTCCAGCTCGAACCCCCCATTGATACGCTAATGCCCGATCTTCTACCTGCTCGATCCACTGGACTTCCACAAAGTGATTACCACCGCCAATGGTTGCCAATCCGCCATCTCGGACTAGCCCGGTGGCTGGAACTAGCTCCTCTGGGGCCCATTGAGTATGCCCGGCCATCGAGCCATTGAGAAAAATCCGATCGATCTCGCTGGCAAGCTGACTCAGATCAGACTGCACAACGCTCCCAGTTGGGCGATCCAGGATGGCATCTAACCAACCGACGACTCCATGCTGAAACAGGGCTTGCATGGTTTGAGCCGTCATCGTGACATCCCGGTTGCCGAAGAAGAAATCCCCTTTCATCAACTCAACAAACCGATCGCGCTGAGCTAAAAAGTCTGCCACCGCCAAATCAACCACATGTAACCGTATGCCACAGTTAATGTCTGAGCCAACTGCCGCCGGAATCACCTGTCCCGATGTTTCCACCACGGAACCGATCGCCACCCCCGCATCACCTGGGTGAAAATCTGGCGTGGCACAGACCCGACAAACTTGCCCTCCAGCCGGATGTTTGACTGTGGCTAGGTTTGCTAGTTGTTTCAGTGCCTTTACCTCCACCGGAAAGTTAGCAGGTAAAAGCACTTCAGCGATCGGGCTATCGGGCGCCGTTGCCCAACGTACAGAATAGGATTGATGATTGTATTGCACATCTAGCCCCTGCCGAGCCAATGCTCGCAGAAGCCGCAACATATTGTTTGGCTGCATAAAACGCTAGTCAAAACCCCGTATGGTGTTTAGTCTTGAAGCGATCGACTTGGGTTCAGCAGCCGCACAGTCGAATCTAGAATTCATCCCATCGAAACTAGAGATGTTGTTAGCAGATCCAGCGTCAGTCTGACCGATTCCAGACTTGATGGCATTCAAGCATAAAAAAACCCCACCTGAACCAGATGGGGCTATACCCTTGACTGAGGTCGAAAGTTAAGTCTTACAGAGCATTACCGCGAGGTAACACTTCCTCAGGGAAGACAAAGTGTTCGTGTGGCTGATCTTGAGGCGCCATCCATGCCCGGATACCCTCATTCAGCAGAATGTTCTTGGTGTAGAACGTTTCAAACTCAGGATCTTCTGCCGCCCGAATTTCTTGCGACACGAAGTCATACGCCCGCAGGTTCAGCGCAATCCCGATAATGCCCACACTCGCCATCCATAGTCCCGTTACCGGCACAAACAGCATGAAGAAGTGCAGCCACCGCTTGTTGGAGAACGCAATCCCGAAGATCTGCGACCAGAACCGGTTCGCCGTCACCATCGAGTAGGTTTCCTCCGCTTGGGTGGGGCTAAACGCCCGGAAAGTGTTGGCGGTATCGCCATCTTCAAACAAGGTGTTCTCCACGGTTGCCCCGTGAATCGCACATAGCAGCGCACCACCCAGGATGCCCGCTACGCCCATCATGTGGAACGGATTCAGCGTGAAGTTGTGGAACCCTTGCACAAACAGGATGAAGCGGAAGATTGCCGCGACCCCGAAGCTAGGGGCAAAGAACCAGCTCGACTGTCCCAACGGGTACATCAGAAATACACTGACAAACACCGCGATCGGTCCGGTGAAAGCAATGGCGTTGTACGGACGAATGCCCACCAGACGAGCGACTTCAATCTGACGCAGGCAGAAGCCAATCAGACCGAACGCACCGTGCAGGGCAACGAATGTCCACAACCCACCCAACTGACACCAGCGGGTGAAGTCGCC
The DNA here is from genome assembly GCA_016743235.1 of Pantanalinema sp. GBBB05. Lineage (GTDB taxonomy): Bacteria > Cyanobacteriota > Cyanobacteriia > Leptolyngbyales > Leptolyngbyaceae > Pantanalinema. Next base: position 125 of record VRZD01000036.1, on the reverse strand, counting down.
TTGCGCTTCCGGTCCCCACAAAAACAGTAAAGAGTGACCCAAACTGTCAGCGGGCGTGGAAACCGCAACGGTCAAAAAGTTACAGCCTTCCAGGTAGGAAGAGGCTAAGCCGTGAGTGTACCAGG
>VRZD01000035.1 GCA_016743235.1 Pantanalinema sp. GBBB05 | reverse complement strand
GAATTTGTTCAACGACTTCTGCCCCGATCATGCTGCTCTTTCCAACCCTGCTGCTCAAAGCATACTTGCTTGCTTCTATTCGAGTATAGGATCAAGGAAATGCTCAACTTATTGTTACAAGTTACCTTAGTACCCAAGATTATGCTCTTGCATCCTATGCCGATCGCATAGATGGCAACAGGATAGGAGGAGACACCACTGATGTAGCCGTTTGTAGAACTGGAATTTCAATCCAGAATTCTGATCCTGCTCCTGGTTCAGAGGTACACCATAAAGCACCTTTGTGTTTCTCTGTCACAATCTGATAACTGATCGATAGCCCAATGCCAGTTCCTTTACCCACAGGCTTGGTCGTAAAGAACGGATCGAACAAGCGTTTACGCACCGCTTCTGTGATACCAGAACCGTTGTCAGCAATCTGAATCGTAATCAAGTCAGGCTGTTTAACTGCCGTGCGAATTGTGATGATGCCTGGAGTAGATTGAGCCGATGCTGGTAAATCTAGTGGATGATCCCCTTCAACCGCATCGATCGCATTACTCAGGATATTCAGAAATACTTGGTTGAGCTGTCCGGCATAGCACTCTACTAAAGGGAGTTGACCATAGTCTTTGATCACCTGAATTTCAGGAGCATCAGGTTTAGCTTTTAGCCGATGCTGCAAAATTAGCAGTGCACTATCGATGCCTTCATGAATATCCACCGGTTTCATTTCGGCTTCATCCAACCGGGAAAAGTTGCGGAGTGACACAACAATTTGCCGAATTCGATCGGCGCCTAACTTCATAGATGACAACAGTTTTGGCAGATCTTCGACCAGAAACTCTAAATCCATATCAGCCACCAGTTGTTGTAGTTCGGCGGGCAGCTGGGCTCCATACTTCTGACACAACTGTCCTAATTGCAACAGATGATGCATATATTCATTGGCACAGGTGATGTTGCCATAAATAAAATTCACTGGATTATTAATCTCATGGGCAACTCCAGCTACCAGTTGTCCCAAGCTCGACATTTTCTCTGCTTGAATCAGTTGAGTCTGGGTTTGTTGCAATTCATGTAAGGTTTGTTCTAGTTGCTGGGCTTGGGCTGTCGCCGTTTCTGCCGCCTTACGGCTTTGAGCATATAACTCTGCCTGCTGAATCGCGATCGCAGCTTGATCGGCTAGTTGTTGAACTAGATCAATTTCTAGCCCTTGCCAAACGCGTGGTGCTTTACACTCATGACCAACCAATAGCCCCCACAAATCAGTGCCAATTCGGATAGGAACAACAAGATTAGCTTGCACCTGAAGATCCAGTAAAAATTGAATATGGCAGGGCGCTAAATCAGAATTTGCCACATCATTCACTGCCCGAATTCGCCCTTTTTGATACAGTTGGGCATGGGTTTGTGGGAAGCACTCATCTTTGTAGATTTTTCCTAGCAAAGACAGCCAATTACCCGATACGGCTTCTACTACCACCTCACCTTGCCAGAAGTAGGTAAATTGGTAGATTACCACTCGATCAGTATCCAGCAACTTCAGGACTTCGCGCGCGATCGTTTTTAGAATCGTTTGCAAATCCAATGTGCGCCGAATTTGATTGGTGACTTGCTTCAACACCCGATCGACTTTCCAGGATTGTTGCAGTTCGGCGGTGCGAGTCTGGACCTGTTGTTCCAGGTTGACATTGAGTGACTGCACCTGTTGATACAGTTGGTACTGTTGAATTGCCATCGCAAAGTGATGCCCCAACATAGACGCTAGGTCAAGTTCATCGCGGCTCCAAGCTATAGGTTGTTTATGTTTAACTTCCCGCCAGGCAGCAAATGATAATCGCGGCTGTTGTAATCCGAGAGCGCTACGATCGACGCGTCCCGCCCATAATGTTTCGACATCCACTTGATCTCGGAAGATCGTCAAACACCCCAAAGTTTGTTGACAGTACCGGAGTGGAACAATCAGCACACTGCGAATCTGGGTAGGACGAAAGGCTGGAAATAATGGGGTTAAATGAGTGGCTGCATAGAGATCGGGAATCGCATAGGCATGCCGTTGGTCAGCAACCACTGACGGTGTACTAGACTGAGCGTCAGGCATTAGACAGTGTTGCCAATCGGACTGTTGCTCCAACCAATCTTCTGCCGCATCAGGGACGATCGGTTGTTGCCCACAGGTATAGACCTGACTGGAATCACCTTGTATGAGTGAAGTCATGTAGAGTCTGCCACCTGATCCGTTAAATACGGCAACGGTTGCTTCCAGAGCAGCATGAAGCTGGCAATCTGGCAGAACATGCAATAAACCAGTAATCCGATTAATCGTCGCTTCTCGTTGAGCTTGAGCGCGAGTTTGTTCTAACAGAGTTGCCTGAGCGATCGCGATTGACATTTGATCAACCACTTGCTGCACTACCTCTAAATCGGCAGCTACGATCGGACGGGATTCTGAATGGTGAGATACGAGTAATCCCCATAATTGCAGGGGGGCATCAGGAGTTTGCAAATCGCGATTTAAGATTGGTACAACTAGTGATGATTGCACCCCCATAGCGGTCAGGTAAGCAATATGACAGGGGTCGGCTGGACGATACTGAATCTCTGTCAACGCTGGGAGTTTACCGGTTACTGGACAATCCAGGTCACTAAAGCCAATCCGTTGGGTCGCCACATCTACAATAGAGCGTTGGCGAGTAGAGAGGAATCCATCTCGCTTCGCTTGAGGAATATCTTCAGCTGGAAAATTCAGTCCGAGGAGTGAAGGTAATCGTTGCGCTTGAGTAGACTCAGCAATTACCCGACCACTATTATCCGCATGGAAGCGATAGACCATTACGCGATCGGTCTCTAGAAACGACCTAACTTCCGCAACAGTAGTAGCCAGAATATCGCTTAGTTCAATTGATTGCCGAATCCGATAGGTAATTCTTTGTAAGAGAATTTCTTGATCCAAACTCGACTGCAACGCCTCTTCATGAATCTTCATGATTGTTATCTATTATACATTCACCACTCATACGTCTTAGTATATGGGCTTAAAATTAAAAAAATATGAACCATTCAGTTGTTTACGATAAAGATTGAACGAACACTTAGTTGAACCAGTATTTTCTCGGATATTAAACGGACATTACTCCCCCAAAATTTGATGAAATTTTTGATAGCTTGAGTAGTCTCCCTGAGGCTTTCCGTAAAGCTACTTAAGAACCATAAATTTACAGTTTGAGACAATTCCTGAGCCGATGAGTCGCTTAACTCTAACCATGAAGCACTTCTTGAGTCTATTCCTATTGTCGATCGCTTTAGTTGTTGTCCTCGGCAGTTGTCAGCCTCAAACCTCAACAATAGGACGGTCTAATCTGGTAATTGCCTCTAAAGGTTTTACAGAGCAAGATATTTTGCAAGAACTCCTGGCACAACACATCGAGCATCAAACCAATCTCACGGTCGATCGTCGCCGTCTGGTCGGTTTTGTTAGTCATAAAGCGCTATTAAGCGGCGATATCGATGCTTATGTGGAATATACAGGTACAGCATATACTGGCATCTTTAAACAACCGGCTATTGCTGATCCGCAGGAAGTTTATCAACGCTTGCAGTCACTGTATGCTAAACAGGCGATCGCGGTAATGCCATCGCTCGGATTTGAAAATACCTTTGCTATGGTTATCCGTAGCCAGGATGCCCAAAAGTATCAAATCAAAACATTGACTCAAGCAGCTCAATACACACCGCAATGGCGGGCAGGATTTGGGTATGAGTTTTTGGAACGGGAAGATGGGTTTCAGGGTTTGGCAAAAACCTATAACCTCCAATTTTCCCAACAGCCCCAAATCATGGATTTAGGATTAATCTATCGAGCCTTAGTGCAAAATCAGGTAGATTTCATTGCAGGAAATTCTACTGATGGACAAATTTCTCGCTTGGGATTAGTGATTCTCCGGGACGATCGATTTTACTTTCCTCCCTATGAAGCCGTGCCATTAATTCGGCAAGCAACCTTACAGAAATATCCAAAGCTCCAAGCTGCGATCGCTCAATTAAGGGGATTGATTTCAGCGGATGAAATGCGACAGATGAACTATTTAGTTGAAGGTGAACTTCAGGATGTAAAGGTTGTAGTGAAGAATTTTTTGCAGTCAAAACACCTACTGTAAGTCAGACAGAGCTGCAGCACCTTTCATATAGATCATGCTAGATATGAGAGAATAATCAAACCTTTAGTGATTGGCTTCTAACATATGTTTGCCGGAAAACGTCCTACAAATCTAGGTGTGCATGATGGCAGGTTATCGCCTTGTCCTAGTTCACCAAACTGTGTGTGCAGCTATGATGTAGATACCCAACATAGAATTGAGCCGCTAACCTACCAAACGAATGCGTCTGCGGCAATGGCAGCTTTAAAGCAAATTATTCAAGCCCTAGAACGGACTCAGCTGATTACAGAGTCAGATACCTACTTGTACGTTGAGTTTACTAGCAAACTCATGAAGTTTGTCGATGACGTGGAATTTTACGCTGAACCAGGACAGCAAGTGATTCAAGTCCGTTCAGCATCACGTCTAGGTAAATCTGATTTAGGGGTAAATCGGCAACGAATCGAATTAATCCGTGACCAGCTCTTAGCGACTGGAGTCTAAAAGAATCTTTGAGCAATTGGGTTTCGTCGTGTTCAGCACTTAACACGTCCCTAAGCTGCTGTTTAAGGGGAATTTGGCTCACTTTCCCCATTGTTTTTAACTAAGCAGCGCGTCAGGCAGAGAGATTATTGACGATTAGCAATATCCGATCGGGCTGGGAAAATCTTCTCCAGAACGGAATCAAATAAACTTCATCGCTCCAGCCGTGAGTTGATTGAGCAGTTAATAAATATATCTTTAGATTACAACTAAATCTACCCTCAGATAGGTTTTATTCAAGTTTTTCTTTTAAAGTCATTTTTTGGTACGTTTGATACAAATTCAACTGCGTCGTTGTAAATACCTACTTCAATTCTCTACAACTGGCTATTTCAAAGGTTTATATCCATTAGCAGAGTAGGTTGAGCAGTCAGTTACCTCTCCAGAAAGATTTCTGAAGGAATAAAACAGCGTTCAATTGAATTACTTCAATTTGGAGAGATCAGGACTATTCTGACTTGCGTGAGATCGACCCATGGAGGCACTTCTCCTTTCACCGACATAGATGTAGTAAGCATCAACTCAGTTGTAGTAAACAAATCATGCTTTGGCTGCCTCACGGTCCGTGTTGAGGCATATTCTCGGGACTGCAAGCCGAGCCAAACAGCCTATTTGATATTAACGAACACACAGTAACTAAGGGAAAACCATGCTTCAGAACGGAAACATGCTAGGGGGTCTAGCAGATCCACATTTATGGATAGCACAAGCTGTTGTTCAAGGCTTTGAAACGCCTGAGCAAGCAGCATTATTTTTTTCAGGACCACGCTTTTTCGTGGCATTAGTTGCAGGGTTAGTGCTAGCGTTCGGCTTTCAACTGCTACTCACTAATCTGTCAGTTGCGGCGGGAATCTCCTATTTAGGGGCAAAGTCAGACTCTGATGATTCTAGTGACGGCAGTGGGATTCGCAAGATTGGCACTGCGATCGGAATTTGGACTTTAGTCACAGTCAGCATTGCCTTATTTGCAGCTTGCTTATTGGCTGTGAAGTTAAGCCTAATCAATAATGTTGTCCTCGGTGGCATTGTTGGCTTAGTCATCTGGGGCACTTATTTTTGTTTGCTCGTTTGGATCAGTTCGACAACCGTTGGTTCCTTGATTGGTTCAGTCGTTAATGCGGCAGTATCTGGCTTTCAATCGATCGTGGGTACGGCTTCCGCTGCCTTTGGGGCTAAGGTAGCTAGAGATCAAATCATTTCTACCGCAGAAGCTGCCGCCGTGGCAGTCCGACGGGAACTCACCGCAGGAATTGACCCGGAAACGCTACGAGAGAATGTAGAAGATTATCTAGCAAAGCTCCGTCCGGCTGAGTTGGATATGAACCGGATTCGGCAAGAATTTGAAACCCTGCTGAATGATCCGGAGTTGATGAAAGTTGCCGATCCAGAAAGTTTGCGGAAGATTGATCGAGCGGCGATCGTAGATATGGTTAGTAGCCGTACCGATCTATCGAAACGTGAAGTCAACCGGATTGCAGATCAACTCGAAGATGCTTGGAAGCAGACCCTGCGCAAAGCAAACAAGCCTGATCCGATGCGAGAACTAGTGGACTATCTTAAATCCGCTAATCCCGGGCAGTTGTTTGCAGGAGGAATGGAACAACGCTTGGATCAATTGCTAGCTGAACTACGCCAACAGCGGCAGCAAGACAATAATCCCAGCGGCTTCACCCAAATGCTAAATGGCTTGATGGGAGTAGTTTTGGGTCGGCTTGATCTAACTGATTTAGATGTCGATCGCATTCTGAGTCAATTAAAGTCGGCGCGAGATCAAGTCACTGAAAAAACCGATAAGGTAGTGACGATCGCCACAAGTAGTCAGCCTGTTAACACCCCTCCTAGCGTGATTCGCGCCGATGTGGAAAACTACTTGCTGAACACCTATTCCTGGCAAATGACGCCGGAGACGATTCGCCGAGATTTTCCTCAAGTACTCTACGATCCCAGTGCCAACGCTACCCTAGTCCGGCAGGAATTGGAACAACTTAATCGCTCCGAGTTTGAGCAATTGCTGCAATCACGAGGGGTATTTACACAGGATGAAATGCATACCATCTCGCGGGAACTGGAAGCAGTGCGACGGGATGTTTTGAAAGAAGTCACAGGTCAGGAAGAACGGGTAAAAGTCCGGGCATTGCAGGTACAAATTGAACGCTTTCTTCGGAGTACACCCAGCACAACCTTGTTAAACTCTGCCACCTTAACCCAAGAGTTTAAACCCATTTTGGAAGACTCCGATGTGGATGCTACTCGACTGCGGGAGCGGTTCTTACCCTATGGTCGAGGCACACTATCAGGGCTACTTAATCAACGTGGTGATCTAACTCCTCTAGAAGTAGAGCAAGTCGCTACTGAACTAGAACGGATATTCAATCTAACTCTGGCAGAGTCAGAAAGCCTTCAACAAGGAGTTAAAACACGCGTCACCAATCAGTGGCAACGGGTAGAAGACTACTTGCGGAATACTGGCAAAGCAGAGTTGAATCCCGAGGGAATCAAGCGAGATTTCAAAACGCTGATCGCCGATCCTCAGGCTGGGATCCATGATGTTCGGGCACGACTCTCCCACTTCGATCGCGATACATTGGTACAACTGTTAAGCCAGCGGCAGGACTTAAGCGCAGCGGAAGTGAATTCCATCATTGACCAAGTGGAAACCAACTGGAATCAGGTCATTCACACGCCCCAAGCGGTGGCAGCCACAGTCAGCCATCAATATGACAAGTTGACGCATACCATCACCGATTACCTGCGCAATACAGGTCGGGCTGAACTCAATCCAGAGGGCATTCAACGGGATCTGAAACTGCTCCTAGAAGATCCTAAAACTGGAACACTGGCACTCCGCGATCGCCTGAGTCAACTCGATCGAGAAAGTCTGGTACAACTGCTCAGCCAACGTCAAGATATGACCGAAGCCGAAGCGAATCAGATTGTTGATCAAGTCCAGAATACAATCCAGCAGATCATTCAAGCTCCCCGGCGCTTGGCAGTCCGAACCCAAACGCAACTGAATGATTTCAAAACCACGCTGGAAGATTACTTACGCAACACTGGTAAGGATGAATTGAATCCAGAAGGGATTAAGCGGGACTTCCAGGTATTGCTGAATGATCCTCGGTTAGGTATGGAGCGGTTAACCGATCGCTTGGCACACGTTGATCGCTCGACCATCGTGGCGCTACTCTCCCAACGTAAGGACATGACGGAAGCGGAAGCGAATCAAATTGTCGATCAAGTGTTATCAGTTCGCGATCAAGCTCTCGATCAAGTACGGGCTGTACAACAACAAATCCAATCGGTGATTGATTCAATCACAGCCAGAATTCGCCACTATCTCAACTCCTTAGAGCGCCCAGAGTTGAACTATGACGGCATCAAGCGGGATTTACGGACCTTATTTGATGATCCAGAGGCTGGATTTGATGCCCTACGAGATCGGCTATCGCAATTCGATCGTGGCACTCTGATCGCGCTCCTCAGTTCGCGGGAAGATATTTCGGAAGCAGACGCTGAACATATTATTTACCAGGTCGAACGAGTCCGGAATAGTGTCTTGCATCGAGCTGAACGGGTACAACAGCAAGTCCAACGTCGCCTAGATGACCTGAAGCATCAAGTTCAGGAGCAGGCAGAAGAAACCCGGAAAGCCGCCGCAACAGCTTCGTGGTGGTTATTTGCCACAGCACTAACTTCAGCTACAGCCGCGGCGATCGCAGGTGGATTAGCCGTCGGTAGTTAATTCCTGATTACACAACAGAAGTAGCGGACTGAGTAAAATGCTCTTATTTCAAGAGTTGATTTACTCAGTCCTTTATTATTGGCGTCGCCATGCCCTATCCATTCTTACTCAGTCGAGTATTACTACAATTTGAGCAGGGAGCAGAACAGTTACTGAAAGAGCTGTCGGCAATTACGATGACGCCAGATCGTAGCCTCTGGCTAGGCTCAGATGAAGTGAATACGATCGAGCGCTTATCGGCAGTAGAACCATATATTTTTGGTCATCATCAACCCTTTAAAATTAATGATTTTGTTGACCTACGAGAGCCAGATACGGAAATTGATGTAGAGGGATTAAGTTATGACGATTCCTATCTCTGGTTTACCGGATCACATAGTCCAAAACGCCAAAAAGTTAAAGGCAAAGATGTCCAAAAGGATATTGAGCGCCTAGCCAAGGTTGGCACGGAACTCAACCGTGCGATTCTTGCTCGCATTCCAGTGATAGATGGCAAGCTACAAAAGCAATGTTCTCATCCCAAATCAGAAGCCAGACAATTAACGGCGGCACAATTGCAATCCACTGAAGACGGCAACGTCCTGACAGACGCCCTGAAGGATGATCCGCACTTAGGGATGTGGCTGAAAAATCCGATCCCCAGTAAGGAAAATGGGTTAGATATCGAAGGATTAGCCGTTCATGGTGACCACATTTTCTTAGGGTTACGAGGTCCGGTGCTACGCGGCTGGGCAGTTATCCTCGAAATTGCGGTCAAAGAAGTCGAACCTGGGGTACTCGGACTGAAGAAAATTGGTAAACATAAACAGCGTTATCAAAAGCATTTCGTCAATTTAAATGGTTTGGGGGTACGAGAAGTTTGTATTCAAGGCAAAGACTTGATTATTCTGGCAGGTCCAACCATGGCACTCGAGGGAGCCATGCAAGTCTTCCGGCTGAAACATGCCCTCGATCGCTCTAGTGATACCTTATCTAGTATTGACTCGGGGGATCTAAAGCTTTTATTTGATTTACCATTCACGATCGGTAGTGACCATGCAGAAGGATTAGTCTTAGTTTCCTGTTTAGGCTATGACGACGCGTTAATGGTTGTTTATGACTCACCTGATCCACGGCGGCTTATTAAGTCTAATGCCGTATTTGCCGATATTTTCCGGCTATAAGCCAAGTGCCTCACTCGGCGGCAGAAAATTCTAGCTGAGAAATCTTTCTCTAGATAGCTATATAGCCAGGGGATCCTCGCTATATTTAGGTGAGTTTTGCGATCTGATCTGAACCCTACGTTTAGTCATCGTAAATTGTTGCTATCTAAATAGCGATTGATACCCTAACCTAATCCCTTAGTTGTCCCTTTGAACAATGAATCATTCTAATTCAGGTTAACGTTAAGGTTTGAGTAATGAATACTGTGATATTGAGTGTTGGACAGTTAGAACGCAGCCTGTCTCAGCAAATTCAAGCTTTATATTACAACAGCCTGGGGCATCGTCCCAGTAAGGTTACGTGTCAACTATTTGATGAAAAATTAGCGATCATCATTGAAGACTCCATCACCCAGCCAGAACAGCTTTTGCAACAGGGTGGGCAAAGAGCCTTAGTAGAGCAAGTAAGAGCTGACCTAAACGCTGTGATGCAAGCTCACCTAAAAGAGACGATCGCATCGATTCTCAGTATCGACGTGTTGGATATAATGACTAACTCGACTTTGGCAACAGGTAGGACAGGGATTATTGCGGTACTAGCTGAAACTCCTCAGGTACGCAATCCTGATTCAATTCCCAAGTCAAAGCATCGTCATACCACCAATGGTCATCACAGCGAGTAGGTCAGGCTTAGGCTAAAACATCCCTAGCTGTGACAAGACTTAAGTGGCGCTGGATCACAGTTTCTAATTCATCCAACATGTAAGGTTTACTGATGTAGTCAATGAATCCAGCTTGCAACATGCGTTCCCGGTCTTCCTTCCGGGCAAGGGCAGTCACAGCAATGACTGGAATGTGCTGGGTCAGTGGATCCGATTGCAAGCATTGGATAATCTCCATGCCACTCATCGTCGGCAACATAATATCCAGCAAAATCAAATCCGGATGGCAGCTTTTGGCAATTTGCAATGCTGCCTGGCTGTCGGTTTCACCGACAAAGGCATAGTCCAGGCACTCCAAGACATAGCGCACTAAAAGGAGATGATCCTCATTATCATCAACAACCAAAATCAAAGGTGGTTGAGTGGCTCGCTGGCAAGGACTATTGCAGGAAACTGATACATCTATACCCACGTTGGAATCTCCGTCGTCAAGAGGCGCTGTGACTAGAGATGACTCGCAAAGGCATTCTTCAAGCGGGGTAGGGCGCTGAGAAAGAGTGGCTCACATCACTGCACTAGGTTAAGTTCTATCACAATTTTTCTCTTATTCGAGAAATAAGTGGCTAGTACCAAGCTAGTTGCAAGAGACTTCTCTTTCTCTATAAAACAACATTTTCAGAAATAGTGAAGTAGTAGTTGCCGTAATTAATTTACTCTCAGGAAATCCCTTGTGATTTTGTGCCATCAGAACACTCTACTCCAAGGGAATTTCCCGATCGTCAGATCAGTCCAACTATCTATTTCAAAAAGGTAAATTTACCATTCTTACCATCTGGCTCCATCTTGATCTGCGCTACATAAAATTCTTTCTGCACAATCTCACCTTCCGGCGTAAAGGAAATTTCTCCTAACGGAGTGTTATAGTTACCTGCTAACACTTGTTGATTGAGTGATATCCGCAAATCACCTAATGGTTTCTGAGCCACCTTGGCTTTCTGATCAACGGTTTTCAGAGCTTCGACAAAAACCTGTACTCCCGCAAACGCCTGAGCACTGAATTGAGGTGGTTCTTTTTTATACTGCTCAAAATAAGCATCTCGGAAGGCTTTGTTAATGGTTCCTGGATGTTCAGGGCTATAAGCCTGAGCAATTAAAATGCCATCACATAACGCTTTGCAAACAGAAAAAATGTTAGAAGTGTTGAGTCCGTTGCCACCGATAATGGTGCCTTTGTAGCCTAACTCTCGTAGTTGCCGGACCAAGTTGCCGCCATCAGCCGCCAATCCCGAAATAATCACTAGATCAGGCTTTAAGTTAAGGGCAGTTGTCACCTGCGTTTGGAAATCGGTATCCGTCGTTTGAAACTTCTGTACCGTTACGACCTCCAACCCTTGATCCTTAACCGTCTGTTGGAAAATTTCGGTTTCTGATTTGCTAAATGCGTCATTTTGGGCAAAGAACACGGCTACTTTTTTGATCTTAGGATCCAGTTTTAGAGCCGCTTTCACTGAGTTGGGGGCAACTACCGCTACCGGAGCCGATACCCGCGCCACAAACTCCCCAATCTGCGGAATTCCTTTCGCCGTATTAGAGGGTCCTAAGACAGGAACTTTAGCCCGATCGGCGATCGGATCGGCACTAAAGGCTTGTTGGGATAGAGTGGGACCAACAATTCCCACCACCTTATCTTTAGTGATCAACGTCTGAAAAGCGTTGATCGCGCCTTGCTCATCCCCTGCCGTATCTTGAAACACTAAACGAATTGGTGTGCCGTTAATCCCACCTTGATCATTGAAATATTTTTCGGCAAGTTTCGCTCCTGCCACTTGCTCCTGTCCCAGCAACGCCACATTACTGGTCTGTGCTACCCCAATACCAATCGCGATCGCCGTGCCAGTATTGCTACCTGTAGTGGTCTGATTCGGGCTCTCTGGAGCCACCCCTGTCGTCCCGGAGTTGGGCTGTGTACAACCCGTCAGCAGCCACACTCCTGTAGCTAGCAATCCTGATAAGCGATGATTGACCATATCCATACCCCCAAACCCTATCTAATAAGGATGTGCTGAATAAAATTCTCTGCAAATCTTATTTCACCTGAAAACTGAACCAGGGGCAACGGGAGTACAACGTCAAAATCGGCAGACTGAGCTTGGCTGAACTGGACACGCTTGTTGTCGAAGTGGTGTTTTGCGTAAATCAAGCTGTTTCAGTTGGTCAAGCGCCGTCAAGGGGCTAATATCCGACACTGACGTATTAAATAGATCAAGATGCACTAGATTATTTAAGGTCGCGATCGGATTTAGATCTTTTACCGATGTATTGAACAGATCTAAGTGGGTGAGATTCTGTAAGGTGGCGATCGGGGTTAGATCCGCAACTTTAGTATTACCCAGCGATAATTCGGATAAATTGACTAAACCAGCTAATGGCTGAATATCGGTAATCGGATTTTCAAATAATGACAGCCGTTGCAGATGGGTCAACTTGACCAGTGGACTAAGATCCCTAATTCGATTTTCGAACAGCAAGAGGGTTTTGAGGTTCGTCAGTCCCGCTAGAGGACCTAGATCGGTAATTTGGTTTTCATGCAGGGACAAATATTCCAACTGAGTTAACGCTGCCAAGGGACGCAAGTCTTGAATCCGGTTACGAAATAGTCGCAGACTCTTCAGTTTCGTTAGCGACGCTAAGGAACTCAAATCCTGAATCTGATTGTCGTATAGGGCAAGGTGGGTCAGATTAGTTAACCCAGCTAACGGACGTAGATCACTAATTTGATTGGTATCCAGAGTCAGCAGTTGCAGGTTAGTCAATCCAGACAGTGGCTTCAGATCAACAATCCGGTTCACATCTAACGCCAATTCTGTCAGGTTAGTCAGGTTTGCTAAAGGAGCAAGATCTGTAATTTGATTGCTGCTGAGCGCCAGTCCTTGCAGCTGAGTCAGGGCAGCTAATGGGCGCAGATCGGCAAGCTGACTATTATTCAGAACTAGAACCGGTTGGGTCGCGAGATATTGATCGGCCACCTGACAATTTTCCGTACCCGCGATCGCCAGCAGCAACTTAATAGTGGCTTGCGTTTCTGCTGATACGGTTGCTCGGCGATCGCACCAGTCAGCAAACCGTTGGACTTCAGAAGTTGGATTAGCCGCGATCGCAGGTGAACTAGAGACGGCTACGCAACTGAGGGCGATCGCGGACAGGGTTCGATGCACACGATCGCTGGTAAAACTCCGCATAGGCTGACCTGCCAGAACTTCTTCCACCTTAAATGATGCCAACTGGATTCGGGAAGAGCGACATTTTCAGGTTGACTATAATTACGACCATAGAGAGGAGTCAATTATTTAGCTAGTTTAATAACTTTTTACCTAAAAAGTTGAGTAATAACAAATCATTTATTAGCAAACTTTAAGGAGTTACCAATAGTCAAAATGTAAATAAAACTATCATAGATAGCTCACAGCACTTATGCAGGGTTCAATTGATAATTAAGCATAAGGTAGAAAACAGGTCAGCTCATTAAATTAGTCAGATTCAAATACAGCAAGGATTACAGGGTTTAGCAACCAATTAACTCAATTTAGAGAAAATTATCTGGGATCGCTACTCTTACTCTGTATTCAAGTTAAACTTGAGCTGAGAAATCGCTATCATAGATCTAGATCTATGATATTTATCCCACGCCGTAATTACCTAAATATTCACTTATAGATTCTATTTAAGATTCGTTTAATCTTTATCGGTCAAAACTAACTTTTTATTCGCAAAACCCGGTAAACTTACTTACAAGTTAGATGAATGCCTCATTCAACTGACCTAATGTTCGTCACTAAGACCAGAACGCTGACGGTTTAAGTACCTGGTTGCAGGTTTTCGTCTCGGGCTCAGTCTTAACTAGGTTCGCTCAAAGCTTTCGTCACATTCATCCCATTCACCGCTCCTCATGTCAGGGGAGTCACAGGAGGTTTTATGTCTGAATTTTCTAGATTTTCTCGGCGTAAGTTCGTTACGACCGTAGGGGCTTCGGCAATGAGTGCCGTATTTTTGAAAGGTTGTTTAGGGAACCCACCCGACGATACAACTACGGTGCAACAAAGCCCTTCTGCGGCTCCTGCTGTTAATGTTGCTAGCGGTGAAACTCCAGAAGTCACAACTGTTAAATTAGGATTTATTCCCATTGTGGAATCGGCTCCATTAATCATTGCTAAGGAAAAAGGCTTTTTTGCTAAATACGGCATGCCCAATGTCGAGATTTCTAAGCAAGCCAACTGGGCATCAGCACGGGATAACGTAGTCATTGGCTCAGACAATGGTGGGATTGATGGCGGTCAGTGGCAGATGCCGATGCCCCACTTAATTAGTGAAGGCATCATTACCAACGGCAGAAAAATGCCAATGTATGTGCTGGCGCAACTGGTGACGCAGGGTAATGGTATTGCCATTTCAGGCAAAAATCAGGGCAAGGGCATTAACCTGAAAATTAGCGATCCAGATTACATCAAAGCGTTTGAAAAAACCGAAGGGAGAAAGTTTAAAGCGGCACACACCTTCCCTAATGTGAACCAGGATTTCTGGATTCGCTATTGGTTCGCGGCGAGTGGCATTGACCCCGATCGCGACATTGATTTGCTCGCTGTGCCTTCAGCGGAAACGGTGCAGGGGATGCGGACAGGCAGTATGGATGCCTTCAGTACCGGCGACCCCTGGCCCTACCGGATTGTGTCAGACGAGATCGGGTTCATGGCAGCCTTGACCGAGCAAATCTGGAAGTTCCACCCCGAAGAGTATCTGGCGATTCGTGCCGATTGGGTCGATAAACATCCCAAAGCCACCAAAGCTATCCTAAAAGCGATCATGGAAGCGCAACAATGGTGCGATCGACCAGAGAACCGCCCAGAGCTGATTCAGATTGTGGCCGGACGCAGCTACTTTAATGTGCCAGCGAAAGTGATTACCCCACCCTACGAAGGCAAGTATGCGATGGGCGATGGTCAACCTGAAATCAACAGCTTTAAGAGTGGGCCGTTGTACTGGAAGGACGATGTTGGTAATGTCTCCTATCCCTACAAGAGCCATGATCTGTGGTTCCTGACGGAAACCATGCGGTGGAACTTCCACAATGGCGCGATTAAAGATACAGACACCGCGAAGAAATTGATTGATAAAGTCAACCGCGAAGATATTTGGCGGGAAGCGGCGAAGGAAGCAGGGATTGCCGCCGCTGATATTCCTACTAAAACCTCGCGTGGCGTTGAGAAATTCTTTGATGGCATTGAGTTTGACCCAGAGCAGCCATCCGCTTACCTGGCAAGTTTGAAAATTAAACGCGCCTAATTCCTTAATGACTCTGCACTTCTAAAACTTGGAGAACTAAACTCATGGTTGCAAACGCACAGAATCGTGTCACTGGGACAAACGTTTCCGACTCACTAAAATCGTTTTGGCAAAAGAACGGTGAAAATATTTTCTTACCACTCATTGGAGTGATCGGTTTTATCGCCATTTGGCAGCTCATATCCATGTCCGGCATTACCAAACTGCCCCCACCCAGTTCGATCATTACCGATAAAAACACCCGGACATTGTTGCTCTATCCGTTTATGGATCGGGGTGGGTTAGATAAGGGCTTGTTCTGGCAAACCTTGGAAAGTCTGAAGCGGGTGGCTTTAGGGTATAGCCTGGCGGCGATCGTCGGGATTGGTTTAGGTATCCTGGTCGGCACTCAACCAAAGGTCAATAAAGCGCTCGATCCTCTGTTCCAATTCCTGCGGATGATCGCTCCTCTAGCGTGGGTTCCTATTACCTTGATTGCATTACCAAACGTCCAAACCGCTGCCATTTTCGTGATTTTCATTACCGCGATCTGGCCGATCTTGATCAATACAACCGTGGGTGTGCAACAAATTCCCGATGACTACAAAAATGTGGCACGAGTATTGCAAATCTCACCCCGCAAGTATTTCTTCAAGATTCTGATTCCGTCTGCCCTGCCTTATATCTTCACGGGATTACGAATTGCGATCGGTTTAGCGTGGTTGGCAATTATTGCGGCTGAGATTGTCATGTCGGGTGTAGTTGGAATTGGCTTCTTCATCTGGGATGCTTACCAACAAAACTATGTGAGTGAAGTGATTCTGGCGGTGATTTACATCGGTGGTGTGGGCTTAATCCTCGATCGCTTTGTTGCCTGGATTCAACGCCAGATTTTACCTCAAAGCTAATTATTGAACCCGTCTCATAACCTGACTCAGTTCACTATTCACTTAAACACTCACAGCCATGACTGCATTTGTAGCTGTAGACAATATCGACAAGGTGTTTTCCCTCTCCAACGGGGGTTCCTATGTTGCCCTCAAAGGTATCGGTTTAGAGATTAAAAAAGGGGAATTCATTTCCTTAATTGGACACTCTGGTTGCGGTAAGTCCACCTTGCTCAACATGATCGCCGGTTTGGATATGCCCTCTGAAGGCGTGGTGTTGCTCGATGGCGATACCATCAAACGCCCCGGTCCCGATAAAATGGTGGTGTTCCAAAACTATTCCCTGCTGCCCTGGCTCACCGTTCGCGAGAATATTTCTCTTGCCGTAGATGAAGTGTTGGCACACTTGTCAAAAGAAGAACGCCAACAGGTGGTTGAACAACACATTAAAATGGTGGGCTTACAACCCCATGCTGAGAAGCCTCCGGCAATGTTATCCGGTGGTCAGAAGCAACGGGTCGCGATCGCTCGTGCCCTCGCCATTCGTCCCAAGCTGTTACTCCTGGATGAACCCTTTGGGGCATTAGATGCCCTGACTCGCGGCAATCTGCAAGAACAACTGATGCAGATTTGCGAAGAGAATGAGGTAACGGCGGTGATGGTGACGCACGATGTGGATGAGGCAGTACTGCTCAGCGATCGGATCGTCATGCTAACGAACGGTCCCGGTTCGCAAATTGGCGGCATTCTGGAAGTAGACATTCCCCGTCCCCGCAAACGGATGGAAGTGGTGAAACACCCCAGTTATTACAGCTTGCGGAGTGAAATTATCTATTTCCTTAACCAACAAAAACGGATCAAAAAAATCCGGGCGAAAAAGACAGCAGTGGTTGCCCGGCATGGTCTGGAGAAGGTGAATCTGGAGATCGGCTTTGTCCCTCTCACGGCTTGTGCTCCGGTTGCCGTCGCTAAAGAAAAAGGCTTCTTTGCTAAACATGGCTTAGATGAAGTGAATTTGGTGCGGGAAGCCAGTTGGCGGGGGATTGTTGATGGCATTGCTGGGGGTTATCTCGATGCGGCTCAAATGCCGTCAGGGATGCCGGTGTGGTTAACCTTGGGTGGGCACAATAACACCCCACTGCCGACGGTCACCAGCCTGACCATGACCCGCAATGGTAATGCAATTACGCTGGCGCATAAGTTCTATGAGCAGGGCGTGATTAGTGCGACGGACTTCAAGCGGATGTTGCTGGAGTCTACCGAGCAGCAGCATACGTTGGGGATGGTACATCCTTCCTCCATGCACAACCTGTTATTACGGTATTGGCTGGCGGCGGGTGGCATTGATCCCGATCGCGATGTGCAACTGAAAACCATTCCTCCGGCTCAGATGGTGGCTGATCTGCGATCGGGGACGATCGATGGTTATTGCGTGGGGGAACCCTGGAACCTGCGGGCGGCAATGGAAGGCGTTGGCTTCACGGTTGCCACCGACCTAGAAATCTGGCAGGGACACCCTGGTAAAGTGTTAGGGGTGCGGGAAGATTGGGCGGCTGCCTATCCCAATACTCATATTGCCCTGGTGAAAGCGTTGCTGGAAGCCTGCCACTATTGCGCCGATCCAGCCAACGCCGAGGAAATTCGCAGGATTGTGGCGGGTCGCGATTATGTCAGTACCAGTATTGACTATGTGCATTTAGGCGATCCGAATTCCTACACCTGCAATCTCGACCAACCCATGCGGGAATATGCCCATCATGCCTTCTATGGCGAGGGGATGAACCGTCCGAGCCGCACCGAAACGCTGTGGACGATGACCCAATTAGCCCGCTGGGGTGATACGCCCTTCCCCCGCAACTGGATGGAAATCCTGGAGCGCACCTGTCAGGTCACTGTGTTTAGCATTGCTGCCCGCGAATTAGGTCTGCTGGATAACTCTTACAGCCGGGGTCCGATCCGCCTATTCGATGGCACGGTGTTTAAGTCCGACGACGACCCGATCGCCTACCTGAACAGTCTGGAAATCAAACGGGATTTCAGTGTGGCTGAAGTGATTATTGATAGCCGTCCGCCTCGTGTTGCCTGACGTCACTGCTGCATCGAGATTTCCGAAAGCTAGTTGCGATCGGAAATCTCCTTCCTCAATGACTGATTGCTCAACTTACCAGAAGCGATAACCCATCATGACGCCACCCCTTGATGTGCAAGATTCCGTTCGGGAATCTAACTCTGGAACCGCTCCATCTGACCAGACCCGCCCAATTCATTCATCATCTGCTATGACCTCTTTGCAAACTGTCTTAAAACCCCAACCCACCGGAACAGCTAACAATTTCCTGGTAATTAAAGAACTATCGAAGGTTTACCCCACACCCAAAGGCAATTTTGTTGTGTTGGATGGGGTGAATTTGACCATTGCCGAAGGTGAATTCATTTGTTTAATTGGTCACTCTGGTTGTGGGAAATCGACCCTATTAAATATGGTGTCGGGGTTCAATCAACCGACGACTGGCAGCGTTACCCTCAACGGCAAACCGATCAAAGGTCCTGGTCCCGATCGCATGATGGTGTTCCAGAACTATGCGTTGTTGCCCTGGTTGACGGTATTTGAAAATGTTTATCTGGCGGTCGATTCCGTTTATCCCGATAAATCCGTCGCCGAGAAGCGGGAAATCGTTCGCGAACACCTGGCTATGGTGGGCTTAAGCGAAGCGGCTGAAAAACAACCCACCCAAATTTCCGGCGGGATGAAACAACGGGTGGCGATCGCTCGCGCTTTATCCATCCGTCCCGAACTGCTGATTTTAGATGAACCGTTTGGAGCGTTGGATGCGATCACCAAAGAAGAACTGCAAGAAGAATTGCTGAAAATCTGGCAGGATCATCGCTGCACCGTGTTGATGATTACCCACGACATTGATGAAGCACTATTTTTAGCCGATCGCCTGGTGATGATGACCAACGGACCCGCCGCCAAGATTGGGGAAGTGATGACGATTCCGTTCCCCCGTCCGCGCGATCGTACCCGGATTATGGAAGATCCGGAGTACTACGAATTACGGAACTACGCCCTCGATTTCCTCTACAACCGCTTTGCCCACGACGACGACGCGTGATTTAGAGTGACGACTAAATGACGTGCGTGGGCTAAGTTCGAGCTGGCGTAGTCTGGCAAATGGCAAACCTGGAAATTTTTTGAGGCAGTCTCCAGGTTTGCTGTTGCCGGATTCCTGACTAGAGCAGGTCATTGAATAGTTTGATGGAAATTGCCCCAGGAGATCAATTAGTCTTCACAATTTATTAGAGCTCTAGGCGGCATAGTTAGTGAAAAAACTCTTCTGCTAAGGTGGGGTGGATGCCAATCATCTCATCAAAATCTGGTTTAGTAATTCCACGTTTAATCGCGATCGCAATCCCTTGAATCATTTCTGCCGCATCTTGACTGACAACATGTACTCCTAACACTTTGCTAGTGGAACGATGAAGCACCAACTTCAACATGGCTTTACCAGGATATCGATCCAAGCGGCTAAATAGCGGTTCAAATTCAGTGCGATGGCATTGAATCGCATGGTCACCATATTTGTCACGGGCATCCGCTTCTGTCATCCCGATCGCCGCCGCTTCAGGGCGACAAAAAACAGCCGAAGGTACATAGGTATAATCGATATGGCAGGGATGATTGCCAAATTCGGTTTCTGCAAACGCGTGTCCTTCCGCCCGTGCCACAGGGGTCAGTGGCAGCCGATTCGTGCAGTCGCCGATCGCAAAAATATTCGCTTGACTGGTACGACTGTAAGCATCAACGGTGACCGCTCCATCCTGGATCTGGACTCCAGCTTGCTCCAAACCTAATCCAGCTAAATTGGGAGTTCGCCCGATCGCACATAAAACCGTATCTACGGTCAGTGGTTGGGTCTGATCACCATCTAAGGTGAGTTGCAAACCGGCGGCTCCAGGCGCAATCTCCTTCACCGTGGTATTGCAAAAACTGTGAATCCCCTGCTGAAGTAAACCCGATCGCACAGCCTGCTGGACTTCTTGATCAAACCCATGCAGAATCGTATCAGCTTGCTCCAACAAGGTCACTTCGACTTCGAATGCCCGCAGAATGCTAGCAAATTCTACACCAATATAACCACTACCAATAATAGCAATACGTTGCGGCAACTTCTCTAGCCCAAACATTTCTCGGGATGTCACAGCATATTCAACCCCAGGCAGTTGTGGCTGCATCGGTTGACCACCCACAGCCAGCAAAATTTTTTCGGCTGTAATCTGGCGATCGCTGACGTGAATCGTATGAGGATCAATCAATATGGCTTTTTCTGGAATCAGTTCAACCCCAGCCTCAATTAACGCCGCTTGATGCCGTTCTCTGAGTCTAGCGACTTCTTGATCTCGAACCGCTTTAAAGTACTGCCAGTCAAATGTTTGGTGCTTAACTTGCCATCCCCAATTCCCCGCAGATGCCAACAGGCGAGCAAAGTCAGAAGCGTACACCATCGACTTCTTACTAATGCAGCCTTGATTGACGCAAACTCCACCAATATGGTGTTGTTCTGCGATCGCCACTCTCGCACCATACTTCGCAGCTCGTTTGGCAGCAGCCAATCCCCCAGGTCCTGCTCCAATAATGAATAAATTGTAATCGTATTGCATTAGTTAATAAATCAGCCAAGAATTAGCAAAATAGACAAGATTTATAGAGATAAATGTGATGACCCCCCAATCTCCTAATCAACAGAAAAGTGAAGAGTGAGGGATCATATGACATCACTGGTAAAGTGAATGAAACCTACCTGGATTTAGTGCTTAGCAAAGCGTTCCATTTGCTTCTCTTTAGCCCGTTCTTCAGCAAACTCTTGCAAACGAGAGACTAGATTGTATGCACCAGCACTGGGAGACTCATCGGTAGCAGGTCCTTCCATGGCCCCCCGAATTTCGGTCCAGGCATCAATGCCACCTTTGAGTTCAGCCACACGCCGGAATCCTGCTTGGCGCAGGGTGCTGGCAGCACTGCTGGTTTCCTCATCATTATTGCCATAAACATAGATGTCACGAGTCGGCATCAAACCAATTTGGGCAGACTCTAACAGCCGCTCCATAGGCATTGTGATTGCCCCCATGATGTGAGCTTGGTTAAATGCTTCTCGATCGCGCACATCGACGATCGTCAGACCAGGTTCACCCCACATCAACCGAGCTTTCAGTTCATGAGCAGTGGCTTGTTGATGGAATGCCGGAGGAGTTGGCGTCACTTCAGGCATTCTGTCCTTCAGAGTCTCGATCACTTTACGCTCGTTATTTTCACCCCGTTCAACTGTTTCTTGAATATTCTTTGCGCCCCGATAAGCATCTGCCGTTAGACCAGCTGCGCCTTCGGGATTCTGTTGAGTATTTGGGTCAAAATTTTTGATCGTCCCTTGAGCATTTTCCTGGGCGGTCTGTTGGATGTTGTTATCTGCGTTATCGATGTTATTCATAGGTCAAAATTAGTTAGTCACATCTTCTAAACCTTAACGGGATCCCTTTACTCAACCCTCTCCCTTTAGAGATAAGAGTCCAATAATCTATCGATCGGCTGAAAGGGTGCTAGTAATAGAAATCAAGGAATTTTATAGCTAGATACCCGCAGAACTAGTTGTCCTGCACTCGGATTTCGCTTAAAAATGAATACACCTGATTCCTTTTCGCCCTGGGACAAAAAATCAAATTGTAAATCACCCGACTCTAGGACTTCTTCGCCGATTTTCAGTTCAGCAATCACCTGTACTGATTCCACAGTTTCACCACCAGAATTAGCGATTTCAAATGGGATATAAAACTGTCCGTTAACTTCACGGATCGGCTCCGTTTTTTGAACTGCTAAAGCCGCTGGACGATCGCGATCGCTTGCCCAAGCGTATACTACTAAGGCGGCAATGACGCTAACAATGCATAAAGCGATCGAAAAGCTAACCCATTCAGCTAGACTCCGAGGAGGACGTTTAGCCAAATGATGGGGGTGACTATTTTCTTGAAGTTCTGTCATATTGCTAACCGTCCTGCAGCTCCGCCGATCGTGGCTGGTAAACCCAGAATAATTGTGTAACTTAACCACATTTGCCAGGGATCATTTAAATGAAGCTGGCTAAAGAACACCAACATAACCGCCGCTGCGAATAAAGATACTAAGTATGACATCAAGGTTTCACTAATTGGACGCTGGAAAATTCCTTTTTGCTGTTGGCGTTGAGACTGCTTAGCAAATCCAGCTTGAAAGACAATGGCATAGGAAATCAGCAGGGAAATCAGCATCACGGCTAATAACCATAATCCAGAAACAGCCGCTACCAGCATAGGTACTTCATCCGTTGGCGCAATATTAGAAGCAATAACCATTGCACCAATTAAGGTTGCTCCAATATCAGCAAATGTTGCATTTAGCCTACCTTGATCAGAGGGCTTTTGATTGGGATTATTACTATTATTCGAATGAGTTTCTCCACCAAGAAATTGATTAGCTAAAGCCACTCCTAATGTAAATGGCATACTTTCATAAATTAGCTTTCCTAATGTTTCAGATAAAGCTGTTTGCCAGGTAATTTCGCGTAAGAGTACCAGAATTAAACCACAACAAATTATCCCAATTGCCATTGCTTCAATGCTATCGATCACAGCATCACTCGCTTGGGTATTGCTACTTTTGCGAAATCCATCCGTACGATTCAGCATGAATACGATCGTAAACGTGAGAATCATTGCCATCAGTAACCGAATGGGGTGGGCAAAGGAACCAATCCACCAAACCTCCATCGTATAAAGCAAAGGAATTCCAAATAAGAACCCACCCGATGCCCCGCGAATCAAATCATCAAATTCGGCTATCCAGCTAGAGGATCGGCGGTTTCTATAGCTCTGTATCATACTTTGTTTTCTTGGATACAAATTCTAGGAATGTAGTTCACCGTAGCAGGAATCTCCTGGAAGTTCGTCAACCACCTGGGAGATTGCCATCTCTTTCGCTAGTTGCATTTCAATCACTGTTGATAGACCTCAACCCATTCAGGAAACCACATCCCCTCAACTGAGTTCTATCCTGTGGAACACACGGTACACCGACGGCAATCAAGCGTTCAAACAGCCTCTAATCAGCTCAGGGACCGTAGAATAAAATATTAATTTGCTTTTGTAGTGAATTATAGACTTGCTTAAAATACGCTTAAACCCCTGATCACCATTGCAATACCGATTAGCATGGTAATCACACTACTAATGCTGGACGAGTAATTATCAGTATTCCTCTTAGGAAGATAATAGTAAACTGCTCGCATACGATACGCCATAGCGCATAACCAACAAAACTAGATGGCAGCAGAAAATTCTACCAATGGCGGTTTTTTCAGCACATTGGTTAAGCGAGTTGCTTCAACAAAAACATACCTCTACTCAGCTGCCTGCGATCGCCAGATGCTGTCGCTTAGGTGGTATCTTGTCTTGCTTGTAGCAGGAACCTTACTGCCAATCATGTTGTTTGCTTTGGCTGTAGTCTATAAGCTGTCAAGTCAGGAGCAAATCGCTTCAGAACGACGTATTCTTCTAGCTGCCCGTAACCTAGCCGCAACCGTAGAGCGCGAACTTTCAGGCACAACTCGCACCCTGCAAGCATTAGCCTCATCAAGACATCTCAATCAAGATGATCTCCAAACCTTTTACACGGAAGCGCAACGGGTAGTACAAACTCAAACGACTTGGATCTCGGTCACGCTCATAACCCCCCAGGGTCAGCCGCTGATGAACACAAGGTTTCCGTTTGGCAAGCCACTGCCCCCAGTGATAGAGCAAGAGAGTCTACAGCAAGTTGTCAAAACACACCGACCAGTTGCAGGTAATCTGACCCAGAGCAAGTTAGAACCAGACCTTGTCACTATCCCAGTTCGCATTCCGGTAATACGCAACGATACTCCCGAGTATATTCTTACCGCAATTATCACCCAGAAAGCACTGGCTCAGGTGGTCAATGAGCAGAACACCGTAGATGGAGAATGGACACGCACCGTTGTTGATGGTCAAGGAGTAGTGGTGGCGCGGACCCGCAATCCTCAACGCTTTGTTGGTCGCCGCGGTACTCCATCGTTCCTACAGCGCATTCGACAATCAACCGAAGGTATCTACCGTGACACAACCTTAGAGGGGGTACAGGTCTACGTCGCCTTCAGTCGGGTGGGTGACTCACCTTGGACGGCTGCTGTCACTGTCCCTATCGATATCATCCAGGGACCCAGCCGACAAGCCATGGGAATTGTGCTCGGATCTGGCTTAGCGTTGCTTTTGATCAGTGGTGTCGGTGCCTTCATGCTCTCACGGCAAATTTCTCGTAGTATCACCTCAGCCGCCTTAGCGGCGGAAGCTTTAGCCAAGGGTGAGTACCCCAAAGTTAGTCCACTCTCAATCAAAGAAGTTGTCTTGTTAGGGCAGTCTCTACAATTTGCGGCTGACCTGCTGTCCCAACGGGAGCAGGAACGCACCGAAAATCTAAAGCGAGCGGAAGCCGCCAGAGCGGAAGCCGAGGCAACTAATCGAATTAAAGATGAGTTTTTGGCTGTGTTATCGCATGAATTGCGAACGCCACTTAACCCGATTCTTGGCTGGTCAAAATTACTCCGGACTGGACGATTAGATGCGACCAAAACTGCATTGGCATTAGAAACGATCGAACGCAACGCCAAACTACAAACTCAACTGATCGAAGATCTGTTAGATGTCTCCCGGATCATGCAAGGGAAACTAAACCTGAATATGGCTCCGGTTAACCTGTCATCCATCATTAAAGCGGCAATTGAAACTGTGCAATTAGCTGCAGAAGCTAAGTCAATTCAAATTCAAATTCAGCTAGAGCCAGAGATAGGACAAGTTTTGGGAGACACTGCCCGGCTTCAGCAAGTGATTTGGAACTTATTGACCAACGCCGTTAAGTTTACAGCGGAGGGGGGACAGATTCAGATCCACTTAAAACGGCTCGGTTCACAAGCACAAATTCAAGTTAGCGATACAGGCAAGGGCGTTCATCCCGATTTCCTTCCCTATGTGTTCGAGTATTTCCGGCAAGAAGATGGCAAGACCACCCGTAAATTTGGGGGTCTTGGGCTAGGGTTAGCGATCGTGCGACATCTAGTCGAACTGCATGGTGGCACCGTTGCCGCCGATAGTGCCGGAGAAGACCAAGGAGCGACATTTACGGTCAGGTTGCCATTGTTCCAAGCTAAAGCTAAAGAACCTAGGCAACCCATGGGAGTTTCGGCGCTGACACCTCAATCATCAGCTCTTGCCAATCTTCGAGTGCTTCTGGTGGATGATGACCTCGACACCAGAGATTTCATCAAGTTTTTGTTAGAACAACATCAGGTGAGCGTCACATCTGTAGCATCGGCATATGCAGCCTTACAAGCCGTTGAACAAACCACTTTCGATCTCCTGATCAGTGACATTGGCATGCCTGAGATGGATGGTTATATGCTGATGGAACAAATTCGCCGTCAATCTCCTCCACAAGGGCAACAATTATTAGCGATCGCCTTAACCGCTTATGCCGGAGAGTATAACCAACAACAGGCCCTCAACGCCGGATTTCAACGTCATATCGCCAAACCTGTAGAACCAGAGACCTTGATTCGAGCGATCGTCGATATAGTCAGTCCCCGCTAAGAAATCATGGCAGATGGGGTGAACTCGATTGCAGCCTTGAGTAACGTTCGGACTTCTTCATCAGTTGTTTGGGAGAAATCTTCATACCAACTGCCAACACTAGAAAAGCGTTGTGGAGTTTCGGCGCAGATGATCTGATCCACTTCCTGCCCTAACTCTTGGCAGGTTTCGGGGGCAGCCACAGGAACCGCAACCACAATCCGAGCGGGCTGTTGCTGCCGAACAGCCTGTACAGCTACTCGCATCGTCGCTCCCGTTGCCAAGCCATCATCCACCAAAATCACCGTCCGATCGCGCAAAGTGAGGGAAGAACGATCGCTACGATACAGTTGTTCTCGCCGTGCTAGTTCCTGCTGTTCTTGAGCAATGACTTGCATGATCGCCGTGTCGTCCACTCGACTAGACAGCACAATGTGGTGATTCAAAGTTTGTACCCCCCCTGGAGCGATCGCCCCCATGGCTAACTCTTCATGTCCAGGCACTCCCAGTTTCCTCACAACTAAGATATCCAACGCAGCATTCAGCCCCTTAGCGACTTCAAATCCCACCGGGACACCACCCCGCGGTAATGCCAAGACAATCACATCATCCCGGTTAGCATATGGATGAAGCTGTGCGGCTAAGAGTTGCCCGGCGGCAGTCCGATTTTCGAAGCGCATAACCCCTCTAGGCAAGTAGGCTAACGTAGAGATAAATGTCGCGATCGCTCTAAAAAGTTGAAATTTCACGCCCCTGGCTGCCCCATTCTAGGCTACCGAATACTGGCGGATCGTGGGTGAGCATAAAACTCGAAGATTGAACCTAGCTTAATCAATTCCTTGATCGTCCACCTCTGCCCGACGAGGGGATATTCTCCTGGGTTAGCTTCAGCCTATACTGGATACTCTGGGCTTGGAGTTTAGGATATGGTCAGTGAAGTAAACGTAGTTTCGGGTCGCGCCGTACCGTTAACAGGCAACGATATTGATACCGATCGGATTATTCCGGCACGCTTTTTGCGCTGTGTCACCTTTGACGGCTTAGGCGCGCAAGTATTTGCCGACGATCGTGCCCACACTCAGGCACAGCACCCCTTTGATCAACCCCAATATCAGGGAGCCGAAATTCTGATTGTGAATGCTAATTTTGGCTGTGGTTCCTCGCGCGAACATGCGCCGCAGGCAATTGCCAAATGGGGCATTCGGGCGATCGTTGGTGAAAGTTTTGCGGAAATCTTCTTTGGTAATTGTGTGGCAATTGGCATTCCTTGTGTGACTGCCGATTCTACATCAATCAAACAATTACAGGAACGAGTCAGCCAAACTCCGCAAGCGACGGTCAAGGTGGATCTGGAAGCGCTGCAAGTTACTTGTGAAGATCTGATAGTGGCGATCGAGATGGTAGCCGGGGCGCGTCAGATGATGCTCTCTGGCACCTGGGATGCTTGTGGGCAATTAGTCGCCCAAGCGGCTGACATCCGAGAAACCGCGGCGAAACTGCCGTACATCCAGTGGGCACAGGCATAAATCACTCCATAGAAAATGGGGAGTAAGTTGCCTTACCCCCCTCACTCGCATCGAAGTTATCGTTGCTTGCTAGTAGAAACTCGTTACTTCTTTAGACTTGCCTGCATTTGATCGAAGAATGCCCCATCTTCAAAGAACTTCTTCTGGACAGCGTTCCAGCCACCATAGTCTTCTACGCTACCTAACTCTTTCACGGGCTGGTATTTGTCAGCAAATTCTTTCGTCTTGGCAACCGACTCATCGATCGGTCGGAAGCCCGCCTTACCAAATGCCTCCTGCGCTTCTGGGGTAAACAAGAATTCTACAAAAGCCTGAGCCACCTCACGGGTTCCATGCTTGTCCACGTTCTTGTCTACTACCGCAACTGGGTTATCAATGGAAATATTGACATCAGGCACGATATAGGGAACCTTCTCACCTTTTTGCTGAGCCACAATGATTTCATTTTCATAGTTGATCAGGGCATCACCCTGACCTTGCTTCGCAAAGGTATCAGTTGATTCCCGCGCATCTTTCGTCAGAATTGGCACATTGTTGTAGGCTTTGGTGATGAATTGCTCGGCGGCTTTCTCATCACTGCCAGATTTAATTTTGTAGTTCCATAGCGCCAAGAAGTTCCAGCGGGCGATTCCAGAGGTTTTGGGATCAGCCGTAATCCACTTAACATCGTCCCGAGCCAGATCCTCAAAAGATTTAATATTTTTGGGATTGCCCTCTCGGGTCACTAAGACAGCCACAGTTTTAGAGGCTGTCCCATTATTGGGCACTTCTTTTTCCCAACCTGGCTCAATTAAACCCGCTTTGGCAATCTTGTTCGTGTCTAGTGCTAATGCCAAATGCACCACATCAGCTTCTAACCCATCAATCACAGCCCGGGTTTGTGACCCTGAGCCACCATAGCTGCGGTTAAAGGTCACCGTTTGACCATGTTCTTTCTGCCACTTCTCCACAAACTTGGGAATAATGGCATCATGGGCTTCTTTGGTTACAGCAAAAGATACCAACGTCAGTTCCACATCTTTTTTCTGGGTGTCGGCAACTGGGCTGGCACTACCACTAGGGTTACTAGCCGTATTGGTATTATCACTTCCTGGCGAGCAAGCCGCGATCGCGACGGTTAAGCTTGTACCGACCAGAAATAAGGTGACAAACTGCCGGAAGGACCGGAATTTCCAGCGATCGACGAAGGAATCAACGACTCTCCCTAATGTTTTGGGGGGTTGCCAGCCAACCATACCATGTTCTCCTAATCTCAATTATCAATCTACGGTTAAGTGGTAGGAATACCGTATTTACTGTACAAACAAAATCCTACAGAGATTCCGTAGGATTAGCAATAGGTAAACCCCAGTTTTTCTATCGGATTTATGGATTTACTGTCTCAGGGCAGTTTGAATGGTGTCGAACATCGCCCCATCCGCAAAAAACTTTTTCTGAATCACTGACCAACCGCCGTAATCCGTCACTCGTCCCAGGGTTTTCACAGGGGGGTATTTTTCAGCAAACTCTTTGGTTTTGGCGATCGTCGTTTCTACAGGACGAAAACCAGCTTTCGCAAATTCAGCCTGAGCTTCTGGAGTAAACAGATATTGCACAAAGGCTTCTACCACTTCCCGATTTCGGTGCGACGTCACATTTTTATCAACAATAGCGATCGGGTTATCGATCGAGATATTGACATCGGGAATTGTGTAGGGCAAAGTTTCCCCTTGCGTTGATGCCAGCAAAATTTCATTTTCATAATTGATCAACGCATCACCCTGACCTTGCTTGAAAAACGCATCTGTTGCTTCCCGCGCATCTCGCGTTAACACCGGCGCATTCTTATAGACTTGCGTCACGAATTGCTCTGCTTCCGCATCACTTTGTCCAGCTTTAATGGCAGCATTCCATAATGCCAGGAAGTTCCAGCGAGCTACCCCAGAAGTTTTGGGGTCAGCTGTGACTAAATTCACGCCGTTTTTAGCTAAATCTGCCCAGGTATTAATCTGCTTAGGATTATCCGGTCGA
The DNA here is from genome assembly GCA_016743235.1 of Pantanalinema sp. GBBB05. Taxonomy (GTDB): domain Bacteria; phylum Cyanobacteriota; class Cyanobacteriia; order Leptolyngbyales; family Leptolyngbyaceae; genus Pantanalinema. The sequence continues at coordinate 39,696 of VRZD01000035.1, read as the reverse complement.
GTCACTAATGCAGCCACTGATTTGGTCACAATTCCTTGATTGGGCACGGCTTGTTCCCAGTCCGACTTAATCAGTCCCGCCTTAGCAATACGATCGACATCTAACGCCAAGGCTAAATGCACGACATCGGCATCCAAGCCATCTACCACAGCTCGAGCTTGGGCTCCTGAGCCACCATAACTCTGACTAATATTGACAGTCTGCCCATGGTCTTGCTGCCAGTGGTCTACAAATTTAGGAATGATAGTTTTATAGGCTGAACGGGTAACCGCAAAAGACACTAAGGTTAACTCAACATTCGATGAATTGGCTGCTCCTGGAACGCAGGAAACTAGGGCTACACTGAAGCCAATGCCAACAAGAAATAAAGCGATAAATCGTCGGATTACCAGAGAGCGCCACCAGTCTGCAATTGGCGAGAGCCATCTCCTTCCCGACCGGGAAATCTGCTGCCAAACCACCATGATCCGAACTCCTAAAAATCCAGTAAGCCGATAGGAATATTGTGCTTATCCGATAGTAACGTGAATTACTGATAGGAAAAGGAATAGGAATTGGGGTTTACGATTCCCTTAAAAACGGGTCGCTTTCAGGACATCCGCGATCGTCGCTACCTCTAACCAATGGTCGGTGATGTAAAGAATATGCACTGGGCACTTGAGGGCAATCAGGTGATTCAACAAAGCGGGGATGCGACCAAACTGCTGCATAGTCTCATCCTGGAGCAGCGATCGTAGCGCTTTATAGAACGGTTTCTGCCCTTTAGCGGATACCTTGACTAACCCCGTCCACAGTCCGCAGATGTCAGCTTCTGGCAAATCTCCACCAATTTGTTGCAGATAGATAGGTTGGCGGCAACCATCATCTGAGTAAGGTTGGGAGGCGGTCACAAAGTCAGGTTTAGCTTGATAAGACTGGGGACGGGCAGTGGCATCTACCACAACCACGATATCTTTTTTCACGTCCAGGAGTTGTTGCAGAATATAGTCCTTAAACAACACATCTCCCTGACTAATAATCCAATCTCGCCCATCCTGAGGCAGTTCATGCACACCAAGATATAGTGACACTAATTCTCCGGTGCGATCGTAGGCGTCATTATCGATATAGCGAATCTGGGGGATATCGATCGCCGCTTTACCATAGCCCCGTACCACAGTAATGTCTGTCAGTCCCAAGTGGTGATAGATCTGAATAATCCGACCCAGCAGGGGACGATCGGGAGCACCAACCATACATTTGGGGCAATCAACCGTCAGTTCTCCCCAATCACTATTCTGAGCGGCAGCTAACAAAATCACTCGATTAGCATTCGTAACTTGTGAATCTAGGGTCAACGACAATGATTGTTCTAGCGGCAGACCTGTGGCAGCATCTGAAGTAATGGCAGTGTCGAGATTAAGTAAATGGCGATCCCGGAACAACATCTCAGCGGTTCGCTGCATGGTTGTGGTTGCACTATGCAGTAATTGGTGTTCCCAAACTACCAGGGCAAATTGATAGCGTTGCAATACTTCTGGGCGCAGTCCATGAGCCCGAGTGGGCATGATTACGACTGGACTGCGATCGCCCCAAGCCTTCTTAAACGCCAATAATAACTCTGGACTCAGGTGAGCACTATAAATCACAATGCCATCAATTCCAGCTTTGTCGTAAGCTCTTGCCCGTTTCAAGGCTTCGGTCACAGAGGTTTTCGTCATGCCTAGTTCTACCCGGACCAACACTACAAACTCTGGCGTGTGTGCTGCGGCTTTAGCGACCTTGAGACTCTGACAAAACTCAGCGATCGCAGTAGATGAGCCAGAAGGAGCGGTGCGATCGCGAGTGGACAAGTAGGCTTCTTTGAAACAAACCCCAGCAATATCCCGTTGCTCCAGCTTTTTCACTAACCATGCCATCTGGCTTGGGTCATAATCGGTACGGGCAGCATCAAACAAAATGGGTATGGAGGTGGCATCTGCCATCAGCTCCAACAGCTCAAACATTAACTGCCAACTAAGCGGCTGGCTATCGGGTAACCCTAACTGCGCAGCAATTGCCCACCCGCTTGCCCAAATTCCTTGAAAGCCAATAGTTTCTGCCATTTTGGCAGCGATCGCGTCATTGGTTCCAAGCAAAAACTCTGGACGATCGGAGGTCAGTAAATGGTGCAGTTGACTCGATTTTTTCATCATTCAGGGATGACGACAGCTGACAAGAATGGTAGTTTAAGAACAGCAGATTGGCAACCAAAAGTTAACTTTATTAGCGATACAGCCACCAAAACTTGATTTTAGGTATGATAAGCCGCTAGTAGACTCGACCTTACTTTTTGCCTGATCTTGTCTCGCTGGTTTTCCCTGATTTACGCCTTAGGATACTCTTTATGGTTGAACCTTCAGAACGGAAACGGATTTATATCAATGCTTTGCCTGAGTACGAGATGAAGCTTTTGAGTGCCCTATCTTTTTTTCTCGGGCGCAAAGTGTCTACGCAAGCTGCTGCCGCTTTAGCGATGTATATCCGGCAATCGCACGATCGCATTCTGTCCCAGGTAGAATTTTATGCCCACAAAGCTGGAATGAACAAATGGGATTTGTTAAATCTAATTTCTGAGAATCCGCAGAGAGCCGAAGAATTACTCAAGGAAACGGGAGATAAAATTCACACCAATGAACCTGATGTCTTTAGTGAAGAGGAGGGCTGAATCCGTCTTAAGATCAGCAATAGTAGAGAGGGCAACTCACTCAACCAGCCAATCTCCCTCTTGTTCGGAGTCTGGCTGATTCGGGTCCAAAACTACTAGGACAACATCGTTTAGTGGCATCAACTAATTTTGCCATTCCCTGCGATCACGAAATGACCAGTTCCTAACTGATTAGGATAGGCGATCGACTCCCAAAACTGATCCCAACTTGATTGCAGCCATTATCACCTGGTTGACTATGCCAAACCGACCTACTGAACGATGGAATTAATCAGGCAGCTTAGTGCCATAACCTAAAGTTGCCCAAACTGAATCAATTAATAGTTCATATTCTTCAGAAGAGATTTTCTGGTTGCAATACATCTCTTCTAAGGCATAAGCGATCGTTTTAAATAAGGCTTCAACCAGTTCTAGTTCACAAGGTGTCTCGTTCATTTTCTCTAACCCAGTTATTATCTAAAGTTTCCAAATAATGCATCAACGAAGGTGCTGTAGACGGCTTTTTGAGTAGTACGATCAGCTGCCATCTGTTTACCAGTCGGTAACTTTTCCGCCATCACACTGTGCTGTTGGCATGATCTAGACAAATAGTGACAGGCTTTTTCATAGGCGATATTAATTTCCTTCAAGGCCTCTTCAGCATCTTGTTTTTGTGGATTCAAATCAGGATGATAAAGCCGAGCCATCTGTCGATACGCCACCTTAATCTCCTTTAAAGAAGCTCTTGGGCTAACGTTCAGTGTGGTACAGGAGTGACGAAAATCCTCAGTGTCAAGTGATAGGGGCATCAGTAGTATTCCCAAGTTAATAGGGTGACGAGTAATTATTTATACAAAACTTATCCTTCTTAGGTGAGAAGGATTAGAGGTTGGTACAGAACAATATTCCAAAATCAACTAATAAAGACCCTTAGTTGCCCTCTGTAGAGTCTCGTTTTCGGTGTGATTGGATAGGCAGAATTAAATTAACTATTGGTTAATTATCGGGAAGTCTATCAAACCCGATCACAGAATTTCGTCATCCATTGGGCAGAATAAAAGGCTCTATAATCCATCTCCACGGCAGATTTACAGGTCTCTACCCTAAACTAAGGAGTCCTAGACCACAAGATAGATGGAACTCAATGGTGTAATCACCACCATCTAGTAGGTGCTAGAGATCTGCACTTAAACCAAACTTGAGCAAAAGAAATTTCCTAGCCTGCCAAATCAGCCACATCAGCACAAGGCATTCATTCCTTGGTCAGTCACTAAAGCTGATGGATAAACAGCAGTAGGTAATATTTGGTGCCATCCCATCGTAAAAAACATCACAATTATTGCCGTGTATACCGATGCTTAACTCCGATCGGGAAGTAATCGGAATCTCCAGTTGGTTTTAGAGTAATGTGTGGCATTTGATAGGCAGCAGGAACATAATTAGCAAATTCACTATTTAGGCGACAAATATGATGATGAATTGATTGAGCAATTGCTAACTGTTTGCCGTCATTCTCTACAACTCCGGGTGCTAGTTCCACCACGATCGCTAAATGTCGGTTACGATCACGATCTTCCTGTACTTGCATGACAAATTTTCCGGTAACCCATTCACAAATGGGTGGTTGCTCCAAACCAACTGTGACATTCTCCGGATAAATATTAGCGCCAAAATAGGAGATGGTGAAATGAGATCGACCAAACACATAGACAAATGGTAATGGTCGAATGCCCCGAGCTGTTTGGCGTTGATCATTAGGGGACTGGAGTGTTGGGATTGGATCAAAGCCGCGATCGCTCAAGAATTCCATCATCTCGGCATAGGGAATGATGCCACCTTGATCCGAGATGTGGTAACGCACTAATGGAATACCGTTATCTCCAGAAAATAACAATGTGCCGTCTTGTACTTCAAAGAACCGACTACAAGGATCATATTGCACCAATGTCGGTAACCGTGACTCTCCGAACAACTCTCGGGCTACATCAGGACGATCTGCCAACCAACGCCGAATGCCAATACTTAAAGGAGTTTCGTTCCCTAATACTCCTGCATCGGCTGTGCCATATAACGAAGCCGAATCATCACAGGGTTGGCTGGAACCTAGACGATCGCCCAGCAACGATCGCCATTCCTCACTAAACACTTCCCCAGCCATCACTAATTTAATGTGATATTGTGACCAAGTTATATTTTCGGCAACTCCTTGATCAATGACATCTTTAAGGAAAGGTGGATAACCTAATAACACCACTTGATCAAAACTATTCCCTAATGCTTTGATGACTCTAAAGATTTCAGTTTTATTGTTGCCAGGAGTGACAACGGTAACGGGATATCCTTTACTAGCTAAATGCCGACAACAGTTAGCGGTATACATCCCACCGACCCAAGTTCCCAGCGCAAAACAGATCACAGCCAATGTCCGGCGAGTATCGGCTCGAAAACTATCATAAAAAATCTGTTCAAACCGAGTAGCAATCTGAAACTCATCCGTCAGCGATCGCAGCCAAAACGTCGGTTGCCCAGTTGAACCTGATGACACAGCCACCATGTCACAAGTCTCTAGTTGCCCATGCCGACACAGCTCTGCTAAAGCATACCGTTGGAGATAATTCTGCTTTGTTAACAGTGGCAATTGCTGGAAATCCGCGATCGTCTGAATTCCGGCTGGATCAATCCCCTGTTCCTGTAACCAGGCTTGATACGCTGGCACACTACTCGCAACCCGATGAAATAGGTTTAAGACATTAGTTTCCGCTTGGGCGATCGTGGTTTCACTCAGCAATTGATCGAGTGAGGTGCTGAGGAAGGTTTGTAGAGCCGCGATCGTGTGCTGAGGGCGATTGGTGAGCATGATTGAGGATGAGGAGGGGGGAGGATAGGGAGGATCAGAAAAATCGAGACAACTGGAATTAGCTAAAGGTGTGATTATCGTTATTACTTCAAAACTTTGATCAGCCAGTAATCAGAATAGTCAGTAGTGAGCACATCCAAGGCTCTTTTCAGTGAAAACTCTACTTCCTGGTTTTGAATATCAGAAATTAACTGATAGATCAGCTCGAATGTGACTCGATTGCTTTGATTCATCCATTCAAATCTGCCATTTGAGGCATTATTTAGGTTGGCAATATGTTGTTTCCCAACCTTGCCACTGATCTCACCATGACGTAGATCTCGGAATAGATAAAACTGCGTATTAGAGTGATTCAAAACTAATTCATTGTAATTACCGATTCGAGTTGTAAACGCTGTTCCCCCAACTCCCAAAAAACCGATGGCATACTTCTGATGACCTCGATCGATCACCAAATGCTCTGGTAAAACTTTTCTTCCTAGCCGTAGCTGATCAAGCTCAAAATCACTGATCTCTTGAAAGGCTTGAGCTATAGTTGCTAACTTACCAAAATCGTCGTTATCCGTGATGATCTGAGGCTGGCTATATTTGGTATGAAGTAAAGCTTGTTGTTCTTTAAGATATTCCCTAACTAGATCTTGCCGACTAAATTGTTTCTGTAACCCATTACCATGATTTGGACTAAAGATAGTTTGATTACTTTTATCTAGATTAGATAAAGCTTTACTATTATCCAAACTAGTAGGAGAAGTATTGTTATCACTTAAACTAGCAGGAGAATCACTAGTTGTAATTTCAGTAATTGCAGGGGGCTGCTCAATAGTGATAGAGCTTAAAGCAGTAGCAATGACATCAAAAACTTGAGTTATTTTAGAGAAAGATTGTTCTAGTTTTAATAATCTTTGATTGAAATCCGCTGTATCACTTCTATTTACTTCATCTAAATTGATGGTTGGTAGTGCAGCCATTGGAGGTGTTGGACTGGCAGGTAGTGCAATTGGATCACCATTCACAACATGGCGATAGTAGGTAGCGGCCCGATTTAGAATCACACGAATCGAAGATGAAGCATCCAAGATCTCATTTAACTGGCTTGTAGTAAAAATGGTATCTAAATCGGTGTCAACAGAAGCCAGTTTAGTCTTGAGGACACCTCTGATTTGCTCGATTGAGGGGCGATTGAGACGGATTTGATGTTGTGAAGCCCGATCGATAAATGCCCGATTATCAGAAAAGAATTCTTGAAAATGATCCCAGCGATCGGGAAACAAATTACAAATAATCAAACTATTAGGAACATGAGTAAATAGTTCGGTAATGGCAAAACCGAATTTTCTCAGTAACTGCTCGTTATACCTTAGTCCTTCTAGCTGATCGAAAATAATAATTAGTGGCTCATCTAAAAGCGACAATCGGCTGAATACAGAAATCGCTTCTAATGAAAAATCTTCGCGCCCAATTTCTTCATCCCAGTTGGGTAGGTCAATTAAAGCAGACTCCTCAAGCTCTAGAGGTTGTGCGGCTAGCCATCTCGATACAAGAGCCTTGCGTCGAGGTTCAGAGTAGCTACAGAATTTGATAATCCCCTGGATAATTTGAGGAGCAACACCAGCAATACCGTATTGATCCATCCACCAAGCACTAACCCGTTTTTCAATATGTTGCCAATAGTCACGACGGGTTGCTGTACCTTCACTTCCCAGTTGTCGATATAAATTGAGCGGATCAGTTTGAACGATCGATAAAATATGTTGATCTTTCTGGGTCAACTTAAGATGCTGAGTTGTACTGATGATTTTGACAAAGCTATGAGCCAGTAGGTTCTCAAGCTGTGTAAATCCATTCGTTGGAACTCGTTCTACAAATGATTCTAAAATTCTGGCATAGGTATGATATAGAACTGCATCAGGATTATTAGGTTGCCGGATAAATAATAAGCGGTTAATTTGGAGAAGTTCTTGAGCTAGTCGCATCATCAGGTGCGTTTTGCCGCTACCTGGTTCGCCAACTACGACTACCCCACGACTTTGATGATTGCGATCGTGGCGAATCTCCGTAATGACTGACTTCAATAGAGAAAATTCAGCTTGGTAAATGGGTTGAAAATCTGGATGCTGCTGGAAGGGAGTATCAACTCTGCTGCTAAAAGGGTTTGGCTGATTTTGTAAGCGCTGTTTGGTTTGAGCATCCATGATTTTTAGGTACAGTTGATGGGTAAATTCAGCGTCGTATCGGGCAGAGTGGGCAGCGCGAGGATTGAAATACCTGCCATTAACTCGGAGCGTTAAATATCGGCTCAGGTATTCGAGGGAATAGCTAGGTAAGTTAGGAAGATATTGTCTTGATAGTTCCCACGTACACTCAAATTTTATATTTTGCCAAGGAAGATTTACATGTCTAAAGCTTGTTCTCAGAACTTTCTGATCGTGCTCGGCGGAATGACAAATCACATGTTGGTTTTGAGCTAGGGTGGCAAACCGTTGCAAAATTTCCTTAAGGGGTTGAACGCGAAATCTGGCACTAACATTATCTGGATGTTCTTGAACAAAAGCCTCATACAAAAGTATTCCCCGATGATCTAAAATAGCAATTTCTCGGAGCAGTTCTTTCCCTTCGGTATCAACAACAATAAAAGACACTTAACTTCTTTTACTCTACTTACTTAATTTTATAAATCACCTGTGATCTTACAATTAGCAGCTAAGACGTACAGGTTTTACAACTCTAGCTTGAGAAGTATCTTAAAACCTTTTTAGTCAAAGCCCTAAACCACTTCACAATAGAAGTCAATTCAAGTAATACCGACTAAGGTAAAGTATAAAGAGAAACAGGAGAATAACTGGATCTTAAGGGCAGAAGTCGCTCGATCGTTGCAACATGTTGCAAATTTTACACAAAAAACAACTGTAGACATTCAGGAATAGTTTGGGGCGGAGGTGTAGCTCCAGAGAACTTTCTGGATGAATGCACATGAAAGTCAAGATGATTTTGCCTGCTTTAACAGAGGCTCTGAGCCCGTTTTGGCGACCGATTAAGTATCACTTGTTTCCCCCGTTAGGACTGGCGACGATCGCGGGATTTTTTGAGCCAGACGATGAAATTGATCTACAAGATGAGCATGTGGAAGTGCTGAATCTCAATGATCAACCGGATTTAGTCGTGATTCAGGTTTATATCACCTCCGCCTATCGCGCCTACAAATTAGCCGATCACTATCGCCAGAAAGGAGCCTATGTAGTTCTGGGGGGGCTGCATGTCACAGCATTGCCCCAGGAAGCAGCCGCTCATGCGGATACCATTTTTCTCGGACCTGCCGAAGATACCTGGCCCCAATTTTTGCAAGATTTTCGGGCGGGGCAACCACAACCGTTGTATCAATCCAAAATTCGATCGCTGGTAGGAGTGCCCCCAATTCGGCGGGATTTGATCAAACGCTACAACTATCTAGTGCCGAACTCGATCGTGGTTTCAAGGGGATGTCCACATCATTGCGACTTCTGTTATAAAGATGCGTTCTACAAGGGCGGCAAATCATTCTACACCCAACCTGTAGATGATGCTTTAGCCGAGATCGATCGCTTACCCGGTAAACATCTGTATTTTTTGGACGATCACTTGTTTGGTCATGCCACCTTCGCCAGTGAATTGTTTGAGGGGATGAAAGGGATGGGGCGGGTCTGGCAAGCCGCAGCAACAGTGCAATCAATTCTGCAACCCGGATTATTAGAAAAAGCGGTGGCAGCGGGATTACGCAGTTTGTTTGTCGGTTTTGAAACGCTGAATCCTCATAACTTACGGGAACAACACAAATACCATAATTTGAATCGGGACTATAACGCGGCAATTCAACGCTTACGCGATTGTGGCGTCATGGTGAATGGCAGCTTTGTGTATGGCATGGATAGCGATGATGCTACCGTCTTCGATCGCACCGTGGAATGGGCAGTAACTCAGGGCATTGAAACAGCGACTTTCCATATTCTCACGCCTTATCCCGGAACGCTGCTGTACGATCGGATGGTGGAACAAGGACGGATTACCAGTGATAATTGGGATTTGTATGATACTCGCCATGCCATTTATCGTCCAACGCTGATGAGTCCAGAGGTCTTGGAGGAGGGCTATTGGCAATCGTATCGGGAGTTTTATCGCTGGAGCGCCATTTTCCGGGGAGCCTGGACAAAAGACAATCTCGCCGATCGCCTGAGGCATCTTGCCTACACTGGAGCCTGGAAAAAGGCAGAACCAATCTGGGATTTGCTAATTCGGCTAAAGCAAGTGAATCAAATTCTCCCTAGCCTAGAACATGTGCTAACTAGCTTTGGTCATCGTGGGTTTAAGTCCGCCCCGGTCTCTACCTCTGAGCCAGTTCTAAGAGTACAGCCAGAACCGTTATCCGCGCTTCACGATCGGTGATTGTTGTTGCCAAAGGCGAATACCGTCACTGCCAGCTATCACGATCGCACGACCAAATAACCCAAAGTTAACTAGTATTCGACTGTAGTTTGACCCGCGTAGATTACCTAAATAGCGGGGTAGTCGCACCTGCCACAGATGCACAACGCTACCCTCGACGGTGGCTAACAAGCTGCCATTTGGACTGAGGGCAAGTTCAGCCGCCGGGGACAATCGCGTGTAAATGGGTTGTCCTGTGGTGGCATACCAAGTGTCGATCGTGTCGCCCCCCGTCACTAACCATTGCCCATCCGGTGTAAACCCCAATGCCTTAGTTTTGGCTAAATTCAGGCTATACAGCACTCGTTCCGTTCTGAGCGACCAAACTTGCACGATCGGATTACTTAACGCTAGCAATTGACTATCAGGACTAAAGGCGATCGCGGTAATCGGTTGACTAGGAATCTGCTGGCGAAGTTGCTGTGTAGCGACCTCCCAGATTAAAACTCCTGAACGACTTGTTTGTTGATCTGCCCAGCGCATCGTCTGGCTACTGCTTGCTAACTGTTTCCCATCAGGACTAAACACCAAGTGGGTCATTCTCCCTGACTTGAGCGTTCCCAATAACGTTCCCGTTGCCACATCCCACAGGCGAATCGTGGCATCTAAACTCGCACTCGCCAAAGTTCGACCATCTGCACTGATCGCCAAGGCTGTAATCCAACCTTGATGACCATAGAGCGATCGCAGTAATTTACCCGTCTGCAAATCCCATAACTGGATGCGGTCACGAAAATTACTGGCTAACACCGCACCCTTGGCATGAGCCGCGATCGCAGTGGTTTGTTGAGTGGATAGAACTCGTGCCTGATAGCAAATCGAGGTATTTTTACCAGCAGCTAGACAAACAGGCTCTCCTATAGGCGTCCTACCCGTTTGCCACACGATCCAACTCCCAATCAGACACAGAACGATCGTCATGCTTAGCATTAATCGCAACAATCGTTTACGCACAATACGTCACTAGTCGTTGTTCACTACTCATTGTTCATTTAACCAACCACAGGCTTAAATGGGTAAAAGATCCTGAACGAATGTTTATGCAGAACCATCGAGGACTGGCGAACTGGGCGTTATTAGTCGCCATTTATCTAAGTGCAACGCTGACTCGTTTAGGACTGGAGAAGTTTGATTACATCCTAGCTGGAGGACAGAAGTTTGCGACATTTTCCAACTGGGGGAACCATTTGGGCATTAGTCTCAGCTATGTGCTGTTGTATAGCTTGTATCTGACCTGGACATTCAGTAGCCAGCTCCAGAATGCCGTAACTGACTTTAAAGCCGCACTCCAGCGATCGTGGATTTTTCTGTTACTCGCATTTATTGCTTATCCTCTGGGCAACGATGTGTATATTTATTTACACTCAGGGTTAATGAATTTGCGGGGAGGCAATCCATTTTTAACCCCCCTGGGCAGCTATGCATCCGAGCTATTCCAGTTTGTGGACTGGGGGCAGACGTCCACCTACGGACCACTATCACAGTTATTGTTTACAGCATCGGCACTATTTGTCTCAATTAGCCCGCTCCTGGCAGTTTATGTCTACAAGAGCTTTTGCCTGGGACTACACATCCTCAACGGCTACTTAATCTGGAAACAGCTGGTCGTCCCGGAACGAGGCAAGGTCACGCTCGCCTACCTATTGAATCCCTTGCTGTTAATGGAACAAGTGGCAGGTGCCCACATCGATGTTCTAGTCTCCACCAGTTTGATTCTGCTGGTCGGCAGTTTGACGCGGAAGTGGTACACAGCAGCTGTGATTGCCTTGTGGGCAGGCTTTCTTTCCAAAACCTTACCGATCGTATGGATGCCACTTGTCCTCACCTTTCTTTGCCGCAAACACCATTGGAAAGCACTCTGGCAAGCAGGTTTCGTGTCCTTAGGGTTCGTCATTCTGCTCAGTTGGAAAGTTTTACCGGAGTTGTCTGCCTGGCGAAGTTTGCTGAATCCGGGCGTAGCCGGGCAATATCTCTCCTCAATTCCAGCCTTCGTGATGGCAAGCATGAACGAACTCCGCCAGTTATCATTACTACCGTTATCAGTGGCACAACAAAAAGCCTGGTTAGCTCAACTGGTACAAGGATTGACGATCGGCTTTGGTCTGTTTTACATGGCAATCCTCATCCGCATCTGGCGGAAACAAAACTATTTATCGCTCAACTTAATTGCAGATATGGGGTGGGTCACACTGGTACTATTTTTGTTGGCTACATCCTGGCTCATGCCCTGGTATGCCTCAATCGTGATTACATTTGCTGCCCTCCAACCCAGAGCCCCCTTATTTGGTATGACAGCGTTGATATTTGGGTTATCCAGTAGTATGCAATACTTATTTCAAGGCAATCCATTAATGAGAAGTTTAGTGACAATTAGCTTACCCGTACTAGTGCTATTTTTAGGAAAATATTGGTTGCAGCAACGGCGATCGCCCCAGGTTTCTCATCCACCCACCTCAGCTATTTAGAAATCACCATCGCATCACGCTCCCGGCTGCCTCACATACCACAACGGCATATCCAAATCTTCTGTACCTAGTTCCTTCTCCACAAGTACTAACTTGTATCCCTGATTTGTGATAGCTTTGCGCATCCGCCGATTGGAATTAAACAACAGAATCGAGTCAAATCCAGTGGCGATTTGGAATTGCGCTGAATTACTAACCAGTTGCAAATGAATATCCGGCTTCAACCAGTAGCTAAATGCCACCAGGTCAACCGCAGGTCCATTACTCACTACAAGCGGCTGAGCACTGGAGTTGATGATACTAGCCGCCAGTGGATAATAGCCACAACGAGAGGGTTGTTTATTCCACCAGACGATCGCCTGGGAACCAACCGAACAGGCAATCACATTCACGGTGACAAACATGAGCAACACCACCCGCCAGAATTTTTGCTGCCAGGTTTTCACCCAAATTGCTTGAGTCACAAACAGATAGGCTAAGGCGATTTGAATGCAAACAAAGGACGGTAATAGATAGCGAATTCGGACCGATCGCTGTCCTCCCCAGGATAAATCCGGAATTGCTAAACCTAAAAATCCTACTCCAGCGATCGCGAGCAGTAATAACCAGACATCACGAGGCGTATGCCGACACAAATAGTACAACGCATAACCAGCGAGAGCAACTGGAATTAAACTGGCATAATCCAACGATTGATCGAGTAATCCTTGACTGAGATTTAATCCCCACTGTTCAATCAAATCGATCGGGGAAAGGTGTTCTTTCAAAGAAATAGTTGCCGTTTGTACCTGTTGCCAATTGTGGATGAGCACCTGTAACCAGGGAGCAAACGCCAACCCTCCTAAAGCGGTTGCCAAGCCATAAGCCCTTACCGTTTTACTGGGTCGGCCGTTTTCTAGAACCAATACATAAATACCGTGGGCGATCGTCACTAAGACAAATAACAATTGGGTATACAGTCCCGCCGCGATCGTCACTCCGTAGGTTAGCCAGCTCACTTGGGTTTTCGTGCGCCTGGCCCACAACAAGACTGCACTGGACAGCAAGGTCATGACTAAGCCCAAGCTATAGGGACGGGCTTCCTGGGCATACAACACTTGTAAGGGTGCAATGGCAACTAAAGCGATCGCTAACCAGGCAACGGTTGGAGTTCCAAACAGTTCTCGACACAGCCAGAACAAACACGGCAAGATGAACAGGCTAATCAGAGCCGGTAAACTCCGCATCGCGGCGATCGAGGAGCCAAACCAATTCACCCATTGCCGCGCCATCAGAAAATAGAGGGGGGAATGTTCGGCATTCCCTTGCAAGGCTTTCAGGGTGTCATCCCAACCACGATCGGGACGGAGACGCTGAAACTGTTGCAGATCAGAGGCAGTAATCACCTGTCCAGTAAATAGGGTGTCAACGACTTCCGTTTTGGTGTAGCCCAGAACTCGCAGCGACGTATGAGTTTCGTCAATCCAATACAGTTTGCGATCGAGGTGATAAAACCGAAACAAAATACCTAGTACCAGCAACCCAATCACACACCAGCGAAACCATTTAGGGAGGGTTTTCCAGGTTGCTCCCTCGATCCGTTCCATAGTTGTTGCTGTCCAGACTTGCGCAAAACCACCGCCCAGAGCTTACAGCATTTCGCTCATGCAGGTAAAGCACTGATGCGATCAAAAGGGTGACTTTGCCTCAATCTTGCCTAACTGTATGTTAAAAACGCGCCCTGAAGGACTCGAACCCTCGACATCAGGTTTTGGAGACCTGCGTTCTACCAACTGAACTAAGAGCGCAAACTTGATTTGAACCTGAACTTATTTTATCAGGTATTGGCTGTTAGCTGTTAGCGATTAGCGATTAGGAAAATTTCTAAAAGCCAAAAGCTAATAGCTAATCGCCAACTACAAAGCCCGATCGAACCGTTGTTTCAGACGGGTAGCCTTACCAACCCGGTTGCGTAGATAGTAGAGCTTCGCCCGACGAGCTTTACCCCGACGGATGACTTTGATGCTCTCAATCCGAGGCGAGTGAATCAGGAATACCCGTTCCACACCGACATTTTGAAAAATCTTTCTGACCGTGATGTTCTGGTTAATTCCAGCACCACGCTTAGCAATCACTACCCCTTCATAGGGCTGAGTTCGCTCTTTGTTACCTTCTTGAATGATGACTCCGACTTTCACCGTGTCACCAACATAGATAATCGGCAGATTTGTTTTCATCTGCTCCTGTTCAATGGAGCGGATTATTTCCTGGGCGTGCATAGGAGTAGGCTATAAAACTCGCAGTTTTTAACTATAGCCTAAGGGAAGCGTTCGAGTCTAGTAGATCACTCTTTTTCAGTCCGACCAAGGTTAAGTCGAAGCCGGAATGAGTCTTCCTAGACCCCTCAGACAGCCCCCAAATCAGTCACCAGATCTTAAATCGGTATTAAATCTGTGGCAAATACCCCTGAGGAGGATTGAATTTTGGCAAGAACCCCGCTTAATTTAGCTTGTGCAAATCTTTCCACGCTCTAGAAGAGGATATCACTTTGTTCATGGCTACACTTGTGCCTTCTGGACTATTTATTCCACACCTTCTACGATCGCTATTGCCATCATCGCTAGCACTCCATATTCCAGACGGATTTCTCAATATCCCAGTCACCGTGGTGTGTTGGCTCCTGGCGATCGGGCTAATCGCCCTATGTTTGAAGCGAGTTCAGGCTGACTATCAGGAACGAGCTGTGCCATTAATGGGCGTATGTGCAGCGTTTATTTTTGCGGCCCAAATGATCAACTTTCCCCTGCTAGGTGGTGGAACCTCTGGTCACTTGCTGGGTGGCACCTTGGCTGGAGTCCTTCTGGGACCCTGGGCTGGCTCACTAGTGATGACCGTAGTATTTATTGTGCAGTCTGTAATCTTTCAGGATGGCGGTTTAACCGCACTGGGAGCCAATATTGTCAACATGGGACTGATTGGGACTTTTGGCGGCTATTACTTGTATCGCGCTATTCGCAAAGCGCTGGGTCGGGATAGCTGGCGGGGAGTCGCTGTAGGTACGGTTGTAGCAGCCTGGACCAGTGTGTTTGTTGCCGCGATCGTTTGTGCGATTCAGCTAGGATTATCGGGAACCGTACAATTCACAATAGCGTTAGCTGCCCTGTCGTTCTGGCACTTTTTTATTGGGATTGGGGAGGCCATTATCACCGTGCTAGCAGTCAGTTATGTGTGGCGGACTCGTCCGGATCTGATCTATCACCCGCCCCGCCGCATGCCAACCATTCCCGAATCTGTCTCCTCACAATAAGCCAGCCATCGCATTTATTTGA
The DNA here is from genome assembly GCA_016743235.1 of Pantanalinema sp. GBBB05. Taxonomy (GTDB): domain Bacteria; phylum Cyanobacteriota; class Cyanobacteriia; order Leptolyngbyales; family Leptolyngbyaceae; genus Pantanalinema. The sequence continues at coordinate 23,946 of VRZD01000035.1, read as the reverse complement.
CAAGTTCGCGATCAATCTCTGGTGACAAACTACCAAATCTGTTTAATCGTTCATGATAGAGGGGAAAATCCATGAGTTCAAATCGTTTACGCACAAGAAACCGGGCTTTTGTCTTGGCTGGGTTAGGGACCGCATTGTTAATCGCCGTTTTCTTATCTCCCTTTGCCAGTCAAGATCCCGATGGGCTGGATCGGGTCGCTCAAGACCACCAATTTGATCAAAAAGCGGTTGAGGTCGCGCCGGCCCATCAGTTACCGTTCTACCAAGTGTTCGAAGAGTATGCGGTGCGGGGAGTACCCGAATCGATCGCCACACCCCTGGCTGGCTTAATCGGGACTCTTGCAACTTTTGGCATTGCCTGGGGCATCGGCAAACTGGTTGTGCGGCAGCCAGGTCACCCGCCCTCAGAAGAACCTTAAGTGAATGCCGCCGAATTACCGTTGAGGATAACCATTGATGCTATTGCATATAGGTGCATTTCGTCTGGATGTTGACAGTCAAAGAACTTCGCTATGGCATCAACTGGCACCACAAACCCGCGTCTTATGTACGTTGTTGCTGGTCTTCGCGATCGCCCTCACTCCCCATGGACGCTGGTTAACCTGGGCAATCTACGGGATCGGAGTCGGCACGATCGTTCTAACCAGCCGAGTTACTTTACTGACCTTACTCCAACGAGTTTCAGTAGAACTGATCTTCATTGGATTGATTCTAGTCAACACGTTATTTCGCGATACGGGGATCGTGCTGTGGCAGTGGGGTTGGTTACAAATCACAGATGAAGGGGTGATCGTCCTGGGTAGCGTTCTCCTTAAGGCAGTTCTGTCTTTACTGATGCTGAATACATTAGTCATGACAACCTCAGTACCTACCCTACTTTATGCCCTCACCACCCTGCGGATCCCACCCCTGCTAGTGGCAATTCTAGGAGCGATGTACCGCTACATCAATGTTTTAATTGAAGAATTTCAAGCCATGCGCCGTGCCGCCATTTCGCGCAATTTACTGAGCAGCAATCATTGGTATCGCTTAGTGATCGCTAATATGATTGGTTCTTTATTTATCCGGACCTATGAGCGCGGCGATCGCATTCATCAAGCCATGCTGGCACGGGGCTATGATGGACAGCCAACCCTCAATGAAGTTCCCCCAAGTGGACGCAGAGATCGCATGACCCTAGGGTTAATTGGCTTACTTATGCTTGTAGGACAAGCAATTTATGTAATTAGTTAGTTATTTGTTAAGTTATCACTGTTAACGTTCCTGCCCCCTCTTCATTGTTCACTGAATGCATCACAACCGCATCCACATTGCCGATCTCAGCTTTATCTACCCGGATGGCACTCAGGCGCTTAACGCCGTTAATTTACTGGTTCAAGCCGGAGAGCGAGTTGCTCTGGTAGGGGCAAATGGTTCAGGCAAATCAACGTTACTCTTGCACTTTAATGGACTGTTAACTCCCCAGCGAGGCAGTGTGATCGTGGGTGAAATGCCGATCGCACCGCATACCCTGAAAGCCATTCGTAACTTTGTCGGGTTGGTATTTCAGAATCCCGATGACCAGCTCTTCATGCCAACCGTCTGGGAGGATGTTACCTTCGGTCCGATGAATCAGGGACTCCGGGGACAGGAATTAGCCACCCGTGCAACTCAAGCGATGTGGGCTGTGGGATTAGATCCTGAACAATATGCGGCTCGCAATGCTAGCAATCTATCTGGCGGTGAGAAGAAACGAGTGGCGATCGCCGGCGTGTTAGCGATGCAGCCCCAAGTTTTGGTCCTAGATGAACCTTCGGCTCAACTTGATCCCCGATCGCGGCGGCAGTTAATCCATTTACTGGATCAATTTCCGTTAACTCAACTCATTGCTACCCATGATTTGGATTTGGCCCTGGAACTCTGCGATCGCACGATCGTCTTGAACCAAGGGCAAATTGTTTATGATGGACAAACAGAAGCAATTTTGAGCAATGCCGCCCTATTACAGCAATATGCGCTGGAAATGCCTCTCAGTTATAGCCGCCCCTATTGCCTACTTCAGGATTTCCGACGGTAAGTAGCCCAGATTGGCTCAAGATCACTGACTCCTGTATCGCTATAAGCCACGATAATTTTATTCCTACAGAAAGTTTCTGTGAGGTTGTTTTTGATTCGACCTCCCTGTTCATCTCCCTGAATTCTCACTGTCTATGTCTCTGTTCAAGTTGTACCGTCGCTATCGCTTTTCTAGCCTGCTATTTGGTCTTTGCCTAACGCTAGTGCTATGGTCTGGACTGCCCAGTGCCGCAGCACCTCCCCTCACAACGACCAATCCAGACCACAATGTGCCTCTACCAACCGCGATCGCTGAGCAGCCGCGATCATCCATAGCCCCAGCTTCAACGCCTGCTCCTACCCTTTCGCTGACTCAGGGAGTTCGCAAAACCGTGTTGGACAATGGGCTGACCATCTTAACCAAGGAGGTGAATACCGCTCCTGTTGTGACAGTGCAGGTGTGGTATCGGGTGGGGTCTCGTAATGAAACTCCAGGAATCAATGGGATTGCCCACCAACTGGAGCACCTCATGTTTAAGGGCACCAAGGAGCGCCCAATTCAGTTTGGACAGTTCTTTAGTGCCTTAGGTAGTGAGTCTAATGCTTTTACAAGTTATGATATGACCGCTTACTTTGGGACGGTCGAACATGACAAGCTAGAAGCCTTGTTAGTCCTGGAAGCCGATCGCATGAACAATGCGGTGATTGCCGACAACGAGCTGACCAGTGAAAAGCGAGTCGTGATTTCGGAACTGCAAGGTTATGAAAATAGCCCCAGCTATCGCTTAGGACGGGCAGTGATGAAGGCAGCCTTTCCTAATCATCCTTATGGTTTACCGGTGGGAGGAACCAAGGCAGATGTCGAGCGCTTTACTGTCGAGCAAGTCCGTGACTATTACCGCACCTTTTACCGACCAGATAATGCAACCTTGATTCTGGTGGGTAATTTTCGGACCGAGGATGTGTTGAAAACGGTCAAAGCCACCTTTGGTCAGGTCAGCAAGCCCAATCTGCCGTTACCCTCAGAACCCACCACTGCGGCCCTAACAAGTAGTGACAATCCTCCACAAGCCCCGATCGTGTTGCGAGAAGCGGGGAGTGCGGCTCTGTTAAATGCTGTCTATCCTCTACCCAATATCAATCATCCTGACCTGCCAGCTTTACAGGTTATGGATTATATCCTGACCGGTGGACGGAGTTCGCGTCTATATCAAACGCTAGTGGAATCTGGACTGGCCAGTAGTGCTGAAGGGGGAACCAACAATCTGATTGGGGCTGGCTGGTATGAGTTCTCAGTCACCGCAGCTCCCGGAAAAACGTTGGCAGAGATTGATCAAGCCTTGCAACAAATGGTGGCTGAATTGCGACAACGCGGGGTCACCCAGGAAGAATTAGATCGAGCTAAGACCCAATTGCGAGCCGCCATTATTTTGCGGAACCGAGACATTACGAGTCAGGCAATGCAGCTTGGCGATGATTATCTGACGACAGGCAATTATCAATTTACAGATCGCTTATTGAATGCGATCGCCACAGTCAGTGCCAGCGATATTCAACGAGTTGCTCAAACATATCTGTCACCGAATCATCGCACAGTTGGCTTTTTTGAACCAACGCAGACAGATGGCAAAGTGGTCAGCCGTGCTACTAGCGCAGCTCAAACGAGCGAAAACTTCAGCTCTGGCACTCCCGTTGATCCGGCTGAGATTGCCAAGTATTTGCCACCTATTACCGCCACCCAACAAGATATCGTTCAGCCTTTACCGGAGAAACTGACTCTTGCCAATGGACTACAGGTGTTATTGCTCCGCGATCGTAGCACTCCCACTATTACCCTAAGTGGCTATGTGCAGGCAGGTAGTTTCTACGACAAAGCCGAAACAGCAGGACTAGCCAATCTAGTAGCTGCCAACTTAATGAATGGAACCCAAACTCAGGACGCTCTGACTCTGGCAAAAATTCTAGAAAACCGGGGAGCCAGTTTAGAGTTTGGCGTGAATCGGGAAGGAGTCACCATTAGTGGAGATGCCTTAGCCACTGACTTACCAGCCCTGGTACAAGTATTAGCCGATGTATTGGAGAATGCAAATTTCCCAGCGGATGAACTGGAATTAAGCCGACAACGGGCACTCACAAATTTAGATTTAGAGTTGGATAATCCTACCCGATTAGCACGGCGGGTCTTCCAGCAAGCCATTTATCCCGAAAATCATCCATTCCATAGCTTTCCAACCAAAGACAGCCTCAAGCGCATTACTCGTGAGGCAATGCAACAGTTTTATCAAACTCACTATCGCCCAGATGCCACAGTGCTGACCTTAGTGGGTAACTTTGAGCCTAGTCAGATCCGCAATTTACTGAATCAAACCCTAGGACAGTGGCAGGACAAAGGTAAGGAAGCGCAAATTACCGTTCCATCGGTCACCTTACCCAAAACGGTGACTCGCCTAAACCCGACCCTACCTGGTAAAACTCAATCGATTACCTTTATTGGCTACAACGCGATCGATCGCCGTGATCCACGCTATTACACCGCCATGGTGCTGAATCAAATTTTGGGTGGTGATACGTTATCCAGTCGTTTAGGCACTGAAATTCGCGATCGATTAGGGTTAACCTACGGTATCTACAGCTATTTCCAGGCAGGTATCTATTCAGGACCGTTCTTAATTTATATGCAAACCGCTCCTGAAGATGCCGATCGAGCCATTACTAGTACTCTCACCCTGTTGCAGCAAGTTCGTGATCGTGGGGTGACAGCTGCAGAGGTCGCCAACGCTAAACGCTCATTAGCCAGCATGTATCCGGTAGGCTTGGCCGATCCCAGTGTTTTGGCAGACACCATCCTGATGAATCAGGTTTACGGGCTGTCGCTGAAAGAACTGCAAGAGTTTACTGACAAAATTAATGCAGTGACTCCAGAACAGGTCGATGCCGCCATTAAAGAACTCCTGCATCCCGATCGTGTGGTAGTTGTAACGGCAGGACCAGAAGTAACAACCTCTCAGAAGCAACCCCAATCACCTTAGTCATAACCAAAGAACAAGTGGCTGAAACAGCGTTGGTTTTCTCGATTTCAGCCACTTGAATCTTTAAGGATGAGATTGAACGTGATCGAATTCAATTTGACCGTAATTCAGCTTGATCATGCGATCAGCCAGATGAAAATAATGATCGTCATGGGTAATCACCAACACAGTTTTACCGCGATCGCGCAATTGCGGTAACAGCTGGGTGTAGAACAATTGTTTAAACACTGGGTCTTGGTCAGCGGCCCATTCATCAAATAAGTAAATGGGGCGATCTTCTAGATAGCTCGTGAGTAATGCCAAGCGTTTGCGCTGTCCTTGAGATAAAGCAGTCGTCGAAAGTTTGCCAGATTCAACTGTAACTTTGCGATCGAGTTGGAGCAAGTGCAAATAGGCTTGAGCTTGGCGATCGAGTTCAGGATTGTTGAAGCCTAACAGCTGCTCAAATAAATGAAAATCAGCAAACACTACTGAAAAATGTTGGCGATACCATTCCCGATTTTCTGCCGTAATGGGTTGCTGGTTCAGACAAATTTCTCCCGTTTCTGGAACATACAACCCGGTAATTAATTTAGCTAATGTCGATTTACCGCTACCATTACCACCCACAATAAAGACCAGTTCACCAGGTTTTAGCGTTAAATCAATGGGTCCCAAGGTAAAATAGGTTTCATCTTGCCCACTGAGATAAGTATGAGTCACTCCTGTTAATTCCAATGACTTCCAGACGGGATCAATTGCCTTAGGAACCACTGTCGCTTCAGCCCGATTGTTGAGCAACAATCCCAAAGCGTCAATGTTTTGTAGGGCAATGTCAGCCTTACTCAAAATCGGCAATTTGCTAACAATATTGTCCATAGGACCAATCAAATACGTGAAGGTGAGGACATAGCCTGCCAGGGTGCGAGTATCGATCGCAATGATATGGGGAATGAAAAATAATACTAGACCAATGGCAAAGAAAAATAGGAATTTACCAATACTTTCATTCACAGCATAAAGAGATAATCCGATCGTATTGTAGCGACGAAACTGATCCGCTGTTACCCGTAAATCCTGTTGCAAAAAGTCTTGCCGTCGCCAGTAATGTAATTTCAGTTCCTTCACACCATCGGTGATGGTTTGGAAATGCTGGAATAAGCGATCGCGCTCCTCACGAGCCAAAGCTAACATACGTCTACCTCGTCTTAGGAAGACTTGACAACTCCCCATTGCCAGTGCAAATAACCCTAAGATAATTAGCAATACTTGCCAGGATAGCCAGGTAATATAAACGAAACAGCCTGCAACAATCGCCAGATTAATAAACAGAAACGGCAGAATAAATACTGCATTAGAAATGGTTAAAACATCCTCAGTTAAGGTTGCGAGCAACCGTGAAGCACCTAACTGTTCCAAATGGCTTAACTCAGATGCCAAAATTTGCCGACTGAGCCGCAGTTGTAACCGAAAGACCGCTTCCTGAGATAGGCGAATTAACGACATTCGAGCCGTCATATCCGTCAGTAACACAATCCCGACTAGACCGAGAAAGCCAATCGCCAGCGTTCTTCCCGCCGTTAAGGGGTTGCTTGCCAGTGACCAACTGATTAAGGCAATTAATCCAGCACTACTAGCACCACTGAAGAATCCTGTCAAAATTGCGATCGCCATTAGTCGCCCAGACGATCGCAGCAAAAAAGCAATCAAATTCATAGATCAGGTCTCGCTTGCCTTTACCTACCACAAGCCTCAACACCTGAGTTAAGCATATAAATCAATCGCAATTTCAGTTGGGTTTAGAGGGATTAATTTTGAGGATATTTTTCTGATGAATTCTCCGGAAAGGTAGAGAGGGCTGTTGTATGGGGTAGACGTTTCCTGACTGCAACTTACACTCGACCAACGGAGGCGCTTTCGTGCAAGCAGAACAGCCAGTTTCTCCCATTGATATCCCCCAGGTGGCTCAGCAAAGCACAGCCGACATCAATGTTGTGCCGCAATCAACCGTTTCCCCTGCCACAACCACGATCGCGCCTCCCGAAACGATCGCCTCTCCGCCAACCACCTCTGCCCCCAGTACAGCTGACGCCAGCTCAGACGCAGATCCACAGATGCAGACCGTCTCCACTGCGGCTCCAGAGGGCAGTTCTAATGATGTCGGCACTGCCAATACTCAGGAAGCGGCGATCGCCAAGCAACGCCAACGCTTAGAACAACAACTCGCAGACATTGTGGCTCGCGATCGGGCAGTTCAGGTTGAACAACCACCTGTTGTTGAGCTAACTCCTGAAGTCGTTGCACCTACACCTGTCACTGTTTCCCCTTTTCCTAGCAGTGAACAAGTTGAGGTCCGGCTGGAACCTCGAACGCCGCCTACAACCCGACCGTATCCGAACTTTGCCCCGAACGATCGCTTCCCCCAGGGACAAACCAATGTTCAACCCCTGCCGCAGCCACCCGCTTTAAGCAACTGGAACTCTATAGATATAGGAGCAAGCGGTGATGTGGGAACTGGAGTCAGTAACATTACGCCCCAAGTCACCTATCAACCAGCCACTAATCCAGCTCCAGGACAAATGATTTTGCCTCCAGCGGGAGGAGCAAACAGACCTGGATTGATTTACCCCTTAGCTAGTCCTGCTCCCATCACATCTCCCTATGGTTGGCGCATTCACCCCATTAGCGGAGATTCGCGGCTACATAAAGGAGTTGATTATGGGGCACCAACGGGTACTCCCATTCTGGCAGCCGCTCGGGGGCGAGTAGACATTGCCGGAGAACTCAGTGGGTACGGTTCCACAGTAGTCATCCGACACAATAACGACACTCTGGAAACCTTGTATGGTCACATGTCCCAAATTTTGGTGAAAGAAGGACAGTGGGTAGAACAGGGAACCGTGATTGGCTTAGTGGGTAGCACCGGGTATTCCACTGGTCCCCACTTACATTTTGAGGTGCTGCAATCCACCTCCGACGGTTGGGTCGCGATCGATCCTGTACCTCAAATTAATCAATCGGTGGCACTACAGAACGTGCCCATGATTCAGCCAGCGACAACGACCGGTCAAACTGCCACTGCCTTACAGGGAACGGTTCCCGGTCAGCAAATGACTGTTACCACCTTGCAACCCATTGCCGTTAGTAATCCCTCGATCGCCACACCGAACCTTATGACTATGAGCATTGGGCTTAATGGTGTAGTCACAACTCCAGATCCGGTCACTAACTTAATGTCCCTTGGCAATCGGTTAGTCTCCTTCGAGAACAACCCGAACAGTCCTTCAGTAATCAATTCGGTCGGAGTTTTAGCGCCACTCGCATTCTCACCACCAATCACGCCTAAACTCAGTGCTTTAATTCCCCCCCTGCACCAACCAACCGTATCTGCCCCGGCTCCAGTTCCAGCAGTTGCAAACCCACAGATTACTAGCCAAGAGTGGGTGACATTTCCTCCCCCTGCCTCACTCATTCCAGAGGACTCTCAGAGCGCTACGGCTATGCCAGCCCCAGGTACAACAACTGCCTCAACTCTAAGTTCAACCGCTACAGGTAGTCAGCCGATAAATACTACTTCATCCCCAGCTTTGAGCAGCGATCGAACTCAGGCTAGTAATCATAGCCCAACAGCATGGAAATCTACACTAAGGACCATAGCTGCAAAAGCAACAGTACCTGTTAAGCCAGCTCAGGTTCAAGCCGCTCAACGGGCGTCAGTTCAAGGTCCAAAGCAGGTGATGAATCGAGCTAAAACTCAATCACCACCAACACCTTAGCCATCGCTGCTCACTTCCTTAGCTTCGGTAGTCGGTATATGGCTTCATGGCGCCAATTAGTAGCGACTACCGATCGTTTTTTGAAAAGCTGGACGCTCAGTCATCCGTTTGGTGTACTCCATGACGGCGGGATATTCACTCAAATCCAGTTTCAACATTAAAGGAATATACGCGAGGAGTGAGCCAACAGCTGCATCCGCTGCACTAAAGCGATCGCCGACTAAAAACGATCGTTGGGATAACACACTATTTAATGCCGTCATCAACCGGGGCATTTCGCGCTCCCGAGTCGCTTCCACAAATACCCCCGGTCCCAACGTGGCATTGGCAAATAAAATCCACTGGTTTTGTTCTGCTCGCTGCTCTGGGGAGAGTGAGTTGGAAGCATATTTATCTTCCAGATAAAGCAGGATTGCCCCCGACTCCCACAACTTAAAATCGCCATCCACGATCGCAGGAACTTTGCCGATCGGATTAATCGCCAAATAATCGGCTTGCTGATGTTCGCCTGCCTGCATATCTAGTAGGACAAACTCATAGGGCACTGCCAATTCTTCCAGAAACCACTGAACAATCGAAGCCCGACTACGGGCACCACCATAAAGTTTGAGCATGAGTTAGGGATGCAGGAACTACAGAACTTTGTGAGTATATTCATGTTGCTTCACATTATCCTCTGTGCGAATAATGCGTTGGGAATTTAACACCCGTTTCCGATCCGTCGAGAAATTAAAATCCGCTCGCACTGTACCCATCGGAATATGAGCCTGAGCTACAGGGCGCGCTTTATAGGTGCGGGCAGCGGCAATTGCCCGAAAGGCAAAGTCATCACAGAACTGAGTCGTTGCCGGAAATTCAGCTGGCAAGCGTGGAGTTTCACCCTCTAAAACTGCTCCGATCGTGGTAGCGATCGCTTGCTCGTAAGAGGTTGGGATGCCCTTAATAATGGTTTCTAATGCCGATGATGGCATCGGTTCCACAATTTGAACCGCGTGAACTTCACCATCTTCCTTAATAAAGCAAGTGGCTAAACCCAAAACAAGATAATCATCCGCCGACAGATCAGGCGCATTGGCAATTGACGTAGCAATGGTCATAAACGGATCTTTCCCCGAGATATTTAAGGAACCGACATGATAGACCCAAGCCTTTGAATTCTACCAACTTCCTAGGAGCAGTGAGCAGTCAACTGCCAACAATCAGCCCCCACATCCCACTCAATATTTGACACGATCAAGCTGCCGTACCTCTAAGCCCCTACCCTCACTCCCCTACCGTCTCTACCTCTGCCATCTTCCTTGGCTCGGGAACAAACCCCCTCCAATTCTGTCTGTAGTCGTAATTCCCTGAGTAATTTTCCCGAAATCAACCCATTGGGTGTGTAGTTAAAGAGCAGTTGACAGGTAGGCTATTGCATATCACTGGAATCAGTTTTCCTGCGGCTTCAGTGGTTTCAAAAGTTAAACCCCTGACTCAGTGACACCTAAGTTGCATCTTCCCAAATTGGGCATTTTGTAAAGTTAACTCAACCTCATTGTGAGAGCGGCATGAATCCTCGTACGTCTCCAGGTCAAAACCACAACGCTAAACGTTCCTATCGTTCCTTGATCTCGCTGTCTGCCATGACTGGCGCCTCTAGCAAACGATCGCTGCGTTCTGGGATGGCACGTTCGGGGGCGATGTCATCCCTAACTGGCGAGGAAAATGCTTATTTAAGTTCGCTAGATCGATCAGCACTATTGCGGCAATCTGCACTCGAACTAGCTCAGCGTAAACAATATGCTAAAGCGATCGCGTTATTTAACGTATTAATTGACACTGATCTCGGTAATGCTAGTGACTATAACAATCGGGGACTGATTCACTTCCAAAGTGGTAATCCAGTTCGGGCTTTGGCTGACTATAATCATGCACTACGATTAAATCCTCGTTTAGCTAAGGTTTACAACAATCGTGCCAATTGCTATGCTGCCCTGGGGCAGCTAGAAGCCGCCTTGTTAGATTACGAAATGGCGATTGATTTAAATCCAACTGATATCCGAGCTCGCATTAATCAAGGCATTACTTTCCGTGACTTAGCCTTGTATGATCAGGCGATCGAGAGTTTGGATTTATCATTGCAGTTAATTGAATTACTGGAAGGTAGCAAGCATCTGGAAGAATCAGTATCACCCCTAGAAGGACACGTCTATGCTGAACGGGGGCGGACGCATCATCTAGCCGGAGACTGGAATTGTGCTGTGGCGGATTACCATCGGGCACTCGCTCACTTACCCATCACCAAAACTCAAATTGACTTGTCGTATCGCCTGCGACAACAAGTGGTGGGATGGCTCGAAGAATTATTAGCCCCCCTGTTTGCTGAAAATAGCGACCTAGATTAATTTCATTGGGACGATCGCAAATCGCCCTGGAATCCCCAAGTCGTATGACAAAAGTGGGGGCAAGGCTTTCGGTGTCACTGGGGTAAATCCCAACCGACTGTAGAACTGCACTAACGGTGGCATACATGCCAGGTAAAGCGGCTTAGTAGCTTGTTGAGCTAGTTGGGAAACTAAAAATGAGCCCACGCCTTGCTGTCGCCATTGCGACATCACATATACGTCATACAACACAGAGTAATGAGGCTGCTGGCGCAGTTTGGCACAAGCGATCGGACTGCCTTGATGTTCAATCACCCAAAAGTTAAGCCAACTCTCATTCCAAGACAGGACAACGACCAATAAAATCATAAAACCAGTGGCAATCGCCGCAGCCATTAGGAAGTTGACTAAGTCTGTCCAATCAATTGTGGCAATGAGATAACAAGAAATTGCTGCCAATAAGCTTAATGTTGCGCCTTGCCGCAATATCTGCATCCGAGTTGGCGGTGGAATAATTTCCTGTCGAAACTGATGCAGTAAATGACGAATGAAACGGCGATCGCTAGGACGAGCCGGACGCAGCTTGCATCCGGTAGGTAAAGGGGCAAAATCGGTCATGGGCACGTGATCAACACCAAAATCGGACAAAGGAAACGCTTGATTGACAGAAACGCTATGATCAAAGGTCTATAACCATCCTTAAATCATTGACAGGCTCGGCGCAAGGTGTAAACGGCGTACTGCCAAAGCATCTCACAACTGCTATAGGGATGGTTAGCAGTCGTTTAGGATCGGAGGGTATTAATGTCAGAATGCCCTGGATTGTGTCAAAAAATGCAGTGAACACTATGGTTTCTACTCCTTTATCCCCTTTGCCTGTAGACCATTCTCGGCTGCGTGCCGAAATCCGCGCGTTACAACCCCAATTAGTGGAGTGGCGCCGATCCTTACACCGCAAACCCGAATTAGGATTTCGTGAATACTTAACGGCTGAGTTTGTTGCCCAAAAACTGCAAGCCTGGGGCATTGAGCATCAAACATGTATCGCCCAAACCGGTATCGTAGCAACTATTCATAGCGATCGTCCGGGTCGAGTACTAGCGATTCGAGCCGATATGGATGCCTTACCTATCCAGGAAGAAAACCAGGTATCGTATCGCTCACAGCATGATGGAATTATGCATGCCTGCGGTCATGATGGTCATACCGCGATCGCTCTGGGCACTGCCTACTATTTATCTCAGCATCGGGATCAGTTTACGGGAACGGTCAAAATTATCTTTCAACCTGCTGAAGAAGGACCCGGCGGTGCCAAACCAATGATTGCGGCTGGAGTCCTGGATAACCCAACAGTAGATGCGATTATTGGGTTGCATCTATGGAATAACCTGCCTCTAGGAACGGTCGGGGTTCGGAGTGGAGCCTTAATGGCAGCAACCGAAATGTTTCGCTGTACGATTCGCGGCAGGGGGGGACATGGTGCTATCCCTCAACAAACGATCGATTCGATCGTGGTTGGCGCCCAAATTATTACTGCTCTACAAACCATCGTCGCTCGTAACATTAATCCGATCGATGCCGCCGTAGTCACTGTAGGCAAATTCCATGCAGGAACTGCTCATAACGTAATTGCTGATACTGCCGAATTGCGAGGAACGGTACGATATTTTAACCCAGCTTATGAAAGCTACTTTGGACAGCGGATGGATCAATTAATCGGAGGAATTTGCCAGAGTCATGGGGCTGAGTATGACTTTGATTATTGGCAACTGTATCCTGCCGTAATCAATCATCCCGAGATCGCGGCATTAGTCCGCTCAGTTGCAGAAACCGTCGTTGAATCCCCCCTAGGGGTAGTCCCAGAATGTCAAACCATGGGCGGCGAGGATATGTCATTTTTCTTGCAAGCCGTTCCCGGTTGTTATTTCTTCTTAGGATCTGCTAACGCCGAAAAAGATTTAGCCTATCCCCACCATCATCCTCGATTTAATTTTGATGAGACGGCATTAGGGATGGGAGTAGAAATTTTTGTCCGCTGTGTGGAAAAATTCTGCTCGGCTGAGTAGCCTACTACAAGCCCAGCACTTCCACAGACTTTTCCATCACCTCATCGGGATCAAAGGGCTTGGTCATATATAGATCAGCCCCAACTTCCATCCCTTTCTGTTTATCAAACTCTTGTCCTTTCGCGGTTAGCATGATGATGTAAATGTCAGCGATCGCTAACTCATGTTTCACTGTATGGCAAACATCAAAGCCATTCATTTGTGGCATCATCACATCTAAAAACACTAATTGCGGCAGTTCAGTCTGAATTAAGTCCAGCGCTTCTTTGCCATTCGTCGCGGTCAGCAGTTCAACATCCTGGTCTTCTAATTCTTCTAAGGTCTGCTCTAGTAACAGGCGAATATGAGGCTCATCATCAACAATCAAAATTTTTTTAGACATACGGAGCAGGGATGGTAGAAGAGAGCAGCGAAATGAGCGCGATGACGGATAGACCAGTTCGTCTATTTAACCTTATACACGGTTTGGTTGCTAAATCCCCTAATTCTGGAAGGCTTTAAGCCACAGAGTTGAGGGCGAGGGCAAAAAACAGGCGATTGCAGGGCATCAAGAGAGCTGTTAAACACAGTCGAGGAATCGAAAAGTTAGTAAACAACTTCAAACACTTCGATCGCATTTTTTTTACCTTTCACATTAATAGAACCGAAGTCTTTAAATTGAAACTGATCACAAGTGGCTTCGTACACGCTGCGGGTCACCAGGATTTGTCCACCCTTGGCAATGGACTGCAACCGCGAGGCTGTGTTCACTTCATCCCCGATCGCCGTGTAGTCCATATGCTGCGGCGAACCAATGTTCCCCACAATTACTTTACCGGAGCTAATGCCAATCCCAGTATGAAAATTCTCACGAATCCAGGTGATCGGGATCGTTTGAATCCGTTGCTGCATAGCGATCGCCGCTTCGATCGCGCAGGATTGGTTATTCTCCACCAACGATGGGGCACCAAACAACGCCACAATCATATCGCCGACAAACTTGTTCACTGTGCCCTGATGGTAAAAGATTACATCCACCATATGCGTAAAGTATTCATTTAGATAGCCAACGACCAATTCTGGTTCCAACTCTTCACATTGACTGGTGAAATTACGAATATCTGAAAATAAAACACTAATTTCCTTCCGCACAGGAGCCAGAGAAATTTCGCCATTCGATTGCAAAATTGCCTGTACCAGGCGGGCGGGAACATAGCGTTCCAAATTACTTTTAATCCGTTCTTCTCGCAATTTGTTTTCGTGTAATAAGGCATTTTCGATCGCGGCTGCCGCTTGAGAGGCTACAGCATTTAACCGCTTCAGATCCGCCGCTGTGTAACTGATCGGCAAATCACTACTGGCGATAATAATGACTCCGATCGTGCGGTTATGGCTTTTTAAAGGTGCACAAACCAAGGAATGAAACCCTTGCTCGGCAGGCGTCCGGCGGACATCCTTTGCCACGTGATTCACAATTTCACCATTCCCAGTATCAAAAATCGTGCCAATGATTCCCTGCCCAGGTTGGAGGCAAAATTCCTGACCAAAGCTGGCTAGTTGCATGGTCTCTGCGGTTTCCGGATCAAAGAACATCACAGCGCCACTATTACCCACGATCAGCTTACTGGCTTCTTCCAAGACTAATGTCGCTACAGCCTGTAGTTGCAGATTGGCAGTCATTTTTTCCGACAGGTTGTACAGCAGCGTCACTTCCTTGTACCGATCGAGAGTTTCCTGCGCCAGTTGTTTTTTCTCTAATTCCTTGGCTGCCAGAAAACTTAGGAGCGAGGCGATCGCACTCATTTCAGCACTTCCCATGACCCAACCAAAGCACTGTCCTTCTACCTCAACCCTATGATGATGGGAATACTCCCCAGCAATGCCCATAAGTACCGTCCCCTGAGCATCCGCGATCGCAAAGGGTAAGGCACTCTGTCCGGCTCCTGCCAATCCTGTGATGAGTTGTTGCAAAATGGCAGCAATTTCTTTTTTATTGAGCAACCGTTTCAGGCTGATCTGCATCGTGGACATGAGTATCCGCCAGTAAAAGAATAAAAATATGCTCTAGACCTTTTTCAAACTTGAGGCTCTTAAACGCAGTGGAATGTTGCCAGAACTTGAGATTGGCAATCACCATATCTGGTTGGGTCGAGACTGCTTTTTCCACCAACTCGGTGTCATTAGCAGCCTCAACCACCATAAAGCCTTTCGCTTGCAATACTTCCACCAGGGTTTTTACCCCCAGTTCATTTTCATCTACGACCAGCACCCGACGATGAGACACCCCCTGAGACAACAGGACTTCAACTTCCTGTAACAACAGTTCGACATTGATGGGTTTCGTTAAGCAGCGATCGCCTAACCGATGCGCCCGTTCATGATCTCCTAGAATTGACAAAATTACGATCGGAATGCCCATTGTCTGAGGATCATTTTTGAGAATAGCGGCGACATCAAACCCATTCATATCCGGCATCATCACATCTAGAATCACCAGATCAGGGGCAGCCTGTTTAATTTGAGTGAGGGCAGCACGCCCATCTGCGGCTTCTTGAACCTGATAGCCTTCCGCCTCCAAATGTTGCCGCAATAGTTCTCGAATGGACGGTTCATCATCCACTACCAAAATGCATTTTTGATCAGGTTCGATCGGTGCCATACTGCTCTTCTGACCTTGAAGTTGTTGCACCAAGGTACTGAGATCAATTTGGCGAATCTGCTCAATGGTAGAAGGCAAAGGTAAGGTAAATAAGAAGGTACTCCCTTGACCTAATTCGCTTTCAACCCAAATTTTGCCCCCGTGATGCTCCACAATCTGTTTACAAATGGGCAAGCCTAAACCTGTACCTTTGGGCTTATCCGTCAGCGTATTACCAACCTGTTTAAACTTCTCAAATACTTTTTCTTGATCTTCAGGAGCAATGCCGCCTCCAGTATCACTGACACTCACTTGAATGGTGTTCTGTTGTCGCACAGCTCGGCAGGTAATTATCCCTTCATCGGTAAATTTGACCGCATTAGATAGCAGATTGATCACCACCTGAATTAAGCGATCGCAGTCTCCTAGTAAGGTGGGTAAATCCGGTTCAATCTCCTGAACCAACGTCAGATTTTTTGCCTGGAACAAAGCGCTGGTAGCAGCCGTTGCCCGTTCTATGATCTCTTCAATATGCAGAGACTCTTCGCGCCAATCCACTTTGCCCGCTTCCATTTTGGCAATATCCAAGACATCATTAATCAACGCTGTTAACCGCAGACCTTCAGACACAATGATGTCAATGTTTTCCTCAACCTGGCGCACCGTTCGCTGAACTTTTTTATCATCAGAGGTAATAGTGGGAAATACGACTTCATCTAATTTCTTTTTGATGATTTTGGCAAATCCCAATACGGACGTTAAAGGAGTCCGCAGTTCATGAGATACGGTAGAAATAAAGTCAGTCTTCATGCGATCGACTTCTTTTTCTGAGGTAATGTCTCGAATCAGCATCACCGCTCCCAAAAACTCCTCCACATCCGCTAGGGGACCGTCATTCGGTTGGCTAGGTTTGAGAATTGCCGTTGCCACCGCTTTGCCAATCCGTCCCTCTGCTAAGGGGATCTCAGCCGTAAAAATTTCTCCAGCCGCTTGCTGGGCCTGAGTAATCAGGTGAGTTAATTCTTCGCTGAAAATGTCCCAACATTTGCGATCGGTTAAATCAATCTCACCCAGTTCAAATAATCCCGAGAGCGCTGGATTGAAGCGGGTAATCCTCCCCTCGGAATTTGTTACCAACAAGCCATCCACTAAATTATCAATAATGGCAGACAAGTAAGCGAGGGCATCTTGCAGTTGTTTCCCCGTTTCTGCTAATTGGCTTGCCTGATGGCTGACGATCTCCACCTGTTCTTGAGTCTGGGCATACAACCGCGACTGATTAATCGCGATCGCCAACTGATCTGCAACGGCACTCAAAAGTTCTACTTCGCGATCGCTCCATACCCAAGCGGTACTACGACAACAAATCAGATAACCCACACGCTCACTAGCTTGTAACCGTACTGGTAGCGCTAAATAGCTGTTAATGCCTAAGCGCTGATAAATCTGTTTAGCCGTAGCTGTAAAATTCGTTGCCGTACTAATACTATTAATTTGTATTCGCGAGCCCTGACAAAACTGCTGCACGATCGAACCAAAGGCTTGCATGTTATAGACAGTTTCGCGAGCTGGTAAGTCAGCCCGTCGATGTTCACACTCTGTAATGATCTGTTGAGTGTCAGGTTGGAACCAGGCAAACGTTACACGATCGAGTTGCAGCAAGTTTGCCAGTTCATTCACTGTTGTCTGCAACGTGGTTTGCAAATTCAGGGATTCCCGAATTCGTCCGGTCAAGCGATTTAATAAGGCTTCCTGAGCTGCCCGATCGCGCGCTTGTCCAAATAGCCGCACCTGCCGCAAGGCAGCCAGAGTCGCTAACACCAATAACATCCCGACCACGGATGCCAGCAAGTTCAATGCCCCCAATTGCTGTTCCAGATTGGCACGTGGAATCACCAGGGCTAAGGACCATTTAGCTTGCTCTAATGGAGCATAGGCAACATAGACCCATTCCCCATCTAATTTCATTAAATACACGCCCTTCTGCTGCTGCACCATTGCCTGAGAAATGCTTGCCAAATCTGGATTGGCAGAATCGAGAAAGCTCTTAAGCCCCGTTAAAAACTTGGGATTGGGGTGAGCGATCGGGACACCTTTAGCATCCAGCGCAAAGGCATAGCTCCCCTCACCTAACTGGGTTTTCTCAACAATGCGCGTCACATGGGAAACGGGAATATTTCCAGCCAAAATGCCTATGACTGTTGGCTGCTGGCGCGGATCATCCGGCAAGTTGTAAAACGCTAAACTCTCCTGCCGCTTATTTATGCGATCGGCAGGTAACTGTTGGTAATTAGCTGGCGGAAATGACCAGATAGGAGAAGCAATATTGATTTGTCGCTTGCCGGTAGTGCGGGAGATAATCATGTCAGAAACGTTCGCCGTGCCTTGCATAGCGATTCGAAAATACTGACGATCCCTGAGATTCAAACCCGCTGCAAAATTCGCCCGTGTCGTGTAATAGCTGCCATCGGGATTGACCAGAATCAACATCCAAAAATCCGACAGGCGATCTTGCTCTAGTTGCAAATAGGGAGCCGCGATATCCCAATTCATCGATCGCACGTCATAGCTACTTGCCAGCGTTTGCACTTCACCCATGCGTCCCGCTAACCAGCTATCGATTTCGCTACCTGCCGTTTGCACTTTCAGTAGGGCATTGGACTTTAAGGTATCCAAAATTAAGCTGCGGACAATCCAATAACTGGTAAACGCCACTGCCCCAACTGTCAAAATCGAGCCACCAATCAACAGCAAAGACATCAGCTTGTTGCGAGGTTGCTGCCAGGAAGCCCGTACATCTTTAGGAGCCTGCTGTAAGCGATGTGAATGCGGTACAAAAGCCATTGGTTAATGTCCTTGGTGAATAGCTTGACAGACCCTGCCGTTTCAACACCCCAAATTCAGCATTCCCAAATTGGCAGGTATAGTATCTGTGAGTTAACGATCGAGCAAGCCTGGCGATTTGCAGCAACGCGTGAGAGATCGGGTTCAATCACCCTCAAAAGGGAAAACTTTTCAGGGATTTCGCTGTTTTGCACCCAGTAATGTCTTAGGACGGAGCTAAGGGGGAGCCAGAGTTGACCTTAACCAGCCTCCTCTAAGAGGCTACTGCGCAACATAAGGTGCTTGTTTGGTAGATTTCAACATGAGGGAATAAGAGCTATAAGGTTTTTTCTCAGCAAAAATACGAAAATAGAAGCGAATTTGCTCAGTTGATTGCATATCTAAACTTTTAATTGCTTCACTTAAGTCTTTCAGCTTTTTCGCCAAATCAGGAATCGGATTATTTTCATGCTGTCCAATTACCATCAAAATCTGCTCTTTAATCAAATATTTGAATTGCAAGGCAATAGCGCGATCGTGAATTTCAGTGCTGAATTTTTGTTGAACCAAGTGGTTAATTTGTTTAAGGATTGCTTCCTGCTCCTGATTAATCCAGCCAGCTGATTCAACCTGGACTAACAGCAACTGCTCACTAGGAAATAAAGCCGGACTTGGATCTAACAGTTTCAGTTTTTTAGGTTTACGTACTAAAGGGTTTTTGACCTGAATTTTCACATCAAGTGGATTCTGGAATTTCACAGGCAAATAGTTCAATCCTAGGAGTAACCCAAAAGCGCTTAAACAACTCATTCCAGCTAAGCCCAAGTGCATTGGTGTTTGAAAAAACTGCCCGCTCGAAAAAACTACCAACAGCACAAGAATCGAAAACGGAAAAGACATAGCTAATAACGATGTCGCAAATTCCGTATCAAAAAAAAGTGGTCGAGCATCAGCAGGATTACTAGTTACAGCCAGCGATCGCTGGGTATTAATTTTGGTGGCATGGAGCAGTGGCCACAGGCTACAAGATGCTTGAGGTAATGCCACAAACAATGTTAAGGCTTCTACAGAAGTCGGTTTGAGTAGCACGATCGTCGCCGCACTAATCAAAAAGCCGACTCCGGTTCTTGCCAATAACACCATCAATAACGTTCCGAACTGAAATGCCTTTGGGTTAAAGGAAATACCGACATAAAATAAAATCAACGGTGTAGCACAAAGGGCTAGCTTTTGAATAGCATCAGTTAACGCTAATGGTAAAAAACCATTGGCATGCCAAAAGGCAATGAGGAACCCCAATACGATCGCAATATTGACAGGTTCCGTTAAGAGAAAAATCGCAATACTTTTCCACTGAAACTTGACTGAGGCTTGAGGATTTTGAGCCGCACTTTGCTGATACCAATAGATCGCTAATGAATATAAGCCAATCAAGACAAATAGCTTATTTCCCATATCGGCTAAAGCCGCCCAAGCTAATCCTTGCCGCCCCAAAAACTGCTCAATGAACGGGTAAACGGTTAATCCCGGAGCCAAAGAAGGAAATAGCAGAATCATGGCACGGGTCTTCGCTTTCTCAGCATCCCGCATCAGCAACCATGCCACAAAACACCCCATCACCATAAAGGCAAGATTGATCACTAGGGCAAAAGAAGGTAAGACAACTAAATCTAATTGAGTATCAATTTCGATCGTAGATAGAAAAATAGTTGCCGGTAAAGCGGCATTCAGAATAAAGTTTCTGACGGCTGCAATAGAGGCTGGATCTTTAAATTTAGGTTTGAGCAGGTATCCAGCAACAATGAGCAGAATGAGCGCGATCGCCTTCTGGAGGACTGAATCTGTCATGAATAGTTTGGTAGCAGGACAGCACCTTAGATTTGACTATTAAACCCAGTGATAGACTAAATTGTTACAAAACAAGAAACACACGATCGCTTCAGAGAAAATACAGGCGTAGTTGGAATGTCTCCGGAACAGCTAATGGCATAACGGAAGGTCAACAACGGCATCCTGCCTGGGCTACCTTCCATTCACCACTATTCAAGCTATTATCCGGCTATCAGGAAAATATTCGACTCTAGAATTGATCTGAGCTAACAGGTATAGGTTTCCGAGAATCTGCTAGGGTTAGTTCATCAAGCCGATACACCCGCTAAGGTGCAGCTACGTAGCTTTGCAATTATTCATTCTCACCTGATTAACTTGGCATGACTGGTCACTCTCCAACCTCTGTTCTGGGTAGCATTCTGCTGATTGATGACCACCCTGAACTCGGACAAAATCTATTAAATCTACTTACAAATCTGGGATATACTGTCCGACGAGTGACTGATGGGCAGATTGCTACGACTGCCGTTCAGGTTGCCTTACCCGATATGATTCTGTTGAATGCGGCGCTCTCTTCATACAACAGTTATTTACTCTGCCAACAACTCAAACAGGATCCTAGAACTCAAGCCATTCCAGTGATTTTCACGGGTGCGATCGATCCGGCGGAGATTAGCAACCTGTTTCACGCCGGAGCGGCTGACTACCTAACCATGCCACTGCAACCCGCAGAACTAACCATCCGAGTGGCAACTCACTTAGAGTTAGCTCGCTTACGACAACAAGTTGGGCAGCAAGCAGAGCAACTCCACCGCTTAGAACACGAGCACCAGCAAGCAGAAATTAGTCTACGCTCCACTCACCAGCGGCTTCAGCAGGAAGCCCAATTACGGCTAACGGCGGAAACGACTTTGCTAGAACTTGCTGAAGAGTTACAACGATTAACCTCCCTCGATGGGTTAACTCAAGTTGCCCATCGCCCTCAATTCGATGACTGTTTACTGCAAGAGTGGCGGCGGTTAACTCGATCGCAACGTCCCTTATCCCTCATCCTGTACCAACCCAGGGGCAACCAACCATCTTCCACCGAATCCCCGTTAGACAATCACACGCTGCGGCAAATAGCAGATATTTTACGCACTACGGTAAAACGACCGACTGACTTGGTTGCCCGCTACACCCAAAATATTTTTGCTGTATTGCTACCTAATACCCCATTAGCTGGAGCAATCAATGTCGCGCAACAAATTCAATCCCAACTCCAGCAAGCCCAGACCGAGCATGCCGAATTAGCCCTCCTTACCCGCAGTTTAGGCATCGCCAACGCCTTGCCAAAAATAGGGCAAGCTCCCAGCCAATTGATCCAGGCGGCTGAAGCGGCGTTAACTGAGGCGAATAGCACCGGGAACGATCGCATCGTTACTCAAGACATCACCCCCTTTCCAGTCCTGGATTATTTAATCACCAACCAACTCGGACTAGAGTAGTCAGCTGTTCAGGAGATCAACGAGTAGACTGGACATGTACTTTCTTCAGAGGTCGATCACTTGGAAAGTTCATCTGCTTCAACGAACCTACCAGCCCTCCTCCAAGCGGCGATCGCCCATCATCAAGCTGGACAGCTGCCCCAAGCAGAACTTCTGTATCGTCAGATTTTGCAACATCAACCGCAGCATCCGGAGGCACTCTGCTTATTAGGAGTAATTGCCTGCCAGCGTGGCAATTTAGATGATGGCATTGCCCTCTGTCGGCAAGCCTTGGTGCTACGTCCAGACTATATCCAGGCTAGGGAGAACTTATATCTAGCATTGTGGAAGCGGGGTCGGGAAATGATCGACGAAGCCATTAATGGCTACAACCAAATCATTAACTTTCAGCCCAAAGCTCTGCAAGCTTATGCCAATTTAGGCGCGATTCTTCAGGAACAGGGCAAGGCCGATGAGGCGATTATATTTTACCAGCAAGGACTCGCGATCGATCCTCAACAGCCCCAGTTGCTCAATGGTTTAGGGGTCGCCTTACAAAAACAACATAAAGTGAATGCCGCCGCCCAGTTCCATCAACAAGCCCTGGCACACCAACCTAACTATATTGATGCCTTAGTCAGTTTGGGTAAGGCTCGCTTAGAACAAGGTAACTTACCAGAAGCCATGACGTGCTTCCAACAAGCATTAAGCCTTGATCCTCATCATGCGATCGCTCACCATAACTACGCTATTCTTCTGTTGATGCAAGGCGATTATCTCCAAGGCTTTGAGGAATATGAATGGCGCTTTAAAACGGCAGATTTTCCTCCCTGTCCCTTCAAACAACCACTATGGGATGGATCGCCGTTACAAGGACGGACATTACTCCTCCATGCCGAACAGGGTTTAGGGGACACGATACAACTTATTCGGTATGCCGCGATCGCCCGAGAACGAGGCGGACGGTTGATTTTAACCTGCCACCAACCACTCGTCCGTCTGCTGTCCACAATTCCTGGGATTGAACAAATCATTCCTTTAGGCTTGCCCTTACCAGACTTCCATGTTTATGCCCCCTTAATGAGTCTGCCCCGCATTCTAGGCACCACTCAAACCACAATTCCCCACCACTTTCCGTATTTGCAAGCGCCCGAGTCTGCTGACTTCACTCTGCCAGTACGTGAGGGGAGCCGGTTCAAAGTTGGCATCGTCTGGTCAGGAGGCAATCTCTATAAAAATAACCACAATCGCTCTTGTCCGCTATCCGCGTTTCAGCCTTTACTAGAACTCACAGATATTAGCCTCTATAGTCTTCAGAAAGGCATTCCTCAACTCGATCTAACGGAACTGGGCTGGCAATCCCAGATTCAGGATATCAGTCATCACCTGAAGGACATGGCAGATACTGCCACCGCGATCGCCCAGCTCGATTTAGTGATTACCGTTGATACCTCTGTAGCGCACCTGGCTGGGGCATTAGCAAAGCCTACCTGGCTGTTGCTGGCACATTTTCCAGACTGGCGCTGGATGTTGCACCGGGAAGATACGCCCTGGTATCCCACCCTCCGCTTATTCCGGCAACCTCAGCCCGGAGATTGGCACAGTGTTATGCAGCAAGTGGTGCAAGCATTACAGCATACGATCGTCCATGGGCAAGAACCACTAGCTCAATCTTGACCGATTAGAAGAAGGAACCTGTAGAATCATTCCTTAATTCATCCACAATTCTCGGCTTGAGTTTCTCAAACTCGGCTTGCAGCATATTCTTAGTAGTCGTAACGGAACCCACCGACGGAGTTGTGCGGCTCGTAATTGCCCAATTCTTGAGCAACGAACATTAGACTTGTCCGGGAATTTACAGCCCATGCTGTGTCCCGCTTTGAGCATGATTGCACTCAAAGGAAACTCAACGACAGAATGCGGCTTGGGAATAGTTTCTGTTAGTTTAGTCCCAAACCATAGC
>VRZD01000034.1 GCA_016743235.1 Pantanalinema sp. GBBB05 | reverse complement strand
GGGGAAGGGAATACATTTATTCATACCGCGTTCTTGACACTGTGTAAATCCGACACTAAGATGGACTTATCGTGTACAAGTAACACTAAGTTAATGAGCAGCCAATGGGAAATCGCGGCTGGTTCGGTTACGGGTCGAGAGCATCTGCGAACTGGTAAGAATAATCAGGATGCTTACCACTGGCAGATGTTTGGTGATGTGATGATTGCGATCGTGGGCGATGGGTGTAGTAGTGGAGCGCACAGTGAAGTTGGGGCAATGTTGGGGGTGCGGCTAGTAACTAAGGCGATCGCTCAAACCATGCAGGAATGGCAAATTGAGCAACCGGAATTTTGGTCAGTGGTACAGCAGGAGGTATTGCAGCAATTAAGTAAGCTGGTTTTTATGCTTGATCATCACTCGCCTCAGGTGATTTATGACTACTTACTATTTACCATTGTTGGAGCTGTAATCACGCCTACAGTTACAACTCTGTTTACGGTCGGAGATGGTGTGTTAATCCTGAATGGTGAAGCAGTTTCAGTCCCTAGCTTTTCTGGTAATGCGCCGCCTTATTTGGCTTATGGGTTAATCGAGCCAAGCCCGATGCCATTCGAGCAATTGCAATTTCAAACTCATCATTGTTTATCCACGGATGAGGTGCGATCGCTATTAATTGCAACTGATGGTGTAAAGGATTTATTGGCGGTAGCAGAGCAACCGTTACCAGGGAAACGAGAACTGGTTGGACAGATTGAGCAATTTTGGCAGAACGATCGCTATTTCCATAATCCTGATCAACTGCGTCGGCGTTTATCTTTAATTAATCGTGAAGTCGTTCAACCGGACTGGGAACAACAACAACTCAATCGAGTGGGAGGATTATTACCAGACGATACAACGTTAATTGTAATCCGCAAAAAACTGGAGGAATGAAGCATGTTAGGTGCGATCGCAGGTGATGTGATTGGTTCTGTATTTGAAGGTAAGAATTATAAAGCCAAAGACTTTCAACTGTTTGCAGCCAGGAGTCGATTTACCGATGATACGGTGTTAACGGTGGCTACGGCTGATGCCCTGTTAAACCAAGCTGATTATGCGCATCAATACAAGGCGTATTACCACCGCTACCCGCGAGCTGGATTTGGTAAGGGATTTATGATTTGGGCTATGCTCGATCGTCCGAAACCTTACAACAGTTGGGGTAATGGTTCGGCAATGCGAGTTAGTCCGATCGGGTATGCTTTTAATGATTTAGATACCGTCTTGCAGGTTGCCAAGCAAAGTGCTGAGGTCACGCATAATCATCCAGAGGGCGTTAAAGGGGCGCAAGCAACAGCGGCAGCCATCTTTCTAGCTCGGACTGGAAAAAGTAAGCAAGATATTAAACTCTACATCGAATCAACGTTTGATTATGACTTGAATCGCACTTTGGATGGGATTCGTCCAACCTATCGCTTTGATGTGTCTTGTCAAGGTTCGGTACCACCCGCAATTATCGCTTTTTTGGAATCCACTGATTTTGAAGATACGATTCGGAATGCCATCTCGATCGGGGGGGATAGTGACACGATCGCGTGTATTGCAGGGGGTATCGCTCAAGCCTTCTATGGTGGTGTTCCAGAACATATTAGTCAGGAAGTGCTGAAGCGTTTAGATCAACCCTTACGTCAGGTTACAGAGTCATTTATGGCGCAATATTGCTCAAATTAAGGAGCATTTATGATGGATGTTTATGTCAATGGGAAAAAAGTCCGGGCTGATCCCAAACGAGCGATCGGTAAAGGCGGGGAAGCGGATGTGTTTGATATTGGTCACGGTCAAGCCTTAAAGCTGTTCAAACCCTCGAATCATCCTGATTATCAGGGATTACCGCAGGAACAACAAGCTGCCCACGATCGCTTGGTGCTCCATCAACAGAAGCTACCGCAGTTTCCCCAGCATTTACCCGATCGAGTTGTGGCTCCTCAGGCGTTAGCAATAGATAAAACCGGAAAAACCATTCTCGGTTACACCATGTCGTTGCTGAAGGGAACAGAGGTGCTATTAAAGTATGGGGAACGCAGTTTTCGGCAAACAGGGATTAAGGCTCAAACGGTTGTACGCATCTTTCAAGACCTACATACTACTGTTTCTAAGTTACATTTTGCTGGAATCATCATTGGTGACTTCAATGATTTGAATGTATTGGTAAAAGGCACAGAAGCTTACTTAATTGATGCTGATTCCTGGCAATTTGGCACCTTTCCTTGCCAAGTTTTTACCGCTCGTTTTGTGGACCCACTGATTTGTCAGCCGCAAGCAACCCAACCGATTCTGCAACACTCCCATAATCAAGATTCAGATTGGTATGCCTTTGCCGTTATGCTCATGCAGTGTCTTCTGTTCGTTGAGCCTTATGGCGGGGTGTATAAACCGAAAGTTCCCAGTCAGCAAGTACCCCACGCGGCACGATCGCTGCATCGGATTACCGTGTTTCATCCCGAGGTGCGCTATCCTAAACCAGCAATTCCTTATCAAGTGTTATCAGATGAGTTACTACACCACTTTCGGCAAGTCTTTGAGCAAGATACAAGGGGGGAATTTCCGCGATCGCTCCTCGATCACCTGCAATGGACAACCTGTAAAACCTGTGGGTTAGAACATGCTCGATCGATTTGTCCACTCTGTACTCCAGCCGTCACTGAAGTTGTCAAACCAATTTCAGTCATGCGAGGAACAGTAACGGCAACCTATCTCTTTACCACTGAAGGAGTCATTCTATTTGCCACAGTAGAACAGGGGCAGCTCAAGTGGATTTATCACGATCGCGGACAGTTTAAACGTGAAGACGGCGCAGTGATTCTACAAGGCGACTTGAATCCCTATTTACGTTGGCGAATTCAAGGTAAAACGACACTGTTAGGGTATCAAGGGCAAGTGATTCGCTTTCATCCTGATCGATCTCCAGAGCGCTTTGCTGTAGAGAGTCTAGGTGCGCTCGCTTTATTTGATAGCACTCCTCAACATTGTTACTGGATTGCAAATGGACAATTGCAACGAGATGCTGATATCGGGTCAGTGTATATTGGCGAAGTGCTACCAGCACAAACTCAGTTTTGGGTTGGTTCCAGTTTTGGCTTTGGCTTTTATCAAGCGGGCAATTTGAAGGTGGCTTTTGTCTTTGATGCGGAGAAAACAGGCATCAACGATCGGGTAAAACTGCCCCATTGGCAGGGTCAACTGATCCACACCAATTGCACGTTTAGCCAAGATTACGCCTGGTTATTTTTAACCACTCAGTCACAGGGGCAAATTCACTATTACTGTATTGTGATTCATCGGCATGGCACGACGATCGCAACTGCTCAAGCTATAGCAGGAGATCATCACTGGTTAGCGACTTTAGGAAGTAGTTTGACCAGCCATGAGTCACACTATTGTGCGGTGAACAATTTCTTGTTAGCGGCAACCGATGACGGGATTATTCGCATTGAGATTCAACAGCAGCAATTAATTCAGACAAAAGCCTTTCCAGATACGGAACCTTTTGTTGATGGTAATTCTCGCCTTTTACCCAGTTCCAGTGGATTATATGTGCTCAATCATCGGGAACTGCGATCGCTGAAGTTAAATTAATCGACCAAGACCGCTAAATCCTCATTACTACTCATCTCAAAGGTCAATTCTATGACAACTCAACCAACAACTCAGTTACCGATTCCCAGCTTTTTTGATGCTCGTCGGGTTGGGGAAGTGTGGCGAGTTCCCTATCAGGATCGGGCAACTCAAGCTAGAGATTGGGCAAAACAACAGCACTTACAACCAGCAGCTAAAGACAAAGTTCGTCTATGTCTGATGATCATTGATGCTCAAAACACCTTCTGTATTCCTGATTTTGAGCTATTTGTTGGCGGTCGATCGGGAATGGGTGCGATAGAAGACAATCACCGCTTATGTGAATTCATTTATCGCAACTTAGGCGTGATTACTGAAATTGCCCCAACGATGGATACGCATACAGCTATGCAAATCTTTCATCCTATGTTCTGGGTGAATGATGCGGGTGAAAATCCTGCTCCGATGACCATGATTTCCTTAGATCAGGTGCAATCAGGGCAATGGAAAGTCAATCCAGCGATCGCCTACTCCCTTGCCAAAGGTAACTACACCGGGCTGCAATCCTTTGCCCTGCATTACGTTAAGCGCCTGAGTGCTGAGGGTAAATATCCCCTAACCATCTGGCCCTATCACTCGATGTTAGGAGGCATTGGTCACGCGCTGGTGTCTGCTGTAGAAGAAGCTTGCTTTGTTCACAATATTGCCCGTCATAGTCAAACCAATTTTGAGATTAAGGGTGGGAATCCCTTAACGGAAAACTACTCTGTCCTACGTCCTGAAGTGCTGGACGATCCAGCAGGTCGCCCGATCGCTCAAAAAAATGCCCGCTTTATCCAAAAACTGTTGGAGTTTGATGCCGTGGTTATTGCTGGACAAGCGAAGAGTCATTGCGTTGCCTGGACGATTGAAGATTTGCTGATCGAAATTCAAGCTCAAGATCCGCAACTGGCACGAAAAGTTTATCTATTAGAAGACTGTACTTCGCCAGTGGTTGTCCCGGGCATTATCGATTTTACGGATCAAGCCGATGCCACTTTTCAACGTTTTGCCGATGCCGGAATGCATTTAGTCAAATCTACTACAGCGATCGCCGATTGGGCAGGCATCAATCTCTAATCCCAAACCTACCGTAAATATCGGTTCAGCGAACAGCATCAGGTTTTGAAACACTCGCTAGCAGTGTTTGACTGCCATTCATTCCATCACTAGAGAGCATTCACTGCAATACTCTTCAGAGTTCACCTATCCATTTTTCTCACCAGGAGTTCAATCATGGCTCAAGCCCCTGATCTCAATCAATTATTTCAATCGGCTCAAGCAGATGGCACCCTTTCTAACGCGTCATTTCAAGCCTTGAATGTTTATGACATTGGGGCGCAAATTCAAGCGGGGCTGGGTGTTCACGTTGACGATGTCATGGCGAGTGAAGTGGTATTAGTAACGTTAATGCCAGATGATTCCGGCTCGATCGACTATGCTGGAAATGCCGCGATTGTCCGGGCAGGACATAATACGGTCATTGATGCGCTGCTGAGTTCCAACCAACAAGACAACATTTTGGTACACAACCGCTATTTGAATGGGTTTGTGTTGTATCCCTACTGTCCCGTATCCCAGGCGGTACGGATGACCGAGCAGAACTATACTCCCAACCAGGGTACACCTTTATATGATCAAACAGTGGTGCTGTTAGGAACGGTGTTAGCTAAGGCACAGGAGTTTTCGGATAATGGTGTTCCAGTGCGCACTGTCACACTGATTATTACGGATGGCGCAGATGCTTATTCCAAACGAGCTACTGCCAAAACAGTGAAGGCGATCGTGCAAGATATGTTACGAACTGAAAATCACATTATTGCGGCAATGGGGATTGATGATGGAGACACTGATTTCCACCAAGTGTTTCGGGAGATGGGGATCCGCGATGAATGGATTTTAACTCCGGGTAACGGTCAGAAGGAAATTCGCCAAGCTTTTCAACTGTTTTCTCAATCAGCAGTGCGAGCCAGTCAAAGTGCGGGCAGTTTCAACCAAACCTCATTAGGTGGATTTGGCACTCCATAAATTTCTCTTGAAGTTAGGGGCAAGTTTACGGAGCGATCGCCTGCCAAGGAGTAGTTCTGGTTAATCCTGGCTCTAGTCGCTGATCACGGTTAATCTTGGCTTAGTCGTGATCTATATCACTTGATTTCTTTCTCAACATCACATTAAGTCATGCTGAATCATCACCCAGTTCTGGGAAGACTAGCTCCATAATTGAAGAGTACCGAGTTAGCCCCACTCTTATGACCTCTTCAGCCGTACTGCCTACTGTTTCTGTTCAACAAATCGTTAACCGCATTCTTGCCTCCCGCCAAATTACTCGGGTTGATCAGCATCTGCTTTTATCGTTAAGCAACCTGAATACCGACGATCGCAACTTGATTAATTTAATCTTCGATCGCTTACGCAGTGGACTTTTGAAAGTGGTGGATTAATGAATACTGACTGGCAACCGATTAAATTTTTGATTGAAATCATCACCATGCAGATGTTAGTGATTGGTCTAGCGGTTTCTCTTGTGGTTGCCTTCCTGTAAATTCATCAGTGTACCAAACTCCCCCATTGTTACTCAGATTATTTAATCACAGGCTTTGACTGGCTAGTCGATTGCTTCTGCTGATTTTGCTGGGCTGTTTTAAGTGCTTCCTGAGCAATGGTCTGTTCTGCATTCAAGGCAAGAGAAGCTTGGAGGGCAGCGATCGCGGCTGGATACTGTTTCAGGCGAAATAAAGCAATTCCTTTTCCAGTCAACGCCTCAGGACTTTTAGGATTGATGGCAACTGCCCGTTCATAGGCAGCTAGGGCGTCAGCATTCTTACCTAACTCCAGCAAAACTACGCCGCGATTATGCCAACCTTGAAAAGATTTGGGATTAAATTGGATCGCTTTATCGGCAGAGGCGATCGCCGCTGGATATTGTTTTAATCGCCACAAGACAGCACTACGGTTTGCCCACCCGTCCGAATTGGTCGGGTCTAGTTTCAGCGCTGTGTCATAAGCAGCCAGAGCCTCGGAAAATTGTTTTAATGTTCTCAATATGGCAGCTTGATTCAGCCACGCCCGGGCATAGTTGGGATTGAGTCGAATTGCTTCACGGGTTGCCGCGATCGCCTCATCATATTGCTGGAGATACCACAACACTACGCTGCGATCACTCCAAGCCTCAGCGTAATCCGGTTTAATGCCTATGGCTCGACTGGAAGATGCCAGGGCGTCTTCATATTTACCTAACCCAGTCAGCGCTTTGCTCCGCTGATTCCAGGCTTGTGCCGCTCCGACCGCTTGCCACACCCCATCGCCTTGAATCGCCTGATCGCAGGCTTCCAGCGCTTTCTCATACTGGGACAGGACATTCAGCATGGTGCAACGCCCTACTAGGGCTAAGGAGGATTTGGGGCTAAGTTGCACCGCTCGATCGTAGGAGGTCAGCGCTTCATTAAATTGTGAGAGCTGTTCTAACACCATCGCCTGCGCCGCCCAAAGACTGGGATCATTAGGATTCAGACTAATTGCCCGATCGTAGTCAGCCACAGCGGTGCTAAGTTGATTCAGTTGGCGATTGGCTCCAGCCCGATTCGCCAGAGCTAAAGCGGTAGCTTGCTCATTACCTGGTCCCCCCGTCGTAATCGCCTCATTGCAGGCGGCGAGCGCCTCATCTTGCTTGCCCAACTTGGACAGAATCTCACAGCGATAGGCTTGCGCCTGGGTATCCTTGGGGTTGAGTAAGAGAGTCCGCTCAAACGCAATCAGTGCCTGGTCATTTTGGTTGAGCTGCCGCAGAATCAATCCACGATTCAGCCAGGCAATGGCGGGCGATCGCTTCCCCCAATTACCATCCACTCGCAACGCCTTAGTGCATTGATCCAGCCCTTCCTCGGTACGCCCCAAGGCAGCAAACGCCATGCACTGATACGCCAACGCCAGAGACGTTTTGGGATTGAACCCCAGAGATTTCTCTGCTGAAGCGATCGCTTCTGGGTACTGTTTCATTTGCAGTAATACGCCACTGTGATCCGCCCAAATTACGGCGTCTTTGGGGCGTAGCAGAATCGCCTGTTCACAGGACGCGAGAGCATCCTCATATTTACCAGAGTCAGCTTGCAGATTGCATAAGTCTGACCAGTAGTTAAAATCCTTTAATTTTTCCTGGAGGGCTTTCTGAGCCATCAATATCGGGCGCGAACTGTGGAAAGCGGTGGTGGCAGACGCGAAACTGGCTTGTCCAACTCCATACACAGTCAGCAGGAGAGTGATGCTAAACCGCATGAAACCATGTCGCATAGATTATCTTCTTTCACACAAACTGTATTATTATCAAAATCCAGGATGATCTGCTAGCCATCCGGTAAGGTTAGTGGATTGTGGAGACCATTCGGCATCCTATGTTTAAGACAATACCGCAATCCACGAGGTTACTGAATGCGATCGCGTTCCTTATCCATTTAAGGCATACCTATCATGAATCGTCTGGCGATTCTGCAACTCCAGGTTTTCATCAGAATTGTGCCCTTGCTATCGTTGTTGGTTGCCACCTCGGTAGATGCTGCTAATGCGGATCACGTCAAGCGGCTCAAAGAAACCCGCCAGTGTGAGGGGTGTGATTTAGTCAACGCGAATCTGCGGGGCTTCTTCCTGGAAAAAGCTAATTTAAAGGGCGCCAACTTACGAGGGGCAAATTTGAATGGCGCCAATCTAAAAGGGGCGTATTTGAAGCAGAGCAACCTGAAGGGAGCCGATCTGCGTAATGCCAATCTGGAAGATGCCAACCTGGACGGAGCTTTACTGGAGGGCACGAAACTCAGAAATTCTCTCATCAGCGATCGCACGGTGATGGCAAAGAAATGGCAATTGGTCCGATTGCTAGTGAATCAGGGAGCGGGTGATCAGGATTTGACGGCGGCGGATTTGCAAGATGCTTATCTAGCGGATGCCGACTTACGTAATGCCAAATTGGCAGAGGCTAACCTGGAAGGGGCAATCATTGAGACAGCAATGGTGAGTGGCGCCAACTTGACTCAATCCAATCTTCAGCGATCGAGCTTCTTTATGAGCGATTTGCGGACTGCCAACTTAACCTTAGGTAATCTCAAGCACAGCAGTTTTCGGTCTACGGATTTACGGGGAGCCAACTTAGACAGAGCCAACTTAAGCCAAATTGATTTGTCGAATTCCTACTTGCAAACCGCGAATCTCAATAGTGCTACCGTCAACAATGCCAACTTTACCAATGCCCAATTGAATAATGCCAATCTGACCCAAGCGACCTTTCGCCGCACCAACCTGCGATCGACGGATTGGCGCGAGGCAAACTTGACAGGAGTGAGATTTTTAGACAGCGATCTGACTGGAGCGGATCTGAGTCAAGCCAATTTGAGTCAAGCTACAGTGCAGGGAAGCCGACTAGAGGCAACGCGGATGTCAGGCATCAAACTAAATGCCGCAAATCTAAGTGGGCTGAATTTGCAGGGAACCGACTTCAGTGGCAGCGATCTACATCAGGTCGATCTGAGTAATACCAATTTACAGGGGGTCACCTTGCAAAATGCCAACTTGAGTGGTGCCATTTTGCGCAATGTCAACCTGAGTAAAGCCGATCTCAGCGGCGCCAACCTCCAGGGAGCCGTCTTAACTCAAAGCAATCTGAGTGGAGCCAATTTAACCAATGCTATTCTCACAGAGGCCGTATTGGATCGCACCAATCTGTGTGGCGCGACCATGCCGGATGGACGTAAGGTCAGGTGCTAAAGCCACAGACTGCTGGGGCGGGTGGGGGAAACTATGCTAAATCAGCTTTCGGAACGGGTAGTGCATCGCATTCGCTGGGGGTTAGCGATCGCTTGGTTGCTGCTCATTGCCTCCTTGTTCTATGATCCCGTTACCATCTATCTGACTCAACCCGAAGCTATATTTAGCCCGTTTCGGCTGGATCCAGAGGCTGCCCTTGATCCAACTCGATGTGTTCAGGTGCAAGGGGTATGCTTACCCGAACAGCCTTATAGTCTGGGGGCACGGATTTTTTGGGCGATGGTAGTTCCGGCAGGACTACTCAGCATTTTTGTGTTGGGACACGAATTTTGGCGGCGGATTTGTCCATTATCGTTCTTTTCCCAAATTCCCAGAGCTTTAGGGATACAGCGCAAACGCAAACGGGTTAGCAGTACCGGCAAAACTCGGTATGAGCTGGTGTCAATTGATCAGAAATCCTGGTTAGGTCGTAATTTTCTCTATCTTCAGTTTGGGCTGTTATGTCTCGGCTTAGTATTCCGGATTTTATTGATTAATTCCGATCGCTGGGCGTTAGGTAGCTTCCTGCTTGTGACCATTCTGGCAGCGATCGGAGTGGGTTATCTCTATGCTGGAAAAAGCTGGTGTCAGTATTTTTGCCCAATGGCGCCGGTCGAAATGATTTTTACTGGTCCCCGAGGGTTACTGGGTAGCAAAGCCCATTCAGACGCACAGCGGGGTTTAACCCAATCGATTTGTCGTACACTGGATGCCCAAACTCAGCAAGAAAAAAGTGCTTGTGTGGGCTGCCAATCCCCCTGCATCGATATTGACGCAGAACGATCCTACTGGGATCGCATCACTCAACGCGATCGCAGGTTCATCCACTATGGCTACATTGGGCTAGTTTTTAGCTTTTATTTTTACTTCTGGTTCTATTCTGGCAACTGGGATTATTACTACTCTGGAGCCTGGACTCACGAAGAACTGCAACTCAACACAGTATGGAGTCCGGGCTTCTACTTCTGGGGGCAAGTCATTCCGATTCCTAAATGGCTCGCCGTACCCCTCACGTTGGGTCTATTTGTCGGCTTATCCTACTGGCTGATCAGTTTGGCAGAAAAATTCTATCGTCTGTATCTTCAACGTCAGAGCCAACCGCTAGACCAGGGTCAACTGGCACATCGGATGTTCACCTTCTGTACATTTGCGGTCTGGAACTTATTTTGGATTTTTGGTAGCCGTCCTACCATTAACCTATTACCGGAATGGCAACAGCAGGTGTTTAGTGCCTTTATCGTGCTGGTGAGTGGGATTTGGTGGCATCGGACGTTCTGGCGGAGCGCCGAGCAATATTCCAGAGAAGGACTGGCGAACACGTTACGGCGACAGTTAGATAAACAAGGAGTTGATCTAGCAAAACTACTTAATCGTAGTAGTGCAGAACTTAAACCGGACGAGGTGTATGTATTGGCAAAAGTGTTGCCAGATGTGAGCCAAAGTCAGAAGTTAGACGTTTACAAAGGTGTATTGCAAGGTGCAATTAAAGACGGCATTATCTCCTCTGCCGAAAGTATCCTGCTTCAGGAACTTCAAACTAGCTTGGGAATTAGCCAGAACGAACACTATAGCATCCTGGCTAGTTTAGGCATTGAAGATCCCACGTTGTTCGAAGTGGGGCAGTCAACGAGTTTAGAGAATCAGCTTCGACTCGACAGCTATCAACAAAGTCTAGAATCGTTGCTGCAAGAGCTTGTGGATCAGGGAACTCCGATCGGCGATGCTCTAGCCTACAAACGCGATCGCATCACAGTATTGAAGCGGGAATATCGCATTACTGATGAAGAACATGAGCAGATTTTAAGTAGTGTGTTTAGGCAGCATGGTGTACTGACTCAAGCTGAAAACTTATTCCAGCAATTTCAAGCTATGTCAGTACAGAGCCAAGTGCTACAAACACAACCACCAGAGCCAGACCAGTCGGTTTACAAACTGTTAAGAACCGCGATCGTGAATCGGCAAATTATGATTTTGCAGCGGTTACTATCGATGTTAGAAATTTTAAAAACTAGTGAAGATGCTTACACTTTAGCCCAGGAAATTTCAACGATCGCACATGATTTATTGCCAACTGTATTACAACCATCCGACGATAGCGCTATCGATTGGCAACACCGGCTTGCCCCGGAAATTTTTGCCCTGCTGCATCGATCGTTGTGGGAAGCAGCACCCTCCCCAGCAACCACACCGATCAATAGCAGCTTAACAGCCGTACTGAGCCAAATCTTGCAGGATGATTTAGAACCGCTGATGCGGGCACTTAGCCTTTATGCACTTCGACAGGTAGATCAGCCTCTGGCGACTGGCGCTGCCACAGAACTGCTAAAAACTCCTCAACCGCAATTTGTAGAGGAGACGGCGCGAGTCATTATGCAGCCAGAAGCAACTGCTGATGCCGATCGCCCAACTCAAGCGTTAACAACCCTAGCTAAACTCTTCTGTTTATCTGAAAGCCCTTTCTTCAATCAATTGCCTTTGACAACCTTGATTGATGTGGCATTCTCCTGTCAATCTCGTTCATATCGTCTGGGTGAGATCATCTGTCAGGTTGGCGATCGCAGCACTGAAGTTTTTATTTTGTTCAAGGGCGAGGCGCATGTACAAATTGTGCGAGCTGATCAATCCACACAAGTCATTAATACAATTTCAATTGGCGAAACGACTGGGGAATTGGGAGTATTAACTAAATCACCCCGATCGGCAACAGTGGTTGCGGCTAGTGAACCAACCATTGTCTTAGTGCTAGAAGCGCAACGGCTCGAAAGTCTGTTACAGAAAAGTCCTGCCCTAGCGATCGGGTTGCTGGCTATCATCAGCAAACGTCTGCAGCGACTGACTAAATATGCGGAGTCTACTCTGCGCTCAGGGGGTCAGTGAAAAACCTGTAAACCTACGTACCATTAAGTTCAAAGCAATATGCCGATACTTTTAGAAACAGAACGGTTAGTTCTACGTCAGTTCACCGAAGATGATGTGGATAATTTAGTTGACTTAAATAGTGATCCTGAAGTTGTTCGGTTCACTGCCGATCGAGAAGTCGATCGTAGTGTGATTCAGACACAAACTCTACCACAATGGTTTTCCTATTACGAAATGTATAACGGTTATGGAGTTTGGGCCGTAGTAGAGAAATCAAGCCAAGCATTTATTGGCTGGTTTATTTTTAGACCAGCGGTACATGCCGCGTATTTTGATCCAGCTTTAGCCAACCCCACTGACATTGAGTTAGGATATCGGCTACACAAAGCGGCGTGGGGAAAAGGATATGCAACTGAAGGAGCTAAAGCTCTGATTGCAAAGGGCTTTTCTGAACTGGGAGCGCAGCGGATTATTGCGCCTGCGCTAGCGGCAAATGTTGCGTCTATTCGGGTGTTGGAGAAATCAGGCTTGCAGTTGCAAACGCGATTCATTGAGCCAAAACTGGGGCTAGAAGTAGTGATTTATGCTCTCAGTAACACAACTGAATCAGTTGCAGCATCATAGAGATACTATATTTTATAGTTATATTGTGTTTAGCATTAGAGCTGTTTGTAGTCCGATCGTCTTGATAAAGGCTAAAAGCAACTTTATAGTAATCATGACCTAAGTATAAATACGGAATCACGAGTTTAAATTTCTCTGCTAAACAATTGAAAAGGGTAATTTCACTATTTTGGCTGAGTAGCGGAAATAGTACAAAAGTTAATTAAAGCGGGAAGCTGGGTATCGGGGCACTTGAACTTAGTATCTACCATCTACTATCTAAAACCTTGAATTTTCTTGGTTGGGGCTGCTAATGTCACTTAGTTATACTGTGTTATACCTAATCGATAATTGGCAGTTAACACCATCCATTGCTTGAATAGTCTTCCAAAGGGATTGATGGAAAGAGCTTATACTAGTGTTCTAATCATCTCCGATCTAGAGGGTTGTCGGGCATACCGACTCGATCGTAATATTTACTTGGTTGGTCGTTCTCAAAAAGCAGATATTCAAGTTTTTGATAGTAAAACCTCTCGGATTCATGCGACCTTAATTAGGGTCAATCATGCAGAAGGTGATCATCATTACCACCTAGTTGATGGAGATGCCCGCAAGGGAAGTTCAAGCCAGAATGGAACTTATTTGAATAGTCAACCCATCACTTCAAAAAATCTGAATAATAAAGATCGAATGACTTTTGGCGGCTGCGCTCAAGCCGTTTTCATCCATTTGGATAGTCAGTTTGAATACGATTTGCTGAATGCGCCCGATCGCTGGTTACGGGACCAGGTAAACAGACCGCAGGAGCATGAGACTCTATCGATCGATATCTCCAGTCAGTTAGCACTGGTCCAGTGGCAGCCCAATCCGATTCTTGCTTTGGATGATCCGCCCATTCAAGATCAAACTGTTCAATCATCGTTGCTCACCCCTTCATATAGCAATGAATCGAGAACTTCTAAATTACAATTAGGTCAATTTTTCGTTCGCTCTGCCAAAATTCAAGAGGATCAGTTACAGCATGTATTGCAGCAGAAAGCAGCTTCAGGAAAACGCATTGGTGAACTGTTGATTGAACAAGGTTTAGTAGATGAATCTGATGTTCAAATTGCTTTAGCAAATCAGAATATTTATATTGGTGAAATTCTGATTAAACGAGAGTTAATTACGCCTAGACAACTGCAAAGCGCTTTAGCTCAACAGATTTCTCGATATGAGAAAATTGGGCAGATTTTGCTTAAAGAGAAGTTAATTTCATTCGACGAGTTGCACGATGCATTACATGAACAGCATCTCCGCCATAATGGTTTTTGGTGTTTGAAGTAGTGCTGATGCTTGAGCTAGAGATTAGCCCTTGCCACAGGCATTAGCAGTAAGCTCCGCCTTTCCGCAGGAAATAGTTTAGCCTCTGTTGCTAACGCCTGTGCCTTAAATCAGCATCCTTGAGTTTTCATCCCTATGGTGACTTCGGCTGGGTAAGGCGGTTCCAAGCCGCGATCGTTTGTTGGAGCTTGGTCGGAGTTTGATCTTGGACAATATCCGCATACTGCACAGCCTGATTTCCTCCAGGTAGCATGAGTGCGATCGTAAAGTAGTCGGCCGCATTAGTCACAGGGTAATTAAACCCAATAAAATCACCAAATTCCTGCTGTTGCAAGGTTTGCATAAACTGCTGAACTTGCTGCGAGGACAACCGCCGAATCACTGTAGGGGTCGATGCGGTATTGCCCCGCATGGATATACGCACCACTTGACCATCTTTCTGCAACACGGTTTTATACGTTAGTCCAGCGAATCCGCCGCTGGTAATCGACTGAAAGATGACATCGTCATTTCCACTGTTGCCTAACCATTGGGAATCCGGTTCCCAAAACGTCGGGATGATGCTACCTCGACCACTGGTTGTTGGATTCAGTTTAATTTGAGAAGCTGTTTGGTTCAGGTGATACACCCAATACTGCTGTGGACCACTGACAACGACTTGCCATCCAGGAATTCCAATCATTGTGCAGGCTTGATTTGCCCCGGCTACTCCTAAGCAGCCATCCCAGACCATGGATCGGGTGGTGGCAATCTTCAGTTGCCGCACCGACACCCCCGATGCCTTAGCTGCCGTCATCAAAACTTTCTGGGCGATCGCCTGTGGCAGACTACCCACATTATCGACATCCTCCTTGACGATCGTTGTGCCGGTGGCATCTGTGCGATAAAACCAGCTTTGAGTACCATCACTCACCTCTATTCGCCAGCCGTTTGTCATAACGACGGCACAGGTTTCATAGGGTTTTTGCACACCTAAACAGCTATCTGTCCAGGTTTCTCGGCTAGCGGCAGCTACCTGTAAACTACGAACAGGCACTTGCATCTGTCGGGCATGAGTCCGTAATACAGCATTAGCAATTCGGGGTGGCAGGCGATCGAGCTTAACCTGTGGATTGGGCTGTTGAGCTAATCGGGAAGACGTGAACGTTCCCTCTGCCTGACTACTAAACGGCAACGCCCCGATCGCCAGTGTACTGAGTAAAGCAATTGCAGAAACCCTCGATTTCAAGCGCGAACCAGGGAATACACAAGATTTCATTTCAACTCCTCCAGGTAGGACGTTAGGGATGCAACAATTAGGTTATTTGTTACTCCTACCGTAGCTATCAGTCGCTACAACCCTGAAGCGGTTACAGAAAATAGAACAATAGTCATTATTTCTCTAACCGTACCAAAAACTGTTAGTTTCCTGGTCAAAGTATTCCTGGTCATTCGTTAGAAACAGTACTCATTTATCA
This sequence comes from Pantanalinema sp. GBBB05, assembly GCA_016743235.1. Classification (GTDB taxonomy): domain Bacteria; phylum Cyanobacteriota; class Cyanobacteriia; order Leptolyngbyales; family Leptolyngbyaceae; genus Pantanalinema. The sequence continues at coordinate 58,332 of VRZD01000034.1, read as the reverse complement.
GCCATTTCCAACTAGTTATTCTTTCTAAAAAAATGACTTGATGATGCTGAACTAGTGAGCATAACCGCTCGATGTGAAGTTAAAAGTCTAGATGATTGCCTATTTTGAGAAGGATTAGCTAATTTAGTTCAGTCCAGTTAGAGACAATCTTCTCTGAAGGGAAACTGACTGCAACTTTAGAAAATTCCATCAAAGATACCCTGGATTATTGCCTAACCCAGGGTCTTTCTAATAGCCCTTACCGCAAAGCTGCCAGCAACATCCATTGCACGGCTTCTGAGCGCGATCGTGCCTGGAGAAAAAAGTTCCAGTCAAAATAATATAAATGAGTCAACCCTTAACAAGCAGGATCTTCATCCTCCGTTTGGGGGTCTTGAGTCTCCTGTGCCCGAAGTTCCTGCGCCTGGAGTTCTTGCTCAAATTCTTGTAAAGCTTTATGGATCCAAAGTTTAGATAGTTCTAGCGTACTAATCTGATCGGGAATGATGGTAGGTGTATCAGACATTTTTCTAAAGATCTTGACTGCTCTCTCTTAAAGAGTAGCGAGTGTAACCAAACTATTCATGAAGATATATACCTATAGAGGCAGAAAGTTGGAAAAATTGATGAATTTTATCCCCTATATGTAATGTACTCATGACATAGGCTACCAAGTGGTTCTGTTTACCGACGTTAAAATCCCGGATTGGGCGCGATCGTCATTAGCAGCTAATTCGAGCCTGCCTTTACCAGATGACTCAAGACCTTGTATGAGCTAGCTCATAGAGGAATATCTTTAAGTTAGTCACAATCAGCCATGAACAACTGCTAGAGGTAAATTGCATGGCTTTGAATGTGGAACTTCTGGAACACAGCTTTGCTCAGGTTAAAAAGCAGGAAACTGAGTTTACGACGTACTTCTACACAACTCTATTTACTGTCTATCCAGAAATTAAACCCTTGTTTGCGACCACCCACATGGAGGAGCAAGGCAGAAAACTGTTCAAATCTCTGGTAGTGATGGTGGATAGCCTGCGTCAGCCCGAGGTGTTGACTCCAACACTCCAGGGATTAGGCACTCGGCATGTCCAGTATGGGGTATTGCCCAAACACTATCCCATGGTGGGTAATGCTCTCCTCAAAGCCTTCTCTCTCTGTTTAAGCGATGCTTGGACTCCCAGTACTGAGCAAGCCTGGATTGATGCCTACGCGGTCGTAACTCAACTGATGTTAGATGGAGCTGACTATCCGGCTGAGATTTTGAATCCGCTGGGGCAGTCGGTCTAGCAAGGGAGCGATCGCAGCCTTGTACAGGTTAATTCCTAGATGTCATTGTGAACTGGCTTAGAATGATCAGGTTTCAGCAACACTCAGCTAGTTAAAGCAAGCCAGAGGCAACTTTTTTAAATTGCCGACCGTCTTTGCTAATCTAGCTAGCCCATTGCTCCGGATCGATCGCCATGGATGAACTTGATGTCGCCAATTCCAGATGCCTTCCAAACCCAAGCTATGCTGCTCGGAAGCTTTATCCTCCTGCTCTGGGTGCTGGAAGGCATTGATCAACTATTGCTGCAAAATCGTCTGAATCGATTTGGCATTCGTCCCCGCCACAAACATGGACTGCGCGGTATTTTGTTAGCTCCGTTGCTTCATGGCACATGGGGACATTTATCTGCCAATACAGTTCCATTACTTGTCCTGGGTTGGCTGGTGATGCTGGGTGGGATGCAAGAATTTGCGATCGCAACAAGTACAACCTGGATCATCAGTGGCTTAGGCGTTTGGTTATTTGGCGGAGCAAACACTCTCCATATTGGTGCTAGCGGGCTAGTTTTTGGTTACTTCGGCTTCCTACTATCCCGTAGCTACTTTGAATATGATCCCGTTTCGGCAGGGATATCTCTGCTGGTCGCCTTGTTATACGGTCCCTTAATTTGGGGCGTGTTACCCTTTCGCCGGGGAATTTCTTGGCAGGGTCATTTATTTGGCTTCATTGGGGGAGTGCTGGCAGCCCGTCATTTACCAGAATTACAGCAGTGGTTCACTACCCTTGAAACAATGTGGCGTTGAACAAATTTAGCTGATTTTTTCCTTCAAAATTTGTTCAATCCGCTGCACACTATCCACACTACCTGGAGCAAATAGGATATCCAAATGGCTAATCTCCATCCGGTAACCATCTCCATAATTTCTAGGATCATTAATCGCAATACGATAACCAAAAGTATCACGGGCAGGAAAATCGATTCGAAATACAAAAACTTTGTTGTAAGGGATATAGGTGCGGTAGACGATGCCAGTAGCCGAGTTATGTTGCGCTTCTAGACCTTTTTCAGTTAATACCAGCGCGTCAGTAAAACTAACATTATTTAAGTTGTAAGGTCCACGATCCCAGCGTCCTAGGGCACATTGGAATGTTTCATGGTTTAGCTCTCGATCGCTCATACAGAATGAAACGGCTTAGGGAGTCCGGTGGCAAATGAATGATGCTATGGCAAAACCCGTTGCGGCACTTTGGGTAACTGCACATTCATTTTAACTGTGTTGTTCTAAATTAATTCTGCCGGAATCTAAATTACTCCTGATGTAGCTATGTCCAGCTTGCTAATTGGATTGATAAGGTCATTTAGCCTCATTTCTGTCCAGCGATAGGCTAGACAAACGAGTACTACATGTGTAGTATGTAAACAGTAAATTTCTTATTTATCTCTACCTTCAATGATCATACAATTCACCCGAAACCTATATAGTGCCCTGCATCACCGACCTAATCAAGATTGGGCTGTTGCAGTGGCGCTATTGGTGTTTGCAGGTGGGCTGTTTGAGATAAATTGCCTCTTCGGCGGCAAACTCGCCACAGGCAGAAAATCATTTGAAAGCATTTTGATCGGAACTTTTGACGCGATTCAAGGCGAACAACGTCCAGATCGATTGCTCCAAAGCGGGAGGGATAGGCGCTATCAGCCTGTACTCACATAAGGAAACAGTCACTAGAAGACTTTCCTACCCCCGCTTCTGGAGCCAGAGGCGGGGGTAATTTTTTGCAGAAATTTTAGATCAGGCAGGAGAAGCATAATGCTAAAGCTGAACTACACTGAATCTGGACTATACATGGAACGGGTTGCAGCGCCACTAGAAGTATTAGTGGCACAACGAGTTGTCATTGCCCTCCGCGCTGGAAAAAACCTGTTTGTGCAACCGGGTCGAGCTTCCTTTTTAATTCCTAGTGACGCGCCTGGGTTAGTTCAACTAGAGCTTGCCCTAAAGCTAGAACAAACCGAAACCATCAGTGTGTTTCCCGTAGATGACGACTTCATGGAAGTCAGCGTACAAGGTAGCTGGATTGCTGAAGCAGTAGATGCTGAGGAAGGAACCTTTATCACGACGTTTAGCGATCGAGCTGAGTTTTTTGTTTACAAACTGTGGCAAGTGACTCAACCCGAAGCCTCGTTCATGGTTTAACGAAATAGGTAATTGGTGATTCAGGCATTGTCCATGCCCAATTACCTATTTCCAGCTCAATATTTTTTTCGTTCGATCAATTGAGTGATTAAATAACTTTGTAAGCAAATCAAACACTCAATCAGATCAGTGGAGCGCCAAACATGGCAATTTTTGCGAATGAACTAATACCTAATATTTTGATATGTATTGTAGCCATTATCCATTTATGGTTTTTGATCTTAGAAATGCTCCTATGGCGCCAACCAGTGGTTCAAAAACAGTTAGAAAAGTTAAAACAGGATCACACCTGGAGCAATGAAGAGTTAATGGCACGATTGGCTGCCAATCAAGGATTTAGTAATGGCATTCTCATGGCTGGCTTAATTTGGGGGCTGTTGGCAACCCAAGCCAGCTTTGCAATTAAGGTTTTTTTCCTAGTGAGTATTATTTGTGCTGGATTATTAGGTGGTTTAACTGTGAAGCGATCGATCTGGCTCTTTCAACTCTTACCAGCAATGCTGGCTCTAGTGGCGCTTTGGTTGAATCATAGAGCTTAATTATTATAGATAACTATCTTTACCACAGCCCTACAACCCAGAAACCGCAAATCGCGCTGGAAAGGATGGAAGAGTGATTCTACGCTTCAGATTGATTTGACCTGACCCGATAGTACGATTATCGGAAATTCATCCACTTTTCTATCATTTAAACGTTTGACAGAAACGCTGCTTCTGAATACTGAGAATCGATGATAAAGGAATTAATATATTCGATCGCAATCACCCAGTGATGCCACGGAATCGCAAAAACTACCGTGACTATGGCATCTGGAGATCGCTAATTGATAAAAGCCCAAGAAATTTGGTCAGGGAGAAACTTCTGATCAAGGGTTTTGCCGAAGTTAAATCCTCCCATGACGATCGTCAAACACTCATCTCTAGCATGCGTTGAATAGGCTGTAGTGCCGCTAGTCGAGTGGCTTCTGGTAGAGTAATCTCCGGCGTACGATGCTTCATGCAAAGATACAGTTTTTCTAGGGTATTCAATCGCATGTGAGGACACTCATTACACGCACAATTGTTCACGGGTGGAGCAGGAATAAACTGTTTGTTGGGTACCGCCTTTTGCATCTGGTGAATAATGCCAGGTTCGGTTGCTACAATAAACGACTGGCTCTGACTTTGCTGCACATATTTCAGCAGCGCCGTGGTGGAACCAATATAGCTAGCATGACGCAATACGGCTGTCTCACATTCTGGATGGGCGATCGTTTCTGCCTCGGGATAGCGCATTTTTAACTGCACCATCTTCTTCTCAGAAAAGGTTTCATGCACCATACAACTCCCCTGCCACAGCACCATATCGCGTCCAGTTTGCTGGATCACGTATCGCCCGAGATTGCGATCGGGCGCAAAGATGATGGGTTGATCTGCCGGAATTTGGTTCACGATCTTGACGGCATTGGCACTTGTGCAAATAATGTCACTCATTGCCTTGATTTCTGCCGAACAATTTATGTAAGAAATTACCAAATGATCTGGATATTGACGCTTGAAATCTGCAAAGGCTGCTGGTGGGCAACTGTCAGCCAAGGAGCAACCCGCCGCTAAATCGGGCAGCAGCACTAACTTGTCAGGATTCAAAATCTTAGCGGTTTCTGCCATAAAATGGACTCCCGCAAATACAATCACATCAGCATTTGTCTGTGCTGCTTGCTGCGATAGCCCTAGCGAGTCACCTAGGTAATCTGCCACATCTTGAATATCCGGATCTTGGTAGTAATGCGCCAAGACCACAGCATTCAATTCCTGTTTCAGTTGCGCGATCGCGGCAAACAGATCGATCGGCAAATTCGCTTGAGAAGAAGGAAAAACAGTCGTAAACACAGTAGTTAGTTTCAGAGTGCAGGTAGGTTAATTATAGTTTTATCTACCAAAACTAACAATAGTTTTCCTGATTTTTCCACCAAAACTAGTGAAATAGATGACTAATCTACACCAAGGGCAATAGGCGACGATAACCCTTCTGACCCGGTTACTTCTGCATCCAGGGCAATGCCAGCTGACTACTGTCTACGCAGATCGCAAGCGTACAACGCTCTGAACTATGCCCAGTCTGAGAATTTTGTCCAATTGCGATCGTGAGGATTAGCCTCTACCCGGAATCGTTGGCGATCGCTTTGGTGATTACCACTGTACGAAAAAATCTCGTTGATCCCAGAGGATAAACACGCCACTAATAGTCACTAAGGCCAGGACAAATTGGCGAAATTGCTGCTCACTCATGCGCTTTAACGCTAATTGTCCTAACCAGTTGGCAGGAATAGCAGCTAGACCAATGACTAATCCGTAACCCAGATACGAAGTAGTCATCGCGCCTAACAGCATATAGGTAATCAGTTTAGCCGTGTGAACAACCAGAACATGGGCTGATTTAGTCCCAATCATGTTCTCTTTGACCAAGCCATAGTTTAAATAAAACGGATTGAGGATCGGTCCAATACTGCCTAACAGCCCGGACAAAAAGGCGTAAACAAATCCCGCTGGCAGAAAAAACCACCCTTTTACCTGCAAAAAGGCTTTTTTCGGTCTGAACCAAAAGCCTGCCGCTGAAGCTACTAAGAATACTCCCAGTAATACTTGCAGCCATTGCAATTTAGTTTGTGTAAAGACAAACGACCCTAATACGGCTCCGACAATGGCTCCTGGCAAATACCACCCAGTTAATTGCCAATCGACCTCTTCCCAATAGACGCAGGTTCGTTGCAGATTGCCTAACAACATGCCGATCGTCACAATCGGCGGAATTGCTTGAGCATCCAACAGCAAATTCACCATTGGCATGATGATATAGGGACTTCCCCCACCTGCCAGACTACTAATAAACCAGGCAACAAAGCTTGCCAATGCAAGTAAGAAAATGGTCATGGGCGTTAGGAGGCAGGGCTAGGCAAAGGTGGGTGACGATCGTGCCCGGATAGTGGCATCCAGAGAATGATTTATTCGATCGTGACGTAATATCAGCAAAAATGACATCTTTATACGAACTGTAACAGTAATTTTAAGCATCGCCGAGATCTTCTGAGGACACCCTTACCCCAATTGACATTCCTCAAAACCACGGTTAATCTATCGGGATAACGTATTTTTAATGGTTGACTCCATGCTTGTGGCTCCATCGTCTATGCTGGCCCCATCAATTCAGGCCAACCCAGTGCCGTCAGAGTTCATCCCGTTAGACAGTCGGCGCTTCTCTAGTCGGGCGACCCTACCTTTGAAATCCGATAGTTTGTGGCAGATCAAAACTGGGACTGTCCGAACGTTGGTTTGTTTAGAGGATGGCACTGTGATCACCACAGGCATCTGGGGATCTGGAGATTTAGTGGGTCAACTGATTCCCACATCGAACTATCTGACGATCGAATGCCTGACGGATGTAGAAGCTGTGGCACTGCCGCTGACTCCGTACGACCCGCTCTACACCCAAGCCCTAGTGGCTCACCTGCAACAGGCAGAAGATTTGATGGTAATCCGCAGCCATAAGAAGATTGATGTCATGTTGCTACGGTTACTCAGTTGGTTAGCGAAACGCTTTGGGCGGATAGTCGAACATGGACAGTTAATTGATTTGCGGTTAACCCACCAGGATCTGTCGGAATTACTTGGATCCACTCGGGTCACTGTAACTCGCACGTTAAGTCAACTAGAACAACAGAAGTTGATTCAACGCATTGCTCTCCGCCGGATTGTGCTATCTGAAGAGGAGGTATGGCACTACGAGATTTAATGAACTGGCTGGGAAGATTATAGAGTTATGGCAGAGAGGAAGTACGCCGATCGGGGCAGGTAGCATTTCGCCACGGAAGTCCAAGAGTTGAACGATGAGCAGGTAAGCCAAACTGAGGGCGATCGCAATTGCTCCAGTAATTATGGCAATCAGTTTAGACCGATTCATCGTTTTCTCCTTACAATGCAAGACGATAGCGCCTCTCTTAACCTTACACTGAGGGAGAGGTTGCCGTCTGCTTTGTGCTGAGGCTCTTGCTCTGTTTCAATTTCTGGTTTATGGAATCTGCGATCGTCCCCTTATCTCAATCTCCTGCTGCTGAGCGTCCAGCCGTCGTGGAAACCTACGAGTTACAAAAGGCTTACCGGACTGGATTTTGGTTGAATCAAAAAGTGGTATCCCTGAAAAACTGTACGTTGAGAGTGTTTGAAGGTGAAACCTTTGGCTTATTGGGACCAAACGGAGCGGGAAAAACGACATTATTAAAAACATTGTTGGGGATCGTACGCCCCAATGGGGGACGGGCCTTACTGCTGGGGCAGCCCTTAGGCAATCGGGCGGTAAAGCAGCGAGTGGGCTATTTACCAGAAAATCCTTATTTTTATGATTATTTGACGGGATGGGAAATTTTACAATTCACAGCTGGCTTGTTTCGGATTCCCCGATCGGTCCAACGGCAACGCATTCCTGAATTGCTGGATATGGTCGGGCTAGCCCAATCGGCAGCCCGGAAAAAACAACTGCGGCAGTATTCCAAAGGTATGCTGCAACGGATTGGGATGGCGCAGGCATTAATGAATGACCCGGAATTGGTGTTTCTGGATGAACCAATGTCTGGGCTAGATCCGATGGGACGTTACCAAATTCGGGAAATCATTCTGTCACTGAAAGCTCAGGGCAAAACAATTTTCTTCAACAGTCACATTTTGTCGGATGTAGAGCTAATCTGCGATCGGGTCGCTATTCTGGCGCAGGGCGAACTGATTTGTATCGGTTCTCTGGATAACCTCTTAGGGACGACAGAGGGCTACCGAGTCAAAATCAAAGGTGGCAATCCTGATGTGTTGAAAAACCGTCTAGCAGAGATGGAATTTCGGGATGGCTACTGGCAGGGGCAAATCTTAGGCAGCCCACAAGATTTGATCGCCAGCTTAGAGTTGATGGGTGCTCAACTCATATCACTCCAACAATCGCGCCCATCCTTAGAAGAATTTTTCTTACAACAACTCGAAGCTCGCGGAGTGCGATTTAGCAGTTAATGCGATCGCTATTCCACAGCCGGAATTGGGCTATTGGATGATTGACCCTCGGTAAGAATCTCCAATCTCTGCAATTGTTGAGGGGTGAGCACTCCTTTAATGGCTTGAACCGATTTTTGGGCAATCTCCTGAATCCGCTTTTTCTGATTATTGTTCAGGTTTAATTCCTTCACTGCCTCACTGAGCTTTTTGCCTGACTTTAAGGATTGTGCCAATTTAGTCCGTTGGGAAGCGGTTAATACCATAGCAATATCCCGATTGCGGGTTGCCCGAATTTTCCGAATCTTCTCTTTTTGGGCAGCAGTCAACTGGAGCCGCTCCATTCCCGACGGGGGATTGGCAGCAATAGTGATAGCAGGCGATTGAGTTTGAGCGATCGCTGGCGGTAACCGCAATCCAGTATTGCTCAGTACCATCAAAGCCGTTATGCCAGTTAACATTGCAGGCTGCTTAAATAGATGGCAAACCATAGTCAGATCCTCCAGGGGCAAAGCGATAGGCAAGGGGGGATTTTAGGTCAATCCCACCCTTCTATTGATTTAATTTACCCAAAAAGGGATTAATTCAATCGTCTTAAACCGGAGGCAGCCATGGTTAGTTATCTTTAATCCATTGTCCCTGAGCCAACAATGCAACCACTTCGGGAAGGCAGATCCAGGACTAACCGCGGGGGAGCCGTTTCTTGATGCCATTCTAGGCTGCCATTGCCAAAGATCAGGCGATCGAACTGGGTCTGTAACCCTAGTTCTCCCTGAGTCAGCACAATACTAGCAGGCGCTGTATCGACATTCACGGCAATCAATAGTTCCTGATCATCGAACGTCCGAGCAAAAACATACTGATCGCCTTTGGCAAATACTGTCCGGTAGTCACCAATGCGAAGAGCAACATGAGCATGGCGCAGGGCGATCAGCTGCCGATGATACTCTAACAACTCGCGATCCCATGCTTCTTCGCTGGGAAAGCCACGGCGAGAATCGGGGTCGAGTCCGCCTGGTAAACCCACCTCATCACCATAGTAAACACTGGGAGCACCCGGAAACGTCATCAATAATAACGTGGCTAATTCCACACTCGCTTTATCACCATTCGCGATGCTTAACAGTCGCGCTGTGTCATGACTAGCTAACAAATTAAGTTGTGTGAGTTGAATTTCCCAAGGATAAAGCTTGAGCAAATCATCGATTTTGGCAGCATAGTCTTCGGCTGACAAGGCTGGATAGGGATCATACGATCGATCTTCAACCATCTCTAGGATGACGCGATCACCAGCCGTAAAGGCGATCGTAGGTGCAGCAAATAAGTAATTCATCACCCCATCAAACTGCGTCCCATCCAGCCATTCGCGAGCATCCTGCCAGACTTCTCCCACAATATAAGCCTCTGGATTCAAAGCCTTGACTCGTAAGCGGAATTCTTGCCAAAAACCAGGAGTTTTAATTTCAAACGGTACATCTAATCGCCAACCATCAATGCCGAAATTGATCCAAAATTCAGCAATCTCCATCAGGTAAGTCCGAACTTCGGGATTGTCGTGATTAAAGACTGGCAAGGCGCGATTATCGAACCAACCGACATAGTTAGCCGGTTGCTCGCCCGTATAAGGAGCTAGCGGCCATCCCTCGATCCGAAACCAATCTAGCCAGGGGGAATACGGACCGTTTTCCAGAATGTCATTGAAGAAGAAAAACCCGCGACTGACATGATTGAACACACCATCCAACACTACCTTAATCTGGCGACGATGAGCTTCATCTAACAAATCACGAAAGGCAGCATTTCCCCCCAAAATTGGATCAATCCGGTAATAGTCATGCGTATGGTAGCGGTGATTACAAGTGGACTGAAAAATTGGGGTGAAATAGATCGCATTAATCCCCAACTCTTGGAGATAATCTAGTTTTTCTGCCACTCCCCACAGATCGCCACCTTTATATCCTTGCAGCGTAGGTGGGGTGTCCCAAGGTTCCCATTGGTGGTTTTTCAGAAATTGGCGTTGTGTAAATTGGCTATGAGCAAAGCGATCGGGAAAGATTTGATAAAAAACGGCGTGTTTAACCCAATCCGGTGTTTGAATTTCCATAAGTTATCCCTTGCGCTTTGTGATGGCGATCGATTAATCACCTTACAAGCCCTAGAGAAATTCTGCTCCAACCTTTTGGTAGAAAAACTACGCTTCAATCACAACCCGAAGATTGCCTCGTTTCCGCGTCACCCGGCAAGCAGTGGTTGCGCCTGATCGATCAGTCGGTGAGGACGCTTCCCGAACAAACTCCAAATCAAGCAGGGTTGAACCGACTCGCAGATTATGGAGCGATAGTTCATGAATTGAGTCGGGTAGGGCTGGATCAATAATCCGCAAATAATTGCCAGGAGCATCGGGCACTAAATTCACCATCATTTGCAGTAGTTGAAAAATCGTTCCCGTTGCCCAGGCTTGGGGCGAACAGGCAACCGGATACTGCACCGGACGATCGCCACTTTCGCGATCATAGCCACAAAATAATTCCGGTGGTCGTTGGTAAGGTTGTTCCAGAGTCATGTCAAGAATCCCTTCTGCCACCTCTAACGCCTGATCGACCAGTCCCAGTGATCGCAGTCCCATTGCCACTAGTCCATTGTCATGGGGCCAAACGGAACCAACATGATAGCCCATGGGATTATAGGCAGGAGATTGGCTACTCAGTGTCCGAATGCCCCACCCATTGAACATATCGGGAGCCTGCAAGCGTTCGGCAACCGAACGAGCTTTTTCAGGCGTAAGAATGCCTAAATTCAAGCAGTGACCCGGATTTGAGGTAATGCTATCGACAGGTTTACCCTCACCATCTAATGCCAAGGCACAGTAGTCCTGATCTGCCACCCAAAAATCCCGATTAAATCGATTTTTGAGATCTCTCGCTTCCTCTTGCCATTGGTCTGCCAGGTCAATCCGTTTCTTCATCCGGGCGATTTCACTTAAGCGAATTTTCGCGGCATAGACGTAAGCCTGCACTTCACACAATGCGATCGCTCCGGTGGCGAGTTGTCCCTGGCGATCGACAATACAATCTCCCGAGTCCTTCCACCCTTGATTGACCAATCCTCGTGCCGAGCGGCGATCGTAGCAGAGATAACCGGTTTCCCGACAACTGCGATCGATCCAGGCCATTGCGGCTAAGGCATTGTCCCAGAGGCGATCGAGAGTTTCGTGATCATGCGTCCAGGCATAGTATTCGGTATATAACATTAACCACAATGGGGTAGCATCCACTGTGCCGTAATAAGGAGTATGGGGCACTTCATTACACCGTGCCATTTCCCCCAATCGCAGTTCATGTAAAATTTTACCGGGTTCTTCATCCCGCCATTCGTCATCAACTTTGCCTTGATATTGTGCCAGGATAGTCAAGGTTTCTCGGGCGATCGTCGGGTCGAGAATCAGGATTTGAGAAGCGGCAATGATCGAGTCCCGCCCGAAGAGTGTAGAAAACCAGGGCACCCCTGCTGAGAGAGCTTTTCCTTTACCAAAGGTTTGGCGCAGTAGATAAACGTCCTGTTCAGCCCGTTCGATCACTTGGTTAAACGTTTTATTATCGGTACGGATTTGGGTAATCGCGGCCTGCCATTCCCGTTCTTCCATCAATTCAGCCGCTTTTGCCTGCATCAAGGTCATCGGCGCATGAACGGTAGATACGGGCTGATTATTTGCCAGCATGTGTAAGCGATAGCCCAACTGCCGAGTTTCATGGGAATCTAGTTCAATTTCCCAGAGGGCAGTATAGCCTTTGAAATGATTGGGAAGATGATGCAAGAACTGGATCTGAGATTCCACCACAATTCCGTCTAGCCCTTGATAGCCCATGACGAGTTCAGTGGTAGTGGTCGGCAGCATGTAAGGCAATCGTTCTAGAGCCGGATCTGTGACTGCTTCAGTATTTTCCTCAGAGTCGGGATGGGCGATCGGCTGCACTAACCGCAGCAACCGTCCCCGTTGTTTACGGTTAAATCCCCGAATCTCAAACAGATCAACAAAGTCGGCATCGAAGCTAAGGCTGAGTTCAAACTGAACCGGTTTAGTGCTGTAGTTAGTGATGGTCAATTCTTCAAATAAGCCACCATTCAGCACCATTTCTCGTTGAATGCCGATCGTTTCGGCTGGAATGCGATCGTCGATCCTGGGATTGGCACATAGTACCGATAATGCAAATCCCCGTTGGGCATTGCTACTGAGGAGAATGGGCGATCGACCATCAATTTGTAATTCTAGGCGGCTGAGAAACCGGGTATCGCGGCAGAATAGTCCTAGGCTGGCGTTAACGCTATCCCCAGAGGAGCAGCCCGAAATGTTCCCTAAAGTATCGGTGATCAAGAACAGATCATCATCTTTGAGGGTAAGGGTGGGTTGGGGGCGTTCTCCAGTGACACATGCCCATTCTGGCATCGGTAATTGGTCAACAGGAACAAAAATTCTACCGTCCAGTTTGACAATCTCTGGCATAGCAACCACAGGTTATTGGCATCATGTTTAATCTTAATTCGTCAATTTCAAATCTGTCTCTCGATCGTCATTTAAGAAACTTGGGTAATGTGATGCCCTGCTTCTCTAAAATGCGGCGGACTTCTGAAGCTTTTTCGATCGCTTGCCGCAACGGTTCTTGGTATTCTGCCAGCTGGTTATAGGTTTTGATCGCCCGCTTCACATCTAGATGAATTTCATTTGTTGGGTAGTTTTGAATCACTTCCATCAAGGTGAGGCGATTATCGTTCTCGGTCGATCTAATCAGAGCTGTCCGCAGGGCTTCCCGATTTCCCTTGTCATTCGGAGTCTGAATCATCTTGCCTAACTCATCCAGCAGTTTATCGGCAGCAGGATTATTGAGAGCGGTATCCAGGAGGTTCCGATTGATGTCGATCGGTTGGGTGAGCACATGCCGGACTGACTCCGGATTGCTATTAGCTTTCTGTAAGTAGCGTCCCAAGACTCTAGAGGTTTCACCTGTTTCAGCAAAATCAGTCAATTCTGGTACAGCGAGACGCTGGCGAAAGATGCCATAGCGAAACACTACTTCTTCAGCCGCTAGGGTCGGCGGAGTAAATAACAGGACACTCAGGGTCGCGATCGCTAGACTGAATGCTTGTGTGAGGGAGGTTTTAGAACGCAGCATAGGTGACTGGGGATAACTCTATAGGATCTGACGTTAGGCAGGCAGAAATAGTTCGATCGTCCTTGGTTGATGACAATCCTAAATCTTTTATAAACGAGGTGCTGGCGGAATGGTTGTCCCATTAGATGGGTTTTCTCGCCTTTTAAGGGGATGAGATCACCGGAAACTATGCTATCTTGACTCGTCGAGCATTGGAGTTTGCCCTTGTCAGAACAACCTTCTCTATTCACCACCAGCGATTTACAGGGCTGCTATACAGTTAACCTACCTGAGTCGCCCCAGATGAGTGCGAAGACCCTACAAGACTGGAAGCAACGGGTATTTAAGTACCAGAGACGCATTCAGATTAGTCCAGTTGTCCAGCAAGGGAGCTTATTTGCGGTTACTCCAACGGCAGGTGAGATGGCTGAATCGATCGATCCCTTTGGTCTGCCGCAACAAAATACTACCTTTTGGCGTTGGCAATCTGATGACGCCGGAGTTGCCGCTTTATATTTTGTGATTGATACTCAACTGCCGATCCTCCTATATGTTGGTGAAACGGTACATTCCAACCAACGCTGGAAAGGTGAGCATGGCTGTAAAAGTTATATTCTTAACTATGTATCAGTACATCACGCCCATCAGTTGCCAGTTGCCGTCAATATTAGCTTTTACAACTGGGCACCTGAAATGACCCGCGATCGCCAGCAGGTAGAATCAGCCTTAATCAACAAATGGCGATCGCCGTTTAATAAAGAAAATTGGGCGTTTTGGGGCACTCCGTTTACTAAAAGAAAGTGAGATGCTCATCCGCCGATTAATGAAATTCCTGATTGGAAATTCCTATCTACAGGCTGAGCTTACCTCTTAAATGAATGCGTTTATGGACGTTTTGTAGCGATCGCCATTTTCACACCGGGAATTTGTTTCACCTGATCCATTACTGCCACAACCTGGCCGTGAGCAACCCGTTCATCGGCATTGATGACGACAACGGGTTGTTGATTGATTTTAACCAGCGATTCCACCCCTGGTTTAATTTGGTCTAACTGCACAGGTTGTTTGTTTAATGCCAGATTGCCATTAGGCTGGATCGTAATCGTAATTCGAGTTTGGGCTTGAGTTTTTGCCGTTGCTGCTTTGGGCAAATTCACGGGTAGCCCTTCCGTACGACCGAGAAATAACGTAGACACAATGAAAAACGTCAGGATGGCAAACACTACGTCAATCATTGGCACAATATTGACCTGTAAAGGCGTTTCGGGGTCATTGGGAACGCGCATAGTTTGGATAATTGATTGCTAATGTTAAGACTAATGGGAGCGACTATTACTTAACGCTAATTGTTGAATTGCGGCTGACAACTGTCGAATCACAGAATTATCTTGACCGATGCGATCGTAGTGATGGCGATATAGCAGTTCCAATTGACCACCATACTCTTGAATTAAGGCTAATTGGCGCTGATACAATGCCCGAAAAATGCTGGCAAACATGAGTACAACAGTTGCCACAACCAAGCCTGCGGCAGTTGAAACCAAGGCTTCACTGATCCCGGCAGAAACCCCAGCGGTTCGGGTTCCACCAATATCGCCAATGTTAAGCGAACCGAAGGCTGTAATCAGACCTAATACAGTCCCTAACAGCCCCAATAAGGGTGATAGACCCACAATCATTTCAAAAATGCTACCAAACCGCTTCAGAACCGGAATTTCTGCCTGAAGCTCACTCTCTAATGCCAGACGAAATTCCTCAGGAGTTGGCTGATCTAAGGATAGAGGCGCCATAAAGATCCGAGCTAATGGCAAATCACGATTGCGATTCAGCTTATCCATTACAAGTTTTGGTTGCTCTTGGTAGAGTGCCATGACTGATTTAGCCACTGCCTGGTGCCGTTGAATAATGCGCACCCAAAACCGAAGGCGTTCAGCAATCAGCGCGATCGCGAGTACCGAAAACACCAGCAGGGGAACCATAACCACCCCCCCGGCAGTGAATAAATAGACAATACTGTTCATGCACACACTCCAGAGCAATCGTGAGAATCTGCTGTAAGGCGACCGCTATATCACTTAGCGCGGTTCAACTTGCCTTCAAAAAGCGTAGAGCTAAATGAGAAATTAAGTCAAGTAATAATTTAGATTCTATAGAACTTTATTTTCTGAAATAAGAATTATTAGCAATAAAAAGCTGCTGAACTTCGTTTCAACCAAGAGCCTGATCTAATTTAGGCGATTTTTACTAAATTTCTAATTGAGAATTTTATGCTTGACACTAGTCACATACTCAACATACTGTGACTATTAAATGCAAAGTATTCTCATCTTTATATGAGCCTGTCTAAGACCGCTATCGCCCAACGGGACCAGGAACTACTGCTACTGAAGCGCTTCTTGGCGTTTAGTATTCCTGCTGCGATCGGGCTGCATTTATTGGCTGCGATCGGGATAGCGTGGTTATGGAAATCTACTCCAGAAGTGGCAGAAGTAGTAGATGAAATTGAAATTGTTGCAGCGGATCAACTTGAAGTGGAGCCGGTGGATGATGTTGGCGGCGGCGGCGGTGGTGGCAGTACGCAGATTGCGATCGCGAATCCCGCTCCGGCTGATCCAGATGCCGTCGAGGTTGCCACGATGCAGGAGTTAGCGCCAATCCCGGTAGCAACACCTGTACCAGAACCAGTGGTTGAAGAACCTGAAGTGGTTGAAGAACCCGAAGTAGCAGAATCAGCAGAACCAAAGCCAACCCCTAGCCCTTCAGTGTCTCCAAGCTCAGAAGCTTTGCCAACTCCTAGTTCCTCTACAACTACTTCTACAGTACCGAACCCTACGCCATCTCCCAGCCCCGGCAATCAACCAGGAACAGCAACCAACTCTAGTGGCAAGAACTCATCCGCTACCAGTTTTGGGACTGGCAATGGCATTGGAGATGGTAGCGGTATGGGTAAAGGACCGGGAATTGGCTCAGGTTCAGGACAAGGAGTTGGCGATGGCAAGGGACCAGGAACCGGACGCGGTACAGGAGATGGTAAAGCCGGAACTCAACGACCGAATCAACCCACACCTATAGCGACACCGCCAGTTGCCATCATCAAACCACCCCAACGGGAACCGGCTGCCAGTCCTGGTCGCCGAGCACCAAAATGCAAGAGTAACTGTGACTTGGATGAATACCTCGGCAAAGAGGGAACTGCTCGCTTCACGTTTGATATTGATCAGGATGGCAATGTGAGCAATGTCAGGTTACGGCAATCGAGTGGCGATCCAGATATCGATCGCAAAGCTGCCGAGGCAGTTCGTCGCCGGAAATACGAAAGTACAGAAGGTGGTTATGCCGGACAGCGATTGCGTGTTACCTCGGAGATGCGAGGTTCAGACTTCCAACGCCACAACGAGGAGCGACGGGCGCAGGAACAACAGGAGCGCCAACAACGAGAATTGGAACGGCAACAACTGGAAGCAGAACGCGAGCGTCAACCGATCACATCTACGGGTGATGCTCCCTCAACGCCCAGTGATGCAACTCCGGCTGCCCCTCCTGCCCAACCGGCTAATTCAACTCCGGAGTCCACTCCCACGCCAGCCGAGACGGCTCCAGTTGCCCCTGTTGAAGCCGCCCCACTGCCTGAACCGATTGAGGAAGCCCCACCGCCGGTTGAAGCAGCCCCGCCACTTGAACCCATCGAAGCACCTCCTCCCATTGAGGACATACCACCGCCGATCGAGGAGGTTCCTCCCCCCATTGAAGCGCCACCTCCCGAGACGGCTCTCCCTATTGAAGCCGCACCCCCGGCAAACGAATCAGAGCCGGTGCAATAGGGGCAAGCCATTCACTCAAACTCTATCGGTATTAAGCCCCTTAATGCAGCAGGTATCCTCTCGGTTTAACTTGCCAATGGGTGACTGAATTTGTAGCGATCGATCATCCAGCGTTAGTAGGAGACATTGAGGTTGCTTCTTTACCCTTCGTTGCCGCTAAGGTAGCAATCTCACGATCGATAAAGAATAGCCCCTGCCCTTCTGTCCCAATTAGTTTGATTTTGTCGAGAATTCCTTTAAATAGGAATTCCTCCTGATGTTGTTCGGCAACGTACCACTGAAGGAATTGCACAGTAGAGTAGTCTGACTCAGTGGCAGCAAGATGTACAAGGTCATTGATCTTACTTGTAATGAATTGTTCGTGGACGTAAATCTTTTCAAACATTTCTTGCAGCGAATCAAACTCCTTGGGTGGTGCTGCCATTCCGCCTACAATAGCTAACGCACCGGTTTCTTGGAGATAGCTGATCAACCGCCGCATGTGCATCATTTCCTCATCTGCATGTTGGCTCAAAAAAGTAGCACAACCGTCTAACGCTTTATAGGCACACCAAGAACTCATTTGCAGATAAAGATGAGACGAAAACATCTCCAGATTAATTTGTTCATTCAAGCGATCGATCATAGCTAGGGATAACATAGGAAACCCTTTCCTCATATGGTTGCATTGCTATAAAGTTATCACATGCCTGATGACTAATCCAATGACCTGAGTCCGTCAAAAGCATAGACAAGGTTTCATCTCCGAACCGATCGAAGCTTTTTGATGCAATTGGTTCTGCCTCATCTTTTCATCTTTAAAGAGAGGAATTTGGATAAGAGCAAGCTACTTGCCAATAGCTGATCTGCCAAGTTTGATTGCGGTGAAATCATAAAAGAGCTGATCTACACTCGCTGTACTAGGTGGCAAAAAGCAAAAGTCGGTATAGCTCTAACAAAAGATTTAGACACATATATGCCAGGCAAAAGCTCTAAAGCTCCGATTTTTAATTTAGAAAACTCATGTTTAATGCAATAATTCATAAAATTATCTTATATAATCATAAAGAAATTTAGTGTTATATCAGCTACTTGTCATCCGTATCTTTTCGTTGTAGTAATTTAGCTTCTAGCTTGCTTTAATGTCTGAAATTAGCTTGTGATGGCGTTTTAGAAGTATCGGCTCTCTGCAACTTTAGCTTCAGGTGATGGGATAAAAATAGAACTATGCGGTCTTATTTTGGCGGCGGCGATCGCGATCAGTCCCTAATTTGTCAAGATGCACAAAAATAGAACTTATGGTACAGTTCAGTTACCAATTGTTCTGGAATTGTTTTAACAAAGAAAAACCACTCACCTAAAATTTTACACCCTTTGTTTTAACTACCATCTTTAGATAGATAGGTTGCTTCGAGTCCTTTATCTAATAAACCGTTTAACCGATTGTGGCTGATATGAATGCTTGTACGTTGACTAGATGCCTTATTTAACAAGGGCTTTCAGCATACAAGACTCTTTCAAATCTTGGCTGTTGATTTAAGAAAAGCGATAGCTTTATCGCAATAACTTTTCAGTTTGCTTCCTGTTGATCGTCACTGCACTGCTGACTAGAATTTGAGCCTAACGAGTAGTAAATCTAGTGTTCGGGTGGTGAAATTAATCTATGAGAAACTTAAGTTTTTTAGTAATTCAAATCTAAACGCAAAATTTGTTTCTCTTGAGGGATGATCTTCTTCCGGCAAATCCCTAGTTTGAAATAGATCGGGTTTAACCCAGCGATCGCTAAATTTCATAGTCACTGTGTGCTGTTCTTCGCGAATTTAGTAGTAGGAAGGCGAATATTCTTATGGTTCTCTCCAATCGAAAACCGATAGCTCTGATCTCAGTGCATGGTGATCCAGCGGCTGAGATTGGTAAAGAAGAAGCTGGTGGACAGAATGTCTACGTGCGGCAAGTTGGTGAAGCCTTGTCTAGACAGGGTTGGCAAGTCGATATGTTTACCCGCCGATCGGAGCTTGATCAAGCCGCGATCGTCCAGCACAATCCTTACTGCCGTACCATCCGTCTGACAGCAGGACCTCAGGAGTTTGTCCCACGCGATGAACTGTTTGAGTTCTTACCAGCGTTTGTCCAGGCATGGCTTAAGTTTCAACGGCAAGCTGGCATCCGTTATCCTGTAGTTCATACCAATTACTGGTTATCATCCTGGGTCGGAATGCAGTTGAAAAAGGTGCAATCGATCGCCCAGGTGCACACTTATCATTCTCTAGGGATTGTTAAGTATCAAGCCGTTCCCACCATGCCTCTGATTGCCAGTACTCGTCTGGATGTTGAGAAAACTTGTTTAAAAACAGCTGAACGGATTGTTGCTACTAGCCCTCAAGAAAAAGAACACATGCGCACCTTGATGTCGAGTCAAGGCAAGATTGACATCATTCCGTGTGGTACAGATATTGATCATTTTGGGTCAGTGAGTCAGTCTGAAGCCCGTCAACGGCTCGGCATTGCAGCTGATGAGAAAGTTGTGCTTTATGTTGGACGGTTTGATCCTCGAAAAGGGATTGAAACACTGGTACGCGCAATCGGGCGATCGACTCTACGAGAAACCAATCGGCTCCGCTTGATCATTGGTGGTGGCAGTCGTCCGGGACAAAGTGACGGCTACGAGCGGGAACGGATCGAGGAAATCGTGGCTGAATTAGGACTGACCGAGATCACTCATTTCCCTGGTCAACTGGGCCGAGAGCAGTTACCAACCTACTATGCGGCAGCGGATCTGTGCGTTGTCCCTAGCCATTACGAGCCCTTTGGACTGGTAACGATCGAAGCAATGGCTTGTGGTACTCCGGTTGTAGGTAGTGACGTAGGTGGGCTTCAGTATACCGTTGATCCAGAAGTCACAGGACTACTAGTGCCACCCAAAGATGATGAGGCATTTGCCCACGCGATCGATCGGATTCTAGCTAATCCAGAATGGCGACATCAATTAGGTAAAGCTGCTAGGAAGCGGGTAGAAACGGTATTTAGTTGGGATGGGGTAGCCACCCAGCTTAGCCAACTTTATACTCAACTAGCAGTTGAACAAGTGGAAGATGAACTCACTCCATTAGGTGCTTAACTCAGCGTTCATCTAAGATTACGTTCATTCATTTCTAGTCCCATCCTGTAAGGAATCAGGATAGATGAGCCTGTTCATCCATCCTGATTTTTGCTATTTGGGTCTAGACAGTTTCTGACAGGGTGAGGAGAAAGGCTAAATTAACTTCGGCTCTTAAAGCATGGAGAGCGTGAGCAGGCATAAACACAAACACGCCTGGTGCTAAGGCAATTTCTTGCCCCTCTAGACTTAGTGTTCCTTGTCCTTCAATCACATGCACTGTGGCATTCCGAGTTGACGTGTGTTCAGAGATTTCAGTTCCAGCCGCTAAACAAAATAGTGTGTATTGACAAACAGGATCTTTCAGCAAGATTTTGCTTAATACTCCAGCTTCTGGATAGGTAATTTGCTGCGGCAATTGTAACGTTGAGGATTTAGGAGATAACAGAGTCGTAGCCATAATCATTCCTTCCCAGAAACAGTAAAAGTGGTGCAGTTATTAATTTGAGGTCATCGGTAGAAGTCAACCTGATAGAGAGCCTACTGAGGACGTGCACTACAGAGGGCGATATAGCCTAAATCATGCTGATATTTCTGAAATACCTGACGCATTGCCCACACGCGCTGCCGAATCAATGGCTGAGTGATGACATTCCATAAAATTCGCAGTGTACTAAAGAGCCCTTCGTCTTTAATCATGCACCGAAGGTTAAGTAGTGCCATGCCACCAATGCGATGCTGCTGTACCAATAATCCTGCTGTTGCCATTGCCGCAATCCAATGCTGTTCCGATAGTGGTGTCGTGTTAGACCGAATAATTTGCGCCAGATCACGATGAATGTCAGCTTCGTGATGTTGGGCTAGTAATTCATGCGAAAGGAGTTTTCCACCTGGCTTCAGCCGATCGCGAATTCCAGCTAAAATTTTGGCTTTGCCAGCCGCAGATTGCATCGTTAAAATCGCTTCTGCCAGGACATAATCAAACTGTTCCGACAAATGATCTAGTTGGAAAATATCCCCTTCAATAAAGGTAATTTGTTCCGTTAAACCTGCTGCGGCAACATTGGCTCGAGCACGTACCACACTATCCGGATTCTTTTCGATACCGACTACGCGTACCTGATAGCGTTTTGCCAACGCGATCGCACTATAACCAAAGCTGGAAGCCAGTTCTAAAACCGTTTCACCAGGTTGAAAATTTGCCCATTGAAACAATTGCTCTGTGGCTGCCCGACCACCTGGGCGCAAATATTTTTTGCCAGCTGCCGCTAAAACTTGGTGTCCGGTTGCTGTTTGTAGATTCAGTGTCGCGTTGGTCATAGATTCGACCTCTCAGTCGCAGGTTCATTGCTTCTACTCTGTCAGATGCATGGGTTGATCTCCATGAGGTAGCTCATATTTACGATTATTTTCATGGAGCAAGACGATCGTTTATGCACCAGTCGGGTGAGGTAAAAATTAGGTTTTCTTTGTAGGGTGAATAGGTATTTCAGTAATGTCCTCTAACTATACGGATACCCTGCGATCGTCCTTGTATTTAGGGACAACCTAATAACAATGCTCTGGGTATTAAAGCGATGACACCACTTGCTTTCAAACAGCTCCAAGAGCTTTTCAAATCTTCCCTGATGATCTCCATGTTGTGGTTTGGGTTAGGCGCTCCTAGCGCGATCGCGAACCCGCCGCATCAATCTGCTCCTCACCAATCACCCACCTTATCGGCATTACTGTTGAACCCCCAACGGCTGCAACAAGCGCTCGATCAACAGAATATTGTCGGGGCAATTCGTCAGGTCGAGCTGGGTTGGAAAACTCAATATGAAGAATATTACCAGGGCAAACTCACCAGTCAGTTAGTAGAAGTCGCAGATATGGCACGGGCTTTAGAGCGCCTACATCGCATTACTGGGCAAAAAACAGCATTAGTGTATGCTATCCCCACTCCCAAAGCTCTGGAACTTGTGGTGGTGTTTCCAGGAACTCGACCGATTCACAAACGAGTTACCGCAGCAAATCGTGAGGCGTTAGGACAACTGGCGCGATCATTCCGCTTAGGCATCATTGATCCGAACTCTCCATCCCAGGCTTATTTAAAGCCAGGACAGCAGTTATATAGCTGGATCATGACTCCGATCGAGTCAGAACTCCAAGCTCAAGGGATTGATACGTTAATTTTTTGCTTAGGAACTCGCTTACGCAGTCTGCCATTAGCCGCTTTACATGATGGCAAGCAATTTTTGGTGGAAAAGTATAACTTAGCCATCATTCCTGCTTTTAACCTGCTAGATAGCAGCCCCAGCCAGTTACAAAACGCTCAGGTGTTGGCAATGGGAGCCTCGGAGTTTCGTAACTTACCGCCATTGCCTGCCGTCCCGATCGAATTAGCCACTATTACCGAACAACTCTGGCAGGGTAAAGCCTTACTGAATCAAGACTTTACGCCGCAAAGATTGAAAGCTGAACGGAACGCCCAACCATTTAGCATTGTCCATCTCGCCACTCATGCCGAGTTTTCACCCGGTTCCATTCACGATTCCTACATTCAGTTTTGGAATAGCCGAGTCAGCCCAGATCAGTTTCGCGATCTGGAATTGCGCGTACCTGCGGTGCAATTACTCGTGTTAAGTGCCTGTCGGACTGCCCTTGATCCGCAAGCTGAATTGGGATTTGCCGGTTCTGCGGTAATGTCAGGCAGTAAGGCAACGTTAGCCAGTTTGTGGGCAGTGAGTGATGCTGGAACGCTGGTCTTAATGACTGAATTTTATCGGCAGTTGCGATCGGCTCCCATTAAAGCGGCAGCTTTACGTCAGGCACAGCTCACCATGCTACACCAGCAAGTCCGACTGGCAACTAATCCCGCGATTCAGACCCAAAGGACAGCAGAATTGCCACCGCCTTTGGCAAGCCAACGCCATGCGGTGCTATCTCATCCGTACTATTGGGCAGGGTTTACCTTAGTGGGGAATCCCTGGTAACAGATGGGGAATGGGAGAGGTACGGGAGAGGGTGGTTGATCGCTGATAATGATTAATTGGTTACTGCTAATTACCTATGCGTCCACGTCAAAGCCTAGTTGAAATTTTTTCTACTTTTTTGCAATTTGAAGCCGATCATGTGCAGCATTGGGCAACGGATGCAAAATTGCGGCGGAGTATGCAGAGTTGTTTGCGTCAGGGAGCCACGGTTGGGGCATCTGGGTCAGCAGAATCCCAAGGATTTGAGGAAAAAAGCCTTAAGGAAGCCGAGAATTTTTGGTCATTGTATTGGCATCAGCAATGGCGGCATCAGGCAAAGCAGCCACCGCATTGCCCAAGTTCCTCGGCTTCTCGATCGCAGTCTCTGGGACATTTATCAGCTTATTTACAGGAAACCTGTTACTGGAGTGTGCAGAAATCAATGCCACGCCTGGAGAGTTCGCAGTATAAACTATCGGATTGCTTTCAGGTCGCGATCGCGGAGATGCCGAGAATTCTTAATGCCTGCGATCCAAACCAGAGTGCCAGCCTGAAGACCTATGCCATGTCGGCATTTGGCAACATTATTCGGGATCATTTGCGCCAACGCCAGGAAGTGAATCTATGCAGTAATTGGGGCTTGTTGCTCAAGCTGAGTCGCAAGAAACTGACGGAAGCTTTACAACAGGCTGGATTAGCCCCCGAGAAGATTCAGCAATACTTGCTGGCATGGACTTGTTTTGAATCAACTTACCTGCCACGGAAGGCTCCGGGACTCCGACAACTTGCGGCTCCCGATCGTGCCACCTGGGAAGAGATTGCGCACTTGTATAATCGCCAACGCCATCAACTTGCTGTGCCAGGAAGCGAGTGCAGTCCAGAAACGATGGAACAATGGCTCACAACCTGTGCCAATCGTGCCCGTGCCTATTTATACCCCGCGATCGGATCGCTGAACACCCCAAAAATAGGACAGGACTCGGGGGAATTGCAGGATGATCTACCAGACGTAGCTCAAGAACCCCTACTGACCGAACTGATGATGCAAGAAGAGGTGGCAGCGCGAAACCAGCAAAAGGCAGCAATGAAAACGGTGTTGCTGACTGCCTTAACCCAATTAGATCCAGGAGTGCAGGAGCTTTTACAGCTTTACTATCACCAACGATTAACTCAGCAGCAGATTGCCCAACATCTCAACGTTCAGCAATATACGGTTTCCCGCAAACTCTCGAAAGCCAGAGAATCGCTGCTAATGGCACTCACCCGGTGGAGCCAAGCTGGTCAGGAGCAACAAGGTGGTCTGCATAATGCTTCTCTTTCTACCGTGATTAAGTATGTCAGCAGCCTCTTGGAGGAGTGGTTGCAGGCTCACTATCAGGCGAGCGATCGCCCTTCGGAGGAGTCCCTATGAGCTTCATGTTTGAGACAGTCACCCAGCTAACGCTAGACCTTCCGGCATCAGTACAACAGGAGTCCTGGCAGCAGAGTCAATCGGCTTCTAGCGCGCAGGGACAATGGCACACCTTTCTCAATCAGCTTTGTGTAACAGTATTGCTGCCCTGGCTGCAAACTGAATATGTTCCTACTGCGACCACTCACCTAGAAGCTAGCACCCTACCCACCGTTTGGGATGTCGTCAACGGAACCGCATTATCCTTTGACCGCAAACGGTTGGTCTTGATTCCAGACAAAAGCCTGGACACCAGCGAACTGCGAGTGCCCCAGGAATGGGTAGATAGCCCCAATTGGGCAGGTGATTATTTTCTAGCAGTACAGGTAAATCCAGATGCCGGTTGGTTGCAGGTTTGGGGCTATACCACCCATGAGATGTTAAAAACAATGGGCAGCTATGACCCGAGCGATCGCACCTATTGCCTGGATGCTCAACAGGTGATTCAAGATGTTAGTGCTTTATGGGTAGTGCACCAACTGGCGGCAGATGAGCCGACTCAGGTAGCGATCGCACCGCTACCCCCAATTCCAGCTGCCCAAGCGGATAACTTGTTGCAACGACTGGCAAATCTTGACATCGATCAACCTCGCTTAGAAATTCCATTTGAATTATGGGGAGCATTAATTACCAATGATTCTTGGCGGCAACGGCTCTATCAACAACGGCAGGGGGACTCGGCAACGGCAAGCCGGGTCACGCAATTGAGGCAATGGCTTCAGAATCACTTTGAGACGGGATGGCAGGCTCTAGAAACCTTAGTCGGGAATGATGCTAATCTCGCCTTTAGCCTTCGCCAGACTGTTGACCTGACCGAAACGACCATCAAGGGGGTGAAACTCCTCCAATTGCCAACGCAAGCAGTCTTGTTGTTAGTGATTGTAGAATCTACCCCTAACGACGATCGAGTTGGGATTCGGGTCCAGTTACGATCGCGCGATCGCCAAATTCCTTTACCTGAAGCTCTCAGCTTGAATTTGTTAGCCACTGAGGGGGAGGTAATTCAATCAGTTCAAGCTCGCCGTCAGGATGAAGCCATTCAACTGAAGCGGTTCAGAGTTAGTTCTGGGACGCCATTTAATCTCCAGATTATCTGGGAAGATGTCGTGTTTACAGAACAGTTTATGGCTTAGGAAACGATCAAAAAATCATGGATCGTAGTGTTGGTCAATTCTAATTTCGCTCCCCCTAGCCCCCGTTCTTGTTCTTCCTCAAGCCCCCATGAGTTACCTGATTATTCTGAATTTGGGCAAAGGCGATTGGTTGCATGGACTCCCAAAAGCGATCGCGCAATTATGGGATGATCAACATCCTAGTCCAATGCAGTTTACCGGCAGTTTGCCACCGATGCCGGGGTTAGCCAGCCTGTATCAGGAGTGGCAAGTCATGTATGCCGCCCTCTACTCTAATCTTGGTTGGCGGCAGGGGGGATTGCGGCATCCCGGCTTTGAAGTGGATGAAACGGATATCACTCATATTTCGCAAGCTGAGTTTGATCACCTTTGTCAGCAGTTGCGTTCTTGCCTCAATACTTGGTTGAGTGATCACTCGTTTCGGAACATCGATCGCCAACTCCGCACTCACCTGAATCCTAGTGACAAAATTCGGTTGATTATTGTGGCAGAAGATCCCCAATTGCTGCAATTACCCTGGAGTTTATGGGAGTTCTTAGAAGATTATCCCCAGGCAGAAGTCGCGTTAAGTTTGCCGGAATATGCCCGATCGCCGAAGCGGCTGACTAATCAACCTAAGCGCCGAGTCAAGATCCTAGCCATTCTGGGCAATTCTGAGGGAATTCAAGTTACCCATGATCAGCAAATTCTGCAACAATTGCCCCAAGCTGAAGTGAAATTTTTAGTGGAGCCAACATCACAAATATTAAATCAGCAATTATGGCAACCGGGCTGGGATATCTTGTTTTTTGCTGGACATAGTTCTAGTGCCAGTAAAGGCATGATTCAGTTAAACCAAACTGAGAGTTTAACGATCGATCAACTAAAATATGCGCTCCGAACCGCGATCGCCCAGGGGTTGAAACTAGCCATCTTTAATTCATGTGATGGTTTAGGCTTAGCTCAGGATCTAGCTGACTTGCAGATTCCCCAAGTGATCGTGATGCGGGAACCTGTTCCCGATCGGGTAGCCCAAGAATTTCTCAAACATTTTCTAGTTGCTTTTGCTGGTAGACAATCTCTTTACCAATCCGTGCGGGAAGCCAGAGAACGCTTGCAGGCATTAGAACCAGAGTTTCCCTGTGCTAGCTGGTTACCCGTGATCTGTCAGAATCCAGCAGAAGTACCCCCCACATGGGAAGATTGGTGCGGCAAGCGCCGGGTGTTGTTGCGTCGTCCCAGTCGCCAAGAGATTCGTACTGTGTTATTGAGCAGTGCAGCGATCGCGAGTATTGTCACTGGAGGGCGTTGGCTAAGTTGGTTGCAACCAGCTGAACTCGCTGCCTTTGATACCTTAATGCGGTTACGTCCTACCGAAAGTCGGGATGAACGCCTGTTAGTCGTGACCGTAACCGAGCAGGACATTCAGGCCCAGGGGACAGAAGCCCGTCGGAGTTCGCTAGCGGATCGTACTTTAAACCAACTTTTGACTGTATTAGAACAGCATCAACCGACTGCGATCGGCTTGGATATTTACCGTGATTTTCCGGCAAATCAACCAGGGTTAGCCAAACAAATGCAACAGAGTGATCGGCTAATTGCTGTGTGTAAACGGGGGTTATCCAAAGACAACCCAACAGACATTCTGCCACCCCCCGAAGTCCCGAAGGCACAACTGGGATTTAGTAACACGATCGCAGATGGAGATGGAGTAGTTCGACGGCATCTGATGTTGCTTTCTCCCAACACTACATCACGGTGTACAACGCCCTATGCCTTTAGTGTGCAGCTTGCCGCCCGTTACTTAGAGCACAAAGGCATTACGGCTCAATTTACCTCCGATAAAGACCTACAGTTTGGTCACACTGTATTGAAGCGGCTTACAGGCAGAACTGGGGGCTATCAATCGATTGATACCGGTGGCAGCCAAATTCTGTTGAACTACCGTAACCTCCGAACAGCCCAGGGATTATTCAGTAGCTCACCTCAAGGAATTGCTCGCCAAGTTACCTTACGGGAAATCCTCACAGGGCAAGTGAATCCTAACGCAATCAAAGATCGAATTGTGTTAATTGGCGTCACGGCTCCCGGCAGTGGAGATGATTGGTCAACACCCTATGGTGTAGGGTTATCCGCACAAATTCCCGGAGTCATGCTGCAAGCGCAAATGGTGAGTCAGATCTTGAGTGCCGTACTTGATCAGCGTCCTCTACTCTGGGTCTGGTCCCAACTCGTAGAAAGCCTGTGGATTGCAGGTTGGTCGCTCCTGGGAGGAATTTTTGGCTGGTATTTCCGCCGCTTAACGTTGTTAGGATTATCAGTCAGTATCACGATCAGTGTTCTCTGTGGACTTTGCTTACTCCTGTTGATCCAAGGGGGATGGGTGCCCCTAGTTCCATCTACCCTGGCTTTGGTGACGACGAGTAGTACCGTGGCGTATGCCCTCAGATGGAGAGAAATTGATGACTAGAACGATCGCAATTACTACAACTCTAGGATTCTTGTTCATAAGTGCCGTTCCTTTCCCAGCAACGGCTGGCGCCCAAATTATTCAGCTGGCTCAGCAATCCCCAGCTGCCAATACTGCCAACACAATTCCCTTTCTCAGTCCAGCTCCACCCGATACAGGCGAACCGACAACTGGCGCTGAACGTGGAGGCGCAACTCGCGATCCGATCGTGGCATTGGTGCCACTAATCAAATCTGCTAAAACCCAGCTCGATATGCGTTGGGGGCTAACTACTGTCGATCGTCCAACTTTCTGGTTCCACTTGCCAGATCAGTTACTTGCCAATCATCCAGCAGAATTTACCTTGCGGGATGGGGCAGGGAAAATTGTTTATCAAACTAAATTTATAACTCCGGCAACAGCACCAGTCACCTTTAAAGTAGTTGTCCCAACAACGGTTTCACCTTTAACTGTGCATCAACCGTACTATTGGCAGTTAGCCATGGAAATACCGGAGGTAGACGATCGCCGGATGATTACTGGCTTAATTCAGCGAGTTTCATCCTCAACTCAATTGCAACAACAACTGACATTGACAAAGACACCACTCGAACGAGCGGTGGTCTATGCTCGGAATGGGATTTGGTATGATGCCTTAACACTTTTGGGAAATGAAAAGCAATCGGGGCGGCAGGATAGCACGATCACTGCTGCCTGGACTGATCTCCTCAAACAGATTCAGTTACAGGGGATTGCGGCAGCGCCGATTCGCTCCCTGAACAATGAAAACTAGCTGAAACTGGGTCTACCAAAGATTGGGGTTGATCCATTTCGCTAGCGTAGGCAGGGTGTCAGGAGCAATACAGACCTCCGGATACGCTGTTAGTTGTCTACGGGAAATAGGAGCGTGAAGGTCGTTTCTTGGTCACGGCTAGTAACCTGGATGTTGGCTCCAATGCGCTCGGCAAGCTTTTGGGCAACGGTTAGCCCCAGCCCTGCCCCACTATATTCCCATAGGTCACTATGGGGAATGCGGTAGAACTTTTCAAAGATCTGAACTAGAGCTTCGGGAGCAATTTCACTACCAGAGTTGCAAATACTAATGTTGAGATAGTTGTTAGAGGTGAATGCAGATATGGTGATCGTTTGGTGAGCGGGAGTATATTGGTAAGCATTATTCAGCAGTTCATGCAGAATGCGTTCTAAATAGGAGCGATCGGTATGCAGGGAGGGTAGCGGTTCAGCCATCTCCAGCGCTATGGTTTGTTGGCGATCGCCCATCCGGGAACGGAAAAACTCTACCATTTGTGGCAACCAAACTTTGACATCAATTAAGGTAGAAGTCAAAGGCTCACCGCTATCTACATAGGAAAGGGTGAGCAAATTATTGATTAGACGAATTTCCTTTTGGCAAGCATCTTGGAGAATTTGTAGGGTTCGAGAAATAATTTGTTCTTCTTTCGCTGCCCACTCTTTCGGCTCCAACACCTTTTCCAACGTTTGAATTGCTAGGGAAATACTGCTTAAAGGAGTACGCAATTCATGAGTCATGCTGGTCAGAAACTCGTCTTTCAGCGCCACTAGTTTTTCTAATTTGTCTACCTGCCCTTGAGCCGTCTGGTACAGCCGAGCTTGCCGAATCGCGATCGCGCATTGATCCGCAACTTGCTGCACTAAGGTAACTTCAAACTCGCTGAAGCAATCATCCCGCGATCGGACTAACCAGAGATTTCCCAGGATGCCCTGATCATCAAAGATCGGACAAGCGAGCCGCGTAACATTGACTAACTGTGGGTTCCAGTCAAGTTGGTGATCGACAAATTGGAGGGGTTGTTGGTGGAGCAACGGCTGATAAAGTTCGGGTAGGTCAACGATGGTATGGGTTAACCCCTGACAGAGCGTTGTTTCTGTAGCATACTCATATGCAACTGTTGCCCGAGTGTGTAGGGAGTCATATAGTTCCACAATGCAGTGTTGAGTTTGCATCACCTGCCCCAGTTCCTCAGCTACTGCCTGCAAAATCTGGCTTTCGTCCAAGCTATCTCGCATTTTTTCGGTGATATGTCGTACCAGGGCTTCAAAATCGAGTGCTTGTTGTAACTGCTTCGTCCGTTCTTTGACTTGGACTTCTAACTGCGTGTTTAACTGTTGCACCTGTTGATGCAATTCTGCCTGTTGCACCGCGATCGCCACTTGGGTGGCTAACTGCTTCAGCAGATTAATCGTCGCCGTTTCCCACGAGCGGGTGGACTGACAATGATGCACAATCAATAAGCCCCATAGCGTTTGCTCCGCTGCGATCGGCACCGCTAAATTAGCCCGGACTTGCAACGCTGCCAGCAATTCCACATAACAAGACGTTAATTGGCTGTTGTAAATGTCAGCCACCTGATGAATGCGACCTTGGCGATAAGCTTCAATTTGAGCCGCCGTAAAACAAGGATCATGCAGGCGATTGCCTAGTATACTCTCCCAAGGAGCTGTAACAGATTCCACCATAATCACACCGCTCCAATCCGGTTCAAACCGATAAATCAGAACCCGATCAGTTTTGAGCAGTAATCGGACTTCTTCTACTGTGCGCTTGAGGATCGTGTTGAGATCAAGGGATGCCCGAATATGTTGGGAAATGGTGTTGACTAGATGCTGTTGGTCAATCTGTTGTTGTAAGGTTGCCGCCAATTGTTGACTACTGTCATCCGGTTGAGCTGGAGCCTGAGGCAGTGGTGCTTGGGCTTGCAGGAGCCGACATTCCAACCGCACGATCGTCATACCATTCCCACCTGGCAGCGATCGCCCCATCATCTGTGTTTCCAGGCACTCGCCAGATTGACCAACCAAACAAAACTGACTACTTAATGGTTGGGCAGACTGATGCAGAAGCTTAGTTAGCCCATCAACGAGTCGCGCCTGATCCCGC
Source organism: Pantanalinema sp. GBBB05 (assembly GCA_016743235.1). Classification (GTDB taxonomy): domain Bacteria; phylum Cyanobacteriota; class Cyanobacteriia; order Leptolyngbyales; family Leptolyngbyaceae; genus Pantanalinema. The sequence goes on along the minus strand of VRZD01000034.1, from coordinate 26,956 downwards.
ACATGCACTAGTTTAAGCAACAGGGTTCCAACTAAATCGGCAGGAGTATAGCCCAACCCACTAGCACTTTCAGAATCGATCTCTAGAATAGTTCCAGCTGCGTTGACGGTCAGAGTAATGCTTGACAGGAGAGCGTTCGCAGTAGCCGCGGGCGGCACGATCGATTCCAACGAGCTGATTTGACGCCATTCCTCAACGGCGGCACTGGTTACATGTCCGTTATGATTGCCACTTGCGATCGCCGGTAGATCCTGGCTCATAGAAGCGATAGTCCTTCTATTCCTGTAAATGAATGTTGGTTAGGAAAAAAGCCGTTACCCTATGTCCTCAAATCATCGATCTGACTAGGGGGAATAAATAACTCTTAAGGTTTTTCGCTCACTAACTCACCAAAATTCGGAGACTGTAACTCTGGCGCCCCTAAAAGTGGGCGTCAGGTAGCGATTCAGCTCGTTATTCCAGTGACATTCAACTTCAACTTATAAGGGTTTTGATTAATGCCGTTCTGCCAGCTGGTGGAGGAGAGTGAAAGTTGGCTTTAACCACTTTTCAGCCAGCCACAAGCGATTTAGAGCAGCTATATGCAATCTACTGTGAAATCAGAATAATTAAGAAAAAATAAACATTTTTAACATTCCCATTTATTCCTTAATTAACAGCTTGGTGAAAGCCACAAAATTCTCTTTAAAAAGCTATCCGCTCCCACCAAGAGGTCGAACACAAGGAACGAGTCTCAGGGGTGGGAGCGGTCTAGCTGGTCTTCAAACTGGAACCTGACTGCCGGAAGGAACTCCGAGTCAGCCTAGGTTAGCTAAGCTAACAAAGTTTCCGAAGAAACTTAGGCTGACTGTTAGAGAACAGCCCCGGCGCGCAGCCGATCCACTCCAGTTTGATGACCCACGCGTTTACTACTATCTTGCATGGGCATCACCTCCTTGTTGCCTAAACGGTCTAACTCTCAAGAGGTCGGAATTACGTTAAACCCGAAGGTTCAACACCTTTAGCTAAGATAACACAACAAAATTGAATCTGGCTGGTAATTCACCATGTTTTTTGCCACTCCGTAAGTCTACCAATAGATAAAAACCGAATTTAGCTCAGTCTGTAAAGTTTTCTAAAAATCCAAACATTTTTTTGAGAAATGCTTGATAAGCGGTTTAGTTAAAGCAATACGGTAACGAGCTTGGATGAACACCTTGACCGGCTGATTGTAGAAACCTGCTGTCATCCACCAGGAAGTTTAGAACGACAGTGGGGGCTAAATCGATTGATTGGGCAGATTCAGAAATCAGGCAAATTGCTCCGAGGGGATGGAGTACCCGATCGGGAAGATGCACTCCAACAAACCTGGCTCTACTTTTGCCGCAACCTCTGTGAAGCAACAACTGGAAAAGCCTATGACAGGACAAGAGCTTCGGTGATTACCTGGCTGAATGCCTATCTGGAGCGCCGCTTGCAAGACAGCCGTAGCCACACGATCGCGAAGCGTAAGTTGACTGTAGAGCCGAGCCTTTCGAGCACAGGCGAATATCTTGATCCATTGGAACAGTTACCTGCACCCACTCAACCATTACCAGTTTTGGAAGAAATCTGTGCCTGGGTAGAGCAGGAACGCCACATCCTGAGACGGATTCATGTCCGCGATCGTCCCGATATTAACTGCTACAGTTTAATGCTCCGTCGCTTGCCACCGGAAACGCCCTGGGAAGATTTGGCAACGGAGTTTAGCGTCGCGATCGCCACTTTGAGTAACTTCTATCAACGAGAATGCCGCCCCCGATTAAAAGCCTTTATTCTCTCTCAGGGCTATTTTGATCCTTAAACTACTTCCGCTCGTTTTTTTGATCCCTTTCCTCACATTGGCTCATGACCCACTTTACTCCACAGCAATCGATCGCCATTCCCGTCAGTGCGACTGACCGACAAACTGCCGAACAGTTTGCTCAGCAACAATTAACGGCCCAAATGCCCGCTCCTAAAGCTCAACAGGTTTACCTGAATACCCTGGCGGTGCTAAGCGTGAACCATTACCTCTCTATGTTAAGTATCTCGACCCAGCTAGAAGCCAGTGATAGTTGGAATCCAGCCGATCGCTTACTAGCCGATGTTGCCGATCTTTCCTTAGGTGAGCTTGGACGGTTAGAGTGCCGTCCCCTGCGATCAGGAGAACCGAACTGCCAAGTACCACCGGATGTTTGGGGCGATCGCATTGGCTATATAGCTGTTGAGCTTGATCAGACCTGCCAGGAAGCGAGGCTGCTGGGATTTATCCCTACCGTGACCCAAGCCACTGTTGCCGTCAGCCAGCTGCAACCGCTGGAGGCATTGCTGGATCACTTGCACCATTTACGTCATCCCGATGCTGTTGCCACTACTGATTCAGCTAAATTGAGTGATTTCATGGAGCTGGTTCAGCAACGAGCTGCCAATTTTTTTGGCACCGGTTGGCAACGAGTAGAAGAGTTATTGGCTCCACCGCAACAGATGACCCTATCGTTTCGGCATCAACCAGAGCGATCGTCGATTTCCCCGCCTCCTGCCAGTCTAGGAGTATGCCGAGGCAAGTTAATTGATTTAGGCATACAACTAGCTGAGCAAGCCGTAGCGTTAGTGATTGAATTTGTTCCTCGTCCTGATGGGAGTGCCAGAGTCCTGCTGCAGATTCATCCTTTGGCAGGCAGCAACGTTCTGCCCCCCGATTTACAACTTCAGGTTCTCAGTGAGTTTGGTGCTGTGTTGCGACAAGTCCAGTCAAGAACAGTAGATAATTATATTCAACTAGAGTTAGTGGCGGAAGCAGGAGAACGGTTCAACGTCAGGGTGGTTTTGGGACAGGCAGAAATAACAGAACAATTTGTGGTTTAGGACATTTAGCAACTGTGGATAAGTGGGTTGTTTTCAAGTTTGGCGAGGGTAGCTTTGAGCAGGGCTTTCCTGTAATGCTGCAAATTGGGGAAACCAATCAACGTCCATCAGTGGAAGTTACGGGTAAATTACCGCCAGAGCCTACCATTCCCACAGCCTACAGTCACTGGCAGTCGATCTATCGATCGCTCGGACACCCGGCTCGGATGCAATTTCCAGAGGGACAGATTACTAATGTTTCAGTGACGGAAAATTGTCAACAGGCAGCTCAGGATTTGCGCGATCGCCTGAATCAATGGCTCCGGTCTGAAACCTTCCGTCCCCTGCGAGAAAGTTTAATTGAGCATGTCAAAAGCACAGACACCCTACAACTGGTGTTGCAAATTCAAGATCTACCGCTTCAACGTCTGCCCTGGCATCTCTGTGATTTGTTTGAGCGCTACACCCATACAGAACTCGCCCTCAGTACCCTCAACTACCAGAAATCGCAAGGGGCTCGCCCGCGATCGACCATGAGAGTTCTGGCAATTCTAGGGGGTGATGATAATATTAATTTGCAATCAGATGAAAAACTGTTGCAACAATTCCCGAAAGCCGTGTTTACGTTTTTAGTGAAACCACAACGCTGGCAGTTGAATGAACAATTGTGGCAACAGCATTGGGATATTTTATTTTTTGCTGGACATAGTAGCAGTGCGGGTGAAGTTGGGCGGTTGTTGATTAATGACACCGACAGCCTGACGATCGCGGATCTGAAATATGGATTACGCATTGCTGTCAATCACGGCTTGAAGCTAGCCATTTTTAATTCGTGTGATAGCTTGGGATTGGCAACGGCATTGGCAGACCTGCATATTTCGCAAATCATTGTGATGCGGGAACCTGTCCCCGATCGGGTTGCTCAAGCCTTTCTGCAATTTTTTTTACGGGCCTTCTCGCAGCAAAAATCGGTGTCTTTAGCGGTTCGCAAAGCCCGAGAGCAGTTAAAGGGGTTGGAAGGAATGTATCCCTGTGCCACCTGGCTGCCAGTGATTTATCAGAATCCAGCTGAAGCTCCGTTAGTGTGGGCAAAGCCCGGAATTCCTGGCATCAAGATTGGGGTAGCCATGGTGATGGCAGTGATCAGCGGTTTATTAGTCTGGTGGCTAGGCATACCCAAACGATCGTCCTCTTCCAGTGCTACAGCTTACTTTAGTCATGGCGAACAAGTTTTGATTACGGCTAATGCCACTCCAGAAAAACTAGCTGCCGCTAAGGCATTTGCCAACAGGGATTATGCCACCGCGATCGCCCATCTCAATACATCCTTGCAACTCAAGCCCAACGATCCAGAAGCTCGGATTTATCTCAACAATGCCAAAGCAGCTCAAACAGGTAACACCTACCAAATTGCGGCTAGCGTCCCGATCGGAGGTAATTTAGGCAATGCCGAAGAAATTTTGCGCGGCGTGGCTCAAGCTCAGGAGCAGATTAATCAGCAAGGCGGCATCAATGGCAAATTTCTGCAGATCGAACTGGCAAATGACAATAACGATCCCACATTAACTACTCAAGTCATCGCTCCCCATTTAATTGCCGATCCAACAATTTTGGCTGTGATTGGACACAATGCCAGTGAAACCTCGATCGCAGCCGCTCCCCTCTACCAGGAAGCTGGTCTGGTCATGATTTCACCCACTAGTGGTGCATTAGAACTGTCGGACATCGGCAGTTATATTTTTCGTACCGTTCCTTCAGTCAAAATTGATGCCAACAACTTGGCAAACTACGCGATTCACACCGTGCATCAAGCAAAATTTGCCACCTGTACTGACTCTGCCTCTCCTTACAGTACATCCTTAAAACAGGAGTTTATCAATGCTGTGCTGATTGAAGGTGCCCAAGTGAGCAAAATTCCTTGTGACTTAGCTGATCCTACCTTTAACCCCACTGACTTTGTTGCCAAAGCGATCGCCGATGGCGCCAATGGTCTGCTACTGATTCCTTCCACCGAGCGGATTGAACAGGGGATTAAGCTGGTAAAGGTCTTGAAAGGACGGCTATTGCTACTCAGTGGTTCAACGATGTATTCATTCAAAACGCTGCAATTAGGGCAAGTTGATGTGGATGGGATGGTAATTGCCACGATTTGGCATTCTAGCTATCCGACGGCAACCGCCTATGTGAGGCAAGCCAAGGCATTATGGAAAGCGGAGGTGAACTGGCGGACAGCGATGTCTTACGATGCTAGCCAAGCTATTATTACAGCCCTCAAACAACGGCATACGAGGAGTGGTTTACAGAATATCTTGCGACAGCCCACGTTTACTGCTCCTGGTGCAAGTGGACCTGTGCAGTTTTTACCATCCGGCGATCGCAAGCGGATTCCAGGGATTGGCGTATTGGTTAGCGTCCAAGCGGTACCCGGAGCTACCACAGGCTACAACTTCGTCCCCCTGAAATAGTGCCCTATGAGCCAGCTAGCGATTCTGGAATTTCAAGCAGGAACCTTTGAGACGGGGTTTACAATCAAGCTGAAGCTGGGAGCGGAGCAACAACGTCCCAGGCTAGAAATTTCCGGTAGTCTACCACCAGCCATTGATCTACCTCAGCTTTATCACCACTGGCAAGCCGCCTACCGTCAGATGGGAGCACCCACTCTCCGCATCCAGTTTCCCGAGGCTCAGATTACCAATGTTTCGATTCGAGATCATTGTGATCAGGCGGCAGCAGCCTTTAAGCAGCGATTCAATGACTGGCTCAGCCATGAGCAGTTACGCAAGTTGCGCGAACGTCTATTACTAGAGATCCCTAAGTCAGAGCCAATCCGGGTCATTTTGCAAACATCCGATCCCATGCTGCGGCGGCTACCCTGGCAAATTTGGGATTTATTTGAGGAATATTACCCCAACGCTGAGATTGCTTTGAGTATTGACGATTATGAACTAACAGCATCTCGACCCATCCAGTCTCGGGTGAGAATTTTAGCCATTTTGGGGAATAGTTCGGGGATTGATCTCCACGCCGATCGCCAACTTTTAGAAAAATTGCCCAATGCTAAAGTGACCTTTTTAGTGGAACCAACGTTGGCACAATTAAATGAACTCCTGTGGGAGCAACAGGGTTGGCATATTGTATTTTTTGCGGGGCATAGTTCGGCGGCCGCCGATGATCAGATTGGGCGCATCTACATTAACTCAACAGACAGCTTGACGATCGATGAATTACGCCATGCGCTCAAGTTTGCCGTTCATCGCGGGTTACGGTTAGCCATTTTCAACTCCTGTGATGGATTGGGATTAGCCCGTCAACTTGCTGATCTGCATATCCCGACCATGATCGTGATGCGAGAAGCAATTCCCGATCAAGTTGCCCACTGTTTTCTCAAATATTTTCTCAAGGCTCTAGCGCAGGGTGAACCGCTCTATCAAGCTGTACGGCAGGCGCGAGAACAGCTACAAGGTTTAGAGCCACAATTTCCCTATGCCACTTGGTTGCCCGTCATTTGCCAAAACCCAGCCGAAACCCCATTTTTATGGACTAAGAAACCACCTCAAACGATTAAATTTAGTATTGTCGCTGGAAGTGTGATCGCGATCGGAGTTGCCATCCTAGCATCCCTATCCTATCCCCCATCCAAAGGCTTTCGGTTTAGTTTGGGAGAAAAGATACTCATTACAGCCAATGCTACTCCACAGAAACAGACTGGTGCAGAAGCCTTTGCTAGCAAAAACTATAAAGCAGCAATTCAACAGTGGCAAACTTCGCTTAAGAGCAATCCGAATGATCCGGAAACACGCATCTATCTCAATAATGCTCAAGCGGCTAAACATGGACAGTGGGTTAAAATAGCCGCTGTAGTCCCAATTGGCGGCAGTTTAGACAATGCCACGGAAATGCTGCGGGGGATTGCTCAGGCGCAAGAAGAGATCAATCAAACAGCAACCTTAATTAAGGGCGCAGGGTTACAAGTTGAAATTGCCAGTGATGATAACAGGGGAGACATTGCTGAACAAGTTGCAACGACATTAGCAAATGATAAACAGATTTTAGCGATCGTGGGGCATAACAGTAGTGCAGCTTCCCAACCAGCGGCAGCGATTTATCAGAAACATGGATTGGTAATGGTCAATCCAACGGCTAGCGCCCCCAATATTCTTACAGGGAACTATATCTTTCGCATTACCAGTACCAGCCGGGATCATGCTATCCTCATGTCTCGTTATGCCATTCATACCATTCAGATTAGCAAATTTGCGATTTGCTCTGATACGCGATCGCCCTCTAGCCAAGAATGGAAAGATGAATTTATCGCTATCCTTCGCAGTGAGGGCAGTCTGGTAAGTACTATCCCCTGTGATCTTTCAGATCCACAATTTAATCCAGTTGACACAGTTTCCAAGATTACAGCTGATCAAGTACGAGGTTTGCTATTACTACCATCAGCTGAACGAGTGACTGAGGCTATTCAGGTCGCTAAAGCTGCTAGAGGATTAATGTTATTTGGAAATACTATTTTATATACACCCAATACTCTTCAAATTGGTAAAAGCGATGTCAGTGGGATGATTTTAGCTGTAGCCTGGCATCCCCAAGTTGCCCATTCTTCTAACTTTCTCAGTAATTCTCAGAAACTATGGCATGGCGCGATCAACTGGCGTACAGTCATGGCTTACGATGCGACTCAAACTGTGATTGCAGGCTTGCAGCAGAGCCAGACTCGTGAGCAACTACAAAAAGTACTATCCCAACCTGGGTTCTCTGTGCAAGGAGCCACAGGAGAAATTACCTTTCTCCCCTCAGGCGAGCGCAAACATACTCCAGGATTGGGCATTTTGGTCAGAGTTGAACCAGATCCACAGTCACCGAGTGGGTATAACTTCTTGCCGCTCAAGCAATAGTTCGATCGCGCCTTACAACTAAGATGATCAGTTTAACAGGTGGTTGGAGATGAGCGATCACAGGAGATCAAATTGAGCGCGATCCCTCATCTGTTAGCTGAACAGCAAAACTTATCTATATCAACACCCATCACTAAGTTTTTAGCTGATGTAAAGATGTGTTTCCAGTCAGATATTTACTGACTTTCTTCTTGATAAGCAAATGTATCAATTCTACTGCTTTTACTCACCTTTCATCTAGTTAATCAATAGAATTGACTGCCTTCTGTAGCCACCAACCAACTGACTTCGGAGTTCAAAATCAATGAAACCAAAATACTATTTTTTATTACTTGAAAAAGCACTAGGTCAATACTTTTTGCTTACAATAGCTGTTTTAGCTCTTCCGCTATTAATGTATTTTGGAACAGGTTCAGTAGACCTAAAGTGCCAAAAATCTATAAAGAGAGATACTGTTTGCCAACTTAAACATGCTCATTTATATGGACTAGTTAAAAGTCAGTCAACATTATTTCATCTTTCCGGCGTAGAAACTAGACCTGTAGTATCCTGTGCAAAAAAAGAGATTAGTGAGACTGGGACTGCTAAATGTGATGAACACGATGTCTGGCTAGAAACTAGTATTGGTACTTTTTCACTCAGAAAATTGAGATATTCCAGTTTAGAAGAGGCGGAAATAAACGCTAGAGTAATCCGTAGTTACATTCAGGTAGGAGTAAAAGATTTTTATATAACGGAGGACTTAAATATCTTGAACGATATTATGATGACCATCATTCTGGGTGGAACCCTACTATTATTTAGCTGGCTTGTATCTAGATACTGTAAATCTTAATCGCCTATCAGTTGATGAAAATCGCTCACTTAAAGCAGTATCTTATTGAGATTAAACAAGACTCTTTTACCAAACTTCAGTTTAACACTAGGATGGTTACTATGAGAAGATCAGCCAGAAAGTCAGAAAAGCTATACATCAATTTTGGCATCAATAAAGTAACTTTATGTCGTCTATTTCTTAATGGAATTCTTGGGTTATTCCTATTTTTAATAGGGCAGAATACTACCTTCTTTTACATCAGCCTTGTAGTATTTCTTTTGCTTGATTTACTAATGATTTTATCTATAAGCATAACATTTGCAGATATTCTCATACCAATTGTTACTTCAATGCTCATTTATTTTTTTATGATCAAATTTCATATTTCAGTATTTTTATGTTGGGAAATTTATATAATTCATCTGCTATTGTCAGTACTCATTATAAATCTCTTTATTAGAGAACAATGGATCTTTGATAAGCAGTCTGATTGTTTAATTGTAAATTGGTATAACTTCTATGAAAAAAGAAGAGAAACTTATTCTTGTGAACTTAGAAGAATTGTAGATTTTTCAATATTTGAATCAAAAGTAGATATTGAAGATGAGCCTGAAACTTTTTGGGGAGCAGTAATTGTTGTAAAAGTATTGACAAAACATTTATCCCTTAAAACAATACAATCCCCGGACCCTTCATTTTATCCTTTCTTCCTTCATTCATACATATTTTTATCAATAGAAGAAGCTCAAAAAAATGAGCGAAAGATTCGTAAGTTTCTTGATCTTTATTAAGGTGCTTGAAAAAGCTGGCTTTTAAGAAATGTTTCAAGGCAAACAATTTTCTGGCTGTTCGCCGATAACCAAGTAACTCATAGCTAAACCAGTTTTCAGCCTAGCTAGGTTAAGCAGTTTCAGGTTTGAAGGAAAAGTGGAATGCACTTAAACACATGGTTTTCATTCGTTAGCTTGCTATTATGCTGCCATTACTATGCGACGGTTATCTCAGAAGTTTACTAGAGAATACTTCTAAAGTAGAAACCAACTTTGCAGAATGGATTGAGAGTTCCACATGGGTAAGCAAATTAATGTCTTGGGATATAGTTTTTGGATATCAGATGATCAGCCAGAGTCTGATCAGGAAATAGCTTCGAATAAACGATTTTATAGTCCTAGTATTCTAGCGGCTTATTGCATTCTTGCTAACTTGTTCGTTGGAATCATTTTGTATGGTATCAATATTTCTCGTCGGGGCTACTTGTGGCGAGGTAGAGTTTTGATTTTGTTGTCTGGCTTGATTCTAGCAACTAGTCAAATACTACCTATTCTAGAATCATGGCATACAGTGCGATCGCAATTTCTACTCAATGAATTAGTGGCATTAAGTCTTTATGCATCTGAAAAACCTCATTTCCAACGGGCAATCCGTCATGGGAATCAGCAGGCTAGATGGTGGTTACCATTGATTTGGCTTGGGCTACTTTGTGGGATATCATTCTTGTTAAATCTGGCTATTACTTAGAGATCTAGCAATAGGTAATACAATCAGCCTCTCAGGTTTTATTTAGTCAACTATAGTTGTTGCGAGAGCTTAAATGCCAGCTCATATTTATTTTCAAGGGCTAATACAAAGTAATTTATCAGTCCTAACAGCAATATTGAGGCAAGCTATTTTATCAGTTGATTTGCCGTCACTCCTTGAAAAGTCAATCTTTTAAGGAATGTTACAAAACAGACAATCGTGTATTAGTTCGCTGACAACCGAGTAATTAATTCCAACCTATGTACTTGCTTTACAGTACAAGGTTCAAAGTTTTTGTAATTTAATTGGATTGAATATGCAATGGCGTAAATGTTTTCGCCTACCACAGACTATCTGGCTGCTGGTAGGAGCTGGCTTGGCATATCTCTGCTTTATCACTGTTCTAGGCATACAGTTAATTGTGTTGTTGAGTGGTGGAGCGATCGCCCTAATCACAATCATCTGGTGGTTTAGGCAAATCCAACCCCACCTAATTCAAGCTCTCACTAACTTGTTAGATCGAGATGTCTATTTGACTCAGTTGCGATCAATCAAACCTGCATTCATCACAATTAGTCCTCCCCCTATATTTAGGCAAACCACCGAAAATACTCACAATTCGTCAACTCTAATCACTCGTCGTTTAGCTTGGCAACAGACATATCAGTGGGCAAAAGAGGCACATCAGTATGCTAAACAAATTGCGAATCAGCAGGCAACGTTAACGCCAGAACTCCTAGAAGCCTTATATACCGTCTTAGCGCTAGTTGAACTGATTGTGCGATCGCTAGAAGTTCTTGATCAAGTCAAAACTTCCACCTACAAACATTTGGCTCAACAACATTTCCAGGCAAGCTGCGATCGTTTACAAGCCACCCATAATCAACTTCAGCAACTCCATGATCAAGTGATGATATCAGACCTACATCATCCACTGAATCCTTCAGAAACAGACTTGCCACATCGACTTCAGCTGGTTGTTGATGCAAATAAATTAACCCTACAACAACTGCATGCTAGCTTCTCTCAACCAGGATCTTCCCAATGAAAAAAACACTTCGGATGACACCGAAAAAATCACCTCGAATCAGACAGTTTATAGCTTTACTAGCCGTGGGTATAGTTTTAGCGTTCCTAGGATATAGTATTCATCTCTGGTCTGCACACAGTTGGCAGGTCCAGTCACCTGAACAGACGTATCAAGTACTTCAGGAAGAGATTTTGCCAGGGATTCGCGTCGATCGCAAAGAGATCCCAGATCAACTTGCCGCCCGCTATTCTACGAAGCAGATTGAAGAACCATTACCCACATTGGAAAGTTTTCCGCTCTATGGTGCACAACCCAATCAAGACCCCAACGTCGTTTATCTAGAAATTTTCAGTTCGGCTGAAAAAGCAAATGCTCTGAAGCAGGATGAACGCTGGTTAGTTGATGTTGCCGATGCGTTTAATGCCAAAAGGGTTACGACCAGCAATGGTCAAACCATTCAAGTCGGAATTCGTAATATCAGCTCGGGTGAAGCAGCTCGGATGATTGTCGCGAAGGCAGCCAAACCAACTGGCTACACGCCTCAAGGCAGCCTCTGGTTAGAAATCCTCAAGCAGGATGGCATCTCTTTGCACCCTGTGGCTGATCAGCTTTTGCCCAACTATACTGGACTTGCTATCCAAGCTGAGATTTATCAGCAATTAACGGCTAAAGGGCAGATCAGTTTCGATCAGTTGATCGATACCATCTTAGCTGGAAAAGTCTCGATAGGTTATCCCAACCCCTATACCAGTGCCTCCTCACTCAACTTGCTGTATACCTTGCTCTGGCGGGCCGCAGGGCATCAACAAGACCATCAACCGCTGACCCTGGCTGATCTGCAATCTCCTCAAGTGAAGTCTATTTTCGATGCCTTCCAGCAACAAGTACTAGTCACCACCCGGACAAGCGGTGACTTAAAAGAGATCTTTATCCGAGACCCGCACAAGCTCCAGGCATTTACATTGGATTACCTGAGTTATGTGGAATTGAAAAGACTGCCAGGGTTTGCCCAAACTGGCTTTATTCCATTCGGTGTCCCCCAAAGCAGCCCTTTAGTTGGATTTGAGTGGAATACACCTGCTCAACAGGAAGCCTTAAAACGCTTTAGTGAATTTGCCACCTCTCCTCCTATGCAACAACTGACTCAAGTTAATGCCGCTAGCATGACGTATCTGCACCAAACAGACCTGCCTCCTACCCCCAGTGGAGAGGTACTGAAAGCCGCGCAGTCGTTCTGGAAGTTACAAAAAGATGGTGGTCACACTGCATATCTGATGATGGTCATTGATACCAGCGGGTCAATGCAGGGAAATCGTATCCATGCCGTTCAAGCTGGGTTACGGACCGCCAGTAAAGAAATTAACCGAGGTAATTATGTTGGGCTAATGACTTTTAGTGACTATACCCGCTATCTCGTTCCGATCGCGCCCTTCGACACCCTGCAATATCAACGCCTACTCGCAGCCACCGAAATGCTACGAGCCGACGGTCAAACCGCTATGTACGATGCTCTCATGGCAGGATTAGCAGAATTGCTCGCCCAACGACAACGCGATCCAGATGGTCGCTTTTACCTGATTCTCCTATCCGATGGCGAAGCCAACAAAGGTATGCAGTTTAAGCAAGCAGAGCAGATTTTGACTAACAGTGGAGTCCGCATCTACCCGATCGCCTATGGCGATGTCAGCCAGCAGGAATTACAGACGATCGCCGCCCTGCGAGAGTCTACTGTGCAAGTGGGCAATCCCCAAAATGTCCAGCAAATGCTCAAAGAATTGCTGCAAACCAGTCTGTAGAGGTAACATGTTCACAAAACTGAACAAAATCCTGATCGAAACTATTACTGGTAGTTGGTTAGCCTTTATCTTGGTAGGCTGGCTAATCAGCCGATTGCTCACCAGCCCAGATCTCGTTATCCTCATCGATCGTGCTTACTGTCCAGCCATACAATGGCAGCAGCTCTCTCAGTCCTATCAGCAGATTTACCAACAACATCAACAGCACCAAGTACAGATTAAAGCTGTCATTGTATTTAGTGATTTGAGTGAGGAAGCATTTTCAACTCCACCTTCACCAGACATGATTCGATCGCTACAACCCTATGGTCGGGTCAACACCCAGCGTCAGAGCCAATTACAAGCAGCTTACCAAAACACAACCCTCCTTGCTTGCCAGCCTATTACCTCAAGCTCCCAATTCTAGTAATTAGAAACTTTAGTGAGGCAATTCAGGCTTCTCTGCCGGAGCTAAGTGGGCAATCACCTGATAAATCTCTAAATCCCGAATTAACCGGAGTGCCTGCTGTTTGTGCAGCAAAGCAGAGATTGTGCAGGGTGGGTGCTTGAGAAAACTACTGGCAGTCATGATATCGCATCCTGCCATATGGGCAATTGCCCTGGTGGCTGTAGAGATTGTTTGAGTTGAAAGGATTTGATCGATTTGGACTCGCCATTGTTTTGCCTGCATTGCTCCCTGTTCAATGCGTTGCAGCCCGGCAATTGTGGCTAATACAATTAAGCGATCGCCGACCTGTAGGCGGGCATCCTCCGAGGGCAAAACGTGAACCATCTCATAGCCCTGTTTGTGATGTAGGATTGGCACGACACCATAGCCATAGCTAACCTCGGCGAGCAAAAGCCCATTCAAAGTGTCACCATACTCAATCTGATATTCAGTCACCAGGGTTGTACAGGTGTTGATGCGAAACACATAGAGAATATTTTCGCCAAACGCAGCTCCCACAAAGGCTTCAGCCGCTAGAGCATACACGCCAAACACTTTGGCATCTGGTAGCAGGCGAGCTACATTTCCAGCAAAGATAGGGTCAGTAGTCCGCAACACCAGATTACAGGCTGGATTCATCGCCCGCGCCATCAGCCCAATTTCCAGATTGGCAACTTCACTATCCGTGACCACTACCACACTTTTAGCAGTAGCGACATGTGCTTTTACCAAGGCATCCGTTGTTTTACCAGTAATTACGGGAAATTCTGGCAACGTTTCTGCTGGCAAATCATTAGCGGAAATGCCAATAAGAGATTGGCTTAACTCCTGCAATAGAGTAGCCACCTGCTGTCCCACTCGCCCTAGCCCAATCAACACAATATGATTGGTAGTTGGCATGGGCGATCGAGGGCGTAAAAACTGAAATCGAGTGGCGAGTACCCATTCGGTCAGTGTGGCGTACAAAATTCCGACGAAAATAGTGCCAGCAACAGTCATACTAAGGCTGAACAAATACAACCACCAGGGCAGAGAAAACTCCAGTTTTAATTGTCCAAACAAGTTATCAAACCCACCAATAATCAGCACCAGAGCAATATTCAGAGTATCGCTGAAACTGAGAGTGGGATACTGAAATTTGTATAGCAATGCTCCGCTCAAAAATAGACCGATGGTAAGCAGGCTGGAGATTGCCACTACTCGTTGAGTCCCTCGGCTATTTCTCCAGCACAGACGCACTGTTTGCTGGAGATGATGCCATGTCAACCTGCGCCTGAGGGATTGCCAGACCTGTTTGGACCGGTGCGACGATCGTGAGGCAGGAATGGTTAGCCCAGTCATTTCAATCAATGTAATGTCATCACCGACCCGAAGATCATCGTCTGGTTCCCAAACGGAAAAACTATCAGAGATTTGATGTGTTCTTCTAGTGTGGTACAGCAGTCGATATCGCCCCTGATTAAGTTCGTAAAGTGGATGATTACACCAGGGATGGTTCGCGGTAATTTGGATGGTAGACACCTGCAATAGCTGATTGCCGAGAGTAAAAAAGCCTTGGGTTTCACTATTAAGGGCAGCAAGTGCAAAACTTGGAGCCGGGAGTTGAGTCGCTTCATAAGCGACAAAATTCCCCAACTGTTGATGCAATAATTCATTTAAGTTCTCTTGAGCCGAACGCATCACTAGCCGGGCATTCGGGTTAAGGGCTCGTGCCGCAAAAGCGGCAGCTGTATTAATGCCTTCATCTGCTGTCACTAGCAACACTGCCCGACAGTGACGAATGCCAGCCTGCTCCAACACTTGAGGTTGGCGACAATCTCCTAATACCAGTTGATTGAGCATGGCAGGTAAGGTAGGAATTTCCCAGTTCTGGGGTTGCGCCACTTCGATCGCATGGACAGCTACCCCAAACTCCTTCAAAGCCACCACACAGTACTGTCCTAGACTACCTAGTCCACACACTAAAAAAATGTCGCCTTGCCCAATCTCAGTACTGTGCATACCCTCAATTCTCGCGGTTCAAGCGTGATTTGGGCAATTGGTCTTTTGCGGATGACCCAACCTGCTCGTGATTCCCATTGGCTGAGTACGACACTCGACCCAGCATTATCGATGCCTGGGCTTTGGTTCAGATTAATGGAGTTGATTCTTTGTTTTCACTTGTTCATACACCGTTTCGATCGCTTCCAGAAACGAATTATCCCGGTGCCAGAATGCCGGGAAATCACCTTGTTTCTTCACTGGAATGCCAGCGACTAAGGTTTGGGGTAATGGGTCGATCGTCGCGGGTAGCCGTTTTGCCCCATGCCAGAAGTCGCGTAAACTCACATCCGCGATCTCTTGGGTTTTCAGCGGTGTGTAGTAGGAGGATACTGATTCTGGTGGACGTTGTTGTAACTGAAGTTCTGCTGACAGAGCTTGCCCTAACGGAGATTTTGCCAGTTCTGTCAGCAAATCGGCGCGTGATAAACCGCGTAATTC
Source organism: Pantanalinema sp. GBBB05 (assembly GCA_016743235.1). GTDB lineage: Bacteria > Cyanobacteriota > Cyanobacteriia > Leptolyngbyales > Leptolyngbyaceae > Pantanalinema. Next base: position 11,142 of record VRZD01000034.1, on the reverse strand, counting down.
AAACAACAAGAATGGATCGCGATCGAGTTCGGCGGCGACTAGATAGTAAACTCCCGCAATATGCTTACAGGGATTTTCCCAGTCTGGACAGGAACAATTGGAATCAAAATCTTTCTTGCTGCGAGGCAGTAGATTCAGCCCCAACGTTTTAAACGAATCTTCGATGTTATCGGGAATTTCATTCAGTAGCAATCGTGAAATCAAACTGGCTCTAGAAGCAATCAAGGCGATCGCCGCTGCCCATTTCGCCGCACTAATCGGTTGAAAATCGATTGTCGTGATGTAAAGCGGTTCCTTGTAAACGCCAAAATAAGGGTTGACCGAACCACGCACCTGAGCAATCACTTTGCCATCCTGAATTTCAAAGCTTCTCACCTTATCATTCCGAGCATACGATCGCCCTCGACTGAGCCGCCCGGAATCCGTAAACTGTTCCAGCGCGGTAATAAACTTCTGTCCCCACCAGGTTCGACTAAATTGACTCATTTTCTCTACTCCATGATGGCACTCTTATTTAAAGCAATCAGCTTCTTGAACGCTTCATTATCTAACTCTGTCAGCCAGGACTCATCCGCTCCGACGATCGCCCCTGCTAGCTTCTTCTTATCTTCAATCATTTCGTCGATGCGTTCTTCCAGCGTCCCGATCGCCACAAATTTGTGGACAAACACATTCTTTTTCTGCCCAATCCGAAACGCCCGATCGGTGGCTTGATCCTCTACGGCTGGATTCCACCAGCGATCAAAGTGAAACACATGATTCGCTTTGGTGAGCGTAATTCCTACCCCTCCCGCTTTCAGCGATAACACAAACACCGAGGGCTCCGTTTCCGGGTCTTGAAATTCACTGATCATCTGCTGGCGCTTGAGGCGAGATGTCCCGCCATGCAAATAGTAAGTATTATAGTGGCAGGAATGCCGCAGATATTTTTCTAATGCCTCACCCAGTTCATTAAATTGAGTGAAAATTAGCATACTTTCCCCTTCCTCGATCGCTTCCTGCACCATCTCACTCAGCCGGGTTAATTTGTGCGATCGTTCCGGAGTGAAATCACTGCCATCTTGAAGAAACTGGCGGGGATGGTTACACACCTGTTTTAATTTCGTTAACGTTGCCAGGATTAACCCCTTTCGCTTAATTCCTTCGGTCACCGTATTCAGTTGGTTTTCAACATCCTTAACTACAGCTTCGTAAAGAGATGCTTGTTCCTTCGTTAAATTACAAAATAACTTTTGTTCAACTTTATCCGGCAAATCTTGAATAATGGCTTGATCCGTTTTAACTCGGCGTAAAATTAAAGGCTCCACTAATTTCTTGAGTGTTATTGCTTGCCGAGGATTGTTATGTTTCTGAATCGGTAGTTCAAAGTTACGACGGAATTGAGTTTGGTTGCCTAAATAGCCTGGATTGAGAAAGTTAAAAATAGACCATAGATCCAACAAGCGATTTTCTACCGGAGTTCCCGTCAACGCCAACCGATGGGGAGCCGAAAGTTTCAAAATGGCTTTCGTCAGATCTGCTTTAGGATTTTTGATATTCTGCGCCTCATCTAAGACAATCCGATGCCACTGAATCTCACTGAATAACTTCAAATCCTTCCGAGCCAGGGCAAAGGATGTAATCACCAGGTCATGCTCCCGACAGGCTTGCTTAAATGCCTTACTATCCTTCGATCGCTGGGTGCCATGATGCACGATCGCCTTCAGGTCTGGGGCAAATTTATGAATTTCATGTTCCCAATTTCCCACTACGGATGTTGGCGCAATCAGTAATGTGGGTGGAATATGTTTGATCTTTTGCAGCTTGGTCAATTCCCGTTCCTGCAACAATCGAGCAATCACCTGAATGGTTTTCCCCAACCCCATGTCATCTGCCAGACAACCATTTAAGCCAATCTGCTCCAGATATTGCAGCCAGGATACCCCCCGTTTTTGATACTCCCGCAAATTTCCCTGAAGCTGTTGCGGATCCTCGATCGGCTGAAGCTGACTTTTATCTCCCAGTTTTGCCAGCATCTCAGACAACACATCTTTGCGATCGACCTGAATCTCTAGCTCATCTTCCTCTCCCGCCGTTAACTTGAGAAACTCCAGCAAACTCAGTTCCGGTTGCTCCTGCTGTTGCGTCTTCCAAAACTCCAGCATTTGCCGCATTTTATCTTGATCCAGTTCCAGCCATTGCCCCCGAAACTGCACTAACGGTGTTTTAGCGCTGACCAGTTGCTGCCACTCTTGCTCACTAACCTTCTCACCTCCGATCGCTAGCTCATACTGATACTCCACCAGACTTTCAAACGAAAAGTATTTCTTCGTCTTATCCTCACCCCCCGAGAGTGACTTGCCCTTCGCCTTCAGCCGCACCTTCGCCCGTTGCCGTCCCTGCGGAGTCCACCAGGCAGGCACAATCACTTTATAACCCGCATTCTCCAACACCCAGGCAGACTCCTTCAGGAAGTCAAACGCGGCATCTAAATCCAGTTGAATGCCTACGGGTTGATCAGTCTCCAGTCCTTGCCATAACGCTGGATAAATTCGCGCCGCATAGCCCAAATTCATCAACAAATGTTGTTCAAACTCCTGCCCTAACTGCTTCTGTACCTGTTGCTGTTGTTTCGGACGCATCCGCCAATAGTCTTGTAACGTCACCTTGAGCGACGGATCGCTTTTAGGAGCCACCTGAAATTGGAGTTCCCACGGCTCTGCCGCCTTAGCCGGATCATGCAACTGAAAATAGAGATAGAATGGCAACTCCGATTGCGTCCGGACAATCCGATCGCGCCAGGTCTGCCACTGTTTGTATTGTTCTAACCGATCGACTGTCTTCCAGGGAATTCCACTCTGTTGAGGATGTAGGCAATCGTACAGCAGCGAGTCTGCGATCGTTTTCTCAAACGCTTGAGTGGTGTAGGTATGGGTGACAATCTCCGTCAGTAAACATTCCGAGAAATGCCGTAGCAACGTCTCGCGATCGTAGAACTTCGGTGTCTCCAATGGTTCCGCAAATCCCGCTCCACAAATCAACGGCATATACTCGACATACTGCCGAATCAGCGCTTCATACTCATCACCGATCCACTCCCACCCCGGATAAACCTCAAACTCATCTGACACCACGGCGACATCAATCGTTTGGGTCGCGGCTGGACGTTTCGTCTTACCTACCGATCGTGATTTCCGGGTTGTCTGAGTTGTGGTTCGAGTCTGGCGAGTTGTTGCTGGAGTTGCAGCTTTTGCCGTCGATCGCGTCGTTTTCCCTTTCTTTGGTACAGACGCAGTTGGCGCGAGCAGTTCCCGATATTTCAACGCCGGAATGTACTGGTCTTTAAACAGCAGCCGCTTTAGGGCTTGAGTGTAATGAAACCAAAACAACAGATCAGACCCTAACTGTACCTCTGCCAGATTATGCATGGCGATAAAATGCAGGTCATTCAGCAAACTCACCACATGGTTCGCTCTAGCCGTTCCAGCAGAACCCGTCTTCACCGCTGCCAGGGTTGGATAACAATCTATCTGCCAATATTGCCACTCAAATACTGCCGGTAACTCCGTTTCCAAATACCGCGATAATTCCAGCGACGGTAACGGCTGCCCATCCACCGTCGGCAACAAAAAATATTGCGGCGTCATCAATTCCTCCGGTTTCCGGTGCGGCAACAGTTGCACCCCTAATTCCTGGCTCAGCAATGTTACTAACTCCGCCGCCACCACTTGTCGCGGGTGCCGTTGGCTCGGTTTGCGCGATCGCGTCAGTTCTGTGGTTTCCACCCACAGATAAAATCCCCCTGGTTGGACAAATTCCGCTTCCGCCTGGGGAATCCAAGTGCCGTGAAGAATTTGCATGGCAGAGCTACCTTAGCCCGATCGTATTTGCCTTTCAGCCTACCGAGAAGCGTCCGCAAATGCAATGCATCCAGCCATTCAAGGAACCACCGGGGCAACGAGCGCTGACAGTAGCGTCATTGATCGTCAAACCAAATAAGCGCTAATTCCGCCCCAAGCTAGAAAAATTTGTCCCTGAGTAATAAATCTTCGAACCTTGATAAGCAACGTTTAAGTGGAGCAACTCCGGGACAAATAGTAGCTAGAAACACTTAATGATTTGCAACAAACGTCGAACATTGATAAGAAAGATTTGAACCTTTGCAGCAAACATGTAATCCTGCTGATGCATTTCTCGAGCCGCACCTAAAGCTGATCAGATGACCCGACTTTGCACGGGACTATAGCAGGGAGTCATTGCCATTGTGGTTACCTGTCAGAAGCAAAAGTCAGTCTCTGACCATACAAAAGTTATGAATGTGTCTTTTAACACCCTCCTATAATTAAAGTAGTCAGAGAATTTTGGGAATCCCAGTTTCACTTACTAGTAGTTTTCATGAATAAACGATCGTTGGGTGTATCTCCTCATCACTCCGCGATTGCCCTGGTTTCACACTCACCAAACTGCCAAAACCCTCAATAGTGCGATCGCCGTTGGCTCAGTTCGCTATATCTGGGGAGAGAAAAGCTATGAAAACTAGAGTTCGTCACCTTTATGGCTCATTGCTAGTGGCGCTCCTATTGTCTGCATTGGGTATTAACGTAGTTCAGGCACAGACGATCATGCCCGATACCGACACCCACACCGTCATTTCTAGTCCAAACACCAATCCCCAGCAGTTTGATATCACAGGCGGCACTCGATCGGGTGGCAACCTCTTCCATAGTTTTCAGCAGTTCGGTTTATCAACAGGACAGATCGCCAATTTCCTTAGCCATCCCGCCATTCAAAATATCCTGGGACGGATCACGGGTGGTAATATTTCCCGCATTGATGGTCTGATTCAGGTCACAGGCGGCAACTCCAATCTGTTTCTGATGAATCCTGCGGGCATCATTTTTGGTGCCCATGCGCGTTTGAATGTTCCCGCTGCTTTTGTCGCCACCACCGCCAATGGCATTCAACTCGGTAACAGTTGGTTTAATGCGATCGGGTCAAATAACTATGCCAACCTCACCAGCAATCCAGATAGTTTTGCGTTTTTGGGCAACGCCGGAGCAATTCTGAATGCCGGAGTGTTAACCGCAAATCCAGGACAGCAAATTACCCTCTTAGGAGGAGTCGTCGTCAATACAGGAACCATCTCTGCTCCAGGAGGCACGATCACGATCGCGGCAGTCCCCGGTCAACGGTTAGTTCGGATTACCCAGGAAGGCAGTTTACTCAGTCTGTTACTACCTACCGAAACCGCGAATACGATTAATTCCCCAACTACTTCACCCCTAACGCTTTCCGCTTTATTGGCTGGCGGCGGTTTACCAGAAGCGACCGGAATTACCGTAGAAAACGGAATTGTGCGTTTAACGAACACGGGTACAGTAATCCCCACTGAAGCTGGATCTGCTACGGTAAGCGGGGCACTATCTACCGCTGCAACAACATCACCAAATACTTCACAAATTCAAGTATTAGCCGATCGCATCTCGCTGCAAAATGCCACGCTTGACGCCTCTGGAATCAATGGTGGCGTAGTCCGGATTGGCGGCGATTATCAAGGATCCGGGACGCGACCCAAAGCTCGGACTACAGAGATGGATACCAATTCCATCATTCATGCTGACGCGATCGCGGATATTCCAGGCAATGGTGGTTCGGTCGTGATTTGGTCAACAGATACCACCCAGGTTGCAGGCACAATGACAGCCCAAGGCAGCAATTATGGTGGTAACGGGGGGCTGGTTGAAACCTCTAGCCAAGGGACACTGATCGTTTCACCGGTGACCAGAGTTAGTACTTACGCTCCCCAGGGACAAACCGGAACTTGGTTACTTGACCCACCAGAATTGACAGTTGCCACTGATGGTACAGCCACGATCGCTGGAGAACCATTAACTAATACTCCGACAACGGCAACTACTGTCAGCGCAACTGCGATCGTCACGGGGTTAAATGGCAACAACGTCAATTTGCAAGCCAGCGATCGCATTGTGGTGAATGCAGCGATCGATGCCAGCGCCAATCCAGTCGCAGGTGATCTAACATTGACCACGCCCACCACAACGCTCAATCAACCAATTAGTTTGGCAACTGGTAGCAATCTTAGTGGCACAGCAACAACTGTAAATGTCAACCCAGGAGCCAGAATCCAGAATGGGGTAGATGTCGCGGCTTCAGGCGGAACGGTGAATGTGGCAGGCGGAACATTTTATGTGCCTGGAGTGACCAATCAAGTCAGCATTACAAAACCTCTAACCGTGCAAGGCACAGGGGCGGGAAACACTATCGTTGATGGAGGTAGCAATTCCCGTGGATTTTATATTGATCCTGGAGCGGGAAACACCGTTAACTTGGATAGTCTGACAATTCAGAATGGCTACGTTGTAGGAGATGGTGCAGGCATTCTGGTAAACAGTGGCACACTGAACTTAAGCAACAGCATCCTTAGCAGCAATTCGGCAAGAGACCTTGATGCTAGCAACTACTACGATGACACCTATAGTCGTGGTGGTGGCATCTTTAATGCCACTCATAGCATAGTTAACTTACTCAACAGTACTGTTAGCGACAGTTCTGCAACTTACGGTGGTGGAATCTTTAATGCTGCTTATGGCACAGTTAACGTGCTCAACAGTACTCTCAGTAGTAATTCGGCACATTGGGGTGGTGGCATTTCTAATGGTGGTGTTAGTAACATATACATCCAGCCCTACGACAGCTATGGGGGTGAGGTTAACCTCACTAACAGTACCCTCCGTAACAATTCAGCGGATGAAGGTGGTGGAATCTTCAACCACTACGGCATAGTTAACGTGCTCAACAGTACTCTCAGCGGTAATTCAGCAATCGACGGTGGTGCTATATCCAACGGCGGTTATGGTCTCAATTGGTGGAACAGTGGTTTTAGTAGAGTTAATCTACAGAACAGTACTCTTAGTGATAATTCCGCAACTTATGGAGGTGCTATATCTAATAGCGGTGTTTGTTACGGAATGGAGTGTGACTTCCCTCAAATTGGTTTTATCAATTTGTTCAACAGCACCCTCAGTCATAATTTAGCAACCTACGGCGGTGCTATATACAACGTCGGTGAGGGTAGAGTCACAGTGGTTAATAGTGCTCTCGATAGTAATTCGGCAACTAATGGCGGTGCAATACATACTAGCTACAACAGAGTCCTTCATAGCAGCAACTACGATAGTGAGTACGGGGGCATCTACCTGATCAACAGTTCTGTCAGTAGCAATTTGGCAGCTAACGGCGGTGGAATCTATACCAGTTATGGTGTTGTCAATCTAATTAACAGTACTCTCATTGGGAATTTAGTAACACAGTCAGCTTATGGCAATGGCGATGGTAATAGATATACCTATAGTCGCGGTGGGGGTATCTATACCCATGGTGGCACGATTAACCTGACAAACAGTACCCTTAGCGGCAACTTAGCGATCAACTTTGATAGCAGCGATAGCGATAGGTTTAATTCTCGCGGCAGACGTAGTCAGGGCGGTGGTATCTACAATAACGGCGGTACGCTCAACCTGACTGATAGTGTTATCAGCAATAATTCAGCAAACTGGAATAGCCCCTTCTACAGCTATCTCATGGAGGATGGTGGCGGTGGCGGTATCTATAACACTGCCAATGGCACGGTTAACATTACTAACACCACCCTCAGCAGCAATTCAGCGATTGGCGACTTCTATGGTGCTAGTGGTGGTGGCATTTACAACTCTGGTATAGTTAACGTCAACAACAGTACCATCAGCGGTAATTCGGTAATTGGTGGCTTTTATAGTTCTGGTGGTGGCATCTACAACGATGGTACAGCTAACATCGCTAACAGTACTATCAGTGAAAATTCTGTAACAAGTCGTGGTAATAATAACTATGGCTATGGCGGTGGCGGTGGCGGGATCTACAACAGAGGCACCGTCAACTTAACGAACAGCTTTCTCAGTGGTAATTCAGCAGCAGACTACTACTATTATGCTCCCGGTGGGGGTGGTATCTACAATGGTGGCATCGCCAGCTTAACGAATAGCCTTATCATTGGCAATTCAGCAGGTTGGGGCAGTGGCATCTATAACACCGGTGGTACTATTAATCTGACTAATAGCATCCTGGATAGGAATTTCGCCCTTAATAGTGGGGGGGGTATCTATAACGCTAGCAGCTACAATCATGGCGCCTATAATCATGGCATGGTAATTATCCTTAATAGCACTCTCAGTAGTAATTCGGCAGGTAGGGATGGCGGTGGCATCGTCAATTCCGATAGTGTAGCTATCTTCAACAGTACTCTGATCGACAATTCAGCTGTTTCGGGTGGTGGCATCTCCAGCAGTGGCACAGTCAATCTGGCTAATAGTTTGCTCAATCACAATTTGGCTGTCGATCATGGTGGCAGTATTTACAATAGTGGCACAGTAACTGTGACCAATAGTACTCTTAGTGAAAATTTGGCAATCAAAGGCGGTGCTATCTACAATAGTGGTACAACAACTGTGGCTAATAGTACCCTTAGTCGCAATTCAGCAGTCACTGGTGGTGGCATTTACAACTACGGAGAGCGCTACACTTATTACACCCCTGGTTACCCTGAAATGGGTGAGCCTCCTTTCTTCGGTCCGTATACATATATCGTGATTGGTAAAGTTACTGTAAGCAATAGTACCTTCAGCGGTAATTTAGCCACAGAACTTGGTGGTGGTATCTATAACAGCGGAACTGCATGGGTCAGCAGTAGCACGATCGCCAATAACTCAGCCAATTCGGGCGGCGGTGTTTTTAATGCAGCATCAATTGAGAATGCAACTCCTGCCAACACATTCGCAGTGCACAACAGCATCATTGCCGGGAACGCAGCATCATCTGGACGGGAATTGACTAACCTGGGCAGCAGCACATCTGAAGGCTATAATCTGTTCGGGTTTAATGGTGATAGTGGCGTAGAAGGCATAGTGCTCAGTGCAACGGATATTGTGCCGTCAGTAGCCATGAACCAAATTCTTACCCCTTTAGGCGACTATGGCGGACTTACTCAAACCCATGCCTTAGTCCCCGGTAGCCCTGCTATTGATATGGGTGATCCCAGTATTACAACCTTAGATCAGCGAGGATTTACCAGAGTCGGTAGAGCAGATATTGGTGCCGTTGAATTCCATGCTCCATCCCCTTCCCCATCTCTCTCATCTCCCTCATCCTCCTTCACCCTGCCATCCTTCAACCCAGAAGATCTCAACCAACTTTCAGCGGCGTTAATGGGGAGAGAGATAGAATCTATGACCATCAGCATTCAACCCATACCAACAGAATCGATTTTGTGTGTCGATCGCAGCCCTAACGAAGAAGAGAGCGCAGAACTGTACCAAGGCATTCCTGATTGTCCTGAATAGCGAAATCTTCGCGATCGACACAAGCATTATTTACTTCATCTAAAAGATTTCTGCCTGGATAGATTGAGCAAACTGGGATTCGCACTTCTCTCAAATTCGGGAAACCAGTAGTTCGCTATAGTTGTTGCTATCTGATTATGTAGCTGGCAAGGTAGAATGCAGCAACTTGGTATGAATACAGAATCCGCGATCCAAAAAACCTGGCTATCTGTCACGCTCATGGGGATAGCCTATGTGCTTTTGGGCTGGTATTTATCGGCTTATCACGTCGTCGGACTCCTGGGGGCTTGCATCCTGATTGCTACCCTGGTTCTTGTGTGGAAACATGCCCCCATGATTGAATTTCTCAACTGGTTGAGACATCAAAAGCTATTTGTCGTCATTGGCATTAGCTTACTTACCAGCGTCATCATCATTATTCTGATTCTGAATCCGCTATTCCTCAATCTATTTTTTCTTCCTTTCATCACGGTTCTGTTCGCTGATATGGAATTGCGCATCGCCGGTTTTCCAGAAAGAGAGACGCTGTTATACCTCGTTACGATCGCCGGACTCAGCCTAGGCTGCGGCGAAGCGATCGATCTCTTTATCTCCCCCAGCCTCAGATACTAAATTTTTTTGTTAGTAAAAGTCTAATTGTTATGCCGGTCAAACCGCTCATAATCCATTACCAATGAGGACAAACGGTGCCCAATAGTAAGGATGAGCAAATCGTGATTGGTGATTAGCGATCGGGGGTTGCCCAGCAGTCAGCTGATTACCCAAATCCGCGCGGCTTGGCTTCACCGAGGCTCGACCATACAACAAACTAAATTGGGCTTGACGTAATGCTTCTGCTTTGGTGACTGGCTCTTGAACTGTCCCCATCGCTAAATAACTATAGAATTGCTGCATTAACAGACTCGTACTGGCATCATCTACAGACCACAACGATGCCAGCACAGCCGCAGCGCCGCTATTGAGGAAGTAATAGCTGATACCAGAGATTTCCGTGCCATCTTGATCCGCTCCACCCAATGCAGTTTCACAAGCAGAAAGCACCACTAAATGCACATTCCCTAAATCGGGTAGGGTTCTTACAGCAGAAATAGTGAGTTTTTCATTGTTACCCAGGACTAAATAGGAATCCTCTGGGCGACCCGGGAGAAAGGCGCCATGGGTAGCAATATGTAAAATCCGATGTCCTAGCAGATTATCTCTTAATGCCCGGAAATTAAAGGCTTGATTCAGGAGTTCCATGCCTGGATAGATGCCCGTACGATCGCTAGGAGCCTGCCGCACAATGGCATCCAGTTCTGCCGGGACACTAGGCAAGGGAGACAGCTCTGTGAACTCCGATGCCCCTACAGCTAAAACAGAGGTATTTTGAGGGGGAGGTAAGCGATCGCGCAGATTGGTCAGATCGGCTGACAGAACCGTAGAAATCGTATAGTTCTCAATCAAATACTGATTGCCATCAAATAAAGCAGCTAGCGGAATATAACGGGTCACGCGATCGAGAGAAAAAACTAAATGCTGAATTTTGTTGGCTTTCAGTTCTGCTTCTAGGGGTTTAATCAGCCAGTCATACAAGACCTTACCACCCGCTTGAGTACGTTGCAGGCTTTCAGTTGGATCTTGTACCAATTGCCGAAATTGTAAAACCGCTTCTCCTAGTTGCCGCTCCTGAATTGGGAGTTGCACACTATTAACCACGCCGCCTTTCGCTGCCCAAACCAACCAAACTTTATCTTTAAGTACCAGCGGATAAATTAGCACTGTATAAGGT
>VRZD01000092.1 GCA_016743235.1 Pantanalinema sp. GBBB05 | reverse complement strand
CCTCCATCTGCATATTCACACCACTACACCAGATATTAGCCCTGAAGAGATGGTTAAAACCGCGATCGCCGATGGCGCCGATATCATCATTGCGTCCGGTGGCGACGGTACAGTATCAACGATCGCTGGAGCACTAGTCAGAACCGGGATTCCGTTAGGCATTATTCCTAGGGGCACAGCCAATGCCTTTGCCGTTGCTTTGGGAATTCCTCGCTTCCAAACCATTCGAGCCGCCTGTCAGGCAATTCTGGCAGGACACACTCGTACCGTAGATGCGGCGCAGTGTAATGGTATCCCCATGGTATTGCTGGCGGGCGTCGGCTATGAAGCAGAAACCGTTGAGCGAGCCAGCCGGGAGATGAAGACTCAATGGGGGGCAATGGCATACATTATGGCAGGGTGGCAACTATTGGATGAACAAACCCTGTTTGATACCACGCTGGAGACTGAAGAAGGCGTATTACAGTTTCAAGCCGCCGCCATTACGATCGCGAATGCCGCTCCCCCCACCTCTGTCTTAGCCCAGGGAGGCGGAGAAGTAATTCTGGATGATGGCTTGCTAGATGTAACAGTCGCCACAGCGGAAACCAAGCTTCAGGCAGTTACCACCATGCTCAGTATGTTAGGAGCTGCTCTTGTGAAAAGCGGTCCTCAACAACAAAATGTGATTCATGGACGCACAAAACGGATTACCGTCAAAACAGAGCCACCACAAAAGGTTGTGGTGGATGGGGAGATTATTGGCACTACTCCGATCGAAGTTGAGTGTATTCCTGGAGGATTAACCGTTTTAGTCCCCAATCCTGGTTAATTGCCATCCCAAATCTAATTGGGGTGGTCCTAGGAGACAAACACTGGATTGGGACAACTTGATTTAATTGGAATTTCGATCGTAAACTCTGTGCCCTGACCAGGTATGGATTGGCATTTTAACTGACCACCATGCTGTTCTACTACAATCTGGTAGCTAATGGATAGCCCTAACCCAGTGCCCTTCCCGACAGGTTTAGTAGTAAAGAAGGGATCAAATAAGCGTTGTCTGACCTGCTCTGGCATCCCCAAACCGTTGTCAGTAATACGGATGCTAACCCAATCAGCGTTGAGTTGCTGAGTTTGAATATGAATCGTGGGTAAGAGATGGTTCAGCTCAGGCGATACGGAGATGCCGTGACCAGACTGATTGTCTGCCAAATTGAGTTCAGTCTGTTCTTCTAGGGCATCGATCGCATTACTGAGAATATTCATAAACACTTGGTTTAGCTTCCCAGCATAGCAATTGATGAAAGGGAGCTCGGCATAGCTTTTGTTAACAGTAATAGTAGTAGCACCAGGTCGTGGCTTTAGCCGATTTTGCAATAGCATCAACGTGTTGTCGATCCCTTCGTGAATATCAACAGGTTTTTTTTCTGCTTCATCCAAGCGCGAAAAATTTTTTAATGAAAGGACAATTTGGCGGATGCGATCGGCTCCTACCTTCATAGAATTGAGCAGCTTGGGTAGGTCATCCAGAATAAAGTGGAGATCGATCGTGGTTAGGGCTGCCTCAACTTCAGGAGTGGGTTGGGGGTAGGACTGTTGGTATACCTCCAGCAAATGTAATAAATCCTGAGTATATTGCTTGGCATACGTAATATTGCCATAGATGAAATTCACGGGATTATTAATCTCGTGGGCAACTCCCGCAACTAATTGTCCTAAACTCGACATTTTTTCTGATTGCACCAGTTGTGCTTGAGTTTGTTGCAATCGTTGTAATGTTTGTTGCAATTGCTGAGTCTGATGACGCAATTGAGCTTCAGCTTGCTGTCGTTCTACAATCTCGTGACGTAATAAGCGATTGGATTCTAGCAATTCAGCCGTTCGTTCCTGCACTCGTCGTTCTAACTCATCGTATGCCTTCTGCAAAGCAGCTTCAGTCCGTTTCCGCTCAGTAATATCTCGAGTTACTTTTGCAAACCCCCGTAACTGTCCTTGGCGATCGTGCAAAGCTGTGACTACGGCATGAGCCCAAAACTGAGAGCCATCTTGCCGAACCCGACAACTTTCGTCTTCAAATCGTCCAACTTTAGCAGCTATCTGTAATTCATAATTAGGTTTACCAGCCCGTACATCTTCTAATGGGTAAAGGAGTGCGACTGGTTGACCGACAATTTCAGCTTCGGTATAACCGTTAATTCTTTCGGCACCAGGATTCCAGCTAATCACGTTACCCTGAGGGTCAAGCATATAAATGGCATAATCTTTGACACTGTCAACCAAATAGCGAAATCGTTCTTCACTTTCTCGCAATGCTTGCCGGGATTGTTTGCGTTCAGTAATATCTCGAACTACGGCGTACATCACTTGTTGTTCTGGACAAAAACTCGCATTCCACAAGAACCATTTATAGCTTCCATCTTGGCACTGATAACGACTCTCAAACTTTAAGCTATCTATAGAATAGAATCTATGAAGTACAAGAGTTTGGCGATGGTTGAGGGCTACCTCCTGATCGTCTAAATGCATCAATGCTGTCCAGGGTTGGGCAAGTAGTTCCGCTTTTGTCCAACCCAAAACTTCCTGCCAGCGGTCATTGAGGGATAGGAAATAGCCATCCTGATCAATGACGCAAATCATATCTAAGGAAAGGTGAAGGAAGCGATCGCTGCCAATTTGAGAAGATTGTGGTTGACACTGGCAACTGTGAGACGGTGGAGTAATCATTACCATACTAGTTCACCGAGTAAATGAATCACTGAATATTTCCCAGAGAAAGTATTAAGCGAATTCATGATGACGATAGCAAAAGCTTAAAGTATATTTAAGCTTTTTTGCCGTTTCCTCCAAAGCCAGCTCATTAAAATTTGTGGGTTACCTGATTACAATTCATTATCAATGTGCAAACCGCGACATTTAACACTTGCCCGATCGCGCCGCAGAATTGAGAGCCTATATCGATTTGAATGATTATTTAATTCCCGCTCCTTCAGTTTTAAGCACGTCTGTCCATAAGTTGAGTGTCTCCTAAGCGAAATAACTTGTTTGATGGTTTAACTAATGCCTGAACATGTTGATGCAGAATAGAGCTGTAGTAGCTAAGTTTTTGCAAACTCAATCAATTTCTGCTTCAAGATTAGATACGTATCAATTTTGAAGTTGGATTTATCATCTCCAAGCTTAAGATTTATTCTGGCGTCAGAATCGAATAGGAAGAGTCTCGAATCCTTTGAAAACCAAGCTGGTATGACGAGGAATTGCAGGTTGTTGGGGATCAAATTGCAGGTTGGGCATCCGCTTGAGTAGGGTGGCAAAACAGATCGCTAATTCCATCCGAGCCAGCACTGCTCCAAGACAGAAGTGAACACCTGGACCAAACCCCAGATGCTCATTAGGAGAACGAGTAATGTCCAGGCGATCGGGGTTGGCAAACTTGATTGGATCATGATTGGCGGCTCCCAATCCCAAAGCCACAACACTTCCGGCTGGAATCATTTTATCGGCAATGACGATCGCTTCTTTAGCAATCCGAAACACAAACGGTGCGGGTGTATCGTAGCGGGTCAATTCTTCAATAGCCACTGACATTAATTCTGGATGATCTTTTAACTTTTGCAATTGCTCCGGATGATGGAGTAACGCTGCAACCCCATTGGGAATGAGATCGGTGGTAGTAAGATGTCCGGCATTGAGAATCAGAATACAGAGTGACGGTAGTTCCTCAAAATCTAAACCCTGGGCTTTATACGCCATTGTTAACAGACTAATCATGTCGCTTCCTGGTTGGCGACAGCGTTGTTCAATTAATTGTTGAATCAGTTGAGTGAATTGAATCGCCGCATAGTCAGCTTTACGGGCAAGTTCCTCCATATTTTGTCCGCCCGGTGCACCCCATAACGTGCCAATATCGGTTGCCCACTCAATCAAATTGGCACGATCGCCCTCGGGTACGCCAAAGATTTCGGCAATCATCAATGCGGGTAATGGCACAGAAAGATCTGCCACAATATCCATGTAAGCCTGATGCTGAACTTGATCCAGCAGGCGATCGGTGGTCTGTTGAATAATGACTCGCCAACTTTCTAATGCTCGTGTTGTAAAGCCTTGATTCGCCAACTTCCGCATCCGGCTATGCTCTGGCGGGTCTTTCTCAATCATCATTCCCTTAATCAGCCGCAAGAAGTTTTGAATTAGACTGACATCCAAATCCCCAATTTGGTGGATGAACAATGCAGTGCGATCGGCACTCAAACGCTCATCTTTTAGAGCCGCTTCTACATCTTGGTAACGAGTTAATAACCAATAGCCCAGCGATTCTGAGTAGTGAACTGGGTCGATTTCGCGCATCTGTTTGTAAAGCAAATAAGGATTAGCTAATGCTTCGGGGGCAAACAGGTCAAATGCTGGACGATCAACAGATGTCGCCATGATATTCCTCCTGGATTGAATGCTGTCCATTAAATTAATCAGGATTACGTATGGCAGCAGTCGTTTGGATCTGTGAGCCGCCAAAATTTTTATTTCAAAATTTGCGTCGAGTAGAGATCCAGTCTGCAAACAGTTGCGTATTACTCATCAACATGCCAGGAGACGGACTGATGCTGACCCATCTTTCAATTGCCGATCAACTCAAAACAGTTCAAAGCTTTTCGATCCTGACAAAAGCGCCTGCAACCTTTGAAGCTATTTACGATCTGGATGAAATTCTGAGAAGAACTGACTTGAGTACAATTTCAATCGAGTATCTCAAGGCTCAACCTGGAGTGGCAGCAATGATTGAGGAACGGTATTTAGCACCCGTCCCAAATCTTACAGAATTACTGACCTATCCTCAAGAATCGCTTGGATATCAGTTTGCTCACCATCTGGTTATCAATCAGTTTGATCCAGAATTTTATCGTCAGCGCGAAGTCAAAGATGATATTAGTTACATCACCCTTCGTCGCAGTCAAACTCATGATATTCATCATGTTGTCACAGGGTTTGGCACTGATCTAGGTGGAGAATTGGGCTTGCAAGCTTTCCAGTTAGCCCAAATGCGATCGCCGATCGCCATTGCCATCCTAACGGCTGGACTAATTCATGTCCTCGCAGAGCCACAGCAACTCAATGATCATATGCAACGGATTTTTCAGGGATGGGAAATGGGACTTAAAGCAGCACCCTTAATGGCAGAGAAATGGGAAGAACATTGGGAGAAACCGTTGGCTCAATGGCAATCTGAGCTTGGTCTAACACCCACCTACACTCACCTTGACATCGCGGCATAAGATAAAGTGACTTCAAGCCTTTTTAAGGCAGATGGCTTCTACTGACATCATCGACCAGCAATTCAAATGGTTGTTTGATTACGTTCCCATGAGAATTAGAGATTAAGATGAAAACTCTTTCACAAAAACAATTCAGCGGTTGGTCATTGATCATAGCTGGGATTTTGTTTGGCAGCTTTATGTTCTTCCATCCAGCCAATACGGCTCAGGGAGCGCTGGAACTAGCTTGGCTGCCCGTTCATCTCCTATGGTTCATTGCCTATTTGTTCATCATTTGTGGATTTGTACCACTGTATGGTCTCATGGCTTCTCAAGGAGGAATGATTACAGTCAGACACCCCCAGCGAAGCTGGTGGCTTGATGAGTGTGACCGCCCCAAGGGCGGGTGAACTTAGCTGGGGACTGAGATTAGTTAGAAGCGCCCGCTTTGATCAGACGCTTCTTGCTCTCGAATA
>VRZD01000033.1 GCA_016743235.1 Pantanalinema sp. GBBB05 | reverse complement strand
TAGTAGTACTGTGCTAGCTATTACCGATAATGATGGTCCGGGTCCAATTGTGTATACCTTGGGGACTGGTCCGGCTAGAGGGGTCTTAACCCGGAGTGGTGTGACGCTGTCCGCTGGGCAAACCTTTACCCAGGCTGATCTAGACTCGGCTCTGCTTGCTTACAGCCACAATGGGACTGAAACGACCAGTGACACGTTTACCTTCACCGCTTCTGATAGTTCTACAGGAGTTGTGCCCCTCCGTACCTTTAGCCTCACAGTTGAACCTACCAATGATGCGCCCGTCATCACGGTGCCGGGTGCCCAGACTGTGAATGAAGATGTGCCGTTAGTCTTTACAGGCACTACCCGAATTAGCGTCAGCGATGCGGATGCTGGTAGTCTCCCGATCTCAGTCGGTCTGGCTGCTGTGGGTGGCACAATTACTCTGGGTTCGACGGGAGGTCTAACGGTAACTGGTAATAATACCGATACTGTCAGTATCCAGGGTTCGCTTTCTGCTATTAATACGGCACTGAACAACCTGACCTATCGTGGAACAACCAACTTTAATGGCACTGGTAGCATCACGATCGGGGTAAGTGACCAGGGTAATACTGGAGCTGGCGGCGCGCAGATTGATACGCGCACGATCGATATTAATGTCGTGCCTATTAATGACGCACCCACTTTGACCATTACCCCAACCACGGTCACGGTTCTGGAAGACACAGCCCTGAACTTGACTGGCATCACGGTGACGGATGTTGATTCTGGTACAAGTGCGGTCAGGGTGACTGTAACCGCAGGGCGTGGCACCCTCAACGTCGGTAATGCTGGTGGCGTCACCTTTGTGAATGACACGGTTAACGGTGCTAGCACCGTCACCTTTGAAGGGGTGATTACGGACATTCAAACGGCACTATCTAGTCTCAGTTATCAAGGCAACCCCGATGTCAATGGCACGGATACGATCACGATTAAGGTTGATGATCAAGGTGCAACCGGCAATCCGGGACCGTTATCGGTGACCCGATCGTTGACCGTAAACGTGACTCCTGTCAACGATCGCCCCACCTTTACGGGTAATAACGTTGCGCCGATCAATGAGGATGCGGGAGCCCAGACGATCGCGGGATGGGCAACGAATATCTCCCGTGGTCCTGCTACAGCAACGGATGAAACGGCTCAAACAGTAACTTTCAATGTGGTAACAGACAATAACGCCCTATTCTCTGTTGCTCCTACCGTGAATCCGACCACGGGCAACCTCACGTTTACTGCGGCTCCCAATGCTAACGGTACAGCCAATGTCACGGTGACCTTACGAGATAACGGTGGCACGGCGAATGGCGGTTTGGATACTTCAACCCCATATGTGTTTGCGATCGTCGTGAATCCAGTCAATGATGCCCCAACCTTTACGCCAGGGATTAACCAGACGGTGCTGGAGGATGCAGGAGCTCAAACGGTGAACTGGGCAACGGCGATTTCGGCAGGACCGCCGAATGAGTCTACGCAAACGTTGAGCTTTAACGTAGCGAACAGTAATCCATCCCTGTTTACGGTAGCGCCAACGATTTCTCCGACGGGAGTACTGACTTACACAACAGCGCCCAATGCTAACGGTTTAGCCGTCGTGACTGTAACGCTGCAAGATAGCGGTGGTACGGATAATGGTGGAGTTGATACATCATCCCCGCCTCGGCTGTTCACGATTAATGTCACACCGGTGAATGATGCCCCAACGCTGACTGTTCCTGGAACCCAGACGGTGGATGAGGACACCAACCTGACTATTACCGGGGTGAGTGTGACAGACATTGATGCTGGCAGTAGTCCGATTCGGGTCAACCTGACGGTGACCAGTGGAGTGTTGAATGTTAGTTCACTGCCTGGTCTAACGATTACTGGCAACAATAGTCGGATTGTTTCGATTACGGGTGCGGCTGACAACGTTAATTCAGCCTTGAGCAACTTTACGTATACGGGGAACGCTAACTTTAGTGGTGCTGATACCCTCACGATCGTTGCCAACGACAACGGTAATACAGGCAATGGTGGAGCGCTAACGGCAACTCAAACGATCGGCATTACGGTGAATGCTGTGAATGATGCGCCGCTCCTCACTGTACCGACTAGCCTTACTGTGGCAGAAGATACTAATCTGACGCTTTCTGGCATCACCATTACGGATGTTGACTCTGGGGCTGGAACGATCGAACTGACGCTCTCTGCGACTCAGGGGATCATCAATTTAGCAACTGTTCCACCCGGTGTAGCAGCGGGTAACAACGGCACCAGCGAGGTGACACTAACTGGTACGTTGACCGCGCTCAGAACGGCGTTGTCTAATTCCAGTCTGCGCTACTTGGGTAATCCCAACTATAACGGACCCGATACGATCACCATTACGCTGGATGATGATGGTAATACCGGGTTCGGTGGACCACTGACGGTCACCCGCAGCATTAATGTGACAGTGACTCCGGTCAATGATGCCCCAACGCTAACGTTACCTGGTGCTCAGACGGTGGGCGAGGATACGGATCTGGTGTTGACTGGCGCAACAGGGATCGTGCTAACCGATGTGGATTCGGGAACAAGTCCAATTCGAGTCACGATCGGGGTCACGAATGGGACATTGACCCTTGGTTCTACCAATGGGATTACCTTTACTAGTGGCTCTAACGGCAATCGCACGGCTACCTTTACGGGTACCGTTGAAGATGTCCGCGCGGCTTTAGATACGCTTACCTATCGTCCGAACGCTAATTACAACGGGACTGATAACCTGACCATTGCTGTGAATGATCAAGGCAATACCGGTTCGGGATTGGCAGGAACAGCGAATGGCGCAATTTCTATCACAGTAACGGCTGCCAATGATCCACCTGTTTTAGTCACTAACAGCCCCTTGACAGTCAGCGAGGGGGCGTTGCCACGAACGATCAGCAACAGTCTGCTAAGAACCACAGACGTTGATAATACCAACCTCCAATTGGTCTATACCCTGGTTACAGCACCGAATCCAGTGAATGGAACTCTGCGGCTGAATGGCAGTGTGTTAAGTGCAGGTCAGACCTTTACTCAGGATGACATTAACAGTAGTCGCATTTCCTATGCCCACACGGGTAGTGAGAATCCGACTGATAGTTTTGTGTTCCGAGTCTCCGATGGCAATGTGGCTTTACCGGATGCCACTTTCAATATCGTGGTAAACCCGATCAACGATATTCCAATTGTGGTGAATAACCTGCCATTGACTTTGAGTGAGGGGGCAACTAGCACGATCGCTAACACAGTGCTGCGGGTGACTGACCCAGATAACACGACGGCACAACTGCGGTATACGCTAACTAATACTCCTACTAGCGGTAGCTTGCGGTTGAATGGCACCAACCTGACGGTTAATCAAACCTTTACTCAGGCAGATGTAGATGCTGGACGAATTTCCTATCGCCACAATGGTAGTGAAACGAGTAGCGACAGCTTCATCTTTAATGTGTCGGATGGCGCCGGAGGGAGTACAGGTACTCGTGTCTTTAACATCTCAGTCGCCCAAGTCAATGATGCTCCTGTTGTAGTGTCGAGTGGTCCGTTAACGATTAATGAAGGCGCGATTACGACCATTACGAACACCATTCTGAGAACCTCAGATGCCGATACGCTGACGTCAGCGATTCGATATACCGTGCCGACGGCTCCAGTATTCGGTACCTTGAGACGATCGGGGGTGATTCTCAGTGCAAATGATGTCTTTACTCAGCAAGATATTGACAATGGTTTGATCACTTACCAGCACGATGGTAGTGAAAATCCCAGTGATGTCTTTGTCTTCCAGGTCTCTGATGGGATTGCACCTGCAATCAGCCGGATCTTCAACATTACGGTGAACCCGGTGAATGATGCGCCAGTGCTGGTGAATAATACTGGAATTAGTCTGGATTCGGGGCTAGTTTCGGTGACTGAAATCAACAGTAGTCAGTTGCAAGTGACCGATGTTGACAGCACTTCAGCACAGCTGGTGTATACCGTCAGGTCACTGCCGTCAGCTGGCACACTGAAACGGAATGGGGTGGCTCTCAATGTGGGGCAAACCTTTACGCAAGCTGATATCGATGCAGGGGTAATTACCTATGACTATCCTGGCTTTGGTGGTTCCGATACCAACTTCCAGTTTGAGGTATCCGATGGCGGACCGGGTGGTACACTATCGACTGCCTTCTTCGATATCTCGTTCTTCTTCGCGGATAGCTGATCGGTTGAAGGCTCCTTGGCTAGTTAGCTAGAACTGAACTAGCACAGCACCTTCTCCAATTGTTGATTCCCTGCCCGATCGGATTGTTTGATCCAAGAGGGTAGGGGATTTTTTGTTGCGGGTGCGATCGCCAAATCTTTTTACCTAGGTCATGATTGCTACTGATCTTGATCAGTGCCGATCGATGAACGGACTAGAGCGCTTTTAGATTGAGGAGAGCACAGAACTAGATTGAATTAAAATTTTCGTTATTTCGAGTTAGGTAGACAATGCTAGTAAGTCGATAAAATTTCTAGCGACTGGCTATCCTGATAAACACAAATGAGTGTAATTAAGAACATTGCCTACCCTAATAAAAATTGTCTAGGTAGAGCAATTTTTATCTAAACTGCATCTATCTCAAGGCATAATGACGGGTGACTTTGAGGAATTTGGCTCAATCTCTTGAAATAAAGTTTTCCAAACAGCTTTATATCGGTCCTTAGATCGCTCTATTTCAATGTCATTTGATTAAGTCCATCTGAAAGCCTTACGTTGATAGCCATTAGAAGGGTAAAGTCATGAAAGAGCAATGACAAAGGTCACAACATTTAGCTGTTGGATCCTGTGGTGTGTGTTGATAGAACATCTCCAGTTGCTAGTGGAGGAGGAGTTGAAAAATGAAACAGAAGGTCTTTTCGATCGCCGAAACCCTGGTTTCCCCCGTGCTGTTATCAGCAACGCTGGGGCTGTTTATGGTAGATCCATCCCTGGCAACCCTGCCTGGTAGCCAGCCATTACCATCGGTTGATGATACTCAACCTGCGGCAGTCCTAGAGGCTACCGCCGCGCCAATGCCGACTATCAAAACCAGCGAACTGCTAGTGGCTGATAGTAGCCTGATGGAGCAGATTGACTCGGTGGCGAATCTACAAACTGAGGTGGATGCCAATGCCCCGACGGACGGCATGGAGCAAGTAACATCGGTTTCTCAGTTAACGGATGTGCGCCCTACAGATTGGGCATTTCAGGCATTGCAATCTCTGGTTGAACGGTATGGCTGTATTGTCGGCTATCCTAATCGGACCTATCGTGGTAACCAGGCGATGACTCGGTATGAGTTTGCGGCCGGTCTCAATGCCTGTATGGATAAGATTCAGGAGTTGATTGCTGCGGGTACAGCTGATTTAGTCAGAAAGGAAGATCTCGATCGGCTGAAACGGTTGATTGACGAGTTTGGTGATGATCTAGCCGTTATCCGACGCCGGATCGATAATCTGGACGCCAAGACAGCCACGCTGGAGAAACAGCAATTTTCGACCACAACCAAATTGTATGGGCAGGCGATCGTGGGCTTCCAAGGTCGCAATAGTGCTGAGGTTGAATTGGCAGGCATCCCGTTCGATGATGATTCTGATCAATTGAATGTGATCTCCAATGTGCAGCTGAGCTTGTTCACTCAGTTTTCCGAGCGAAGCCTCTTGTTTACTGGGTTACAAGCTGGCAGTGGGAGAAGTTTTGGCAATCAGTTGTTAACCAATGATGTGCTGTTAGGGTATGAAGCAGACACAGGAAGTGATGTCGAATTAAGTGACCTGACCTATCGGCAGCTAGTTGGCAATAACCTAGCGCTAATTGCGGGCGCCCTCGGGGTGAATATGGTCAACGTGTTCCGGGGTCCTAACCGAATTGAAAGTGCCGGACAGGGACCATTGTCACGCTTTGCGCAACGGAACCCAATTCTAAATATTGGTGGAGATGGTGCTGGTGCTGGTTTTGACTGGCAAATTAATGATTGGCTATCGCTCCAAGGGGTTTACACTGCCAATCGCCCTAACCTGCCTGAAGATGGCTTGTTTGGTGGCGAAAATGGATCCCGCACTGTGGGTGCTCAGTTAACGTTGGCTCCTACCAATACCCTTGACATTGCCCTGCACTATGTCAACTCCTATTCACCGTCTGGTTTTTTAGGGACCAGTGTTGGGGATGATCAATTAGCGCTGCCAAATCCTTTTAAGTTCCCCGAAATTCGGGCTCCCCTGATGACTAATGCCTTTGGGGCTACGATCGCGTGGAGAGTCACACCTCGATTCACAATCGGGGGTTGGGGTGGTTACACGACCTCTGATTTGAAGGGGTTTTCCGGTAATGTCGAAACAGTGAACTGGATGGCATTTCTTAACTTTCCAGATTTGTTGCTGCCGGGTAACTTAGGGGCGATCTATGTTGGTCAACCACCTCGCATTACGAGTAGCGATTTACCGACTGGTCGAAATGTGCCTGATTTTGTTACTGAAGGGGGAGATGGGAGCTCAGGTGGTCAACCAGATGCCACGACCCATGTTGAAGCATTTTATCGGTTCAAAGTTTCCGATAATCTCAGTCTGACACCGGGGGTGATTTTGATTTTTAATCCTCGCAATAATGACGATAACGACACCATCACGATCGGGATTTTACGGACAACATTTACCTTCTAACGGTAGGATTTTTAACTTGGTATTTCCCTGCTAAGAATCGTCTGTCAATGGGGAACGCTAATTACTGTCACAGAACACCATGATGGGCAAAAAATTATCTGCGATCGGGAACTTTCTCCGGAAAGAAACGTTCGATTAAGACTACGGATGAAAGTAAGTATCCGTATTTACCTATCTCAGGTTGCCATTTTGCACTCTACCGGCTGATTCTTCGGTGATCCGGAAGCATCTGT
The DNA here is from genome assembly GCA_016743235.1 of Pantanalinema sp. GBBB05. Lineage (GTDB taxonomy): Bacteria > Cyanobacteriota > Cyanobacteriia > Leptolyngbyales > Leptolyngbyaceae > Pantanalinema. Next base: position 68,686 of record VRZD01000033.1, on the reverse strand, counting down.
ACAGATCAATTAGTTAGTACCCTGTTGATTTCCTGTTCATGGATCGTTGGTTGATCCACTGTCCATTCACCTTCATAGAGGATTTCTGCTGTGATGAAACAATCCACCCGGTTTACAGTTTGTCTGGGACTGTTGGCAGGTAGTCTGGCAATTTCCCCGCTAGCTAAGGCTGATATTCCCATTACAGGGGGACAAATTTCTGGTGGCGCGGCTATCTTTGTGCCCCGTCCTACCCCTACTAGTACAACAACGACAGGAACTACCCCAACGGTGGGTTCACCTGTGCTGTTTGATACAGTGATTCAAACTCTGCGCATTGTTACCCCGAATGGAGCCACTAGCACCTCTCGCTTCACTCCCCAAGCCGCTGGGTTTACTGATACTAATAGCGATGGCATTCCAAATAGTGGTGATGTGGGTAGGCTGCAGGGAATTTTATCTGGGGTTGCCTTTTCCAGTTCTGGTAGTCCAGTCTTTTTCCAGGGTGTACCGACGGCTCTACGGTTCTCCTTGACAAGTTTCTCGCCCAGTCTGATCCAAGGTGGAACGTTAATCAGTCCGCAGCAAGCAGGTACAACTCCCGAAATTTTCTTGCCCGTTACCGGAGTTACCCTTTCAGCCACCTCTAGCAGCACCTATACTGCCCGATCGGGATTAATGAATGTGGGTCCGTTTAGCGGTAATTTGATTGGGGATTTTGTGGGTTTACCAGCAGATCTGCAATTCCGGGATGCTGGTAGTGGCAGTAATACTGTACCTACTGTGATAGAACTGGGACGACGGATCAAGTTTGATTTCCAAGGAAGTAATGTCCTGCCTACTCAACCAACGACATCTGGGACTGGAACGGGTACGGGTACGACGACTGGAACGGGCACAACAACCGGAACGGGCACAACAACCGGAACGGGCACAACAACCGGGACGGGCACAACAACTGGAACGGGCACAACAACCGGGACGGGCACAACGACCGGAACTGGAACTGGGACAACAACGGCTCAAGGTCCCACTCTGAATCAAACAACTGATCTGGATCCCTTAGATGGCACATTGCAATTTAATGGACCAACGACCAACTTCCAGATTCAGAGTGTGGGTACACCGGGAACTAGAGAATTCAGGATCGACGGGACGATCGCTAATCTGAATATTGCCCTCACGGCTCCGTTTACCTATACCCAACAAGGAACCCTCAGCAATACGGCAGCGACCACCTATCGGATCAATGGCGAGGGACCTGGTTATATCACCTTTGGTGGCACGGGTGGTTCTGTTGCCTTTACGGGTACGTCGCGACGAGCCACCCAATTTCGGTTTGACCAAGCGAGTGGTCGCATCGATGGTAGAAGCGCTGGGGATGTCGCGTTTAATCTACGCGGTCAGAATGATAACTTTAGTAATGGCTATACTCCTGCTTCGGGCTTATACTCTACAGGAACGGTCTTTACAGTCGTCCCATCGACGACTACAGTATCAATCTCTGGTTCAGCCTCGGCTTCTGCGACTGGCTCAGTGACCGGTACTGGCACTAGCGGCACCACGGGTACTTCCTTCACAGGCACTCCAGTACGGATTGTTGTCAACAATACTAATTCGGTCTTCTTTGCCCCGTTTAATGCCACCGTCAGTGTGCGCGGCGACGATGACGACGATCGGCAGGATGATGCTACCCGCTACTACACTATTTACCAACCGGCGGGATCGGTACAGTATGTGGTGGAGCAGGGTTCTGGCGATCGCATTCTCGTGGTCGAGCGGGAGCGTGGTCAAGGTCGGGCACATGGTCGCCGGAAGCGGGTGGTTGCAGTCTATCAAACTGTTGGTCTACCGAGCCGTGTTTTCCCTGGGATGGTTGGTTTACGCCAACTGCCGGCAGAAACTGCTGGAACGACGGGTACAGATGATACGCAACAGCCTTCATCGGGTACTACTACCCCTAGCACAACGACGACACCAGATACAACGACTACTCCCAGCACAACGACGACACCAGATACGACAACTACTCCTAGTACAACTACCCCTTCAACCGGGACACAACCTTAGATGATGCCGCTCTAGTAGTAGTTGATTAATGTCGTGAACTGAGTTCAGCAGGGTAGGTGTATAACCTCCTACCCTGCTTTCTGGTTTTGGATGTGCCTCCTTATGATGGCGGTTCAGTGGCTAACCAGGCTCGTAATACCTCTGCGATCGTCCAGGCTTGGGCAATACAACCTTTAGGCGTCATGGGGGCATCCCCATCAAAAATTTCGCTTAATGTTCCAATTCCAGCCGCGTTGAGATGATTGATCATCGGCTCCAAAAACTCGCGTGCCTTAGCAGGCTGGTTGTAAACCCGTAGATGCGCCAAGGCAAAAGGTCCTAAAAGCCAACCCCAAACGGTTCCTTGGTGATAGGCGGCATCCCGCTGAACTGGATCACCACCATAGTGCCCCTGATATAACGGATCATGGGGCGCCCGCGATCGCAACCCATGCGAAGTCAGTAGCGATCGACTGCAAGCATCGACTACCCCTTTTTGTTGCGGTTGATTGAGGGGGCTTTCTGTTAATGACACCGCAAAGATTTGATTGGGACGCAGGGACGTATCATCCCCATCCGGACTATCCAATACGTCATAGCAATATCCCAATTCCGCATTCCAGAAGCGACTAAACCGGGCTTGGGCACGATCGGCGATCGCTTCATATTCCTGGTGAGGTTTGCCAATCCGCCGGGCTAAATGGGCGGCTGTGCGTAAGGCGTTATACCAAAGGGCGTTAATTTCAACGGGCTTACCAATCCGGGGCGTGACGACCCAATCACCAATTTTGGCATCCATCCAGGTCAGTTGAACGCCCTGTTCTCCAGCGTATAACAGACCATCGGCGGGATCGAGGTGGATGTTGTAGCGGGTTCCTCGACAATGCCAGTCCACAATCTCTGCTAGTACCGGAAATAATTCTCGAATTAAATCATCATCTTCCGTGACTGCGTAATACGATCGCACGGCTTCAAAGTACCAGAGTGTTGCATCGACAGTATTGTATTCAGGTTGTTCTCCCGCATCAGGGAAGCGATTGGGGATCATGCCCTGATCAACATATTGGGCAAAGGTGCTGAGAATTGAGCGAGCAATTTCGGGGCGACCGGTGGATAGCGTCAACCCTGGCAAACTAATCATGGTGTCCCGACCCCAATCACTGAACCAGTGATAGCCCGCAATAATGGTTTTACCATTTGGTTCTTCAGGGGTTGGACGCTGAACAATAAACTGATCGGCAGCGAGTACCAGCCGATGGGCGAACTCGGGATCACGAGACTCGAATGGGCGACTAGTCCGCCATAATCCCAAGAGTTTTTGTTCATAAATCCGCCGATTTTTTAAAGCAACTTCACCATCGGCAGTGACTTTCGCTTCACTACTAGCGACGATCGTCAAGGACTCGCCAGGCTGCAAAGTCGCTTGAAAGGTCGCGGTATGGAGATTATCGTCCTGATCACTTAAGCCGCGTTCACGTTCGGCAGCCAGATCAAAACCGTAATACCAGTCATGGGTTGGGGTAACTTCGGCGCGATCGCTGAGGATGGTAATCTGTGTAGCTTCAGGGAAAGCGGCAATACAGACTCCTTGCTCGATCGGAACAACTGTCATGCGCCAGCCTTGTCCCCGAGTGCGACTGTGATAATCCCGATAGTTTACCAGAGCTTCCAGATTGAGGGTTAGAGGCTGAGAAGCTCGCAGGAGGTGATAGTGCACATAGGTAGTGTTGGCTCCGGGCTGCATCCAAATTCGCTTTTCCAACAAAGCATCGCCACACGCATAGCGCCAGACCGGAATCGAGCCTTCTAAAGTAAATCGTTCAATCTGCCGATAGCCGTGCGGCGAAATAACATTTCCAGCCCAACGGTTTGTGCAGAGGGAATAGAAGCGATCGCCGTATATGACGGTATCGTCTAATTTACTCACAAGTAGAGTACGACCTAAAGGTGGGTTTAAGGCGGCAACCAGTAGCCCGTGATAGCAGCGGGTTAATGAGCCCGCGATCGTGCCAGAGGCATATCCACCAATCCCATTTGTGACCAGCCATTCTCGCGTTTCTGCCAGATCTAGTACACCACACACTTCCCGCCCAAAATGAATTCCCACTGGCATCATTGCTCTCTTCTCACCGCTCTACTCTCATTGCCACGGTTGGCAAATCCTGATCTGTGCTTGCTTGTGCTATTAAACTCTAGCAAGTTGCATCGTTGCTGATAGGCAGATGAGGATTCAGTTTTCACCGCAATCTTTTAACAGTAACGAGGCTATCTGTAATGTTTTAATTAATCTTGCTCTGGGGATCCTACCCAGAAGTCAAAGAAACTTTAGGGTTGGCTCCTTGGGGCAGCGCTATTTCTTTCTGGAGCAGCGCTATTTCTATTTTCCTGGATGGGTGGTTGCACCGCGATCGTACCTATCCGTAATTTCTGTACTGTCTCTGACAAGAATCAGGGACAATTCGCTGCATAATATTTCAGTTGTTTCAAACAAATTGTAAGAGTCATGGGGCGCGCCAATAAAGTTGTGCTGGCATATTCAGGGGGAGTTGATACCTCTGTTTGTATTCCTTACCTCAAACATGAATGGGGGGTACAGGAGGTGATTACGCTTGCCGCTGATTTAGGGCAAGGAGATGAATTGGAGCCAGTTCGGCAAAAAGCGCTTGACTCTGGTGCGTCTCAATCGTTAGTGATCAATGCGATCGAGAGCTTTGTCAAAGATTATGCCTTTCCGGCGATTCAAGCCAATGCCCTGTACGAAAATCGTTATCCGTTATCAACGGCTTTGGCACGACCCTTAATTGCGAAGCTACTGGTCGATGCGGCAGTGGAATATGGTGCGGATGCGGTGGCTCACGGTTGTACCGGGAAAGGGAATGATCAGGTGCGCTTTGATGTCTCGATCGCGGCTTTGGATCCCAACCTAAAAGTGCTGACTCCAGCGCGGGAATGGGGTATGAGTCGGGAGGAAACAATCGCCTATGGTGAGCGCTTTGGCATCCCGGCTCCAGTGAAAAAGTCTTCTCCCTATAGCATTGACAGCAATTTACTAGGTCGAGCGATCGAAGCTGGACCTTTAGAAGATCCCTGGACAGAGCCACCCGAAGAAGTGTTTGCGATGACGAAGGCGATCGCCGAGACCCCCAACGAGCCAGAGTATGTCGAAATTGGCTTTGAACGGGGCGTTCCGGTCAGCCTGAATGGTCAAGCGCTTGATGCCGTTAGCTTAATTGGTCAGTTAAATACGATCGTGGGCAATCATGCTGTCGGACGGATTGACATGATCGAAAATCGCTTAGTGGGGATCAAGTCGCGGGAGATTTATGAGACCCCAGCCATGACTGTGTTGATCGATGCCCATCGGGATCTAGAAAGCCTGACGTTGACTGCCGATGTGACTCAATACAAACGGGGAATTGAAGAAACCTATTCCCGTATGATCTATAACGGACTGTGGTACAGCCCGCTCAGAGAGGCATTAGATGGATTCGTCCAGAAAACCCAGGAACGGGTCACTGGAACGGTGCGGGTCAAACTGTTTAAAGGTAGTGCGATCGTGGTCGGTCGGAAGTCAACCAACTCCCTTTACACAGAAGATCTAGCCACCTATGGAGCGGCTGACCAATTTGACCACAAAGCGGCGGAAGGCTTTGTTTATGTGTGGGGATTACCAACTCGCGTCTGGTCAGAAAAGCTGCGTCAGTAATCCCAAGTAACTAGTTACTTTCAACGGTAGATTCTTCAGGCGGTTGGCTATGTGCTGCCGCCTCTTGTTTGGCTTTTCGAGACTCTAACCACAAAGGAATCACCAACCAAGCTACTACAACCAAAAGAGTGAGCACTGCAAAACGGCTTGCCCAGGCAACTAACTGCTCTAGTGGCACAATCTGCCCAGCGACATAGGATAGCGTCACCATCACAGTTGCCCAAGCCGCCGCTCCTAAGGTGTTATAGAGCAGAAACTTGAAGTAAGGCATTTCCGCAATCCCAGCCAGGGGACTGGCAAAAATCCGCAACAGGGCGACAAACCGTCCCAAAAATACAGCCTTGGTCGCATTATCACTAAACTGGTTCCGAATACTAACTAGCTGGGTTTCCTGCATCCGCAATACCCGACCTAGCCCAAGCAATAATGGCCAACCGCCCCAACGTCCAACCCAATAGCCAATGTTGCCCCCGATCGCCGCTCCCAAGGTCGCATCCCCTAGCACGATCCAGTAATTCAATTGATCATTTCCAGCCAGAAAGCCTCCTGCCAGAGTCACCGTTTCACCGGGAATCGGAATTCCTACATTTTCCAGCAGAATACCCAGGAAAACTGCCCAATAGCCATATTGCTGAGCCAATTCCTGGATGGTTTCCAATGAGATAAAGTCCAACGACATGCAGCGAAGCCTTCACAAAACGTTATCCGTTGCTCCGATCTTGACGCGCCGATCAGAGATCTGTCAATTTGTTTGCTCTATCGTAAGGGGTAATTTAGCTCCCGACCTGTAATCTGATGGCAGACCTAGACCTATGGAGCGATCGTGATCCTGAATCGCTGCGATGGCTAACTGCTCATCCCGTTCTAGATTTAGCGGGCAGTCGTTGTTCCATCGTTGTTGCTTGCTCTACTTGGTAAGAAGGGAAGTTTTAGCTTGCACTCTGGCTTGTAATGATTACAGCGCTTTAGTTGTACTAAATAGAGGCTATGCAATATTGGCATCGACATTGATGCTCTGAAAATCTGCATTGCCAATCTATGTCTTCGGTACTAGTCCCTGATTTAATGAGTCAACTCTAGTGAGGGTTGACAAGGCTAACTGTTTTGTAAGTACACTTTTGCCCCCTCTAGTTAAAACTTCACTAAGTCACGGCAGTAATCCCCCCAATTCGTAAAGATTCCATGAAGTCACGGAAATATCACTCGGCTTTAATGAATCCGTTTCTATAGTTGGTGGAATCTAGGGTAATTCCACGTAATTTTTTGCATAGTTCCCGAGGCTATGGTTAAGCGCTTAACTAACCCATCATTCTTGAGTATTGGCTGGATGGAATACCTTGATCGTGCATCTCTTAGACGGTAACCCTTAAGTGAATTCACTGAGTCTACCGTCTGAGAATCCTACTCATTGTCCACCAGGGGTTCGCAATTCAGCATGGTATAAAGTGAGGTCTATGATGCTTTCCAAGGAAAATCAATTTGCTTTGCTTCAACCTCGAGGGCGTCTGGATGCTGGTAGTAGCGTCAAGTTGCAAGAACAAATAGAAGCGATCGTTCCGGATGCTTGTACCCTCTGGCTAATTGATTTAGCTCAGGTTGATTTTATTGATAGCTCGGGCTTAGTAGCGTTGATTGCTGCCCTCAATCGTGCCAGGCAGCATCGCTGTTACTTGGCGGTTTGCAACCTACGACCCGCCGTGAAATTAATTTTTGAAATCACTCGTCTCGATCAGGTCTTTGAGATCTTTGACAGTCAGACTGCTGCACTGAATACTATCTGCCCCAGTGCTACAGCAACGTTGTCAGCCATCCCGCAGCGGATTGCAGCCTAGTTGCTTTGTGTTGATGCTAGGTCTGTTAACCGTAGTGCATCAGGTTAATGGGCTACCATCTGATAAGTCGGGTGGTTGCCTGCGATCGTCAGATCATAGATTGGTTTACCCATCAGGCAGTGCCAGTGACAGTGAAAGAGATCGGGCGTTTGTATCCCTAAACTGGCGATCGCAGGCAAATCTGGGAACGGTAGTAGTCGATCAAAATACAGAGTTTGCTCGCTAATACCAAACTGGATTAAATAAACCGCAGGGGGCGCGTTGAGAGCTTTCAGCAGACGAAATCCCAGTTCATACAAGGGTTGCCTCCATTCATCGCTCAGGTGAATCGGTTGGCAATAGACAGGGTCGGTAGCAACAGGCTGACTCGTAGTCTGGCTGGTTTGCCCAATCGCTTCGGCATACAGTGAGCCTTTTGCCGTATGCACGATCGGCAACCATAAATTGCCATCGCCAGTGGCATAATGCCATTGTTCAACGTGTTGGCGTAGCCCAGTAATGCTTCGGCAAGTTTGATAAATAGCTTCAGCCGTAAACCTGAGTTGGGTGGGCAGGTTCAGCGTCAGTGGACAGAGGAGAGTTTGAGCCCATGTCGTAACTGGCTCTGCATCCAGCTGAGCCGCCAATTCAGTTGTAGTTATAACCCTGACCTGCCATAAGGAGTCAGAACTGGCAGAAGAGCGATCGCCAGTCATCCTATCCGTCTGGTTTTCCTGCAAGATAGCTTGCTTTAATGCCGAAACGACCTGTGTGATCTGTGGCAATCCATCACAGGGAAGGGACGCTGCGGCAGGCTCAATCACAATTAGAACTTGGGGCATTAGCCGAAGTTAGGCAACGACACACCAAGCCCCGATCGGGGGAAACTGGGAAGATCGAGTTGCGCTTGACGGCGAGTTCTAACCGCCAGCCGATAACTGACACTTTGCAGTTCCGCGTGCAATTGCCGATTTTCCCGTTGAATCATGGCAACTTTTTCTTTCACAGGCACCATCCGCTCGGCAAACTTCTTCCGATAGATTTTGGGCAGTTCTTGAATTACTTGCTCCAACATGCGTGAGCGATCGGTTAATTCCTGGACCGTTTGTTTCAATTGGTAAATTTCTGCATCACGCTCGGAAATTTGCTCTTGATAAAACGTGACTTGTTGTTCAACAGATTTGAGTTGTTCCCGTAGTGCCCGAACTTCTCCCAAATGCCGCTCAGATAGGTCGGCAGTCGGTTGAAAATTGACATTGCCTTTAACTAGACGGAACAATTCTTGCGATAGCTGCTGGACTAGGTTATCACGCAGTTGTAGTTCTTCCCGTAACCGCGCAACTTCAGCTTGCGGGTCTTGATGGCTGATTGGGTCAGAAGAATGGGTCACGGCTTAATCACTCCATTGTTAAGTGGCTTGAGATGGTTGCAATTGCTCTTCCCAGCGTCGGGGAGAAGAAGCACGGCGAATTTCTCGCCAAATTGCTGTAGCCGCTAATGTACCATCTGCAACCGCAATTGACACCTGATTAATACCTTCTTTTAAATCACCTAGGGCAAAGATGCGGGGATGAGAGGTGCGACACATCCCATCTGTGACCAAATTGCCCCCGTTCCAGTTCAATTCCAGCCCTTGCAAATAGTGATTGTGGTATTGGGCTCCCATCGCAATCAGACCGGTGTCTAGTTCAACGATCGTGCCATCGGTTAGTTCCACCCCGGTCATTTCGTGATCATGACCCAAAAACTGTTGAATCGGAGTTTCAACCAAGGGATAACCATGATCCTGAAGTTTTTGGCGCACTGCGGGTGTGACCTCACATAAACCCTGGGTAAACACTGTGATGTAGGGGGTAAACCAGTTGAGGACGAAAGCTGTATTGACTCCAGATTCTGTATTCACGAACAAGCCACACCGCTTATTCGCCATTTCATAGCCGTCACAAATCATGCAAACATGCAGGTTATAGCCCGCATAATCATAAACATTTTGCATATCTGCCAGTTTCGGCAGGTGATCCATGATGCCAGTGGCAGCAATAATGTACTTGCACCGAAAGATCGGATAGCTGCTGTCCTGCTTGCCCACTTTCACTTTGACAGCAAACGTCTCCCCTTCATCAACGACCTCCTCGACAAATCCCATCAGGTAGTCGCCCTCTAAACCGAGGTAGTGCTGTTGACCTTGTTGCAGCAAGGTGCGTCCTGGGGTGTCGGGAGGCAATCCTAAATAATTGCGCAGGTCTTGCATCCAAAAGGAACGTCCGCGCCCTTTCTCAATCACCAGCGAGGACAGAAGATAGCGCTGTAAATAAATCCCTGCGGATAGCCCTCCGGCTCCCCCTCCAATCACGATCGTGTCATATACCTGATCCAGTCGTTGATCCAGATTCTTTTTCGAGAGCTTCATGGGTCTATCGCAGGGTGATTCTGAATTTGCAGTAAGAAAGGACTTACTCGTCTGCTGCTGCCTCAGCTTTGGGTTCTTCTTGCCGAATTGTTAGATAACGAATCACATCGTCGCCTAACCGCATTGCCCGTTCTAGCACCGCAACTTGGGTCCCGTTACCACGGTAATTCATTTGAATATAAACGCCTTCCCGTTGCTTTTTGATTTCATAAGCCAGGCGACGCTTACCCCGATGTTGGGTTTCCAGAATGTCTGCCCCACCGTCTTTCAGCAGGGTTTGATATTTTTCGATCGCCTGCCCAATGACTTCTTCACCTAAGTCGGGGCGCAGGATATACATCGTTTCGTACAGTTGAGTCATGCGGCAAAAATCTCCTTATGGACATGAAGGCTGCTGTGCAGAGATGAGTCAAGCTCAGTGCCATTAACTCGGTTGGGAGTAATTTCCACAACCGGATGCTGGCGAGGTTGAGACAAACCCGCAAAGAAGCAAGGATTTATCATTCTATACCAATTCCTGGCGTATCCGGAGCAGTGAATCTGCTTTTGGCGAGATGCCAGGTAAGTCTGTCAGCGAACTTCAACGCTCAACGATCGCTCGCAGAAGAGTCTGTAGCTACTGTAATCCTAACCAGGCAAGCAATCCTTGTTTGGTCAATAGCTCAATTAGAAGCAACCCCAACATACCGAGCATGGCAAACCGCCCATTAATCTGTTCGGCATAGGCAGTCCAGCCAAAGGCAGGTTCTGGCTGCTCGGGTTCAGGGGTTGGCAAGGGCTTGGGGGGTATTTCAGAACTCATGATTAACCTCCTACGGGTTCGGGCGTATCTGATGCTAGCTCGAACTGTAACGGCTGATCTAAGCGTTTGACAGACTCAATCAACGATCGTACGGTAGCTGTGCCTTCAGAGGCTTCAAACCGACCCGGAAACTTGCGGCGAGCGATCATCCGCACCCCCAACGGTGCCAAACTAAAGATCCCCTTGAGATCGCGGAAGGAATTGCCAACTACTTTGAGACCAAATAACCGTTCATCGATCCACCCTCCCTGTTTGACCAGTTCAATTAAGACTTTCCGATGCCGAATGGAGCGACTGGCTTGATCATCCTTGCGTTCCAAGATGGAATTTTTAATTTTGCCAATTTGATCAAGCGGGGCAACTTCCATCGGGCAGACCGCATTACAGTAATAGCAGCGGGTACAGCCCCACACACCAAAAGTGTTCTGATTGTAGGCTTCCAGGCGATTTTCAGTTTGGGTATCCCGAGTGTCGGCAACCATACGATAGGCTTTGGCTAAGGCATGGGGACCAACAAAGCTGGGATCAAATTCACGGGCATTACATTCGGAATAGCAGGCTCCACAAAGAATACAATTGCCGCTTTGGTTTAACCGCGATCGTTCTTCAGGGGTTTGCAAGAATTCGCGTTCTGGAATTTGTCGTGCGGCTGTACTCACATAAGGATCGATCGCCTTTAAATTGCTCCAAAAACTTTGCATATCGACGACGAGATCCTTAATCACGGGCATGTTGCCCATAGGAGCCACAGTAATTTCCGGTATAGTAGTGCTGTCAGATGACTGACCCAGACGCTTCAGTTCACTACCAACATTTTCTTTACAAGCCAAGGCTGAACGTCCATTAATTCGGATTGAGCAACTGCCACAAATTGTATTGCGACAATTCTTCCGAAACGCTAATGTCCCATCTTGCTCCCACTTGATCTGATTTAAACAGTCCAGAATCGTATTACTGGGATCAACATCCAGAGCATAAGACTGAATTCTGAGCGCTGTTGTAGGATCTTGCCGAACAACTTTAAAGATAATTTGCATTCTGAATAGGGTTTCCAGCTAAGCCCGAAGAAGTGTTCAATCGTTAATCCGGGTTCTAAGAAAACTTTTGCAAAAAGAGTTTTGCGACCTACCCTCAGCCAACTCTAGGAAGATGTATCGAGGGTTAGCGAATACTCACTATCAGTTCACCCGAACATTCTGATTCTAACCGACCACTCCGCTGAGAAACATCAGGGCGATCGTAAGCAAGTGAGTATCTTCATGAACAGAATTTTGTTACAGTTCGTCATTTCAGAGTAATGCCAATAGCCGTTCAGGGAAATAGCTATCCGGTTAATTTGACACTGATGGATCTGAAAAAGTGCTGTTGCAATTGGATAGCGATCGCGGTACCGCATGATTGATCAGCGGAGGAGTCTTGAGGGGATAGACTTCCCACAGAGCTATTGTTCACAATCTGATCGCAGCACCATACATGACTGGATTAAACATCAACCTGACAGGATTAAAAATGGATTGGCTTAGTTAATTAGACGCACATCTTTACATTTATTTTAATAATCTTAGTATTATTTGTCTTGCTACAGCAGTATTTTTGCCTGAGTGGCTGGGGGCATGCTGCTGTAACTGCCTATCTAGGATCATTCGTCTAGCAGATAGCATTCTTCCTGATAGTGATTTACTTAGTTGCTGTTGTGATTAACAAGTAATGTGAATCCGAAATCAAAAGTATGAATGATAGAATTTCTAGATAGCTAATTGCTAAAATCCAGGAATTTAAGGATATATTTTTAATAATGCTAGGTATATCCTTAACCAGCTATTCTTCGCCCTGAAGTTCTCAGGATATTTGTAGAGAGAGATGACTGAAACCCCAACGGCTCCATTGACAGGAAAAGCCTTACTTCAAAAAGTAAAAGAACTGTCACACTTGCCACGACGCGAAACAGCCAAACGTTGTGGTTACTACACCCTTACAAAAAACAACCAGACTCGGGTTAATCTGACTGATTTTTATGATGCCTTATTGGTAGCGAAGGGAATTCCCCTGAATCCAGAAGGTACAAAGGATGGGCGTGGGCGTGAACCGACCTATCGGGTTAGTGTTCATAAGAACGGTCAGATTGTCATCGGAGCGGCTTATACTCAAGCAATGGGGTTAAAGCCAGGAGATGAGTTTGAGATTAAGCTTGGTTATAAGCACATTCGGTTAATTCAACTGGATATAGATGATAGCGATGAAAATGGCGCTGCCTTAGAATAGGTCGATCGGTTTCATACGGTTCTCATCAGCCATGATCTACTCTACCCCGATGCCATCCTCTTGCCTCCGGAGCCTGACGATCGCGAACTGATTGAGATTATGAAAGAGCTATTTCGCTGGTTCATCCCTCACCAGTGCCCCACTGTTTATCTATAGTGTTGAGCTAAACCAGAATTTTTCCTAATCTGATGTTCTAGGCAATTCTGAGTGTTCAATCATGACTCTATAAAAAACCAGGTGATGGGAATATCGGTTTAAGGTCATGGCAGTCTTCAACCAGTGATGAAATTAGGCAGGATGATGAGAAATCTTTCAGCAAAAATTTCTCATCATCTCAATCAGTTGTGAGAGTCCCCACTTTTTTCTACTGTAATCACCAATGCTCGCTTTGGCAGAAAGTCAGGTTCTGAATCACCTCATTACGGCTTTACCTGCCTTCATGCAAATTGCTCTATTTTTTGCCGTTTGGCTTTTACTTTGGTTGCCGATCGCGATTCCTATTGCTGTTGTGGTGCAATGGCGACCCTCTCAGCCCATCACCCTTCAGCAAAAATTACCGCTACTCGCTTCTCTCTATGCGATCGCACCGTTAGTTTTATGGCTGGCAGCTCATTTAGAAATGCTGCCATTTTCTGTCTATGGCATCACCTGGAATCTGGCATTTTGCCGATCGGTGGGCATTGGCTTAGTTATTAGTACTGGTGGGCTGGTCGGATTATTTGGAGTTCAGCAACTCGTTGGTTGGCTAACCTGGAATCGCGATCGCTGGTCAGATTTACGAGCTGCTTTGTTGCCAACTTTAGGCTTAGGACTATGGGTGAGTTGCACGGAAGAACTGATCTTTCGAGGTTTTTTATTCAATCACTTACAGCAAGATTATGCGCCTTGGCTAGCAGCGGTTCTGTCTAGCCTAATTTTTGCCCTGCTGCATCTAGTTTGGGAAGGGCGCGCGATCGCTCCTCAGCTTCCAGGACTCTGGCTCATGGGGATGGTCCTTGTGCTGTCCCGGTGGCTCGATCGGGGTAGTTTGGGGATCGCTTGTGGGCTACATGCTGGTTGGATTTGGGGCATTGCTAGCCTGGACACTGCTGACATTGTGCAATATACCGGACGGGGTTCCGCCTGGCTGACAGGGTTGGCTGGGAAACCGTTAGCGGGTGGAATTGGGTTGCTGTTAATGTTACTGACTGGAGGGGTGCTGCTGATCGGGTATTGAGCCGTTAACAATGGAATGAACAGTAGTTCGTTGATCACTACCCGATCTGCTTCTTGGGTGCCATCACGACTAATGTCACTGGATTTAACGGGGAAAAGCGGGTGAGATTCGCGATCGCGACCGAACGGGAGAGTTGTACCTGGAGTAACTGATGCTGCCAATGGGTTGGTTGCTGAGTTAACCAAGATAGGACTGTACTGAGATGTTCTAGGGTAGCGAGTGCCAGGACAATGCGCCCGTGAGGTGAAAGTCGATCGCTGCAAGTATCCAAAATGGCGGTTAAATTGCCCCCGCTGCCGCCAATAAAAATGCGATCGGGAGACGGCAATGCGGTCAAAACACTGGGCGCAGACCCATGAATTGTGATGATATTCGGTACCTGAAGCCGTTGGCAATTCTGCTGAATCAGGGTAGTTCCAGCCGTTGTTTGCTCGATCGCATAAATCTGAGAATCAGGACACAAGCGGGCAATTTCTACGGAAACGGAACCTGTACCGGCGCCAATATCCCAAACAACTTGTTGTGGTTGTAACGCCAGTTCGCCTAATACGAGCAGCCGAACTTCCCGTTTAGTCATAAGTCCAGGACGATCGCTAAAACTGAGAAATTCCTGATCGGGTAATCCCAAAAGCGGTAGTTTGTCTAACTGGGGAGAGGGCACAACAGTCGTTTGTCGGAGCAAAACTACTACATTTAACGGTGCGAACGAGCGTTCACCCGGCGGCTGACCAGAGAGTTCAGTGATGCGTTCATCAGTGCCACCTAAATTTTCACACACCCAAATTTGATAGCGACTGGGTAAATTGAGGGAATCGACTAACTCTGCGATCGCAGCAGGCGTATTGATCCCATCAGTTAAAACGGCAAGCTTTTCGCTGCCCTGTTGTAAGGCTTGAATCAAGGCATCCAGCGATCGACCATGGACGCTGATGAGTCGGGCATCTTGCCAAGGTAGCTTTAACCGATTAAAGGCAAGTTGTACCGAACTGAGGTGGGGATGGAACGTCAGGTGTTCAGGCGGAAAGTGAGCCAACAGCAGTCGTCCTAGCCCGAAAAAAAGGGGATCGCCAGAGGTGAGGATAACAATGAGGGGGGAGGGGGATGATGAAGGAGATGAGGAAGATAGCGGGAGCAGTTGCTGCTGGATTTGGGCGATCGTAGTACTTAGATCAGTCAATACCAAGCGATCGGCAGGATGGGTGGGAAAGTAACTGAGATGACGATCGCTACCCACTAATAGAGTGGCTTGTAGCACCAATTGGTGGATAGTGTCCGGTAACCCTGGGGCGCCATCTAAACCAATCCCCACAACATGAATTTGGAACATGAACTAAGGCGAAAATCAGATGCCAGTAAGATATACAGAATGCCACATATCAATGGATTCCTTGCATGTTAGGTCAGTTTTGGCGATCGCCCTTCCGAACGCTCAGTTTGTTTTGCCTTTGTTTACTGCTGGTAGTTAGTTGTGGACGATCGTCACCTGAAGTGGGACGCACACCACCTGGTAGCCGCGATCGCATCGTGTTGGGGACAACCGCCCAACTGAGTACGATTGATCCGGCAGATGCTTACAGTAGTTTTGCGGGAGCTTTACTCTATAACCTCGGCGATCGGCTATATAGCTACAAATTGGGCACAACAGACTTAGTGCCACAATTGGCGATCGCATTACCTAGTGTCAGTGCAGATGGTTTGACCTACAAAATTGCTTTGCGTCAAGGGGTGGTGTTTCATGACGGTACTCCATTTGATGCGGCAGCGATGGCATTTTCGTTGAATCGATTTATCCAAAATGCTGGATCACCGGCGTTTTTATTGTCGGATTTAGTCGATTCGGTACAAGCCTCGACCCAGTATGAACTCACAATTAAGCTGAAAAAATCGTTTGCGGCTTTTCCTTCACTGTTGGCGTTTTCCGGTGCTGCGGCTGTCTCACCCAAAGCGTATGAGATTAAGGAAGGCTCGTTCAAACCCGATCAATTTGTGGGCACGGGACCATACAAATTAGTGCGATTAGGAACTGATCAAATTCAGTTGGATGCCTTTGAGCAATACTGGGGTGAAAAACCGGCTAACCGGGGCATTGATATTCAAGTTTTTTCCAGTTCAGCGAATTTATTTAATGCATTTCGGACGGGGGCGATCGATGTGGCTTATCAAAGTTTGGCATTAGAACAAATCCGCAGCTTACAACGAGATCTGACCACAGCAGGCTGGCAAATTCTGGAAAAGTCAGGCAGTGGCATTGACTATCTCACCCTCAACCTGAAATCCCCACCGTTAGATAAGTTGGAAGTTCGGCAAGCGATCGCCGCCATGATCGATCGACCCTTATTGCAAGAACGAGTGTTTCAAGGTCAAATTGACCCGCTTTACAGTTTGATTCCCACCACAATTTCTGAACAAGAACCGATTTTTCAACAGGAATATGGCGATCGCAATAGTGCCAAAGCCAGGGAGTTATTAACCAAAGCTGGTTACTCGTTAGAAAATCCGTTGCAGGTGGAGTTCTGGTATCGCTCCAATGTTACTAACGACCAATTAGCCGCTATTACCTTAAAGGCGATCGTCAACAAGCAACTCAATGGCTTGATGCAATTACAACTCAATAGTGTGGAATCGACTACCGCCTACAAGAATCTCGATAAAGGCGCATACCCCATGTTCTTGCTAGATTGGTCAGCCGATTTCTTTGATGCCGATAACTACATTCAGCCGTTTATGGAATGTGCTAAAGGCTCAGAGAAAACAGGTTGTGAGGAAGGCGCTAGTTTCGGGCAGGGTTCTTATTACTATAGCGATCGAGCGAATCAGTTAATTGATCAAAGTCGTAAAGCCCAAGATCCAACCACTCGCAAACAAATTTTTGCGGAAATCCAAACTCTATTAGGACAAGATGTTCCCTTTATCCCGCTTTGGCAAAGCAAAGACTTTCTGTTTGTCCAAAAATGGATTCAAGGCGCCAGTTTAGAAGTGACCCAAAAAGCCCCATTCTGGACATTACAGAAATCTGCTTAATTGAAGGCTATAGGGGCGTAAAGCTGACGCCCTCACCTGCCCAAATTACGCACTGAAGTATTTTGCTGTCGGATGGTAGGCAATCATCGCTGTGGTGGATTGTTCCGGATACAGTTGCTCACTTTCATCCATGTGTAAACCAATGCGATCGGCTCCCAATAACTCCAACTGTTTGTACTGGTTGTGAATATTGGGACAGGCGGGATAGCCGAAGCTATAGCGTGATCCTTGATAGCGTTGTGCCAAGACATCGCGGATATGATCAGGATCGCGATCGCCCAAGCCTAGCTCCCGACGAATCCGAGCATGAGTCCACTCCGCGAGTGCTTCGGCAATCTGTACCGATAGCCCATGAAAATACAGATAATCCGTGTAGTTATTTGCCTTAAATAATGCCTGGGCATATTCCGTGGCTTTCTGTCCTGCGGTTACGGCTTGCATCGGGAAGACATCAATTTGCCCTGAGTCCTTTGCCGCATAGAAATCAGCAATACAGTAACGATTCAGCGATCGCTGCCGTGGGAATGTCCAGGTGACGAGCGGTAATTGACCAGTCGGCGAATCACCATTTGCCATCACGGTTGGATCATATAAATGCACGGAATTGCCTTCTGACTGGCAAGGGAAATAACCATAGATCACCTGACAATGGAGTAGGTTTTCATTGACAATTCTGGCTTTCCAGGTTTCTAAGATCGGATAAACTTTCTCCTGCAAAAATTGGTCATAGTCTTCTCGGGATTGCTCACGCGGTTTACGGAACTGCCACTGTCCAGCAATTAAGGCTTGTAAATCCAGATACCAGAACACTTCGTCCCAAGGGAGATCAGCCGGATTGAGAATTTGGGTACCCCAGAATGGCGGGGTTGGACGAGCAATATCAGCAGCGACTGCCTGCGATCGCTCCGTGTCGATCGCTAGGGATGCTGCATCCTCCATTTGACTTTCGGAAGATTGCGAGCCTTCACTATCCACATCGGCAGCAATCCGGTTCTTGGGCGCTTCCGCGAACTCATCCAAAAAGCCCTGGACATCATCCCATTTACCCGCCAGTTTGGCAGGCATCAGTTTGTCCATAAAGTGCAGATCCGAGAAGGCGTCTTTGCCGTAAATCACCTGTCCTTTGTAGGTGTTCTGGCAATCGTCATGGACAAATTTTGGCGTGAGAGCTGCGCCACCCAGGATGACAGGAACGGTAATGCCACGATCGTTAAAGGCCTGCAAATTCTCTTTCATAAAGGCGGTAGATTTCACCAACAGACCACTCATGGCAATGCAATCCGCTTTATGTTCGTAGTAGGCATCAATAATGGTATCGACTGGTTGCTTAATGCCGAGATTAATGACCCGATAGCCGTTGTTGGACAAAATAATGTCCACCAAATTCTTGCCGATGTCATGCACATCGCCTTTAACCGTAGCGATGACCACCGTTCCCTTTGCCTGCCCGGCTTCCGACTTTTCCATGTGCGGCTCTAGGTAAGCCACTGCCGCTTTCATGGTTTCGGCGGATTGCAGCACAAACGGCAGTTGCATTTGCCCCGAACCGAACAATTCCCCGACGACCTTCATGCCATCTAGCAAAAAGGTATTGATGATTTGCAGCGGGGGATACTGAGTTAACGCTTCGTCTAAAGCGGCTTCTAGCCCCATCCGTTCGCCATCAATAATGTGGCGTGGCAAGCGTTGTTCTAAGGGTAGCTCGGTTAAAGAATCTTTGGAACGAGCTTCTTTTGCCGACACTCCTTCAAACAACTTCGTCAGTTCTGTCAGAGGATCATAGATACAGATATCGCCATCAAACCGGCGTTGATCATGAATCAATTGATGGCAAACTTCCTGATGGTGCGGATCAATTTTGGCTAATGGCAGAATTTTGGCTGCACTGACGATCGCGGCATCCATCCCTGCTTGCATCGCTTCATGCAGGAACATTGAATTTAAGACAATCCGCGCTGCCGGACTCAAGCCAAAGGACACATTCGATACGCCGAGAATAATGTGGCAACCGGGTAACTGTGACCGAATTTGCCGAATTGCCTCGATCGTGGCGCGTCCATTCGCCCGGTCTTCTTCAATGCCGGTAGAAATCGGCAAGGCCAACGGATCGAAAAATAGTTCATGGGCAGGAATGCCAAATTCCACGGCTTGGCGATAGGCTCGTTGGGCAATCTGGAATTTCTTCTCCGCCGTCCGTGCCATGCCATCTTCATCGATCGTCCCCACGACTACCCCAGCCCCGTAGGTCTTGGCTAGCTCCAACACTTTCAGGAACCGTGGTTCGCCATCTTCATAGTTGGTGGAATTGAGAATACACTTGCCGCCTGCCACCTTCAGTCCGGCTTCCATCTTTTCCCATTCCGTTGAGTCCAGCATCAACGGAATCGTGACATTCGTCACCAGCCGCGACACGACCTCATGCATGTCAGCCACACCATCGCGACCAACATAGTCCACGTTGACATCTAAGACATGTGCCCCTTCCTTCACCTGCGATCGCGCGATCGACACTAAGCCATCCCAATCCTCGACATTCAGCAGTTCCCGCACTTTTTTAGAACCACTGGCATTCAACCGCTCACCCACAATCAAGAAAGAGTTGTCCTGCTCATAAGGCTGAGCGGTATAGATGGAAGCCGCAGACGGGACAAAGTTCAATGCCGGACGCACCGAGGTCGCCGAGCGATCGGAAGATGTCTCCCTATCTCCCCGAACCAGACGAGATTTAGGCTTCAAAGTCGCCCCCGCTTCCGCCAGTTGTTGGATATGGTCGGGACGAGTACCGCAGCAACCGCCAATTACCTGCACACCCAAATCTTCCACAAAGTGCATGAGCGCTAACCGCAATTCCATGGGGGTGAGTTTGTAGTGGGCATGCCCTCCCACGTTCTCGGGAATCCCGGCATTGGGGATACAGGAAACCACAAACGGCGAGTATTGGGACAGGTATTTAATATGGTCTGCCATCCGATCAGGTCCCGTGGCGCAATTTAGACCCAAGATGTCGATCGGGTAGGGTTCTAAGATCGTCAGCATGGCGCCAACGTCTGAGCCGACTAACATTGTCCCTGTGGTTTCCATCGTGACGGATACCATGAGCGGTCGGCGCTCGCCTTTCTGGGCAAACACTTCTTCAATGCCATTCAGGGCGGCTTTAATCTGCAACACATCCTGGCAGGTTTCTACCAGGAACAAATCCACCCCACCATCCCATAGGCCTACCGCTTGCTCGGCAAACGAGGCTTTCATGGTGTCGTAGTCGATATGTCCCAATGTCGGGAGCTTGGTGGTGGGACCGATCGACCCAGCGACGAAGCGCGGTTTTTCTGGTGTCGAGAATTCTGCGGCTACGGATTTCGCTAACGTTGCTGCCAGCTTGTTCAACTCATACGCTTGATCCGCCAGATCATATTCTGCCAGGACGATCGACGTTGCCCCAAAGGTATCCGTCTCAATCACATCGGCTCCGGCAGCCAGAAAATCGCGATGGACTTTGGCGACTGCTTCCGGTTTTGTCTTCACCAGATACTCATTGCAGCCTTCGTACTCTGGCCCCCCAAAGTCAGCAGCAGTCAGGTTTTGTACTTGCAGATTGGTGCCCATAGCGCCATCAAATACAAGTACAGGACGATCGGGGTGATGAAGCCGTTGCAGGAAGGGACTGTTCATGAGCCGTTTATGTTCTTTAGTCTATTCTTCAATGTACTGTGCTACCCCCCGGATTTGGCTAGAGGCGATCGCTGTACTCGGTAGAACTCCATGTTTGGGCTATTACGATCAAAGCCAGTATTGAAGTACGATTGACCTCAACCTGCTTGTCAAGCGAATCGCTGTTGCCAATCAGGATGGTGCGCAATTTCACGATAAAAGTTTTTGCCTACTTAACTAGATTGTGGTCATCAACCAACCACAATTTATCTATTAGTAGTTAAATTGAAAAAATAACACAAATATTCTAGAAACCTAGGAGATAGTATTGCAAATGTATGAACCGTTTTACACATTTATTCTCAAGATTTTTCCTGAATTTAATATTGACCCAATGCTGTTTGATCCCTTTTTGGAGTGTGTGGAGGTGAACAAAGGCGACTTCTTATTTCAAGCAGGAGATGTTTGCAAATTTATTGGATTTACGCTTAAAGGCTGCATCCGGGTTTTTCTGCTGAAAGAGGATCGCGAGTGTACGCTTTCCTTTCACACAGAATACCAAAGCTTTGGTGACTACAGAAGTTTTTTGAAACAACAGCCTACGTCATTTTACTGTGAAGCGATCGAACGTTCCAAAATTTTGATGTTTAATCATCAGGCTATGCGCTTCATTGAAGAACTGCCCGATGGGCAGAAATTTATGCGGCTTCATGCCGAAGGATTTGCAGCCATGATGCAAAATAAGCTAGTTTCTCTCTACATGGATACCCCAGAGGAACGCTATTGTAATTTATTTGAAAGTGAACCGCATATTATCGATCGTGTTCCTAGCTATCATCTAGCTTCCTATCTCGGGATTAAACCGGAATCTCTCAGTCGCTTAAAGCGGCGGATTTACCAGAGGAAAATTTCTTAACCTAAGTCAATGCGGTCAAAAGTACCGACTGGATAGATTTGCAACAGAACACGAATTGCAAGTCCCCCAGAGGTACTCATGAAGAAACAATTTTTACTAGGATTGGCTCTGACAAGCTTGACTACAGGCTCCCTTGCAATCGCTAGTCAAGCTACTCTAGCTCAGAATCTAAAGTCATTGGAGGTGGGAGAGAACATCCAGACGGTTATTCAGCAACAACCAGCTCTAGTCAGCGTTTCCCCTAATTGGCAATCAAAATTGCGGTCCGTCAGTAACAAGATCATCGGGCAACTTGAAAGCAAACTCAGCAGCCTAGCTATGGGCAATCAAGGTTTAGCAAGAGTAGAAGCTTTACGGGCTGAGGGTAGCAATTTGTATGTCAAGGTACTGATTCACCACAAACACGAACCTAAAAGAAAGTTTGGTATTCCGCAAGGGATTCCATACAGTGCTCAAACTTGGATTGAGACTAGATATAATCCTCTCAACAATAAATCGCTTGAGGACAGTACAAAGCTCTGTGTGAAAGGTCCCAAGGTTGTTGGTAGTCCAAATATGTGCATAACTGCAAGAGAGGTTCGGCAAATTATTAGTGCTTCTCTCTAAGCAAGTCGTAATGTGATGTAATTTCTCATGACCTAATAGTTATTTGAGGAGGCTGCCTTGGATGTATATCCAAGGCTTTTAGCAGCCTCCTTTAAATACTATGTTCTAATTTCAATTACACAAGGCTCAAGAGCACCGTTGAGCTATTTACTTCTCTTCTGATTTAGTTTGCTAATCTTCGATCGCAATAATTGCCAACTAAATAACAGCACAAATGCTGGATTGTTAATTAAATAGCGTTGCCATAACCGTCGGGGTTCTCTGGTCAAGCGATATAGCCACTCTAACCCCCATGCCATCATCCAGCGGGGGGCTTGCGAGATTTCTCCACTGTGGAAACTAAATGCCGCCCCTACACCGATCATTACGGCAGGGAGGTGATGCTGTTGCCGTGCCATCCACTCTTCTTGCTTTGGACAACCTAATCCCACGAACACGACTGGCGCCCCAGAAGCTTGAATGCGATCGAGGTCAGCCTGTTCTTCTTCAGCGGTCATGGGGCGAAAGGGTGGGGCATGTCTGCCTGCGATCACCAGTCCCGGAAACCGTTGTTCCAGGTGAGACTGCAGTTTTTCTAGAGTCTCAGCTGTGCTGCCATAGAGATAGATCGGGAGTCCGACTTTTGTGGCTCGATCGCACCATGCCAGCATTAAATCGGGACCGTAAACCCTGGATTGTTTGGGAATACCGAGTAAGCGTAAACCCCAAACTAACGGCATCCCATCCGAGGTGACTAACGCTGCCCCATTAATCACCTGCTGATAGGAGCGCTGCCAGTATGCCGTCATCACCACATGCACATTTGCTGCCACCACATAGCAAGATTGGTTTGCCAGTGCCCAGGCTTGAATGCGATCGCAGGCATCTTCGTAACTGGTGGCATCAATGCGGGTGCCTAAGATGGAGCGGGAAAGGAGGGGGGACATGGGGAGATGGGGGAGGTGAGGGAGATGATTAATGCCGGATGTTGTGGTAAGCGGTTTCCAGGCGATCGGCGATTTTTTGCCAGGTAAATTGGGCTTCGACTTTTTGCTGTCCAGCCGCTCCCATGGCGGCGGCTTGGGTAGGATTGCGTAAAAGTTGCAGGATGCGATCGGCGATCTCAGTTGGTTCTTGGGCGACCAGAAAACCATTGACTTCATCTTGGATCACTTCCGCGACGGCAGGAATTGAGCAACCAATCACGGGTTTGGCAAACCTCCAGGCTTCAGTGTAAACGCCACCAAAACTTTCTTGGCTAGAAGGGACACAAAGCAAGGTGCAAGCGGCGATCGCATCGGTCTTAGTTTGTAAATCAACCATGCCCAAACGATGGATACGGCGGTCTAAGCCCACAAAATCCTGTTCAGACTGTTTTACTGGAGGTCCAATAAAGACGAATTGGGCTTCTGGAACCGTTGACCAAACTAGCGGTGCTGCTTGAATTAACTGCTGGTAGCCTTTGTAGGCATAGTGCTGCCCTAAAAACAGCACGATCGGCTTTTGGTGTAAATTCAACCGTTGTAAAAACCGTTCTGGGTTAGCCGTTTCAGCTAATACCGGGGCAATTCCGGTGACAACAATGCGTTCTGGCTGGACACCAAGCTGCATCAAAACTAGGCTTTCGATTTCCGTGAGGGCAATGACCAGATCAGCCTGGGTATAGAGCTTGTTATACGCTCGGTAGCGCCAGCCAGTCCAACGGGGATGATGTACAGGTGTGAGGACAAAAGGAATATGGTACTTTCGAGCCGCAGATAAAGAGGCATAGCTTAATCCTTCTCGACCAATCCGGATGTTATGGATTAGATCTGCTTGAGCGGCATACGGAGAAATATGGTCTGCCAAAATGTGGGCAATCGGTGGCAGCGCAATTTGCATAAGCGGATAGTAAAGTGGCAGATAAGGCAGCATCCTTAACTTTTCTGTAAGAGATAGCCCCAATCGGTGCACAGGAATACCATCAATTTCATAGTCACGGCTACTAGAGAACGATCGCAATGTAGTTCCTAACAGCCAATCTGTCCGATTACAGTCCCAATGACAAACAACTTGAACATCATGGCGTTGATGTAACTGTTGGGCGAGGAGATGTTGATGAATTTGGGCACCGCCCACACTGGGGGGATAGCTGGTCAGCGTATAAAGTAACCGCATAAAACGATCAGAATCACCACTAATTTTCAGCCAGTTGTTTGGAGGATAGTCCGGTGACTTGTCTATGGATTAATTGGCTCATCCACCACAGTAATTTCATGAAAAACATGGGGATACCCTGCCATATTCCATACTTCTCTAAATAGTAGAAAAATTGAGTCGGGAGGAAATAAAAAGATTTTTTGCTTAAAAACAAGGTTTGGAAGTCAGAAACCAGCGATCGTTGCTCTAAAGCACTAGGTAAAAAGTCCTGAATCTGAGCTTTAATGACTCCATCATGACTAATTTGGGCATCGCCTAAAATGCTAGCTGTAGCTCCCGATCGCGTTGCTCGCAAAATATACATACTGTCCCCATGATAGTGAGGAAATCGTTGCCGATTCGGTAAACCAATTTGTTGAATTATGGTATTTGGGATACATACACAATGACCACTCATTTCATCGACTATCACTACTTCGCCAGGTTTTGCGGCAACCCGTTGGCGACCTTGAGCACCAGAGACATGTAAAGTATGGGGATTTGATAAATAGCAAGCAGCACCCGCAATTGTCTGGGGATGTTGCTGACAATAAGTCACCATTGTCGGTAGTGTATTAGGTGTAGGAATGCAATCATCATTTAACCAAATGATGAATTCTGCGCCTTGCTCAATGGCATACTTCATCCCTTGAACCATTGCACCTGTCCACCATAAATTTCCATCCCCAGACAAAATGATCACGTCAGGAAAGCGAGCATGAATGGCGGTTGCGCTACCATCGGTTGAGCCATCATCAACCACAATCACACTATAGCGATCGAGATCTCCTGTTTGCTGAAGAGTCGCCAAACAATCTAAAGTAATCTGTTTACGGTTGTAGACTGGAATAATAATAAAAACAGCTTCCTTCATTATCATTATGATTTAACCTAAAAATAAGCAATTCAAAGGATTGATTGATAGATTAATGCCGTTTTCTCAGCGCATCGATCCCACGAAAATTTCTCCGCTTGAGCTTGACCGGCTATCCTTAATTGCTGCGATCGCTCCGAGTTGTATAGTACCCTAGCGATTGCCGCCGCTATACTTTCGGGTTGAGTTGGCTCGAAAAATTCAGCCGCATCACCCACTACTTCTGGAATAGAACTCGTTGGGCTACAGGCGACTGGGCAACCACAGGTCATTGCTTCCAGGGGGGGAATGCCAAATCCTTCATATAAGGAGGGATAAACTAAAATTGATGCGCCAGCATACCAACTTGCTAAGGTGGTCTCATTCCCTGGAATATAGTGAATTTGATCATAGGAAAGGTTGAGATCGGCAACCATTTGTAATTCTGATTTCGTCAAGGGTGAACTACCAAAACAAACCAAATCAAAATCTTGCCTTAAATTCTGGGAATGAGCATAGGCAAGGAGTAATTGGGAAAAGTTTTTATAGCCATCGCGTTTACCCACATAAAGAATATAAGGGCGCGATCGCTGAGTTAGTTTGACCTTCAGTGTTGGATTGACAGTTAACGAACAGCCTAAATAGGTCACAGAGACCTGATTGGGATCAAGCGGAAATAAATCCAGCAGATCATTACGGGTATTTTCAGATACACAAATAATCTGATCGGCACGAGCGATCGCGGTAGCTTTCATGGCTGCTGTATGATCAGAAGCAGGAAAGAATTGAGGAAATTTTTCGTGAATTAGATCATGAATAGTGAGAACAACTTTGCTGCTTTTCGGCGCAGTTCGCTCATACGAATAATAGGTTTCATGTACAATATCAGGAGCATAATTGAACCAATAGAGTTGAGTAATCTGTTGATTAATTAAAGATCTGATTCGTTGTGTTTTAGGGATAAAGGGAATGGCAATTCCTTCTAAAGCAGGAATTGGCTGTTGTTTGAGATATTGATTAATATAAATTGGTGCAATAATTCTTGTTTTAAACTCTGCTTGCTTGATTAGCCGAAATGCTAGTTCATAAATATATCGAGATACCCCTCCATATTCTTGAAAGGATGAACTCTGATAATCATAAACTAGTTTGATTGGAGTCATTTATGTTTTTCTAGCAATGAGTTGTTTTAATTTCATTCGATACTGTAATGGTAGCAAGATAACCAGGATGGAAATAATTGAAAACTTGAGTACCAGTTGATAAATATAGAGCCAAATTCCCATGAAACCCATAAATTCCCAGTAATAGGCAAGGTGGGCTTTCCAATAGTGGGGGGATTTAATTTGCAAGCGTTCTTTCCAGACAGCTAATGGAGATTTTTGCATCATCATCCAGGAAATTGGGGGATGATCATCTTTACATTGTGCGATCGCACGATGCAAAATCCGCAGCTGATAGCCTTGAGACTTGGCTTGGTGAGTATAAACAACATCCTCATAATAATGAGGGCAGCGTCGCGGATCGGGATAGCCAATTCGGTCAACTACAGATTTAGGAATGCAGACAAAATTACCGGCTAATCCATCACACTCTAAATCACTATCATTAGCCGTATGGACATGGGTGACGTGATAATTTGCACAAATAATACCGCCGTAACTCGGCTGACCTGTCTCTGGATCAAGTGATTGCCCCCCGGCAATTAAATTAGGTTGCGATCGACAGGCGGTTACTAATTTCGCGATCGCCCCAGGTTGAGGATAACAATCATCATTCAGCCAAATTAAGTAATCGGCTCCCTGTTCAATGGCATAGTTCATTCCTAATGCGATCGCGCCTGTCCACCACAAATTGCCATCACCCGTTAATACGGTTACCGAAGGATGAAGCGCTTGAATGGCTGCCTGGGTGCCATCGGTTGACCCATCATCCACAACGACAGTTTGATAGCGTTGTAAATCTCCCTGGTGCTGTAAATGATTCAGGCAAGCTAGCGTCGTTGCTTTCCGATTATGCACCGGAATAATCAGGTAAACGTTAGCGCCAGCATCTAAAGTCATATAGGGTTTACAACGATTGAGGTGTTGTCGATCGCTCATGCAAGGCTTGAAATAATGCCAGGTATCGTTGAGCTTGTAAGGTCAAAGGAAAAGTCGTTTCTGCATAGTGTCGGGCGGCGATCGCCAGCGTCCGTTGTCGATCGGGAGACTCTAATATCCAATGAATTCCTTGGGCTAGATCGACTGGATCAAAGGGTTGAGCTAGATAGCCAGTTTGTTCATGGTGGATCAAATCTGGCATGCCCCCAATCTTAAAGGCAACACAGGGAGTGCCACACGCCAATGCCTCTAAAACAGTATTCGGCAAATTATCTTGCAGGGACGGAGCTACAAAAACATCGGCGGCGGAGTACGCCAGCACTAACGAGAGGTCATCCTTTAGCGTACCCAGGTAATGAATAGGCATACCGAGATCCGGTGCACTACCCTCCTGCGGCGGTGATGCCCCATAGACTAGTAACTCTGTTTGCTCGTGCCCTGACAGTTGCTTGAGATGCTGCAATGCAGTTTTTAACAGGTGAAAACCTTTTCGGCGATCGCCACTAAAATTAACTGCTCCAGCCAAAATTAGTGGTTGATCTTGAGGCAGATTGAGTAAGTTACGAGCAGTTCGGCGATCGCAGGGACGATATAGGTCAGTATCGATGCCATAAGGAATGACTTCTAAGGGCTGTTCTCCGAACAGACTACTGGCACGAACACAACTGGCTAACCATTGGCTAGGAGTGATGATAGTTAGGTTTAAATGGCGCCAACTCTGAGCTTTACGCTGCCAGATCCACCGGGATAAATCCCAATTGTGAGTACTGCCGAGTTGTGGACAAGCCCCACAGGATTGTGTATAGCGATCGCACTCCTGGCTGTAATGGCAACCCCCCGTAAATGCCCACATATCATGCAACGTTAGAACGATCGGGGGCAGCAATTTCGCCAGTGTTTCAATCTGAACATAGCCACTGCCAATCCAATGGAGATTAATCACATCTGGCGACAATGCTTTGACTCGCTTCGGAAGGCCATCCGGCAACCACTGACATGAGAATGGAGTCCCTTGTTTATGAGGATAAAACTTTAAGGGCAAGAAGTCGAACGAAGGGCGAGACTTGGCAAAATCACGCCGAAAGTTAGGAGGTGGATCTAATACGGTTGGATCATCACTTGACTTAACTTGCACCAACATTTGGGTTGCGACACCACACTGTTTAAAACCCTGATGCAAGCGATAAGCCGATCGCGCGGCGCCACCTTCGATATCTGATGTACTTAATAGTAAAACTTTCATTGCAATGGCGAGTGATGATTGTTAATCTTAAATCCAATTAACAGCCGCTTTAATCTATTTAAGTTTATGAAATTGCCCATATAATGCCATTCCTGTCAGATGATTCCTGAACCCAAAATTAAGAATTGTTTGATATATCGTATTGGTATAGCGATTAAATAACAATTTCCAGAACTGAGATTGCGAGCTAAAACGATGAGTGCAACATTCTACATAGAGAGGAACATGATAGGCGGCTAAAGGTTCTAGCCTAACGGTTGCCAATTGAATCGGAAATAATTGTTCTAAGGCTTTCAACGATCGTGCAGACCAACGGTATAAATGATGGGGGGGCTGATCTAATAGTAAATTAGGATGATATTGAAATATGCTGTCTGAATTAGGCACACAAAGGATTAGCTTGCCCCCTGGTTTCAACATCTCAATGGCTAATCCAATAAAATGTTTTGGATCAGGAACATGCTCCAGCACCTGAAAGCTGCATACACCATCTAAAGACGAGTGATATAACTTTGCTGCATCCTGTAAATCTAAATATTCAACTGGTAAACCTTGATTTTGGGCAGCTAAAACAGCCGCTTGGTTGAGTTCAATTCCACGAATATCTAGACCTGCTTCTAAGCCAGATTTAACGAAGTCACCTGAGCCACAGCCTATTTCTAATACTGTATGGCAATCGGCTAAATCTTTGAGGGCAACTTGATGTTCCCAACGATCGGGAAGATAGTACCAGGGATATTGTTGTAGAGCTTCGTACAAATGGCTAGAGCCAGCGATATCCAATGGGCTAAAAAACTTGAGTCCGGTCTGCTGACATTGATACAAATAAATCTCTGGATATCCTTTAAGTTCAGACGTAATATCGATTTGCAATTGCTGTTGCCAATCATGAATTAACTGTTGAGAAGAAATGGTTTGTAACAAAACCACCTGAGTAGAACCCGTTAAAGGGCTGAGAGGTTTCATACATAGCCCTCTCGGTTATGCTGTTTGCCTTTAATCCAATATGCCTGACTGTTGGTCACCCGTTCTAGGATTGGCTTTTCATTGTGCTGACGGCAAAAATCATAAAAGGCTTCGCGACAACCTTCCCAATACCCAAAATCATCCAGAATCACACATCCTCCTTCAGGTATTAAAGGATAGAAGGTCTGTAAAACTAATGTGACTGAATCATACCAATCTGCATCGCAATGTAATAAGGCGACTTGTGAAGGAAGTTTATCTTGAAAGGTTTGATTAAACCAGCCTGGTTTGATCGTGTACTGTGATGGCTTTGTCCCGACTCGCTCCATCACTTGCTTAACATCCTCGATCGAACTTAAACAACCGCCAATATATTCTTTAGCGGCTTCACTATCCTTCTCGCTTGTAGCAGGCATGCCAGCAAAACTATCGTATAGCCATAAATGACGTTGTTCACCTAAATAGTTAGAAATAACGGCGGCACTGCCCCCTTTATAAACTCCACATTCCACAAAGTCTCCTGGAATATTATGCTGATTCACATATTGAGCAAGCTGAGTGAGTTTTTGTAGACGATCGCAATCTGATAGCGTGTAAGGTTGCACTTTTCTCAGTAAGCCATCATTAGCTGTTAAGAGAAGTTGCTGCTTTATCCAGTGTCTTAGGGTTTGGATGACCATTTTTTACTCCTGCAACATATCTAAGTTCCACTGGCAATTGGCAAATACACAGCCATAGTCTAATCCTTCATACATTGAAAACTCGGAACCAACGTCCGCGATCGCGAATTCGCAAATCTCATCTAGTTCATCTAAAACTTCAACTTTGGGAATATGTAGACTAATGAGGAAAAAATATTGTCCTGGGGTCAAAAAATTAGCTGGGATTGCCATCGTGGCAACTAGGTTTTTTGCCCTAAAGGTGTTGATATGTGGAGAAATGGCTGTCTGGCTAGTAAAAACCTTGCGACCTAGCCGATCTTTGACCGCTACTCCAATCAATACATCGGCTTTGATCTGCTGAATCACACAGTGAATGTGCAAATAAATTGGTTCAATATGTCCGAATTCTGTCGCTGGTTGACCTAAGGAGTTGAGTGTTTTGGCTGCAGCAATGAAAATGCTTTTTTGATTGGTGATAGCCGCCGATCGCACAACGCTATTCTGCTGATTAAAGAAGCCATGTTTTAGATAAGCAGTGATGACTGATTGCGGCTCTCCTTGCTGCACAATCTTACCTTTCTCTAACCATAACGCCTGGTTACACAGTTGAGACACCATGCCCATTTGGTGACTGACAAAGAGTAAGGTTTTGCCAGATTTACTTACATCTTCCATCTTGCCTAAACATTTTTTTTGGAATGCAGCATCACCAACGGCTAATACCTCATCGACGATCAAAATCTCTGGTTCTAAATGAGCTGCTACGGCAAATGCTAACCTCACATACATACCCGATGAATAATGCTTGACTGGAGTATCGAGAAATTTTTCTACTTCAGCAAAAGTCACAATTTCATCAAACTTGCGCTTGATTTCGACTTTGCTCATGCCCAAAATTGCCCCGTTCAAATAAATGTTTTCTCGTCCAGTTAGCTCCGGATGAAAGCCTGTACCAACTTCTAACAAACTAGCGACTCGTCCGGTTAAACGGATTTGTCCGGTGGTTGGTTCAGTGATGCGGCTGAGGAGTTTCAGTAACGTCGATTTGCCCGCCCCATTGCGACCAATAATACCTACTCGATCGCCCGGCTGGACGTCAAATGACACATCCTGAAGTGCCCAAAATTCCTCGCGGGTTGGCTTGGTATGCGATCGACGGGGGTAGAGAACTCGCCGCGCGATCGACTTAGCCCCATTTGTAATCACATCTCGCAAGGCAATGTACGGCTGGGTTTGCTGATGCCGTAACAAATACTTTTTGCCGAGCTGATTAACTTGAATCACCGGATCAGCCATCTGCCTGCACTGCGCTAAATCACATCCGCAAAGGTACGTTCCATGCGGCGGAAGTACCAGATCCCACTTGCCAAAATTGACGTTACCAGAGCGATCGACAGTAAGAACCCTGCCCAATAAATAGATGTACTACTGCCCAAAATTGCCCAGCGAAATCCATCAATGACTCCGACCATCGGGTTGAGGGAATAAAGTAAGCGCCACTGCTCTGGCACAATGCTACTGCTAAAGCCAACTGGAGAAATATACAAACCAAATTGCACAATAAACGGCACGATGTAGCGAAAGTCGCGATATTGCACGTTTAAGGCGGCTAACCAGAGTCCTACACCCATTGCTGCCGCGAAGGCAAGCAACGTGAACAACGGTAAGGTGACAATCCGCCAACTGGGGACAAAGTTATACATCACCATTAATCCCAATAGGATCATGCCAGAAATCAAGAAGTCAACAAAACTGACAATGACGGCACTGATGGGAATAATCAGGCGGGGAAAATACACTTTGGCAATTAGATTTGAGTTAACAATCAAGCTGTTGCTACATTCAGACAGCGCGTTGGCAAAAAATTGCCAAGGCAACATCGCGGCAAATACTAAGATTGGGTAAGGAACGCCACCGGACGGTAACTTTGCCAGATTGCTAAAGACGATCGTAAACACGATCATGGTCAGCAAGGGACGGATGAGCGCCCAGACAATGCCGATCGCCGTTTGCTTGTAACGCACCAAAATATCCCGCCAAGAGAGAAAATAAAACAGCTCCCGGTAGCGCCACAAATCCTGCCAATACTGGCGTTCAGTTCGACCTGCTTCAATAATCAGTCTGGGGGGAGAAGAGGGAGGCATGGGCAAGCTAGATCAGAGGGCGCTATGTTGAGAGTGCCCCGGATATTTGTAGGAGCGATCACGCCCACCTGGATTCAGTGTGCTGATTGAAAATGCTTGAATCAAGGGCAGAATAGAAGCCATGCGATCGACCTCTCCCTTAATGGGTCAGGAACACTCCGAGTCATTCTTGTATTCCTTAAGTGAAGGAATCCTGTCATACCAAATCGACAGGTGCATCTTGCTCCAAACTATGTCTACTTCACCCTTTTTTTTCTGCACCTGTGAGCGCTCGATTTCTGGTTGACTCCCTTCGTGATGCTTATTCCAGGTTGGCAAACGCACCGGCGATTGTCACAACAATTCTATGTATTGGGATTACTAGCACGACCATTACTGGAATTTTGGTTGGAGCGCGACAGCTAGGCTGGGGACAACAGCCAGAACTGCTAGCGTATGACCAGATGATGCGGTTACGTCCCGATCAACCCCCTGATCCCCGCTTGTTAATCGTCGCCATTACTGAAGCAGACATTTATGCCCAACAACGGTGGCCGCTGTCCGATCGCACGATCGCCCAGGTGTTAGACCGGTTGCAGCAATACCAGCCGCGGGTGATTGGTTTAGATGTGTACCGTGATCTGCCCCAGGAGCCTGGACATCAGGCTTTGAGCAAGCAACTCCAACAACCCAATGTCATTGTCATTACGCAAATGCCGGATGACGAGGACATTGGGGTGGCTCCGCCTCCTGGTGTGCCCGCTCAGCGGATTGGGTTTAACGATGTTTTTACTGATCCCGATGCTGTGATTCGTCGCGGCTTGCTGTTTGCCAATCCTGACGAAACTACTACCCTGTCTTCGTTTTCTCTGCGGTTAGCTTTAGCGTATTTGCGTCCGGCTAATATTGTGTCGCGATCGGGGCTGAGTAATCCCGACCACTTGCAATTAGGCACAGTGGAATTTACCCCGTTAGAGCCGACTTCTGGGGCATACCAAACGGTGGATGCTAGTGGTTATCAGATCCTCCTCAACTACCGGACTCGCCGAAATCTGGCACGACAGGTGACATTGTCGCAAGTGTTAAATGGGCAGGTCGATCGCCAGTGGATCAAAGACAAAATTGTGTTGATTGGGGCAACGGCACGGAGTTTGCGGGATGTGCACCTAACTCCTTACAGTGCTGCTGAAACTGAGACTCCGAAGATGGCAGGAGTGATGATCCATGCTCAGATGACGAGTCAGATCTTAAGTACTGTTCTGGATCACCAACCCCTATTCTGGTTTTGGGCAGATTGGGTTGAGGTGGTGTGGATTGCGACCTGGACGGTTCTGGGTGGATGTCTTGCCTGGTTTACTCGTCATCCTTTGTTGGTTGGGGTGTATGGGGTAGTGGCGATCGGGGGTTTGCTCCTAACGAGCTACAGTATGTTTCTTCAGCAAGGCTGGATCCCCGTGGCAACTCCCGCGATCGGGTTACTGATGAGTGCTGGAGTGCTGGTGGCGTACCGGGCACAACAAGCCCAACGTCAACAACAAATGATGATGAAATTATTGGGACAAAATACCTCACCAGAAATTGCCAGTGCCTTATGGAAAAGCCGCGATCGCCTGCTGAAATCTGGCAAGTTGCCGGGACAACGCTTAACGGCAACCATGCTGTTTACGGATATTAAAAACTTCAGCACGATCTCGGAATCCATGCCGCCAGAAAATTTACTGGAGTGGCTCAATGAGTATCTCAGCGCGATTACTCAGCAAGTGCGAGCTAATCAAGGCATTATTAATAAGTTTACGGGAGACGGCATGTTAGCGGTGTTTGGGGTGCCCATGAATCGCACCACCCCGATCGAAGTCTCCCAGGATGCCCAATTAGCTGTGAACTGTGCCTTGGCGATGGGAGAGTGCTTACAAAAACTGAATCAAGATTGGGAACAGCGTGGTCTACCCACTATTCAAATGCGGGTTGGCATCTTTACAGGACCGATTGTGGCAGGGAGTTTAGGGGGCAAAGATCGACTGGAATATGGCGTGATTGGCGATAGTGTGAATATTGCTTCTCGCTTAGAAAGCTACGATAAAGAACGCCAAACGGATCTCTGTCGAGTGCTGATTGCTAAAGATACCTTAGTGCATCTTCAGGAGCGATTTGAGGTGGAACATTGGGGATTAATGACACTAAAAGGGAAGCATCACTTAGTGGATGTTTACCGCGTTGTTGGCTACGCTACGGGCAGAGAGAAATCTGTGGGTTCATTGGCGATGGGGAACATTTTGCCGATCGATCCGATCAACCAATCTACCGAGAACGATCCCAGTACGAGTAGTTAGCTATCCGTAATTGTTGTAGATGCTAGTCACGGATGATACTTCAAGACACGATGTCTGATCGGCTATGAAGCATGAGGGAGTGCGACTAACTCTTTGATACTGGATCGTTTAATCTGCTTTTCGGTCTTGCAACGAATTGTCTAAACGATCACTGCATGAGCCTGAAAAGTTTGATCTAGTTAGATCTTAGAAAGTGGTGATTCTACCGGATCTCCCTCTATACTCTGTAGCGGCAAATTGACATTCCTATAAAAATCGTTGAGGCTCGTCACTATGTTTGGTTCTAATACCGCTGTAAAATCGATCACTACTTGCTTGGGGATAGTTCTGAGTGCCACGATCGCGAGTGCGCCCATTGTGGCTATGGCACAGGACTATGTTCCGCCTAAGCGAGGTATTCCTGGTCGTCGGGAAGGGGCAGGAACTCGTGGCAATTGTTTGAAAGGGACCAAACCGCTAATGCCACTGATTCCATCCGATGCGTTTAGCGCCACGATTTCAGATCGCCCAGTCTTTTTCTGGTATGTGCCGTCAGTTGCTTCTACGGTGACAGTACCGCCGAAAGCAGAATTTAAATTATTTGATGGTTCACGATCGATCCACAGTGGTTCAGTGGATCTGATGGGGGGTGGCAAAGTGATCAGCTATCAGTTACCTGCCAATGTCATGAATACGGCGTTGCAACCTGGAAAAGATTACCGTTGGCAGTTTTCTGTCATCTGTAACTCGAATGGTAATCGATCGATCTCATTTGTCGAGGGTACGTTCCAACGCTTACAACCATCAGCAACTTTGACGGAACAATTGAATCGTAGTTCTGTAGAAGAGCGTCCAAAAGTGTTAGCTACGGCTGGAGTCTGGCAAGATGCGATCGCAACTCTGGCGCAACAACGTTGCAATCGCCCCCAGGACTCTAAATTGTTAGCTAGTTGGACAAGATTGTTGCAATCGGTCCAGTTGGGTAACTACGTGAATGAATCTTTAGCGGCAACCTGCCCGAATGTCAGTTCTACCCCAAGTCGTTAAATTCAGGGTTCTAGTCCAAGATTGATGAACATTAATTTCAACTAAGATTTGTGGAGTGATTTTAAAAATCGCGCTATGTCCATAGGGCATATGGTCAATTTAATTCTCATTACTTAACGGCTAGTCGCGATGGCAATCTGCCACAATAGCAACACCTGAATCAGGGTCTTGGTTGAGACTGCAACCTCCATTTGAAGATTGGATCTACTGCAAGCTCAATGGCAGTTGGGTACGCAATGTTGGATGGTTTGTTTGCCAGCATTGGGTAAGTCAGGAGGTGAACGGTGGTCTGATTAGGTATATCCGTTGGGTATTCGAACAATATTTTTGCTGCTTCACATCTAAAATCCACAGCCGAATAGATCAATCCCAAGTATTTTGGGATGGGCTGGGATGTTTCAGCTATTGATAGCGCTGGAGAAGGCTATGGCACCGCTGATCTCTTTAATCATTACTACTTACAACGACGATCGAGACTATTTACAGGCAGCGATCCAAAGTGTTTTGGCACAGACGTATCCCAACTTTGAACTATTAGTTTGGGATGACGGTTCTACGAGCGGTAACTCTGTTGCTGTTGCCCGTGACTATGCCCAGCGCGATCGGCGGGTGCGAGTAATTGAAGCGGAACATCGAGGTCGGGTGGCAGCTTTAGCGGGAGCGATCGCCCAAACAACGGGGCTGTATCTAGGTTGGGTGGATCATGATGATCTGCTGCATCCGTTAGCGCTAGAACAAACTCTAGCGGTGTTAGAAACTCACCCGACTACGGGCATGGTCTACACCGATTATCTGAATATCGACGAGCAGGGGCAAGTTTTGGGTTATGGGTCGGCTTGCCAGATTCCCTACAGTCCAGAGCGGCTGCTGGTCGATTTTATGACATTTCACTTCCGCTTAATCCGGCGCTCTACGTTTGAGCAAGCCGGAGGATTGGATACCGCGATCGAATTTGCGGAAGATTATGATCTCTGTCTGCGGATCTCAGAAATTACTGAAATTCGTCAACTTAAAGCGCCGCTCTACTATTACCGTCTCCATGGCAGTAATACATCAGTGCGCTATCGGATTGAGCAAGTGCTGCGATCGCGGTTAGCGGTCAAGCGGGCACTGTACCGACGTGGACTTAGCGATCGCTTCACGATCGATGTCGAACTTCCCAGTGGGCGGTTTATCCTCCGGCAACGTGCTACCTTACCCTTAGCCGTCCCTTCTGTAACCGATAGGCACTCTACCCTGCCGATTTGGACGGTGCAACCAGAGCCTGAGTTAGTGGTCCCTTTGTTTTCTGGGACGCAGATCCAGTTATCCGCAACGACTGGTTGGCAAGCCAATTTACGGGCTTTATTGCCTCTAACCTGGCAGCAGCATGCCAAACCCCGCTTACACCATTTTGCCAACTGGAAGGTTAGTGCTTTCCTAGCGTCCTTGCCGTTAGTCGGGCTATTAGGTACGACGATCGTCCAAGCTCAACCGGTTGCCGATTCAGATGGCACTGGCACGATCGTTGCTCCGAATGGTAATCAGTTTGATATTACTGGGGGGACGCAGTCAGGAACTAACCTATTTCATAGCTTTGAGCAGTTTGGGCTGAATCAGGGGCAGATTGCTAACTTCCTGTCCAATACTCAGATTCAGAATATTTTGGCGCGGGTGACAGGCAGCAATCCCTCGGTGATTAATGGCTTAATTCAGGTAACGGGGGGTAACGCCAACCTGTTTCTGCTCAATCCGGCGGGAATTATATTTGGCAATAATGCCAGTTTGAATGTGCCCGGTTCGTTTACTGCCACAACGGCTAGTGGGATTGGGATTGGCAATAGTTGGTTTAATGCTACTGGCAGCAATGACTATGCCAATCTGAGTGGTACGCCCAACAGTTTTGCCTTTTCCATGAGTCAGCCGGGGGCGATCGTCAATGCGGGTAACCTGGCTGTTCCTGCTGGACAAACCCTCAGTTTGATTGGGGGAACAGTCGTTAATACGGGTACCTTATCGGCTCCTGGAGGTCAGGTCACGATCACGGCAGTCCCAGGACAAAATTTGGTGCGGGTAAATCAGTCTGGCAGTGTTCTCAGCCTGGAATTCCAACCGCTCAGTCCCACGTTAGCTACGACCAATCCACCCACATTGCCCCAATTGTTAACGGGTGGCAATTTAGCGAGCGCCACTGGATTAACGGTGAATCCCGATGGTACGGTGCAACTGACTAGTTCAGGCACTGTGATTCCGACTACTCCCGGAACTGCGATCGTGTCCGGTAATGTCAATGTCGCTAGTAACTCTGCGATCGGGGGTAGTGTAAATGTCGTCGGTAATCAAGTTGGTCTGGTCGGGGCGAATATTAATGCCTCTGGTCTGACGGGGGGTGGGATTGTTCGCATTGGTGGCGACTATCAGGGACAGGGAACCCTGCCAAATGCCGCTCAAACCATCGTCACTCCAGATTCCACCATTAATGCTGATGCCATTCAAAGCGGGGATGGTGGCAGAGTGATTATCTGGTCAGATCAAGCGACTCAGTTTTTTGGCAATATTTCGGCTCGAGGGGGAGCCACAGCCGGAAATGGTGGCTTGGTAGAAGTGTCGGGTAAGGAGAACTTGCTATATCGGGGTAATGTCAATACCACTGCCCCGAATGGCACGACAGGAACCTTGTTGCTCGATCCATCTAGCTTGACGATTATTGATGGCGGTGTCGGAACTTTAGATGGTGCTTTACCTAACATCACCTTTGCGACGCCGGACAATGGGGCAAATACCGTATCCTGGCAGCAACTGAGCTTGAGCGGTAACAACATTGTGCTCCAAGCAACTGGCAATATCACGATTAACTCAATTACTGGGGCCACGCCTGGAGTAACCACGCCTGGGGTAGCGACTTTAAACCTGGCAGGGGGTGGGTTGACCATGACATCCAGTGGCGGGGCGGTCACATTTCAGACGCTAACTGACACCATCCAGACGACCGGGGGCTTTATCAATATTTCCGGTACTAGCCTGGCTTTAGGTAACTTCACTACTTCGGTGACATCTGCAATAGGTACGGCTACCGGAGGAGCAATTACACTGAC
The DNA here is from genome assembly GCA_016743235.1 of Pantanalinema sp. GBBB05. Lineage (GTDB taxonomy): Bacteria > Cyanobacteriota > Cyanobacteriia > Leptolyngbyales > Leptolyngbyaceae > Pantanalinema. The sequence goes on along the minus strand of VRZD01000033.1, from coordinate 29,724 downwards.
CAGTACCGCAGGGTCAACCACGGCTGGCATTCTCGATAGTCGAGCTACTGCCAACTCTACCTTTAGTGCTAATAATGCCACTGGGGGAAATGTGATTGTCTCTTCTGCGGGGGACATTACCTTAAATCGTATTCTTGCCGATGGTGTTGCGGCAGGAGCAGGCTTCGGTTATGGGGCTACAGCCCGGGCTGGAGATGTCACCTTAGCCACAACGGGTGCAGGAGCAATTCGTGTCACTGGTACATTTACGGATCTAGCTGGAAGAACCGCTAGCATTTCGGCGATCGGGCAGGCAACAGGAGGTGGAACGAATACAGTTAATCCTAACCAAATCACGATCACGCATGGCGGGGGTTCCACCATTACTCCTACTAACCAGAACTTTACGGTTGGGGATGCCTCGGTGAATGGCACGGCAGGCGTCATCGATCGCGGGGCTACCTTTGTTCCCACGGGGAGCAGTTTTGCCGTTGCACCGAATGGCAATACAACTACGCCTGTGACTGGAATTACGATTAATTCTGTTAATACGCCTCCTCAACCTCCTACAGCGAATTCACCGCTGACCGGGGCTGAGCAAGATCAAACCTTTACGTTTAGCTTTAGTGATTTGGCATTAAGCGCGGTAGATGTAGATAACGATAACCGCACTTTTATCATTGCCTCAGTAGCAGCGGGAGTAACGTTGACCGTTAATGGTAACCCTGTTGTACCTGGTAGCACTACGGTGGCTTCTGGCGATACCCTCACCTTTCAAGGACCAGCCGGGGCTTCAGGCTTGCTGGATGCATTTACCGTGATTGCTAGCGATCGTGTGTCTAATTCCAGCCCTACTCCGGTGCAAATTCAGGTTAAGCCACCTGACATCCCCCCACCTGATATCCCACCTGAGGAAGTGCCGCCGGATAACGATGAGGATCCGAAGGATCAGCCAAATCCCTGTGCGCTCACCAGTTGTCAGACGATCGATCCACCAGACAATTTATCAGTTTTACCCGATACTGTACTGGAGCCATCTTCGCCAGAAGGCAACTTTACCAGTGCCTTTGCGGCTTACCTGGGCGTCCCACAGCCTCAATTAACCACGATCGACCAGCAGCGAGAGATTGCCTTAGAGATTGAGCGGGCTACCGGAATTCGTCCCGCCTTTGTCTATGTCAGTTTTGTGCCAGAGTTTTTGGGTACAGGTAGCATATTAGGACAGGTTAAAGAAGCCCCCGGAGCGACGACGACCCTCGCCAAAGGCACCGATCAGCTCGAAGTTTTAGTCGTCACGGCAAGGGGACCTGCCCTTCGCAAGCGAATTTCAACAGCCACCCGATCGCAAGTCCTTGCCTTGGTGCAACAGTTCCGTGAGCAGGTTGCTGATCCACGCCAGACTCGGAATACAGACTATCAGGAGAGTGGTTATCAGTTGTATCAGTGGCTAGTTGCCCCAGTACAAGCAGAGTTACAGGCACGGGGAATTGGCAATCTAGTGTTCATGATGGATGAAGGCTTGCGATCGTTACCCGTTGCCGCACTTTACGATGGCAAACGCTTTTTAATTGAAGACTATAGTGTCGGGTTAATGCCAAGTCTCAGCTTAACAGACACAATTTATAAGGATATCCGAAAGACCGGCGTTTTAAGTTTGGGAATTTCTGAGAGCACCCAGGAGCAACCACCGTTACCTGCCGTCCCGATCGAACTGTCGGAAGTTCGAGAACAGTGGACAGGGCAATCTTATCTGAACACTAAAGCGACCATAGAAACATTGAAATTGGCTCGGCAACAGCGACCATTTGGGGTCATTCACTTGGCGACCCATGCTGACTTCCAACCTGGCTCAATTGCCAATTCCTATGTGCAGTTATGGAATGAAAAACTCCACCTCAATCAGGTGCGGGAACTGGGCTGGAATAATCCCCAAATTGAATTGCTAGTTTTAAGTGCCTGTGCCACTGCCTTGGGCGATCGCGATGCTGAACTGGGCTTTGCTGGATTAGCAGTGCAGACTGGGGTGAAGTCGGCTCTTGCCAGTTTATGGTATGTCAGCGACATTGGGACAACCTCTTTGATGAGTCGGTTCTATCAGGATCTGCGGAAAGCCCCGATTAAAGCTGAAGCCCTGCGCCGAGCCCAACTTGCCATGCTGCAAAGCAAAGTGTTTGTGGATGAAAATGGGTTACTACAGGGCATTGATCCGGGTAAAGGAGTGACTTTACCTGAAGAACTAGCCGGATTCCGAGGGGACTTGGTGCATCCCTACTACTGGTCAGCCTTCACCATTATTGGCAACCCCTGGTAGGGTTCTATTGGTTTTGGCGTTTGAGCTGCTTGAGAGTTTGATACATTTCTGGTAAGCGGCTATAGATGGCTGAGGACTTCAGGTAAATGGCGTGGTCTACAGCGGGATAGCCTGACACAACCTGACCAGGGTTAACGCTGCCATGTACTCCGGATTTTGAGGAGGCGATCGCGCCGTCCCCAATTTTGGCATTATTGGCGACACCGACCTGTCCCGCCAAAATTACGCGATTACCAACTTCTACCCCCCCGGCTAGACCAACCTGGGCGGCGAGAGCGCACCCTCTACCAATCTGGCAACCATGTCCCACGTGTACCAGATTATCGATTTTGGTGTCTTGACCAATCCGAGTTTCGCCCACAGCCGGACGATCGACCGTCGAGTTACACCCAACTTCGACCCGATCTTCCAGTACTACATACCCGGACTGCTGCATCTTGTACCAGCCTTGGGGAGTCGGCACAAATCCAAACCCTTCGGCACCTAGCACGACGCCAGAGTGAATCACACAATCGGTGCCAATCTGAGTCCGTTCGTGAATCGAGCAGTTGGCATGTAAGGTGCTGCGATCGCCAATCCGTACCCCCGGATAAATCACCACATTGGGATGAATGCAGACCTGATTACCGATCGTCACTCCGGCTTGAATCACTACATGTGCCCCGATCGCCACCTGCTCCCCAATCGTTGCCGAGGGATCAATCACGGCGGTGGGATGAATTTCCGGTGCTGGACGAAATGGCTGATAGAACAGCGCGATCGCTTGGGCAAACATCAACCGGGGTTCTGGCGCTGCTACCCAGGCAATGCCGCGATCGTTAGCAGCGGCTTGTAAGGTGGCATCCTGGGGCAGAATTAACGCACTGGCGGCTGTAGTTTGAATTTGCGCCGCAAACTTACTGCCTTCGATGTAACTGAGGGTGCCGGGAGTGGCTTGATCAACCGCAGCAATTCCCGTTAGCTCTAATTCTTGGCTTGCTTGGGACTGGAGTGGCTTGCCAGCCATGGCACTCAGTTGTTCGACAATGTGGCTAAATTTCATGCGGCAATTTGGCGATGAATGATGAATTCTACTGGGTATACATTCAGGAACCGATCCTCCCCAACCCTCCTTAAAAAGGAGGGAGCCGAGCCGATATTTGAAGTCCCCCTTATTAAGGGGGATTTAGGGGGATCTCACAAGACTGCGGCACGTTAGGCAAGATGCAGTCTACACCGTAGATTATGAGGCAGGAAGAGGTCTATGAGTTAGACCGGACTAGAGCCTCGATCGTCTACTTTACTCAAGAATGCAGCAGATTCAACGTGGGCGGTTTGCGGAAACAAGTCGGCAGGTTGTACCCGGTTGAGTTGATAGACTCCTGTGGCACAGAGTTGTTTCAGATCGCGAGCCAGAGTTGCTGGATTACAACTGACGTAAACAATTCGAGGCGGTTGGATCTGGAGTAAAGCCTCGATCGCGGCGGATTCACAGCCTTTGCGGGGTGGATCGAGTAAGACAATATCAGGTTGTACCTCCAGCTCCGGCAATACCTGTTCGACCGCTCCGGTCAGAAACGTGACGTTAGTTAAACCATTTAATTCCGCGTTTAACTGGGCTTGCTCGATCGCCTCGGGCTGAATTTCCACCCCGATCGCTTGTTTCACCCGTTTTGCTAAAGGCAACGTCAAGGTGCCGATGCCACAGTAAGCATCCAGAATGATTTCTGAACCTTGCAGGTTTAATTGCTCCAGAATTACCTGCAATAACGCTTCGCTCTGTTCCGTATTGACCTGAAAGAAGGTGTCTGCCCGGATTTGTAACGTTAGTCCGGCAAACTCTTCCTGTAAATCTGATTGTCCCGCCACACAGTACGTTTCTGACCCAAAAATGGCATTGGTGCGATCGGGATTGAGATTCAACAACACGCCGACTAAACCCGGAAAGCGAGCTAACCAATCTTCTGCCTGTTCTTCGATCCCGGCTAGATTGGCGTCAGTCGCCACTAGAGTGAGGAGAATTTCGCCCGTCCGCCGCCCAATCCGTAACCCAAGATGACGGATTTTACCCCGATGCTTGGTTTCGTCATAAATGCCCCAATGGCGGGTCTGAATATCTTGCTTGACTTCGGCTAACAACGGATTCAAGCGTTGATCCTGAATCGGACATTGGTTGAGGTTAATCAGATCATGGCTACCTTTCTGGTAGTAGCCCGCCTGAACTTGCCCAGACTGCGATCGGCGGACTGGATAGGTGACTTTATTGCGGTAGCCTAATGGTTCGGCAACAGGTAACAGGGGTTCAACCGGAGGCGACTGAAATCCGCCAATCCGTTCTAATGCCTGGATGACTTGATTCTGTTTAGCAAGTTGCTGGTACTCATCGCTAACATGCTGCCACTGGCAACCGCCACATTTATCCGCCACAATGCAGCGCGGACGAATCCGATGGGGGGATGCTTCTAGCAGTTCGTGCAGCTTACCATAGGCGTACTGAGGCTTGACTCGCACCAATCGTACCATTGCCCGATCGCCCGTTACCGTATCTGGCACAAACACGACGCGTTGCCCATAGCGCCCCACGCCATCGCCGCGATCGCTTAAGTCTGTAATGGTCACTTCCACCAGTTCTCCCTGCCGCCAGGACTCTACGACTGGGGTGGCTGCACTGCTATCCATATTCTTTCCTGATATTAATACCCGATCGCTGACTGCCGATTGCTTGTACCCTATTCCCTGTACCCTACTCCCTGCCACTCCTATGGCAATTCAGCCCACCGTCAAGAAAAAACGTCGCCCGAAAAATCCCTGTAATCGGTTGTTTGAGCGCACGATGGCGATCGTTGCGTTAGCGAACCTGGGATTGGTGATGTTTGACCTCACTTATGTGTCTTGGCGGAATTTTTGGTTGCAGGGCAATGTGGTGATTCCATTTGTTGGCAAACAGATCCCCATTCTACCGGGAACCCACTATCCCTGCCCGGATTCCTCTCGCCGCCCGAATGAACCGCCACGCTTGGTGCAGAAATCGTTCATTACCTGCTTGTATGACCCGATTAAAGGGATTGAACCGAACCGGGATACTGAGTTTTACCTGCGTTTGGTGCGACGGTTAGAACAACAGGTTAGCCAAGCCGGAACACCATCCGGACTGCGATCGCCAGAAGTTGCTGCGACCTTGAAACAGTTGCGCATTCTCAGTGCGGACATGATTAGTAGTAATCCGTTTGCGGCGGTGGGCAAGAGCGGCACCTTAGAGCGGATCAAAAATCAAATTCGCGATCGAGTTCAAGAGAAAACGCAGCAAGAATTATCTTCTACCAAGGCATTTGAATTATTTTGGTCAGAGCCGTATCTGGCGCGATATGGGTTTCAGTCCGAAGTTGGGTCGTTTAATACCCAAGGCAATTTGTTTATCAGAGATGGTTGGTTTAACCAAACGATCGCGCCCTTAATTGCCACTAACTATTACCGAGCGATTGGAGAGAATGGCGAGTTTACTGACAACTTCTGGATCATTGATGCCCCCTTTGTTATCCTCTTCTTCCTGGAGTTTCTCGCTCGGACGTATTACCTCAGTAGCCGCTATACCAGCTTGAATTGGCTGGATGCTATGCTCTGGCGTTGGTATGACATTCCCTTATTTACCCCCTTTAGTTTATTTTTCCCACCTCTGGCATTGTCCCGAGTGCTGCCTACCGTGCTGCGATTAAATACCGTCGGCATTATTGATCTAGATCAAATTAATGCGCAGATGCGGCAGGGATTTGTCGCCTCGATCGCGGAAGAAATGACTGAGTTAGTGATTATCCAAGTAATCAATCAAATGCAAGGGTCAATTCGACGGGGAGAAGTGATGCAATGGCTGCAAAGTGCGGGTGGGCGGCGATACATTGACATTAACAATGTGAATGAAATTGAAGCGATTTCCAAACAATTAATGGAATTAGTGTTATATCGCGTATTTCCCAAAATTCAACCGGATTTAGAAGCGTTACTCAGCCATAGTGTGATGAGTGTCCTGAAGCAATCGCCTGCCTATCAAGGATTACAAGCATTGCCAGGGATGACTAATTTACCACAACAAATTACCGATCGCGTTGTGGCTACCTTAACCCAAACGGTTTACGAGTCGGTAAAAGCGTCTTTAGAAGATCCAGAACTGGCTAAACTGACCACTCGGTTAGTCCAAAACTTTAGTACCACTGTGATGTCAGAAGCACAGAATCAAAATAATTTGCAAGAGATTCAAACGCTACTGACAGATTTATTAGAAGAGATCAAAATTAACTACGTGCAGCGATTAGCTGAAGAAGATGTGGCGTTGTTATTAGATCAAACTCGACATTTACAACATTTATCTAAGCCAGATTAATTGATCGATAATGAAAAATCATTTAATTGATTCACAAAACTTTTGGGCTTTTATGACCCTTTTGCCGTAAAATCCATCCGCTTTAGTTGGTCAGTTCGATCGCCGCAAAGCCTTGCAAACAGGCAACTACCAGGACAGCCAGAGTAGGATTTTCAGCTAAGGGTATGGTGTCCCTTTACGCAAGAACATTTTAAAACTTATTTTATAACTATTGTTTATTTAACTCAACAGAAGAACTAAAGTCGAGCTTATCTGAATGCGGATGAATACTGATATTATTTTTGAGAGCACTCCTAAAACATCTAAAGGTGAGCCAAGATTAAGCCTGCGGATTCTGGTTTTTCGGCATCTTTGAAGTGGTTTTCCCCCAACCGAAGATAAGGCGATAACTAGAGGAATCAGACGCTCTCGGAAGTCGTGTCCGGGCGCTTCTGAGGCGGCTGCGATCGGGAAAATTGACGATTTTACAGGAAGGGAGATTTATGTCTTACGCGCAAACTCGCACCCAGACCAAAGCTGGGTACAAGGCTGGGGTACAGGACTACCGGCTAACCTACTACACCCCCGATTACACTCCCAAGGATACAGACATCCTGGCAGCATTTCGGGTAACTCCTCAGCCTGGCGTTCCTTACGAAGAAGCAGCAGCAGCGGTTGCAGCTGAATCTTCTACCGGAACTTGGACCACTGTGTGGACTGACCTGCTGACCGACCTCGATCGCTACAAAGGTCGTTGCTATGACATCGAGCCAGTTCCCGGTGAAGACAACCAGTTCATCGCTTACATTGCTTATCCTCTCGACCTGTTTGAAGAAGGTTCTGTCACCAACCTGCTGACCTCCTTGGTGGGTAACGTGTTTGGTTTCAAAGCGCTGAAAGCTCTGCGTTTGGAAGACCTGCGGATTCCTGTGGCTTACCTGAAGACCTTCCAAGGTCCTCCTCACGGGATTCAAGTTGAGCGCGACAAGATCAACAAGTACGGTCGTCCGCTGCTGGGTTGCACCATCAAACCTAAGCTCGGTCTGTCTGCTAAGAACTACGGTCGTGCTGTGTATGAGTGTCTGCGTGGCGGTCTAGACTTCACCAAAGATGACGAAAACATCAACTCTCAGCCGTTCCAACGCTGGCGCGATCGCTTCCTGTTTGTGGCTGACGCGATCCACAAGTCCCAGGCTGAAACGGGTGAAATCAAGGGTCACTACCTGAACGTCACCGCTCCAACTTGCGAAGAAATGCTAGAGCGGGCAGCGTTCGCGAAAGAGCTAGACATGCCAATCATCATGCATGACTTCTTGACCGCTGGTTTCACTGCTAACACAACCCTGGCGAAGTGGTGCCGCGCCAATGGCGTACTGCTGCACATCCACCGCGCCATGCACGCTGTGATTGACCGTCAAAAGAACCACGGGATCCACTTCCGCGTTCTGGCGAAGTGCTTGCGGATGTCTGGTGGTGACCACATCCACACTGGAACCGTTGTGGGTAAGCTGGAAGGTGACAAAGCGATCACCCTCGGTTTCATCGATCTGCTACGGGAAAACTATGTTGAGCAAGACCGCTCTCGTGGGGTTTACTTCACTCAAGACTGGGCTTCTATGCCTGGTGTGATGGCAGTGGCTTCCGGTGGTATCCACGTATGGCACATGCCGGCTCTCGTAGAAATCTTCGGCGATGACTCTGTGCTTCAGTTCGGTGGTGGTACGCTGGGTCACCCCTGGGGTAATGCTCCGGGTGCAACCGCTAACCGCGTGGCTCTGGAAGCTTGCGTCCAAGCTCGGAACGAAGGTCGCGACCTGATGCGCGAAGGCGGCGACATCATCCGTGATGCTTGCCGTTGGAGTCCTGAATTGGCGGCGGCTTGCGAACTGTGGAAGGAAATCAAGTTCGAATTCGAAGCTGTTGACACCGTTTGATGACGGTTTGACGATTGCGGATTTTGGATTTTGGATTTACAACTATCCTCAATCCAAAATCCAAAATCGACCCTCCCAAATTCCCAATGGATCTCAAGCAGATTGCGAAAGATACGACCAAGACGTTAGTCAGTTACGTGACGTATCAAGCGTTGCGGGTTGTGATTGCTCAGTTGGATGAAACTGAACCGAAACGAGCTTATTGGTTACGCCAGTTTACGCATCGGGTCAGTATTCAAGATAGCGAAGCTTACCTGGATGCTTTATTTAAAGAGGAGCAGCGGTTAGCCTTTCGCCTCTTAACTGTACGAGAACACATCGTGGAAGAGGTGGCGGATTACCTCCCGGAAATGTTGCGTACAGGAATTCAGCAAGCCAATTTGCAGCAACGCACTCAGCAATTGGAACGCATGACGCAGGTAGATCCACAGGCTGAGTCAGCAGAAGTTGAAGCGGCAGTCGAACCGTCTGATGCTGTTGAACCTCCGCCTGAGTCGGAACCACCACCTGGAGTCGATCGCTTACCGCCCGAGTCTCTCTGGTAATTACGGTTTCGCACATCCCTTTTTAGTTACACCACTTCAGTTATTTACGTAGAGGACATTCATGAAGACCCTACCCAAAGAGCGTCGTTACGAAACTTTTTCTTACTTGCCTCCACTCAGCGATGCTCAAATCGCTCGCCAAATCCAGTACACGATCGACCAAGGCTACCACCCTTGCGTTGAGTTTAACGAGTCTTCTGACGCTGAAATCTACTACTGGACCATGTGGAAGTTGCCTCTGTTCAACTGCTCTTCTCCTCAAGAAGTGCTGAATGAAGTGCAACAGTGCCGCTCTGAGTATGGCAATTGCTACATCCGCGTGGTGGCATTCGACAACGTTAAGCAGTGCCAGGTGATGAGCTTCATCGTGCACAAGCCAAATCAAGGCGGCGGCGGCTACCGCTACTAAATGGCTACCGCGACTAACTAATCCCTAGTTATTCGGTGGCGTAGGGTGGGCAGCAATGCTCACCCTGATTTTTTGTGACATGATTTCTAAAGTTAATCGGGATATCCGAATTGGGTTTTTGGGTGAATCGTTTGTGAACGGTACGGGCGATCGCACTCATCTGGGCTGGACAGGACGAGTTTGCCAAACCTTGTCACAGCAAGGCTATCAAGTCACCCATTACAATTTGGGCATTCGGCGGGAAACAAGTACCGAATTATTACAGCGGTGGCAAGCGGAATGCGATCGGCGGTTTCCGGTGGGCTGTGATAATCGGTTAGTGTTTTGTTTTGGGGTAAATGATACGACTTTAGACGGTGGTAAACCGCGAGTCGAACTGCCACAGTCAATGGACAATACTCGCCAAATTCTGAGTCGCGCCAAAGAAAAATATTCTGTGTTTATGATCAGTCCAGCGGCGATTCCGGACACCGAGCAAAACGATCGGATTCGCCAATTTACCGAACAGTTATCGCTGTTGTGTGATGAGTTAACGATTCCCTTTTTAGATGTATTTATGCCGCTGTCGCGATCGCCGGTTTGGCTACAAGAAGCAGCAGCACATGATGGCTACCATCCGGATGCGGCAGGCTATACAGAATTTGCTCGACTGGTGCAAACATCAGCAGGTTGGCACCACTGGTTCAACTAAATCAACCGTTTTTTTCTACTGCAACTGAGAGTTACCGAGTGCCATGAGTTACTATATTGCTCCCCGATTTCTAGAAAAACTAGCAGTTCACATTACCAAAAACTACCTGAATCTCCCGAATGTCAAAGTGCCGTTGATTTTGGGAATCCACGGACGCAAAGGCGAAGGCAAATCGTTCCAGTGCGAACTGGTGTTTGAACGCATGGGCATTAATGTGGTGCACATGTCGGCCGGGGAGTTAGAAAGTCCGGATGCGGGTGATCCTGCTCGCTTGATCCGCCTGCGCTACCGAGAAGCCGCCGAACTCGTGAAGGTGCGCGGCAAGATGGCTGTGCTGATGATCAATGATATTGATGCCGGAGCCGGACGAGTTGATCAGTACACGCAGTACACGGTCAATACTCAGTTGGTGAATGGCACGTTAATGAACATTGCCGACAATCCAACTAACGTGCAGCTTCCCGGTGCGTATGACTCCGAACCGATTCAACGGATTCCGATCATTGTCACGGGTAACGACTTTTCAACCCTGTACCAACCTTTAATTCGGGATGGTCGGATGGAGAAGTTTTACTGGGAGCCGAATCGCGACGATCGCATTGGCATCGTCGCGGGCATTTTCCAGGTCGATCGCATTGCGCATGGTGACATTGAACAATTAGTCGATGCCTTTCCCCAGCAATCGATCGACTTTTTTGGCGCGGTGCGATCGCGGTTATACGATGAACAAGTCCAGCAATTGATTCAAAAAGTAGGGATAGAGCGGATCTCATCGCGGGTGGTGAATAGTGCCGAAGCTCCACCAGAATTCCAAAGACCCAACTTTAGCCTGCCCCATTTGATCGAAGTTGGTCAGCAGATGGTACAGGAACAAAAACGAGTGCAAGAAATGCGGTTGGCAGAGGAATACAACAAATCGCTGTATTTCAATCGTAAATTAGGCGACACCAGCGATCGGTCTGCTGCTCCATCACCTAATAACGCTAACGACCTCCAATTCTTCCGGAGTTATAGCGGCAATGGGCAAATGGGGAACGGGCAAGCCGTAAACCCCACGGCTCCTCAGTCGACAAGCTACGCTGGACAACCTTCTAGCAACCGGCTCACTCCCGATGTCATGACTGAGGTTAACCGGATTTTAAGCCAGGGACATCGGTTAGGCATTGAGTATGTGGACGATCGCCGCTTCCGCACGAACTCCTGGAACTGTTACGGCAGCTATCACGGTGATGGGGCAGCCGCGATCGCGGCTCTAGAAGCATGTTTAAGCGAACATCCTAAAGATTATGTGCGCATTGTCGGCATTCAATCTGGCGATCGGCGCCGAATTAGTGAAACCGTAATTCAACGACCTTTGGCAAAGGCGTAAATTAAGGCGATCAAGTTTTGTGTAAGAGAAAAAGCTCACTCTTTTTAGTGAATTGATCAACTGAGATGGTAGAAATTCCTACCATCTTTTTTATTGAAACAAATTAATGGCTTGAGTCCTACTTCAGGCTGATGTAAAGAAATAGAAAGTAAAAAATGAGTCGGTGGCTAAAAATACTCGTCTATCTTTAGGTAGAAATTTCGTTTATAGATAGCTGTGAAAATTATTTTTTACTAGCCATTAAATACTTAAACATGAAAAAATGTATCGAACTGTAGAACAAGCAGAAAAAGCTAGAAATATAGAGAAAGAATTTGATTTTTGTGACTTTTAGTCCAGTTCAGCTGTTCAAGCTATGTATAAAGGAATGTAGGAGTTCATTCCTATCATCAACCGCGTTTCTCAGTTATTTGGCGTGAGTTTGAGGAGATTGTTATGCGCCTCCCCGGTATTGCCTTATGGACATTGGCAAGTGTTGCAGTCAGTAGCCTGGCGGCTCATGCAACTGAAGTACCGATCGTTCAGGGCGAAGTATCTCAACTAGCTGCTGACAGTATCGACACTTCTTCACCTGTTTTAGTTTCCGCAGAAACTCCAGTTTCACCTGTTACTGAATCTCAAGCATTAAAGAATAATCAGACAGCAGCCCCGATCGCTGTTGCAGCGCCAGAAATGATCACAACGGACGCAGTTATGCATCCAGTGATGTCTCAATCTACGGTTGTAGCTGATCTGCCTAGCATTGAGGGCGATCGAGCCTCAACGCCTAGCATTGTCTCTACCCCAGAAACGATCCAGACTGCCGATATCCAGTCTAATTCCAGTGCCTCACAGCTAACTGGTACAGCAGAAGTTAATTCCACTACCCCCGCTGCTGCCATGGCTGCTCCTAGCAACCCAGTTCAACTCGAATTGGCAGGCAATCCCACGTTACTCACTGATGTTGTGGGAGTTGGCAATAAGCAGCTCGATCGGGCTACGGCTGGCAGTGCTGCCACTCCGCATAATTGTGTAGCGCAAGCTTTTACCCCTGATGGGACTCAAATCGCTCAAGCTAATCGCTGTCCGCGTCCCGAACCGATTCAACCTTTAGTCGTACCAGAACCCTACGGGTTAGAAGCCTCGCCAGCCCTGAGTATCTATATTCCGGTGGGTTATGGAGCCGATAAAATGACGGCTTTCATTAGTGGTAGTTACCAATCGGATGTGCGGGAAGATGATTTTGATGCCGGCACTTTCGGGGTTGGTATCGGCTTAGGGGATGCCGACAAATATGCCGGATTAGAGCTATCCTACGCCTTCGCTAGTGATATGGACTTTGGCAAAGGTGGATTTAATGCCAAGTTACACAAGCGCTTCCCGGGTGATCTCGCGGTTGCCGTCGGCTGGAATGGCTTTCTCAACATTGGTCGCAATGATTTTGAAGATTCCGTCTATGGAGTTGTCACCAAAATTTTCCGCTTGAAGGATTCTATTGATGAACCGTTTAGCCGGGTTGCTGTGACCGCTGGCGTGGGTGATAATCAATTCCGTTCCGTAGGCGCGATTCGTGCGGGTGAAAATAACATCAACGTGTTTGGCAATATTGCCGTCCGGATTATTCGTCCAGTTAGTTTCATTGCTGAATGGACAGGCACCGACCTGGCATTAGGGGTGTCGATCGCCCCCTTCAAAAACATTCCGTTTGTGATTACTCCAGCCGTGCGGGATTTAGTGTCTGTTGATAACTATGATCCCCGGTTTGTGCTCGGTGCTGGCTTCGCTTATCAGTTTTAGAGGAGGACGGAACAATGTGTGTCAAACCATCATTAACCTGGACCGTTGGCTTGGCGATCGCTACAGTCAGCCTCCTGGCAACATCAGCCAGAGCCGATCGCCCCTATACCGATATCACTGGCACCAACTACTGGAATAATGTTGCACCTCTGTATGACGGAGTACCGATCGATCCCGATATCATTGCCAGAACGACCCAACTGAATCAGGATGCTGAAACCGCTTTTGCGGCCTGTAACGACGCGATCGCTCAATTTGAGCAGCAAAATCCTGCCGTGACTCCCCGACGGTTTGCCCGTCAACCGCTACCCGCTCCGCCTACCCCCGAAGCGTGTGTCCGGTTAGAGGAATTGAGGACTCAGGCAGAAACCCTGCGGGCAACGCTAGCTGATCTAGAACGTTCCAGACCGAATCCCGCTTTGCGCAGTTGGTAAATCCCACTCTCTGTCATGTCGCAATTTTTGGTGAGCAGGAGTCAGCACATTATGAACTTAATTAAACATCAGCGTACCCGAGCGATCGGGTTATTAGGAGCCTTTGTGACTGGGTTGGTCAGTACAACCGCTCTGCCAGTGCAGGCGCAACAAGATACGCTGGGGAATACTCAGTTTGTCTTCACAGAAGATACGGTCGTAGAGTTTGAAGTCAAGGAAACTCACGGAGCTTACCAATCCACATTAGGGATTGTGAATGTGACTACGGGCGAAAGTACTGTCCTCTTCCGAGAAACTAAGCCATTTGACAGCTATGGCACTGGGCAACGCCAACCGTCTGATCCAGGTGCTAATAATACGGGAACCCCGATCGACTACCTGGGTACAGTTCAGGGCGGTACGATCGTCAACGGTCGTGGTGAAGCTAGTGGGTTAGCGGAATACACCTTTAAAGCAGGGAACCGTTACACCATGTACCTGGAGTCGGTGAGTGTGACAGGTCCAACTCGCCGCCGGGTAGAGTCGGTCAGCGTTGATGCGACTCGGTTTGCAGGCAGCCTGGATGGTGGGCAGCAAGGGGATACTGTCGGCGTCCGGATCTCCTGGGATGATGAAGGCTTACCCAGACCTGGTAAAGATACTGACTTTGATGACTTTGTCCTGGAAGCCGGAGGCTATTTAGCGGTGACTCCTTGTCCACCCTTGAGGTAATTCTCTAGCATCTAGCGATTACCCAATACAAAGACACGCCAAGTTGGGGGGATCCATCTGGCGTGTCTTTGTAATCCCGGAGAACCCTCATCAATTGCTCACTCTGAGTTCATGAGAACTTTACCCAATCTCAAAGTGCAACAGTTAGTCTAAATGCAGTGGGTTGTGTAACTCCGTTCATGCGATGAGTAAGAGAGATAGTAGCAAGGGGGGCTTGTTGCTGTCTCTCTTCTATCTATTTGGGGGCTGAATAAAACCTCACTGGATCTCAGAGAGATTTCGGTCGAACTTCATTAAGGTTCATGATTGCTTCACAAATCACCGATCGCTGCCGCTTGCAGTCGTTCTGCTCGATGTTGAGCAATCCAGTTGATGACTTGATGACCTAAGCGAGTGTCTTCCAAGCGATCGATCTCGCGAATTCCAGTAGGGCTGGTGACATTCACCTCTGTGAGGTAACCACCAATCACATCAATCCCCACAAAAATCAAACCATCTCGTTGCAGCACGGGAGCCAGTTGGGCACAAATTTCCCGTTCGCGATCGGTAATCTTGACTTGAGCGACCCGACCGCCGACTGCCATATTGCCCCGAAATTCATTCCCAGTGGGAATGCGATTCACTGCCCCAATTGGTTCACCATTTAAGAGAATGATCCGTTTATCCCCATCTTTGGCGGCTGGCAAATAGGCTTGCACCATGACAGGTACTTGTCCCTGCTGAGTGCTGATTTCGATCATCGAGTTGATATTTCGATCGCTGGGTTCCAGAAACAGAATGCCTTCTCCAGCTTTACCGCCGAGAGGCTTCATCACTGCTGCCCCTTTCTGCTCCACAAACTGCCGAATCACCTGCTTATTTTGGCTGACGATCGTTTCGGGCATAGCTTCGGTAAATTGCAAGCCATACATTTTTTCGTTCGCTGCCCGAATGCCTTGCGGTGAATTGATCACTAAGGTCTTTGTTGGATCAATGTAGTCGAGGACATAAGTGGCATAGAGATAGGGCACAGTCACCGGTGGATCTGTCCGCATGAACACCGCATCCATGTCATCGAGATCGCCGATCGTGCTGTCACCCAACACAAACCAGGGATTGGCGGCAACCCATAACCCATCAACCAGTTGTACCGGAGTTAATTGCACCGGTTGTAATAGAGCTGTGGCGCGACCATTTACCACCCCCAATTGATTGGCTTGGGTGATCCAGACTTCATGCCCCAATTCCTGGGCGGCTTCCATCAAGGCCACGCTGGTGTCATGCCCCGGATCAAGTCGTTGGATCGGGTCAATAATAAAGGTAAATTTCACGATCGCGTTTCTCCGGTTAACTCGCTAACAGTGGATCGAGTTTACCTTGAGCATTCAGGGCATGGAGATCATCACAACCCCCAATATGCCGATCATCAATGAAAATCTGTGGCAGCGATCGCCGACCATTTGCTCGTTGAGCCATCTTTGCTCGCCCTGCTTCATCCCCATCCAAACAGTATTCGGTGTAATCCACCCCTTTGCGATCGAGCAGAGCTTTTGCCCGGATACAAAACGGACAGATACTCCAGGTATAAATCTCAACGTTGGCAGCCATAATTCTTTACATTCAGCCTACAGTTCTATTCTAGAACGCCAAAGTCTGAATGCCCGAAGTCGGAATCTGAACTATGGTTAGCTCACTTCTTCTGTGGTTTCAGGTTTCGGCAACAGTAAGCGAATTGCCATCACCGCAAACCCGATCGCGGCAATAATTTTGATCACTTTAGCGGGCAACAGATGTGCTGTCCCTTCGCCCACAATCACTCCTAAAAAACTGGCGACGAGTAAAGCGGCAGCGGCACCAAAGAAGACCACCCGAGGAGAACGCGAACCGCCACTTAAAGCGATTGCAGCGAGTTGGCTTTTATCGCCTAATTCCGATAGAAAAACGGTAATAAAACTCAGTCCTAAGAGATGCCAATCCATTCGCGTGAAGTCCTCTCAAATTCTGACCTGTTTTGTCCCTCTAACTCCGTGAGCCTGCGATCAGGCGACTGTTGCAGCCCCCTAATTTGGGGCATTTCTAGACTAGATTGTCTGCTCGAACCAGATCATTGCTCTAGGCGATCGCCTTACATCTTAAATACATCCCACAGCAACCCGACAGAAAGGAGTGCCAGAGTAATTCCTGCTGCTGTATCTAATGTTTTTGGCGATAACCGAGTCGAGAGCCAACGTCCGACCAATACTCCTAAAAGGCTTGTAGTAATTAGTGCCGTTGCTGCACCTGTAAACACTACCCAGGGCTTGTGAAACTCAGCACTCATCAACAAGGTAGACACCTGAGTCTTGTCGCCTAATTCTGCCAGAAAAATCGTGATGAAGGTTGAGGTGAAAATTGTCCAAATGGGACGGGGTGATGGGACTGATGGCGAGAGCGGCGTTGGTTCTGCAATCGTGGATGAACGTTCCTTTTCCTCCACCAGCAGCCTAGAGGTCAGAGGAGAGTTCCAACTAACATCTGAGCCATGATGGGAGGGCTGTTCTGTTAGGGTACTCTCAAGGTGTAGGGTGGGCTGGCTAGGGGCAGATGAATAGGGATTCACAAATAATCCAGGCTCCAAGTCAGGTTTTCATTTTTCTTTCATTATTACAGCCAACTGATGTCGCTGCCAAGTCACTGAAGTATCTTGTTGCATAGGTATAAATTTCACAGGCGAAGTGCCCAATCTGGCTTAGCCTAGAAATTAAATTGTTCTAAGTTAGGCAACGTTTGTTGCTGAAAGCTCATCGTTAGCCCTGTAATTACTGAGTAGCGATCTTGACTTTACTAGCGTTCAATACCCTTTTACGATCGATTCCCGCACTAGAATGGCAGCTTCTTACCTTGCGCTCCTGACTGAACTGGTGATTGCTCCTCAAACAGTGGCATTGGACAAAGCAATTCACTGGATTATCCAATTAGAACAATCCCATGCCACGCTGCAGCAAAAAGTCAATCAACAAACCGAAGAAATTGAGCAGCAAGGTCGCCATCTCACCCAACTTTTAGCAGAATCTCAACGTATCCATCAGCAAATGGTGCAGATGGAAAAGATGGCGATTCTGGGTCAGATGCTATCGGGAATTTCCCACGAAATTAATAATCCGATTAACTTCATTTATGGCAATTTACCCTATGTTGACGAGCATGTACGGGATGTCCTGAGCCTACTTCAGGCATATCAGGAAAGTGGTGCTGACCAGCATCCTCATATTCAATCTGTGTTGGAGGAGATTGACCTGGAGTTCACGCTGGAAGATTTGCCCCGCATTGTTAATTCCATGAAACTGGGAGCCGATCGCATCCGGGAATTAGTCCTAACCCTACGCAATTTCTATCGGTTGGATGAACGGGAAATGCAGGTTTCTGATCTCCATACGGGGATTGAAAATACACTCCTACTACTGCAACATCGCTACAAACCAACAATTTCTATTGTGAAAGAGTTTGGTGATCTGCCTGCGATCGAGTGTCACATCAATCAACTGAATCAAGTTTTCATGAATCTGTTGAGTAACGCGATCGATGCCCTGTTAGAACAGGCGAGCAATCAACAACCGCAGATTGTGATTATTACTCAACAGTTAAATAGCAATCAAATTGCCGTTAGTATTTCGGATAATGGTCCTGGCATTCCCTTGGAAGTCCAACAACGCTTATTTGAACCTTTCTTTACGACTAAGCCCATGGGAGTTGGTACGGGATTAGGGCTATCAATTTCTCATCAGATTATTACCGAAACCCATCATGGGCGAATTTTTTGCTGTTCGGCGCCAGGGGGTGGAACCACATTCATGGTTGAACTACCGATTTATCAGCCAGTAGAAGGCACCCAGAGCCATCCGATGCCATCAGTTATCAATTCAGTTAAAAGTGGCTTCTGAGGAATTTACCTTGATTTTCCGCAGACCGATGCATAAAGCTTATTGCTCGCGCCTATAAGACCATAGCAGATACTACCGTCTGCTTTAGCCTGTAAGGGCGACTTTCCTAGCCACCTCAGAGCGATCGCTACCTGGCAGAACTGGATTTCTAGTTGTCGTGAGTCCAGAATTCTGCCAGCTCAGCGATCGCCGAGTCAGATTTCAATCAGAGTACGTACTCCTCCCTGTATCAGTTGGCGACTGCGGCAGGGAAATTTTTTTTGCGTACTCACATCATGGCAGAAACTCAGTCAAAGCTTGTTTCAGTGTGGGGTATTGGTACTCAAAGCCACTAGCTTGGGTACGCTTGGGTAACACTTGTTGTCCCTCTAATACGACTTTAGCGCCATCGCCCAGTAAAGCTTCTAGCGCAAATGATGGAACTGGAAGCCAGGATGGACGGTTCAGCACTTGCCCCAAAGTGGTGGACAATTCTGCCATCCGAACCGGATTTGGAGCCGTAGCGTTAAAGGTTCCTTCTAGATCTGATCGAGTCAGGGCTTGCAGAATCAAATTCACCAGATCCTCGCGGTGAATCCAGGAAAACCATTGTTTGCCAGTGCCAATTGGACCTCCGGCAAAGAGTTTGAAAGGGGGCAGCATTTTTGCGATCGCGCCACCCATGCCTAAAACAATGCCAATTCGGATAATTACTAACCGGACACCTGACTGCTTAACCTTCTGGGCTTCGGTTTCCCAGGCTTGGCAGACCTCAGCCAAGAAGTCGTCACCGGGAGCACTGGTTTCATCAAATGTGGCAGTTTCGCTGGTTCCGTAATACCCAATCGCGGAGGCACTCACGAGGACAGAGGGTTTGGGGTTGGCTTGAGCGATCGCTTCAACGATTTTTTGCGTTCCTACCTGCCGACTTTCGAGAATGACTTGCTTGTGGGCAGCAGTCCAACGGCTTTCCGCGATCGGTTCTCCTGCCAAATTAACCACCCCATCACACCCAGAGATTACCTGTTGCCAGTCTCCCGACTCGGTAGGAGTGTACGCGACAATCTCTAGATTAGGAAAGTTGGACGGTGGCAATATTTGCTGAGCCTGCTGAGGAGCTCGGGTCAAGGCAATCACCTGATGCCCGTCTGCCTGCAAGCGTTCGATTAAACGGCTTCCCACAAATCCCGTCGCACCAGTAATCGCTATTTTCATCCGTCAATCGTTTAGTATGGGTGATTAATCATGGGCATTAGCGAAAAACACAATCACTAAGCCACTAATCAGTCACCTTATCATCAATTAACGTTGACGTTTCGGCTTCATACCTCTGGCTTTTGGGTCGGCTCCCCGTACTCCATGCCATTAGCCTCAGCATAGCGATTCATGAACCGCAGAAAGCGTTCCCAATGATCATCGCGATCGAGATCAAATCGACATTCTAGACGATCGAAATCATCGCCATCATCGCCCTTAAAGTAAAACTTGACAGAAGTTGGTTCCACACTGATTTGACCTTCATCATCAATCAATTTCATACAGCCAGAAAAGCGATACCGAAAGCTATTGAACTGACTAATTGAGTTTAAATGTTTGAATGTCATTAAGACTGAGCGGACACCCGTGGAACGATTGCGCCGCAGACTGACATCATCCAGTTCCTCTGGTACACCATCAAAAAATTGAATTGAGGGGAGTTGAGTAGTCATTTTTTATCCAAAGAATATGTAATTGAGAAAAGTATACGAAAGTTTCCCTCGTTCTGAATCCGGGACAAAATCCACTACAGTGAAGAAATGACCTTCCGATCGCTGCATGATTTGCCCTAATGCTTCTGCCATCCTGGTTTGCTGCTGCAACGTCTTCTCTCTGGCTCCAGCTTGCGATCGCCGCTGGTTGGCTAGGGCTAGTTGGAGGGATAGCTGAAGCGCTATACCGTACCAAGCTGGCAAATCCTGAAGTCGTGCGGAAAGTTGTGCATATTGGTACAGGCAATGTGATTCTGTTGGCCTGGTGGCTCCAGATTCCAATGTGGGTCGGGGTTGTTGCCTCGATTTTCTTTAGTGCGATCGCCTTTCTGTCCTACCGTTTTCCCATTCTGCCTAGCATTAATGGTGTGGGGCGCAAAAGCTTGGGCACATTTTTCTATGCCGTCAGCATTGGCATCTTAGTGGCTTGGTTTTGGTCGATTCAGCAACCCTATCATGCGGCGATCGGAATTTTAGTCATGACTTGGGGGGATGGGTTAGCGGCTCTCATTGGCCAGCGATTTGGTCGTCATCCTTATAAATTGTGGGGGATGCAAAAAAGCTGGGAAGGGTCACTGGCTATGGCGGCAATCAGCTATTTTGTCAGCAGCCTGATCTTACTTGGTGTTTATGGTAGCCTCTGGCAGGTTTGGGTCATTGCTCTGGGCGTTTCCTTGCTGGCAACCGGACTAGAGGCTTTCTCAAACTATGGCATTGACAATCTCACGGTGCCATTAGGCAGCGCCGCCTTTAGTTTTGCATTCAGCTCCCTGCTTCTACTATCCTAAAGTTGCCTGAGCAATTCTTCGTTGCGCTGTCCCTACTGGAAACATCCTTGCCCTAGCACTAGTCTTGTTTCAAGACCCGTAACCATCGAGTCGCGATCGGCGTTATTTTCTATCCTGAAGTTATGCCTCCCACCGCTATGTCGTCTGCACCTGCCTCCCTCGAAGTGTTGGCTCCGCTTAGACAACCAGATCCCAGCCAGTTAGACAATATTAAGGCGCAACTCGACCTGGTATTGCTAGCTCTAGAGGCGTTGGTTGGAATTGGGTCTGAAGCCATGCTCCAAGCTGCCACTGAACTTAACCTGGAATCAATGGTGGCAGACCGAGTTGCCCTGTGGCGGTTGCGGCAGTCCAGCCCCCTCCGGAGGGGACAAGGAGGACGTAAAAAGTTGGATGTGGAGGAAGCTCGCGCTCTGGTGCTAATTAGCTGCCATCTAGCCAAACATGATCAAGAGTTAATCCGGCGGGCTGTCGCTTTATTAGAGCAAATGGCAGAACAAAATCGGGAGCCTCACCAGACAGCCCTACTGGGTGACTATCTCGATCGTTTTAATAATCTCTACCAGGAGCGTATGGAGGATGGTGATGACGTCTCTCCACAAATTTTGACCCAACTCGCCCTTAAACTGTTGATCGATCTGTTATTTTATAGCGCCCCAAATGGTCCCCGCCGGTTATGGTTAGCCCTGCTCGATCGAGCCAAAACTTCTAATCCGGTCTCGGCTATCAGCCATTAGATTCCTACTCTTCCTCTTACCGACTCCCTCACCTGCCCTGCCTGCTATTTGCTGTCCAGACGTACTCCCATCCCGTTTTATGACACTCCAGTCCTATTCAGTGCTACGACGGTATACCCCTCCGACCTGTACGTTAGAGATTATGGGCAAACAATCGCCTTTATCTCGGTGGGCAGGTCAGCCTGTACTGAAACAACTGCGGTTTCAACTGAAGTTAGATGACCCTAAACTCCTGGCAGATGAACAAATTACGCTCCAGGGCGATCGGGCGCAATTAGAAGCCTTGCATGAGGCGGTGACAGATTATGTGCAAAGCTTTTTGGAGCAATCGAGCGATCGGTTGGAACTGCCTTTAACCGTTCCCGCTATTGGTGACAATCCAGTGACCCTGGCGGACTTTGCGGCGGGA
Source organism: Pantanalinema sp. GBBB05 (assembly GCA_016743235.1). Classification (GTDB taxonomy): domain Bacteria; phylum Cyanobacteriota; class Cyanobacteriia; order Leptolyngbyales; family Leptolyngbyaceae; genus Pantanalinema. The sequence goes on along the minus strand of VRZD01000033.1, from coordinate 7,672 downwards.
ACTCATCAGGCAATCTCCTCTCCCAATTCCAGCGGGATCGAACTTCGACCACGTGGACTGCTGTCTCATGAGCTAATTTTGGGAGCGTTGGCAAATGCGACTGCTGGTAGTATCGTGCTGCTCAGTACTCTGCAATTGTTCGACTTAGCCAATGCGCTAGATGATTATGCGACCGACATCGTAGCTTTACCACAGTTGGACCAACGTTCTGGTTGGATGCCGAGCCATCCCCATTGGGGGCAGATTGCGGCGGCTGCCCTCCTAGTGATTGGGGTATCCGCTTCGGTTGCTAAGCTGATCGATGGCTCCTACACGACCATCTCTCAAACAAATGCACCGATGTCTAGCCAGGGAGCCAGTAGCCGCGATCAAAAAATCGCTACTCAGCTTCCCCCGTCCGTTGTGGAGAAGACGGTTCCCCCGATCGCCTCCACTGAAAAACTGCCGCCCCCAACGATCGCTCCCACGACTGTGCCGATTACACCGGGGCAACCGACTATGAATGCTCCTGTACAGTTACCTATACCTCAGAATCAAGGCGTTCCTGTGAGTCCGATCCAAGCCGGACAACCTGCCACGATCGCAATTAATCCAAATGATGCGGCGTCTGACACTATCGCTATGGTGCCAGGTACCGTCGTCCCTCCGGCTCCAACCATTGTGGAACCCCCAAGAGTAGCGGCTAAACCTCAACAATTACCCACGGAACTCTCTGGTGCAGCGAGTCGTTCAGCAGGAAGCGCTAGTCGTCAAGCTAATGATGCCCCCAATGTTGCTGCCTTGCGAGGCGGCGGACCTGCTCCCGCCAGTGCGGTTTCAGGGGCGGCTGAAGCGGCTGATAGTACAGCCTTCGATACTTTGCCGCAAATTGCTGAAGCTAGGGCGTATTTTCAAGAACGCTGGTCACCCCCTGAAGGTCTGAATCAAACCCTGGAATATAGTTTAGCGATCGCTCCAACCGGTAGTATTCAAGGGATTACCCCGTTAGGGACGGCGGCAGGCAACTACCTCGATCGGGTTGGGGTGCCGCTAGTCGGAGAACCGTTTGTCTCCCCACTCCCAGAAGGACGCAGCGTTAAAATTCGTTTGGTGTTGTCCCCCGATGGCAACGTTCAAACCTTTCCAGAATCGGGCAATTGAAGCAGAATCACACCATAAGAAGCAGAATCACACCATAAAAAGAGGCTACCCACAAACGAGTAGCCTCGGTTTATCAGTCACGACAGTCAAAGACTAACTACACATTTAGGCATCCCGTTTACGGGCAGCCTTCAGCTTTTTACGCCGTTCGCTAATCTTAGCGGTTGCGCGATCGACCGGAAATCCCACTACAGGAGGAATGACTTGGTATTGCCGTTCATGCTCCAGTTGCTTGAGTTCCGTAAAATCGACCCAATGAATACAGTCTACCGGACAGGTATCGATCGCTTCCTGAATCAGTTCTTCAGAATCACCATCCTGACGCACGACACGGGAGCGACCGTAATCTGGCTCAATGTAGAACGTATTCCGAGCCACATGGGCGCAATGCTTACAGCCAATACAGGTGATTTCATCCACGTAGACCCCTGTTTGGCGCAAGATACCTCCTAGCTCCGGCTCAAAGCCCGATCGCTCAGCAGCATCTCGCAAATTCCCACCCAATTCCGGCTCTAGACCTGTACGTTCCGGTGCTACTGAACCGATCGCAACGTCATCGATCAACTCTGAAGCGGATGGGGAGAACTCTTCAGACATTACGCACTCCAGCGTTGTAGGACTAAACGGATCGAACCATCGGGATTCTGTTGTTGTTCCGTCATTTGAAACCCTTTTTGAGTGGTTTCATTCAACACTGTGTGATAGGCGTAGCGCTGAGTCACTTTGCTGAGGAACCGCTCGACGGGGGTTGCCTGATTCCAGAACTGAAGATCAGAGACCAACTCGTATTCCGTGCCATTCCAACGGAAGCCGATGTCATAACCGTTCTCTTGTTCGATCGCTAGGTCAGCTGTATAAGTTTGACCTTGATAGCCTCGAACTTCCTGAGGTCCCGATTTCCAATCAATTCCCAGGTCAGTGAGAGCTGCTTGCAGGGAAGTGAGGTTACGAATTTGGGTTTTAATCTGGCTAAAGTGTGACATGGTAATTGTTTTATCAATCTGACTGAACTTGCTGAACTTGGACAAACGGAACGTGCGACCTTACCACTCACTAAAAGTAGCGTGTGTCGTTACACCGTTGGATTGTTGAACTGTTTGGGCATAGTACTCAGAAGTAGTCTCCTGGCTAAGCACTTGACCTAACTGTGCCTCGATCGCCGCAGTCACCTCAGCACAGGACGCGCCGACGATACCTGTGACCTTCTCTTGCACCCGACCGTCGGGATAGATAATGAATTCCAGTGTTTCCATGTCTGCAATCACTCATTCAGAAGGTTCCAAACCAGACTTCAGCGCTGACTAAACCAGACTGGAGACAGACCAGAACCTGTTACTGGACAACCAACTAACTCTGCTACACCCAATGCTGTTACATCAAATGTCACAAGCTGATCTCACGCTCATAAGTTAAAGTTGGTATCAATTCATGAATTGATTCAATTAAATTTATCGGAATTTATTGATCGAGTAGGGTATCCACTCATTTATCAGACAGTTTCGCTTAACTTTGTAACGCAGTCAAGATGAAGCGGAAGGAGATCTTGATTTACAAAAATATATATTTTAGGAGTTGATTTGGATTCTTCCTGGTCTACTCAATGCGATTAGCTCCGTTTACCTTGGGCAAAATCTATTCTCGATCGCGTTACTCGGTCAGGATTCAATAGATAATAAAGGTCTATTTTTTAAGTTGGATAAGCAGCGGGTAATGGATTACGAGTGCGTCAACGATTTCACAACCACCAGCTTTGATAGGCAGGTATCTCGCCCAATTCGTGTTGGGGTTCTAGGCTTTGGGGGATTAGGGCAGGCCGCCGCAAGAGTTGTATCACCCAAACAGGAAATGCTGTGGGTCGCAGCGGCAGATCATAAGGGATATCTCTACAACCCTGAAGGTCTTCAGCCTGACGCCTGCATTCAGACCTATCAAGCGCAAGGCTCGGTGGGCTATGTGGAACCGTATGGTGTTTTAAGTCAAAACAGTATTGCTGACTTGATTACCCATGCCGATCAGGTTGATGGCTACTTCTTAGCCTTACCTAACCTGCCTAACACCTTTATGGCATCGGTAGCCCAGCAATTTATTGATGCTGGCTGGAAAGGGGTTTTAGTAGATGCGATCAAACGGACGAGTGCCGTTGAACAATTGCTAGCACTGGCTCCTCAGTTAGAAGCGGCAGGTATTACTTATCTAACTGGGTGTGGAGCCACTCCGGGTCTATTAACTGCGGCGGCGGCGCTTGCGGCTCAGAGCTATAGCGAGATCCACCAAGTCAAGATTACCTTTGGGGTCGGCATTGCCAACTGGGAAGCCTATCGCGCCACGATTCGTGAAGATATTGCCCATCTACCTGGGTATGATGTCGAAACTGCTAGAGCCATGACCGATGCTGAAGTCGCTGCCCTGCTAGATCAAACTAACGGGCTGCTAGCTCTAGAAAATATGGAACATGCGGATGATGTTATGTTGGAGCTGGCTGGTATTTGCTCCCGCGATCGCGTTTCCGTCGGTGGTGTTGTTGATACACGGAATCCTAAGAAGCCTTTAAGCACCAATGTCCAAATTACGGGACGTACATTTGAGGGGAAAATCTCTACCCATACCTTTACCCTAGGTGACGAAACCAGTATGGCTGCCAATGTCTGTGGTCCTGCCTTTGGTTACCTGAAAACGGGATTAGCGTTACATCGGCGGGGTATGACTGGAATTTTCACGGCGGCTGAAGTGATGCCCCAATTTGTTCGCTAAATTGCAGCGGGTTTGTTCCCAGAAACGGATGGGGGTTATCCCCCCGTAGGGGTAAAACACCTTAACAGTGAATCATAGCTTGCAAGTAACATACGTAACATTAGGGTTTCAGTGCCCTGGGTTGATATTGCTGTATTGAGGCGCTTGCAACAAAATGGTCTCCCCCATCCCCCTGGGAACTCTGCTTCGTCAACGTTACCTCATCCAGGAAATTTTAGGGCAAGGTGGATTTGGTCGGACTTACCTGGCACTGGATCAGGAGCGATTTAATGAACGTTGTGTGATCAAGGAGTTCGCAGTTCCCTATCAAGATGAAGCGCTGATTCAAAAATCGAAGGCGTTGTTTCAACGGGAAGCCAGTACCCTTTATCAGATTCAGCACCCGCAAATTCCTCGCTTTTCTGCTGCCTTTGAAGATGGGCAGCGCCTGTTTCTGGTGCAAGAGTTTGTTGAGGGTCAAACCTATCGCCAGTTAATCAACGATCGCAAACAACAGGGACAAACGTTTTCGGAAACTGAAACCCGGCATTTTCTCCAGCATATGTTGCCGGTATTGATGCATATCCACGATCGCAGCATCATTCACCGAGATATTAGTCCAGAAAATATTATTCAGAAGGCTACCAGCCAAACAGAGTCAGAAAGCGCTGCTGCCTCTAGTCTGCCTGTATTAATTGATTTTGGGGCAGTCAAGGCGGCTACTACTCACTGGCCGCTGATTTCTGCGGTGACTCGGGTTGGTAAAGTTGGCTATGCCCCGCCAGAACAGTTACAAACTGGGAAAGTTTACCCGAATAGTGATTTGTATGCTCTGGCGGCAACGACGCTGGTTTTACTAACAGGCAAGGAGCCGCAATCATTACTAGATAGCCAAACGTTAACTTGGCGTTGGCAACCTCATGCGGAACTCAGCGACGAGTTAGCCGCAATTTTGATCAAAATGTTGGCTGTCTATCCGGGCGATCGCTATCAGTCTGCCCATGCTGTATGGGAAGAGTTTCAAGCTTTACCCGACCTATCCCGCCTGGAACCTACTGAGCTTCAGTCACCCTCTCTTAGCCCAATCGATCTTCTGGCGATTCGCGCTCCCAGTCAGACTCGTCCATTACAAACTCATCGCCCCATTCAATCGGCTGACGCCGCTGCTCTGGTTCCTGATTTAGCCGAAGCGTCTCGTCATCCGGTAGAGGTTCGTCCCACGAGCCGGCTCTCCAAATCGCGTTCCTCACCTCGAAAAGGTGTAAAAATCGGCATTGTGGCAACGTTACTGATGGCGTTAGGAGGTTTGGGAGCTGGGCTGTGGCATGCCTGGCTACCCTCTACGGAGTCGAATGGTGAAATTTGGGTCTCTGGTGCGAAACTGCCTAGCGATCAAGTGCCCGAAATTATTGAGGGACCAGGAGCGCTCTCAAAAAATGCGCTACCCAATAGCAATCCAGAGCAATCAGGTGGGTCTGTCATTGCTGCCCAGCCCCAAGCGATCGAGTTTCCCCCAGGTAACATTGCGACTGTCTTGCAGGGCAACTTACAAAACTACAATTTGCAGCCCTATGTGCTTAAAGCCTCACAGGGGCAAATTCTCACGGTCACACTGACTGGTTCCAACGTGGTGATGAATTTGCTGCGCTCAAATCGCCAGGGTATTGATGCCGCTGCTTATCAAACTCGCAGTTGGACAGGACAGCTGCCAGCCGATGACCAATATTTGATCCAGGTATCAGGCACAGGAGTCTACACGTTAGATATTGCGATTACACCTCTGTCTCGCCCCATTCAGGATCACACCCAACGGGTTGAATTTTCCCATGGTCGTAACCGCACGATGGTCACCGGCAGAATTGAGTCTAACCAGATTCGGCGCTATCTGTTAAAGGCTAAGGAGCGGCAGCTGATGATCGTGAAAGTGGTAGAAGGTAAGGTCACATTAAGCGCGATCGCGCCCGATGGTCAGCAGATTGGCGGCACAACGAATCAGTTAAAGGACTGGAAAGGACGGCTCACCCAGGACGGTGATTACGCGATCGAAGTCTCGACAACCCAGCCTGATGATTATGCGATTTCCTTTGAGGTGTTTTAGTCTGCTCCGACATTCTCCCAGCAGAATCTCCACCTCGACGCTATGATTGAATAGAGGTTAAGTTCTGTAAAGAAAATTGACTGCTACTTTTCGTCCCACTGAACGACTCACGCTGCCGCAACAATGGCATGCCCTTGATCCGATTTGGCAGGGTAATGAAGCGGCTGTCCAGCAAGGTTTACCCCATAGCCAACTTGCTCCAGCGTGGCAAATTCTGTTGTTAGGTGATGGTTCCCCGACCCGTCATTTACAGCTTTTGACTGGTGAACCGACTGAAGTTGATGTAATCGATATGTCCGCGATCGGGATGGATTTGGATCATGCTCCTACCCAGATCCAGGTTGTTCCCGGTCCCCGGTTACGCCGACAAGTTTGGCTCCGCACAGCGTCGGGGCAGCGATTAGCCTATGCCACTTCGTGGTGGGAAGCCAGCCATGTTGATGAATACTTACAGAATCGGGCGTTACCGATTTGGGCAAGTCTAGCCAGGCTACGCACTGAACTGTATCGTGATGTCCAGGGCATTTGCTATGGTCATTCGTTGGCCCTAGAACAAGCGTTTGGTCAGCCTGGTCCCTTCTGGGGGCGGCATTATCTATTTTGGCATCATGGGCAGCCCTTTACATTGATTTATGAAGTGTTCTCGCCTTATCTAGAGAAATATTTAGGAGCAATGCAACCTCGGTGAGATACTGAGTCACGAACGATGCCCGATCGTCTATCAGTGACAGTTGCCAGCTGTATGGTCGATCGAACAAGTTTGGCTAAATGAGTTTGGGCATTCCCCCGAAACATACGTTATTCTGGGCATAGTCAAAACACTTAGCGAACAACGCTGTTACTTGGGAGAACATAACATGGCTTGGCGTGGCTCGACATCCCCTACAGACCGGGTCTTCGCTTGTATTGCGTACCTCCTGCCAGTTTTAGATGTCTTGGGGTTTGTTGGCATTCCCTTACTGGGTTCTGGTTCCTTCCTTGCTCCATTGATCGCGCTGATTATTCAGCCGTTGTTACCCTTATTAATCTTTTACTACACCACTCCCTTTTTACCCCTGGCGGTGTTTTTTGCTCTGTATCTGTTGGTAGTGCGAAATGAAACGATCGCTCACTTTATTCGCTTTAATGTGATGCAATCGATTTTGTTTGGGATTGTCCTCAGTCTGTTCTCCATTATTTGGCAATATGCCCTAGCCGGGATTTTCAGAGGAACGTTGGTCCAGGATACGTTGTTCAACACGATCTTTTTAGGCACGATCGTGGCAGTTGGATATGCGGTTGTGCAGTCTGCCCTAGGACGATATGCAGAAATTCCGACGATCTCTGACGCTGCCTATACTCAAGTACGTTAATTTATCACTCGAGCCTTTGACTGGCTATTGAGTTGAACTGTTAGAGACGCGATGAATGCGTCTCTATAGTTGTTTGTAGCAATAGTTATGTTTGAGGGATTACGGGATTTAACCCAACGCTTCGCGAGGAGCCAGACTATTACTGAGATAACCAATGCCCTCAATTTCGACTCGGACGTGATCACCCACCTGCATTGGTCCGATGCCTTCTGGTGTCCCAGTCAACACTACGTCTCCTGGTAACAGGGTCATGACTTGGCTAATGTAGGACACTAAGACATCTGGGGCAAACACCATCTGGTCGATCGAAGCAGATTGCACGGGTTTAGTCTCATAATTGAGAAAGGTTTGA
>VRZD01000032.1 GCA_016743235.1 Pantanalinema sp. GBBB05 | reverse complement strand
ATCAAAGTGATAGATGAACAATTCAACACGATTGCCATTCGACGGCAGCGATTTCATGGGGATTGGAACTATCAAATTAGCCCTAGAAAAACCGCTTAATTGTTCAACTTATTTTTACAGACTTCCTAAGTATAGCGCTTCAGGCTTAAATGGTATTCTAGCCAGCCAATACCGTAATCAATCAGTAGCGCGATCGCGGCGGCTGGAATTGCTCCGGCTAAAATGAGTTGGTCATTTACAACGGAAATCCCTCGAAAGATTAACACCCCTAATCCACCTGCACCAATCGCTGCTGCGATCGTGGCAATTCCGATTGCTAAAACTGCCGCTACTCTTATCCCCGCTAAAATCACACTCATGGCTAACGGTAATTCAACCTGGGTTAATAATTGCCAATCGGTCATGCCCATTCCCCGTCCGGCTTCGCACACCGCTGGATCAACGCCCATGATGCCGGTATAGGTATTTCGGATAATAGGCAGAAATGAGTATAGAGTTAATGCCACGATCGCTGGAATGGCACCAATCCCGACTAAAGGAATAAGTAGCCCAAACAATGCCAAACTAGGAATAGTTTGTAGGATATTAGCGATTGCTAATATGGGCTGGCGTAATGCCTTTTTACGAGTAATTAAAACTCCTAATGGAATGCCAATAGAGATGGCAATTGTCAACGCAATAATCACTAAAATTAGATGCTCGATCGTATGTTGCCAGATGTCTGGAGCATAGCGAATTAAAAAGAATTGATTCATGAGGCTGGTAAGGTTAAATGTTCTACCGAACGTAAAGTGGCGAGGAATGTTTGGGCTTCAGGATGAGATGATTGCAGAAACTGAGCTGGAGTCCCTAAAAATACTAGTTCTCCGGCTTGCATTAAGCCAATTTGTGATGCTAAGATCAACGCCTCTTGAATGTCGTGGGTAACAAAGACGACAGTTTTACCTAATTCTTGTTGTAACTGTTTAAACTCATACTGAAGTTCCAGTCGGGTAATCGGGTCTAAGGCTCCGAATGGCTCATCCATTAACAAAATCGGCGGATCAGCCGCAAGCGATCGGGCGACTCCGACCCGCTGCCGTTGTCCACCAGACAGTTGGGCTGGATAACGATGGGCAAATTCGCTAGGCTCTAAACCAACTAAATATAGTAATTCATAGACCCTAGTTTTAATTTGCTTCGGTTTCCAGCCTTGTAATCTAGGTACTACTCCAACATTTTGTTCGATTGTCCAATGGGGAAATAGCCCTGTTTCCTGAATCACATAGCCAATCTGCCGCCGTAATTGGATGATATCCCATTCTGTTGTTGCTTGCCCTTGAACCCGGACTACACCGTTCGTAGGCATGAGCAGTCCATTGATCAGTTTCATGCTGGTTGTTTTTCCGGAGCCACTGCGACCTAGTAATACTAAGGCGGCTCCCGTGGGAATTGTAAAATTCAATTGTGCTAGCAGGGAACGGCTCCCGACTGCAAAGCCAACCTGACAAAACTCGATCGCATCAATGGGCTGATGGTGACGAGGAACGATACCGCCCTGTTCCATAATGACTGTACTGATGGAGACTGCTTCAAACTTACCATCTCTACTCAGAAGTGGGAGATTCGATTGCGATGACTACTCCACCGATTCAACGGCTCTCAAAAAGGTTGTTTGTACTGTTGTCTCCTGGTCTGGAAGACTATGAATCGTGAGTTTACCGCCATAGGATTCTAGTAATCGTTTGGCGATCGTTAATCCTAAACCAGTGCCCTGTTGTTCATAAAATTTACGATCGAATTGAATATAAGCTCCTAAATTGGCAATTTGTTCTGCCGTCATGCCACGTCCCTGGTTAGTAATTTGGATGTGATAGGTTTCTGCGGTAATCCGACTGCTAATTTGGACAGACTGACCTGATTTAGAAAATTTAAAGGCATTATCAACCAATTCTTGTAGCACTTTGCGTAACTCTGGCTCTGGAAAGGCAACGGCAACATTTTGTAACTCTATTTGTAAATCTAGCGATCGGCGCCGTTGTTCTGCTACTTGATGAGCAGTTTGGTGAATCAGTAAAGCTGGATTTTCAGTAGTAATAATCTGACTGCTGGGTGTAATATCCGTTGTGTGGGCAGATACCTCTAAGCGGGCATAGAGTAAAAAATTTTGAATTAATCGATGTAACCGTTCGGCAGAAATTTGTACGGCATCGGCAATTTCTAACGCTGTTGCGCGATCGATACTGTCTGCCAGAACTCTCAGAGTTTCTACAGCGCTAAGAATGCCGGTTAACGGCGTCCGTAGCTCATGCGGTAGTGATAGAGCAATGCTACTTCGTAGGTCTTCAAGTTGCTTTTGAGTTTGCGTCTGAACAGCTTGATGTTTTTCTAGGCGGCTAGCGATTGCCGTTAATAGCTCTTGCGGGTCGCAGGGTTTGGTTAAATAGTCGTCTGCTCCCAAATTCATGCCTTGTCTGAAATCTGTTTTGGTATCTCTACCAGTTAGAAAAATGAATGGAATGCCGATAGTAAGTGGATTGTGGCGTAATTCGGTCAACACATCATAACCATTCGCTCCTGGCATTTCGACATCACACAGAATTATGTCAGGCAACCGTTCTTGGGCCAGTTGAATTCCTAAACTCCCATTTTCTGCTCCGAGCACTTGAAAACCCTGAATCTCTAGCCAGTCTTGAATTGATTCGCGGACTAGTAGATCATCCTCGATAATTAAAACAGTCTTCATTAAACTACAATCTTTCATTTAAAACTAAAACTATCCTGAGAACCCTTAAAGATCCTTCAGGAAAAATTCCGAACTCTTCTAAGCCTAATGTAGGGCTATGGTGTTTTAGCTATGCAAATTATCAAAGAATTTTGATGATAATTTCTTATATCAAAATAATAAACTTGACGATGGCGCTTTCAGAGTCAAGATAAATGATTTTTATTTCATAAAAAATTACCTATCTAGAAGACTGAGCCACCACTCTGCTATTCCAAACTAGTGCCTACCAGGCAAACTCCGACTAAATTTGCCCCATCCAGACTGGCACTATCTAACTCCGCGCAGAGTAAATTTGCCCCTGCCAAATTTGCCCCTGCCAGGTTAGCGGCTTGGAGATCTGCTTCCTCCAGATTTGCCTCTGTTAACAATGCCCCCTGTAAATCAGCCTGGGTTAAGTTGGCACCCTGTAAATTGGCACCACTTAAATTGGCTCCCCGCAAGTCTGCCCCCCGCAAATCTACGCCCTGCAAATTGACCCCCATCAGGTTAGCGCCACTTAAAAAGGCTCCGGCAAATGTGGCTTTGTGCAAGCGCGATCGCATGAGATTGGCTCCTCGTAAGTTTGCCGATCGCAAATCTGCTTCCGTCAAATCTGCCTGCATTAAATTGGCGCCCATTAAGCTGGCACGCACATCTGCCCCGAACAACTTGGCACCAATTAATGTGGCTCCATCTAAGGTGGCTCCGGCTAAACATGCACCGCTAAGATTGGCTCCCATCAGCCTCGCCCCGGCTAAATTGACGTTTTGCAGATTTTGACCAGTTAAGTCTTCATCTTCCAAATCGGCACCAGAAAGTTGCTTAAGAGTTCCAGAACGCAGGGCTTCGAGATTCATAGGGGGATGGTAGTAGGAAAATAGCAAAGGTCAGAAAGGTGGAGCAGCGCGAGAAAATAGTTATGGGCTACTAAACAGGTTGTCACTACAGTGAGAATCAATCAGCCAGAGTCCAGCAGAAATTTTGGGTAGATTAACAGAGAGATTTAATCCTTGTTGTAGTCCACAAACCAGTAGTGACAGAGTGTCTATAAGCTTAGGATCCCACCGATCGCCTTGATGTTGCTGACAGTCAGCTAAGGCTTTTGTCATCATCTCAGCCGGACTAAGAGGTTCTGGAATTCCAGCAGACTGCTGTTGTGCCTGGGCATAGCGCATTTGCGCCAATCGTCGCTGAAAGTCTTCCACTAGTCCCAGAATTCTCGACTCCAAGGGAATCGCGTCTCCGGCTAGGCCCGCGGGTTGTCCAGAACCATCCCAATGTTCAGTTTGGTGCGTAATGATCGTTGCGATCGCGCGTAAACGTGGCATGGTCCGCAATACCTGAGCCCCCGGAATCAGTGGACAACTGGGGGCAGTTGGTTCAGCTGCATCTGTATAGCGAGTTGTACTGGCAGTTAATACCGCTTCAGATTTCTGGAGAGGAGCCAGCCGATGCAGTAGACCCGCTAATTTCAACCGATGCAGTTGCCAAACCGGCAGGTCAAGCAGTTGCCCGATCGCTTCTGCCAGTACCGCAACTTCGGCAGCAGCAGAGGGATTAATGGCATCCGCTTGATCGGTTAACTGTGCCATCCGCAAACAGGCCTGAACTTCGTTCGACACCAGATTGTTATCTAGAATGTCGTAGTGCAGGTTCGACGAAATCTGGGCAGCGGTGGGGTTGGTTAATGTTTCCTCACTAGATTGGAGGTACTGAATGACCCGAGTTACGACCGTCCCTAGATCGTCCGATGCTTTGGTTTGAGTGGTGGCAATCTCTTGTGCCTGAGTTGCTAACTGCTCCGCCAGGGTGGGGTTGTACTGCCGGATATGCTCGATCGCTAATTCGACAGTTTCCTGAACGAGGTTGCTCTCAAATGTCCAGAAACCGTAGAACTTGCGCTCCAGATCCTCAGTGGGGATACCTTGGACTCCATAGTCTTCCGGGGACAGCTCCTGACACAACACCATAGCTGTGTAGGTCGGAGCCAGAATCATCAAGTGCCATTCCTGTGCCACCGGGTCTTCGGCGGGGAGATCAACCAGATGTACATTTGCTCGCTGACTCGTAGGATGGTCGGCGAATCCAGCATCCGGTGTTGCCATAATCACCACATGCCGTGACTGGGCAGCCAGGTCGGCATAGCGGTCGGCTTCCTGCAAGTACCATTTGCCTCTTTGAAAGGCTGTAATCACCAAAGGTGGGCTAGAACACTGCAGGATGCAATCTTCCAGGGCATGACATAGGGCAACCAGGGTATTTTTGTAGTACACACCAAAGTTGAGTGGGCGCTTACCCACCTGTCCTGGCTGGTGAGAGACTTTTAGCTGATGTAAAATTGAACCTTCTAACATGATGGTCAGGACTGGGGAACGAGAGCGGCGGACGACGATCGAGGAGCGGTTTGAGCGGGGGATTCGATAGGGGCTGTGAGAGCTGCTTCTAGATCGGCTCGCCCCAATCGGGATTCTAAGATATTCATCACTTCGCGTCCAAAGTCATTTGGGTTTTGTCGCCAAGCTTGTAAGCACACTTCTCCAAAGAATGATCCTAATGGCTCGGGATTCCAAAGGAGTTTTCGGGCAGTCCAAGGCATAATGCTCATCGGGTCATAACCCGGTTTGAGGATCTTTTGCTGGAAGGCGTAAGTTTCCAAATGGGTATGGGGCTGTAACCCAATGAAGAAGATAGCAGGTTCAACTTTATCTGCTCCAAAAATTCGTTCGAGTTCCCGATGGTACGCGATCGTCTGCCGAATGGTGTCTGGGCGTTCATCGATCACATTAAAGGAATAGTTGACTGATACAAGATCGTTAAATCCTGCTGCTTTGAGATCTCGACAGTTTTCCAGGACGGTACGAAGGTTGTAGCCCATCCGCATCTTCCGTACCAATTCTTGGGAACCGCTAGTAATGCCGATCTCAAAATAATTCATCCCCGTTTTGACCATGAGATCACAGAGTTCGGGCGTCAAATTATCGGCTCGGATGTAGGCGGCCCAGTGAATATCTTGCATCCCGGCGTCCAGAACTTTCCGTAGCAGTTCCACGACATCATCGATATATTTACGAGCAGGAATGAGTTGGGCATCGGTAAACCAGAAGTTACGAATGCCCCGATCGTAGAGCTGGCGCATCTCTGCTACCACTTCATCAGCGGGATTAATCCGTACCTGTTTACCTTCAATCACGGTATAGACGCAGTAGCAGCAGTTGTGGGGGCAACCCCGTTTAGTTTGAACGCCCACATAAAAATCGTCTGCCTGGAAATAATATTCAAACTCTGACCAGATCGTCTCAATATAGTCATAGTTGCAAGCGGTTTTCTCGATCGCCGCCGGAGCTTCATGGATTAAGCGATCACGTGGAGTCGCTTCACCCACGACATAACAGCGCTCGTCGCGAAACTCCTGTCCATGTAACAGTTTTTCCAGGAGCATTTCTCCCTCGCCCACCGAAACGATCGTTCCTTTGGGCAAGCTTTTCCCCAACTGTTCGTAAAACACACTCACCGCACCGCCGCCCACGATCGCCTGAGCGTTCGGCTGATAACGCTGGGCCCGGTTTAAGCCGCGACGAATTAAGCCCAAATTTTGCCAGAGTTCCGTGTAGTAGGCGGTGGTGACTCGCAAGCCTCCGAAGGCTCCCCGTAACTTAATCAACGGATTTCGAGCATAGTAAAACTCGAAGGCATGTTGAAGTGGATTCCCTCCCCGGCCGCCCACGGGAGCATAAATCTGAATATCTCGCCAGGAAAATACTAGCAAGGTGGGTTGAAATTCATCGATAGACGCATCTAGAGCAGAGGCGTAATCCAGCGGTGGGACAGTGCCCAGATCGAAAATCTTTTGCGGGATCGTCGGAAATACTTTATGAACGTGGTCTGCCAGATAAACTACCCCGATCGGAAAAATCGGGTTACAGGGAAGCCGAACGTAAAGAATACGGTTTGCCATTATGAATGCAGTGAGGAGGAAATCTGAAAACTATTTTCATATAACTTTACGATACCACCGAACTTCTTTTCCCTGCATGAGCAGTTGGTCATGATTGCTACAGGAGTTATCTATATATAAAGAAAAACAGAGCATATCAGCGCTGTACCTAGCTACTGAAGTATGCAGACTCAGTAAATACCGACTCCTCCGATCGGGGGATTTACTTGAAAGAACTGATTGGAATAGCCGAGACGGTAACCGGATTTACAATCGTAGGGGATCGCTCGGTGCTAGCTTGTATATAACGTTTAATGCCTCAGAATCTTTTTTAACTCTATTTAATCATGGCTCAAGTCCTTGATCCCCTACCTTCAGGTAGCCAAGATCCCATTGTTTGCTGCTATGTCAATGCCACTAGTCGCATCCAAATTGCCCGAATTTCTAATCTACCGAATTGGTATTTTGAACGAGTGGTATTTCCGGGGCAGCGTTTGATTTTTGAAGCCCCACCTGAAGGTCTGCTAGAAATCCATTGTGGCATGATGGCAAGTGCGATCCTGTCTGATACGATCCCCTGCGATCGGCTGCAAGTAGAAGATGTTCTGCCGACTGCCTTAGATCCCGAACATCAGCAACGGCTTGAGGAATTGAACGATGGTATGGGGGTATCTAGTGAATCCATCACTGAACCTGCTACTGCCTCCTGATTGATTGAAGCAGCCCATTCGCGGAAGTTCTACTCCTACGAATCGATCGGGTGAATGGGTCAGGTGAGCCTGGGATCGCTGAGGAGAGTGATTTCTGTCAAGCTGTACTAGTCCTACCCCCGATGATGGGATGATGGGAGAATAGTGACTCACAACAGTAGGCATCAATATGGCTCGAATTCAATTTGCAAGAGGCATCGATGAAGATGTAATTCCCGACGTGCGGTTGACGCGAGCGCGGGATGGTAGCAATGGGACCGCAACCTTTTACTTCCAAAATCCGAAGGCATTAACCAGTGCTCAGCCCGAAGGGATCACCGGTATGTACCTGATTGATGAAGAAGGCGAACTGAGCACTCGCGAAGTGAAAGCTAAGTTTATCAACGGGCAGCCAGAAGCTTTAGAAGCCATCTACTTAATGAAATCAGTAGAAGAATGGGATCGCTTTATGCGGTTTATGGAGCGTTATGCTCAAGAGAATGATTTGGGCTTTACGAAATCTGATGGTTAAGTGTGACTCAGGTCATTTCTGAGCAGGCTTTTACATCTGTAGGGGCGCACAATTTGGCGCCCTTCTGTCTGAATGCTAGATCAGCGAGCAATTATTTACTTTCTGCACCACTTGATGGGTCTACTTGCCAGTTTGCCAGGAAACACTAGGCGATCGGTGTGTAGATTAGGTTAGAATTGTTAAGGCTTCTTTACCAGAATTCGTGACTTGTATTTAAGAAAACTTGCTTAAGAAGCCAGTTACTCACACATCCTCTCTTACCTGGATCCCTTTTTATGACCCTGCCTATCCGCAATGTTGCCATCATTGCTCACGTTGATCACGGCAAGACCACCCTCGTTGATGCACTCCTCAAGCAAGCTGGGACGTTTCGGGAAGGCGAAGATGTTCCCGATTGTGTCATGGACTCGAATGCGTTAGAGCGGGAACGTGGGATTACGATTTTATCGAAGAATACAGCAGTTCGCTACAAAGATACCCTGATCAACATTGTTGATACGCCGGGTCACGCTGACTTTGGTGGCGAGGTCGAGCGGGTGCTAGGGATGGTGGATGGCTGTCTGCTGATTGTGGATGCCAATGAAGGACCGATGCCCCAAACCCGCTTTGTGCTGAAAAAGGCGTTGGAAAAAGGCTTACGCCCGATCGTGCTGGTAAACAAAATCGATCGACCCCAGGCTAACCCCCATGGAGCGATTGATAAGGTATTAGACCTATTTCTGGAACTGGGCGCGGATGATGACCAGTGTGAGTTTCCTTACCTATTTGCCTCTGGACTGGCTGGATTTGCGATCGATCAACTAGACGATGAACGGGTTGATATGCAGCCGTTATTTGATGCCTTTCTACGGCATGTGCCCCCACCCGTTGGCGACCCAGAAAAGCCGTTGCAATTACAAGTCACGACGTTAGATTACTCGGATTACCTCGGGCGGATTGTGATCGGCAAGATCCACAACGGGGTGATTCGTATGGGGCAGCAAGCCGCATTGATGACGGAAACAGGTCAGATGGTGAAAGCGAAGATCACCAAACTGATGGGCTTTGAAGGGCTGAAGCGGATTGATATTGAAGAAGCCTCAGCTGGCAACATTGTGGCAGTGGCTGGTTTTGCGGATGCCAATATTGGCGAAACAATTACCGACCCGAATGATCCACAGGCATTACCGCTGATTAAAGTTGATGAACCCACGTTGCAGATGACCTTCTCGGTCAATGACTCGCCATTTGCGGGACAAGAGGGTTCGTTGGTGACCTCTCGCCAAGTACGCGATCGGCTGTTCCGCGAGTTGGAAACCAACGTGGCATTACGGGTCGAAGAAACTGATTCGCCGGATAAGTATCTGGTCTCTGGGCGGGGAGAACTTCACCTCGGGATTTTGATTGAAACCATGCGACGCGAAGGCTATGAGTTTCAGGTGTCTCAGCCTCAGGTCATCTATCGGGAGGTGAACGGGCAACCCTGCGAACCTTATGAAACTCTGGTGCTAGATGTTCCTGAAGAAGCGGTGGGTAGCTGTATTGAGCGTCTAGGTCAACGTAAGGGCGAAATGCAGGATATGCAAGTTGGCGCCAACGGACGTACCCAATTGGAGTTTGTCATTCCCGCTCGGGGGTTGATCGGTTTCCGGGGCGAGTTCATGCGGATGACTCGTGGTGAAGGCATCATGAACCATAGCTTCCTGGATTACCGTCCGCTATCTGGTGAAATTGAAGCTCGCCGGAATGGGGTACTGATTGCTTTTGAGGAAGGGGTCGCTACCTTCTATGCCATGAAGAACGCCGAGGATCGGGGGGTATTTTTCATCATTCCCGGTACTCGCGTCTATAAGGGAATGATTGTTGGGGAACATAATCGTCCTCAAGATCTGGAATTAAACGTTTGTAAGACGAAGCAACTGACAAACCATCGGGCATCCGGTGGGGAAGAACTGGTACAACTACAAGCTCCCGTGGAAATGAGCCTAGAGCGGGCATTGGAGTATATTGGACCGGATGAGTTGCTGGAAATTACGCCCCAGTCGATCCGGCTGCGCAAGCTGGTGAAGGCAAAAAAGTTGGCAGGTAAAAAATAAGTTCGGTTAAACAGAGCGGGGCAGTCCGTAAGGACTGCCCCGCTCGACTATATGAGGTTGGCAATGGGGGTGGACTAAACCGGACGGTATTCCCGACCTGTGCCCATGCCTTCGAAATCGCGATTTGACGATCGCGAGGGATCGAAGCCTTCGTTCCTGACCCGTCGCCGGAGATCGCCAGCGTCCGGAGAGGCTTTGACGGCTTCATCCGGGCTAATCTTACCCAGTAGTACCAGATCACACAGAACCTGGTTCATCACTTGCATGCCTTCATTTGCCCCGGTTTCCATCAACTGGAAGGCCTCAGCTTCATTGCCCTTCAGCAGATAATCCTGCATGGCTGGCGTGTTAATCAGGATTTCGTGAGCCGCTGTCCGACGACCATCCGTCGTTGGAATCAGTAATTGGGCAATCACAGAAATCAAAGACTCTGTAATCTGTACCCGCATCGCCGGTTGTTCATCCGGGTTATAGATGTTCAGTAGCCGGTTAATGGCATTCAGGGCACTGCGTGTGTGGAGAGTGCCCAAGACTAAGTGCCCCGTTTGGGCCGCTTTCAACGCGGTATCGACCGTAATCCGATCGCGCATTTCCCCAATTAGAATCACATCTGGGTCTTCCCGCAACACTGAGCGCAGGGCATGTTCAAATTCCAAGGTGTGTAAGCCAACTTCCCGCTGACTGATCAGACATTTCTGGGATGGATGCACATATTCAATTGGGTCTTCGATCGTCACGATGTGTTTATTCAGGCTTTCGTTCAAATGCCGAATCATGGCGGCAATGGTAGTAGACTTCCCGGAACCCGTTGGTCCCGTGACGAGGATTAAGCCTTGCGGATAGGACACCAAGTATTTGAGGACTTCTGGTAGTCCCAAGCTTTCGATCGAGGGAACTTCTAGGGAGATCAACCGTAGAACGATGGCTCCGCCTGTTAACGACTCGAATACGTTGACCCGACAGCGCACTAAGCCAGGGTAATAGATGGCGGTGTCCAGTTCCTTGGTTCGAGAAAAATCTTGCCGCTGATGCGGGGTTAAAACTTCGTTGAGATATTGTTCAAAAATTTGGGGGGTAACTTTGACCTGGTCACGGGGTTGTACCATTTGCCCCTGAATGCGGAAGCGGGGTAACTCCCCTACCCGAATATGAATATCCGACGCTTGGCGGGCATGAGCATCCCGAACCATCTGCTCGATCGTGCTGCG
This sequence comes from Pantanalinema sp. GBBB05, assembly GCA_016743235.1. Lineage (GTDB taxonomy): Bacteria > Cyanobacteriota > Cyanobacteriia > Leptolyngbyales > Leptolyngbyaceae > Pantanalinema. The sequence continues at coordinate 70,049 of VRZD01000032.1, read as the reverse complement.
CGATTGGGCCGTGATCGGGGTTGGTGCAGGAGGAGGAGGAGGCACCGAAGACGGGTTATCGTGGGGTCGGGGGGTCATCGAACTGCTCATTGCTATCTTCCTGGTAGTTCATCGCATTGGGCAACTATGTAAACCAGGGTAACTGAGTCCACTCAACCCTGGTTAAACTAGCCTGAGGAAGCTGAGAATGCTTCCAATGAAACCAACCGCAAATTACGGATCATTGCCTTTAACGATATCTACTTATTGTATCGAGTAACTTTCTAGCAGTCTCTATCTTTAGATTGTTGTCATTAAATTGAAGCCAAAGCAATGACTATGGAAACCCAGCCAGGGTAGATCGAGCAGTGAATAGTCCTAAAAAAATAATTTATAAAATAAAAATCTTCTGGGTCTTGATTGGTCCAGCATTTCTTTCGATTGGCACACATTGACTATGGATACTCAGCGATGAAGATCACTAGACAAATGGCGGATTGGCTAGAAAGCCATTGGGTGACACCAGCTTATAGCGGCTGGCTGTTAGGTGGGGTATCCATCTTCTTCTTTATGGCAGCCACCAATACTATGGCAGGATGGCTCTATGTCATTAGTGGGATTGGCTTAGCACTGCTAGCGATCGCGGCAATTCTGCCAGAACGGATGCTGCATGATTTGTCGCTCCAACGTAGCCCGATTCATCCAGTTAGTGCTGGGGATCTACTGACTGTCGAGGTTGTAATTGAGAATGGCAGCAAGCATAACAAAACCTTGCTCCAGGTGCAGGATTTATTACCTCATGTGTTGGGGCAGCCTGCCGTTACCTCGATCGAACGGATTGCGCCGCAGACTAGCCATCGCTGGATTTATACTCAGCCGACTGTTCGCCGAGGTGTGTACCGCTGGCAAACGCTGCACCTCAGGACAGCGGCTCCTTGGGGATTATTTTGGTGTCGGCGGTCGCGGACCGTTAAGACCATGGCGATTGTATATCCCACGGTATTGCCCCTGACTCAGTGTCCCTTGATTGATGAAATGGGGCGGGATACGAGTTTGCAATTAAATAGCGATCGGCGCGCCCAAGCGGCGACCGAAGGATTGACCCGTTCGTTACGACCCTATCGTTGGGGGGATCCCACGCGATTTGTGCATTGGCGTACCAGTGCCCGCTATGGGGAACTGCGGGTGCGAGAATTAGAGGTATTTACGGGTGGGCAAGAACTGATTATTTGTTTAGATAGCGCGGCTGTCTGGCGATCGGCTACGAGTTTGGCAGATCCACCAGAAGATTTTGAACAAGCGGTCATTGCGGCAGCTTCCCTCTATTTCTATGCTTGCCATCGCAGTATGAGTGTCCGGCTATGGACGGCTGGAACAGGCTTGCTTCAGGGAAATCAAGGAGCCTTAGAAGCGTTAGCGGCGACCTATTCTGGCGAACCGATTCGGGCAGAAAGTTTGCCGACTGTCCCTCTGATCTGGTTGACTCAGAATCCGGCAAGTTTGAATACTTTGCCTCCGGGTAGCCGGTGGATATTGTGGACGGGCAATCAGTCGCCAGAGCAATGGCAGTCAGAAACAAAATCGGCATTGCTCACCCGGTCTAGTGTTGGCATAGTGATTAAACCAGAGCAAGAACTACAACTGCAACTCCAAACTCGACTGGGAGCTAGAGGTTAGACAAATGGAGATCATTCCGGATGAGTTTTGGCTAGGAGTTGACCAGTTCAACCAGCAGCAGTTTTATGCCTGCCATGACACGCTAGAAGCTTTGTGGATGGAGGCGATCGAGGCAGATAAAAAATTCTATCAAGGCATATTACAGATTGCGGTAGCCCTGCATCATCTGGAAAACCATAACTGGCGGGGATCCGTGATTTTGTTAGGGGAGGGGATGAGTCGGTTGCAGGGCTATCGACCCGACTATGCTGACATTGATCTCGATCTCCTAGTGGCACAGGCGAGGCAGTTACTCCAAGGGTTGCAGCAGACTGGAGCCGATCGAGTCGCGATCGTGACCCAATACCTGAGCCAGCCCGATGGGGACACCGCTGCTACTCTATGTAAGGAATTTCCTGAACTTTCCGGACTGCAACTGCCCCGCTTAGAAAGAGTGGGTCATTAGGCTGATGGTGTGGCAGTTCAGAAACTTTTCTAGCCATGTGAGCGTCAGTTCACCCTAGTCCTCTAAGATTGATCTGCTTGTCTCCCGGTAGGATATAGGTAAACTGTTAGGGATTAGCGCCAAGTTTGACAACGTCGTTTAACTGTTTATTCGGTCGCTCCATGATGTGTGTTTTTCGGCTCTCTCACTCTTCCTGGCATCGCCTGAAACTGGGGGCGATCGCCGCTACTGTTCTGTCTACTACTTTGTTGGCAGATGGCTCGTTCATCCCAGCGGGCAACCTAATCGCTGAGGCTCAAGTGCCTGCACCTGTGCCCAACCAGCCCATGACCTTGCGGTCGGATATTCAAGAAGCGAATGCTAAAACTGGCGTTGTCACAGCCCGCGGCAATGTGCAAATCAACTATCCATCCCGCCAGATTCAAGCCACAGCCGCACAGGCGCAATATTTCAGCAAAGAACGCCGAATTGTCTTAAGTGGTAATGTCTATGTGTTGCAGCAGGGTAATAGTCTCCGGGGTGAAACGGTGACTTACCTGATTGATGAAGGACGGTTTGTTGCCCTGCCCCAACCGCCTCGGCAGGTAGAATCCATCTACTTAGTCCAGGATGCGACGACGCCAACATTACCGGCGGCTAATCCGGCAGTCACTCCCAACCCGACGGCTCCCTTCGGCACTCAGCCAGAATTTTCTGCCCCACTTACCGCACCGGGCACGTTATCCCCAGGGGCGACGCCAGGGACAGTGAATGCCCCAATTACCCCCGATCGCTTAGCTCCTATCTTGCCGAGTGCCCCCACACAAAGTGCTCCTATCCGTTCTAATCAGCTTTAATGTTGAGCGAGCTGAGTGGTTGAAAAGCACAGGAGCGATCGGCAGGGGATGAAACTGGAAACTCATTCGCTTACAATCATCATTGCCGAGTGGCTTAGTCGAATGAGGTCGCTAGGAGTGGGCTATTGAAGATCGTACTGGAGAACGTTCATAAGACCTATGGGCGGCGACCGGTGGTTAGCCGGGTCAGCTTGTCCGTTGCTCAAGGAGAAGTAGTAGGTCTGCTAGGACCCAACGGGGCAGGCAAGACAACCACCTTTTATATGGCAACGGGCTTAGAAAAGCCAGATCAAGGTCGAGTTTGGTTAGATGATAAAGATATTACAACGCTGCCTATTCATAAGCGGGCACGATTGGGGATTGGTTATTTAGCTCAGGAAGCGAGTATTTTTCGTAATTTAACTGTCCGAGAGAATATTCTGCTGGTGATGGAGCAAACGGATGTGCCCCGGCATGAGTGGAAGCGACGATTAGAGTTTTTACTGCACGAATTCCACCTGGAAAAGGTTGCAGATACATTGGGGATTCGGGTTTCTGGGGGAGAGCGGCGGCGGACAGAACTAGCCCGGTCCTTAGCGGCAGGTCGGATGGGACCGACGTTCCTCCTGTTGGATGAACCGTTTGCGGGTGTTGATCCGATCGCGATTGCTGAGATTCAGCATATTGTGGCACAACTGCGCGATCGGCAATTAGGCATTCTGATTACTGATCATAATGTGCGGGAAACCCTAGCGATTACCGATCGCTCCTACATTATGCGAGATGGTCAAATTCTGGCGGCTGGTAGCTCAGAAGAACTTTATGCAAATCCTTTAGTGCGACAATATTACCTCGGCGACAAGTTTCAGCCGTAATCGCCATGATATCACTGGCGCGCGATCGCACCGTTTACCGTCTACATCCCTGATTTTTAGTGTTTCTAACGTAACTTCTTCGCTCCTTCGTTTTTACGGCATCCGCTTATGGCATCTAGTGTTTCCACAGCAAATAAACCACCGTTTAACCCGTCAGCTTGGCTAACCTTTGGCACAACGGTGATGGATCGCTATATTGTCAGCGAGCTGATCATGCCATTTCTGTTTGGTGTGGTGGCACTCTCTTCGGGTGGTGTAGCGATCGGGGTGTTATTTGACCTGATGCGTAAGATGGCAGATGCTGGATTACCAGCGACCATTGCTATTCAGGTCTTATTACTAAAGCTGCCTTACTACATCACCTATTCCTTCCCGATGTCGATGTTGCTGGCTTGCCTGATTGTTTACGGGCGCTTCTCCAGCGACAGCGAATTGATTGCGATGCGGAGTTGCGGGGTGAGTGTGTATCGCCTGGTGGCACCAGCGATCGCGATGAGCTTAGTGGTAACCGGATTAACCCTGGCATTTAATGAAGCGATCGTGCCGATGTGCAATGTCCAGGCGGAAAAGGTGCTGAATCAAGCGCTGGATAAAAAAGAACCCAATTATCGTGAAAGTGACATTCTGTATCAGGAATATCACACTGAGAAAAAAGAGGATGGGGATAAGGTTAAACGGATTGGGCGACTGTACTATGCCAAGGAGTATGACGGTACCCGGCTGAAAAATGTTACCATTCTCGATTTTACGCAGAAAGGTCTAAATCAAATTCTTACGTCGGAATCTGCTGTGTTAGACGCGGATGACAAGACCTGGAACTTCTTTAATGGCACCAATTATGGGGTGTCTCCGGATGGCTCCTATCGCAACATTTTCCGATTCGAACGCTATCAACTGCAACTGCCCCGAACTCCGTTTGATCTAGCGAATAACGATCGCGATCCGGGTGAGATGAATATGGCCCAAATGCGGGAATATCTGGAGCTAATTCGGCAGTCGGGGAGCCGTAAAGAAATCCGTAAACTGGAATTACGTTTAGATCAAAAAGTCGCGTTGCCGTTAGTTTGTCTGGCGTTTGGGGTAATTGGTTCAACTTTGGGAGTGCGATCGCAGCGTACCGCACGGGCAACTAGCTTTGGGGTTAGCTTAATTTTGATCGTAGGCTATCACCTTTTATTTAGCGTCTGTGAGGTGTTGTATTTCCAAGGCATTCTCACTGCCTTTTTAGGAGCCTGGTTGCCGACACTGATTGCTTTAGGGGCAGGTATTCTCCTCCTAATTCAACGTAATCGTTAGCCATAAATTATTCATCTTAGGAAAATGACCCTACCAAGAGGGGCGAATCACTCGCCCCTAAAATTTTATCTACATGGCTAGATTACGCCTTGAGTTTAGCAACAACATTAGCAACATTCGCGCCCAATTTTTCGATCGCAGCTTGTTGCTCTGCATCTTTCAAACTGCCATCTGGATTAAATAATTCATGGGCTTTACTGATAGCAATTTGATCCGGTAATACAATCACTTTGATATTGCCGAGAATTGAGCGTAAATGCACCAGTCCCCGTAAGCCGCCTAATGCTCCGGGGGACGCACTCATAATCGCAGCGACTTTATTTGTAAAACAGGCTAATGGGGGTTCATTCGGAGCGGGACGAGATGCCCAATCGATCGCATTCTTCAGTACGGCAGTCAGCGAACTATTATACTCTGGGGATGCAATTAATATGCCATCGTGGGCAAGTAATAAATCTTTGAACTGACGGGCAGTGGCTGGCGTTCCCTGGTTGGCTTCTAAGTCTTCGTCAAACAGTGGCATTGGGAAGTCACGCAAATCAATAAATGTGGCTTCTGCTCCTACCTTTCGTGCCCCATCTGCCGCAATTTTAACGAGTTTTTTGTTGTAAGAAGCTGTGCGAGTGCTGCCGGCAAATGCCAAAATCTTGGGCGTATAGCTCATAGAAACTCCCCATCAATGGTACTCAACCTAGGGTAGTCGATCCCCACTGAAGGATTAAAGTTGATCTAAAGGAGTCAGCATTTTCCTGGCATTCGCCTATACAGAGTTGCTGTAAAGGTAGGGGGTGATATAAGGCAAGGCTCTGCCTAATCATCAGTTGAATGTCCCTGAAATAAGAGGCCCCTGCCTGAGACCCGTTGAGTCCAGATTGCTCTATGCCCGATCGCCCACCTGCAAAACCAGATGAACCACCCATGACCGGATTTGAACGAATTCTGATTCAAGCTGCCAGCATGACTCTTGCCACGATCGTCACCAAAGTATTGTGTGAAGGCGGTGGTCGAGTGATTAATTGGATGGGCAAAACCCTGGATGAACGCACCGAAAAACTGATTAAAGACGCTTCGCAACAATATGTGCAGAATTTCACCGGACGACATGGGATTTTGAAAGTGCTGGGCATGCGAGAACCGGTTTCCCTAGAATCGATCTACACCACAGTCCAGTTTTTGGATCGATCGGGGATTAGTTGGTTTGACTCGATCGAAAGTTTAGAACGGGCTTATCGGCAAACTGGAAAACGCGGCTTTCAACCGAAAAATGCGATTCGGCGGGATGGGTTACGAGTCGCTAACGAAAAGCAATTTCTGATGGTCTTGGGAGGACCGGGGGCAGGGAAATCAACTTTCATTCGCAAGATTGGGCTAGAAGCGTTGAAAGGAGAAGATGGCGATTACGAACACGAATGTATTCCCGTGTTGATTGAATTAAAGAATTTCACGAAGGAAGCTAATCTTGAGGAAGCGATCGCTCAGGAATTTCGCATTTGTAATATGCCCCATCCTGACGATACAACAGCAAAATTATTGGAACAGGGCAAGTTATTAATTTTGTTAGATGGTTTGGATGAAGTGCCGATGAAAAATACGGATGAAGCCATCCATCAAATTCAGAATTTTGTCGATCAATACGATAAAAATCGCTTTATTGCCTCCTGTCGGGTTGCTGCCTATCGTCATAATTTTCGGCGCTTTACCGATGTGGCAATGGCAGATTTTGATCAGCATCAAATTCATCAATTTATTCGGAATTGGTTTAGCTCGGAAGCCGATCAGGCAGTGGGGACAGCCCAACGTTGCTGGACGCTGCTCCATAAACCAGAAAATATGGCAGCGAAGGAATTGGCGCATACGCCCTTGTTACTGACTTTGTTGTGTTTGGTCTATGACCGATCGCAAAATTTTCCCACGAATCGTAGTAGTCTGTATCGCAAAGCGTTGCGAGTGTTACTCGAAGAATGGGCTGCCGAAAAACGGATTATGCGAGAGCAAATCTATGACGGCATGAATACTGAATTAGAAGAAATTTTATTATCCGAAATTGCCTATATTGCTTTTGAAGCCGATCGCTTGTTTTTTTCGCAACGGGAAATCGTCGATCAAATTCGGGATTTTCTGACGAATAACTTAAATGCACCGAAACATTTGAATGGGGAAGCGGTGTTGAATGCGATCGCGATCCAGCAAGGAATTTTGGTGGAACGGGCGGAGGATGTCTACTCGTTTTCTCACCTAACGTTGCAGGAATATTTAACGGCTTACTATATTGATGACCATTATCTGATTGATGAACTGGTACAACATCATTTAACCAACGAACGTTGGCAAGAAGTGTTTTTGTTAGTAGCGGGATTGATGCGGGGGGGCACCGATCGCTTGCTCTTAGCGATGGAAGCTCAAACTCGCACCTACATTAATACCCCTAAACTTGAAGCTTTGTTGGAATGGGCCCATGAGATTACCTGCAATTCTCCTGGAACATTGCAACCCTGTGCCAAACGAACTACGGCTGTTTTTCTGGCTCTGATTCGCGATCGGGCATTACATCTTGCCCATGCACTGAATCCCAATCTAGCCCGAACTCTGGATTTAGCCCGCACCCTGACCCATGCTCGTGTTCCAGAATTTACCCATACACTCACCCATACTCCAGCCCGGGCGGCAGCTCCACCTCGCGCGTTTGCCCGCGCCATGACGCAAACCTTTGTAGAGCAACTCGAAAAACTTCAGGTGTTTAATGATGTCAACTTTAATGTATTGATTGCGCGACTGGAAGCCTTGAAAGCCAAAGCGCCAGATATTCGTCAACCTGAGCACGCTCATCAAGACTTTCATTCCCGGATTGTGCAAACCTGGTTTACGGCTTTGCGACTGAATCCGAGTTGGATCAGTTTATCGGATACCGAATTACAAAGTCTGGAACATTATCTCTATGCCAATTGGTTGATGGTGCGGTGTAAACAAGCTGCCGTGCGAGTGTCGCCCCAAACCTGGGGGGCGATCGAAGACCGGATGCTACGGTTGCATCGAGCCAGTGACTAAACCCGACTCCAACTCATGGGCATACAGTGACTCGCGCTGGGATCGTCGTCCGATAAGGGACGGGTTTCCTCATCCAAGGCTTTGACTAAACGGCTATAAATGTCTTCGGCTTGTTGGGGTGAATTGCCAATACTGGTTAATCCCAGTTTGCCAAATTCTGACAGACAGCCCATCAGGTGAAATACAGTACCCGTCTCGGTGCTGGTGTCAAAGTGTAGTTGATTTTGGGCAATAATATCCATTAAATCGTTTGGCAAGAGTCCACGGTAACGCTCTTTCTGCAAGTTATCGGTCGCAATGTAGTATTTTGCCCGTCCTTGCTGGCTATAGAACAACCCACTGGAGAGGTCATACCGACCGTTGGTCAGGAAGCGGAGGGTCATGAAGGGATGGGTTGTGCCCCCTTTACGCAGGTTAATTTCGATCGCCTGGATATCCCATTCCCGACTACCGACACCATCCGGTTGATGCACAGCCACAAAGTCCACACTGTAACGCTCGATCGCCCCTTTTTCAGCCAGATTCTTACCAATCCGTAAGCCCAATTCCTGTAAGCGTAGGCGATAGGATTCATCGGCAGGGAACTGGCAACCTAAATACACCTGTCCACTGGGACCACCCAGAATCTGATCATGGGTAGACAAAATCTCCACTTCCCCAGTCGGTAAAATCCGGGCTTGCACACTCGGCGATCGTTTCACGACTCCTTCAATGAAGGCTTCCACGATCGCGCCTAACTCGGGGATGCGGCTGCCAAAATTTGCCCAGGTTTCTCCCTTAGACTCAAACTTAAGGTGGGCAAAATTTTCTTGTAAAGCCGCTACTCGATCGGCATGAGTAACTGTACCGGGAGCATACTCCTGTAAATGGCGCAAATCTAACAACGCATTGCCTTCTCCAGAAAAGCCTTCGTTCAGCTTCACGACCATCCGTTTCAGGTAGGGCTGCCGCTCCCAGAGTTCGGCAGCAGCGGTGGCTAAATCAGCGGCTGTCCAGACTAATTCACTGCCATCGGGGTGGGGAACGCCAGCTTCGGCAAAAATTTGGCGACTGCCACTCTTGGTTCCCCACTGAAGTAGGTCAGGATCAAGCGCAAACAATGGAATTCCCAATTCCACCGCTAATTGTTGTTCTGCTGCTGTGGAGTTATAGCAACTGAGATAAGAGCGATCTCGCCGGACGGCTTGCCGAATCCGTTCAATCAATCGGGGTCGTTCCAGAATCTTTTGGCTGAGGGGTTTCAAAGACGAATCGTAAGTCGAGAGCAGCAACAGGCGATCGCGGGCATGGGAAAACGGAATTCCCGGCAGCAGTTGCAGGTAGTAGTCCACCACACTGGGATGCAATGGCTGAGAGGTGATGTAGACCAGACGAGTCCGTGGGTTGCGCAATCGGATCAAGGAGAACAGTAACCGTTCCTCGTAATGATGGAATCCTTCAATCTTCAGGAGTTCCCGTTGATCCAAACTCAGGGACGGTACGACGATAATATCCGCATCGCTGCTGGTGTCGTATCGTTCTACGGCTTGCCAGCGATCGCGCAATTGCTCTTTCAGGATCTGAAACTGTTCCCCTACGGTTGCAGAGGATGCCAACTGTGCCTGCATCATATCTACCCGCTTGCTGCTCACTAGTACATCATCACGGCAATCCTGGCAGGTTTCGTCAGTCTAGGAAACTACCAGCATTGGCACGATGGTCAACCAATCAAAATCTACTTAGCAGACGATGACTCGCCTTATCCGTCATAGTAACTGTCTACCCAAAAAAAAGTAGTCTTTCCGATGGCAGGAACCATTAAGCCAGCAGGCAGAGGTCGATACAGAGTTTTTAGAAAGAGTAGCTCATGACATTAATCACCATGCCGTTAGCAGGCAAATCTCTGGAACTCAAGCTAATCGAATTACCCACTCGCCGCACGGGAGTACCACCCATGACAGAGAGGAAATTATCCACCGCAACTAGATCACACCGAGCACGATCTTTGTTGGCACCCTGAGTCAGGTATTGAGTGGGAACAATCACTTTGGGCTGGAGAATATCGATCGCTTGCTTTGCGGCTTGAGGATCATAGGCTTTGGGACCACCCCCTACCGGAATCAATAATAAATCGGGACGCCCCATCAAAATTTTCTGTTCTACCGTGATGGGAGCTGCGGCACCGCCCATGTGGAGGATATTGATGCCGCCTTGCTGCCACTTCCAAACTACATTCACGCCAAAGCGTTTGCCGCCTAGCAGATCATGATCCGTGCGAATCCCTTCAATTTGAGTGCCACTGAGTTGATAGACACCGGGTTCATACAGCAAGCGCGGGTTGCCAGGAAGAATTTCGACTGCCCCTTCATCCAGTAGTTGACTACTAATCATCACTAGGTCAGCTGCCACTTTAGGAGGGCGATAGCCGGATGTGCAGCCCAGAGATCGAAACGGATTCACCAAAATCCGCTTGCCAGCTCCGCTAAACAAAAAACAGGTATGCCCTAACCACTGAACTGATAAGCCCCCAGCTTGTGCCTGAGCCGGGAATAGTTCCGAGGTGAAGCCTAATCCCAAGCTGGTTAGTGCTCCTGCTCCTGCGTATCGCACGAATTGCCGCCGTTTCATAATCTCCTCACCACATGATTAACAGTCGTCAGTTGCGGCTCACCTGTTGTTTACAGATCAACCACCTAAGTATGGTTAACTGTTCACCGCTCACTGTGCGATCGCTGCCAGAAAGTTCCGTAATAACTGTTTACCAGACATAGTCAGGACACTTTCTGGATGAAATTGCACACCTTGGACATGGGGATAGTGGCGATGCCGGACTCCCATGATGGTGCCATCGTCTACCCAGGCCGTGACTTCCAACACATCGGGTAGGCTTTCCCGCTCAATCACCAAACTATGATACCGGGTTGCTGTCAACGGATTCTCTAACCCTTGAAAAACCCCTGTGTTGGTGTGATGCACTGGAGAAACTTTGCCATGCATTAACACGGGTGCCGCTACGACCTTACCCCCAAAGACTAGCCCGATGCCTTGATGCCCCAAACATACCCCCAGTAAGGGAAACTCTGGTCCCAATTCTTTGATAATTTGTGGCGATACTCCAGCATCCTCGGGGCGACCTGGACCTGGGGAAATCACAATCCCATTCGGGCGCAACTGCCGAATTTGGTCTAATGAAATTTGATCATTGCGGTAGACCTGAACCTCCGCCGCGATCGGAAATTCGGCGCCTAACTCGCCCAGGTATTGCACCAGATTATAAGTAAAGCTGTCGTAGTTATCGATAACGAGGATCAACGGCAGTGGCTCCTTAGCATGGTGAATTGTTACGGCTCTACCTGTCCCAATTGCAGGTTAGTGAGCGCTAGGCAGTGGTTTAAAGCCTGTTGTTGCTCTTCCTGTGTTGGATTCCCCTAAATCCCCGTGCTCCACGCCGCTAACGCTAGAAAGAGGGGGACTGTGAACGGCTTGTTTTCCCTTTTTAAGGGGGCGGGGGGGATCAAAGAATTTGACAACCCACTCTAGCGTCCCCGATCGTACTACTTCTGACGTCGGAGTTGACAGATTTGTTGCGGCTAGCTGGAAATCCCCTCACGTTAATGCTGGCTGGTTACTGACAGCTACGGCTTTTTTCGTGAACGCTAATTTGCCATCCACGACATCAATAACGATCGTGTCGCCTTCGGCAAAGGTATTTTCCAGAATCTTGGTGGCGATCGGATTTTGTAACTGGCGTTGAATGGCGCGTTTGAGCGGACGGGCACCATAAACCGGATCATAGCCCGCATCGGCAATATGATCCTGAGCCGACTGGGTAATCTCCAAGCGCAACTTCTGGTCTGCCAGCATAGCTTGAATCCGCTTGATTTGCAGTCCGACAATTTGACTCAGTTCGCCACGATCGAGGGTATGGAACAAAATCAAATCATCGACGCGATTGAGAAATTCGGGACGGAAATGTTTCCGCAAGGCTTCCATCACCCGCGATCGCATTTCTTCGTAGCGAGAATCATCCCCAGACACATCCAGAATATGATCGCTGCCGATGTTACTGGTCATGACAATCACGGTATTGCGAAAGTCTACCGTGCGACCCTGGGAATCCGTAATTCGCCCATCATCCAGCACTTGTAGCAGAATGTTAAACACATCGGGATGGGCTTTTTCGACTTCATCAAATAGCACCACCGAATAGGGATGTCGCCGCACGGCTTCTGATAATTGTCCGCCTTCCTCATAACCGACATAACCGGGAGGCGCACCGACTAATCGGGCAACGGAATGCTTCTCCATGTACTCGGACATATCAATCCGCACTAAGGCATCATCCGAGTCAAATAGGAATTGGGCTAACGCTCGGGCTAGTTCAGTTTTGCCGACTCCCGTAGGTCCCATAAATAGGAACGAACCGATCGGTCGCGCTAAATCCTTCATTCCTGCTCGGGCTCGGCGAATCGCTGCGGCTACCGCTTCTACCGCTTCCGATTGTCCGATCACCCGTTGATGCAAATGTTTTTCCAGGTTTAGCAGCTTTTGTCGTTCCGATTCCAGTAACCGATTTACCGGAATTCCTGTCCACCGCGCCACAATTTCGGCAATGTCAGATTCGGTGACCTGTTCTCGTAGTAGAGTGGAACCCCGCGCCTGAATATCCAATAACTCCGCTTCTTTGGCTTCTCGATCGCGCTGAACGGATTCTAGTCGGCCATACTTTAGTTGCGCAGCGGTATTCAGATCGTAGGCGCGTTCCGCCTGTTCAATCTGTACCCGCAGTTTATCTTCTTCTTCCTTCAGACTTTTGATTTGCTCCAGCAGTTGCTTTTCGCCCTGCCATTGGGAATCCAGCTCAGTCTGTCGCTTCGATAGGTCGGCAATTTCCTGCTCGATGCGATCAAGCCGATCTTTGGAACCCCGATTAGCGGCAAAGGCGAGGGTATCTTCGCCCTTCAGCGACAGTTTTTCCATTTCCAGTTGCATGATCCGCCGATCGATGACTTCCAGCTCCGTTGGTTTGGAGGTGATTTCCATCTTTAACTTGGCAGCGGCTTCATCCACCAGATCGATCGCCTTATCGGGGAGAAAGCGATCGGAAATGTAGCGATCGGACAACATGGCAGCGGCGACTAACGCAGAGTCGGTGATCTTGACACCATGATGGACTTCGTAGCGTTCCTTCAGTCCCCGCAGAATCGAGATCGTGTCTTCGACGCTGGGCTGATCGACAAATACCTGCTGGAAGCGCCGTTCTAGAGCGGCATCTTTCTCAATATATTTGCGATATTCATCCAGCGTCGTCGCGCCGATACACCGCAGTTCGCCCCGAGCCAGCATTGGTTTCAATAAGTTTCCGGCATCCATCGCGCCTTGGGTTGACCCAGTGCCAATTACCGTATGTAGCTCATCAATAAACAGGACAATCTGACCATCGGAGTTGATCACTTCCTTTAAAACCGATCGCAGCCGATCTTCAAAATCGCCGCGATACTTAGCTCCGGCAATTAGCGACCCCATATCCAGGGCAATGAGTAAGCGGTTTTTCAGCGACTCCGGCACATCCCCATTCACAATTCGTTGTGCCAATCCTTCCGCGATCGCCGTTTTACCCACTCCCGGTTCTCCGATTAACACCGGATTATTCTTGGTGCGCCGTGAAAGTACCTGGACAACGCGACGAATTTCTTCATCCCGTCCAATCACGGGGTCAATTTTGCCGGCTCGGGCGGCTTCGGTTAGATCCCGTCCATATTTCTCTAACGCTCCATAGCGAGATTCGGGATTTTGATCGGTGACTTTCTGACTCCCCCGCACTTCCCGAATTACCGCTTCCATACGATCGGGATCAATATTGAATGTCCGCAACAACCGCAAGCCCAACCGGGGGTCAGAGACAAATCCCATCAGAAAATGTTCGACGGAGATGAATTCATCCTGCCAGGTTTGCCGAGTTTTATCGGCGCGATCGAGCAGGATATCTAAATTGCGTCCCAGATAAAGCTGATCACTGTTTGGTACTTTGGGCTGCCGTTTGGCAAAATCCTCAATCTGTTGCGAAATCCGTGGCACATCCACTCCTGCCCGCGTCAACACCTTGGCTGTCAAGCCATCCTGTTGCTCTAACAACGCAATGATCAAGTGTTCGACTTCAAGCTGCTGATGCACAAACCGCCGGGCAACATCCTGTGACTGGACGACTGCTTCCCAAGCTTTGTCAGTAAACTTATTCGGGTCTGTGGGCTGCATGTTTGAATAATGGGTTCAGTTATGAAATACAGTATGGTTGAGCCTTCAGTATACTAACTAGGCGATGCATCAGGGTTGTTCTTGCTACAGTAAAGTGTGGCGGTATGGTCGCACTATTGATATAGTACAAAAATACTGTCTGATACCCTACGAGTAAAAAGGCGGGTGAGCGGCATGATCGATCAGAATCCCGAACAACGGACAAAAGGTAATCGGATTCGAGATCTAACGCTAATGTTACTGGGGGGAACAGTATTAGCCGGATCGCTACTGACCTACGAAGTTTGGAAAACGGGCGATCGTTGGCTCGGTGGGTTAACTTCCTGGTTGAGTATTTCTCAAGCTGCTCCGAAAGTCGATGTGGCATCGCTGGTGGTGCAACAGGTACGGGATGCCAGCGAACTAACCACAGCCGTATTTACTATGCAAGCGGTTGTGCCGTCGGAGCAGGAAGTTTCCTTTAGTGCGCTGTCCTTTAAAACTAAGCTACTTTACATTGCTCAGGGCGAAGTTCAGGCAGGGGTAGATCTGAGTCAACTGACTGCCGCAAATGTGCAAGTCGAGGGCGATCGCCTCGCAATTCAACTGCCTGCCCCCCGGTTGCTAGATAGCAAAATTGATGTCAACCGCTCCAAAGTTTATGACTACGATCGGGGTTGGCTCGGCTTAGGTCCTGATGTGGGTCCCGACCTGCAAAGCCGCGCCCAACAAGAAGCCCTGAAGCAGATCACCCAAGCCGCCTGCCAAGGGGGAATTCTCAACCAGGCGAGCGATCGCGCCAAGCTAGTGGTTTCCCAACTCTTAAATACCGCCGGTTACAAAGAAGTTACCGTCACGATCCAACCTGCAACTATAGAGAACTGTGCCCAGGAAACCCTGGCTTACCGTCCCTAACCGAGTACCTTCCCCATCTCCCCCACCGTCCTCATCTCCCCAAACTCTCTACCCCTCTCCACAAACCTTTTGCAACGTGGCAACAAACTCCGGGTAGGAAATCGAAGCCGCTTCCGCCCGTTGGATCACCGTGCTACCCGTGGTTGCCAATGCTGCGATCGCTAAACTCATGGCAATCCGGTGATCGGTATAGCTATCGACTTCCATGCCTTGGAGGGGCGTACCGCCAACAATTTCCATGCCATCCGGCCGTTCGGTGACACGAGCACCCATGCGGTTGAGTTGGTTCGCCATCACCGCAATCCGATCGCTTTCCTTCACCCGTAACTCTGCCGCATCTCGGATTACCGTCGTGCCTTCGGCAAAGGTCGCGGCAACAGCCAGAATCGGAATTTCGTCAATCAAGCGGGGGATCACATCTCCGGCGATCGTGCAGGCTTGCAGAGGCGCGCGATCGCTAGTTCCGGCATACCGCACTCGCAAATCAGCCACAGGTTCTCCCGCCACTTCGCGGGGATTTTCTTGGGTAATGTGGGCACCCATTGCTTCTAGAACTTCCAAAACTCCCGTGCGGGTGGGATTGATCCCCACATTTTCAATCGTGAGATCAGAACCAGGAACGATCGCTCCGGCAACTAACCAGAATGCTGCCGAACTAATATCACCGGGAACAACAACCGTTTGCCCATGTAACTTGGCTCCACCGGTAACCGTCACACTACAGGTATCTGGATCAACGCTGATGTTCGCCCCGAAGGCTCGTAGCATCCGTTCACTGTGATCGCGAGATAAAGCAGGTTCTGTAACCGTTGTTTGTCCTTCGGTCATTAGTCCGGCGAGCAGAATACAGGATTTCACCTGGGCTGACGCCACTGGAGATTGGTAGTGAATTGGGCGAAGAGCCTGTCCCCGAACCGCTAACGGCGCTAACGCCCCATCCTTGCGTCCCCAGATTTCTGCCCCCATTTGCTGTAAGGGTTTGACAACTCGGGACATCGGGCGCGATCGCAACGAATCATCTCCTGTGACTATGAAAAAGCGATCGGGATGGGATGCCAGAATCCCTAACATCAGCCGGAGGGTAGTGCCAGAATTGCCAGCATTCAGCACATCACCTGGCTCCAATAAATTGCCTAAGCCAATGCCCTGAACTCTCACTTCATGAGAGTTTAGCTCCGAGATCGTGACTCCCATTGCCTGAAAGCAACTGGCTGTGCTGCGAGGATCTTCGCCTAACAATAGTCCCCGAATTATCGTTTCCCCTTCCGCCAGTGCCCCTAACATTAACGCCCGATGGGAAATCGATTTATCGCCTGGTACTTGAATGCGTCCCTGGAGGGCTAACCCTGACCTGGGGGGAACGATCGTCAACGTATGCTGACTCGAAGAACGATCCAGTGAAATCACATTCAGAACTGCCATGGGGATCGGGTAGGCTTAATTTGAAACTGCGTTAGTAATCCTACCCTTTAATCAGCGTTTAGTAATTAGCGATTAGCTGTTAGCCCAAGCTGACCTTATGTTGACTCAACACCGCAAATCCGTCTGTGTCTCTTTAACCTCGGCGGATTTGCCGATCTGTTCAGAACTAGAAACCGTTGCCACGCTTTACCAACATGACCACGATCGCTTTCATTTAGTGCTAACGGAGCCCTTAGTCCTCGATCGTGATCCCAGCCTAACCGAGCAATTGCTTCCTGCTGTGCAACCGCTTCAGTCTCCAATTTCGGCAGTCACTACCCCCCGCCTACTTTGGCTAGAATTCTCTCCTTACCGTGCCACCCTCACGATGCAAGGCAATGGTCAGTTTAGCTATCGCCATCTGTTTCAACTGAATATGTTTGGTTCTAGCCGCTATTGGTTAGCCGCCACGGATGATCAACCAACTGAACAGTTCTGCCTGCACAATTTCACGCGTTTTCTGCACCTAAAAGGTAATCCCCTCCCTCGCTTCTTGATGCTGGAATATGAACTGTGGTCAGAGCAAGAACTGTTAGGCAGTTATTTGTTCACGCTGGAGATTCAGGATTAGGTGGGAGATTGGGCAGAGGGAGAAGAGGGGGGAGGTTGGGAAGTTAGGGGAGATGGCGGAGGGAGAGAAGGTAGGGACGCTATACCGTCTTTTGGTTCTTCCTTATCTCCCTCATCCTCCTCAACTCCCTACCTTCTTACCTTCAACCAACCGAACTAGAACGTAAATGTTGCCCGGAGCGTTCCAATCACTAGATCCTTGTTGTCATTATTATGATCGGGAGCCGTGAGCCAGATGACGCCGGGAGTGATAGCGATATTGTCGGAAAGCTGGTACTGGTAAAAGGCTTCAATGTGGAGTGATGTATCTTCATCCTCTCCGATCGCATCTTCTAAGGGACCTTTAATCCGAGTCACTTTGGGTTCCATGCCGACAATTAGCCCGGCGACGCTGCCTGTTTTCCCTAAGTCAGGAAAGGCTAACCCAACTGACCAATTCCAAATGGATAGGTCGCCTCTGGGAACTAAACCATTTAAGGAAGCTAGAGTTCGGGTGGTGGTATAGCCAACGGAGCCATTCAAGACAATCTTGGGATTAATTTGCCAGGAGGCTGATAGACCATAGGCATTGCTGGAAACAGGGACATCGGCTTCAACGCCGCTGAGTTCGGAAGCCAGGAAACTGCGAAGGTTGGCCCGATTACTGCCGGTAGCGCCATTGGCAGTGAAGTCATTGTTGTAGGCGTGAACGTAGGTCAACCCGAGAGCGATCGCTTCGGTAGGCTTGAAGGTCAGTTGGGCGATCGCACCATAAGGACCATTAAATAAGCCAGCTCCGGGACTGGGATCGGCAGCTTCACTGGCTAAATAACCAGCACTCAGTTCAAGTTTGTCATTGAAGGCATGACGAACACCTAGCCCCGTCCCATCCAGTAGGTAGTAGATCGAGTTGCGGGTGCCAAAGTTAGTCAGTGCGCCTGTGCCGCCATCACCATCCAGGAAAGGATTGATGGTGTCTGTGAAATCATCGGCAGCTCCAGCATTGGCCTCAATGATGACGGTAGTTTTTTCCCCCAGTGGAAACTGATACAACAGGGCATCAATTCCCACACTGTTCGACTCACTACCCAAAAAACCAGAGCTAAACCGGAGTGTCCCTTCGGGAGTTAGAGTTTCATTGGACAAATCTGTGAAGCCGATCGCTTGTAAACGGGTGCGCAGTAAGTCTTCTCCAGTAAAACTGGTATCAAAGTTCAGGCGCGTGCGGGTTCCTAAAAAAGGATTGCGGGGGACTGAATCGCCAGCAGCATTGTCTCCTGTGGCGACCCCGACCACGGCCATGACGACTTCACCACTCAATTTAGTTGTGGTAGAAAACTGTTGCTTCTCCAGCGTCGCCGTCCGCACATCAAGCGCATCAACCCGACCTCGTAATGCTGTTAGTTCAGCGGCAAATTCTTCTTGTAAGCGTTGCAAGGTGAGTAGATCTTCTTTTTTGACTAGATCGGCAGTAGCGGCGGCAATCAGTTCTTGGATCTTATCCATACAGGCGTTCAGACCAGCGGCAAACTCATAGCGAGTCATCGCCCGGTTGCCCCGATAGGTACGATCGGGATAGCCAACAATACAGCCGTAACGCTCGACTAAAGACTGCAAAGCTTGAAATGCCCAGTCCGTGGGGCGAACATCAGTCAGTTGCGAGACTGACGTAACCTGCTCCATTCCCAGCGATGGCGCAGGTTGCTCCACGGCTAATTGCGCTACAGAGTTGACTTCGGTGATGGGGTCGATCGCCTCGGCTTGCGCCGTGCTCGCTAGCGACAACCCCAGTAACATCGCCGAACTACCACCCACCCAAAATTTTCTTGTTTGCTTTGACATCGAATCCTCCTCACAGGTGACAGAGAGTCACTTATTAAGTCCAGAATGAGAATCATACTCATTCTCAAATAGTTTTTCTAGTCCCAGGTAACAATCAGCGTCGCTAGCTAGTTTGCCGATCCCCTCCCCCGGTTAAGTGGCTAGAGAGGCAAGTGGCTAGACTCCGAATCGCTGCTTACCCGTTGAAACTGAACTACGTAATAAGTGAAAATAACTCTCAATAAACTCTTATCGTCCACTGAGGTTTATGTCAAGCTTTTTTATGAAAACCTTGTTAGAACTTAGTTTGACGGTTTGTAAAATATCTGTAACTGACTTTAGATTGCAACTGGTTAATGCGATCGTCATTCTAAAATTTGCCAAAAAATAAGAGGAGTCGTATTGTGACTCCCCTCAACGTTAAGTAACTAAACGGTGCGTTGTTCTGTATCTATACAGATCCTTCTGATGTCATCGCAACGGCATTGGCTTCAGTTGCCATCTGTTCCCGAGCTAACCGCCGCTTCCGGGCATAGAGCTGAATCGCTGCACCCATGGCAATTACCATGCCAAAGATGCCCCAAGCTGTGGCACTGGTCGGCAGATTATTCTTGAATACAGCCAACATCACGACAATGACAAAAAATACGGTGGGAAATTCGTTGAACCAGCGAAACTGCTGTCCGGTCATCTGGCACTCGTCGGCTGCCAGCTTTTTCATCAACCGTTTGCAGTAATGGTGATAGCCCACTAATAGCAATACACAAGCTAATTTCACATGCATCCAGGGTTGTTTTAGCACCTCAGGTTCAACTGTTAATAACCCGATCGCCATGGCAATCGTCAACAGCATTGCCGGAGTCATAATAATGCTATAGAGGCGTTTCTCCATGATTTGATACTGGTTTTTTAGGATGCTGCGCGCTGGCTCCGGCTGCTCGTTGGCTTCCGCATGATAAACAAATAGACGCGGCAGGTAGAACATCCCTGCAAACCAGCACACAATGCCGACAATGTGAAACGCCTTAAACCACTGATATGCCATGTTAAACCTCTTAAAAATTGCTAGACCGGATGCTGGAACAGGGTATCTAAATAAACCTGTGCGGCCCGGCGATCGCAATCTCCATTCTGCAATAAAAAGAGGGACAAGGCAGCAGCAAACAGCCGATCTTGATCCCAATCGGGATGGCTTTCGATATAGCAGGTGAATGACTCATGTAGTGCTTCCGGAATTTCTGCCAGGATACTAACGGTAGTGTTCATGAGATCCTCGAAGAGTGGTTAGGATAGGTGAAATGTCAACGGTTGTGGAGACTCCGTTTTGCACCCTGGACAAGCACTGAAGACAGGAGAAATTGATCGGGTTCCGCCCTAAGGCTACCGATCGTATCTACCCCCAGTTGCCCAGCAATTAACGGCTAACAGCGCCGTGCTCAGGGCGGTTATCTGTGGCAAACTAAGACGCTTCATTCTGCCCACCTTAGAGCGATATTGTCAATGTTGTTGTCAGCCCTCAATTTGCTCAAGAAAGAAAATATTGAACGCAAGATCAGTCTTTTAGCCTGATCCCCGTTACATTTATTGATACTTTGCGGTCAAGGGGTTCTGAGTGACGACTAGTTGGGACAATTCGTGAAATCCAGGAAACCCCAATAACTTCGTTTCCACCTGTGGAAAACTTGTCTAAACCTGTGGAAAACCTGTGGAAATCTTGGGGAAAACTCCAGTGAACGATAAGAATTGCAAACTAGGAAGAAAGTCAAGAACTTTTGAGATTGACTTCAGGTTGCAGCCCTCTGCCCGTCGTCCAGCCGTTGACCGACAACGGTAGCCAGATCAGGATAACCCGCTGCAATTAAAGCTTGATCGCGGAGACGACAAGAATCACACAACCCACAGGGTTCGGCTTCTCCTTGATAGCACGACCAAGTTAGGTTAATCTCCACGCCTAGCCGTAAAGCTCGTTGCACAATGGCTAGCTTGGAATCGTGAAGTAACGGAGCCACCAAACGAGGCGCCTGCCCTTCAATTCCAGCTTTAGACGATAGATGGGCTAACTGTTGAAACGCGGCTAGATATTCTGGACGACAATCGGGATAGCCAGAGTAATCGATCGCATTAATGCCCAGATAGATTGCCTCTGCTTGCTTTGCTTCTGCGAGAGAAAGGGCGATCGCAATAAAAATGGTGTTGCGTCCTGGGACGTAAGTGGATGGAATCACATCAGTCTGGACTCCGGTTTGAGGAATGGCGATCGTGGCATCGGTTAGGGCTGAACCCCCCCACTGTGCCAAATTCAGCTCTACGAGCACATGCTCACGAATTCCGAGGTGATGGGCAACTTGCTTGGCAGCTTCTAGTTCGCGATGATGGCGCTGACCATAGTTGAACGAGAGGGCAATCAGTTCATAACCATCTGCGATCGCTTGAGCGGCTGTTGTCGTAGAGTCAAGTCCGCCAGACAGTAGGACAATAGCTTTTCTAGACATACAATTAGGGCTGGTAATAACAATAGTAGTTTGAGCCGTGCAAGTGGCAGAGAACCTGATTAAGCTAGATTCAGATTGAAGCAGACTGTATCAGAAATTTATGTCCCAGGATTCACAACGTCCTCGTGTAGTTGTCATTGGTGCCGGGTGGGCAGGCTTAGGAGCAACCTATCATTTAGCTCAACAAGGATATGACGTCACCTTGTTGGAAGCTGGCGCCTATCCAGGTGGGCTGGTAGCTGGATGGAAAACGCCTCAGGGACGGTCGATCGAAGCCGGGATTCATGGCTTTTGGTATCCTTACCGCAATATTTTTGCACTAGTTGAGCAACTGGGCTTGCGACCCTTTACTGATTGGACTCGCTCCTCCCAATATTCTCCCGCTGGGTTAGAGGTAGAGTCGCCGATTTTTCAGCGGCAACCCTGGCTACCTACCCCGCTAGGAACCTTTCTCTATCCTCGGTTTCAGCGGCTGCCGTTGAGCGATCGCTTGTCTGCTTTACCCTTACTTTATGCCTTAATTGACTTTGATAACTCTGAGCAAGCGTGGCGCCGGTATGACTCGGTTACAGCCCGGGAGCTATTCAAGCAATTTGGGGTGTCTGCTCGCCTCTACCGGGAGGCATTTGAACCGATGCTGCTGGTGGGACTATTTGCTCCAGGTGAACAGTGTTCTGCGGCTGCCGCGTTGGGTATGCTGTATTACTTTATCCTGGCGCATCAACCTAACTTTGATGTGGTGTGGTGTCGTGGTACGGTCGGCGAACTAATTTTTCGACCCTGGGTAGAACAGATTGAACAGGTGGGAGGACGGGTTCTAACGCGGCGACGAGTCACCGATTTGCGGTTGGCGGGTCAGGAAAATGCTCTACAAGTGACGGAAGTCGTTTGTGGAGATGAGTTATTTGCAGCCGATGCGGTCATCTTTGCAGTCGGTATTACTGGAATGCAGAAGATTGTTAGTGTCAGTGAGAGTCTGCGGCAATTGCCAGAATTCTGTAATTTGATGAACTTAAGCACGATCGACGTTTTAGCGACCCGCCTCTGGTTCGATCGCAAAGTTGCCGTTCCGTTACCCTCGAATGCTTGCTTTGGATTTGATACCACGACAGGCTGGACATTTTTTGATCTGAATGCCCTCCATGATGAGTGGCGAGATGCACCGGGCAGTGTGATTGAAGCTGACTTTTACCATGCCAACCAATTATTACCCATGGATGATCGGGCGATCGTGACTAAAGTCCATCGCGATCTAACGACTTGTATTCCTGCTTTTGGAGCCGCCCAGGTCATCGATAGTAGTGTGGTGCGATTACCCAACGCTGTAACCCACTTCTCGCCAGGTAGTTATCCCTTCATGCTGCCCGGAACCACGTCGATCACAAATCTGTGGATGAGTGGCGATTGGATTGTCACTCAACATGGTTCCTGGTCGCAGGAAAAAGCTTATGTGACTGGTTTGGAAGCCGCCAATCGGGTCATTGAGCACTGCGATCGAGGTGTGCCAGCCCGAATTTTTCCCGTAGAAGCTGACGAAGCTCATATTCACCTAGCCCGGCATCTCAATCAAACAGTGAGAACGTGGACCCACCAATGGCTACCCCAGTGGTGGCTTCCTTAAATTGTCTTGGAGCAGCAACTCCTTCGTCAGGTGGATTACATTTCAGTAATTCCCTCATTAATGTAGTAAAAACTGCATGAATAGGATGATGTTTGACAATCAGGGTGTAGCAGTTTTATCACCAAAGTTTGATGTTTTAATGCAGTGACCCGTGTTGGATATCTAACCTAGGATGTAGCAGGGAACAGGGTGTTTTCTACTGAGAAAAAATATCGGCAAGGTAGGCTGTTCTACTATGTGCCGTTAGCCATCCTATAGAATTCTACGGAAAACTGAGTATAGTTTGTTTCTAAACAATTTACTAATTCAATCGTCTTTAGCTCATATGGCTAAAGGCAATCTGTGTATGGAGTGCAAAACAGGAGAGCGATCAATGAATACGAAAGCAGAGCAGTTGTTAGATCAGATTTCTCAAGCTCAAACGATCGGTGAATTAATTTTGGCAAGTAGTGGGTTAGCTCAGAATGGAATTATTTATGCCTTTGCTACATCAGAGACGTTAGTCATTAATTGTCTGAACTTGTCAACGGTATGGCGAGTGGATGACGGACACTGGAAATTACGGCAAGCGATCGCCCAACTAGGATTACCGATTACTAAAATTTGTGTAGAACATGAGGGCAAGGCATTGTATCATCTCTAGGCAAACTAAGTATCAGGATGTGGAGTTTTCCGGAAACAGGATACTTTGTTTAAAAAGCAGCGCTGTAGTTGAATAAACCTCCTCGAGTAGAATTAATTTAGTTATCGTTTGCTATAGAGATGACACTGCATCTTCCAGGAATTGTTCTAATCTTCTAATGGTGATTGTGTTTCTTTTCGCAGTGTTGTTAGTGTGACTATCTAATTAACGATTAGAATTACATTAATAATGTAATTCTAATCGTCCATCTCGCCTGCTATTAATGTACTGGGGATGCGAGAATCAATAAAGGCTTGAGAGACATGGGGAATTGGCTGGTCTGGGTCTGCTTGTGTCAATTTAGTGGTAGGAACGTTAAATTCGATCGCGCCTGTATCTGAATTGAGAGCAGCTACTAACCGAGTTCCATCCAGAATTTTGAAGATGGCAGGGGTCGATTCAATTCCTGCAACTTTAGCGCCACTAGGTAGGTAAACTCCTTGGCAATCCCAACCTTCAGGTGTGGTTTCACCGTCTGCCAGGAAGTAGAGTCCGTCATTGCCCGATTTGGGGTTGGTGGCTGGACCAAAAATACCGATCGTCTGACCTGTGGTATTCCAGCACTGTCCCCAGGTGACGCCAGATTCGATCGCGGCTTTCTGTAACGTCAGTTCATCAATTTGCTGTTGTAATTCTGAAGGAATGTCCTGAGTTTCCTGTAGGGCTAGCAGTCCATTCAGAGTTTTGGTGACTTGAACATAATCTGGATTCTTAGACACTTTAGGACGATCTGCCCAGGATGGCGGCGCGATCGCTAGATTGACGACTAGTAATAAGACAATTAAAACAACTTTCATTAGGGCATTCATGCGGCTCTCCTTCAGAATCCTCAATTAGGTGCGGGCTAGTTGTAATCGCTCGCCCGAAGCATGAGTTTATGCTATTGAGTTTGACTAATAAGAGCAAACAGTCCTTTTTCTTAAAAGGATAAATTGAAGTGATTAAACTATGAGTTGTAGTGCTGTGATGCACTGTTTTAGTTCGTCAATATAGCGATCTATCTGTGTTTCGTCTGTTCTATTAATTTAAGTGATTAATTCAACAAAAAAGACTATTTGCTGTTATTGGTTGACTTCCGTAAAGTGAAACCATGGCAGCTAAAGAGGCGATAGAACACACTGGAAGCAGCCGCTGATAGCCCACAGATAGATTGAACTCACTGACTAATACAGGCAGATTAAGCATGAATTCAACCGAATCAAAGCCAACTCCTATCCATCACTCATCTACATCGACAACTGAAGTAAACCGTTCAAAAGATTTCAAAATTCACCCGCCGGAAAAACAACCCTTAACGTTTGGACAACGGCTTGCCGATCGCATGGCATCCAAAGTTGGTTCCTGGGCATTTTTGATCGGTCAAACAACGGTATTAGCAGGTTGGGTTGGGGCTAATTTGATGCCTGGAGTGCCGCATTGGGATGAATCACCGTTCATTATGCTGAATTTAGTGTTTTCCTTTGCGTCTGCCTACACGGCTCCGGTCGTGTTAATGAGCCAGAACCGCCAGTCGGAAGAAGATCGAGAAAATGCTCAGCACAACTACCAAGTGACGTTACAAGCAGCTCAAAATATTGAGTTACTACACGAAAAATTAGATGCTGAATACAACAGGAAGTTAGATGAATTGACCGCTCTAATTCAACAACAGCAGCAAACACCCTCAGAAGTCAAAGTCGTGTTTGTGCCAGTTCAGGCTAACCATGAGCCTGACTTTGAGCCTGTCATGGCTACTGATGCTGTTAAGGCTGCCCAGCTTTCCATGGGTAATTCCCAGGTAAAGGGTATGGTGTTTGTCAATGTGCCGAGCGATTGCCAGCAGACCCACCTGAATTTGGATGATGCCACAGTGACGATTACAGAATAGCGGGTTAATGACTCGTTAACTCATCCTGACTTTACGGGCAATCAGATTCGGAGACTGAGCTTGGCATGAATGGATTGATAACAACAATTACGACGGGATTTACCGCGTTTACGGCTACAAATTTGGATGATGTTTTGATCCTGATGCTATTTTTCTCACAGGTCAATTCTGTATTCCGTCGTCAGCATATTGTGGCAGGTCAGTATTTTGGCTTTGCTGCATTGGTACTCGTTAGTCTACCCGGGTTCTTTGGGAGTTTAGTGTTTCCCCGTCCCTGGATTGGCTTATTAGGATTACTGCCGATCGCGATCGGTATCAGCCGTTTAGTCGATCACAACGCAGAAGACGATACTCCTGAGTCTGAAGCCCAAACTAACCCAGCTTTGTTCAGTCATCTCATCTCACCGCAAACCTATAGTGTAGCGGCTGTCACCTTTGCCAATGGTGGCGATAATGTGGGCATCTATGTACCACTATTTGCGCACTGCACCTGGAATAGTTTGATTGTGATTCTGAGTGTATTCTTTTCCCTGGTAGGGGCTTGGTGTTATACCGCGTATCAATTGACGCGCTTACCCGCGATCGCAGACAATCTGACGCGCTACGGTAATCTGCTTGTTCCCTTAGTGTTAATAGGATTAGGCATATTAATCCTAATTGATAGTCACACATTAGAACATCCTGGTTTAGCTGTATTAACGCTAGTGATCAGTGGGCTATATCTCTTAAAACTGGTGCATAACATTAGCCAGACTCTGCAAAATCAGTCAGCGAAATTAGACGTTGTGCCTGAAGTTGAACAGCTTTAACCTAGAGCTACATGGTAAAATACACTAACTCACTCGGAATACCGGGTTAATTAGTTTGTACTCAGGTTCCTATCTGCATGACTGTGAAACTAGACAAGCCAATTGTGAAGTCGTCGGCAGGATCGCGATCGCCCAAGAAGCCGAACCGAGACGTTTATGCTTTTGTCACCATTAGCTTAATCCTATTAGTGTTGACGATCGTGGCAAGTTTCTTTGTCATTATCGGTGCGGGGCAACGAGGTGTATTGCTAGAGTTTGGCAAAGTCCAGGATCAAGTGTTAGGCGAAGGGTTGCATGTAATTATTCCCCTGGTCAACACAGTAGAAAAAATGAGTGTGCGTGTCCAGAATCAAGAGATTTCTGCCGAAGCATCGTCTAAAGATTTGCAGGATGTATTCACTGATGTAGCGCTCAATTGGCATATTCTGCCCGAACAGGCGCACTTAATTTTTCAACAGATTGGTAATACATCTGCCATTATTACTCGCATCATTAATCCAGCGGTAGAGGAAGTGTTGAAAGCGGTCATGGCGCAATATACAGCGGAGGAGATTATTACCCGGCGGGGAGATGTGAAAGCAGGAGTCGATTTAGCGTTGACCCAACGCTTGGCAACCTATCACATTGCTGTAGATGATTTGTCCTTAGTCCATGTGCATTTTTCCCAGCGATTTAGTGAGGCGGTGGAAGCGAAGCAAATTGCTGAACAGGAAGCCAAACGAGCTGAGTTTGTTGCTTTGAAAGCAACTAAGGAGGCGGAAGCGAAAGTAAATCTAGCGAGAGGAGAAGCGGAAGCGCAACGGTTAGTGCAGCAAACCTTGACTCCAGATTTGTTGCAGAAGCAAGCGATCGAGCGTTGGAATGGCAATCTGCCATTGATGATCGGTCGAGAAGGAACGACAGCTTTATTTGACTTAAGCCAGTTTGTTCAGCCCGGTCAAGTGACGGCTAGTCCGTCTCCAACTCCTACACCTCAATCAACTCGTTAATCGGCGGGGGAATGCTTGCTCCTGAGGGTTGGGGGTTAGGAAGTAATAACTGTTGTTCAAAGGCGATCGCCAATTTGGTTTGGAAGCGTTGTCGATGCTTGAGTTTTAATACAGGTTGAATAATTTCTAAGGGGTGGCAATCGTTGGTGACTTGAACTGCATGTAATGTGCCTAACTGAAGTTCTTTTTGTACCATCAGTTCTGGTAAGGCGGCGGCTCCCGATCCACTTTCAACAACTGATTTCACCATTTCACTACTACTTAACACGAGCATGGCATTTAATTGGGCAGGGCTGACACCCCAACTTTGCAGAGCTTGCTCAAATACCCGCTGTGCCCCAGATCCGGGTTCGCGCATAATCCACTCTGTATCCCCTAATTCGAGGACAGAAATCTGCGATCGACCAAACCAGGCATGGGAACGGCTGACGACAATTTGTAAGCGATCGTACCCGATAATTTCCTGCTCTAAAACAGATTGTAATTCTGGCTTCACACCTCCCGTGACTAAGCCAAAATCAAATAGACCGGTTGCCGTGCCTTCACAAATCTCATTGGCATTGCCTAAAATACAATTGACAGTAATCTTGGGATATTGCTGCTTGAATTGATTGATTTTATCTGGCAACCAATAATTTCCGATCGTCAAGCTAGAACCTAATTTTAATTCGCCCCGTTGCAAATTGTTTAATTCCCGTAGCCCTCGTTCAGCTAGAACAACTTGATCCAGAATCTTCTGAGCTTCTATTTTCAGCAAGCGTCCTGCTTCAGCAATTTCTACACGCCGACCAATGCGATGAAATAATTTGACTCCGTACTCTTCTTCTAAACTTTGAATAGCGGCACTAACAGCAGGTTGCGTCACAAATAGGGATTCTGCGGCGCGGGTGAAGTGAAGACATTCTGCAACAGCAAGGAAGATGCGTAGTTGTTCGAGAGTCATAGTTAGTAGCACAAAGTAATTTGAACGCAGAGAACTTAGTAAGTGTCAAGAAGCTGTTTGAGCAGTCTCTCGATTTATGACACTCATTCCCTTTGCGGCTGGGTCCGTAGAGCTTAATGCCTTGAATGCTGGAAACTTTGAACGGTTTTATCCCGTTAGCGGGAACTATGAGAGCCATGGGGATAACGAGCTTAGCTGTTCAAACAGTTGGTCGGAATGATTCAATTGCTCATTTCCTAGTAGGAATTTGTGGCTTGAATTAATCAATTCCTACTAGGAAAGTGGGATATTAAAAAGTCATTTTTTTAGGTGCTGTGGTATTCACTACTACATTTTTTGGTTGTAAACAGGCGACGATGAGGGAATTGTAGCTTGAATAATTAATCGTAATTATGATTTTGAGAAAAAAGACTACTTGATGCTATAAATTTAGCTTTGTAGAGTGAAGTTAGATCGTTTGCAGCGATCGAGATTAACCGAGCGATCGCTCTGCAACAGCTTAAGAAACCGTAACCATGATGCAATTATTGACGGTACTTTCTACTGGATTGACTGCTTTTGCAGCCACCAATATGGATGACATCATCATGCTGCTACTGTTTTTCTCCCAGGTCAACGTTGGCTTTCGACCGCGGCATATTGTGGCTGGGCAGTATTTAGGCTTGGGGGCATTGGTACTTGCCAGTCTGCCAGGCTTTTTCGGTAGTTTAGTATTTCCCCGTCCTTGGATTGGCATGTTGGGGATGATCCCGATCGCGATCGGAATCAGTCGGCTCTTGAATCAGGAGGGAGAAGAAGCCTTAGATAATGTTGGTCTAGAAACTCCCCAAGGAGCATTACTATCCAGTATCCTGTCGCCTCAAACCTATAGTGTTGCAGCGATTACCTTTGCCAACGGCGGCGATAACATTGGGATTTATGTACCTTTGTTTGCTAGTAATACTCTGCAAGAGTTACTGCTGATTGTGGGGACATTTTTTTCGCTAGCGGGAGTCTGGTGTTATACCGCTTATCGGCTGACGCGTTTACCGGCGATCGCCGAAAGTCTGACGCGCTACGGTAATCAGCTGGTTCCCTTTGTGCTGATTGGTTTGGGTGGCTTGCTCTTAGTCAAGAGTCACACCTTGGAATATCGGGGTTTAACCGTGTTGACGCTGGTATTGTGTAGCTTCTGTTTACTTGCTTTTAACCAGAATCAGTCCTCTGCGGCTACAACTGAGAGTGACGAAAATTAATTTGTTCACGACTCATGGAATGGTTTGTTAGTGCGCTGATGACTGGGGTGACGTCTTTTATTGCCACCAACATTGATGACATTGTGATTCTCATGGTGTTTTTTGCTCAGGTTAACGATCGCTTACGCCCCCAGCATATTATCGCTGGGCAATATCTGGGCTTTATCCTATTGCTGCTGGCTTGTTTACCAGGGTTCTTGGGTGGCTTGTTTCTCCCCAAAGCTTGGATTGGGCTGTTAGGACTTTTGCCGATCGTAATTGGCATCAAACACGGGTGGGAATGGCAACAAGAAGATCCTAGTGTGCAAACTGTGGCTGAAGAGGTCATGAGCAACCTGGACTCAGAAGCGGCGATCGTTGGACTAGCAGCACTCCTACATCCCAAAATCTACCATGTGGCAGCGGTGACCTTTGCGAATGGTGGCGATAATATTGGCATCTACGTGCCCTTATTTGCTAGTAGCAATTTACCCAGTTTAATTGTCATTGTGGGAGTGTTTCTGAGCCTGGTAGCTGTATGGTGTGGGATCGCCTACTACCTGGCAAGTCATCCCACGATCGCCCCGTTCCTCAGCCGTTACGCCCATCGCGTTGTTCCATTTATCTTAATCGGTCTAGGGCTTTACATCCTGATTGAAAATCGCTCCTACCGACTATTACCTGCCTTCTCAGCCGGATAAACGGGCTGAAGTTGACCTTCAAGAGGATCTGACTATGAAGTTGTTTCAAGTAGCGATCGTTGCTCTGGTATTGCTGATTAATATAATTGTGTCTCCCGCTGCATTCGCTGATCGCGGTCGGTTTAAAACTAGCTCTGACTATGCTGAAGTGACACAAGCGATCGAGGCATTAATTCAACGCCAGAGTAATCCAGATACGGCGGTTAACTCTACGGAAGCGGCGCAAAAACTGACCGAGTTGCAATTACAAAAGTACATCCTAGAAACGTCAGGATCACACGCCCGCTGCACGAATGAAATTGGTAAAACCTTAGCGGTTTACCTCAAACCGAAAAAAGCCCCAGCGACTCAAGCAGGCACACTTTACTATTTGGGGAATCGGGAAACGACAGACGATGACTTTATCTGTGCTGGAGTGTATCTTCCAGCAGCTACTCAGGTGGCACTCTCACCCCTTACAGATGTAGAGACATTAAGTGCTCCAGTTGCACTCAGGTTTGTAGAAGGTACTCAACTAACTGTGGCAACCAATCCGACAACGGGCGCGATCGAGTTTAATTTACCGCCTGCCCAAACCTTAAAAGCGGGCGAGGAAAACTGGGCAATTCCAGAATTAACTCAAGCCAACATTGATGCCCAACCACCCAATGCCCCACAAGATTAATCGTGGCTAGGGGCGTGATTGATGACGTCCCTAGAGCTGAAACTGACTACTCTCACCATCCATTCCCTAGCCTGTTCTCATTGAGGCAACTATTGATGTTAATACCATTTCTGTCTAAACCGGAAAAAGTGGTTCCGTTACCGCTCGATCAACCTAAACATCTGAATCCTAACCGGATTCGCGATCACCTAGCGAATGAACGCACCTACTTATCCTGGATGCGGAGTGGCATCGCCTTAATGGGGTTCGGTGTCCTGATTGTGCGGATGCGAATTCTCCACCCACCGATGGCGCCGCAATCTCCCGGTAATGGTTGGAAGCTGGGATTGGCATTTTCGATCGTTGGCTTACTCGCTGTGCTGCTCTCAACCCAACACTATTTCACAGTGCGAGATGATATTGAAGAAGATACTTACGAACCCCCCGATCGCTGGGTGATTATCTCCAGTCTTGCTGTATTGTTGTTGGGTATGGGGGTAGTCTATTACATCTTCTCGTTCCCCACTGAAGTGGCTGGTGCTGCCATCCTTGAGTAAGGATTTAAGTCAGAAAGTTTTCCTTTCGTGGGCAAGGGGGACTAGCTATCCCCTTGCTCCTAGATCAATGCTTTGTTTACTTAGACTCTGCCGCGATCGTGTGTTCCTCTTTAGCGGTCAGATGCACTTCTTCAGTTGGTGTAGATGCAGCAAGATGCGGACGAATCGCTAAACTGACCCCGATCGCCCAAGCAATGGACACTAACCAACCCGCCATAATATCACTGGGAAAATGTACTCCCAGGTAGAGGCGTGTCCAAGCGATCGTGACCACGAAACTACTGCCGCCTAAGAATGTTAGCCAACTCCAACGAGTCCCCCAAGTTAGAATGACCAGCGCTGCCACGAACGTCATACTGGCAGTGGCATGTCCACTGGGAAAGGCAAAATCGGGTTCGGGAGAGAGGGATTCCCATAAGCTGGGGCGTACTCGATGTAATAACAATTTGGCAACTCGATTAATCAAACCACTACCAATTGTGGTGATCAGCAAATAAACGAGCGATCGCCAGCGTTGTTGCCATAGCAGTA
Organism: Pantanalinema sp. GBBB05; assembly: GCA_016743235.1. Lineage (GTDB taxonomy): Bacteria > Cyanobacteriota > Cyanobacteriia > Leptolyngbyales > Leptolyngbyaceae > Pantanalinema. The sequence continues at coordinate 37,909 of VRZD01000032.1, read as the reverse complement.
GGAATGACAAGAGGGTTGTCATCAGGGTTACGCCTTTAAAGCCCCCCAATTTTGTCAGGAGCGGCACCAACTGATTGAGTGACTCTGTGGTAGAAGCATGAATGGCTAACAAAATAGGCTCATCCCAGAGAAAGCCACCCTGATGTTGCCAAATGGCAACGGCGAGTTGCTCAAAGAAAAACAATGGTAAGCCAACCCCAACACAGAGCAATAACAGCGATCGCCAGTGAGCCTGTAATACCTGTTTCAAAAACCCCAAAAACAGCGGGGATTGAGACCGTAATTCAGAATTTGCCATTACTAAAATTGATTAAACAACTAACTTCCAACTCACCATCATCAGCAGGGAATAGACGATCGCCCGCAGGGGGCGTTGGGGAGCAAACTGACACAACTTAGCCCCGACTAATACACCCGGTACTGATCCCAACCATATCGCACCGACTACAGCCCAATCCACTGTCCCAAGTCCGATATGTCCTAATGAAGTAAAACTGAGCAGAATTGCCGCTTGAGAAATATCAGTTCCTACGAGTTTGCGGGCATCAAGTTGAAAGAAAGCCATTAATGCCAGCGCAAACATGGAACCCGATGCAACGCTAGTTAGCCCCACCATGAAGCCAAGCGTGGCTCCGATCGTGAGCGTTGCTGAGCGTCCCTGCCAGGTGGTGAGATCAAGGCGAGGTAGGGTGGGTAATTTGATCTGAGGACAGAGGATGGAAACAATTAATTGGATAAATCCCACCAGTGTGACCAGCAGAATCATGCTGCCTAGTCCTTTCAAGAGTAAAGAATTCCAATCCTCGCTCCAACTATCTCGCATGAGATGAAAAATTCCTACCCCAATCAGGGCACCAGGTACACTACCTAGGGCAAGCCATTTGACAATTTGGGGATCAAGTGTTTGCTGCCGCCAATGTTTAATGCCTCCCACTACCTTCATTAAGGTTGCAGCGACAACATCAGAGCTGACAGCGATCGTCGCGGGCACTTGAAACACCATGATCAACATCGGTGTAATTAATGAAGCTCCACCAATTCCGGTTAAACCGACGACAGCTCCAACACCAAAACTTAGGCAAGATAATAACCAGTAATTCATCATTCGTTACCAGGGCAACCAGGAATGTAAACTACTGAGCTGCTCGCTGGCAAACAGCAAGGGAGTTTCTAGCACCTTGAATTGCACTAGTGCAACAATTAAAAGGGTGTAGATTGTGGAAGAAACTACACCCGTTAAGAGTTCTTTTTTAAGCTGGCGTTGCGTGGGTTGTCCCTGTGCCAGATCTAATACTCCTGCCTGCATTAACAGGATCCCTAGAATATTGGAGATCCAATACCCGACGATCGTGCCGGGGATTAACCAATCCCTCGCCACCCAACTACACAGGTAGCCAAATCCATAGGCAACAGGCAAGTTAAAAATTAAATCATTCCACCAACTGAGGGGGGATAACAGAAAGCCGATCGTTAGTAGTGCGCCTCCCCGGAGTTTCTTCCCCAAGGATGAATCGGAATTAGCTGGCTTAGACGGTTGCTCCAACGGCATTGTAGTAGTAATTTGCGGATCTAACTCGCTCATGGGCATAGGATTTTTAAAAGTACGGTATTTCGAGTGATTAACCGTAGTATACCATCCGTTGAACTCCTATATGTCGATCGTTGTACCGTACTTTACATTTTTTTCATCGATATCGGGTTATTGCAAAGAATGTCTATGATCAAGAAACACCGGGTATTCCTCCTAGATTAGAAATCTACCCGGTGTTTAGAACTATGCCGAACCTAATTGAAGCCTGTGGGCACGAGGTTTAGCGACGATCGTGGCTGAGTTGCTTACCTTCATTGAGCCAGCTATCAGCAACATCAAACGCAAAGACTCGCTCTTCCTTCGCCTTAATATAGACCTGCTGCCGAAATTCTAGATTGAGCCGATCGAAGTGTTCGCGCTCCAGATGAACCATTAATGCTTGCCCATCTTCTAACAACAGTTCGGCTTGTACTTCCCATCCTAAATGGATAATCCGTTCCACTCGAGCGGGTAGTGTGCGATCGCGAGGAGCAGTATCTACTACAACATCATGAGGTCGCAAAAACACATGGGGTTGATCGGTGGGTAGCCCGGCATTCTGGAGTAAGCCTGTATGGTTAAACAACACATTAACGGGACCAATAAAGCTCATGACAAAGGGAGTCGCTGGCCGATCGTAAATTTCGGCGGGACTGCCCACTTGCTCAACTCTGCCCCGATTCATCACGACTAGTTCATCGGCGACTTCCATCGCTTCTTCCTGATCATGAGTAACAAATACTGTCGTTACCCGCACTTCATCATGTAAGTGGCGTAACCAGTTCCGTAGTTCCTTACGGACTTTGGCATCCAAGGCGCCAAAGGGTTCATCTAATAACAGGACGTTAGGTTCTGTCGCCAACGCCCGGGCTAAAGCGACGCGTTGCCGTTGCCCGCCCGATAGTTGTGAGGGGTAGCGTTCGCCTAATTCACGCAGTTGAATTAATTTGAGCAGTTCTTCTACTCGGTGCTTGATCCGATCGGGAGGCCATTTAGCAATCTCTAGCCCAAAGGCGATGTTTTGTCGCACGGTGAGATGCTTAAACAGTGCGTAATGCTGGAAGACAAACCCGATCTGGCGCTCCTGCACACTGGCATAAGTAGCATCCCGCCCAGTCAGATAGATTTTGCCGTGGTCTGGCAGTTCTAGACCCGCAATAATCCGTAGTAAGGTCGATTTACCAGAACCCGACGGTCCTAATAAAGCCACCAATGAACCTGTTTTTATGTCCAGGCTGACCTGGTCAACAGCAGCAAAATTTCCAAAGTACTTACTGACAGATTCGATTGCAATACCCACAAGATCACTCCAGCTATTGATAGCAGCTAATGTAATAACACCCATTAATCGATCAATTTACCGTATATTACTGGATTTTGTTAATTACTAAACGTATTAAGTATTACAAGATGTTTTAATCAATTCAATTTATTGATTTAACAAAAAAGAGTATTTGCTGTTATAGATTTGCGTAATTTAGGATATGAATATCAATCTATTAGAAAAGATTATTAATAGAGAAAAATATGGATAAGTCATTAATCGTCGGTGGAATTGATTGGCAACCTATCCTTGATCAATTAGTTAGGGAACAATATCTTTTAACCTATCCAGGTGATCTAAAAGTTGCACTGTTGCAACATGCTGGATTGAATCATCATCCACATGCGGAAGCCGCCTACCAGCTCGCGATCGAAATTTCTCGGCTAACAACCTGTTGCGATCCAGAGATTATCTATTGGTTTTCTCGACTAGTATTGCTGCTTGATTCAGCCCAAACGGATAGTTAATTACTCTGATTAGAATAATTAGATTGATATAGTTAAATCTGGTAATTAATTGATATCCAGTGAGTTCATAATTCACTGGATAGATCGACCGATCAAATATTACATAATTGCACTATCGGTTACGCTTATAAGTTTTCTTTTATCTAGAAAGTATCATTTTCTGCGATATCTCAAAATGTATTTACAGTTACTTGTTTTATCCACATTAGCTGTGGCATAGTCCTAACTGGACTTCAAATACAGTAATCCTACTGACTTACTGTATTTTAGTCAAGACACCTCACATAGATCGGTAACAGATGGGTAGCAAGGTCGCGATCGCGGGGATGATGCAACCAGTGTGAGTTACCATGCTGACTCTTTACTCGCTGTATCAGGTGGATTACTCCTTACCCATCTGATACTTCCTTTTTAAATAGCTACCCCTGCTTGACCACAACAATGGATCAGATCTCAAGTATTCTCCCGTAAGCCGATCGAAATTTAGTATTTAATTGATGGCAAACAAGGTATTATCAGATAAAATCCGATAATCCTACTGATAAACCGGTATATGTTAAGTGAATCTCCTTTAGCCACTCATGATCTCTCTGCCAAAGTAGAGTATGCGATCCTGGCATTAATCGAGCTAGCGGGCGTGTGGAATCAAAAAAAACCGATTACCGTCAGTGAAATTGCAACTCGTCAACCTATTCCCGATCGCTACCTAGAACATATCTTCACGATGCTGCGGCGGGGGGGATTAGTCCAAAGTCAACGAGGCGCAAAAGGAGGATATATCTTGATTCGGGAGCCTTGGAAAGTCACTGTATCAGATGTGATCAATTTGGTCGATGGAGAAGCTCATAATGGTACTTCTAATCGGCAGAAAGGGAAAGAGACTGTTGCTTCTATTAGCTGTGAACGGGAGATTGTCCGAGATATTTGGCAAGAAGCGGCTTTAGCCTCCCAGGAGGTGTTAAGCCGTTACACGATTCAAGATTTATGTGAGCAACGGGATCGCCAAAAACAGAAACATCCCATGTACTATATTTAATTGATTTAATTGTTAGTTTGTTAGAATCCCAGCTGATATTATTGTGGCAATTTGCTGTAGAGAACCAGAAGTAACTGCGATCGCAAGTGACCCCCAAAAGCTAATAGTGCAGAAGTAATCTGAAATTAGCAAAGGATAATTTTCTTATAGACATTTAGCGGCAATTGAATTTTTATCGATAATTTTATATTTAAAGCAATTTTATAGGAATAATTACAGTTTTAATGTATGAAAAATAGTGTTTTTGCAATGTCCCCTAGTTAAGTGACATTGTCTTGATAGCCGTAGTGGTATCCTGCTGAGACAGTAATTAAGTTATATGGATGGTAACGAGCTGCCTTGAGACCTTTGCCTGTGTCTGCCCAGATTCCGGCGAATTGCTAGCGCTGACGACATCATTGAGTTCCAGCCATAATTAAAGGGACAGTGCTAGTCAGGTTCAGGTGAGCCCGGACCAACTACACGAATGGGTTTTTAAGAGATGCCATGGTCTGTGAATAGGCTGTCTCAGCGGCTAGCATCTGTCGAATTATGATTCAGCTTGTTTGTTAAAGCTGAAGTTGCTGGGTTCGCCGGTATCCCTGTCTGAGATGATTGAAATAGAGGAATTTGCCTCACCCGCTTCATTCCGCTCAAAGTCAATAAGGTTAATACTGCTCCTAATAATCCCATCTGCCACAAACCACACCCGATCGCGGCTCCCAACGCGGCAGAAATCCAAATAGTTGCGGCGGTGGTTAAACCTCGGACTTTAGGTACACGCGATTTCTTAGAAGACTGCTGCAAAATCAGCCCTGCTCCTAAAAATCCGACTCCGGTCGTTACCCCTTGCAGCGTCCGGCTGAGCGCGTTAGTCGTTGCGAACGATGAGTCTCCTTCAGCTTGCAATGGAATCATGACAAACAGAGCGGCTCCCATACTGACTAACATGAATGTACGCATTCCGGCTGGTCTGCCGCCCCGCTGGCGGTTATACCCAATCAGACAGCCAACAATCATGGCGAGCAAGAGCCGAAACCCAATATGCAGCCAATCGCTTGCCTCTAACATCATGACTACCATGCTGGTGATCCTCCCGTGTTTTGCTTCAGCCAGATTACTGCGATCGATCAACTGGGTAATATATACAAAATGTCGATAGATTTACAGTAGATTAATTTTAAGTTAAATCTGGGTTAAGTCAATCGTGATCAAAGCGATCGCCAAACGAATATTGAGCTTTAAAGTCACTCTGTTGCAAGCCAGAGGCGTTTTAACGCTTGTTACGTCACAAAATTGTTGCCGAATCCCCCACGACTCTTGACGACGCTAGTATAATAGAGGGACACGGGGCTGCAACGGTTTCGACGTTTTGGCGAACGCTACCTTGTGATGCAGGCTGAGAGCGAGCTAACTCTCATAAATCCATGGCTCAAACAACGTACATGCGAACAACATCGTACCTTTTGCTCGTAAGCAATCTGCTGTTGCAGTTGCCTAACAACCTCTAACTGGTTCGAGCGTCTGTCATTTGACTCCGTTAAGGATGATAGACCAACCCCCAACGGATGCTCTAGTCTACTGCCTCTGGTCGGTAGCTAGTTAAGACTTTACCAGAGCATCCCACTGTCCGGGATAAGGGACAGTTCCCGCTGCAAGGGTTAGAGCAGCTAAGCCTGTGAATGAACAGTGTACTAATACCCAGGGCGGACACGGGTTCGACTCCCGTCAGCTCCATTGTTAAAAGTTCAACCAATAGTGTTTTGGCGTACGGACGGCAAATTTAACCGATGTTGCCAAACTCAACGCGATTTCAAGCTCGTCCCAAAACGCTCTAACCCTGAACGCCATTGACCTGGGGGGTAGTCGCAGGCTGTGCCTCAATCACCCCCCGAAACATGTTCATCCCGCAGGTGAACTCATATCTGCCTGGTTTGTCAGGGGTGAATTCGATCGCGGTGACTTGATTCAAGGGGAGGTCTTGCGCAATATGGAAATCAGGCAACTGGACTGCTTCTAAGCAATGGTTGGGATCTTTGCGATCGAAATTGAGTCGCACCGGGTGTCCGACTTGAACCACAATCTGGCTGGGTTCGTACCCACCATCAACTGTGATAGTGACTTCTTGAATCCCCTCTTGAGTTGCCGCTTGGCGTGATTTCGGCTGACTAAAGACAAACCACCACAACTCCAATCCAATCAGTCCTAACCCACCGATAGTGACGGCGCCTTTGACCCACAAGGGTTGGTCGATGGGTTGAAATTCTCCCGTTGGCTCAGTCGATGGCATTTCCTCATGCGCCATTTTAGCGATCGTGCCACCCGATGTTATTCCCAGTAATATACTCACGGTAGCGATGCTGCTGAAAATTGCCGATTGCTTCATCATTGGACTACCTCCTAAATTGCTCCGATCAGGCTGCCTGAAATTATGCCGAACTAAAATCCACATCTAACTTAATGTGCTAAAGAATATCAGGGGTTTGAGCCTAGGTATGTTCTGAGTTAATACCGACTCTCAACGGGTTTGAAATTCCGCAATCGCAGCGCATTGGTCACAACAGAGACAGAGCTAAATGCCATCGCTGCTCCTGCAATCACCGGACTGAGTAACCACCCAAACACCGGATAGAGAATGCCAGCAGCGATGGGGATACCAGCAATGTTGTAGATGAATGCGAAAAATAGATTCTGCTTGATGTTACGAATGGTGGCGCGACTGAGTTGAATAGCGGTCACAATACCCTGTAGATCACCGGAAATTAGGGTAATGTCGCTGGCGGCGATCGCCACATCTGTTCCTGTGCCGATCGCAATGCCGACATCCGCTTGAGCTAAGGCAGGGGCATCATTAATCCCATCTCCCACCATGGCAACTACTTTGTCCTCAGCCTGAATCGTGGCAACGGTTGCGGCTTTTTGGTCGGGGCGAACTTCCGCCAGGACTCGTTGAATCCCGACTTCGTGAGCAATTACGTTTGCCGTGCGCTGGTTATCTCCGGTGAGCATCACTACTTCTAAGCCCATCTTTTGCAACATGCGGATTGCATTGACCGAAGAAGGCTTCACGGCATCGGCAATCCCCATCATGCCTTCAATTTGCCCATCCACGGCAATCCAGATCACCGTTTTACCCAGGTACTCCAATTGCTCCCATTGTGGCTGTAATGCACTGGTGGTAATGCCCAACTCCTGCATCCAACGGTGTGTCCCAATTTGTACCTGCCGATCGGACACATCCCCCTGTACCCCACTTCCCGCTACCGCTGCAAACGCCTGAGGATTGGCTAACTTCACTCCTTGAGATTGGGCATATTGCACGACTGCCTCTGCTAAAGGATGTTCGGAATTCTGTTCTACAGAAGCTGCTAAGCTCAACAGTTTCAGTTCATTGTGATGGGCTGTGCCCTTAACCGTGATGTAATCGGTCACCGTTGGTTTGCCTTGGGTAATGGTGCCGGTTTTATCAAGAACGATCGTTTGGAGCTTGTGAGCTAATTCCAGACTTTCGGCTCCCTTAATCAAAATGCCATGCTCGGCTCCTTTGCCTGTACCTACCATGATGGAAGTTGGGGTGGCTAAACCGAGCGCACAGGGGCAGGCAATAATCAACACGCCAACGGTTGTAATCAATGCCATCGTCACATTGCCCATGAGGTTGAACCAGAGGATAAAGGTGAAAATGGCGATCGCAATTACTGCGGGCACAAACCATCCTGTCACTTGATCGGCAAGACGCTGAATCGGGGCTTTTGACCCTTGGGCTTGTTGCACCAGTTTGACAATCTGGGCAAGGAACGTATCTTTACCAACTCGGGTAGCACGAAACTGGAAACTACCAGTTTTGTTCATCGTTGCGCCAATCACTGCATCGCCAGGCTGCTTCTTGACTGGCACACTTTCCCCTGTGACCATTGCCTCATCGATCGTTGAGGAACCTGTGACAATTTCGCCATCCACGGGAATCTTTTCACCAGGGCGAACGAGAATAATATCGCCTACAGCAACGTCAGCAATGGGAATATCGATCGCTCGATCGTCACGAATGACGCGGGCGGTTTTTGCCTGTAATCCCATCAGCTTCCGGATTGCCTCTGAGGTCTTCCCTTTGGCTCGGTTTTCTAACAATCGTCCTAATAGCAGCAAAGCAATGATGACGGTGGCAGCTTCAAAATACACATCAGGTTTGAGTCCCTGGGCGGTGAACCATTGCGGTAGAAAGGTGGGGAACAACGAGTAAAGATAAGCAGTTCCCGTGCCCACGGCAACCAGCGTATCCATCGTTGCGGTATGTCGCTTCAAGGCTTTCCAGGCATTGATCAGGAAGTCGCTACCAGCCCAAAACAAAACGGGCGCCGTTAGGACTAGCTGCAACCAGGGATCGTGCCACCACATTGGGATCAACGGAATCGCTAATCCTGTCATGGCTGGGAACGAACCGATGACCAAAATGGCGCTAATGATGCTACTAAACCAAACCTTCCGCGTTAACCTTTGATGCTCGGCTTGGCGGACTCGGCGTTCGGTATCATCTTCGGGAGCCAGCACATTGTCTTGGATTGGCTGAGCTGTATATCCAGCAGCATCGACAGCATTCTGAATCACTGCAATGTCTGTTTTGCTAGGGTCATAAGTGACCGCTGCCTGTTCGGCGCCAAAGTTAACATTACAGGTTTTGACGCCAGGGACAGCCCGAATTGCCGCCTCGATATTACTGGCACAGGAGGCACAACTCATGCCTCGTAATTTTAAGGTTGTATTTTCCATCAGATCCCTCCTGATTAGTTCGCGATCGTATAGCCTGCTGTTGTGATCGCATTCCGAATCATGGGTTCTGAGGCTTGGGTATCCACCTCAACTAACTTTGTTTTCGGGTCTGCTTGCACTGTGGCAGCGGGATCGATCGCTTGAATGGCTTTCGCGATCGTGTGACTACAAGCTGAACAGGCCATGTTAGGAACGTTAAGTTGCAGCGTCATTGTTCAAATCCTAGTGAATATCAATTCCTTCATTTCATCTTGCACACTCCAGAGGACTGGAGAGTCAAGGGCTAGTTCGTCGTTTTTTGTAGAGAATTTTAAATGGCTATTTCTATCTGTAAATGCAAAGCGACGAGACCCAGGTGCCTCGCCTCATCGCTCAAAATTCAGTTGAACTGTTGTCTAGAATCGGGTCAAAATCACTGACTCAATTCGCTGTGCCGAGGGTCGGTCGAGAACCGGTACGACTGCAAGTTCAATGACATTGACACCCTGATCTGTGCCTAAAGGAGTGACATGACCGCAGCGACGTAAATTAACTCCGATTTTCCCCAAAAAAAGATTTTTACCAAACTATAGTGAAAGAATCCACTCGTGTTTGAGGTGTTTGGTATGCAGGTTACGCGTTGTCTTCATGCTGCCATTCTGGTTTCTGATTTGGAACGGGCAGAATGCTTTTATGGTATGGTACTGGGCTTAGCCAAAGTCGATCGATCGCTGAGATTTCCGGGAATCTGGTACGAAGTAGATGGCTTTCAAATTCATTTGATCACCAGCCCATTTTCTAGGGCAGACTTACAAGACCCAGAAAAATGGGGGCGGAATCGCCATATCGCGTTTTCTGTTGCCAATTTAGAGGCTGCCAAAGAACGATTATTGGCGCATCATTGTCCAGTACAAATGAGTGCATCTGGACGGGCAGCATTATTTACTCAGGATCCCGATGGGAACGTGATTGAGTTAAGTGAAGCTTAAGGCTGACAGTGTTACCACAAGCCGTGACTGGTGATGCACTGTAATAACTTATATTCACGTTGTTTGGCATAAATGTCTTTCAGATGCCGTTTGACTGTATCAACCCCAACATACAATTGGTTCGCAATCTCTCGGTAGCTGTAACCCGCTCGTCGTAATCGCCAAACATCTGCTTGCCGAGGCGTTAAATCATATTGCTGAATTTCAGCGATCGCCTGACTTTGGGTGGACTGATAGCAATCTTCCAACGTGACGAGGAGGTAAGGACATTTGACCTCACTCAATTCCAGCCAGCGTACCCGTACCCGAAAAGTTTCTGATTTACTAGAAAAAATATTAGATTCAACGATCGTCGGATGATCGATCGGCAGTTCCTGATGATTGAGCAACTGCTGGCAGACTTGCCAAATCGATGATGGTACTGATTTCCTCATTGGTACAGTAGGGTGCAGCCGTTGGCAAATCCGGTAAGCCTGGAAGTTGCCATACACCCACTCACCGCTACTAGTGACGATCAGGACGCCATCAATTAATCCTTCCAAAATGCCTTGTAGGAGGACTGAATCAACTTTGATTGACGTTTTGTGATTTTGCAGTGAACTCAACATAGCGATTCTCTGTGACAAATAGGCATAACTGGATTAACGCCGTCCGGCAGCTGCGCGACCACCTGGAGCGCTGTTAGTCAATGGAGTATTGGCAGCCAACGGCTGCATGTCTAATCTGGTAATGCTAGATTGCAACGTTTGTTGGTATTTCCAGGCATCCCAGCTATGGATGGCTAGTAGCAACACTAGAACCGCTATTGCGACTGAGCCAATAGAAGATAGAGCGGTAAGAGTAGAGCGTTGCATTAGAAGAGTCCTGTGAAATGGGGGCTTGCTGATCTATAGGTATGGTGCTCTGGATTTATGCAAGCTTCCCGATTCCCATGGGACAATTGTTAGCCCGCTGACCTGGCTGGATTTTAGCTACCCAGGGCTAGGATGAGGTGCACCCAAGATAGCCTCTATTTAAAATGAAACTAGAGATTAGCAGGTGGAGGTAAGCACTCCAGCGTTGCTGTTATTCCCTACCTGGTCTGTAAAGTTGATCAAAGGTTGCGCTGGCTATCCTGCTCTAGTTGCCGCTCTAGTTGCCCTAAAAACTTTTCTGCTTCATGGGCTAGGTCCAGGAGTTGCCGAGATTCCCCAGAGGAGAGATGTTGGGCATGACTCTCAGCGATCGCCCACCGGATATAAAACCTTAAACTCATACCCAGATCAGCTTCAGGCACAGCGTGACATCGGGACATTTCAGGAAGCTCATTAGTGGGGCACATGACGGTCATCCTTCTATGAGGGAACGAAGATCCGTTGGTGTAGTTAATCAGCAATCAAGACCTAAGGCGATTTTGCTCTGTGGTGATTGATGACGGCTGGTGGCGATTGCACATGGCCTAACGTGACGATTTTCCACGCTAATAGTTCCAGCTTGACAACCAATGGCTGATCCAAATGTCAGGAGCCGTTAGTCTGGGAACTGCTCTAGCACTAGGATGAATAATCAATCGATCTATCAGCGATCGTTGATGCAAGCTGCTGGTAAAACTAAGCTGGATTCCGTTATTTAATCTCTATGGGCAGAGAGATTGTAAATATTGCCCCTTGACCTGGTTGGCTACTGGCTGTAATCAGGCCACCATGGGCGCTCACAATGCGTTGAGCGATCGCTAATCCTAACCCGCTCCCTGTCCCTTTCCGAGCTGGATCAGCCGTATAAAATTGCTCGAAAATGCGTGGTAGATCAGTTGGTTTGATGCCAGTTCCCTGATCTCGAATGGTGACAATAGCACACTTACCATCTCGGTAGCCATGAATCAATACTTTGGAATCAGCCGCAGAATGTTTAAGCGCATTGTCCAAAATATTGAGAAAGGCTTGTAGTAACCGTTCTGGATCGCCCTGAAGGTGAATATCTGCTACCTCGGAATGAATATCAATCCCTTTCGCTTGCATCCGGGGCTCTACGGCTCGAACGGCTCGATCGACGAGGCTTGAAAGCACCAGATGTTGACGTTCTAATAATGTGACACCAGCTTCTAGGCGTCCCAGATCTAACAGGTCATGGATTAAGCGAGATAAGCGACGCGTTTCATCTTCAATCGTTTGGAAAAAGCGATCGCGTAATTCTGGTTCTGCATCAGCCCCACTTCTGAGTGCTTCTACAGTGACTTGGACATTGCTAATTGGAGTGCGCAATTCATGGGAAACATTCGCTAGGAAAGCCCGTCGCTCCTGATCTAATGAGGCTAACCGTTCACTCATGCGGTTTAGTTCCAGTGCCAGTTCATCTAACTCATTACTTTGGCGGATCATTAACTTATCCCCAAACTGCCCACCTCCTAAGCGAATGGCAAAGTTCCGCATTAACTGAATTGGTTTTGCCAAACTATGAGCAAAGCGATCGCTGAGAATGGCGCACAGTAAAACCGTGATCAGTAATGCCCCTAGAACTGTCCACACTAAGGTTGCAAATTGGCGTTGAAATTGGCGTAATGTGATGGACATCCGCAGGATGCCAAGTTGCTGTCCTTCATAGATGATGGGACGAGAAATGTATAATCGATCGTCGTTAGAGAAAACCCCTTTTGCCACTCCACGAGTAATGCGATTTTTCAGTGCTTCTTCAATTCCCGGAATGGCTCTCCAATTAGTAATTTGTTGATCTTGAGGATCAGAACTGGTAAGCAACTTAGCATCGGGAGTAAATACGCGTAACGTTACGGTTTCAGGGGCACCATACCGCCGAACTAGCACTTCTATCCGCTCGGTATTATTCTCTTTTAGTGAGTCAGCCATACTTTCACTGAGAGCGGATGTCCAGTTTTCTAAATCGACTTGGCGAGTCCGCATAAAGTAGTCATAAAATGACCACAGCAAATATCCTGCCATGGCTGAAGTTCCTAGTACTGTTAGAAGTAAATAGGTAACAAACAGCTTGGCTTGAAACGAATTCCATTTAATCCGAAATTGTATCTGACCTAACATCCCTCCCATAGCTACGGTACTCTACTGAGATTGCCCCGTAGCGCGACGCCGTAACACTGCCTTAATGCGGGCGAGTAGCTCTCTCGTATTAAATGGCTTCGTGATGTAATCGTCGGCTCCGGCTTCCAGACCCCAGACCTTATCAACATCCTGGTCTTTTGCCGTTAACATGACGATCGGAATATCAGAAAACGCCCGAATTCGCCAACAGACCTCCATCCCACTGACTTCTGGCAACATCAAGTCCAGTAGGATCACATCCGGTACTTGCTTATGAAATAGTTTTAGAGCACTAAGACCATCTGCGGCTGTTGTTACTTGGTAGCCTTCTCGACTTAACGCGTAAGAAAGGCTATCCCGAAGGGGTGCTTCATCATCAACTAACAGAACGTGAGGCATCTTGCGTTTTGGTAAACTATATCCCACTACCAAACTTGCATAGGAGAACGCACACTTACATCCACCTTGAGGTATATTTTCAAGTGCAGTGAAAATGGTAAGTCGGGTGCATTATTTGATTTTTACTTTAGAGGCAGTAAATGACTAAATTCTCTGATGCTCGACAGTATGCTCCAGCAACGCAACGTAATCGCCAACCTATTTTGGAGGTGTTGCAGCAAGTTTTACCACCAACGGGTACAGTGCTGGAAATATCGAGTGGCACCGGAGAACATGCCGTCTTTTTTGCTCCACAGTTGCAACCTCGTTTTTGGATTCCTTCTGACCCCAATCCCTTCGCTAGAGCCAGTATTAATGCTTGGCGTGAACACTGTCCTGCGGCTAATTTAGCTGCTGCGATCGCGCTAGATGTATGTGAACCGATCTGGACAATCGAACAACCTGGGGCAGTGCCAACGATTGATCTCCAACACGCCGCGATTCAGGCGATCGTCAACATCAACATGATTCATATTGCCCCTTGGTCAGCCTGTTTGGGGTTAATGGCTGGAGCCCAACGCATTTTACCGATCGGTGGCATTTTGTATCTGTATGGTCCGTTTAAACAGGGTGGTCAACATACAGCACCTAGTAATGCTGCCTTTGATCAGAGCTTGCAACTTCAGAATCCGACATGGGGAGTGCGTAATCTAGATGAAGTCGTGGATGTTGCTAGAGCACATCAGCTAGCACTAGTTAAAACGATTGCTATGCCAGCCAATAATTTATCTGTAATCTTTCAGCTCAGGCACTAATCGTTGTGATTAAAACTGCTCACTGTTTCTCATGCAGGGGTAAGTTTTGGTAACGGGTGATGTTGGGCTAGAAGGCTTACCTAAATCTTGAGCCTGACAAAGCTGTATGGATGGAGGCTGACTATCCTGAAGAGTGAACTTTTCTATCTATTCTCAATTCGAGCTTTCCACAGTTAGCTAATTAGTTAAGAGTATTGTGTTGAATGTAGTGAAGTAGCGTTCTATCTTAGTTCTTCCCTGAGATAGATAGCCAAATAAAATTAAGACTCGCTACTGTGCTGGAGTAGGATTTCTGTGATTATTTAATCTCTCTGAAATAATTTTATGAACCAAGTAGCTCGACTCAAACTACTGACTTAAAGCAACTCAGGATTAAGCAGTTTGTTAATTTCTACCGCCTACAAAAAGGTGGTAAGACGACTTTTCCCATGGCGATTGATAACGCATCGATCGACCCCAAACTATTGACTGGAGTTACTTTTATGCATGTCGCCTTATATCCCGGAAATGTTTATCCTCTCGGTGCTACATGGGATGGCAAAGGAACTAATTTTGCCCTGTTTTCTGAAAATGCGACTGGAGTAGAGTTATGTTTATTCGATCGCGACGATCAAGAAGCACTCATTGAATTAACAGAAGTCAGTAATTTTGTTTGGCACGGTTATCTACCAGGAATTGGACCCGGTCAACGCTATGGCTATCGGGTACATGGACCGTATGAGCCTCATCTAGGTCATCGATTTAATCCAAACAAGTTATTGATTGATCCCTATGCCAAAGCGATCGATGGGGATGTGGGAAATGGTCCGGAGATATTTGGCTATGACTGGAATAATCCTGACGAGGATTTGTCGTTTTCTGACTTGGACAGTGCGGCGTTAATGCCTAAGTCTGTTGTGGTAGACCAATCGTTTGATTGGGAAGGTGATACCCTGTTGCAAACGCCCTGGCACGAAACTATTATTTACGAAACTCATGTGAAGGGCTTTACGAAGCTGCATCCTGACATTCCTGAAGAAGTGCGTGGTACTTACGCCGGATTGGCACATCCCGCCGCGATCGAGCATTTACAACGATTAGGGATTACAGCCGTTGAATTGATGCCAATTCATCACTTCTTGGGAATACCGGGTCATCTAGCGGATAAAGGACTGCGCAACTACTGGGGATATGATTCGATCAACTACTTTGCTCCTTATGCGGGATATAGTTCTGGTGGCACCTTAGGGCAGCAGGTGAACGAGTTTAAGGAGATGGTGAAAGCCTTACATCGAGCTGGAATTGAAGTAATTCTGGATGTAGTTTATAACCACACGGGAGAAGGCAATCACAAGGGTCCTACTCTGTCGCTGCGAGGCATTGATAATACCGCCTACTATCGCTTGGTTGAAGGCGATCAACGCTATTATATGGATTTTACCGGTTGTGGTAATTCCCTCTATATGCGGCATCCTCAAGTATTGAAGCTAATTATGGATAGCTTGCGATATTGGGTGACCGAAATGCACATTGATGGCTTCCGGTTTGATCTCGCTTCTGCCCTGGCACGAGAATTGTATGAAGTGAATAGCCTGGCAGCGTTCTTTGACATCATTCACCAAGATCCGTTCTTGGCAGACGTGAAACTGATTGCCGAACCGTGGGATGTTGGGGATGGCGGTTATCAGGTGGGAAATTTCCCTGTCCGGTGGTCAGAGTGGAATGGCAAATACCGCGATACTGTACGTGACTTCTGGCGGGGAGAAGATGAAACATTAGGGGAGTTTGCTTATCGTTTTACTGGCAGCCCTGATTTATATTTCCATACCAATGGTCGTCGTCCTAACGCTAGTATCAATTTCATCACAGCTCATGATGGTTTTACATTAAATGATTTAGTTAGCTATAACGAAAAGCATAATGAGGCGAATGGTGAAGATAATTGTGATGGTGAAAGCCATAATCGATCGTGGAACTGTGGCATTGAAGGCGACACGAACAATCCTGAAATTGTGCAGTTAAGAGAACAACAAAAGCGGAACTTTCTAGCCACACTAATGTTGTCGCAAGGGATTCCCATGCTGGTCAGTGGAGACGAACTTCAACGCACCCAAAAAGGTAATAACAATGCTTATTGTCAAGATAATGAGATCTCTTGGGTAAATTGGGAATCAGAAACACTCAAAGAAGATTTTATTAACTTCTGCCGAGAACTTGTTTACTTCCGGCGACAACATCCCGTCTTCCGGCGGCGGAAGTGGTTCCAGGGACAGGCGATTCGGGGTGTGCCAGATATTGGTTGGTATAATCCCGATGGTGGCGAAATGACTCAGGAACAATGGGAGATCGGCTACATTAAATCGATCGCGGTCTTCCTAAATGGGAATCGCATTCCTAGTCCCGGTCCTCAAGGACAGAAAATTAGTGACGATAGTTTTCTGTTACTGTTCAATGCGTATTGGGAAACGATCGAATTCACCTTACCACCGGAATTTCAAGCTGATGAATGGTCAATGGTGATCGATACGAAGGAAGCCCGCTTTATTCAAGATGAGCGTTTGTTCACTGGTAGTCAGGCAGTTCCTGTCACTGGGCGATCGATGGTGGTGCTCCGTCGGCTGGAATAATCACTTGCCCGCTAAGCCTGGAGGGAACTTAGCTTAAAGTTCCCTAGGATTGAAACTTCAACGTCTATAGGGGTGCCAGCGGCGTGCGGGCAAATTGGCTACTGCTCCAATATTGCTCGCTCACTGCACCCTCAAACTATTCTCCTATTCACCTGACTCCTATGAAACTTGGTGCACATTATCTGGGTGACGATCGCTGTCAATTTACTGTTTGGGGACCTAAATTAGATTCTGCTGCCGTACTAATAGTTTCCCAGGATAACCGCTTAGAACCGATGGTTCGGCAGGATGATGGCTACTGGACGCTGGCGGCAACCGATATTCCACCCGGTACTCGCTATATGTACCAGCTCAATGGTGGAGAAGCCCGTCCTGATCCAGCCTCGCACTTGCAACCAGATGGAGTGCATGCAGCCTCTGAGGTGGTTGATCATCATTTCCAATGGACAGATCAGGACTGGAGCGGTGTCCCTCTAGAAGCGATGATTATTTATGAATTGCATGTGGGTACATTTACGCCAGAAGGTACATTTGACGCGATCGTGGCACGGTTGCCGAAATTGCGTGAATTGGGGATTACGGCGATTGAACTGATGCCGATCGCTCAGTATCCTGGTAATCATCCGCCTCAAGCAGCAACGCATGATCATGACTACCGTAACTGGGGCTATGATGGCGCTTACGTCTATGGGGTGCAAAATTCCTATGGTGGTCCAGTCGGTTTAAAGCGGTTAGTGGATGCCTGTCATCAAGCGGGTATTGCCGTCATTTTGGATGTGGTTTATAACCACTTTGGTCCCGAAGGAAACTATATCAGTGCATTTGGACCTTATTTTACAGAGGTCTACCTAACGCCCTGGGGTAGTGCGGTGAACTACGACGATCGTCATAGCCCGGAAGTCCGTAACTTTTTCATTCAGAATGCGGTTTATTGGTTGCGTCATTATCATCTGGATGGTTTGCGACTGGATGCAGTACATGCCATTTATGATCTTGGGGCGAGACATTTTTTAGAAGAACTTGCCGATACTGTCGCTACCCTCTCTGCTGAAGTAGGACGGAAACTCTATTTAATTGCTGAAAGTGATCTGAATGATCCGCGGATTGTTCGATCGATCGAGCAAGGTGGCTATGGGATTGATGCTCAGTGGAGCGATGACTTTCACCATGCGTTGTATGCCTTATTAACCAACGATCGCAGTGGCTATTACGAAGACTTTGGCAAATGTGAACATCTAGCAAAAGCCTTTCAGCAGAGTTTTGTCTATGATTGGCAATATTCTCAACACCGTCAACGCTATCACGGTAGAGTTCCCCAAGGGTGTGCACCCTCGCAATTCATCGTTTGTATTCAGAACCATGATCAAATCGGTAATCGCTTAATGGGCGAACGCCTATCTCAACTGATGTCCTTTGAAGCTCTCAAACTCGCAGCTGGAGCCGTGATCCTATCACCCTATATTCCTCTCCTATTTATGGGTGAAGAATATGGTGAGACAGCGCCATTTACTTACTTTGTCAGTCACTCTGATCCTTCCCTGATCGAGGCGGTACGGCAGGGACGCAAGCAAGAATTTGCGGCTTTTCATTGTGAAGGCGAGCCGCTTGATCCAGAAGCGGTAGAAACTTTTTTGATGTGCAAACTGAATTGGGAGCAGCGACAGGCGGGGAAACAACAAATTCTCTGGTCGTTTTATCAGCAGTTGATCCAGTTACGACAAACATTGCCGGCTCTACACCAGATTGATGGTGATGCTCTAGAGGTGTCGTTTATTGAAACCGATCGCATTGTTTGGTGGCGGCGCTGGGATGCCGAACAGCAAACTCTCTGCCTGATGAATTTCAACTCACAGGAGGTGACGATTCAACCCATGTGGCTGGGCGATCGCTGGCAGAAACAGTTGGATTCAGCTGAGGCAGCTTGGATGGGCACAGGGAGCCGCTTACTAGCAGAAATCTCTTCAGCAACCTCATTAACGCTATCTCCCCAAAGCTTGGCAGTTTACAAGGTAGTGTAACAATCCAGTCAACCAATAAATATTCCTGGGGTTATGGCTACTACCATCGGCTCAGCCGCCATGATCTGTCTTCCGTTGGAGCCGCTTGGCTAACTGTATGGAGACAATAGAGGCAGTCGCCTGCCAACCCTAGGAATTTTTTGGTTTGTTAAAATGAACGCTTTATTTTCTGAATCAGTGACCCGCTCCGATCGCATCCTTGTTGTGGATGACATCGCGGATAACTCATTTTTATTACAAATGATTTTGGAAGAAGAGGGTTACCAAGTTGAGATTGCCGATAGTGGTCGCCAAGCGCTAGAGAGAATTGCGGTCGCTCCTCCGGATTTGGTGCTCCTAGATGTCATGATGCCCGATATGAACGGCTTTGAAGTGACTCAGCGCATCCGTCAAGATGCTGCCCTCCCGTTCATTCCTATTTTATTGATCACGGGATATCTGGATCCTCATCCGGCTGATGGCTTTGATGTAGGAGCAGATGACTTTATTCGCAAACCGATCGATGTAGATCTGCTATTAAAGCGTGTCCATACGATTCTGCAACCGCGCTCGGCGCGGTCAAACTCGGAGAAGTCAGAACCTTCTTCTATCGCAAGATGTTAAGCTAACCTTCTTCGGTAGAAATTAAGATGGCAGCCACATCTATATAGATATCATGGTGCTGGGTCGGTTGCCCGCTAAGGTCATCTAGATTAGCCCATTCGGTGGTAGACGTAGTCCCACTCTCGTCCCTGATACTGATGAAAGAGGGTGACCCTACATCCTGAGCTGATAGTATCCGTGATTAGAAAAAGTTAGACTTTAATTAGAATAAATTAGTAATCCTAATTCTTTTTGGAGCACTAATTACGGATGATGGCTTATCAACTGCGGCTCACTAGTGCCAGATAACTGTTTGGGGAGGAACGATCGTGCTATCGAAAGGCTTTGAAGTCGAAATCTACACTGGTACTCCTGACGGCAAAATCATTGGTCTGTCTGACCAGATTGTGGCGACGTTAGATGGTTTTGTGCGGGAACCGGATAGCCGCAATGTGGAATATACCACCCCACCTTGCTATCGCTACGAGCGGCTATTGTGTGATTTAATCCGTCCGCGTATGCAGCTACGCCAATATCTCACTCAGTTAGGTAACTATACCTTAATTCCGGGAAGCACTCTGTCCACCGGAGGCACAGAGCAATTCCACCGCTCTGATCCAGCAAATCCTTATCACACGTATATTGAACAGACCTACGGCACCGATGTAGTTACTGCCAGCATCCATATTAATGTGGGCATCAGTGATCCAGAGGTATTGATGCGGGCATGTCGGTTAATCCGCCTGGAAGCACCATTATTTCTCGCCCTTAGTGCTTCTTCTCCGTTTTTGAATGGGGTGGTGACTGGCTCGCATTCCACCCGCTGGCAAATGTTCCCTAAAACCCCTGCGATCGTCCCCTTGTTTGAAAGTCATGCTCACTTCATTCGGTGGACAGAACAACAACTGGCAGCAGGCACGATGCGAAATGTGCGGCATCTGTGGTCTTCTGTGCGCCCGAATGGCGATCGGCGCCCTTACAATCTGAATCGGCTAGAACTGCGGATTTGTGATTTGGTTATTGACCCGATTGCCTTGCTAGCGATTACTGCCTTGTTAGAAGCCCGGATCCTGCAAACGATCGAAAATCCTGCGCTCGATCCGTTAATTCTGAGCCAGTTGCCTGCCGCGACCCGTGCCGAAGATCTAACAATTTTGGCTGACGCCAACGAAGTAGCGGCGGCTCAATCTAGCTTAGATGCCCAACTTCAGCATTGGCAGGATGGTAGTACCATTTCTGCCCGAGCCTGGATCGAGCAGCTGTATCTAGAAACATGGGATACGGCAAAAAAACATGGGTTCAGCTGTTTCCTTTTGCCGTTGAAGAAGATTCTGCGAGAAGGTAATGAAGCTCAACGCTGGTTAAAATTATCGGCTCAGGGGCAAGATGTTCACCAAATTGTCCAACAGGCAATTCAGGATAGCCAGGATTTAGAACTGGCACTCCAAGATAATTTGTGTCAGCCATTGGTGGCATAAAACTAGAGTGGATTGGCAGGGATTGACTCATGAACTAGAGTCTTCCCCTGATCCTGTCCTAAATTTCACCTTCGATTCAGTCAAAAGTGAATCAAAATTTCTAATCGATCGGGGCAACTTGCTTTCCGAAGTAGGAAACATTAAAAAAAACTATCAATTGCTTGCCGTCACCCTGCACAATAAACTAGTTTTTTGCGCTCAAATGGCGGTGATTGACGGCGTATGCTCAAGGTTGTGTTAGTTCATCCTCAAATTCCTCCCAATACTGGCAATATTGCCCGAACTTGTGCTGCTACAGGCACAGAACTGCATTTAGTGGGTCCGTTGGGGTTTGAAATCAGCGATCGTTACCTAAAACGGGCAGGTTTGGATTACTGGCCCTATGTCAAATTGCACTACCACCTTGACTTAGCGGCGTTTCAAACCTACCACCAGCGCCATACTGGTCGATGGTTAGGTTTTAGTACTTCTGGACGCTCTAGTTATGTGCAGTTCCAGTACCAACCAGACGACTGGTTATTATTTGGCAGCGAAACGGTTGGGCTACCCCGCGATCTGCTGAAAACCTGTGATGAAACGCTTTATATTCCCATGGGTGAACCCCAAGTTCGTAGCCTGAATTTGTCTGTCAGCGTGGCAATTGGTTTATTTGAGGCTCGTCGTCAACTCGGATTTTTGCAGTAGTTTAATCAACGAATAGCGGTGGCGCTAATGGTACCGGATGAGGTCTAAAACAAAACTTTTGCTCAATCACTGCCATTTGACTGCATATCTATAGAGGTATCTATCCCCACCGCCTGCAATTGCCCACTGGATATAGCGGGTGATTAGAGCTAATTACCCGCGATCGCCCAATATATAAGCTAGCTTCGCCATTTTGATGGCTCCATCATTCCCTTAGTTGAAATAAGAAATTTATATCAACAGAAATCCGGTTTAAATTGAGGACTTGCAACTAGATTTGGCGTCTGAAACGGTCTGAAACCTGGCTTCAGCCAAGGTTTTTGTCCAATTCGCTAAGTGATTTTAAACTTCCTATCGTTGCTAGGACTAATCGGATAGCTGTGGTACATTTCATGCTTTCACAGGGAAGATTGCTGTAGTGTTAGCCGAATTTGGTGATACATTTGCAACGTCACTGTGAGGAGTGTGTGTGTGGAGTGTTTCTTTTTCAAATCAAACTAATCTGCCCTGAAGCAGCCAATTCTGGCAAATATCGCCAATGCTTTTGACCTCGCTAAACCCTATCTATCTCGCCTGCGATCGTCCGGGTTTTTGTTTAAAGATCCGGATAGAAGCAATAGCGAGAGCTAATGATTGGAGTGAGCTAACAAGGCTGCTATTGCTTTTGCGGTTTGCAATTGAGTTACTTGAAATTCATGCAGCAAACTTTTTAAGGCAATGTAAACTTGTCTAAATTGAAAAAGCAGGGTAATCTTGCCTAAGTATATTTGCCGTCCGTGATCTTGATCGCTGCTCAATGTGATTTAAATCGTTGACGGGTGATAGATTGAATGGCTCAAGGACAGTTAAGCGCTGGACAATTAGGAGGTCGTTTTTTGAGACGAGCATTTCCGCAGAAGGTTAAGCCTGTTCCTTCCCGTACAACTGAACCTGATATGACGACAGTTCAACCCAAGCAGGCTCTTTCAGAGAGTAGCCGCCGACCCTGTAAATCCGCAGCGATGATTGGATTGGCAATCTCGATGGGCGCTTACAGCTTGCCGCTGCCCGGTCAAACCGATGGGGCAATGGCCGCTGAACCGATGACTGGTGAACCCGCTGCTAC
Organism: Pantanalinema sp. GBBB05; assembly: GCA_016743235.1. Lineage (GTDB taxonomy): Bacteria > Cyanobacteriota > Cyanobacteriia > Leptolyngbyales > Leptolyngbyaceae > Pantanalinema. Next base: position 15,103 of record VRZD01000032.1, on the reverse strand, counting down.
CGCTCCTACGGCTTTTGAAACAGCAACACTTTCTTCGGATACCCAAGCTTCCCAAGCTAATTCGGATGATCCGCTGATTGCTGCTGCCTCACCTACTACTGCTTCCCCAACCACTGTGGCAGGCATTCGCCATACGGTGCAGGAAGGTCAGACACTTTGGCAACTGGCAAAACTTTATGGAGTTGACGCTGGACTGATTGCTTCTAGCAACAGCCTGACGGCAGACACCACCCTTCGGGTGGGGCAAGTGTTGGTAATTCCAACCGATAGTCGTGTGGCTCAAGCCATTGATGCCTCTGCTGATGTCTCCCCTCGGTACTACGGGTTGGTGGGTGGTAGCCCCGCTGCAACCACAACGATCGCAACCCTGCCTGCCAGCAACTCAGCTCCTGGTAGCGATACAACATTCAAAGCTAAACAGGATGCTGCTCTCGACAATTTGAAACAAAAACGGGAAAGCCTCCGAACAGGTTTGTTAGGTCTGAAAGCAGAGACTCCTGCTGTTCCGGCTACAACCCTGCCCACGCCTGCTGCATCTGCCGCCTCTAACTCGGTGCTTCCGAGTCCATCTCAGCCTCAGGTGGTGGCGACATCTCCAGTCAAGCAAGAAACGGTTCTAGCGACTCCACCGCTGCAATCAGATGCTGAACCGTCTACTCCTGCTGTAATCCAGCCAGTAGCACCTGCTGTTGAGGTGGCTGCGCTGCCTAATTCGCTCACCTACCAAGTTAATCGTGGCGATACGCTCGGAGCCATTGCTCGCGCTCACGGAGTATCGACCAGCCAACTAGTGGCTGCCAATCGCTTAACGAACCCCAATCACATCGAAGTTGCCCAGGTTTTAATCATTCCTCGTGATGGGGCGTCATCAGATACCGTACCTTCGGTGTTGGCTCAACCTAGCTCTTCTGAGCTCCAGGGTGCTACAGGTGAGCAATCTGAATTTAAAGGAACGATCGCATCTGTTCCCACTCAAGTACCGCCTACCCTCAGTTCTACTAACTTCGAGCGTTCAGTCAATCGAGGTGAGTCTGCCCGGATCGCTGTTGCTCCGGCAAGTAACCAATTGGCGGAACCAGCGGATGCCGCTGGGCTGCGGTCAAATCATGTTGAGACGCTCCGGCAAGAAATTCACCGGTTGCGAGATAAATATCAGGGTCAGGAAGTCAGCGCTGCCAGACCGACGGTGATGGCTGCCACAAGTACATTTTCTCGCTCCGATCGGCTATCTAATCTGAAGCGGGTTAATCCTGAATTTAAGCCCACAGCTTACTCTTTAACCCTACGCTCGGAGGTGCAACAGCTACGGGAACGGATGCGTTCTAGCCCAACCCCAGTCTCTAGAACCAGCCAGCCCACGGTGGCTAAAAGCACGGCTCCTGTTAGCAGCCCAGTGCCTGCAAAACCTCAGCCACAGGTAGTAGCAACGGCACCGCTAGGAGCAGAGAAGTATGCTCCCATTGTTTCCGCCCCTATTGGCAGAACTGTCTCCCCTGACCTGCCGCCTTTAAGTCCCAGTGACGCCTATCTACCGGGTAGCTCTGGTCAGTTTAACGGCTACATCTGGCCAACCAAAGGTGTTTTGACTTCTGGTTATGGCTGGCGTTGGGGACGTATGCACAAGGGCATTGACATCGCTGCTGATGTTGGTACGCCAGTTGTAGCAGCCGCTCCTGGAACTGTTACCTATGCTGCTTGGAACTCCGGTGGATATGGCTATCTGGTAGAAATTACCCATGCAGATGGTAGTGTGACTCTTTATGCTCACAACAACCGTATCCTCGTCCAAGAGGGTCAGCAAGTTGAGCAAGGTCAGCAGATCTCAGAAATGGGGAGCACGGGCTACAGTACAGGTCCGCACCTGCACTTTGAAGTGCATCCAGCTGGGAAAGGTGCTGTTAACCCAATGGCGTTCCTACCCAATTCTCAAGGCTAGTAGCTGATTCGCTAGTTTTGTATTCGGCAACGGGGAGCCATCAGGTTCCCTGTTGCTGTTTGCTGTGCCACTAGAATTGGCTGGGTTAATCAAAAATTTTTTATAAAAGGTAGATTCTCCACGGCTAAATATGCTAACTTAATAAAGTTGCTAAATGCGCTCGGCTCAGTAGCTCAGTTGGTTAGAGCAGGGGACTCATAAGCCCAAGGTCGCAGGTTCAAATCCCGCCTGAGCCATATTTTTAATGAATTCGTTTAAGCTGTAATGCCTATATCACGGGCTTTGCAGCTTTTTTAATTTCTGTAAACCCTCCCTAACCCTCCCTGAAGCTCCCTAATCTCCCTAGATTTTTAGTCCAGATTTTAGTCCAATGGCTAACACAGTACAAAACTACTAGGTAGCCATGAATATTCAAGGCAGAGTGGATCAGGCGAATGGACGTTTAAAAGCTGCTAGGATAGCAACCCAAATTGAGATCAGAGGAAATAGGCTGTTTCTGCGTGCAACTTTTCCACCTAAGCCAGGATCATCACAGACAAAGTCACACCAACAACGGTTGAGGCTTGGAGTTCATGCTAACCCTGCCGGGATAAAGGTTGCAGAGTCGGAAGCAAGGAAGATCGGCATTGCTTTGGATGAGGGCACGTTCACCTGGAGTTTGTATGTAAAAGATGACGTACAGCGGGGAAGTGTTGGTGATTGGATCAGGAGATTTGAGGCTGACTACTTCACCCGCAGGGATCGCAATCCTAAATCACAAACCACTTGGCGACATGACTATCTGAAGGTATTTAGCCAGTTGCCACCTGATGAATCTTTGACAATCCAACTGCTGATGGAGGCGATCGCCTCCACTAAACCCGATACTCGAACCCGCAAGCGATTTGTAGACGTTTGCACTAGACTAGCTGATTTTGCTGAATTAAACGCCAATTTCCGGCATCTCAGAGGTAATTATTCATCAGCTAAAGTAACACCGCGTGACTTACCAGATGATAGGCTGATCGCCGAATATTGGCTGAAGATTCCTAACCCATCCTGGCAGCGGGTCTATGGGCTGATTGCCACCTACGGACTGCGACCGCATGAGGTTTTTAAATCTAACTTTGCTCGGTTTCCGGTCTTACAGATTGAGAATTCCACTAAAACAGGATCTAGAGAGGTTTACCCCTTCTATCCAGAGTGGGCTGAGTCCTGGCAGCTGCTCGGTGAGTTACCAGCGGTGACCGGTGCAACAAATAGCGATCTGGGCAATCGGGTCACTCATGCTTTCAGCCGATATGCCATTCCTTTCAATGCCTATGACTTACGACATCGGTGGGCAGTTCGGACACTGGAGTTTGGGTTAGATGTGTCTCTATCAGCACAGCAGATGGGGCATAGCGTGAGGATTCACTGTGAAACATACCACCAATGGATCGGGCGAGGAGTTCACCAAAGGGCTTTTGAAGCCATCTTGGAGCGATCGGATCGTCCGATGGCTCCATTAAGCTAATTCCTGTTAGCCAAAAGCCCAAGAATATGCCTTAATCTATTAGTAAAATCCTTCTATAAATGACAGCGAAATCGCCTCTATTCTATACAGGGATAGGAATAGAGGCGATTTTGAGTTTTTATTAGAAAGCCTACCCTCTAAATTCGGCTGGAATTTCCAACGCTTGCTCGATCGCGGTTAGGTTCCAGCGGTAGGTCGGTCGGGCAGCTTGCGGGCGGGCAATATTTCGCCAGTGCTTGCCCTCTTTTAATAGTCCTTCTTCTCGGAGCTTCCAGAGGTGCTTATCACTGATGCCCAGATTTTCACAAACAACCCTAGTGGTGAGCCAATCGGATTTAGGCATTTTTCCGATCCTCCAATAGGTTCAACTGATGGTAGCGACGGGCGTTCTCCTCTGTAGCGATTCGCTTCTGTTCGCTCCGGAGGAATTGAAGCAACTCACGCACCTGGCGGCGAGTCATTTGATAGCGGCTATGTTGTCCAGCGTTCCATAAGCGAACCAGAATATGTTGTGACCACTCACCAGCCGGAGCCAAGTCGTTGAGGAGTAGGAGTAACGCTTTAATTTCGGCGATCACATCGCCCCGATCGAGAATGTCACTCATAGTTTGTTCCTCAATTGCTGTTTAGCTTCCTCAAACGACACCCATTCCCCATCACTGAGGAGAATTTGAATTTGTCCATTCACCTGCTGAGAGGCAACAACCAATCCCCGCAGCTGCGCCGCGTCAAACCATGCCCGGAAATCAGCGGCGGCGGCTGAATTTTCTACTACTGGCTCGTATCCAGATCTCAGGGCTTTAAAGAATAATTTTTTCTTGTCCTTTACCTTTGCCGTCGATCGGACTACTGCGATCGCTTGCTTGATCTGTTCTTCTGAAAAGCCCCCTACTTGTTCCTTCTGCTTCGTCGTTAGCTTCACACTTAACTCTTGCTCTATTTGCTCAACTACTACTGGTGGGTGGGTGGGGTGCTTAGTAGTAGTAGTTGATCGGGCTGATCGAGTTGATCGAGTTGATCGAGTTGTAGAGGCTCTGTAACGTTTGCGGGGAAAGACTTTCGAGAGTTGATTTTCCACAATCGTGGAATTTGAGTCCATCGTTGTGGAATTTGAGTCCACGATCATGGAATTTGAGTCCATCGTTGTGGAATTTGAGTCCACGATCATGGAATCTGAGTCCACCATCGTGGAAAGCTGTCCACCATCGTGGACTTTATCTGCAAAAAAAATATAGTCTGGAATGCCCTCGTCATTTGAGACGGGAACCCATAATTGCATTGTTCCATCAGCAACAAACTCCAACCGTTTGCCTAATTTCAGGGCTGCGATCGCGTTGTAATAGGAAGACTTACTAATCGGAAACAACTTACATAAATGTTGTGGGCTGAGAGTGATCGGGTAGCCAGGAGGGGCACTAGCAGAGATGGTATAAAATACAGCCCCTTTAGGAGTAATCAGTCCCTCACGATAATCCTGGACAATTGTTTCTAGAGTTAGGCGGTGGTGGCGTGGCGTTCGCTTTTTGTTACTATCCATGTCAAATCCTTACAAACAAGAAAGGGAGTGGTAGATGAACCACTCCCACAACCGGCAACAGTTAAAACGGTGTTGGATCTTCCAGTTCTCCCTCAACTACGGTTGAAGACTCTTCAGCCGCAGGGTTGAGGAGTTTGCTGAATTCGGGCATGTCGGGCATCTCTGGCTTAATGCCCTGAGCCCGGAGAAACTCAGCCGTTGCATTCCAAGATTCACGGGATTTAGCAAGCTTCTTTTCTAGCTCCCTGATCGTTCCCTCAAGCTCATAGCGTTGATTCCATAGTTCTCCCTGTTTAGGTAGAGCCATTGCGGCTACGCGCTCTCTCAATTTGGGAACAATGTCCTCCGGCGTTTCACCCTCCTCAAGTTGGGCTGAAAGCTCAATCTTTTCATTGCTGTAATCGCCCAAGTTAAACAGGGCATGGTAGGTAACTCTGGTAATTTTCATGGTGTGTCCTCACACAGCGATCGCGGTTTGGGATAGGTCAACGGTGCTGAGATGGTTAACGATTGCCATCCAAAAGATTCCTGCCTCCCTGCCTGTCAGCACTAACTCCGCATCCTTAGCGAAGGTAATGAGTAGAGTAGGAAACCCGTCAGGAGTGAGATTGTCATCGTCATAGACGGCTTCACAGATAGCGTCCAAGTTGATGACTTGGTTGTGGTAACGAATCAGACGCATAGTTAAGATCTCCATAGGTAAATACAAAGGTACTAACGGTGTTCTCTCTGCCCGGGGGAGAGCGCCGTTTCTTCATCAACGGGGTCAAACACGACACGGAATCGACATTGAGGCATTAGCTTTGCTAGGGCATCACGATGGCGCATAGCCGCGCCACGACTGAGGAAACGGAGGGAAAGGAGTTTCGTTTGTCCATCAGGGTGATGGGCTGAAACTGCCCAATCGCGAGATTCAGTCATAGGTCATCAAATGCTCAACAATGATCGCATTTTATATAAAAAAAGACCTAATGCTATGATTTTATATGAAATCTTTGTTTGCTTTTTTTATATAAAATCGAGGAGGGCACATGAATGGACGTAACTATGGCAACCAGCAAGCGGATCAAGTCGAGCCATGGTCAGTACGGACTGACCAAGAAACAAATTTCAGCCAGCCTATCGGAGGAAGCGATTCAGGGACTGAAGGATTTAGCGGAACAGTTCAATCTGAGCTTGAACGCATTCCTGGAGGAATTAGGGAGGAAGAGGTTTCAAATATCACCCTTCTCGGGGGAATAGTCAGCCAACTTATCAGGCAGGCTGAAGATAAGTTGGCAAATGCAGAGGAATGCCTAGAGTGGTACGAACGGGAGAAGCAACGTGCAACGAGTGATTTACAACATTTGAAGGATCTGAAAGCTCGATTAGAGGAGTAGACGATCGCCTACACTTTATCCGGGGGAATTCTAGGGAAAAGCTCACCAGCGTGATCAAACTGGTGAGCTTTTGGCGTTTAACAGAGCGATGCTATGAAATATCCTGCTTGGATTCCCTACCCTATCTGTTGGGTAAAAGCTTTACAGTCTAGTATCCCCGCATTTGCTGGGGGTGGCATTGTTTTTATGCTGGGTTTAGGGAAGCTAGGGCATTTATCAGCCATGTTCGCTGTGTACCGAGATGAACGGTTAGGGGCTGTAATTGCCTTCACAGTGTTCGCCGCAGCGCTTTCATTACTTTGGTACTTTATTCTGCTATTTGTTTATTCTGCAATCCTACAATTGCTCTGGTCCCGTCCACCTGCTTGGCTGACCGCTAAAAGCTCATTAGGGATAGCTAAAGGATGGCTGATTGGGCTTTTAGCAACATTGCCAGCATTCCTGATAGTATTTCAGCGCATTCCGCCAATGTCTGAACTAGAAGACATGTCCGATGATACTTTCAAGTATTTGTTTATTGCTTGGTGGGTTGTTGCTGCTTATCTCTACCAATTTACTTTCCTCATTGGTCGGAGGTGGCAGAAGCCAAAGGTTACTTCCTCTGTTCAGTCGTAATTGGGCGATCGCCAAACATTCTAGGAACCGCGATCGCTCCCAGTCCGGCTGTAACAATCATGGCGATCGCAACTGTCGCGCTGGCAATCAAGCGTAACCTGACCAATTCTCGCTCTAGATGGTCAACCCTCTGGTCAACCTCGTTAACCTGCTGCCTAAAAGCCTCTCGCATCTTGTCCTGGTCAACGGCGATCGCTTGGCGCATCGCCTCCTGAGAACCTTTCAACTGATCGATTTTATCCGTCAGTTTATCAATTGAATTTTCGACTTTAGTAACCAATCTTCCCAACCATGCAACATCAGCGCTACCTACGCCAGTATTCACTTCATTCACAGGTTGCATGATCGCCTCTCTCCCCTTAATGGGTGACTCTTTACCGTTTGATAAAGTTTTGTATAAATTTAAACTGCTCTAAAAGTCAGTCCATCCAAACTCAAAAACTGGACTCCCCCTGACATGTGCTGAATCTCTCCAGTAGAAAGGATATCTACCCGCGCCAAAGTCGCTATATTTCCCGATCCGCCTGAAATAGTACAAATTAACTCACGATTCGTTGGTCTGTAGCCAGTCGGTAACACGAATAGATTAGTTCCCGCCGCGCCATTTGCCACGACACCTCTTAGATGCACTACTCCAAAGGAATCGCGCCAGTATCCAGCCGGATTCAATGGAGCGCCATAGTTTGCCCATCCATTAAGTAGAGTAGGAGCGCTCCATGATTCTTGTGTCGGTAGACTCGGTGGATTGTCTAGCGGCATGATTTAGTTTCCTTCGAGATCAGGTCAGTTCACGGACCAGGGCGTTACCATTGGCAGCAGTCCACAAACCGGCGATCGCCCCTGTATAGCCAAAGGGAACTTCATAGTAGCCTCCAGCCTCTAACTTGGCTGTGTAGACTGTAGCCGATGCAGTCCCGCCTAGCTCTAAATAAAGCTGAGCAGTTGAGTTGTTCCAAACGGTCGCGCCCTTGCGGTTGGTGTTAAGCGCTAGAAGCTGGGTGTTAGTAGTTGCAGCAGTCACTGATGTAGGGGTGGCTGTTGATGCCGTTGCTGGAGTAACGGTTACACTCGAAGGATTGGAAAGGGGCATATCAGAAGCCTCAATAGTAAGGATTAAAGGGGTGATATTCCTGCCGATCGCTGGGATGATTCCCCGGATTGCGAGCCGTCGATCAGAAAAGTATTCAGGTTTGGGTAGTGCTAATATCTGCCGAAAATTTAGCACCTGAATTCGTTCGACTCCTGCCAGATCAGTTATCTCCCCTTCACTGTCTGCCAGGGCGTGAGCAATAGCGAAATGGCTGTAAAGGTTTCCCACACTGCCGAAACGAAAAATATCGGCAACAGTAACCGGCGTAAGTTGCCATTGAGCAGAAAGATCAATTTCAGCAATTTCTAGCCAGGTCACAAGGCATCCAACTTTGATTCCACTCTATTTAGATGATCAAATACAGATTCGTCGCGCCCATCGTAGCGCCAAATTTCAACTGTAATATCTTGGAGCCAGTAAGGAAAATTCAATTGCAACAACCAAGGCGATAAAACTTTTGGAAATACAACTAAATTCTGAATTCCTAGCCTCAATTTTTTGGTTCGGTGCTGCACAATTGCCGGGAAAATAGATGTAGATGATGGCAAAAAGAAAAGCATCTGTGAAGCCCAAGCACCTGTATACCAGGTAGAGCGACGATAACTTGCTGATAGCCCAATAATCAAAACGTTGCTATTTTCTATCAGGAATTCTTTAGCCGGTAGCCTCTCCCATACCCTAGCCCCATCGTTTACTAAGTAGGTTTGTCGAGCGACTAAGTTCCACTCAATTGTTTGAGCAAAATCAATTAAGTTATGGTCGTTCATCGCTCGATTAAGATTCCTTCCTTAATCGCAAAATCTAGATTTTCCTCGGCTGCGTCCAGCAGATCACAGGGTTCATAGCCCTGTTCTGCCATGAAGTCTAGGTAAACTTCCCAATCTATTCGCCCCTGGATGAGTAGATCAGTCATTCGCGATCGCTGTTTTGCCAGTTGCCACTCACGGGAAAAGTCAGCCTCCGACATCTCGGGGCAAATCACTATAGGGGTGTCGAGCAAATCAGAGGCTAACATAGTCGGTTACACCGGGACTTTCTCAGGGCTGATGCTCACTCGCTTGATGTCGGCTGCTCCAAAAGCTGTGATGATCGCCGCTTTCACTGCTGCCCCCCCTACGCTTTCCTCCTCGGTGGCAGACAATGCACCAAATACCCCGCTGAAGCTGTCGCCATCGTATTTTAGGTAATACAGCTTGGTGATTTTTGATTGAACATAGGTCGCGTTACCAGTTCCCCGGAAAGCCGAAAATCTCGCCGGTCTAAAACCCGATAATTTAGAGGCTGAAGTAAATTGAGTGCCCGTGGTAAAAACTCGGGTTCCCAGTGCTGCCCCTAGATCAGTTAATGTCTGTTGGCTGATCCGCGAGCGCAAATAACCGTCAGTGCCCAAATCAGCATCAAAGGGACGAATAGCACAGGCGACAGATTCCCGTCTAGCGCCTCGTGTACCACCTTGTAAACGTTTTGTGGGGCGAGTTGCTGCGTTGCGGATGTAATCAACGTAGTTAGTGAGTCCAAGATCGTACTCAGCGCCTCTCTTAATCTGGCTAAATCGACGAGCCATAATCCCTACCTGTCAAGCCTTGCGAAGTGTTTCACCTAAAGCTTAACTGCCGTAGAATTTACTGCCTATCCGTAGGATTCCCAGGAAATTTGTAGGATCAATGTCTATGCAAAAAATGCAACAATCCATTAGATTGATGCAAAATTTTATTTGACCTATTCACAAGAAAGTAAATATTTGTTAAGGCTTCCCTTTAAGCTGCCAGATCAAAAGTTTGATTACTCTGGTTAAGGGATAAAACCACAGTAAATGTATACGTGAGTGTGAAGAATGATCGCATGGGTAAATCTGCTTCAGTTAGCCCTGTGATGGCATCACCACTGTAGTAATTAAGTGCTGGTAGGAAGCCCAACACATCCCCCTTATCTTTTGCCGTGATTGAGCTATGGGCTGTCAGTTGGGTGATGAAACTGAGGTATAGAGCGGCGATCCAGCTACGAGCATCTAACTCTGTGTTGCTCGGTATGCTGCCGCCAAAACTGGCGATCGTGCTATCGGGAATCAAGATTCCTGCCACGTCGATCGCTGCATTGGCTGATTTTTTAGCAGCATTTGGGAAAACATCAGCGATCGCTACCTTGCCAATGCTTGAAGCTGGGAGTGGCAACAGTCCAACTTGCAGGTTGGAATGGTTCAGCACAAATTGAGTCGTCAGACTCAGTGATTGATTGATTTGATTTTGGGCAAATCCACTAGGAGCAGGGCGGCTGACTGTAAACCCTAATTTGTTCGACATCCCGTTTAAAGCGTCGAATATCCGGTTAGCCACGGCAAACGCTACTTTTCTCTCCTTTGCCGCTTCCCCCAGCTCCGAAGCTGGAGAGATGCCGGGTAAATCTGTGCCGGTCGGGATAAATACCCCTGCTACTACTCCATTGCTTCCCCCCGCTGCTACTGCTGCCGGGTAGTACTGAATATCCCATGTCATGATTAGAGGTTCCTCCTAGATTAACTGCGGCATGTTTTTAGGTTCTTGATTTACCCAAAGCTCAAACCTAATTTCTCTCTCACTCAGTACCCGGTTATCGAGTGTTGGCAACCCTTTGCCAGTGACACTATCGCGCCTGGCCAGTAAGGTTGCATAGACTGGGTACATCTTGGTAGCACTCTTCTTTAAGCGAGCCGGTCTAATTTCCTCCTCCGTCACTGATAGGGTGAGAATTTTTGCAGTTGAGAGCATGAGGAGGGAGTTAAGCACCTTCTTGGCTTCCTCCGGAGTTGCCCCATAAACTGCCATCTGTCTGCCGTTATCCAAGTTGGCAGTAGCACGGTATTTTCCCCATGTGAAGGGTTTTGCAGCCGTTTTGATCTCTTGCCAAGTCACCCCAACTTTCACGTCTGGAATGGAATAAACCGCTTTCTTTACCATGTTCCCCTTGGTATCTCTCCATGGTGGTCGCTCCTTCGCATAGAACAAGATTACTAATTGGCGGTAGTGTGGCTTTGCCCGGATCCATTCCTCTGCCGGTTGCCCTACGATTTGCCCAACATCTCTGTTGTGAATCATACGGTGGGTATTAATTGCACTCTGAACCGCAGGGATTAACATCTGCTGAGGCACATTTTGAAAATATAGTTTTTCATCAGGTGCCCTAGTATCTAAAACAAGTTCACAGCTTCTTTGAGTGCCTAATTGATTCTGATTATTCAGCTTTTGCTGTGAATATGCTGTATCCAATTGGCTTGCAACCACAAAACCTGCTTCCACGAAAGAATCCCAGGCTTCCTCTAGTAGGTTTTCTACAAAGGTTTTGATTAACTTATTATCGATTCTTTCTACAGGTTCCTCGATAAAGTAGGCGCTAAAACTTAGCTTGGTTCCTCCCTGTGTTCCTCTCCCCCATATGTTAGTTATGAAGTTAGCGGTATCGTCTCCAAAAATTCCAACTAGAGTGTCATGGGGAAGATTTTTGAGAAATCTTCTGTAATTGAGATAAAGATTGATTGTAGCGTTTGTAATTAGGTTAGAACTGGTAAGCAAGAATACATTTCTAAAGGCAGGCGCTAACTCTTCTAATGCCTCCTCTGCCGTCTTTCCAGCGATATATCGTGCTAAAGCCGCGCTTCCGATAACTGGAACGACTAGCGAAACCCCAGCTCCAACCGCAATCCCAGCTAACCAGCCAATTCCTTGTCCTGCCAGACTGCCCCATGCCGCCGCGATCTGCTCGTTTCTGCTTTCGCAGAGTGCCAATAGTTCAGCGTCGGCAGCGTTCCAATCGAATCGCCAGATGTTCTGGATTCCGTTCGTGATGATCCCCCAAACCCCGGTAAGGCTTCCACCAATGAAATTCCATACTTCTTTCCCAATCCAGTTTCCCGCTGCTTTGCTGATGTCCCAAGCCCACTGAGTTATAGGGTTATCAACAAGAAGATTTAGAAATTTACCAATTGGGCTTTTGCTGAAGTCCTCTAATGGAGTTGCATCTCTTTGAAATTTGGTAAGTTTGGCAAATTTGCGGGGTAGGGTTTCACCTGCACCGACGGTGATGAAATCTAGTAATCCTCTGCCTGTTTTGCCACTCGCTACATTCTTTCTAATGATTCTGCTTCCCAGATTTGCCGCTGCGATCAAGATGCCCATTGTCTAAATCTCACTGTGAATTGATAAAGCCCTGGTCGTTCGTGTGCGGTTAACTCCCTGGTTTGGTAGGCTCTTTATCTATCTTTGGTTGGGGATTGTCGCCGCGATTAAAAGTAGATTCTGGAGAGTTGATAAGCTCAATAAATTTCTTCCAAGCCGCTTCATCGTCCCCAGTAGATTTATCAAGGATTGAGGATAGTTCTTTCTGCAATTCATTCAACTGTTTTTTGTTGCGGAAGAACACTGATTTGATAATCGCAGCGCTGAACATTAAGCGTTGCAAATAACTAATTAAAGTGTCGTTATCTTCTTCCTGCCATCCAATGATGGTGCCAACTGACTCTTTCAAAAGACTTGCCATATCATCGCTTTGCCGTGGGTCAAACGCATACGGAACATTTCTTTCTGCCGGATTACCTTTATATCCAAGCCAAGATGCATTAGCCTTTGCATAATCCTGTGCAATTAAAGCGGCGTTCTTGGTTGCCATCACTTCAGAGGCTAATCGCATCAAGAAAGATACAGATATGCTCGTATTTGTTCCGTTGATTAAACCCAAGCCGTAAAGTTCTGCAAGGGTTTCGGCAATATTAGGAAACTCTACCTTTTTATATTGCTTTCCTTCAGTGAGTGGATCTTCATCCTCGATTTCAATTTCAATCGGGAATCTTCCAATTAAATTATCTACTTGGTGAATGAACCAATCCCAGAGAATAGCCTCTGAATTTAGGCTACGTTCTGCCTCTTGCCCTGGATAATCTATCAGTGAAGTTGGAACCTTAATTGGGTAATTGTTAAATCCATTGCGATAGTAATCGACTGCCGACATAGCATTAAGCATTCCGATCAAGCTAAATACTTTTGTCGGTTCTGGTTGAGGGCATTGATCGCCTAATTTCATGAACGCCCCATACTGCCTGACTACTGACTCTGCATTAAAATCTCGGTTCGGTGTCCTGGTTGCTGCATCAGGAAACCAAGAATCACCGTCTAAGATGTTGTAAATCCGTTCAACCCAGCGTGTCAGCTTACATTGACTAGCCCTGATCTCAGCTATTTCGTTGAAGGCATAAGCCCAAATCGTTGCCTCACTCTCTGGAACATTAATTGAAGTGTTGATGAACTGGGATGTTCCGTCAGGGGCGCAAAAGCAGGTTTTAACAGTGGTTGGTGCTGTTGGTTCTGGCATAGGAGGTTTAGGTAAGGTTACGGTTGGGTCTTTGTCTGGTGGTGGCGGTATCTCATCAGAAGGAACTAGCACCGGAGTACCACCCGGAGGAAAAGGATCAGGTTCCGGCTCTGGTTCGGAGTTGCCGCAGTTATCAAGCTCTCCTGGATTTTGTGGAACGACTGATAGCACTTGACAACTTAGAGCTTCAAAGCCGTAATCTACTCCCCAATCCACATTGGAAATGATGTTGATTAGCTGCCATTCCATCGTTTGCGGATTCTGGCAGCCAACTTCAAGCCGTTTCGAGCCGTTGCCATCAACTTTCAATCGCCCAAAATACTTGATCGCTCCTGGGAACACCGCTTGCTGCACTAGCTGATCGAATCCTCCAGCTACTAGCTGCCCAGTTTTTAGGTTGGTGGCTCGATTCGTGATTTTGTAAGTCACCAGATAGTTGATTCCGCATTGTCCGCCCTCGAATTTTGGATCACAGCTCTTACACCGACAAGCTCTCATCCAGTGGTTGTAAAGATGAGTTTTTAGCCGAATTGCCAGAGAGGGATCTCTGCTATAAGGGCTATCCTGTCCCATATTGGCAGGGTCAGAGGTCTCACAAAAATTCTTGGTAGTGTTCATGTAGATGATCTTCCCCGGATCATCCCACCCCTCATTTGGGAAGCGTTGGGCGATGTAGCCAGCATCCCTTACGAGGGATTGCCACTCGTTGTTATTGCTAGGGGTGTAACCGTACAGATCACCCAGTTTGACGATGAAACCATCGGGCTGCCCTGGTCTGGGTTCTTGTCCACATTTGCACGCTGGATCTGCCATGCTTCCCCCTAGTAGTCGTCAGGGTCGATCGTGGCTAAAGTTGTTGTTTTGTATAAGGCGAGGTAGAAAAGGTCACGCCTGTAGTTCTGGCTGCTCTGGATCACGAGATCCTGCCCGACATAAGTTAAGGTGATCTTCCTATTAACCATGTCTGTCGAGCGATTGGTTTCTGTGAGGCTATTTTTGGCTATCAGCGCGATCGCTGCCAGGAGTGCCTGTGGGTCGTTGGATGGAGAGGGCGTTAAACCGACAGCCTGAAGTGCAGACTTCTGAATCGTGACGGTGCTAACATCCTGTATCGCTCCACTGCCAAAAATGTCTTCAAGTGTTGGTGCTGACATTGATTTGCCCAAATAGTCTTTATCCAAACTATTAGATAACAGACAATTTGAGGGGACTTTGGAACAAATCAAAGCTTTCCTGTAGGATCAAAATTAGTCCATTGGTTAAAAGCTAGAACTGAAACCCGTGTGGAGTAAGGAATTACAAACAGGAGGAATGGGACTCATAAGCCCAAGGTCGCAGGTTCAAATCCCGCCTGAGCCATACCTTTAACGAATTAAATTAAGATGTAATACCTATGAATCAGGTATTGCATCTTTTTTAATTTCTGTAAATTGTTTCCAACGATTACCGATCGTCGCCCACCCAGGAAACTGGCGATTCCAATAGAGGAGGGTTGAACTGTGGCAGAGATGGAAAACACTGACCCAAATAACTTTAGGAAAAAGCGTCTGATTCGTAATCGACTTATTGGCGCTCTGGTTGTTGTTAGTGGGGTGCGTGTCACCTCCTTGAGAGGAAAATAGATTACAACTGGTTGTTGAGATAAGCACAACGATGAGCTAGAACGGTTGGAACATGCTCCGTCTTCCACCGTGCCCCCGAAATCTTCAGCCGA
>VRZD01000031.1 GCA_016743235.1 Pantanalinema sp. GBBB05 | reverse complement strand
TCGCTCGATCGTTTGACGAGCCCGTACCTGTGCCCAAGTTAGCCCCGCCAGCACTAACCCCCCAAATACACCCGTAAGCAAGATGTAACGAGCATAGCGGCTCTCAGATACCTGTTCTAAGCTGGGTCGCGAGGCAATCACTAAGCTCCAGATGCGTCCAGCTACTCTAATTTGCCGGACTGTTCTAAACTGAGACGGATGGGCAGCTAAGCTGGGATGGGGATAACGGAGTAGGTTCTCCGATCGCAGTTCGGTGCCATCATAAACCCAGACGTTGACTGTCCGACGACGTTGCTGCCGAAAAATTCCTTCAAATAAATCGTCTGCTCGGAAAGGACTATAGATGAAGCCTTGGAGCTGGGACTGTCGTTCCGCCAGAGTTGCTGGCACCGTCTTACTCCGGTAAATTGGTAAATACAGCAAAAAGCCTGCCTGCTTCTGGGGATCAATTTCTTGTACCAGAGTGACCCGACCTGAAGCCGCCGGTTGACCTGTATCGCGTGCCCGTTCCATCGCCACCCGCCGTGTGGCTTCCGTAAACATATCGTACCCGATCGCAGCCTGGTTACGGCGATCCATCGGCTCCAGGTAGATGATTGCGTGGTATTCGGGGCGAGGCGTTGGAGGGCGAATATTAAAGGTTGATAATCCTTGACGGCGCATTTCAGCCATTAAGCCAGTCACCTGTTCTGGTCGGAGCCGGATGGTGTAACCAAATCCTTGGATTCCAGGATATTGCTCCCGCAGTTTTAACTGCGCTACGAAGTTTTGGAAGTCCTGACGGGTAACTGTTTCACTCCCGGCAAATAATCCAGCGCCCGATCGCAGCAAAGTGGTATAAGTGGATAAACGCTGCTGAATTTCAGTTTCAGTCCGCTGTACCTCATTCTCAAACCGCAACTGGTCCTTGCTTCTGGCAGTAGTTTCTGCATAGTAAGCTGAGAGGCTCGTCAGGGAAAGTGTGCCAACCAGAACGATATAGGGTAAGAAGCGATGTAGCTGAGTTAGGCGGTTAGCCATAAATCCACCATCCAGCTAATGTGGGCGATCGCTGAATCCACAATGCTGCCTCAGCTTGGTATACAACTAGCTTGGTTAACCCTGCCATCTTAACGTTGCTGCCGACCACCAAAACATACATAGGGGAAAACGAGAAAATCAATCATAGACGCACCGTGATTGTCATATTAAAAGATGCTGATTTGATCCCACATGAGCATATAGCCTGATCTAATCTCTAGGTTTCCCAATTTTTGGGCAGACTGTTCGCTCCGTATTTATCCTTATTTCACCTGAGAGCTGAATGAATCAAGTTGCATCGCTTGCTCCTGCTATCATCTTTTATATTTCTGATTGTAAAAGCCATTGCTTTTAGAAATGCGGTTATTTCGGGCTTTTGATACATTTATTGCCAGTTGTCAACACTGTTTGATTCCTCCCTACACGCTATTCGGCTTGTGGTCTAACCGAATAGCCGCTTCTAGAGCTGCTTTTTCCTGCGCTCGCCTGACATAGGGCTGTAACTCTACTCCAGACCATCCAGTTAACAGGCAAAGTTGTTCGGCGCTCATGCCTCGCATTAACATTTCGATACACCATGTTTGCTGGGTTTGCTCGATCACAAGAGGCTGGTCTTCTAAGGAACGCAAGCCTTCTGTCCAGGTTTGCCAGTGTTGGCATAACCCCAGTTCTGACAATGGGGTTCCAGCTTGATTTAAGAACAAAGCCGTATGGTGATCTTTACGACTTTTCAGCCACTGTGTTAACGGATTGTGAGTATAAGACCCATATCGCTTACCCATAATCCATTGGTTAATTGGCACTAATTGCTCATTGCGCGATTGAATCTGTAACAGTTGTTGATGGGCATGACTGAAATAATCCGATCGCTCTAGTCCTACAATCTCCGCAGAACTTAATCCAGCACCAAACAGAATATACGCCAAGGCATAGTCTTGTAGCCCGATTTTTTTTGAACGTTGCAAAATTAACTGAACTAAATCACTAGGTAAATCGAACACTTTGAGTAACCGTGTCTGCCCAGGTACTAGCTGATTGCCAGGTGCTGACAGAGTTGATGTGGCAGAAACGGCGCCATGCAGAAATAAAGTCACTAAGTTCTCTAGAAAATCGTGTCGATCTTGCCAAAGGCGATGAAACTCGCTAGTAAATTCAATCACGGCATAGCCTAGTAACATGCCATTCAACAAACTAGCTAGTTTTTCTGCTGGCAGATAGGTATGCAACTGCCCTCGATCGATGACCGTTTGAAAATATTCCGCGACATAATGATTGGCTTGAGTGAAACCCTGCCCTAAAGCTTGCCGATTTTCAGAGGGAAAGTGTCCAGCTTCACCGACGACAGATCGCACCACTTCCGGAACGCGATCGAGGGCTTGTAAACACGCTGTGGCATAGCCTTTCAAAGCTTGATGAATACTATTTGCTTGCTCCGCCTCTTGAATTAACCTCTGTCCCAACTGGGCAAATACGGCAGCATCCTCAATCACGGCTAATAGCAGCCCATGTTTACTGCCGAAATGGCGAAACAAGGTGACTTCGTTGACTCCCGCAGATTCAGCAATCTGCTTAGTGGTCGTAGCGGTCACACCTTGAGCCGCAAATAATTCTAAGGCGGTATAAATCAAACGTTGTCGGGTGGGGTTCGGGGAGACCGGCATAAGTAAATGCAAGTAGCACTTGCAGGATGAAAGAATAGTTGTTAGGCTACAGATGTAAGTAGCACTTGCACACTCTCTGTTACTCTAACAAGGATTTTCATGACTTCCCATCCGGTTGCCACCGCTACCGAACGCGGTGAATCCTTCGTCCTGAATTGGACGAATATTACCTTCTTTGCTGTGTTCCATCTACTGGCTCTCTTAGCACCCTGGTTCTTTTCCTGGTCAGCCTTAGGCGTTGCCATTCTACTGCACTGGCTATTCGGCAGCATTGGTATTTGTCTGGGATACCATCGGTTGCTGACTCACCGCAGTTTGCAATTGCCGAAAGGCTTGGAATATGCGGTTGCTGTAATTGGGGCACTAGCATTGCAAGGAGGTCCGATTTTTTGGGTATCTGGACACCGCCGACACCACCTTGATACTGAAGATATCAATAAAGATCCCTACTCGGCACGGCGAGGCTTCTGGTGGAGCCATATGCTTTGGCTATTCTACAAACGCCCAGAGTTCTTTGGATACGAAGCTTACCGCCATTACGCACCGGATCTCGATCGCGATCGCTTTTATCGCTGGTTAGATCGCTACTTTTTGTTGTTACAAATTCCTCTGGGAGTTGGGCTATATCTCCTGGGTGGCTGGTCGTTTGTCGTATATGGCGTATTTGTCCGAGCTGTTTTACTTTGGCACAGCACTTGGCTAATCAATTCGGCAACACACATTACAGGCTACCGCACTCACAATTCTGATGATAATTCCCGCAATCTCTGGTGGGCAGCCATTCTAACCTATGGCGAAGGTTGGCATAACAACCATCATGCCTATCCCAATGTTGCTAAAGCTGGGTGGCAATGGTGGGAGATCGACATGACTTGGTGGGCGATCGTGCTACTCCAACGATTGGGCTTAGCGCGTAGAGTTGTCTTACCACCTAGTTAATCAGGCTTTAATGTCAAGCAATTCTTTTAATCGGCTTAAGCTTCCATTCTGAAAATCCATGTTAGGCTTAGGGCATCTTGGAAATTATTTTCGGTTGTATAATCCTTTTCACAGGCGATTCTCCGAATTTAACTCTCCACTAAAATTTGATTCGGAGGAATCATAATGTCTATCTACGTTGGGAATTTGTCTTATCAGGTGACAGAGGAAGGCATTTCCGAAGCGTTCTCTGAATATGGCACCGTTAAGCGGGTTCAACTACCAACTGACCGCGAAACCGGACGAGTCCGGGGGTTTGCCTTTGTCGAAATGGAAACTGAAGCGGAGGAAACAGCCGCGATCGAAGCACTAGATGGTGCAGAATGGATGGGGCGAGATCTTAAGGTGAATAAAGCCAGACCTCGCGAGGACAGAGGGTCTTCTAGAGGGAATTGGTCGAATAACAATCGGTCTTCTCGTTACTAAACAGTCAATCAAGGCTGAAGGATTAGAGTCTTGAGGGTAGACAAGGCGTCTACCCTATTTTGTTTATCTCCGGTTTAGTTCGGTAATCTGTCAATTGATCATTGATGAGTGGTGAGAATTCGCCATTCAATGAGTGTCAGTTTTCAACCTTGCTAATGGTTTTTGGACAGAATACTAACTGGATCCGCATTCTCATAAGGTTAATAGGAGAGCCAGATGGCACAGGTAATTCTTGGTGAAGATGAAGGGATTGAATCCGCTTTACGTCGCTTCAAACGCAAAGTGATTAATGCTGGAATTTTCCCAGATATGCGAAAGAATCGGCACTTTGAGACTCCCATTCAAAAGCAAAAACGGAAAGCCTTGGCGAAGCAAAAGCGGCGGCGGCGGTTTAACTAAGCGAACCTACGTGCAGTTTCACTCAGGCTACCGTTCAATCTACTCTGAATCATCTTGCGGGAAATTATGGATATCAAAGAACTGATGAGTCGTTACAAAGCTGGTCAACGTGACTTCAGAAACTTGAACTTGATTGCCGCAAACTTGCGAAACGTTAATTTAATGGGTGCTAACCTGAGTGGAACTAATTTAAGTGGAGCCAATTTAACTAGAACTAATTTGAGTTATGCTAATTTGACCGGAGCTAATTTGACTAAGGCAAAGTTAATTGATACTAATTTAACGAATGCAAATCTCAGCAATGCTAGCTTAAGTGAAGTTGACCTGAGCCAGACTAACCTAAGCCATACCTATTTGCGTGGGGCAAGTTTACCGGATGACGTTTAGGTCACTCTGGCTGAATCTGAATGTTGGTGCGATTAGGTTCATGAAGCATTGTCAATTCAGCACTTGTTCTGGTTCTACAAAGAGGTTGACTAAATCATGACTCCAGAAGCAATTCGCACACTCTCGAATTTGAGACAGGAATTCTATTCGCTATTTGCGGCAGCAATGGATTATCCTGTCAAAATTACGAATCGGAATTCCCAAGCTGGGAACTTGTCGATCGCTTCTTGGGTTGATCGCCAGCACCAAATTAATTATCTGTGTATTGTGGCTCACACTGCACCAGATGAATTCATTCCAGAGCGTCCGTTTGTCTTACGACTAATGGTTAACAAAGGGGGTGATTTTGCTGGAGTATCTCGGCAACGCAAAGCGGGGCAAGAAATGAACCAGAGTTGGCATCTGGAACTCGTCTTGTTACCCGAAGAGGTACTAGGCTTTATTCCCTGGCTCGTGAGTTTAGTGCAATTCTATGACACTAGAATTGCTACCTCTGTTTTAGAACCACCATCGCCGCTAGAGCAGCAACTTTACTTAAACCATTCATTTCATAGTATAAGTACGCAGCCAGCGATCGATAAATTAGCGCAGCAATTATCTACAGAACAGGTACAAATGCCCTGTTTGAGTTTTTCGCAAAAACGGTAAAGTTCAGTTGGTCTAGGTTACCAACGGTTAGTGATAGCGTGATATTGACCTCAAGGAGCGATCGTAAACTTTAGTCTCATTCGCAGACTGCTTGAGCGAATCCGCACTACTCTAGTAATTAAGAAGTTGATCATCTTCTGAAACAAACTAAGTCCCGGAATTCACGACTGCTAGGAGGTAAAACATCATATCCTGCGTGAATTTATTTCATTCGACTTCAGTGGTTTTTAAGTTGATTGTTGATATTTCCTCTACTTAATGACAAGGGAGTGCTTTAATTACTGAATTAGTTTTATACCAACGCTAGCAACGGTTGGAATTCTAATTTGGTAAACCTCCAGATAGCTTCGTCAAATCTGAGGAAATCACTCAATACCACCACTCTACATTGCAGCAAGTCCTGGCTTGATCCGTCAAGTCGGGGCTTGTTGCTTAGATGAACTCATTATGTTCGCTCGTTCTACACAAAGATAGAACCGTTCAGCGGTAAACCTCTAACTTCAGTAGAGTTCACTTCCTCTCTTCCGATAGGTTCGCACTTCAAACTAACCCGATATTCTAAAAACATGTTCACTGGACTGATGTGATACCGGATTAACAAGCTTTTGTTAGCCTTTCGGTAGCGAATTAGTGAGCGTCCATAGCCATAACAGCCATGCTTATGAAACGTAAACCAGCCTGATGCAGAAGTAAAAAATTCTTCTGTTATAAATCAACTGGAGTCAACAGTAAGGCGTTATCAATCAATGAAACGAAACAACTTTTGAACTGAACTGGAGGAGACACGATGGATATTATCGCCTGGATTGTATTAGGTCTGTTAGCAGGTGCGATCGCTAAAGCGATTTTCCCTGGTCACCAAGGTGGTGGCATTATTGGAACTCTGATCTTGGGAGTCATTGGTGCTTTTGTAGGTGGTTCACTCTACAACTTACTCGTGAACGGCACCCTAGCCCTATCTTCCACTGGTTTAAGTATTGGTGGTGTATTTCTCGCCGTTTTGGGGGCAATTATTGCGCTAGCAATTTACTATGCTGTAACTCGCCGTCGGGGGGTTTACTAAGCCTAAATAACTGAGCTACACCAATTGATTTAGCTTGCTTAATTCGGGCAATACATTCAGCTTTAAATAAGCGTTTAGCCTCTGTTTTAGATAAAGCAGGGGCTAAACGCTTATTTATGGTATTCATCAATCAAAGTTTTAAGTTAATTTCTCAAGCAAATCCTATTTTGATTACTCCTGTATAGATCAACACATGTTTAATCTGGTTCTCCAGAGTGATGTAGGGTTCAATCAATCCTTTGAACATATGAGAAGGTCTTTGCCAATTCAAACGCGGAAGATTTTATGAGTCGTAAAGTTCACGTTGAAAAGACTGTAACTATCAATAAGTCAGCCGCAGAGCTATATCAGTTTTGGCGTGATTTTGAGAACCTACCGTATTTTATGAAACATCTCAAATCCGTTCATGTGATTAATAATCGCCAATCTCATTGGATTGAAGATGCTCCTTTCGGAACAAGTGTGGAATGGGATGCCGAAATTATCAATGAGCAGGAAAATCAATTGATTGCTTGGGCTTCAATGGCGGGTTCAGAGATTAAGCATTCTGGTTCTGTGCAGTTTCAGCCTGCTACTGGAGAGCGTGGCACGGCAGTTAAGGTCAAGCTGGAATACGAATCACCTGCTGGAATTATCGGTGAAGCGATCGCCAAACTGTTTGGCGAAGAACCCGAGCAGCAAATTGGAGATGACCTCCATCGATTTAAGCAGTTAATGGAAACTGGGGAGATTGCCACCACTGAAGGGCAATCTTCAGGGCGTTAATTACTCATTATTAGGAGAAGTATTACATGAAAGCAGTATGTTGGCATGGGGCAAATGATGTACGAGTAGATACCGTACCCGACCCCAAAATTCTGAATCCCCGTGATGCCATTCTTAAAATCACATCAACAGCAATTTGTGGTTCTGACCTGCACCTCTATAACGGCTACATCCCTACGATGCAATCTGGTGACATTCTGGGGCATGAGTTCATGGGGGAAGTGGTAGAGCTGGGGCGTGAAGTCAAGAATTTGCAGATTGGCGATCGCGTGGTTGTGCCCTTTACCATTTCTTGTGGTGGCTGCTTCTTCTGCCAACGCGATTTGTGGTCTTTGTGTGACAATACTAACCCCAATGCTTGGATGGCAGAGAAACTGTATGGACACTCCCCTTCTGGACTGTTTGGCTACTCCCATATGCTAGGCGGGTATGCGGGTGGTCAGGCAGAATACGTCCGAGTGCCTTTTGCCGATGTTGGACCGATGAAAATTCCTGCCGAACTGTCGGACGAGCAGGTCTTATTCCTGACGGATATTTTTCCAACGGGATACATGGCTGCCGAAAACTGTGATATTCAACCGGGTGACACAGTGGCAGTGTGGGGCTGTGGACCAGTCGGACAGTTTTGCATCAAGAGTGCTTACATGCTGGGAGCGGAACGGGTGATTGCGATCGATCGCATTCCCGAACGCTTGCAGATGGCAAAAGAACAGTGCCATGCCGAAATTATCAACTATGAAGAAGTTGATGCGGGTGAAGCGTTGAAAGAAATGACAGGTGGGCGGGGTCCTGATGCATGTATTGATGCTGTGGGAATGGAAGCCCATGGTATGGGATTAGATGCCTTTTATGACCAGGCGAAACAAGCTGTACGGTTAGAAACCGATCGCCCGACTGCCCTCCGCCAAGTGCTTCTGGCCTGCCGTAAAGGTGGACATGTTTCGATTCCAGGTGTTTATGGTGGCTTCTTAGATAAAGTCCCCATGGGTGCAGCCATGAATAAAGGGTTGACCTTGAAGATGGGGCAAACCCATGTTCATCGTTATCTCAAACCTTTACTAGAACATGTGCAGCGTGGGGATATTGATCCATCCTTTGTAATTACCCATCGTTTGCCCCTGGAAGAAGCCCCCAAGGGCTATGAAATCTTCAAACACAAAAAAGATAGCTGCATCAAGATTGTGCTGAAGCCATAAACCCAGGGCGGGAGCGGCGAGATTTCAGCCAGGCTCCCACTGGCAATGGGTAGCAATTGTCGCTTCGATCTGCCTCAATCCTGGCTAAGTTCTCCCTATGCCAGGAACAAGGTTGATGGATGGCTCTCGATCGGGGTAACTAGTCCTACGTCTCCAATGATTTTTGGGAGTTGATCTGACACTCAACCGCTAAACTGGAAAATGACCAACGATATAGAGCAAGGCAGCATTTCTCTTGAATCAACTGGACGAACCGCTTTCGATCGCTACGGCAGAACAAATCAACAGCAAAGCTCGCGCTCCCTTTGATAATGCCTATAAAGCGGCTCTCAAGCTCAAAGGGGCTGTCTATTATGTACAGGGCTTTTTAGCGTTTACTGGCAAACCCTATAAGCCGATCGAACATAGCTGGGTCGAATTAGACGATGTGATCATTGACCCAACGTTACCCCATTTAGGTAAACCTGCCCAAGCTCTGCACTACTTTCCAGCACACCGTTTAACAGTGAAACAATTAAAAGCCGCGATCGAAGAAGCGACGGAAGATTATCCCGATGATGATCCGCTGCCGATCTATGGCTCTCAACCCTATGAATATTACGGGGATGTCATGCTGGGAGGTAAAGAATATTTAGCTGCCTATGAGGCAGCGGCTGCCAAATGTACAGAACTGAATCAACCGCATATCAATAATTAATGTGAGTTGGTTTGCGATCGTAAACTTTGGTCTCATTCCAGACCGTTCTGCTAACTTGGCACTATTCTTGTAATTAAGAAGTTGATCATCTTCTCTGACTAATCAAATCCTGAAATTCACGAATGATAGGAGGTTCAAATCGTTTCCTGCGTGAATTTATTTCATCCGACTTTAGTGGTTTGTAAAACGATTGTTGACGTTTCCTAAAACAGCATCGTTACGTGAGTATTGGCAACTGAACTACTTGATCTAAATGCTAGCAAGGGTGAAGGTTACTCTTCAGTTCCATCTCAAATAGTCTCATTTTCGCAGTCAGGAAATGCCTCAATGATCCCACTTCATATTTCGATAGTCCCTGCTTGAGCAATCGAGTGGGGACTTGTCGATCGTTCGCTTTAATAGAGTTGGAAGGAACACAGTAGGGAGACTGAACCACAGATTAAGATCAGGTTAGGTCAGATCACACTCAATCTGTAAAAAGTTCAGTATGCAAGGTCCGGAGATCACTGAAAAACAGTATCAGCAGCTAATAGAACACACTACAGAACTTCAGCAAGCCTATGCTGCTCTAGCAGAACGGGAAGCTCAGTATCGCAAGATTGTAGAAACCGCTAATGAAGGCATTTGGATGCTGGATGTTAATGCCCGCACCACGTTTGTGAATCACCAGATGGCTGAAATGCTGGGCTATAGCGAAACTGAGATGTTAGGACATTGCCTCTACGACTTTATGGATGAAAGCGTGAGAGCAGAAACTGAACAAAAATTTGCCCGTCGCTTAGAAGGCAAAAGCGATCGCCATGAGTGCCAGTTTCGCCGTAAAGATGGCTCGCTGCTTTGGGCACTTGTCTCGGCAACCACTTTATTTGATCAGCAGCAGCAGGTGATTGGGGCATTGGGCATGTTAACCGATGTCACAGACCGCCGCCGCGATGAACAGGCATTGCGTGAAAGCCAAACCCGTAATCAACTGGCAATGAATGTAGCATCCATGTTCGCCTTTGAATGGGATGTTAAAACGGATACAGTCTGGCGATCGCCTCATTGTGCCCCACTGTTGGGATTAGTAGGCGATGAAGCCGAACATGATACCGGGCAGACTTTTTTCCAAAGGATTTATCCCGACGATCGCGCCTCATTTATGGCTCTACTCCAGCATTTAACCCCAGAACAGGAAACCTACACTACGACCTATCGGTTTATTAACCCAGCAGGTAAGGTGTTGATTTTGGAAGAAAGTGCGCGAGGATTTTTTCAAAATGGGCAACTGGTACGCTTAATCGGGATGACGAAAGATGTCACTGCTCGCGAACAAACGGCGATCGCGCTGCGACAAAGTGAATACCAATTGCGGTTGATTACAGAAGCCATTCCCCATCAAGTCTGGGCTGCCCGACCTGATGGCAATGTAGACTATCTCAATCACCGCTGGTTTGAATACACTGGCTATACGGCTGAACAATTGCAAGATCAAGGATGGGCTGCGATCGTGCACCCAGATGATTTGCAACGAGTAGCGGATGCTTGGCAACAGTCGGTCAGTACGGGAGAGGATTATCGGCTGGAAGCTCGGTTACGGGCTGCAAACGGGGACTATCGGTGGTTTTTAGGACAAGCCTTACTGTTACGAGACGAACAGGGACAACCTGTCAAATGGTATGGTACAAATACCGATATTCACGATCGCAAACAAGCTGAAGAAGCGTTAAGTCAAAGCGAAGTGAACTTCCGGACTCTAGCCAACTCCATGCCCCAAATCTTCTGGACCGCTCAACCGGATGGAGGAATTGATTACTACAACCAACGGTGGTATGACTACACTGGCATGACATTTGAGCAAAGTCAGGGTTGGGGTTGGCAACCCGTTGTCCATCCTGAAGATTTACCAGGATGTATTCAGCAGTGGCATAACGCCATTAATACAGGTGGTAAATACGAAATTGAATACCGATTTAAACGGGCAGCAGATGGCGAATACCGCTGGCATTTAGGACGAGCTTTTCCTTTACGGGATCAGAACGGCACCATCCTCAAATGGTTTGGCTCCTCCACAGATATTCACGATCAAAAACAAGCAATCGCTGAGCGCGATCAGGCTCTGGAGCGGGAACGGATTTCACGGGAACAGGCAGAGGCGGCGAATCGCATTAAAGATGAATTTCTGGCTGTCCTCTCTCATGAACTGCGCACTCCTCTGAATCCCATTCTTGGGTGGGCAAAATTGTTACAATCTCGTTCCTTTACACCGGAACAAACCCACCAGGCATTAGCGACGATCGAACGCAATGCCAAATTACAGGTACAACTGATTGATGATTTACTCGATATTTCGCGCATTATTCGAGGCAAATTTACGTTGGAACTGGCTCCAGTATCATTGGCTGAGCCAATTCGGGCAGCCCTCGAAACGGTACGCTTATCAGCTCAAGCGAAATCAATCAAAATTGAAACTAGCCTTGACCCTGACGTGGAACCAATTCTGGGGGATGTAAATCGGCTACAACAAGTGGTATGGAATCTACTGTCGAATGCGATTAAATTCACGGCGAACGGTGGACAAATTACTGTGCGGTTAGAACGAGGATGTGATTTCGATCGCAATCATGATGGAGTAACGATCGCATCCCCAAATGGACTGCCACTTCACTATGCCCAGATTCAAATTAGTGATACGGGTAAAGGCATTAGTCCAAACTTTCTCCCCCATGTGTTCGAACTATTTCGTCAGCAGGACAGTTCAACAACCCGCCAGTTCGGCGGTCTGGGATTAGGACTAGCGATCGTACGGCAGGTCGTGGAGGCCCATGGTGGAACGATCGTGGCTAACAGCCTAGGTGAGGGGCAAGGAGCCACATTTACCATCCGATTACCACTGATGGAATCATCAACATCGTCTGTTATTTCTGCCTTACAGTCGCCGCGATCGCTCAGCTTACAAGGGGTTAAGATTCTACTTGTGGATGATGAATCCGATTCTTTGGACTTGATTCAATTAATCTTGGAGCAAGAAGGAGCGAGTGTAGTTGCCGTAGCTAGTGCCTCAATAGCCCTAAAAGCATTGAGCCAGACCGCTTTTGATCTGTTAATTAGCGATATTGGCATGCCCGATATGGATGGCTATTGTTTATTGCGTCATCTTCAAACCCTACCGCCTCAAAAGTTGGGTCATTTATTGGGGTTACAGGGACAACTGAAAGCGATCGCGCTGACTAGCTATGCAGGCGAATTGAATCGCCAACAAGCCCTCGAAGCTGGGTTTATTGACCATATAGCCAAACCGATCGAACCAGTTGAATTGATCGATCGCATTATCTACCTACTGAATTAAATGGATTAGCAATAGCATTAAAAACCCGGCAGTTTGCCGGGTCATTGTGTACGCTATCCAAGAATTAATTTGCCTGTTAATTAATAAGCCCTCTTAAGGAAGAAGGCTATTGTCGCCACCTTAGCACCCGACGTAAGGATACAAGTAGCTCAATTCCATCCAGGTTTGTTCAGCAATCACGCCATCAGCTCTGAGATAATGATCGACCTGGAAGCGCTTTACAGCTGCTTCAGTTTTAGGACCAAAGGCGCCATCAATTGCACCCAGAGCATAACCATGAATAGATAATCGCTCTTGTGCTCGGCGCACTAAATCACCTTGGCTACCAATCCGTAATACTGGTAATTCAGCATTTCTGCGAGTAATCAGTGCTGCCCATGTTTTAGAACCAACGATGCCATCAACGACTAGAAAGAAACGTTCTTGCATTTCTTTTACAGTCACTTCTGTAACTGAGCCAAAAATGCCATCAACCGTCAGACGGGACTCATTCAGGAAGCTATTGATCAGCCTTTGCAGTTCTTTTACCGCTTCGCCTTGAGAACCAAATTGGAGGGTGGGCTTGTTGATTTGTACAGTTGTCGTCATGGTAAAAACTCCTAGATGAGTGAATGGATTTACAGTTGAGAGAGTGAACAATGGTTCTGCGTGTAGTCAGCTTAGTTCTAGCGTTGTGAGTAAGGATACAAATAGCTCAGTTCAACCCAGGTTGGTTGGCTAATGATGCCATTTGCTTGGAGGTGGCGATCGGCTTGGAAACGCTTCACAGTTGCTTCTGTTTTGCTACCAAAAATGCCATCGATCGTAGCGATCGTATAGCCATTCACTGTCAAACGAGATTGCACTCGGCGCACCAAATCACCTTGACTACCCAGTTTCAACACTGACAGTTCAGTGTTTTTGCCGGCAGCCAATGCTGCCCAGGTTTTGCTTCCGACAATGCCATCAACTGCCAGAAAAAAGCGCTCTTGCATTTCTTTCACGGCTCCCAAAGTCTGAGTGCCAAAAATCCCATCAACATTCAAACGAGAGGAATTCAGACATTGGTTGATTAAAGTTTGTAGTTCTTTGACGGCAGCACCTTGAGAACCGAGCTGGAGAGTTGGTTTGCTGGTTTGAGCGATCGTAGTCATGATGAAAACTCCTAGATTAGTGAATCAGTTAGATCAAGCAAAGTGAGCAAGCTTAACTAGCTTTTGTTAATAACCGAAATAACTGTTCATTTAATGAATACTCATTGTTGAACAGCGATAATTAACAGCAACTAACAAAAACGTAGATTTTCTGGGTTAACTCAAGTCCTTTGTGGAATCATGCCAGCTTTAGATTGTCTTGCGTTTGCTTACCTACTTCATCAAATGCCAAACGGGAGATTTCGGACGAGTCTATGCACCCTTTTGTGTGATATTTCCAATTAAGTTTTAGCTAATTAAGCATGATCAAAATACAACGTATTTACAATTAGTATTTCATTTATATCTACCCAGAAAGGGTGAACTATTATCATTGCTGTTTTTCCAAATTAATGATCAATATACGGGTTTGGTTTAATCAGCCTAGTCACGATCGGTTCAGCCTAAGATTTTTCCTTTTCAAGATAAATTTATAAAATACCGAAAACAGGTGATCAGCATTATCCGAAATCGCAAATACTTAGCGTGTTAACTATTTTAGAAACACTGAAGCAAATAGCACTTCTCCCAGAACATTTCAGTTGGTTTGTGCTCAGTTTGTTACAGGTTCATTTTCACTCTATGCCCTAAGGAAATCTCTACCATGCCTAAGTTCATTGCCATCATCAATATCGTTGCTCCGATGACCGTTCTAGCTACTGGTTTATCTGCCCTACCTGCACAGGCTCAAGTGGCTGAAGTCCCAACCGCTAGCCAGAAAGGTGACTTTGCAACGGCTAGAGTTTTGGGAAATCGTGGCTACTTTCAAAATACTAAGTGGCTGATTGTTGAGACCGATCGAGGATTGAACTGCCGCACTACCCCCAATGGTGCCGTGAAATCAGTACTGATGCCAGGATCAATCGTCACTGCCGTTTTCTCTAGTCCCAGCCAAGACGCCGTTGTCTTTAGCCAAGGCAATCCCTGGTTGCGAGTAAATCCTCTGGTTCCCGACTATGGTTCGGGTACTCCTGGCGTCTGCTATGTACGGGCTAACATTCGCTATATTGCCCCGATTAGCCAAGATTTTGTTCGTAATGGCTCGATTAGCTTTAGCCGCTAGGGTGACGTATGTTGACAGATTACGATCGGAGGAATTGCCCACCTGCGATCGTTCTTCCATTTAGCCTAACTCCAACTTTAGCTCTCATTCTGCCTTTTCGGCTCACGGCTACTGCCCAAAATTGAACAGTGAATTCTTCAGCCACTCACTGGCTGTTTGGCAGGCCTTAGGAGGAGAAAACAGATATCCTTGTCCAAACTCGCACCCTAGCTCCCTCAATGTTTCAAGCTCTGCTGTTGTCTCAATCCCTTCTGCAACTACATCCATCTCTAAGCTGTGTGCCAGGGTAACAATCATTTGCACAGTTTCGCTAGAGTTGCGGCTGAGGTTCTGGACAAATGATCGATCAATCTTCAGAGTATCAATTGGAAACTCATGTAGCCGGCTGAGAGAAGAGTAACCAGTCCCAAAGTCATCAATACATAACCCAATCCCTAAATCCTTCAGTTGTTTTAGGCGTCGAGCTTCTAAGGTAGAGGTTTCTAAAATGCAGCTTTCTGTGATTTCCAGCTTCAAACACTCTCTTGGAATACAGGTTGCTTGTAATATATGCTCTAATCTTTCCAACAACTCTACCTGCTTAAGTTGAATGGCAGAGAGGTTCACATTCATTACCAAAGGCGGAACCCTGGGAAATTGGGCAATCCACTGGCTTAGTTGTTGGCATGCCTCCTGTAATACCCACCAGCCCAGCGGAATGATTAAGCCAGTTTCTTCAGCGATCGGAATAAATTCTATGGGAGAGATCATGCCTCTTTGAGGATGGTGCCATCGCACCAAGGCTTCAAATCCTCTCAAGTTACCCGTGGCGAGAGAAACAATCGGCTGATAGTGGAGACAGAATTCTTGAGTTTCCAGGGCTCGACGTAAATCGCTTTCGATCTGGAGCCGTGCCGTTACCTGCGTTTGCATCTCCGGATCAAAGATGGCATAACCGTTTCTGCCTTGAGCTTTCGCATGGTACATGGCAGTATCTGCGTCTCTCAACACATGTGTTGGTTGCTGGTAGTGAATCGTGCTGGGTGCAATCCCTATACTCACAGCAGTAAACATTTCATATCCCTGAATGTTGAATGGCAGGGAGAATTGGTGATGAATGCGTTTAGCTACCTCGATCGCTTCATTCACCTCACTCAGTTCTTCCAAAAGAATGGCAAATTCATCACCACCAAATCGCGCCACAGTATCAGAATCACGGACACAAGCCTGCAATCGTTGTGCAACGCCCTTCAGCAATTCATCTCCCAGTGTATGCCCCAAGCTATCGTTGATCATTTTGAAGCGATCGAGGTCGATAAAGAGGACAGCATAGAATCGATTAGTATACCGCTGGCTTAAGTGCATAGTATGCTCAAGCAGCTGCATAAATAGCGCTCGGTTAGGTAAATTAGTCAGCGCATCATGAAAAGCATCATGCTGAAGCTGTTCGGTTGCTTGCATCAACTTGGTCTGGGTTTGTTGGAGGTCCGCCAACGATTGCTCCAAAATCTGATTGGATGCCTGCAAATTCCGATATAGATTCGCATTTTCAAAGGAAATGGCTGCTTGCGCGCAGAGCACATGCAAGACTTGCACTCGATCGCTGGTAAAGGCTCCGGTAGCTAAATTATTTTCGAGATAGAGCACCCCGATCGGTCGGTTGGTTTTGACGATAGGGAGACACAGAACGGAGGTAGGTTGCTGCTCAATAATATAGGGATCTGCGATGAACTGCTTCTCAGTCTTAATATCATCGCTGACAAAGGTTTCGCCCGTCCGAAACACATACTGCACCAGGGCGATCGACAACGTGGAACACACCTCAAGTGGGGTGGCTGGCAACTCACAGGTTTGACCAGTGACACATTGAGCCACGAGAATTAACTGATCAGATTCGAGCAAAATCAACGCACCCCGTTCAGCTCCGGCGTTTTCTAATACGCCCTGCATCAAGGTAATGATGAGATGATCTGGCAGCAGTTCTCCAGAGATTGACTGGGATGCTTTAATGACCGCTGCTAGGTCTAGAGATTCCGTTGAACCGCTGGAGCTACTGGTAACCTCTGTTTTAGTCGTGAGGTTGCCTTTCTGATAGGTGCGCTCCTGCGCTAAAATAGGCTGGAGAAATTGAGCATATCGTTGTTGTAAGTTTTCGACCTTGGCTTTAGCACCCCAACGGGCATAGTAGTAATAAGCATCCTGTAAGTAGCCTGCCGTAACCTTTTCCTTGCCCCAATGCAGGTAGAACTTAGCAGCTAGTTCGTGGGCAAGAGCGGCGTCCTGGAGGTAGTCGTTGGCTTGTGCCCCTTGAATAGCTAGGTCATAAAATTCGATCGCGTCTTTGTACTGACCCAGATGACGATAGCGTTCCGCCTCTACCAGTTGCCACTTGTGCAAGTGATTCATGGAGGCATAGTGCGCCCACTGCTGTAATTCTGTCTGGTTCTCCTGCACTCGATGTAAGTAGCTCTCGGGTTCAGCGATCGATGCCGACAGAGTAGCCAGTGCCGACAGAGAATCGTAGAAGTAAAAGATCGGTTCAATGACACTGCCAACACAGGCAGATAGATATTGCCGAGTCTGGGCTGCATCCTGTTCTGCCTTCACCCCATCACCGAGAAGAAAGTTCAACACAAATCTGTGCAGGTAAAAGATGCATAAGCGAAACCCATCGTTGGAGACTTGGACTTGAGACCGTAACTGTTGCTCATAGGAGTCCTGGCGTAACAGAACTTGATCTTCCGATCGCCCTAGTAAAATCAAAGCTGTTTCCCAATAAATCAAGTAATGTTTGGCTGTGGTATCTCGCTTAAGTTCCAGCAACTGCTGGTGATAGACATGAATCTGGGGTTCGAGATCGGTCAAAGGTTGACCCGACCAGAACGCGTTCAAGGAAAACATTTGGACAATGTAAACAACGAATTCCAGATCGCCTGTTTCTAATCCAGCTTGATAGCCCTCTTGAAACATCGGTAGCGTTTCTTTGATCGCGGCAGTGCGGTGATGGATAAATCCCGCAAAGATATTGAAGGTTGCCGCTCGAATATTTTTGGCATCTGGCTCTGAAGCAAGGCGATAGGCTAATTGTCCGAACTGCTGGGCTTCTGTCATTGCCTGCCACAGAATGTTGAGTTGGAAAGCATAGCTGACATAGCCGACTGGAGAAAAGAGACTATTACCAAATTCAATGGACAGCTTGACTTGGAGGGCAACGACCAGGGGATAAAGCGGTGAGCCGGTCATATAACAGGCAGGCAGCATACTATCTGCAATCTGCATCATCGCTAGCGCTTGGGCATCGGTCATTTTCGGCAGGTGCACTAATTCCTCAACGGTGCGATCGCCAATCAAGGTATTGATTTCCTGTCTCGCCTGTTGAATATCTTGACGGGTTGAGCCATCAGGTAGGCTAACGCCGAGCAGTTGCAGGACAGCTTGACCGGTAGCAATCGCCGCCGGAAAATCGTTGCGAGCGTTGAGTGAGCGGATTTTTACTTGATCAACTTGGACGCGATCGAGGGGTGTTTTTGCCTGCTGAATCGTGGTGTCAATCCAACCCTCCATCTGCGGAAAATCCCCACATAACCAGGCAACCTCGGCAGCTAATTCATGCAAAGCTAAGGTCAGTGAGTATTGTCGCTGCCAGGTTGCTTCACCTAATAATGACAGTCCAGTCACAGCATAGTCCCGAGCGGCTTGATAAGCGGTTGCTGTTCTTGCTTTGCGACATGCAGCGAGGTTAAGTTGCGCTAGTTCATCCCGTTTCGTTTGGGTTGTAATCAAGGCAACGCCATAGTTCAACTGATTGACTAGTTCAAAAATGCGGTCTTCTCTGGCTGCGGGTGAAATCTGTTGGAGTAATCGTTGTCCAATCCGGTAATGCACGATCTCCCGTTCCCCAGCGGGAATTAGAGAATAGGCGGCTTGTTGAACGCGATCGTGCAAAAACCGATAAGTCACTGTAGGAGATACAGTAGCCAATGTCGTTTGGGGAATGCTCTGCTCTGTACTCACATAAAATTTATACACATGGCTTTGCGGTAGAATTAGCCCCTCTTGCAAGGCATACCAGAGAGCAGTGGCTGTTTCCAGCTCGGAAGCCTCTGAAACAATTGTCAATGTTGCTAAATCGGACTGGTTGCCAATGCAAGCCGCTAATTTCAGCACAGTTTGAGTTTCTAGAGGCAGTTTCTGCAACTGCTGTGCCATAAATTCCACCACATCATCTGTTAGGGCGGCGGCTCGCACTTGGGTAATGTCACACTGCCAATGACCCGACGATGCATCAAAGGTAATTAAGCCATCTTGATGCAATGCCTTAAGAAACTGTGTGGCAAAAAAGGCATTGCCTTGGGTTTTCTGATACACCAATTCTGTCAACGGTTGGGCAAGCTCAGCTGCACAGCTCAGGGTGTCTGCAACCAGTTGATTTAAACTCAATAGATCGAGAGGGGTGAGCGCGATCGTGGTTGGTTGAGTGCCAGCTTGCTTGATCTCATCCAGGGTCAACATTAACGAGTGAGCTGGCGATACTTCATTATCCCGATAGGCTCCGATCACTAGCAGGTAACCATTCTGGGATTCGCTCATCAGCAACTGCATCAGTTTTAGAGAGGCAAAATCTGCCCATTGCAAATCATCCAGAAAGACCACTAAGGGATGCTCTGGTGTTGTAAACACCTGAATAAATTTCTGCAACAACAGATTAAACCGATTCTGTGCCGCGCCTCCCGAGAGTTCTGACACAGGTGGTTGTTTGCCAACAATTCGTTCGAGTTCAGGAATTACCTCAATGAGGAGTTGCCCGTTGTCACCGATGGCTTGCAGAATCCTGGCTTTCCATACCGCCAGTTGCGCATCCGATTCACTCAGCAGTTGCCCCATCAAATCACGAAACGCTTGTACAAAGGCGGAAAAGGGAATGTTGCGGTTGAACTGATCAAATTTGCCCCTGATGAAGTAACCTCGCTGCCGTGCGATCGGTTTATGAACTTCATTCACAACGGCAGTTTTGCCAATCCCCGAGACTCCAGCCACAAGAATTAGTTCACTGCGGACTTGGGCAACAGTCCCTTGTTCTTGCTCATTGGTAATTTGCCCTGCCTCAGGTAAATCACTCGCTACCATTGATGTTGGCACAGCATCTTCGTAACCACTATGATCATTGGTGGGTAAGCACTGACCACTGACCCGATCAAAGGCATCCAGTAAGGTTCGAACCTCGGCATCTCGTCCATAAAGCTGTTCAGGGATCAGGAAGCGATCGCTGACATCCCGCTGCCCCAATTCAAAAAATTGAATCGTGTTAGTTGTCTGCCATTGCTCGCGGCAGATTTCCAGGTCATGCAGGAGTCCTGCTGCACTTTGATAGCGCGCTTCTGCATTTTTTTCCATTAGTTTGCTCACGATCGCGGATAGCCCAATTGGAATCGCGGCATTCAGCGTATGTACAGCAGGTGGAACTTTGGCAATGTGGCTATGGACGAGTTCCAGCGGGTCGTCGGACTGGAATGGCAACTTTCCCGTTAGCAGTTCATAGAATGTAGCACCCAGTGAGTAGAAGTCTGTGCGGTAGTCAATTCCCCGGTTCATCCGCCCAGTCTGCTCGGGAGAAATGTAAGCCAGCGTTCCTTCTAAAATGTTGAGATTTTGAATCTCTTGGGTTTCTCGTGGTAGCAGCGAGGCAATACTAAAGTCAATTAGTTTAACTTGACGGGTTTCTGGATTAATTAGAATGTTAGATGGTTTAATATCTTTGTGAATCACCCGATGATGATAGAGATGCTCAAGAATATGAGCCATTTGAATCGCCACATCGAGAAAATCATCCAACAAATGAGCATTTTTTTGCTCAGCTTGTCTTCTCTCCATCCACTGTTTGAGAGAAATGCCGCCGAAATCCTCCATAATCAGAGCATAGCCGTTACGGTAGAGCTCTAAGCGATAGTGCTGAACAATATTCCGGAGGTTTAGCGCTTGTGCAATAATAAATTGATTACGGAACCGGACTAACTCAGTGAAGCTAGGATACTCATTCTGCATCAGTTTGATGATCACTGATTGAGGCTCCGCTTGACGCTGGCAGCGATAAACTAAAGTTTTAGTGCTTGTATAAAGTTGATCAAGAATTTGGTATCCGAGCAGTTCCGCCATAAGGGGTATTCAACTTGCAGATTAAACGTCAGATTAATAACCAAACAGGGAGTAATCCCTAGTGTGCCATGTCAGTCTGAATTATGCTGGCTCATGGCGATAGATACAGAATTGGTTCCGTCCTAAGGTAATATCGTTAACCATTGATCAATGGTCAGTTAAAAAAGCTTTCACCTTTCTTCCCTAGGTTTCCCTGCCTACCTCCAGCCCTATTCAGGGGTAACACTTTTACCTACAATCCGCTTTTCAATATGCAGTGCCATTGCTTGCTTGGAGTGATAGAGATTGACAAGAAATGATGCAAGAACAGGAGTGAAGGTCGGTCGCTTGCCAATCAACCGCTGGGTGTTAAAGGATACTCCCGAATCAATCAAATGGATGCGAGCACATTTGAATTCGCCAGATGAGTCTAAGTGAATGGACTGAATATCTATCGAAATTCAGGGTAATTGGCTAGCTGATATCCAGGTGTCGCGCAACGGGCTGGGCAGACCGCAGAGCAGTGTTTCCACTAGATGCTCCATTCTGAACTCATTCCAGCACTGAAAATGATCATTTACCTCGGAGTAGGAGCCTATACCAACCTGGCAGCGATCGAAATCCTGATAGCGGATGAAACCCTAGACTCAGGAGAGGTTGAAGTTATTGAACCCTATGACCTTGTTTAATGCGTTTCTGTTTATACATCAGCTCATCAGCTTGGGCAATCATCTGTTCCAAGGAAGTTGTGGCATCAGCTTGGCAGAGCGCTAACCCAATACTCATCGATAAGTTATAGGGATGCTCACCCGCTTGGTTAAACTGGACAACCTGCCGCTGTAAACGATTCAACACATCATGTCCCATGCCACATCCTGGCACAAATACGGCGAACTCATCTCCGCCGAGTCGAGCGATGATATCCGATTCGCGAAAGGTTTGTTTCAATACTTGTGCTGCATCCACAATCAAGCGATCGCCCATTTCATGCCCTAATTGATCATTCACCTGCTTCAGCCCGTCAAGATCAATGAACAACAGGCACACTGAGGCATTAACTCGATGAGCTAGTTTCAACTGCTGCTCTGCTAATAGAAGAAAACCACGCCGATTATTCAGCCCTGTTAATTCGTCTGTCAGCGATAATTGTTGAATGATCGCTTCTGCCTTTTTCCGTTCCCTGACTTCTTCCCTCAGTTGCGCATTCGCAAACTCCAATTCCACCGTTCGATCTTTTACCCGTTGCTCCAGTTCAGCATAGATCTGAACATTTTCCATCGCAACGGCAGTTGTATCGGCTAACGCTTGGAGTAGCTCAATCTCCTCTGATGTGGGTTGATGATACTGTGCCCAATACACACCAATCGCTCCAATCGGATCAACTGTCCGGATCGGCACCATTGCCAGACTTTTGATAAAGGTAGGCTGATAGGCAGCAAAGGGAATGCGTTCGTCGCCATAAATGTTTTCAATAACGACAGGTTGACGATACTGCATGGTCCAACCCCCGATACAGATCTTCATCGGAAACCGTTGCCCTTTCCACAGCGGTGCGATCGCATCCTCATCAGCGTAGAAACACTGGTCTTTATCTTTCAAGACAAAGGTAGCGCCATCTGCCTGAGCCAACTCCCTTGCGGCTACCCGCACGATCGCCATGATTGCTTCTAAACTATGAGCCAGAGAGAGCTCTTGCACGACTGTAATCAGCCGCCTCATTGCTTGTACGTACAACAGTGACGGCGGTTCAGGGTTAGAGGCGATAGCAATGTGCTCAGAAGAGTTCATAGAAGACCTGCTTACTCAGTAGCAACAGGAGACTAAAGAGCATTTTTTTAGAGATATATTTATCTCTAATCATAAAAATTTTGTCAACTTTAATAAATACGAAATTATACTGAACCGTCAGCTTATTTCTTTGATCTATAGAACTAGGAACACTTAATACAACTATATCCAATCACCCAACCAATGGTCAGGGATAGTTGCTCGTTACTTTACCTAACTTTACGTAATCCCAATGGGAGATAGACTCAATTCATCTGTTTGTAGTCGGGATCTTAAAGAGTTGTTTTTAACCTAATGGCAACTTGGTACTTTTCCATTGCTGATAATTGCCCTAAACATAATGATTGCTTTTACCCTGAA
Organism: Pantanalinema sp. GBBB05; assembly: GCA_016743235.1. GTDB lineage: Bacteria > Cyanobacteriota > Cyanobacteriia > Leptolyngbyales > Leptolyngbyaceae > Pantanalinema. The sequence goes on along the minus strand of VRZD01000031.1, from coordinate 60,311 downwards.
TGATGAAATCCGTTCTGCCAGTCAAAGTCAGGGTCTATGCCTGTCATTTTTCTGTCACATTTCTCATCAAGCCTTGAGATAGCACAGGGTGTGTCTATCAGCCTGTAAACGGAAGAGGGCACTATGGCAGAACAGAATGGCATGAATGAATCCCGCAAAGATGAGCAATTGGAAGCGTTCCGCCGCGAATCGGGAGAACATTTGGCCACCAATCAGGGGATCCGCATTGATGACACCGATAATTCTCTCAAAGCCGGAGAACGGGGTCCGACGCTCATGGAAGATTTCCACTTCCGGGAGAAGATGACTCACTTCGACCATGAACGGATTCCAGAACGGGTGGTTCATGCCAGGGGATCAGGAGCGCATGGTTATTTCCAGGTCTATGAGTCAATGGCAGAATTTACGAAAGCCCGTTTCCTCCAAGATCCAGCTGTGAAAACTCCAGTCTTTGTGCGGTTCTCCACCGTGGTTGGGTTCCGGGGTTCTGCGGATACCGTGCGGGATGTACGAAGCATTTCGGCATGGTAAGGCGATCGCGGCAACGGGTGAAGGGGTAGAACTACTGCAAGCCTCTGATATCGTAGGAGCAGAATTGGCAGATCAAGATGGACGCATTGCTGCCAATAACGGAGTCATCACCACGCGGTATGGTGCCATTGCAGATGTCAGTCAACAATTTATCACTGCGATCGCCCAACATCGCCACTGGCACCGAACTCAAAAAGAACGAGTTCCAGCTTAAGGGCTGTCATGACTAGAGGCGCTATCCTAAATTGAGTTGCTGTCGTTTACCGAACTGCGGATTGGCTCCATAATCACGGCATGACGCTGAACAACTACCAAATTAAACTGTTGGCAGCGATGTTAATGCTGGTGGATCATATTGGAGCCATTTTTTTTCCCAGCATGGCTATTTTCCGCATTGTCGGACGCTTTAGCTTTCCCCTTTTTATTCTGCTGCTCGTTGACGGAGAACAATATACTCGAAACTTTGGGCAATATGGTCTGCGTCTGTTGCTCCTGGGAATCCTCTCTCAGCCAATCTTTTGGCAATTATTTCGCACATCGCAGGGGAATATTCTCTTTACTCTATTGCTGGGATTATTGTGTCTGCGGCTGGTGAGAGCATTTCCTCAATGGCAACTGCTGATTTGGTTATTAGGCGGCACGATCGCCCAATGGCTGCTCCTAGAGTATCGGGCTTACGGGATTGTCGCGATCGCGTTAATTCATAGGTTGCAAATCAGCGCTGTATGGTGGGCGGGATGGATTGGGCTTCACCTGGGTTTGGTGATGATTGCTCCAAATTTTGCCACCCTGCAATTTCCAGCCGTTTTTGCCCCATTCCTGTTGTATCTAGCTAATCATCAACGAGGGCAACAAGCCCGTTGGTTTTACCTGTTCTATCCACTCCACTTGTTGGTTTTCTGGCTACTCCATCAAGTACTTGCAGTCTAGGCTAAAATCGTGATCTCAGGTTAGAAAGGATTACGATCGCAAGAGTTCTCCAGCCACATCGACAACTAGTCTTTAGAAGTGTCACTTTTGTATCATATTTGTCGTCAAAGGTAGAGCTAAGCCAGTTGTGTTTACCTCTTTAAAGCAAAGGATAGTAATGAAGAACCATTTAACCCGTTCCATCCGATTTTTAGTAGCAGGAGCTGCCCTATTACTGTTACTCATTTCCTGTCAAACAAGTCCGCAGGCACAGATCCCAGCTCCAACTATCCAACCCACTGCGGTAGCTTCATCAGAGGGGGAACTGAGTGCTAATCCAGCTCAACTGCCACCGTTACCGTATGATTATGGCGCATTGGCAACAGCGATCGATGCAGAAACCATGAAACTACATCACGATCGTCATCATGCTGCCTATGTTGAGAATCTGAATGCCGCCTTAACGCAGCAACCCAATTTACAAAATCGTAGTGTAGAAGCATTGTTGCGAGATCTCAACAGTCTACCAGAGGCTATCCGCACGACTGTGCAGAATAATGCTGGAGGTCACCTTAATCACACGATCTTCTGGCAAATTATGAGTCCTAATGGGGGTGGACAACCCACCGGAGAAATTGCTCAGGCTATCAATCAAAGTTTTGGTAGTTTTGACAACTTTAGAAAGCAATTTAACCAAGCTGGGGGCGATCGCTTTGGCAGTGGCTGGGTATGGTTAGTTCGCAATCCTCAAGGTCAACTGCAAATTACCACAACTCCTAACCAGGATAACCCGATCACAACAGGAAACTTTCCACTTCTAGGAAATGATGTTTGGGAACATGCTTATTATTTGCGCTATCAAAATCGTCGAGCGGAATACCTGAGCAACTGGTGGAATGTGGTGAACTGGCAGGAAGTAAATCGGCGCTGGCAACGGGCATCTCAACGTTAGTCTTTAATCCGATAGCTGATAATTTTTCGGATAGTATCCGTAGACATTTTCAACTCTTGGGCAAGGGCTGTTTCTACCTGATCAGTTTCAGTCGTCGGGAATTCATATTCCAGCTTCTTCAGGTGTGCGTCTGTAGTTCTAATCAAAATAGTGGTGACTTCCCGTTTTTGATCAATTTTGGCATTGATGGCTAGGATGCTCACAGATACCTTGAAGTCCAACTGTGGGTCGGCTTGAAGTTTGTGAATGGAATCATAAGGACGACTTAAAACCTGGGCGGTCATAAAATTCCCAACAAACCAAAATAGGACTGCAATTATAGGGAGAGGTAGCCAGAATTCCCAACCAATGCGGTGGAGCAGTTTCAGGGAGCGGGAGGAAGCCATAGGAAAATGATTTAAAGAGTATAGTCATCTTAATTTGCTATGACGGCACTCAAATCCAACCTGTGAGGGATGCTTTCCAAAGTTGACTGCTTTAACATCCATCTTGCAGAATGGATATTCGACTCATGCGGATTCTGCTGGTGGAAGATGATATCAATCAATTAGAACCGTTGCAGGCAGCCCTTTCACAGGCAGGACATATTGTAGATGGTGTAAGAGATGGTGCGATCGCTCAATGGATGTTATCCCAGCGGGATTATGACTTACTGATCTTAGATTGGCTATTGCCTCAAGTCAGTGGATTAAATCTTTGTCAACAACACCGCCATTTAGGGAAAACAACTCCAGTGCTGATGTTGACAGCCAAAGATGCCATTGCCGATCGGATCAATGGTTTAGATGCTGGAGCCGATGATTATCTGGTAAAACCGGCGGATGTGTTTGAACTGCTAGCCCGAGTCCGCGCCTTGGGACGACGATCGCCGCTCTGGAAGGGAGATATCTTGCAGGTGGAAGATTTGGCGCTGCATCTACCAACGCTAACAATTGAGAGAGATGGGTGCAGTCTACAACTGTCTACCCGTGAGTTTCAATTGCTGGAGTATTTGATGCGTCACCCCCGGCAAGTGCTTTCCCGTAACCAAATTGAACAGGCTTTATGGGAATGGGGTAGCGAACCAGAAAGTAATGCGATTACGGCTTTAGTGCGCCGTTTACGGCAACGGCTACAGGTGGTAGGTGTGTTTAGTTGGTTAGAAACAGTGTATGGCATGGGCTATCGCTTGAATCCGGATGTTCAATCGTAGCCGCCGTACCCTTGCCCGTTGGTTTACCCTGTCTATGGGTAGCATTTTGGTGCTGTTTGCAGGCGTAATTTATTACCAGAGAGCAGGCGATCGGTTGGAAGAGATTGATCGCTTACTTTACAAAAAAGCTAGAGTGATGGTTGCTAATATTGACTACCGATTGCGGCAGGGACAGGACGAGATTGACCTGAGTAGTGTGCCGATTTTAGGCAACTATTCTCCCCCGGTCGATAGCAATATCATCTATGCCCGTTGGTATTCAGCAACTGGAAAGTTGCGCCAGTTTTATGGCTCATCACCCCCGGCTGAGATCCAGGTAGAGGCGGCTTTCGAGACGATTCAATCCAGTGTTGAATGGCACCGACAATTAACCCTACCCGTTGAACAAAATCACCGCACGATCGGCTACCTCCAGATTGCGATCCCATTAACTGAAGCGCAGGAGACACTGCGGGGGCTGCTCATGGTGATGGTCATGGCTGTGCCGTTAACATTAGGGGTGATTAGTTTGACAGGTTGGTTTTTAAGTGGGCTAGCAATGCGACCGATTCGGCATGCCTACCTGCAACTGCAACGCTTTACCTCTGATGCTTCCCATGAATTAAGAGCACCGTTGGCAGTGATTCTCAGCAATGCCCAGGTTGGTTTACTCAGCCCAGTTGCAGACGGTAAGCCAAAACACTCTCGTTTAGAAAAAATTGCTGCAACGACCAAGTCAATGAATCAGATCGTTACGGATCTATTATTTTTAGCTCGTCAATCAGAACCATTAACTGCCGCATCCATGTCAGCAGTTAACGTTAATAACTTGTTGAAAGAAACGATCGCGGCTCCATCAATTCAGCCGTTTATTCAACATTTAACCTTGCATTTAGAACTACCTGAAGCACCAGTGGCAGTTCAGGGTAATTCTGACCTATTGCGGCAAGCAATCATTAATCTATTAACTAACGCTGGTAAATATACCTTAGAGCCAGGCACGATCTGGGTTCGGTTAATCCCTCAGCCTCACCATTGCCTAATTCAGGTTGAAGATACTGGAATTGGGATTCCGGAATCGGATTTACCGCATATTTTTGAGCGATTTTATCGGGTGAACGAAGAGCGTACTCGTGAAACGGGTGGTTCGGGGTTGGGGCTGGCGATCGCTCAGCAAATTGTTGCCGCTCAAGGTGGGCAACTTACGGTCAGGAGCCAGCTCGGTCAAGGCTCTTTATTTCAAATTGATTTACTCCTGTGGTAGAAGTGATTTATCCATACTGTCACTTTCCCGTCACATTTGCGATTGACGCTAAAAGTAGAGCTTAAGTACCATGTTCAACTTTTAGTTGTTGAAGAAATATGGGTGTAGATAGATCGAAAAACTTAGTACTCCTGGAACATCAGAACTTCCCAACAGCGGCGCCGAAACCTTCTATTACTCTAGTAGATGCGATCGCCTTAATTGTTGGATTAGTGATTGGAGCTGGAATTTTTGAAACGCCTGCATTTGTTGCAGCTAATACTGGGACAAGTGGTGGTGTCATCCAGATCTGGCTACTGGGTGGTGTTGTATCGTTATTAGGGGCACTGTGCTATGCCGAACTGGCAACAACTTATCCCCATGTCGGTGGTAACTACTACTATCTAAAACGGGCGTTTGGGCAACCGCTTGCCGTATTGTTTGCGTGGGCGCGCATGACCGTGATTCAGACCGGTTCGATCGCGCTGTTAGCCTTTGTATTAGGTGACTATGCTTCTCAGCTATTTGCCTTCGGTGACTATTCGACCTCGATTTATGCTGTCATCGCGATCGCTGTGCTGACAGCACTCAATATTGTTGGGCTACGTCAAAGCAAGCAACTCCAGAATTGGCTTGCCCTAGCATTGATTTTGGGTTTAGGGCTGGTAATTTTACTTGGGCTGGCTTTCTCTCCACCGGTTGTGGCTGGAACTTCTACGGCAGCATTGACGGCTACGCCTTCCTGGGGGTTAGCACTGGTTTTTGTGCTGCTGTCCTATGGGGGATGGAATGAAGCTGCTTATATTTCGGCAGAAATCTCTAATCCGCAGCGAAATATCGTGCGATCGCTACTTTGGAGCATTGGGATCATCACCGGAACTTATCTGTTGCTGAACCTGGCTTATTTACGAGGATTAGGTGTGGCAGATATGGCAACCTCTCAAGCGGTTGCCGCCGATTTGGTGCGTCGGAGTTTGGGAGAACCAGGTGCTGCCTTCGTGAGTGGGTTGGTTGTCCTGGCTACATTGAGTTCAATCAATGCCACAATTCTGACCGGAGCCCGCACTAGTTTTGCGTTAGGGCAGGATATTTCACCGTTTCGTTGGCTGGGACACTGGCAACCGCAGCCCAGCTCACCTACTACAGCTTATTTACTGCAAGGCGCGATCGCGCTCATTCTCGTTGGGCTAGGAACTCTCACCCGTAAAGGGTTTGAAACCATGGTGGACTATACTGCCCCCATCTTCTGGGGCTTTTTCCTGCTTAGCACTCTATCGCTGATCATCTTGCGAATTCGGGAACCCTTGCGTTTTCGCCCATTTCGAGTGCCACTTTATCCGATCGTGCCGATTTTGTTTTGTGTAGTTTGTGGCTATTTGCTCTACTCCAGCCTGATTTATACAGGGATTGGCGCGATCGCTGGTGTCATCGTTGTTTTACTGGGTCTGCCCTTTGTGCGTCGGACTACATAACCTTGAAAACTCATTGTTGCAGGAGATGATAATGATGCAATTCCAATTGATTCAGCGATCGCTATTGGTGGGTATTGGCGTTCTGAGCTTAACTGGGCTCGGTTGCACACAACTGCGGAATTTCGAGCCAGAGTCTGAAAGCGCTCCTGTTGCCTCCCAGACAGATACCGTGTCTGCGCAAGCGCAAGCTGTTCCTACCCCTACTACCGAAGCACCAACTCGCAGTCCTGATGTGGTCTATGTGCCAACCCCAACGGCTGTGGTTAACGAAATGCTGCGGCTGGCAAATGTGCAATCGGATGATGTAGTTTATGACTTGGGTAGTGGTGATGGTCGAATTGTGATTACGGCAGCTCAGGAGCGCGGGGCACGGGGAATCGGGATCGATATCAACCCTCAACGGATTCGCGAAGCCAATGAGAATGCTCAAAAAGCGGGAGTAACCGATCGTGTCCAGTTCCGGCAGGCAGACTTATTCGAAACAGATTTTCGTGATGCTACAGTTGTGACACTCTACTTGTTACCAGACCTTAATCTCAAGCTTCGACCGAAATTACTACGTGAATTAAAACCAGGTACTCGCATTGTTTCTCATGCGTTTGATATGGGGGATTGGAAACCTGAAAAAGTAGTGGAAGTAGAGGGTAGAACAGTTTATTACTGGGTTGTACCTGAAAACCCTCCTGCTAATTTGCGCTAGTAAGGTCAAAATAGACTTAGGTTCAGATGGGGTATCGATCGCTCCATCTGAATTTATAATTTGCTAATTTGTTCCTTTGCCGCCGCCTTTTTAGTTAAAATTAAAGATGGGGAAGTGTGTTTTCAAGCCATTTGCTCCTGCCTAATGTTCTTAGAAAGATGGCTAGTCTAATAAAGCAACAATTTCTTCTACGGTTAACTCTGAGGGCGTATTCCAGGGAGAACCACCAAAAGTACGTCGTCCGCCCCAGTGACCAGATTCAGGGTTTTTGGCTTGCTCCGCTGCACTCAGGCGATCGAATGTGCCTTGGGTAAAACCGAGTTTTTGCTGCTCTGGATGCAAAGGAATGCTCCCGAGGGTGTACTGGGTTCCTCCAGTGCGATGATCCCGAATCGTAATTGATTCTGGACGGAGATGCACGATTGAAGTGTGATGCAGCTTGGGAATGGCGTTATAGAATGAACGTGGATCGATCGCATGCCCCGTACTCGTTTGATCACAGATGGCAATATCACCCCGATCAGTGCTAATAAACTGAATCCGCTTCTGGTCAATTAACATCTGTGCATCTGCTTCGATCTGCTGCCAATAATCATCCACGTCACCGTTCTCACCCGGATAAGAGCGCTCGCCCTTAGCGGCAGCAATCAGCCATTCGGTTCCCCGCCGAAATGCTTCTGATGAGTAGGCTTCCCAGTCTGTGTCTGCCCACTCTTTGCGTTCATGGGGCAGTCCCAAATCAGCCGCAATCCCCTCACTGGAAGTTCTTAAGGCGACAACAGCTTTAGCCGCAAACTCAGCATAGGTCGTTAATGCTTCAGGAACCGTAAGATGGTCACAATCCCAGGCGATCGCTTTAAATTTGGCGATCGTTTCGGCAGTTAAAACGTCCTGGCGTAACTGTACCCAGGCGGCCGCACAGCAAGCATCTGCGTCTACCATTGTGGTGACCAAGCAAGGAGGTTGATTGGTAGATTGCGCTTCGACTAATGATTGTCCTTGCGGTAAAGGAATTTCATCGATCTGGATATCCGCTCCAGCGGGACGGTGATGATCCCAATGCAAATCTCCTGATTTGGCAGTCCAATCGGGGACTGTGCCATCTACCATGATGATTTGATGATCGGGAGGGAGACGATCGGCTTTAGTTGTTACGAGGTACTGCATAGCGCCAAGTGGAGACGAGAGAAAGATGATTCGTTACACCTGCCCGCAGATGGGGAGATGGAGCGGTGGCTATCTTTAAAGCACATAACCTTTTCCTGATCCTACCGCTGAGATGGGTGACTATGCTGTTAATTTGGGATTCCCAGAAATGACACGATGGTTGTTGACGCCATTTGGACGTTGGTTACTATGAGACCAGACCTAGTGTAATCAGTTCAGCAGAATTGGAGCAACAGGGAAGAGTGTTTTACCGCTGAACAAACAAAACCCTTAAGCATGTTGGGCGTTCATTGAATGAGGAGATCATGATGTCGAATCAGCCGACCACGACTTCAACGGAGATTTGGCCGAGTTTACCCCTGGAGGCATGGCAAGATACTTATGCCACACTGCATATGTGGACTCAAATCATTGGCAAAATCCGATTGGTACAAACCCCGTGGATTAATCATTCGTGGCATGTGCCACTCTATTTAACGGCTCGGGGATTAACCACTTCAACAATTCCCTATGGTAGCCGGCTCTTTCAAATCGACTTTGATTTCATCGACCATCAGCTGCTGATTCAAACCAGTGAAGGAGCTAGACAAACGATCGCCCTTTATCCTCGCTCGGTAGCAGATTTTTACCAGAGCGTGATGGAGCACCTTAGATCGTTAGATCTTCACATCACCATCAATACCAAACCGAATGAAGTACCCGATCCAATTCGGTTTGAGCAAGACGAAACTCATGCTGCCTATGATGCTGAGTATGCCAATCGGTTTTGGAGAATCCTGTTACAGTCCGATCGCGTATTGCGAGAATTTCGATCGCACTTTTGCGGTAAGGTCAGTCCCGTACATTTTTTCTGGGGCAGTTTTGATTTAGCCGTGACTCGCTTTTCGGGGCGATCGGCTCCCGAACATCCCGGCGGTGTACCGCATTTACCGGATGCCGTAGCCAAGGAAGCCTATTCCCATGAGGTGAGTAGCGCTGGATTTTGGCCCGGAGTTGGATTATCGTACCCAGCCTTTTATTCCTACGCTTACCCAGAACCTGAGGGTTTGAAGCAGGCGGCGATCCGTCCGGAGGCAGCGTTTTACAGTACAGAATTGGGTGAATTTATTTTGCCCTATGATGCTGTTCGTGAGGCAGAATCACCGGATCAAGTATTGTTAGAGTTTTTACAAAGCACTTATGAAGCTGCCGCCCGTTTGGGTAACTGGGATCAATCTGCCCTCAAGCAATCGATGTTTAAGTAGCGATCGCCCAATCCAAAGCCTCCTAACCCGTTTGGGCAGGAGGCTACTGAATAGCATGGGAGATGAAACAGGGAACCGTAGCGACTAGCTTGTTTACCCGTCACCTGTTCAGGCAGAAGCCACGTGAGGTTGACGTTGTAAGAGATGAATCACTGCCGCTTTCTCCAAAAGACCGAGCAAAGCCCCATTGGCTTGAACTACAGGTAAAGCTGGCAAGTGGTTGGTTTCTAGCACTTTGACGACATCTAACAACGGCTGATTTTCAACCACAATCGTGGCAGGCTCGATCGCCCGCACTAAGGCGGTGACTGGAGTCTCAGACCACTGCTCTACGGGAACCGTCTTGAGGTCATCGATGGCAATTTCGCCGAGCAACTGCGCCTCGCTGTTCGTGACTAAAAACTTGCGCCAGGTAGAGTGGTGCAAAATCTGTTGGTCGGCAAACTCCCGCAGCGACATCTCTGCCGCTATCACTGGGCTATTGGCAAGCGTAGCATCTGCCGCTGTCAAGCCAGTCAGGCGTTCTTGCAAGGACGCAAATTGAGCCGACTGACCCGCATTTCGTAACAGGAACCAACCCAGCAAGAGATTCCAAATATTGCCGAAGCTACCATACAGGACTAGCGGCAGTAAGCCAGATGCGATCGCGAGCCACCCGAAGGCTTGCCCCACCCGACTCGCCACCTTCACGCCTTGGTAGGGATTACCTGTGAGTTTCCAGATGGCAGCTTTCAAAATATTGCCACCATCCAGGGGCAACCCAGGAATCAGATTAAATAAGGCTAACGCCAGGTTAACGTAGGTCAGCACTGCCAGAATGGCAGCCAAGGGACCTGCCAGCGGCAACGTAATTCCGGCTAGGGTGAGTACCCCAAATAAGCCCAAGCTAGCCAGCGGTCCCGCGATCGCCACCCAAAAGGCTTCAGCGGGTGTTTTCGATTCGTCCTCTAAGCTAGCCAGTCCGCCAAACAGGAATAGAGTAATTGACTGCACCCCAATCCCTTGGCGTAACGCCACAGCACTATGCGCCAATTCATGTAGCAGGACGGAGGCAAACAGAAGTAGGGCTGTGAGCAGTCCTAGCAGTAACGGTGTTCCAGGTGGTAAAGCCGGAAATTGTGTCGCTAAGCCATTCCCATAGGTCAGCGTGACCAATGCCAACACCAAAAACCAGGACGGGTTGATGAAGAAAGGAATGCCAAACAGCTTACCAATACGGATATTGCCGTTCATAGAGCCACCTCTTAATACAGAGTGCGAAGGCTGGTTGTAAGCCATTGACTTCGTGATCTCAATTGTAACGAGATATTAACAGTCTTCTCATTCAGCCATCACCGTAAAATCCGGCACAATGGGTTCGGTTGTCATCCCTTCGCTGACTAGCGATCGCCTCTACGGGTTGCCCTGGTTGGTCAGTGCCGCTCATAGGTGTTGATCGAACTGGTGGATAACGGCTGTTTGTAGCAGGATAGCCATTGCTCTCATCCTGCCGCTGACATCAATTGCTGTAGCCGTTGGGGTTCTTCCCCCAGCCAAGCTGGATGCTGAGCAGTACCATCAAAAATAGAGGAGGTTTTGAATGGTTCAAACTTCCCTCTGGCTCCAACTTCTGCGGTTTTAGCTAGCAAGGCTTGTACCTGCTGTTCCGTCATCGGCTGAAACGTTCGCACCGCTGCCAACGCTTGCTCAAGAATTTCCATCCTATCAATCCCTGTAATCACGACTGAAGTAGGCAAATTCAAGGCGTAATGCAGACATTCAATGGGCGTGACCGTATTGGACTGGAGCAAGATGCCGTTTGCCATACTCTTCATACCCAAAACACCGATATGGCGTTTGACCAGCTCTGGCACAACCAGTTTGGCAAAACTACGGTAGTGAGCGTCCATCACATTCAGGGGCATCTGAGCCGTATCAAACTTAAAGTTATAGTGATCGGCTACCTCCAGCATGTGCAAATGAATCGCTGGATCTTTATGACCAGTGAAGCCAATATACCTAAGTTTGCCTGCTGCTTGCGCCTCTAAGATGGCAGCATGGGCACCCTCTTGATCAAAAATGCGGTGTGGGTCTTCAAACCGCAAAACTTCGTGATACTGCACTAAATCAATATAATCAACTTGCAACCGCTGGAGAGATTCATTGATCTGTTTAGCCGCTTCCTGTTTAGAGCGACCATCAATTTTAGTCATCAGGAACACTTTGTCTCGATAGCCATCGCGAAGGGCTTTCCCCATGCGAATCTCGCTAGCTCCATCGTTGTAATCCCAGCAATTATCCATGAAGGTGATGCCCCGATCGATCGCAGTCCGCACAATCTGAATCGCGAGTTGTTCATCTACATGCTTTAAACTAAGATGCCAGCCGCCTAAACCAATCGCAGAAACCCGCTCTCCGGTGCTACCGAGTTCTCGATAGAGCATATCTGGCTGTGATATGTTGTCGGTCATTGCATTTTCCATCAGCGCTTAGGGCAATTCTCTTATCGGGCAATTATGACTAGTTAGCAGAGCCGGGTTCCGTGAGTTTACGGTGCAGTTCTGCATTCACGGTATCTGGCAAAACCTTACTGATATTGCCCTGAACTTTGGTTTTTAAGGAGCCTGCCACAATATCATCCCGGTCTGCCATCAATGCCTTAAATCCCTGTTTGGCAACCTCTGCTGGATCATCTTTCTCGCCTGCGCCCGCTTGAGTATCATCCATACCCGCTCGATGGAAAAAGTTGGTCTCTGTGGGTCCCGGCATCAGGGCAGTGACGGTCACCCCCGTATCTTTTAATTCATTGCGTAGCCCTTCGGCAAACGAGTGAATAAACGCTTTCGAGGCAGCATACACCGCTTCAAAGGGTCCCGGCATTAATGCCGCGATCGAGGAGGTGAACAGCACCTTACCACTATTGCGATCGACCATATCCTTGACCACTCGTTTCGCCAGATGCACAGACGAGGTCACATTCAAGTCAATCAAATTCAGTTCTGCCTTCAGATCCGTCTCGGTAAACTTGCCACCCACGCCAACCCCGGCATTAATGGCGATCGCTTCAACTGGGCGACCCATGGCTTGGATCTGCTGGTAAAGCGCTTCGACTCCGTCATAGGTCGCCAGATCGGCTTGGACCGTCTTCACCTTTGCCCCGAGTGACTCACACGCTTGAGCGACCTGATTAATCTCCGAACTGGTAGCCGTTACCACCAGATCAAAGCCGTTTTGAGCAAATTGCTTGGCAAGTTCATAACCGATGCCACTGGAAGCCCCTGTGACAACTGCCAACGGGCGATTTGATGCGCTAGTCATTCCCTTTCAATCTCCTGTACATAACGTTTGCCGTAGCCAATTCTGGTTGAATGACGATGAGTCACTCATGATTTCCAGCAAGCTGGGATAGCCATCTTCCAGGTTAGAAATTGCCCTGCGGCTTTGCGTCTGACTAAAGGAAGGGACCTGCTTACGATCGCGCGATCTACCGTAGTAATTAGTTCACCTGATTCTCTACCGGAGTGGTGCTGGTTATCCTAATGGCATCCCCGAGAAATAGGCTTAAGGTCAGGCTGACTCTCGGACTTCCAGTCCAACCTTATCCCTGGCTAAAAGAATTTGCGCTCTCCTGAGCCTCTCGGTGTAATGTGAAGAGGTTGCTCACAGGTTGAAGCAATGTACTTTTTTGATCAATTAGCGGCAGCAGTTAGTCGCAACTCTAGTCTACTGGTAGTTGGACTTGACCCAAATCCAGAACTACTACCGCCTCGATATAGTACTAGCAGTGATTCTCCGGCACAAAGTGGCTGCGATCGAGATGTACTGATGCGAGGGCTACGGGATTGGTTGCAGTGGATTGTGGCTCAAACAAGTGACTTGGTTTGTGCTTATAAACCGACCCTGGGCTTTTACCAAGCGTTGGGCAGTGCAGGCATGGACTTGTTACAAGATCTGCTCAGCATGATTCCCTCCCACATTCCAGTTATTTTAGATGCCAAGCACAGCGACTTAAATACTAGTACGCTGATGGCGCAAACCGTCTTTACGCAGTGGCAGGTTGATGCCATCACGCTCAGTGCTTATCCAGGACAAGATTTGGTTGCTCCATTCTTGATGTATCCCGGTAGGGCTGTATTTGTGCTGGGGTGTACCTCTAATCCATCGGCTGCCAAATTGCAGGACTATCCAACGGTTGCATCCCCTTTTTATCTGCAAATGATTCAGGAAGCCAAAACCTGGGGGACAACGGAGCAGTTGGGATTAGAAATTGGTACAACTACACCGGATGTCCTCGCACGAGTAAGAGAAATTGCTCCGGAACGTCTGATCCTGGTGCGCAGCATCTGGCAGGAAGCCGTTGACCTGCCTCAAATTTTGGCAACCGGGTTGAATTCGGCTGGAGCAGGGTTATTATTACCCATTCCGCAAGATTGGCTGAGTCGAGAGAATTTGGCAACTCAGGTACGATCGCTGCGGGAGCAGGTCAATCAAATTAGGATTCAGCGTGTCCAAGAACCTGCAAGCTGCGATATCTGGGTTTCCAACGTTTGTACATTAAATCAGCATCCACATTTGGATTTGATTTTGCAACTTTATGATGTTGGCTGCATTATGTTTGGTAACTTTGTACAAGCTTCTGGAGCTGTTTTTCCCTACTACATTGATCTACGCAAAATCATTTCTAACCCACAATTGTTTCAACAAGTTTTGAGTGCCTATGCAGAAATTCTGAAAAACTTGAGCTTCGATCGCATTGCCGGAATTCCCTATGGGTCTTTACCAACCGCCACCGGATTAGCCCTCCAACTGAATCGCCCCATGATTTTTCCTCGAAAAGAAGTTAAGGCTCATGGCACCCGTCGCTTAGTTGAAGGCAACTTTGAACCGGGTGAAACAGTCGTAGTGGTGGATGATATTTTAATTAGTGGCAACAGTGCTATGGAAGGAGCCGCTAAGCTGAAATCTGTAGGACTACATGTCCAGGATATTGTAGTGTTTTTAGATCACGAACAGGATGTGAAAAGCCGCTTGCGATCGCAGGGCTATCATCCTCACTCGGTGCTCACCATTTCGGAAGTTACCGAAACCCTTTATCAGGCTGGTCGCATTAGTGAAGCAGAAAGACAGGCATTTGCTGAATGTCGCCACTCTTCTTAACTCATTGCAATCATTCCCGCTGTACCGCTATAACAGCTACAAAATTTATATAGCTAAGTTTTTGATATTCCGATTACTTCTTAAGAGTCTCTTACAATGAGCAACAAAAATATATATTCAAAAACAAAAATATTAGGAGAATTCAGGGATACTCAGCCATAAGATAGAGAGAGGGGTGATTAGTTTTTTGGTAGACTAATAACCAATTCAGATGTTGATTTGCAAATTTGTTCTCCTAACGCCTTTTACACTGTCGCTTAGAGACAATCTATATTGAAAAACTGCATTCGTAAAGAATTGCAACTAAAATTGCATGACTAGTTGCTGGATGAGTTTTGTAACTATTGTATGCAATTCTAGATGGATTTGATTTGCAAATCTTGATTCTGGTGACTCTTAAGTTTAAGGAGTTAGTAGAAATAGATGGGCATGGCAAAAATCAATATTCAGACCCTGATTCAAAGGGGAATTGCGATCGGTATTTTCAGTGTCTTTAGTAGTATCCTGGCGGCTTGTTCACCTAACTCCTCAACGGGTGAATCGATCGTTCAAAATAACTCAAATCCAAATGCCAAACTTAAATCGGTTGCTGTAACGGTTGGTGATCTCAGCAACCCATTTTTTGTGTTAATGGGTCGGGGCGCAGAGATTGAAGCTAAAAAAATTGGGGGACCCGATACCCGAGTTACGTTGGTTTCCAGTGGGTATGATTTGAACCAACAATTTAATCAGATTGAAAATTTTGTAGCATCCGACACGGATGTGATTATTTTAAATGCAGCAGACAGTAAAGGCATTGAACCCGCTGTTGCCAAAGCAAAACAGGCTGGGAGTGTGGTGATTGCTGTTGATACAGGGGCTGGCGGCGATGTCGATGCCACAATTACCTCAAATAATGTTCAAGCTGGGCAAGTCAGTTGTCAGTACATTGCCGATCGGCTGAAGGGTAAGGGCAATATTGTGATTGTTAATGGTCCTCCCGTGATTTCGGTGATTGAGCGGGTTCAGGGCTGTGAACAGGTACTAGCGAAATATCCTGATATTAAGATTCTTTCGAAAGACCAGAATGCTGAAGGCAGTCGAGATGGTGGCTTGCGGGTTATGAGCGATCTGCTCACTTCCTTTCCCCAAGTGGATGCGGTGTTTGCCATCAATGATCCTTGTGCTGTAGGCGCAGAACTTGCAGCCAGACAAGCCAAACGCAGCGAATTTTTCATTGTCGGTGTGGATGGAGCCCCAGAAGCAACCCAAGCGATCGCCGACCCCAGTAGTTTGTTGGTCGCCACTGCCGCTCAAGACCCGTTGGGGATGACGCGCAAAGCAGTTCAAGTGGGCAATGACATCTTATATGGCAAACGTCCTGCTAATCCCAATATTCTGATTCCTGTCAAGCTAATCACCCGTGAGAATGTCAGCCAATACAAAGGCTGGCAGTAAGGAGTTACCGATGACCACTGACATCCAACCCTCATCTGCACCAGCATCCAGTTTAACTCCCGTACTAGAGATGCGCGGTATCACCAAGCGGTTTCACGGGGTTCCGGCCCTTCAGGGAGTAAACCTGACAATTTATCCAGGCGAAGTTCATGCTCTGATGGGAGAAAATGGTGCTGGTAAAAGCACCTTGATGAAAATCCTGGCGGGAGCCTACATCGCGGATGACGGCGAAATTTACATCAACGGAGAGCGGCTTAAAATTACGGATCCAGGCACAGCACGACGGGCAGGAATCAATTTAATTTATCAAGAATTGAATGTTGCGCCCAATTTAACTGTGGCTGAAAACATGTTTATGGGCAGCGAGTTACGCCGAGGGCAATTGCTCGATCGCGAGGGTATGCGGCGAGAGGCTGAACAGGTATTGCACAGTTTAGGGGCTAGTTTTGCGCCGGATGATCTGGTCTCTAGCTTATCGATCGCAGAACAGCAATTGGTGGAAATTGCCCGTGCTCTAAAAGACAACAGTCGGATTCTGGTGATGGATGAACCAACAGCAGCTCTGAGCGATCGTGAGACTGAGCGCCTGTTTGAAGTGATCCATAAATTGCGGCGCGATGGTATTGCCATTATCTACATTAGCCACCGGATGGAGGAGGTATATGCCTTGGCAAACCGCGTCAGTGTATTGCGAGATGGTCAGTATATTGGCAGCTTATTGCGCGAGGAAATTTCACCCGAACGGTTGGTGCAAATGATGGTGGGTCGCCCGATGCAGGATTTTTATGAACATCAGCGGCAGACTAGCGTGGGTGATGTAGTCCTGGAAGTTCGGCATCTCAGCGACGGTCGCAAGGTGCAACCCACTAATCTGGTTTTACATGCGGGCGAGATTGTTGGACTAGCCGGTTTAGTCGGGGCAGGACGCACTGAACTCTCTCGGTTAATTTTTGGAGCAGATGCCAAAACCAGTGGAGAAGTGTGGCTGCATGGCAAAAAGATAGAGATTCACTCGCCAGGAGATGCGATCGCGGCAGGGATTGGTTACGTGCCCGAAGACCGTAAAGATCAAGGTTTATTTTTGGAGATGACTTCGGGTAAGAATATTGTCCTGAATACGCTGAAAGAAGATGCAAAAGTAGGAATCCTAAACTGGCGATCGCTCGGTAAAATTGCCAGCGATGCCGTGGAAGATTTCAACATTCGGCTGGCCAATCTGGAAATTCGGGCGATGGATTTGTCGGGCGGCAATCAACAGAAGCTACTGTTAGCCAGGTGGCTGGCAATTAAGCCGAGAGTGCTGTTGCTGGATGAACCGACGCGTGGTGTCGATATTGGCGCTAAAAGTGAAATCTATCGCATCATTAGCGATTTGGCAAAACAAGGCGTTGCTATTCTCATGGTGTCTAGCGAATTGCCAGAAGTGGTTGGATTGAGCGATCGCGTTCTCGTCATGCGGGAAGGGCAGTTAGTCGGTGAATTAGGTGGTTCCACAGGTACAGAAATTACTCAAGAAACTATTATGGCGTATGCTACGGGCGCATCGGAGGTCGCCGCATCATGAGTCAAACTGAATTGCGTCCCCTGAAAGATGATTCGGGCGATCGGTCCCCAGGTCAGCGACGAAAAGCTTCCAGAAATTGGCTTCAGGTTGCCGGAATTTTGCCAATTTTGATCCTGATCTGCATTCTGTTTTCAGTGCTGACTCCTACCTTTCCCACCGCTGGGAACATTGTCAATATCTTGCGGCAGGCTTCGATCAATATTGTGCTGGCTACAGGCATGACCTTCGTGATCTTGACTGGCGGCATTGACTTGTCGGTTGGCTCCATTTTAGGCGTGTCAGCAGTTGTCGGGGTTCTGGTGTCGCTGCTCCCTGCCTTAAGCTGGGCAGCCATTCCGGCGGCTTTGTTAACCGGATTGCTGATTGGTTTAGTCAATGGTGCGCTGATTGCGTTTCTCGACTTACCACCGTTTATTGTGACGTTAGGTGGTTTGACCGCATTACGGGGCGTTGCCTATCTTGTGGCGAATGGCACAACTGTGTTAAACCGCAACCTTAACTTTGCCTGGATTGGCAACAACTACTTAGGACCCTTTCCCTGGCTAGTCGTGATTGCCTTGTTAACCGTATTGGCGAGTTGGTTTATTCTCAGGCAAACCGTGTTAGGTGTCCAAATTTATGCGGTAGGTGGCAATCAACGGGCAGCCCGATTAACCGGAATTAAAGTCAATCGTGTCTTGCTGTTTGTCTATGGGGTGAGTGGATTGCTCGCAGGCTTAGCTGGCGTCATGAGTTCCAGTCGGCTCTATAGCGCCACAGGCTTATTGGGGAATGGTTATGAGCTAGATGCGATCGCAGCCGTCATCTTGGGTGGAACCAGCTTTACAGGTGGAATTGGTACTATTCCGGGAACGTTACTCGGCGCATTAATCATTGCCGTGTTGAACAATGGCTTAACGCTGTTGAATATGTCTTACTTCTGGCAATTAGTCGTGAAGGGACTAGTGATTATTGTTGCCGTCACTATCGATCGACTGCGTCGTCGTGGTAGTCGTTAATAGCGGCTCAGGTAGCAGGCGATTATTACAATGATCACAGATGGGGTATGTAAGTGAGGGCGATTCAGCCTAATTAACTGACAATACCCCGACACTCTCCTAAACCAATTCTGGTGTATTCTGCCTGTTCACAGTATCCTCGTAGCGTTACTTCATCTCCAGCCAGCAGAAAGGCTCGCGTTTCTCCCGTGGGTAGCGTGAGCGGTTTACTGCCTCGTTGAGTGGATTCCAGCAGACAGCCCTCTGTACCAGCTAACTCCCCAGATACAGTCCCACTAGCGATTAGATCTCCGGGGCGGAGATTACAACCATTACTTGTATGGTGAGTCAGCATTTGGGCGACTGTCCAATACATTTGCTGAAATGAACTGGAGCTTAGGCGTACAGGTGGTAGATTCTGCTGACGCATTTGAGCCGATGTCAACCACACTTCTAGCCTAAGGTTAATTCCTCCCTGCTGTTGATTCGTAGCTGAGTTGAGATAAGGTAGGGGCTGAGGATCGTCCGCCGATCGTGAGAATGCCTGACCACGAAAAGGGGCGAGTGCTTCTAGCGTGATAATCCAGGGAGAAATACTGGTGGCAAAGCTCTTGGCTAGAAAGGGTCCTAATGGTTGATATTCCCAGGCTTGAATATCGCGGGCTGACCAGTCATTGACCAAACATAGACCAAACACATGCTCTTCTGCCTGCTCAATCGAGATTGCCTCTCCCAAAGTGTTGCCCTTGCCCACAAAACATCCTACTTCTAACTCATAATCCAGCATCTGACAGGGAGCCAAGGTGGGTACTGTCTCATTTGGAGCTTTACGTTGACCAATAGGACGATGAATGGGTGTGCCACTGGACACGATCGACGATGCCCGTCCGTGATAAGCGATCGGCACATACTTGTAATTGGGTAACAACGGCTGATCGGGGCGAAAGAGTTTGCCAACATTAGTAGCATGGAAGATCGAGGCATAGAAATCAGTGTAGTCCCCGATCGTGGCAGGTAGCAGCAACTCAGCCATCGTCATAGGCACAAGAATGTCATCAGTAGCAGGTGGAGGTTGTGCTGCGCTTAGGAACTGGCTTAAATGGTGACGCAATGCCGATGAAGCCATTCGTCCCAGTGCCATCAATGGATTCAAATTAGAAGCTGTACACGCCATTTGAACCGAATCGGGTAATTCCTGTAATAGTCCTAATTGGCTACAGGCAGCTAAGTCAAGAATTTGATCACCGATCGCGACGCCAATTCGAGGCGGATCTACTTGATGCTGACGGCGGAATACCCCAAAGGGTAAATTTTGAATGGGAAAATCACTTCCGGCTTGATTGGCAGATTCTACCCAACTGCGTAAATTTGGATCGTGGGTTGCATCAACGGTGCAGATCATAATAGCCCCAGAGTGTGAAGATCAGTGAGTGGATCTTGGAACGAACAGGATCCGAAAGAGTGAAAAAACTGTTGGCGAGTATGCATCATTTCGGTTACCGTCAGGGCACGATCGTGCCAGGTGACCTGAGTATCAGTGAAGTCAAATTGCTCGATCGTCGATACTTCTAGTAGGGCGATCGCCTCTTCAACTGAAATCTGCTGCTGATTGGCAAAGGCGGCTAGCAACGCTACATTTAAGAACCCATGCATGTTTGCTATGGGGCTATTGGCTTGATCAGTTAAGGGGGATTTACTGGGTAGGGGATGATGTAAACCAGCCGTGGCTTTAAACGGAATTTGTGCCTCTGCTAGGGTCAGAATGCGTTGGCTGAGTTGACTGCTATCAGGAAATGCTGCCTGAGTCATTCCTCCAGTGCGGAGTTTAGCTGCTGTCCGCGTTTGGCGCAAGGCATCAATATACACCTCTAATCCTGCTTGAAACGGAATTTCAAAAAACGCTGGTATGCCAGGCGGTAAACATTGACAGACCTGGGGAATCTCAGTCGGAGGCAGTGGAGCAATTTCCCAAGCCTTAATGGCAATCTGTGGCGGACTGGTTGCGGCAACCAAACTGTTGATGGTTTGGAGCTGTACTAATTCTGCTGCCCAATTAGGGGAAAGAATCACACTGAGTGACCAAGGAGAAGAGGATTGTCGATCCGCCAGCGTTGCTAAAGCCTCTAGTAATTCCGGTAAGCGAGGGGCGGGGATGACAAAGCGATCGAGCATCCAGCGATGTGAGGAGGCTTGCGCCTGATCGTAGATGCTCACGGCTTCCGCGAGGCTTAGTTGGGCAGGTGGAAATAGCCCCGCATAGTCCACGATCGATTGCAGTAACGATTTCAGCGATGTCAACACCCGATTCACCTCCTTCCATGCTGAATTGAGTGAGTTAACGGTCTGGAGCCAGGCTATCTAGGGGCAACGAGGTGGATGCTTTCACTTCACTCAACACAATACTGGTCCGAACTTTATCAACTCCAGGCAACTTTCTAATCTTCTCCGTTAAGAATTGTTCAAGCTGTTGCGGATTAGTTACAACCACCTTTAACAAATAATCAAATTCCCCCGTCAAGTGATGGCACTCCAGCACTTCTGGTAATCCTTGCACTTGCTCACAGAACTGACCTACACATTCTGGCTTTTCGTGGGTCAGTGTCACCTGAGTAAAACATAGCAAATCTAACCCTAAGGCTTCCCGATTCACCAACGTCACATACCCTTCAATAAAGCCATTTTCCTCCAGTCGTTTTAAGCGTTTTTGTAAACCTGGAGGCGAAAGCTTTAGTTGACGGGCTAATTCCGCACTACTGAGCCGACTATTAGCTTGGAGTAGTCGTAGCAATAATCGATCTTTGTGATCTAGTCGCTTGAGTTGCTCAGTTGGTTTGATCATAAGCTTGGCTGCCCAGAAGGTAGTGTGAGCAACTTATTTCTCTAGATGTATGAAGCCATCAAAATTTATCAGTATCTTAGGGGAAGATGAATCCTGAATCAAGCTTAACAGTTAATTATATTCACTGGACGAGCCTGAACAGTTAAATCTATAATCTAAATACGGCTTCTCAGTTTAGTTTCTTAACTATACTGAGAAGCCTTAGGACTCCATCCCTCAGTTAACGCGTCAGATCTACTTAGTGCTTTCGCCGGCGTTTCTATTAGCAAAGTTAATCTCGATCACCGTTATAGCAATTGTGAGAACTTGCTGATTGTATTCGTTGATGCTTCCTCTTCATCAGAGTTGATATTGTGGCAAGTTTAATGCTGCCTGAATGACATCTACCTAACTTTTCCTCTGACTAGGAGGAACCGCATGAGTGATTTTTTCCCAATCTTACGATTTGATCATCTTGAATTTTATGTTGGCAATGCCAGACAAGCGGCAGGGTTTTACGAAAAGTTTTTCGGGTTTAAGCCGACTGCCCACCGAGGCTTAGAGACGGGGAGCCGCAAAGTTGCCTCCTATGTTATGGAGCAAGGAACAATCCGCTTGGTCTTAAGTACAGCATTAAACTCTGAGCATACAATTGCCGAGCAAGTTCTCAAGCATGGTGATCATGTAGCCGTGGTGGCACTAGAAGTTCCCGATGCAGTAGCCGCTTATCGTCAGGTCACAGCCCGTGGCGCGATCGGTGCCATTCCACCGACTAGAGCTGAGGATGAATTTGGAGTTTTGCGCTATGCAGCAATTCATGCTTATGGCGATGTCCTGATTAAGTTTGTTGATCGCCAAGATTATCGAGGGGTGTTTGCACCAGAATTTCAACCCCAGCCGGCTGTCTCAACTGATCGGGGTGTTGGCTTACAGGCGATCGATCATATTGTTAGCAATGTTGAGTTGGGAGAAATGGATCGATGGGTGCAGTTTTTTACTGACACAATGGGATTCCAATTACTGATTCAGTTTGATGATCAAGCCATTTCCACTCAATATTCAGCCTTAATGTCGAAGGTAATGCGCGATCGCTCTGGTCGGATTAAATTTCCGATTAATGAACCGGCTCCAGGTCAAGGAAAATCTCAGATTCAAGAATATTTGGACTATCACCAGGGACCGGGGATTCAACATATTGCCTGTTCTACCCGAAATATGATTGAGACGGTGACTAAACTGCGACAGGCAGGGGTGCAATTCCTACATGTACCCAGCAATTATTATCAAGATCTAACGGCGCGAGTTGGCAACATTGATGAATCGATCGAGCGCCTAGCAGAACTGGGAATTTTAGTCGATCGCGACCAGGAGGGCTATTTACTACAAATCTTCACGCAACCTGTTGAAGATCGCCCCACCTTATTTTTCGAAATCATTCAGCGTCATGGTGCTAGCAGTTTTGGTGAAGGCAATTTTAAGTCATTATTTGAAGCGATCGAACGTGAACAAGCTTTGAGGGGTAATCTTTAGCACTTTCAGACAATGAAACAGCTTCTAAACTTACCTTAATCGTAAACTCATTTTCCCCGATCGTTGCGCTCTCCTCTACTTTGTCCTCCGGTCTTCATGAGGTAAGACCATGCCCTACTACTATCGTCTCGGTTCAATTCCCCACAAGCGCCATACCCAATTTCGCCAAGCGGATGGCTCGTTGTACCATGAAGAGCTGATGGGAATTCATGGCTTTGCCGGGATTCAGTCCTTGCTGTATCATCTGCATCCACCTACGCAGATTGATCAGATCCGAGTAGAACACCCAGTTACACTTGAATTTGAAGACTTTGGGGCATTACGGCATCGTCACTTACGCACTGGAAAAGTATCTAGCCAAGGTGATGCGATCGCTGCTCGAATTCCGCTGTTAGCGAATGCTGATATTTGTATTTCCATCGCTCATCCGACCGAAGCCATGTCGTATTGGTATCGGTTTGCCCATGGGGATGAAGTGATGTTTATCCATGACGGTAGTGGTATTTTAGAAAGTCAATATGGTAGTTTGCGCTACCGGGCAGGCGATTATTTAGTGATTCCCACTGGCGTGATTTGGAGAATTTTGCCCGATGCGGAGGTCACTCAACAGATGTTGGTGATCGAAGCTCAGGGACATATTGAACCACCAGCTCGATATCTGAATCGCTACGGTCAATTTCTGGAACATGCACCTTATAACGAACGGGACTTGCGTCCACCAGAAGCGTTA
The DNA here is from genome assembly GCA_016743235.1 of Pantanalinema sp. GBBB05. Lineage (GTDB taxonomy): Bacteria > Cyanobacteriota > Cyanobacteriia > Leptolyngbyales > Leptolyngbyaceae > Pantanalinema. The sequence continues at coordinate 36,730 of VRZD01000031.1, read as the reverse complement.
ATTCCCCATGATCAAGTGGGTGAATTTGAAGTGCGGGTGAAAGCGCGCGATCGCATTACTACTTATATTTATCATCACCATCCTTTAGATGTCGTAGGTTGGGATGGCTATTTATATCCTTATGCCTTAAATATTCATGACTTTGAACCAGTAACAGGACGGATTCACCAACCGCCACCGGTGCATCAAACCTTTGAATCCGCTGGCTTTGTCATTTGTTCATTTGTGCCCCGATTGTTCGATTATCATCCCTTAGCCATCCCTGCACCGTATAACCACTCTAATGTTGACTCTGATGAGGTGTTGTACTATGCGGCTGGCAATTTTATGTCCCGTAAAGGGATAGAGCGATCGTCAATGACAGTACATCCTAGTGGGATTCCGCATGGTCCACACCCCGGCATGTATGAAGGGTCGATCGGAAAAGAGCGGACGGATGAATTAGCAGTGATGATTGATACGTTTCGACCGTTACAATTGACTCAGCAAGCAACGGATATCGAAGATAGGCAATATTCCTATAGCTGGATGGCTTAAGTCGTTGCCAGTTAGCAAGAGTTACTGTTTTAGATTAACCATATTCTAAATGTCATACTTTAAGGTTAGGAGGAAAAGTTTATGAATTTAGTATTATCGTCTTATCCAGGGCATTTGACGATTTCCGAAAGAATTCAGGAGCGATTACAACAAGGACAGCTAACTCAATTTCAGGTTGCTGACTTTCAGGATTTTCTTATCCACGTCGATCGCAACTTTTTACAGCATCGCATTATTACTAATAATGTTTATACTCACTGGTTTCAAGCTGGAAACGCTACGGATGCAGAGTTACGGTATTTCATTGGTCAATTCTCGGTATTCTCTAACCAATTCTTAATTGCTGCCTTGTTGAAAGTGATCAATTCACCAACGTTACAGCAATCACGGGCAAGTCGGGAGATTTTACTCAACGAGTTAGGGGTAATTTACCGAAAACTTGGTGCGACGATCGCATCACCCTCCAGCAAACTAGAAGTGGATAAAGATCGAGAAGGCGATCCAGAATTTGTTAGTACTGAAGGCACCGTGGATGGGGGAATTTGTCGCTTTCGAGCGGCTCATTTTGAATGGTTAATTGCAGTAGCAGAAGGCATAGGCTTACATTACGAAGATTTGGGTCAGCGGAAGCATGGCAGCTCAACAACATTGCATTTTTGTGATGAGTTACAACGGCTTTATGGCAGTGATGATCCGAATATTGCCGAAGGTGCTAGCTTTGCCGTCGAGAATTGGGCAGCCGCAGGCTTTTGGCAAGAGTTGGAAGATGGATTAATGCGAATTAAACAAACGCGCTATCCCCAATTGCCATTAGCCTTTTTTACGTGGCACAACCGAGTTGAAGCTCAACATGCGGGACATACGTTAGAAGAACTCGAAACCGTTTATTTCCAACCTGACTTCGATCGAGCCAAGTTTATTCAAGGTGGTCAGGCGATTCTGGACGCGATCGCGGTATTTTGGGATGGCTTGGAGCACGATCGGCAGCGTCTCAGTCATTCTTAAGTGAGGTGGCGCTAATGGTCAAGCAAGTGTCGCTCGCCCAACTCCAACAGTGTGGAGTAGAATCAGCTACCGCAATTGCGTTACTACCACTAATTAATCAAGCCCTAGCGTCACTACCCGCGATCGCAAGCTGGCAGTATCTTAGCCAACACCTCCTGCAACCGAGTCATCCGTTTGCCCTACATCAACTTCTATACGAAACGACGTTTGCTGATTGGGAGCAGGAATCACCACCTGCCTGGATCCCCTCACCGGAGCAAATGCAGACAACGAATATTGCAACGTTAATGCGAGACTTGGCGATCTCTTCCTACGCTGACCTTCATACCTGGTCAACCCAAAACCGCACCAGCTTTTGGGAGAAGATGATTCAACGTCTCGGCATTCAGTTTCACCAACCTTATACAGAGCTGGTGGACTGCTCCCGTGGCATCGAATTTCCTCACTGGTTCGTTAACGCGAAATTCAATATTGTAGAAAGCTGCTTTCAAGCGCCTGGGAATGCTCCCGCGATCGTTGCCCAATCAGAAACTAGTCCGCTGAGAACTTGGACATACGATGAATTACATACTTTAACGAACCAAGTTGCTAACGGTTTAGTTGAATTAGGATTCCATCCCGGCGATGCGATTGCGATTGATTTACCAATGACAGCGGAAGCCGTCGCGATTTATCTGGGAATTATCGCTGCTGGTTGTGTGGTTGTCTCAATTGCTGATAGTTTTGCCGCCTCTGAAATTGCGACTCGATTACGCCTAGCCAACGCCAAAGCAATCTTTACCCAGGATGAGATTCAACGAGGGGACAAGGTATTACCTTTGTATCCTAAAGTTATTGCCGCCGAGGCTCCACGCGCGATCGTCCTCTCTCAACAGGCTTTACCAACGGTTAACCTGCGATCGGGAGATCTGACCTGGCAAACTTTTCTTAGTACCAATCCTCGCTTTACCGCCATTCCTGTCCCTCCCGATCGTCATATCAATATTTTGTTCTCATCGGGGACTACGGGTACGCCCAAAGCGATTCCCTGGACCCAAACTACTCCAATCAAATGTGCTGTTGATGCTCATTTACACCACGACATTCATCCCGGTGATGTTGTCGCTTGGTCAACCAATTTAGGCTGGATGATGGGACCCTGGTTAATCTATGCCAGTCTGCTCAATCGTGCCACGATCGCCCTTTATGATGGCGCCCCGACAACTCGAGCATATGGTCAATTCGTTCAGAATGCTGGAGTGACGATGTTAGGCGTTGTACCCAGTTTAGTCAGTGCCTGGAAAGTGACCCACTGTATGCAGGGACTTGATTGGAGTGCGATTCACGCCTTCAGTTCCACTGGCGAATGCTCCAATCCCCAAGACATGCTGTTTCTCATGGCACTAGCGGGTTACAAACCGGTAATTGAATACTGTGGTGGGACAGAAATTGGGGGTGGTTATCTCACGGGTACTTTGGTGCAGCCCTGTATACCGGCCACCTTTACGACTCCAGCCTTAGGAGTGGATTTAGTGATCCTGGATGCTGACTATCAGCCGGCGACGAAAGGTGAAGGCTGGATCATTCCACCTGCGATCGGGCTTTCGACGGAATTACTGCATCAAGACCATCATCAGGTTTACTTCGCTGATACACCTCATGTCAAGTTGGATGGGCAGAATTACCCGAATTTACGTCGGCATGGTGATTATTTAGAACGTTTTCCCAGTGGCTATTATCGGGTTTGTGGTCGAGTAGATGACACGATGAATTTAGGTGGCATTAAAGTTAGTTCTGCCGACATCGAGCGAGTCATCAATACAGTTGACATCATTTGTGACGCTGCCGCGATCGCAGTTGCGCCAACGGATGGGGGACCAAGCCAATTAATGATTTATGCAGTTGTTGTACCGGATGCTCAAATTACCGCAACCGCATTAAAATCCATTTTGCAAACAGCGATCGCGCAGCAACTCAATCCCTTATTTAAAATTCAGCAGGTAATCATGGTTGGCGCATTACCTCGTACAGCCTCCAACAAAGTAATGCGCCGGGTTTTACGAGAGCACTATCGAGCGACGATAGACAATCCGCCACTGACTAACATCACTTAATTGTTCACGACTTGATGACTAACTTGAGGGCATCATATGGAACTTGCAGAACGGATGAATCGATTAGGTACGGAATCCGCATTTGATGTATTTGCCAAGGCACAACAATTAGCCGCTCAAGGACGATCGATCATTCATCTAGAGATTGGACAGCCCGATTTTCCGACCCCATTTCCCATCTGTGAAGCCGCATTTCGAGCCATGAAAGATGGGTATACAGGTTATACTCCAGCAGCTGGTTTACTCCCATTGCGGGAAGCGATCGCTGAGCATATCACAACCACGCGTGGGGTAGAAATCCATCCCGATGAAGTTGTGGTTACGCCGGGGGCAAAACCAGTGATTTTCTTCACTCTGCTGGCATTAGTGAATGAAGGTGATGAAGTCATTTATCCTAATCCAGGTTTTCCTATTTACGAGTCAGTGATTAATTTTGTTGGGGCTAAGCCTGTACCACTCCCCCTACGGGAAGAAGTGAAATTTCGCTTTCATTTGGATGATTTGGTCGATGCTGTCTCCGATCGTACTCGGTTACTGATTCTCAATTCCCCTCAAAATCCCACCGGTGAATTGTTACAAGCCGATGATTTAGCCGCGATCGCAGAGTTAGCTGAACGGCATAACTTTTATATCCTTTCCGATGAGATTTATTCCCGCATTCTCTATGAAGGTAAGCACGTTAGCCCGATTCAATTCCCAGGGATGAAAGATCGCACTATTCTACTGGATGGGCATTCTAAAACCTATGCTATGACTGGATGGCGACTGGGCTATGGGATTTTTCCCAAATCACTGGTAGAAGGCATCGTTCGCTTGATGATCAATTCTAATTCTTGTACCTGTGCCTTCACGCAAATGGCTGGCATGGCAGCCCTCCAGGGTTCCCAGGAGTTTGTGGAACAGATGGTCGCTGAATTCCAGCGCCGCCGGGACGCTGTTGTAGCTGGCTTGAATACCATTCCGGGCATCCATTGCCTCAAGCCGGCGGGAGCCTTTTACGCCTTTCCCAATGTGCAACACCTTCCATTGTCGGCGAATGCCCTGGCAGATCATTTGTTAGCAGATGCTGGAGTGGCTGTCTTGTCTGGTACGGCGTTTGGTCATTATGGAGATGGTTATCTGAGAATTTCCTATGCTAATTCATTAGAGAATATTCAGACTGCGATCGAGCGGATGCGATCGACTATCCTTAAACTCTAGTTCGCTTCGTACGCAGCTTTGCCTTCTCCTATGCTTTCACAGCTTTCACTTTGCTGGTCATCGTTTGCAAGCGAATACTCAACACCACGAGCAGGTTTCTGGCAAGCTCTGGATCTTGACGCAAGACAGCATCAAATTTATCGGCTTGAATAATTAAGACGCAACAGTAATCAGAAGTAGATACCACTGAAGCAGAGCGTTTCTGCCGGGTTAACACACCCATTTCACCGATCGTTTCTCCACCATTCACGGTGCCAACGATTTGCTCGGTCTGACCTCGTACAACTACCACCTCTGCCGTACCATCAATCAATAACAAAATGGAGTCAGATGGTTCGCCAGCTTGACATAGCCGTTCTCCTCGCGCATAAACCTGGACGCTGGCACTCCGTCCCAATTCAATCAGTGCTTCTGGTTTCAGCGATCGGAAAAAGCGGCTTTCAAACAAGAGTAGTACTTTGTCAAGCGTACCAATGATGGCGGTAGGAGCTTTTGTGCGGAGAGGTTGTTTCTCCCAAGAGACGCGAATACTGGTTTCTTTGACTGCACCGAGGCGGATGACCTGACCAAGCTGGAGCCGATCGCGATCGCTCTGTAAATGTTTATTCCCTACATAGACCCCACCATTCACCCCTAAATCCAATACACTAAAGCCTTCACCATCCTGGTAAAACACGGCATGGTGGGGAGCCACTTTCGGATCGGTGAGAACCAAATCATTAACGGGACTACGTCCCACCCGTACCACGGATTGCTGAAAGCTTTGAATGTCTACTTTGCCTTGACAAGTGATATGAGTAATGAGGGTTTGGACGGCTTGCTGAGTTTGTTCCTGATTGCGATCGAGTAAGGTTTGAGCGGTTTCTCGTACTAACCAGTGTCCCTGCTGTAAGGCTAGGATCTGCTTGGCTTGCCGACGAGCCTGCTCAGGATGTAAAAGATTTAGGCCATATAGAGCCAGCGTTTGAATCAGGGGATCTAGCTCTTGTAGCAATTCCTCTAGTACATGAATCAAGGACTGATGGGAGTTAAGCAGCGTTCCTACCGTGCCCGCATCGGGTATGGAGATGCTAGTCAATTCGATCGCAGGTTGATTAAAAGCATCAATCTTCGGCGCCCAGTGATGAGTATCGACTGGAATCCCCTCTAGAACGGTCAGGATATCTGATTTGAGGCGAGTCTTCCAGGTTAAAGAGCCTTCTGGGGTTTGTAGGATGTCGGGCAAGACATCTCCGGCTAAATTCCGAATGGTGTTCGCTAACTCGATCGCCTCGGGAATATCTCCCAATACTTCCAGCAGTCCCAGCATTTGTTTAGTAATGATCTGCTGCTTGTGCTGCACGGCTGTTTGCCGCAATAACTTGAATACAGCCGTTTGTTCATCCAGAGTATGACTACTTAAAACTTGCTGCCGTAAAGCCAATTCTTGCAGTTGTTCGAGTAAGACCTCCGCTTTGCGCAGAATGGTACTTTTCTCTCCTTCTAGAATCTGGCTTAACACCTGTTCTTCTTCTTCGCTAGTCATGCCATATTCCAACTTCAACACCTGAAGTTGTTTCTTCTGTCGTTGCATGGCTTCTTGAAGCGACATCCCACTATCCACTAAATCTAACAACATAGTTGCCAGTGCTTGGCGATAGCTTTCAATCCGCAACTGACTTTCCCGAGTCCGCCGCTTTTTCGGATCTAATAATTCTGGTTCTGCGGCTCCTAACTCGGTAAGCACGTTAAAGTGATCTTCATCTTTAATCCCTAACTCCTGCCGAATTTGCCGCAGTGCTTCCAGGCTAGACGCCGAATCTGTATTACCCTGCTCTAATGCTTCTCGCAATACGCCTTTATACAACTGTAAGCCCTGTTCCTGATTGAATCCAGGCAATACTTTGGCTAAGACATAGACTTCTTCCGCCTTCAGATCATCCATCGATCGCCCTTCTAAAAATCGTGAGAAGTCGATCGTGAGTTTACTCAGTTGTCGGCGTAAGCTGCCAGCCAGACTTTCACGGGAATATAATCCCGCGCTGCGACCGAGCGTACGAGACAACCAGAGGGTACTGACAAGAACAATCACGCCGTTAAACAACAGATGGATCGGTAAGGGAAATGGACTGAGTAGCGATCGACTGCCAAAGAAAAAGAAGATATTAAAGCAGAAGAATGTGCACAGAGAAAAAACAAAATGGGAAACTTGTTGGGGTGAAACCTTTTGTTGTTGACGTTTGAAATAGTTCCAATACCCTTGTTCGACGGCAATTAAAATCAAATAACTCATACCGATTGCCGTTATCAACGTGAGCGGCACAGCTAGCAACTTAGGAATCGGAATGGCTTGCTTGGCAATATAGAATCCCGGTGCCAATAAACTACTGGATTGGTTCGCTTCCCGTAACCAGGCTCCAGAAAACAGGTAACCGAAACTACCAGCGTATAAAAAATAATATAGAAAAAATCCTAGTAACAATCCAACATAACCGTATTGAATAAATTTGCGACCAGGGTGAGTAAACGTTTCCCAATACGTTCGTTCAGCATCAATATCAATACAGGGCGATTGGCAACCCACACAAGCACTTTTTTCATTGCCCTCTTTATCCACGGTTCGACACATCGATTGCGTCACCGTTTGTTTTTGACCCTGGTGTGCCTCACTGCCTAGTAATCCCCTTGGACCATTAAAAATCATTTGGACAGGCGCCATGGGGCAGAAGTATTGACACCAACTCTTGCCCTCATACAAATAACCAACCGTAATGGCTGACAAAATTGTCAGAATGAGGAATAGGCCTAACGCCACACTGTCAGAGTTCACAAATAGCAGCCGCATCACTAACCCGATCGTCAGTAGAGCAAACTGCACATATAAATGATTTTTTCCTAACCAGGAGTCTTTACGAATTTTGACTAGTTCATATCGCGTCGCAGCAGCAGGGGATTTCTGGCTTTTACGTTTGCGCTGAATTCCTAATGCCCGAGGAATTTGTGAGAGAAAAGAGAGGGGGCAAATCCGCCGCCAGGTTTCGTGACCAAATACTAACAGAATCAAGATAGAACTGGGGACAATCAGCGTCCAGAACAAGGCTAGCGCGATCGCAGTTGGCTGTTGGGCTAAACAGTTGCCTTGCACTGGAATACATTGATGCGGCGGCATCGGCATCAGCAATAATTCCGGGTTGCCCAGGTCAAAATGAGCGGCAAGCGGTTGCCAAAACAAAGAAGCAATCATGCTGAGCCAACCGACAGTCAGCAACCACCGGACTAGATGCATCTGTCGCTCAGAACCTTGTGGTAGCTTGCTCACTCCTAACATGCAATGATCTCCTCAATGAAGTTTGATAGCCGCAGTGATTTCAATAAATCTTCTAACTGAACTGGGTGATCGCAAATGGCGAGTGCTTCCCCGGTATTCCGTTAGCTCAGAGGGATTTAGAAAGCTAAGTTTCCCCAGCATTAGGAGGCTAGGAAGCAAAATGCCGCTCTTGAGCTTGATCTGATCAAGCGATGTGGGTACAGAGTGGCTTAGACCAGGGGAGCATAGATTAGGGCAGTGATGCCTCCACCAAGCGGATTGGGGAGGATCAATGGGTACTGAATGTTGGTTGATATCACTGGGCTACCGGGGGCATTAACTCATTAGTTTCTAAAGTTCAACCTTTCAAGCCTCGATCGCCAGAACCGGAATCGTTTACGATTCTTAATACTTTGGTCGAGCGATTGGGGTGATCAATCGCGATCGTTCCGGGGGGTTAATTGAGGATGGAGCCGGAATGAATCACAACTGGCAACGATTATCCTCTTGACCTCCCCTCGATTCGTCCGGATCGCCTGTAAAGGAGTTGTAAAGAGAGACAGGAGTTTTAGCGAAACTTTCCTGAAGGAACGTGAAATTAATTGAAAAAAGTACCGTCCGGTGCCTGCCATAGTCTCTACTAAGACGGGAGAGAATTGATGAATCTCACAGATTCACGATCCGACAAGCATTCTACCCCTTTGTTCGTTGACAAAATTCTCCGGTTGATTGTTCAACTTGTGAATCGCCAGACAATTTTGCTCCTCGCGATTTTGTTTATCGCCGGTCTAGCCGGGGCGATGTTGAACATGTCGCGGCTCTCGTCTAACCTAATCCATACGCAAGCGGTGCAAAGTTCGGCGTTATACGCTCAGGCAATGAAGGAGGCACGGACCCTTTATAGCAACAATGCGGTCAGTCGAGCGAAGGAAGTTCATGGGATTACGGTAACTCCGGATTATGCCGCGATTCCGGGAGGAATTCCGTTGCCTGCCACGTATTTGATTGAACTGAGTAAGTCAATTAGCCAGCAAAATCCGGGGATGTCTGTGCGGCTTTATAGCGACTATCCTTTTCGGTGGCGGCAGGAGGAAGGTGGACCAAAGGATGACTTTGAGTGGGCAGCCCTTAAATATCTGCGACAACATCCCCAAGAAACGTATGTGCGCGTAGAAAATTTTCAGGGACGACCAGCGTTGCGGTATGCCGAAGCGGATATTATGAAACCCAGCTGCGTCACCTGCCACAATACGCATCCAGATAGCCCAAGGCGGGATTGGAAAGTTGGCGATGTGCGGGGAGTGCTGGAGATTAGCCGTCCACTCGACAGTTTTACAGAACAAACGCAAGCGGGCTTACGCGAAACGTTTACGATGCTAGCTGGCTTGCTGCTGCTAGCGTTAATGGGGATTGCTTTAGTGATTAATCGGTTGCGGCAGACCTCGAAAGAGCTAGAACTGCGAGTGATTGAACGGACAGCTCAACTATGCCAATCAAATCAACGCTTGGTGGAAGAACAGGAAAAGTCGGATCAGTTATTACTGAATATCTTGCCAGAGTCGATCGCAAACCAACTGAAGGAAGGGCAAAGTAGTTTTGCTCAAGGGTTTGCTGAAGCAACGGTGTTATTTGCTGATCTGGTCAATTTCACTAAGTTATCTGAAAAGCTGCCGCCAACCCAATTGGTGTCTTTGCTCAACGAAATTTTCTCGCAATTCGATCGCTTGACCGAAAAACACGGGTTGGAAAAGATTAAAACTATTGGTGATGCCTACATGGTGGTGGGTGGGTTACCCTTACCGAGAGCTGACCATGCCGAAGCGATCGCGAATATGGCAATGGATATGCAAGCGGAGATTCTGCGGTTTAATTTACGGCGCGGTCATGATTGTGACATCCGGATTGGCATTAATACGGGACCCGTGGTTGCTGGGGTCATTGGCACGAAGAAGTTTATTTATGACCTCTGGGGTGATACGGTCAACGTGGCTAGCCGGATGGAATCGCATGGCATTGCTGGAGAGATTCAGGTGTCTGCTGCGACCTATGAATTGTTGAAACACCGCTATAACTTCCAGCACCGTGGCTCGATTCATATTAAGGGTAAGGGCGAAATGGATGTTTATCTGTTAACAGGACACAAGCTCCAAAACCATTCGCCTCTAGTCGGTCATGGACTGCCTTTATAAACTGTGCAAGCGTTAATTTTTCGCAGCATGCCGAATGTGGCAGCGGACAATACGGAATGTAAGCCGATCGATATCTGTTGTCGCCCGATCCAATGCGATTGCAATGGTGAACAATACGGAATGCAGTTCGAGCAATACAACTGTGCCACGATCGCATTCAATTGTGGCTGCGGACAATACTGAGAACAGTTCGAGCAATGTAACTGTGCCACGATCGCACTCAATTATGGCAGCGGACAATACTGAGAACAGCGCGATCGCTACCTATTGTCTGACTACCCAGAACCGGTTGATGAACCCCTCATGACAATTGCCTGGGATCAAGTGGGGTATCATACGTGTACCTGTTACAAAACTTTGTGGTTTATCCCCATCGTCAACTTAACACTGGGTTTTTCCTGGTTGACTCAGAGCTACTCTGGCAATTCTGCTGAATTAGGGATTGGAACGGTAAATTTCTGATCAGTCAGATTGAAATTGATACGATACACTGGGGAAGCTTGCTAGAGGATATGGTCATGGCACGGACGAATGGGAGCAAAACAGAATCGGTTACAGAGCCGCCAGTTGCCGAGGCATCGGTAGCAACAGAGTTAGAGGAAACAACGGCGATCGCAGATGAGCCGGAACCTGTAGCGGATACCCAAGATATTGATGATAGTTTAAACGCGCTCAAAGCCTTACTTGGTACTGTAGAAAAGCTGCAAAAAGTGCGGCAGGAAGTGGGTGATATTAAGCCCTTATTAGTGCGGATGTTGGATGGTGAAGTGATCACTGGCGAAGAACTGGAACAACTTAAAACTGGAGTTGGTGGGTTGTTTAAGTTAGTTCGGGCTTACACCGATCACCAAACGGCACTAGCCAAAGCCCAACCGGCAAGAGAGTTATTAGATCAAGTGCTGAAAGTGCGGAGTTAATCGATCGGGTGACGGTCTCTGATTGCCGGATGCCGTTTGCCGGTTGAAGTCAGCGGTGCACTGTAGCGGTTTACCGGTGCTGCTCGCTATCGTAGAGTGATGAAGCATCGGAAATGGTATTACCTGCGGCAACGCTGGCAAACATTACAGCAATCCTTATCTCTGTACCGCTATTGCGGACATGCCATTCATTTAGTCTGGACAACTAATCGGCTGCTGACGATCGCGCTTGCCGCGTTAACCCTAGTTGCAGGGGTGTTACCCGCTGCGATCGCGTATGTCGGTAAATTGATTGTGGATGCGGTTGTGTTAGCCGCTCAATCTGGCGATCCAGGCAGTCCCACGATCGCCCTCACGTATCTGGGGGTAGAAGCCATACTAGTTGCGCTGCTGGCGGGTTGTCGGCAGGGCTTTACGCTATGTCAATCCTTATTACGGATGTTGCTGGGGCAAAAGGTCAACTTGTTGATTCTAGAGAAAGCCTTGACCTTGGAAATGCAACATTTTGAAGACCCAGAATTTTATGACAAGATGACGCGGGCACGGCGAGAAGCCTCCAGTCGTCCCCTCAGCTTGGTCGCTCGCACTTTTGGCTTAGTGCAGGATACAGTTTCTCTGGTCGCCTATGCTGGATTACTCCTGAAATTCTCACCGTTAGCCGTGGTGATTTTGATGCTGACAGCAATTCCGGCGTTTGTGGCAGAGACGCGGTTCACGGGGGAAGCCTTTCGGCTATTTCAGTGGCGTACACCTGAATCACGGGAACAGAACTATTTGGAATGGTTAATGTCTAACGATACCGCAGCCATGGAGGTGAAGCTGTATCAGTTGGGGGCGACGTTGCTCAAACGGTATCAGACCATTTTTGATCGCCTTTATCGGGAAGACCGCAATCTCACCATTCGGCGCGGGTTCTGGAGTTATGGACTGGGCTTACTCAGTACCGGAGCCTTTTACAGCGTTTGTGTCTGGATTATTTTAGAAGCGATCGCCCGTCGCATTTCTCTTGGTGATCTGACGATGTATCTCACGGTCTTTCGCCAGGGACAATCGAGCTTCGCGAATATCCTGAGTGGCATTGGCGGGATGTATGAAGATAGTCTCTATCTGTCTAATCTGTACGACTTTCTTGACCAGGAGATTCCCTTACCCAGAGGCAATGCTGTCCGAGGCACCCGACCGGGGGATGGGCTGCGATTTGAGCAGGTGACGTTTCGATATCCGGGTAACGATCGTCTTGCGTTGCAGCAGGTTTCGTTTCATCTTAAACCGGGAGAAAAACTGGCGATCGTTGGTGAAAATGGTTCTGGTAAAACCACTTTGATTAAACTGCTAACGCGCCTTTATGCGCCGGACTCTGGACGCATTTTGTTAGATGGAGTGGATTTGCAAGATTGGGATCTTCAGGTACTCCATCGACGGATTGGAGTGATTTTTCAGAACTTTGTCCGGTACCAATTTACGATCGGGGAAAACATTGGGGCTGGTGATGTTGAAGCCATTTTGGATGATCAGCGTTGGGCGATCGCCGCTGAGAAAGGCACCGCCCATGACTTTATTGCGATGCTGCCAGAAACCTATCACACACGGTTAGGACGTTGGTTTAAAGGAGGACGAGAGCTATCCGGCGGACAATGGCAGAAGATTGCGCTTTCCCGTGCTTTCATGCGGACTCAAGCCGATATTTTAGTGTTAGATGAACCCACCTCGGCAATGGATGCGGCGGCTGAAGCCCAAATTTTTCATCACTTCCGCCGGATGACCCAGAACCAGATGGCAATTCTGATCTCACATCGCTTCTCAACGGTACGGATGGCCGATCAGATTATTGTGCTCGTGCAAGGAGAAATTGTCGAGCAAGGTAGCCATGAGCAACTCCTACAAGCCGATGGGCTGTACGCAGAGTTATTTGCGTTGCAAGCGGCTGGTTATCATTGAGTCACAATTAGCCGCGATCGTTGGCAGATGGAATGAGTAAGATGATGCTCCTTGACCCGGCTTTTTACAACCAAGTCTTCCCCCACAATCACCTGGTTCCCGGTAACTCTCTGGCGCTCTAACTCGTGGAGCAAATCTGCTCTCGGTCCTGAGATTTTAGAATGCACTACCGCGACACAAAATCAACTGCCATTAAGAAGCAATAGTTATCTATCGCTAGGATCAATTTAAATGGGGATAAATTCTTGACCTGAAAGTAACCTGGGTGAATTCTGTCCCTACTTTACCCAGCCCTTCTGATTACAGATTGCATGCTTATAACTATCTCCTGTTTCTCCAATAATCTGAGCTTATTTTAACTAGCACTTAGGTTGCAATTAGCCCTGAATTTGCCCAAGAAATTGCCTGATAGTATGGTATGACCTCCTGGTAGGTAAGGCATTTAAGCAGATATTAATAACTACCTATCTATCAAATCTATAAAAAATTAAAAGTATCCGTTGCTAGCATTGCTGCATCAAGGACGGTTAGAATTCATACACAGAAGATTTGCAGTATGCAGTAGCCTATTGCGAGTTGTAGTGCATCCAGTTCAATCAGATAAATACGATTGATGCATAGAGCCGATGGCAAGATTTCACTTGCTTAGATGAAATGCCTTTCAGTTGTTTTGTGGCTGGGTCATGCACTCTATACATGCTTTGGTTAGGGATAAGTGAATAACGTTAGTGTCGCAAACTTCAATTTGCCACTAACTTTGTTATGGCTTAATGCTCTAACGAACACTTGATATTTAATGTTGTGTGAGGAATCTTGTGTCTACACTTCGTCTGCCATTACTGAAAGCGATTGGATTTACCTCGGTTGGTCTCAGTGCCGCGATCGCGGCACCCAATGCGATCGCGCAAACCGCCAATGGCGCGATCGACGCCTCTACGGTGGTCGCCCCCGTTGCTGAGTTAGCTCAGACTACAGAACAGCCTGAGAGTAGTCCAATGGCACAAGTCACCTCAGTGTCTCAGCTCTCTGATGTCAGACCCACAGACTGGGCGTTTCAAGCCCTACAATCCCTGGTGGAACGGTATGGTTGTATTGTCGGTTATCCTGACAGAACGTATCGGGGCAACCGTGCCATGACTCGCTATGAATTTGCAGCGGGTCTAAATGCCTGTATGGACAAGATCCAGGAACTGATTGCCGGCGCGACTGCCGATCTGGTCAAGAAAGAAGATTTATTGGTGCTGCAACGGTTACAAGAAGAGTTTGCGGCAGAACTGGCTGCGTTACGAGGTCGAGTTGACGCTCTAGAAGTGCGCACGGCAACCCTGGAGAAACAGCAATTTTCCACCACAACTCGCCTGAGTGGACAAGCAATCTTCAGTGTTTCTAGTGCCTATGGAGCCTACCCAGGGGGCAATTCTGATTTCGTCAATAACACTAACACGAATGTGCTCGGGGGAACTCCTGTGCGTCCATCCGGTGGTGACGATGCTCAAGTTGTGTTCAACAATCGAGTTAGGCTTAACTTCCAGACCAGCTTTTCTGGTAAGGATTTGCTGATTACGGGCTTACAAGCGTACAACTTTGGGGCAAGTTCTGACGTCAGTGGCTTAGGCTCCGGGGCGAGTCTAGCTAGCACTTTAGGCTATGGCGATGTGTTATTTGGCAGTTCTAGCAATGCCCGTCTGGCTTTTGAACCGCAGTTTCCCACGGTAAATCCGCAAAACCTGTCTAGTCAGGGCAACAACTCCGTCCAACTCTACAAACTATTGTATATTTTTCCAGTTGCAGACAAACTGACCGCCTTTGCAGGGACGAATGCGGAAGTGTCGGATGCGTTTCCTGCCATTTTGCCGTGGGCCGATGAAGGACAGGGAGCCGTCTCGCGGTTTGCCAGTCTACCTGCGGCTCATCGCGTCTCAGGAGGCACCTCGCAAACGGGTTTAGCGTCAGCTGCAGGGGTAATTTTTAATATTGCACCTGGAATCGATTTACGAGCGCTGTATGGGAGTGTGAATGCGGCGTTGCCAGTGAATCAGGGATTTCCGGAAACCCCGTTAGGAGCAGGGATCTTTAATGGGAGTTATGTTGCCGCTGCCCAACTCACGTTAGCTCCCACCAAAAGTATTGATGTGGGCTTGAACTATGCCCATAGCTATCATCAAATTAATATCTTGGGTACAGGGTTGTCTTCCGCCGATATTGGAGCAATTCTGTTTAACCCGAGTGCCTCTCAGATCGCCAAACATGGCAATCCGCTATTTGCGATCGCGGATCAGGGCATTCAGATGGATACCTTTGGGGCAACAGTCGCGTTTCGCATTTCACCTAAAATCACCCTGGCAGGTTCCGCCACCTACATTATGAGTGATTTAGCTGATGTGAATGCCTCTACAGACTTTCTGAGTTGGTTAGTTGGTGTGCATGTCAAAGATGTGCTGAAAAATGGCAGTTCAGCAGGGCTAATCTTTGGTAGCCCACTGCATCGAGTCAGTACAGGCGGACGAGCTTTTGACCCAGAAACGGCAACTCCCTACCAGCTAGAAGGCTTTTTCAACTTCCGTCTCAACGACAATATCAGTGTGACACCTGGGTTGTTTGTAATCTTCAATCCCGAAGGTTTCGACGAAAACCCAACCGTCTTTGTGCCTGTAGTGCGCACCACGTTTACCTTCTAAGCAGGGAGTTGAGTCAGCATCCAGCAACTTTGGTCTGACTAGCATCAGATCGTAAATTTGCATAGATGCAAATCCGGTTTAAGCGGCTCAGTAAGTGTTGTCTCCAGGGTGAAGGCAAGGGTCTTTGACCGATTCAACTACGATTGAGCCGCGATCGTTGGCAGGCAGAGATTATGATGCTTAGTTAGAATAACTAGGTTTAACGCTTAGCCTGAACCATTGGATCCAGACTGTGAAATTTTAGCTCACAGAATTAATTCAATGGAGCAAGGTTAACCATGCTTTAGCCGGTCGTCTGCCTCTAACATCTTATGGGAACCCTGGTTGGTCGATACTTTCAGAATCAGCGCTATGTCCTCGATCACGAACTGGGACGAGGCGGATTTGGCGTCACTTATAAAGCCACCTTGCTGTCGCTAGGACAAACGGTGGTGGTCAAAACCTTGGATGAATCGCTCCGTCAAGATCCCAATTTTGCCCAATCGCAGCAACAGTTTCAGGCGGAAGCCAAACGACTGGCCCTCTGTGCTCATCCCAATATTGTGCGGGTGATTGACTTCTTTATTGAAGATCATCTGCCGTTCATTGTGATGGAATATGTGCCGGGGCAAACCCTGGATACGATCGTTTCTGCCCATCCGCCGATTTCAGAAGCAGTTGCTTTGCACTACATTCGGCAGATTGGCGAAGCGTTGAAGGTGGTACATCACAATAACCTGTTACATCGTGATGTCAAACCACAGAATATTATTCTGCGACAGGGTAGTAATCAGGTGGTGCTGATTGATTTTGGCATTGCCCGCGAATTTTCTCCTGGTTTAACCCAAACTCATACTAGTTTGGTGTCTCCCGGTTATGCCCCGATCGAGCAATACCTACCTCAAGAACGCCGCTCTCCAGCTACGGATGTCTATGGATTAGCTGCAACACTCTACACCTTGCTCACTGCTCAAGTTCCGGTAGCATCAATCCTCCGCGATCGCCAACCATTCCCCAGTCCCCGCGAGCTACGCCCTGAGCTAACTGCTGCTGTAAATCAGGCTGTGCTGTATGGCATGGCAGTGGAACCCCACGATCGTCCAGCAAGTGTCGATGATTGGCTGCGGCTGTTGCCCGATGCCTCTGGGTCAGAGCGCTCCCTTGGCAAGGCAACTAGTCAAGTCGCGACGATCGCCGTGAGTCCGGGGCATCGGCAGGCTAGTCAGGCTAGCGCTGTGAGAACCCCAGTAGCAGTTGGCGCTAGTTCCCTCAACTGGCGACCCTTGTTAGCACTCGGATTAGCTGGAATTGCTATCTTAGTTGCAGTTTATGCCATCTCATCCCGAACCCCACAACCAAGCACTGCGCCAACCACTGCACCTGTCCAGCCAACGCCAAACAATCCTGTCACTAGCCCCGATCCGATCTCGGCGCCCAGATCCGCTCCTATCCAAACCTCACCTGCTTCGCAACCATCTCCACCTGAGCAGACCAAGGAACCAAGCAGCGATACAGAATCCCCATCTCCATCCCCGTCCTCATCGCCTTCTCCAAGCCTGCCACCAGAGCAGCAGGATGCTGTGCCACCCATCACTGACGCTACTCCCACCCCAACCGAGCCGTCACCAACGCTGAATCCAGAACCGCCCCCACCTGACATTAGTCCATCCGGGAGTGAGCCTTCTCCTTTACCACCTGATTCTTAAGAGACCCAATCTGTGAAGGAAATGCGGAAACAAAGGGTTGAACAACAGCGAGAAGCCGAAAAACACCAGAAAGAACAACAGCGAGAGGTTGAGAAAACCATTAAAGAATCAAGCCCAAGTCAGTGGTAGCGATGACCGCCTCGTGCTCAGATCTGAACCTCAAACCCAATTGCCGACTAAAACATAGGATGCCCAGTAATAGGGTGCTTGGTACTGGGGATTCTGCAACAGTTGGACTTGGGCGTATCGCAGCGCTTCTGCCTTCGTAGTTCCCGGTTGATTGAAGGCTTTGTAGAACTCCTGCATCAGCTTGACTGTAGAGGCATCACTGACTTGCCACAAGGTGGCCAGTGTACTATGGGCTCCAGCCCGAACGGCCAATCCAGCTAACCCCAGAGTTGCCCGGTTATCCCCCTCAGCGGTTTGACAAGCACTTAGGATCAGTAAGTCGATCGCAGCCTCAGGTGTGGGTTGATTGCCCCGCAGCAGGCGATCGAACTCATTCGCTCTCAAGAGTTCTCCCTGGTTAGATGTAGAACTATGGATGAGAATATAAGTTTCATTTGGATTAGAGCTAAAGTTCCCATGAGTTGCCAAATGTACAACCGAAAAATGGGCAGAATTGAGTCTCTCGGATAGGTGAGAGCGAGTAAATTGTGAATTCAGTAGCACTTCACTGGAAGGATTCTGTTGTACCTGAGCCAGTTCATCAGTCACATTCAAGGCTGCGAATGTGCGATCGCCAACTTGCAACGGTTCACTGATACCCGCTCCTAGAATCTGCCCGCGCTTGGGGATAATGCGTAAATTAAATAATTGGGAACTGGGTAACAGAGCAAGCCCATAAGGCTTTTCAATTAGATATTCATTAGTCTTGGCATCGTAAAGAACAGCCATTGGCACATTCCGTAACTCACCATCAAGGACGAATACTAAGGTTTTAATATTGGTGTTATGGCTGAGATCGGCTTCCAGGGGTTCAATCAACCATTGATAGACTTGAGTGGATTGAGCAATCACACTCCCGGCGTTTCCTCTTAAAATGGCTCTACGCAATTCTCTCAGAGTACGCTCTGCATCGGTTTTGCTAATTGGTTGGGTATGATGCTTTAGGGGTTGTCCTGGCAAGCGGTAGATCACCTCTAAGCGATCGCTGAGCAGAATCGGATAGATAAACGCGGCATAGGTACTGGCTGGATCAATAGTCTGATTTAATTGCCCCCGAGTTCGCGACAGGTTACAGCGCAGGAAATTTTCCAGTTCTGCCAGTTGCAACGCATCAATGTGGTCTACGGCTTGTTGGAGATGGGATTGACTTGGCTCTGGAGAATGCTCTGGTCTAAGCAGTAGATCAACTAATTGTCGGTAAATCGGTTCAACATGATCGCGAAAGGAAAATTGAATTTCTGCATCCACAAGTAGCAAGTCATTCCGAACGGATTCCAGGTTATTGATTGCTCGATTATACGCCGCGATCGCCGCATCAAAATCCTGCTGTTGCTTGAACAATCGTCCCAATTGCCACTCCCAGCGATAACGGATTTCTGGTGCATCTAATCCCTCTAATCGTAAGAGTGCTTGCTGTGTCAATGTTTTTGCTTCTGACCATTGTTGATTGGCTTCATACAGTTCCCCCAGTTGACCCAGAGCATAGGATTCAGTGGCGGGATCATGCAAAGTTTTGGCTTGCTGAATGGCATTAACTAATAGTTGAGCGATCGTAGAATTGGCAGGACTGTTCTGTTGGCTGGTCATCTGCATCAGGCTACGGGCAAAGTTTAATTGAGCGTAAATTGCAGTACGACCAGGTGGTAATTCAGTCACCAACGGGTTTAGAGTTTGCCAGAGTTGGGCGGCTTGGCTCCACCGTTGCATTTCGATTAGCAGACTGAGTTGATTTAATTGCGCTTGTAAAGTCAGAAGCGGAGTAGCCTGAAGTTGGGCAGCTTGTTGATAATCATTTAGTGCGGTCTGAAGCTGAGATTGGGCTTGAGGTGATCTACTGATCGCTTGACTGCTTTCTGCCAAAGCACTTTCGGCATTGCCCAATTCCAGCAAAATGGCGCTGCGGGTGATCGGCTGAGTAGCGATCGCGAGACTATGCTGCAACAGATGGATCGATTCATCGATCGCCCCTACCTGTCTTAACGCTCTCCCTAAATGGCGCATACTGGTGGCTTTCAGCTCAGTGTCAGACTGCTGTTCTAGCGTTTGATTCACTGTTCGCAACGTATCTCGGGCGTGAAGATTCAATCCCAACGCTTGCAGGGCTTTCGCTTGATTGATCAGGCTACTGATAATACCTTCATGATGTCCCGCAGTTTGATAGTTGAGGGTAGCATTTTGCCAGGTAGACAAGGCTAAGGCGAATTTCCCCTGTTCCCACTGCAACCGAGCTTGGGTATTTAAGGCTTTGGCTAACACGTCAAAATAAACTGGGGTGCGGCTAGCGGCAGGGAAATTCTGAAGTAACTTGAGGCTGGTGACGATCGCCGTTTCTGCGGGTTGCCACTGACCTAGCTCCTGATACGCCAACGAGAGATAACGCCATGCTAATGCTTGACTCAACGGATCGTTCTGACTAGCGAAATTAGCCGTTGCTTGCTGCCAGAGGGCGATCGCAGCCGCAAATCGTCCCGCTTGGTAGTGATCTAATCCCTGTTGGAGTAGCGATGGTGTTGCAGACTGTGCTGATGGCAATACAGGCTGTATCGCCATTTGAGCCATCACGGTTGGACTACTCCAACTCATAAGCAGTCCCAAGAGCATAAATAGCAGCAGCCTAATGATCTGACAAGAACATTGTTGCCACCAAACCCAACCGTTTAACGGTCTGCCGCTCATTCTCCAGCGCTCCTGTCAATAGCATCAATTTGGATACACGGAGGAAACTGGGCAACCAATTGAATTTCACCCCGATCGTTGATCAGTAAATTCTCAGCCTCCATAATGACAGTTGGGTGTTGGGATACGGTTGCCGACCAGCGATCGGGTAAGGGTAAATCATCCAGGCTATCCATGCTACTTAACCGTTCATCGGGACTAGGGGGCAATCCTCCCCGCCCCGTGCGAATGAAGCGGCTGGTGCCACTCCCACCCCGTTGGCAGCCTTCCAACAATGCTGGTCTGCTCGGTTCAGTAGAAAGATTCGAGATACCTTGGGTTGGGTCAACATCCGGTGTGTTCAGCACGACTGTGCCATTGATGCCAAACTGGGAACTGGCTGTGATATCGCTGAATTGAGTTTCGGTCGATCGAAACTCAATGCCAAAAATGCCCTGTGCAGTAATCTGAATGTTGCCACCCCGCCCGGTAAACGCATTGGCTCGAATGTTGCTGTCTTCTGTGGGAACGGCTACCAAGAAGGGTGTGTTAATGGTGATATTGCCGCCATCTCCTCCCGCCTTAGCTGTCCCTGCTGTGGTCGAAATATTGCTGCCGTGCCGCAATAGCAAAATATCGCCAATTCGGAGGGTAATATTGCCACCCTGAGTGCTAGCCGTTTCAGCCGAAATATTCGCATGGTCTAACGTGAGAAATTGCGCACCTAGATCAATGTCACCCCCTTTTCCTGCGCCTTGACTATCCACAGCAATCCGCGCCCCATCTCGAACTAACATATTTCTAGGATCAATAAAAATATCACCTCCATTACCACTTGAGCCAGGAGTTGTATTGGCAAATAGTCCGCTCCCCTGTCCTGCTAGGGTAATAGAGTCCAAACTCCTGATCACAATATTTCCAGCATTACTATCACTGGACGTTGTTGTGAGGATTTGTCCACCACTGGAGATTTCTAGCGATCGAGAATTGATAGTGATATTTCCTGCGGTGCCCTGACCAGCAGTACTCGCTCTCAGTTCAGCTCCTTTCGTAATGGTTAATAATTTCGTATTAATTTCAATATCATTGGCATTACCAACGCCTCCAGTATCTACTTGGGTAAAAATGCCACTCGCGCCGACCATCTTACTCTGATCGCTGATCGTCATTTGCTCTGTGGTTGTGATGGATACTTTCCCAGCATCTCCCTGACTACCAGATAAAACAGCCGTTCCGATCGCCGCTCCATTGGTTACAGACAACGTTCGGGCAGAAATCTGGATGTCGCCACCATTTCCGATCGCCGGAACTGTTCTACCATCTCCTAATGATTCGCCCACCGCACTAAAGACACCACTACGCGCTGGAACAACATTTCCAGACCCACTAATGATACCGTCGCCATTGAATCCATCGAAAACAGCTTGATCGCGCACTGCGATCGTGATGTCACCAGCGTTCCCTTTAGCGAACGCATTCGCCGTGAACTGTGCCCCATGTTTGAGCCAGAGCAAGCCTGTGGTGACTTTGATATCACCGCCGTTACCTTCCCCATCCGTATCTAGATCGGTAAAGATCCCAGTTACTGACCCTTTAGCCTCTGCCCCATCCAATAGAAACAGATTCTGCACTTGAACGTTCACAGTCCCCGAATTGCCTTTTCCCTGACTATTGGCCTGGAGCCGCGCCCCACGGGTAATGGCGAGGGAATCCGCGTTAACTTGAATGGTTCCAGCATTACCTACTGCATCATGCTCCACCACATTGAACACACCACTCGAAAACCCATCGTTATCCACACCATCCATCACAACACGATCGCGCACCTGAATCGAAATATCACCTGTTTTACCACTGGCTTGGGAACGGATCGCCGCATTTAGTTCAGCCCCATCCATCAGGGCGAGGGAGTTCGCCTGAATGGTAATGCCACCCGTTTCTCCAACGCCACCAGAGCGAACATCATTGAAAATCGTACTCGATTCGGTCAAGGTGACAGACCCATCCACCTGGATCAAGACTCGTCCAGCATTGCCAATTCCAGTAGTATCCACCGTGATGGCTGCCGTGTCTTTTAGCAGGAGCGACTTAGCTATAAGGATAAAGTTGCCGCCCTTGCCAACGGCTCCTGACCATAGACGATTGGAAATAACATCTTGAAACTGATCACCTGCGATCGTCACTGCCCCCGTTGCCCGAAATGTAATATCTCCCGCCTGACTATCCACTGTTCCTAACCCAGGTGCAATGCCAGCATAGAGGTAACTGCCACTGAGAAAGCCAATATTCCGACCGTCAATGGTAATACTGCCGCCATTGTCAGCCGTGACATCTATTACAGAGCCATTTGCAATCCGAATATCGGCGCGGGAAATATCCGCAGGCACACTCAAACTAAGCCCTACTCCCGCATCGTTGAGTGCTACGGTTCCAGGAGCCGCGATCCCCAATAGTTCTACTTGTCCTCCCGGAGCATTGAATAGACCGCCCTCGATCAATAGCTCACCCCCTACTAGTAATAAACTGCGCCCATTAGGGACTTGCAAGATCGGACTTGGAGGAGCAACGGATTGAACGACGATCGCCCCAGGAGAAACTTGATTGAACCATAAGGCGGACGGATTTACCGATAGTAAGGTGGAGTTTTCTGGGTTCGTTGCCCTGTAAAAACCTTGATCACCAAACTGAATGGCATTGGCAGTCGTAGCTACGAAAGACCCACCAATATTCAGTTGAGCATTGGGACCAAATAGAATCCCATTGGGATTGAGCAGAAATAGGTTAGCCGTGCCGTTCGCTCGCAGCAAACCATCAATATTGGAAATACTGGTTCCGGTGACACGGGTGAGGATATTGGTAATTTGAGCTGCATTGTTAAAAAATGCCTCACCGCCGGTTGGTACGGAAAACTGGCTGAAGCTATGAAACAAATTCGTTCCCCGAACCGTACCGCCCTCGATCGTGCAGTTGGTACACCCAGGCACAACGATCGAGTTAACGGGGAGAGTACTATCCGGCACAATTTGCGCCAGTGCCATAGGCTCAGAAAGCACCAGAGCGATGCCGCTGAGCCATAATCCCGCGAGAGTTCCAGCCTTACTAAAGCTGATTTGTGAGGATGCTTGCCTCATTGGTCAGTCCTAATCGGGGTGTTATGGGAGTAGCCAGTCTGCTTGAGCGGCAAAATTTGCAATTGCACCCTTGATGCGATAACAGCATCCTACGGCAAACATTTTAATTTCGAATGTTCCTGGAATGAAGTGAAATACTACTGCCCAAGATATTTACATTCCTTAATACAATACCCCCAACTTCCTGAATTCAGTTAGCTTGAGTGCTTTTCAGCCTATTTAAATCGATCGCAGAGCAAGGGGCTGCATAATCGCCGACTGGTCTCCCCAATACCGCTATAGAAAAAACAAACAGACGGTGACATGACAGGTCAGAGTGACGTTTTTTAGACTCTACCAGACTCCACACCATCTGACAGTTAACCCCCAACTACTACTGAGAAGGACAACAATCATGGCAATTAACAAGACAGGCTCTTTCACCTACAGCGGCTACAGCGATATCTATGGTGTGGGTGGCAGTGGCAACGATCGCCAATACTCGGGATATGGTAACGATACGCTCTTAGGGTACGGTGGCAGCGATACCCTGGATGGTGGAGCGGGCAATGACTACCTGGATGGTGGAGCGGGTAATGACTACCTCTATGGCGGTGATGGCAACGATAGCATCATTGGACGTGAAGGAAATGATTACATCAGCGGTGGTAATGGCAACGATGAAATGGGTGGCTACTGGGGCAATGATACCCTAATTGGTGGCAGCGGTAGCGACACTATGTCCGGCGGTGTGGACAACGACTACCTTTATGGTGGGGATGACAATGACTTTCTGTACGGTGACGATGGCTATGATACTTTATTTGGTGGCAATGGCTATGACCAACTAGCCGGGGGGCAAGGTGATGACCAGCTCTTTGGCGACATGGGCAATGATACCCTTTGGGGTGAAGCTGGCAATGACACGCTCCGAGGTGGTTATGGCGATGATGCCTTTGGTGGTGGAGATGGCAACGATGTTATCTACGGTGAGGATGGCAACGATGTGGTCTACGGCGAGGCTGGTAACGACTACATTGAAGGCGGCGATGGCTACGATACTCTTTTAGGTGGTTATGGCAACGACACGATCTACGGCTCAGCTTACGGAAACAGTATTGGCAACGATTACATTGATGCTGGCTATGGAAATGACTACGTGATTGCCGATGGTGGCAACGATATCATCTATGGATCAGGAGGGAATGATACCCTTTCCGGTGGCAACGGTGATGACTATATCAACGCCAATTACGCAAATGATTTCACGCTGGCTTATGGTGACAGCCGCTATCTATATGGGGGGGCTGGTAATGATACCCTGGTCAGTGGTTCGGGTAGCAGCTACTTAGATGGTGGTGACGGTAATGACGTGATTACGTCGAACGGTGCTGATGTGATCTATGCGGGGTATGGCAATGACACGATCTTTGTCTATGGCAATGCTTGGTATACCGATGGGCAAGAGGGTGACGATGCACTCTACAGTTACACAACTAGCAATGTCAGTTTGTATGGTGGATCTGGCAATGATGTATTAGTGGGCAATAGCGGTCACGACAGTCTCTATGGTGGATCTGGCAATGACACCATCAATGGTGGATCTGGGAACGACTATCTCAGTGGCTATGGGAGCGTTGGTACAAATGATAGCGAGTTTGATTGGCTCACAGGTGGTACAGGATCTGACACCTTTGTTCTAGGTAGCACTGGCACTGTGTTCTATAACGAAACGGGGGATGGCTACGCGGTGATTCAGGATTGGGATCCAACCGCATCAAGTACCGATACCGAGTTCGATCGCATCCAGCTAGCAGGTAACGCTAGCCAATACAAACTCCAATTTACTAGCGTCAGTGGAATTGGCGGTAATGCTCAAGATACTGAGATCTTGTTCAACTCCAATAATGGTTGGGAACGCATTGGCATCATTCAAGACTCGACGAATTTCAGCCTCAGTCGCGATGCGGTGTTTGTTTAGTTGAAGTTTATCCCTATGAGTGCTGATTGAGGGAGCACGATCGCTCCCTCAACCATTCCACAAGCAATTTTTTGCTCGTCTGCTGAGAGATCAATGGATTGCATAATGCCAACATTTTCTCCCTAATACCCTTGTAGAACATACAACAAATTGTGGAACTAGCTGCAAACACCAAAAAAAATGTGAGTGAAATGAAAGCTACTGACTAATTCTGTTCACGCTAGTTCCACCAATTACCGATTACCGATTGCTGAATCAGGAGACAACTATGCCTAAGTATATGATCGAGCGGACAATTCCAGGAGCGGCTACTTTATCAAATAGTGACCTACGATCGATCGCTCAAACGTCCTGTGATGTGTTGGAACAACTTGGACCTCAGATTCAATGGGTACAGAGTTATGTCGCGGGTGATAAGTTCTACTGCGTCTACATCGCTCCCAACGAAGAGCTCATTCGAGAACACGCTCGACGCGGGAAGTTTCCAGTTGACCTGATCTCAAAAGTACAGACGATTGTTGATCCAACATCGGCGGAAGCCTAACAAGCAGAATAGCTGACTGAACTGAACTCAGTAAGACTTATGCAGGTAGCCAGAAGTGGGTAATGAGCAACTAACGACTCCAACCCATTACCCCTAACTTTTCAAGTCGTGTAAGTTCTATATCCTTCCATTTCCTCAGCTTAATTGGAGAAATTACATGGAAACTCAATTAGTTCAAATGACTAGCCCGAATAGAATTGCTAGAGTCGCTACATTTATTTATGGTCTTGTCTGTTACGCGATTTTCTTTGTGACCTTTTTGTACGCGATCGGGTTTATTGGCAATTTTGTTGTACCGAAATCGATTGATTCTGTAGCCATGATGCCGATCGAACAAGCACTTTTGGTCAATATTGGCTTACTAGGATTGTTTGGTCTGCAACATAGTGCGATGGCACGGCAGGGATTCAAGGCACAGTGGACTAAAATTGTACCAAAACCAGTGGAACGCAGTACCTATGTGTTATTTTCCAGCCTTTGCCTGATTACCCTGTTTTGTTTCTGGCAACCATTGGGCATTACCATCTGGCAAGTAAATAATCCAGCTTTCCGAAATCTCCTTTACGCTGGCTTTGGATTTGGCTGGTTAATTATTTTAGCATCCACTTTTCTGATTAATCACTTTGATCTGTTCGGCTTGCGGCAGGTCTATCTTTACTTACGGGGCAAGGATTATAGCCCACTCCAGTTTGTGACTCCGGGACCTTACAATTACGTTCGTCACCCGCTCTATGTTGGTTGGTTATTTACCTTTTGGTCAACTCCAACCATGACTATTGCCCATCTTGTTTTTGCTGTCGTGACAACAGTGTACATTTTGGTTGGCATTCAGTTAGAAGAACGAGATTTGGTCAAGATGCATGGGCAAGCCTACGTTGATTACCGCGATCGGGTTCCCATGTTGATTCCGTTCCGTCGCTCTAAATCTTCATAACTCCAGAAAAGACGGCTCAGACGCTTCTGGTCTCTTGAAGCTTAATACAGAAATCGGATTTCTCGTAATAGGCACTCAATGTAACTGAGGACTATACTATTAATCAGTCAAGCGCTCCAAACCTCTGGAACGCTTTTCTTATAAGGGTTTAGGCGTTACCCAATCTCTCCTTTCTACTCACCTATTCTCAATAAGCCCTACGGAAACTATGGGGTTTTATGGGATATTGGGGGAGCGATTGATATCCACCGATCTCAATTCGCGAATCCAAAAAATCACCCCCTCACCGTCTAGGACAAGAGGGTAAGACCTAATAATCCATCTCCATTATGCCCAAATCCAAGAGAGGGACTGTTGTAGTTCAGTCGGTGAAAGACCGCTTGAGATTGATTGGCAAAACGGCACGGTTGGTGAGGGACGGTTTAGAGGAGGGAACAAAGTCGGAGTAGATTGGAACACCTTCCAGACTGTCTTTGCTACCAGCGATGGTGTAATATACAGCGGCACTAATTGACAATACGCGCTCTAATCGGGCGACAGGGAGGTTTTCCCTCCCTGTCCCCATAACACCTCTCATGGGGTCCGCAAGGGGTGTTTCCTCAAAGAGGTTGGACGAGAAATCGATCGTGTCCTTACAGAATCATTTCAGCAGGCTCTACAAATTTTTCTAGTAATTGACGGCTTAAGTGATGAACAGAAAGACACTATTGCAAACGTGATTCGAGCATTCAAGCTTGAGAGTGGTGAAAGTGTCGAGTTTATCGGCTACATTGTGCGACTTGAACAACTTATTCGGGTTTCCAACGCTGATGCGGAGTATGCCTTATCTGTTCAATAGCAGTTATTGGATGGAATTATTACAGCATCATGCCCCTACCCCCACTTCCAAATCCACAACCGTTGCGGATTTAAACCAAGAAGGCAGGTAAGTATTGTCCCCAGACTGCATGTATCAAGAGATTGATTGCCTACGATCGCTGCTTTTCCTCCGATCGCAATCACCCCATTCAGCATAACTAGTAGAAACCACCTTCCATCCGGAGGATAAAACTGGTTAAGCGTCTTTGTAAAATGATTTACATCCTTGTCTAGTGTCGATCGTTTTTCCACGTTACGCTCGACCTTCTGGACTAAAAATGACTCGATTTCCCCGATCGTCATCATACGCCGCGATCAGGGTTTCTTTGACGAAAAAGTGGGGCACCCTAGTCGGGATAAAGCTATGCCAAACGATGAACTAACCGATCGTGCCATCATTGAAGAGTTTATTGAATCGGTATCTTGGGGAAATGACTGCTTCTTAGTCGAATCCGTCGCCAGCGGTCGAACCTATCTCTTGACCAATCACTATGTTCTCGTTCCATGTCACTACAAGCAGTTTGAAGCAGTAGCAGAGTCAATCCAGGGGTTAGCGAAACAACTCTATACGAAACCCGGAGCCATTCTGTATAGCGATCATGACCATCTCGAGTATGACCGAATCACTTGGACAGCGCGCAGGCTAGAGATTGCTGTCTACTGGCTGGAGTGAACCGCTAGCTCTGTGGGTGCTCCTTTAACAACAGGTGTGAATATTTCACTGTTGATTGAGAGGTGTAACGGTGACCGACTTGATCGTAAAGCATCGATTGCACTCTACCCCTAAATCCACAACGGTTGTGGATTTGAAAGCAGATGATTTGAAGATTTACTGAAGCTCTCTACCTACTTCCCTGGCTGGCAGCTATGATGCAGAAACTATCTACCTAATTCCTGGTTTTAGTATCTTAGGCAGACAAACTTCTGTCTAATTGCCTTGATAGGGTGAATAGGTAAACGCTGTCAGTTTAAATAATTGTTTGGCAGCAGAGGGAATTCGCGTGATGATGCGGTTTGTAGTCATACTCGTGTTGGCGGCTGGACTGAATGTAGGGTGCAACAACAACTCTGCATCGTCAAACTTACCACCTAACCCCAAGCTGGCGCCCAACGCACCCCAAGACCAGCCTATCGAAGTCAAGGACCAAGCTGAAGTGAAGGCGTATCAAGCCGCCATCGCCTCATATGTTGAGAAGGCCCGGAAAACTTATCCGGAAGCGAAGCGGCGCTACTTAGCGGGGTTGTCCGCGGGGTATCACTTTTTCGTGGTAACCAACCTCCGTGATGGCTTGGGTACATCCGAGCAGGTGTTCGTAGCCGTTGCAAGAATTACGGACGATCGCATCACCGGGCGCATTGCTAGTAACATTATCGGCGTAAAGGGGTTCAAGAACGGGGACCCGTACACCTTCCCGGAGAGCGAGCTGGTAGACTGGGTTATCACCCGCCCAGACGGTACAGAGGAGGGCAACGTGGTGGGCAAATTCCTAGACGAATGGCAGAAGACACGACCCAAAAAGTAGTTCTCGGTCGGCTGGGGATCACGGAGCAGAACCGCGCTGACCAAGGTACTTTATTTGACCGGACCTCTAGGCAGTGTTTCAAGTGGGCTTTTAGTCTCGGAAAAGGGGTTTGCCGAACCAATCGCGGCAGTGGACGGTGGGACCTAACCGGCTTTCTCGGGATTTTAACCAAAGCCCTGCCGCTCCTGAGTTTGGGCGTTACACTGTATCGATCTCGCCTCCACCTCAACTCCCAAATCCACAACCGTTGTGGACGTAAAGACAACCGATCGCGCTCTTCACCCGAATAAGTGATGAGAGCACCTATGTCTTCCTGCCCAAAGACCTCATCTTGAAATCCGCAACGGTTGCGGATTTCAAGATGAGGCCAACGTTCAACTTAGGTTAGTGATACAAACTCATGAACCCGACTGCACAGTGAGATCGCGGGTTAATGTAGGCGGCGATCAATAAGTGCATTCTAATTTGAAGACTGACTGAAACTATCTACCTAATTCCTGGTTTTGGGATCTTAGGCGGAAATTTTCCGTCTATTCATTGTTATGTGTCTCTGCGAGTATTGAAAGTTCGTCTGTTCTATGGCTTCTGCCCATCTCGTCCGGGTTTGTTTTTCTGCAATTGATTGGGTTGTCTAGACCGATTTTTGCCAGCAATACGGAGAAGACGAAGAAATGTTGGACATTCAAAATGGTTTGGTGCTTTGCAAACTGCTGCATGACGAAGCCCATCACGCATTGAGGTCAGTTCCTTGATTATCTTATCCAGATCCTCTGCTTTAGCTGAAAGTAGTGCTCTATTAATTTCAAGCCCTTCAGAAGTAAACATTGCAGCGATTTCATCCAGCGAGAATCCGGCACTCCGTCCCAGAGAGATTAAAGCAAGCCGATCCATCACATCGGGATTGAATAGACGGCGTAGCCCACTCCGTCCATTAGACTGAATCAGCCCCTTCTCTTCGTAAAAGCGTAGCGTTGAAGCAGGCAACCCTGATGCCTTTGCAACTTCCGATATATCCATTTCGCAATTAACCCTTGACCTCAAGTTAACTTGAACTTGTATTGTAGCCCTATATGCAACTTGACGGGCTAGATACAAATGTTAGAACTTGCATGGATATTGGTATACAGTGCATTGGGCGGATTTGTTGGGTTTATGGGGGGCTTGCTCGGTGTGGGTGGGGGTGGAATATTGGTTCCTTTGCTGGCATCAATCCTTGTTTACCAGGGTATTGGCGGAGAGGAAGTCATCCACTTGTCTTTGGGAACATCATTGATGTGTATGATCATTTCCTCAATCGCCAGTGTTCGTGCCCATGCGTCTCGAGGTACTGTCGTGTGGAAAGTCGTTAGCGGTATGGCTCCCGGAATTATGCTGGGCGCACTGCTATCTACCCAAATCGCTGCCCATCTTAACTCTACTTACATTGCTTTTTTCTTTGCGCTTTTCATGGCGCTTGTAGCCGTGCAGATGTTTGTGAATTGGAAACCCAAACCGAGCTTGAAACCAGTCACCCTTCGTGGATTGCTGACGGCTGGAGTTGCGATCGGATCGGTGTCCGCCTTAGCCGCCGTGGGCGGCGGTTTTCTGACCGTGACCTACCTGAGCTATAAGAATATCAGCATGAAAAGAGCTGTTGGCACGTCAGCCGCCATCGGGCTTCCCATCGCGATCGCCGGAACGACTGGCTACATGATTAGCGGTTGGTCCAAGACATTGAATGATCCCTATACGATTGGATTCATTTACCTACCTGCATTTTTTGCCATATCGATCGCTAGCTCCATTTCTGCTCCTTATGGCGCTCGTTGGTCGCAGCGTTTGCCTGAGGCTTATTTGAAAAAGATATTCGCAGTTATCTCACTCATCTTAAGCTTAAAGATGCTGCTCTCATTTGTTGAATTTTGACCTAGAAGCATAGGTATTGATGCATTAGGAGCGGCTTGTCGGTGTTTACATCAAATATACGTAACAATATGCCCTGCAACGGACGAGCAGTAATTGCTGATATAGACGCAAACGCATAAGCCGTTGCTAATGGCGATCGGTACAGTGTAACAATCACGCCTCACTCTCAAATCCGCAACGGTTGCGGATTTGAACAGTTATCCCACTGATATTGGAACCCCGATCGCATTCCTCACCCAGTTGTACATCACGAGCTTCTAGAAGAACAATTGAAGCCGTCTGAGTTTGAGCATCAACTAGCAGCTCTCCTAGAATCAAGCACAATAGCATCAAAAGTAGGTAGTCCAAGTTAAAGTGTTAGCTGACACGCTATAGCGGCAGACACAAGCTTCCGTTTCATGCAGTCAAAGAGGGGTTCAAGGTGACAGTTGACGAGCTGATAAAACTACTTGATGCCATCACCAGATTGATCCATGTTCTCATCTGGCCCGGAATATTTCTGTTTATCCTGCTGCGCTTCGGTTCTGTCCTGCGGGATTTCTTTGCCAACCTCAGCGAATTTTCCCTCAAAGGTGCTGGCTTTGAAGCATCCATGAAACGCAAACAGGCTGAAGCCGCTGCCGCCTTAGCCGTTGCCGCTTCCCGTTCGACTGGGGGAGCGACCCCCGAAGGTGCGGCAAATGTGGTGGCAGAAGCCGTGACACCTCAAGCTATCAAGCAGGCAGAAAAATCAACCGTGCTTTGGGTGGATGATAGACCGGATAACAACATTTACGAACGGCAAGCCCTCAGAGCATTGGGGATTAATTTTGTGCTGGCATTATCAACGGAGGAAGCACTAGAGCACATTAGAACCCAACGGTTTGATGCCATAATTTCGGATATGGGACGCCCCCCAGATGCACAAGCGGGATATACCCTGCTTGCTAAATAAATTACGTTCCCGTGGCGAGCGTACTCCGTTTCTAATTTATGCAAGCTCGAAATTACCAGAACATATAGCAGAAGCGCGACGGAAAGGCGCAGTTGGTTGTACTAACCGCCCCGACGAATTGTTTGAAATGGTGCTATCAATCCTTGGTCACAAAGCGTAACGGTTGCGGATTTAAACCAAAAGAAAAAGACCTCGATCGCTGCCCCCTTCTGTTATCTGATTTTGACCCTGAGATCGTCGATGGTTAGCAGTGACATGAAGCTTTATTTAAGCCTGATCGTTGGTGAGGCGCGATCGGGGTTTTCAAATCTGCAACGGTTGCGGATTTGGGAGATTAACGTTTTAGGCTGCGATCGTTGGTAATACACAATTGCCCTTCGCGATCGCAGGTTCTTATAAGCAGCGATCGATAGGCATTCTGATTTGGAGACTGACTGAATCTCTCTATCTAATTCCTGGTTTTAGGATGTTAGGTGGAAAAATTCCGTCTATTCATTGTTAGCCCACAACTTATTTATTAGATTGTGTGGACAGTTAGCAGGGAAAAGCGATCGCTCGTTTCTACGTAGGTTTAAAGTGAGTGATCGCTTTGGGTAAAAGGGTCCACCCTATAAGGAAGATGTATCCCATCCAAATGCCAATTGACCTGACAATTTGCGCTGAGCCTCTTCCCTGAGAGGGTGATAGCGGACTCCCTGCACATCACGGAACAATTTCTCCAGACCCAGCTTCCGATAGAACGCACTTCCTCCAGCAATTTCCATCGCTAAATCAGCCACATTTAACACCGCTTTGGCAACAAGTGTCCGTCCAGTCATAATTTGATTCGTCGTCTCAAAGCCAGGCTGGCTCACCTCGGCAGTTGTAATCATGTGCTGAAGTGCTAACTTTGCAGCCATTAATTCATTATCTAAACCTCCCACCATATAACAGAGATGTTCATCGGTACGACGTTTCATTGCCAGTTGAACCGCTCGATCGCGGGCCGCTTCAGCAACCCCAACATAAACGGAATAAACCAACGGCATCGCAATCATCGAAATTAAATGAAAAATAAAATGCCATTTCCCTTGTTCTCGTCGCAAAGCGACTGCGGCATCGGGGACAAAAACATCCGAGAGGACCACATCATGAGATCCGGTTCCACGCATCCCGATGGTTTGCCAGGTTGATTCAATGGTAACGCCCTGAGCATTCATCG
Organism: Pantanalinema sp. GBBB05; assembly: GCA_016743235.1. Classification (GTDB taxonomy): domain Bacteria; phylum Cyanobacteriota; class Cyanobacteriia; order Leptolyngbyales; family Leptolyngbyaceae; genus Pantanalinema. Next base: position 3,389 of record VRZD01000031.1, on the reverse strand, counting down.
GAACCGCAAAATGTAATACTGTAGACCCCATTTCTGGGTCTTCGTAAACCGCACTGGTCATCAGCAAATTTGCAGCAGGCGCACCACTGGCAAATACTTTTCGAGCTGTAATGAGAAATCCACCCTCTACTTTTACTGCTGTGCCAGCACTCTGCAACCAATCTGAACCACCACTGCTAAGCAGGATCAGTTGTTCCTTTGCCACTCGTCTGAGTAATCCATCAACCGGAGCATTCTGATTATGCCAGCGCCAGGTTGGCACCATGACCTGATGAGTATGCATCGAGAATGCCAGTGCTGTTGAACTGCAATAGCGCCCTAAGATACGTAGCACAGTGCACAGCTCGGTATAGCTAGCACCTCCTCCTCCAAGATCACTCGGAACACCCGCTGCTACCAGTCCAGCTGCTTTTAATCTGGCAATGTTATCAGCGACAAATAGATCACATTCATCGGCTTCAATTTCTCTTGCGGCAAACTGATTGCCCAGAGATTCTGCCAGGAACAACCAATCTATTGCTTCCTGTTGGATGGGTGATGTGGTTTGTAGTTCTAACATCAGGCGGTCTCCTTTAAATCTTGTGTTGATCCCATTCTGATTTGCTGGATGAGGTGGTACAAGTTCAATATCTGAACCTGATTGTTACTTCCCTAGGTCTGCTATGAGAAAGGGATATGGGCAATTCTGCCCGGTGGCAAAGGCGGCTGAAGTCATTGGCGATCGCTGGAACCCCTTGGTACTGCGAGAAATGCTGTATGGCAATCGCTACTTCAATGACATTAGTCGGGGAGTCCCATTAATGTCTCGGGCGCTTTTGGTCCAACGACTGAAAGAGCTTGAGAAAGCAGGGGTTGTTGTCAGCTACGAAAAGGAAACTGGGCAGGGGTATGAGTACGTTCTCACACCTGCTGGAGAAGCCCTGCGTCCGCTGATTGAGGCGATGGGCGTTTGGGCCCAACAATGGGGAAGCGAGCAAATTGCCCCAGAAGATTTAGATGATGCTTTATTAATGTGGGGGATGAGGCGACGCATCAATCTTGAGGCAGTAGCTGCACAAAAAATGGTGCTTCAGTTTGACTTTTCTGGATTAACCAAAGGGCGCAAAACTCATCGCAGTTGGTGGGTCGTGATCGAGGATAAGCAGGTGGATGTGTGCCAAAAAGACCCAGGCTTTAAGGTGGATGTCTTAATATCAGCTGATCTGAGTGCCTTCACTCATGTCTGGATGGGCTATACCCATCTGAATCTTGCCTTGAAGCAAGGAACAATTTGTTTTGAGGGCAATCATGACCTTGTGCGTCAGGTGCCAACCTGGCTGTATCTCAATGGTGAATGGCGTTATGGCATGGGGATCGATAACTCTACATTACAGTTGATGCAGGCTAACAAGCCCGTTGCAACGGAGTGTAATGAAGCCTCTGGTGCTTAGTTCTTATTCTTGCAACCGCTGAACGCAACCGTTAGCCATTGCGCTTTTAGGGCAAACTATCAGGACAATAATAAATATCCTCATACATCAAGACAACCAATCGTATGAAAACTTTAGTGTCCTTCATCAAAGATGTAATAAAGTTAGTCTGGTGTAGAGTTCCCACACGCTGGGGAACTCCATTGAATGTAAACAATGGGAGCCAGTGCTCTCGTTTCATCTGCTCCTACTGTCCTCACTCCTCTCACTTGCAGGAAAAGCCAAATGAGCCGAAACCTGCGTTGGAACAGTGGAACAGGGGCGATCGGTTATGATGCCAAGGTCGCTTGCCGCTGCTCAACTGGGTCATTACACACTATCGATCGCGCCGCACTCTCAAATCCGCAACGGTTGCGGATTTGAACAGTCATCCACTGATATTGGAACCCCGATCGCTAAATGGCGCGATCGGGGTTCACCAACCCATAAATTAGTAGCCGCGTTCAGCTAAAACTCCACTAAGCTGGTTCAGAACTTGAGTTTGGCGGCGGAAGATGAGCTGCTCAGCCTTCTCTGTAAAAGCTGCTGTCAGTGTCCGCTTCTCAGACACTGCTGCCTGCGCCTGCTGAATCGCTCTCCGTTCCTCTGGTGTCGGTTCATAACGACGGGTATTGGAATAGTAGCCACTATCATTGGACACGGTATTCGTGATACTGGTCGCACCAGAATTCAATCTCATCATTTGCAAGTACTCTGCATCAACGTCTTTCATGTTTTGACGGATTGCGCCTAAGGTAGTCAAGTACCTCAAATTGATGCACCTTTTCCTAGCTCCATTTGGGAGCTGGATGTAGGATAGCGAGTCTGTACATTCGTCAGCCTGGGCTGTACTTGGAACCACGGTCAAAGCAGACGTTGCGGCAAAGAGGGCAATTCCGAGTCGCTTTAGGTTCATGATTGATCTCTCAGGTGAATGGATCTTGAAGCGTTCTCCTTACTTTTACAGTTCAAATAAAGAAAAACCGGAGGGCTAGTTCCTATTCGCAGCAGGCACGATCGAGGGTGTTTCAGTTGGCTCATCATCGATCGCGACTTTAGTACCCACCACTAAATCCACAACGGTTGCGGATTTGAGGAACGCCCGATCTCGCTCCTCACCAAAAAAGCTGCGATCGTGATGCAACCTCGCTTTAAAGTCCATAACTGTTGTGGATTTGAATGGTTGATGACGAATCATAGTAGAGCGTATCCATAACCGAACATCCTAAATTTCAATTTTTCCTGGATTTGCTGGTCATCTTTATCCGGATGGGCAGGTTGTGTTTTCTTCCAACTAAACTCCGCAGATTTCAGCAGGGCATAGTAACTTTGGAGTGACTGATACACCACCCCGTAGCGATCCTCAATGGGGTCTATCACTTCCTCCAATGTCCAAGCATCCTGCCCATCCAGCCACCTAAACAACTCTTGCTTTTGCTCAGCACTCAGATAGCCTGCTGTTCCCCAGTAATTGGATCGCAGTCCTTGAATTCCTGAGCGTTCGTAGCGTTGGCAACTGGCACTGATGAAGCCAAGCGACACTTGCAGAATATCGTGGATCGTGCGATAACTTTGCCCATGTTGGCTCATCTGCACGGCAAGGGCACGTTTGAGTTCAATGGGTGGCGGATTCTGGCTATAAATTGTTTGAGCATTTCCATCGTCACGGTAGGGTAGACTTGAAGGCAGATTTTTATGCTTATCATCCATTCACTTCCTATTTAGGTTAGCTGTAGTCGATCAATAGTATTGCTGTGTCTATAACTCTTATAGAGGAGGAATTCTAGAAATTTATCTTGAAGTTTCTACAGTTCTATAGTCATCCTAAATAGGGCATGAACAGTAGCCATACATAAAAGCTTTAGCAAAAGCAAAGGTTTGGCAATGGGTAACCAACTTGAACAGTACCTTAACTGACCTAAACTTTCGACACAACCGAGC
>VRZD01000030.1 GCA_016743235.1 Pantanalinema sp. GBBB05 | reverse complement strand
CCTCAAGCTTTCCTGGTGTCTCTAGCGGTTTGGACCCACTCTGACCCATCCCGAACTCAGGTGTGAAACAGACCAGCGGCGAAGATAGTCGGACGGTAGCGTCCCGCAAAAATAGCTCGATGCCAGGGTGATTTTTAGAAAATCCCTCTTCAGCGATTGAAGGGGGATTTTTATTTTTATGGGTCTGTTTTGGAATACAGGTTTGATTAGTAGAAAGTGTTATTAACGACGACGGACCTTACTAACCATTTTGCGAGATAGACGTAGGTTCAACTCTTCTGCGTCTGCCCAATCTTGTAGTAGACGATAGAAAACATGTCGATCGTCATTTTTTAGGACTGCTGTTTGGTCTGCGGTTTCAATCACATAGGGATAACCGCCACCGATAATAATTTCGCAGCGTACCCAGTCTAGGATCTGGTCATGGATTCCAGCTTCGTAGATCCAGACTGGTAACTCCAGCCGAATTGGGTAACCTTCGTGGGCTTTCAAGTATGTAAAAGCGATTCTGTTGGCGATCGTGGCTGGATATTGTTTGAGAATGCCAGGGCGACGGCAATAGAACAAAGGAGTGCGATCGCCCCACTGCATGTGCCGGCTGAGGAGAGGGGGATCATGAATGGAGTTGACTTCAGGTAGCCTGTATAAGCGTTGCAGCATTAAGGTTAAATCACGTGCGTAAGACGTATCGACATAACCGATTAGGGGAACACGATGTTGTTCGCTAGCTTGCAGTAGACGGGTAATGCAGTTGACATAGAAGCGGCGGGTATCATCATCGAAGGCTTCAGCGAAGGTAACGACTAAAGAGCCATCGAAAAAAGCTAGACAGTTATCACAGTTTGAGCGCTCTTCCATGTATTGAATTAAGCGTTCAACTTCCATTTCGAAGCGACGCATGTTGACGCGACGATCGACGGGTTCACTACTGCTGCTGACTTTAAGATCGGTGGGAGTCATGACATCAGTCGTGATGTCTTTTTCGTAGCGACCATCGGGTAAATGGAAGTTTTCGTACCAACCGATTTGGACTAGGGCAACAGGAATAGAAAGATCTTTACTGGGATAAATTTGGGAACCGTCAACAGCAAATGTAGCTATGCCGGTAATGCGATCGCGGGCCCAAGCAAAGCTTTCTTCCCGACTTTGCCAATTTAATTTAGCGGGAATGATCCAATTGGGGCATGGATTGGTGGTTTCTAAAGGTTCTGCGCCACGATCGTAAATGGAGTAACTATCTAATTGTTCTAGCAATGTCTCGGCAGGCTCTTGGGATGCTTCTGTAAGGGCAAAACGGTATTTTTCTAGAGCTTGTAGAGCGGTTTTATCAAATCTAGTGAAATCGTCACGTTTAGCTTTGAGCAGATTCAGAATTTGGGAGGGTTTGAGGGGCATGATGAGACATGAAATAGTGGCTGAAGTGGCACAATGACTTGGCTACTTTAAAGACTGAGATAGTGGTTAAACCGCTCTTGAAGTTGGTTTGTTGTCAAAGCTTGAGTCCAATATTCAGTGATGGCATGACCGAAAGCCCAGGCATTGCGCTCGGGTGAGCCTGTATTGTCTATTAAAACTGACCAAAGGGCGAGTAAATCAAAGTTTTGGATGTTTGGTTGTCCAGTGCTAAATAGAGCGAACAACTCATATGCCATTTGGAGTTTACCGATGACGATCGGCAACTGTTCTACGGGAATTTTTTCGGCTAGTAAGTAAGCCAGATTAGGGGAACCCGTTGTGAGGGTAGAGATGAATTGCAAGACAGGACTTTTCAGTAAAGCGGTGAGTCCTTGAGTGGTTGCCATCTGGAACGTGTAGTGATCAATGATTTTAACGGCGGCAACGGTGCGAGTTTCGAGATTGCGGAGAAAGCGGGCAAAGCGTAGTTGTTTAGCAGGCGCGATCGCTTCTAGCAGTCCTAATGATAAAGCTTCTAGACCCCAAGCTGTTCGCTGGGCATCAAGATCGCCAGTGACGATCGGTAATACCAACTGGCAGAACTCACCAAATAGTTCAGTGCGATAGTGGACGGCTTCCCGGATGGCAGCTTCTTTGGGGCGAGTGCCGATTTTCCAATCGTAAGGGGGCGACCATTCGCGGAGTGGACGTAAGCGATCGACTTGAGTTACAGCCGTAATGATCGGTAAATCGGCGATGGTGGCTTTGGCATCTTTAATAAAGTCAAGATCCATTTGGAGAGCTGGATCAAGAGCTGGTGTAACCAATAACAGTAAATCTGCTTGTGGCAAAAGGTCTAAGACCTGTTCGCGTAAATCAGGACGATCGGTTTGTTCATATCCCGGGCTATCCCAGAGCGTCAGGGTTTCCCCAGTGGAAGCTTGCCAGTGATAGTCTTGTAGTTGGTCGGTGCTGGGTAGAATATCAACTTCGGCGCGCCGATCGATAAATAGCGTATTAATCAGGCTACTTTTACCCGCTCCCGTGCGACCAACGAGCAGAATATTGACGGGTTTTTGCTCTACCTGTTCGGGAGGTTCTGCTTGAGTGAGAATGTCGCGGAGAGCCTGAGTTTTAGCAGTCAGCGTTGTCGGTGGCGGTGCTACTAATTCTGGGAGCTTTGGCGTTTTGCCACTGTAAAGCGCGATCGCCTGTCTGCCTAAGTTCGTTAAAGCGGCTTCTCGTAATAGTTGCCCTAAGTTGCCTAAAAGTTGCTGATTCGCTTGATTACTATAGTTTTGAGTGGCTTGTCTAGCGACTGCTGCTGCCGGATTGAGGAGCCATTGCGCCCAGTTCCATACCCGCATTAGCTTCCGGGCAGAAGGCTCCAGCCGTTTATAAACCTCATAGGCTTCGTAGGCTTGCCCGATCGTCACCTGATTCAGAACGGGAGAGAGCTTCTGCATCCATTGATCCATGTCATCCACAGTGCCTCGCAGGAGCGTATAGGCTTGGGGGACGTAGATTTTGAGTAGGGGGCGTTTGTCTTCTGGGTAATAGGTGTGGGCGATCGCAGTGACCATTTCCTGACAACGTTGCCAGAAGATGCCCCAGTTTTCCCAGAGGACTGGATCGGTACGAGAGGCGGTCAAAACTTGTTGGAGGGCAGCTTCGGCTTGTCGATCGACATTGCTGATTGGGGTTGTAGCTTGTGTGGGTGTTGCTTCAAGTTCGGCTTCAACTTCTGCAACCACGGCCTCAATTTGAGCAAAGGCCGGTTGAGTCCATTTGACTACTAACCAGCGCCAACCAGCAAAGACAAGAACGATAATGCCCCAAACCCAGTTAATTCCCAGCTCATGAATTTTCATGCCTGCCGCAATCATGAGGAAGCTGACAGTTGCGGCGATCGGAACAGCTAATACTATCCACTGCCAAAGTTTCAGTCGCACCATACGTTCTTGGCTGATCTCGTTGTCTCCAGTCTAGGAGCTTTTCTGGGTAGGCGAACGGAGATCACGACGAGAACATAAGTTAGCGTTGAGCCGAGGCACTGGAGCTAAAGCTCAATGGCGTAGGAAACTGGCTGGTAGGAGATGATTTGGGAGAGAGATAACCCGACACAATCGATAAAGCCGTCGTGATCGCGATCGCGTGGATGATAATAGACCCTTTACTGCAAAGTGAACCAGACATGACGTTTTCAGGAGGATGAGCAACATACTTCAGTTATCGTCTGTTGGACTGAGGATCAATGTGATAAGGATGGCATTTTCAGGTGATTAACATCACGGACTGAGTAATATGGTGATACCGCTTGACCTTTATTAGGATTAAGCTTTTAAGGTTTTTGACTATCCATGTCATTGTCATCTTCAGTCTGGAATAAAATTTGTCCGTTTTGCTCGGCTAGTAGCTCAACTTTGAGCGGACCTGCCGTATAGATATCATTTGCAGCTACTACTTTTAGCCCGATCGACTGACGATACTGTTTCAGCTTGTCGATAAATACAATCAGATTTTGGACGCGCCCAATTTGGACTGTATCCGTTAGAATCCCTAAGCGACGGGCACGGAATCCGGCAGCTGCCAGTAACAAGTTAATCCGTTGTTGCATTTGATCATCAGACATTGTGGAGGGATCAAACGATGTGGCAGCGACTAAGTCATCCTGTCGGAAGACTAAGCGGTTAGGCACAGCTTCAGCAAATACCTGGATAGTGCGTTCACCAACTAAGTAATTTGCAGCGGAAGAGATCCGCACAACATAATCCTGTCCATCATCAATTTGTTGATTTAATTGCTCCACCTCTAACTTAGTGATCTGAATAATCTGTTCTTGATCTTTGGTTCCCGGTTGAACTAATTGGACGGCCGCTCGATTGGCTTCCCGCAGCAGCTGATCAACAGCTTGTTGAGCCCGATCAGGATTCACCACCCGGACAACCGCTGTAGCTAATACCTGTCCCCGCTGAATCGCTAGGTTGCCTTGCCGTAATCCTTGGGCTTCGCGCTCTAATCGGCTTACCTCTCGCGAAAGATAATCTTGTTGAACTTCCAGTTGCTTCAGCTGAGTTTCCCGCTCCTGGATCACTCGTTCTCGATCCTGGATCTGGGCTTCCCGTTCAGCGATCACCTGCTTGCGTTCTTGTTGCAATTGGCTAATTTCGGAGCGTAACCGCCCCCCTTGCTCTGATACAGTAGCGAGTTGTCGGCGAGTTTGGCTAAGTTCAGATTCGATACGCGATCGCTCGGTTTGGGCACGGGAGCGTTCTGCTAGCGCTGTTTGTAAGGACTGATTGGTGTCTGTGAGTTGTTGGCGAGTTTGGGTTAATTGCTTCTTCGCTGTAGCGCGATCGGTACGGACTTGATCGAGTTCATCCTCAATTTGTTCGCGTTCATCTCTAGCTTCTCGTAGGTCAGCCCGCGTTTTCCGCAACCGTCGTTGAATGGAATTTAGTTCAAATACTCCTGTGCGCAACTGTTCACTAGCGGCGAACAGAATACCCAATGTAGAGGCGGCAATAATGCCGCCAGTCAGAATGGTAATTAACGTTGCCGTCCGTCGAGGTCGGAGGTTAAACAGACTAAGGCGGGCTTTGCCCACTTTTGTCCCCAACCGATCACCAACAGTAGCAATCACCCCACCTAACACCAAAACCGCCAAAACTAGGATGAACCCAATGGACATCGATACTCCAAAACGCCCTATCTGCCTCGATCGCTCAAGTGCATCATAATTAATAGACTGTTCTATCCCAGAAACATCGTCCCCAGATAGTGCCCCAGACTCGCATCTATCAAACTTGATATGGCAAAGTCCTAGAAACCTGGCAGACGAAATTTTCAGGGCGAAAGTTCATCTACAGCCTACCCTATGTGTATTCAGTTATCGCGGTTTGGAGGAGCGAATGGAATCAGGAAGGTTAGTTGAATTGTTGGCTTAAGGTGACTGGATTGTGAACTGTGATTTTTTTCTTATGAATCGAGATCATTTTATCCTGACGTAGATCACCTAATAACCGCGTCACAGTCACTCGGGTAGACCCGATCGCTTCTGCAATTGCCTGGTGGGACAGCTTCAAATCGATCGTGATGCCCTCTTTGGTCGGTAGCCCGAAGTCACGACAGAGGATTAACAAAAAGCTCACAAGTCGCGATCCCATGTCCCGATGTGCCAGAGTTTCAATCATCATTTCGGTTTGCAAAATCCGGGATGATAGCCCCTGAAGTAAGACCAATGATAAATCGGGATTTTCTTTTAGAGCTTTCTCCATTTGCTCGATCGGCACTGAAAGTAACTCGACTGGAGTAAAGGCAACCGCATGATAGAAGCGGTCAGATCGATGCCCTGTGATCAAGGACAGTACCCCAAATACACTATTTTCTCTTAACAACGCTACGGTAATCTCTTCTCCTGCCTCATAGACCCGTGAAAGTTTCACGGCACCTTTGAGCAAGAAATACACCCGTTCTGCTGGATCACCAGGGAAAAAGATCGTCTTGCCTCGTTCAAAGGTTTCGACAACGGGTGGAAATGCTCCCCCACTCATTTGACGGAATACTGATGCCAGCGGCTGATCTTGCGTCACTACCATATCCCCTGACTGGTGCGATGAACGTTGCCCAGATAACAACGGTGAGGTTTACTAAACGGATCTGTAACTTAGAACACTTAAACTTACTTCACAGTGGTTTTTTGTGCCATTTGCTACAAAATTACTTACGGTCACAAGTATTTCATTTGTTCGCTGACTCAATTGAGTGAACAGTACTCCGATGCAACCATCTTAGAAAGAATTATCCTAATTTTATTGAGGATTTTAGCCTTCGCCAGGAAATTTACTCGATCGTGCAAGCAGCAACGCTTTGCTCCTCAAACTGCCTGCATGGCGATGGTGATTGGGTCGAAATTAAGAACTCCTATCCGATGAGATCTGCTACCGTTGTACCCCATCTTTGAGTATTCTCATAGTTGCGCTTAATCATTGCATAAAGTACCGATCGCCATGCTGGATTTGACAGGAAAAAACGCCCTGGTAACGGGGATTGCTAATAACCGCTCGATCGCCTGGGGCATTGCCCAGCAGCTTCACCAAGCCGGAGCCAACATCGGAGTGACTTATCTGCCTGATGAAAAGGGCAAAATGGAGAAAAAAGTTGCCGATCTAGTAGAACCATTGCAGCCAAGCTTGTTTGTGCCCTGCAATGTTCAAGATGATGCTCAAATTCAGGCGACCTTCGATACGGTGCGCGAAAAGTGGGGCAGGGTAGACATTCTGATTCACTGCCTTGCTTTCGCTAACAAAGATGATCTGTCTGGGGGCTTTGCCGAAACTTCTCGTAATGGTTTCGCTTTGGCTATGGATATTAGCACTTACTCCTTGGTGAAGCTCTGTGCGGCGGCGAAACCGCTGATGACGGAAGGTGGCAGTGTCGTCACGCTGACCTATTTGGGTGGAGTCCGTGTCATTCCCAACTACAACGTGATGGGGATCGCTAAAGCTGGATTAGAAATGAGTGTGCGGTATCTGGCTGCCGATTTGGGTCCACAAAACATTCGGGTCAACGGAATCTCTGCTGGTCCCATTCGGACACTGGCTTCTTCAGCTGTCGGCGGGATTCTAGACATGATCCACCATGTTGAAGCTGTGGCACCATTACGTCGAACCGTCACCCAAACAGAAGTGGGTAATACCGCCGCCTTCCTCTGTAGCAATCTAGCCAGTGGCATTACTGGACAGATTATTTATGTTGATGCGGGCTATGAAATCTTAGGCATGGGCTAAGGACATTAGATTCAATATGAATAAACTCGCAGGGGTGTTTAAGATTTATGCACTCCTGCGATCGCATGTAAATCTTTAGTCAGCTTCTGAGCACAAAAAACCCCGGCAGAACCGGGGTGACTTCAAAATAAACAGTGCTTCAGTTGTGAACTAAAAAGGTTTAGCCACCAATGCTGCGCCAGTCAACGTTAAAGTCGGTGAGCAGCAGTGAGGAGTTATAGATTTGCAGAATAATCAGCAAAAAGACAAAGAATAGCGCCATGAACGTTGCCATTACGGGCGTGGTTCCCCAACCAGGAGCAACTTTACCGTATTCAGAATTCAGGGGACGCAGAATGTCTCCCAACCGAGTCCGCTGTGCCATGAGTCACCTATGATTAAGCTCGACAGAATTTGTTATTCTTCGTAACATTATAGGGGTAAGGTACTCATAATTTTTCTCACGCATGGAACCTGCAATAGCTCTTAATATTTCGATCTGTGCCGTCCTGGTCGGTCTAACCGGATACGCCATCTATACAGCGTTTGGTCCTCCAGCCAAGAACCTGGATGACCCATTTGAAGATCATGAAGACTAAGCAGGTGATGAGTCGGGGCGAAGCTAACACTAATGCTTATTGACTCAAATCCAAACATTACTTGTCATGATGTTACCCCGATTCCCCAAAATTATGGTTCTGACTGAACTACCTTAAAACTGACAATTTTCCAGGGGTGAACCATAGTGGTTTGCCCCTCACTTGTTTGAGCTGCGATCGCCCGTTCCAACAGATCGACTGGTTGCCCTAACTGCAACTTGAGATCGCTCTGTAACTGTAACTGTGCCTCTCTTCCATCCGCTTCATAACAGCGTAAAACCCATTCCTCTGGTGTGGATTCTGCCTGCTTAAATGCCATCAGGATGAGAGAATCACTGCCTAAGTCCAAGCAGGAACTAACAGGAGGTAAAGTGGGCGCGATCGTCTCATTCTGCTCCTCTGGCACAATCAATTGCAATGGCAAATTCAGGTCATAGCCTTGCCGTACTGTATGTGCTGCTTGCCAAGTTCCAGTATGGGGATACAGGACGTAGGTAAAGCTGTGGTGTCCTTTGTCAGCTTCAGAATCGGGCCATTCGGTGCCGCGCAGTAACGTCAAGCGGAGTTGGCTGGGCTGGCTATCATAGCCATATTTACAGTCATTTAATAGGCTGACTCCATACTCACCATCACTTAAGTCAACCCATCGCAACGCCGGAACTTCCCATTGGGCTGTTTCACGATCGGTTTGAGGATTGGTCGATCGCTGAATTGCTGCACAGGGAATTTCATAAGTGGCAACATCTGCCATAACCGTCAGTGGAAACGCTGCTTTCACCAAAATATGGCGTTCTTGCCAATCCACCCGCGTCTCAATTTTCAGGCACGGTGAGCCAGCTTCCAGCACATAGTCTTGCTCGAAGATCGAGTTACCTAATTGCCGCACCACTTGCAATCGCGATCGCAATGTTCCCCGTTCCAGCCATTGAATGCTTTGTAGTTTGGTTGGTGGTAAGGGATGTTGGGCATAGTTAGGATCAATATTCCAGGCATCCCAATACTGACCTTTATCCTCAAAGGCTTGCAGTTGATTGCCAGCCCCACTTAATACTTCTCGTTGAGCTAGGTTGTCCCACACGCTTGCCAAATCACCTGTTTCGGAATTTACGGTCACTCGGAGCGCGTCATTCTCCAAAACAAACGTCTCAGGAACGGTTAGCGCTGGCAAATTGATTGATGTTTGGTTGTGGGAGTGCCACCAAAATAGCCGATAGCCGATCGCCGGAATCTGATCCGCCCAGAATAGCCACTCACCTGTTGCAGTCTGCTCCAAGGCAACCGGCTGACCTGCTGAATCATAAATACCCGATACCTGAGTATTCAAAGCGGCTGGCAGTTCGATGACTTGTGATCGGGTCCAGTTGAGCGAATTAAATACTACGATCGGTCGAGCATCGGGATGGGGTGGATTGGGTAGGTTAATGTGTTGAGCGATCGTCTGCAAAGTGCCATAGAGAATTTCTGAGCCTAATCGTTCAGCTGCCAGCCAATCTTTCTCCGCATCCACAAATACCTGAGTAATTGAAGAACCGGGCAGAATGTCATGGAACTGGTTCAATAACACCCGCTTCCAGACCTGTTCTAATTCAGCTTTGGGATAAGGAGTAGCGATCGCTAACGTCGCTAAGGCTGCCCAAAGTTCGGCAGTGTAGATTAACGTCTCGCCATGACGGTTCCATTGTTTCTGGTCAGCATGGGTCGTATAGCAACCGCGATGGTATTCCAGGTAGAGTTCGGAGGGCCAGAGCGGGACGGTGGGTGAGGACGATAGAGCGGTTGGAGAAGATGGGGGAGATGAGGGGAGAGATTGCAGGTAATTCAGAGCAGTCGTAAATTCAATCTCGGGGAAGAAGGGGGAGTGTTGCCAGCGACGAGCGACTTCTAACATGTCACGGGTTGGACCCCCACCATGATCGCCAACTCCGGGCAACCAAAGGGAATTAGGAATCCCAGTTTGGGCTTCCCAACCCCAGGCAAAGTTGGTCATTTTAATCGGATCGATGCCTTCTCCGATCGGGGCTGACATTAAACTCAAAATCTGGCTACCATCGGGGGCTTGCCACCAAAACCAGTCATAGGGAAATTTGGTGGTATCGTTCCAGCGCAGTTTTTGGGTGACAAAGTATTCCACCCCCGCTTGCTTGAGAATTTGCGGTAGCTGCCAGGAAAATCCAAAGGTATCGGGTACCCAGGCGATCGGGCAAACTGCACCAAACTTCTCTTCTACATAACGTTGCCCATACAGCAACTGCCGCACCATCGATTCACCACTAATTAGATTCAACTCTGGCTCAATCCAAAACCCTGCGACAATTTCCCAGGTGCCTGCTTTCACTTGAGCTTGAATCTGAGCAAATACGTCGGGGCGATTCTGTTCGATCCACTCATATAAGGCTGGAGTGGAATGACAAAAAATTAGTTCTGGGAAGTCGGGTTGCAGTGACAGTACCGATCGAAAAGTTTGTTCTGCCACATGCCAGGTTTCGCTGACTGTCCATAGCCATGCCATATCTAAATGAGCATGTCCCAGCAGTTTGATCTGCCGTTGTTTGATGGGTGCAGCTAAGGCTTGTAGCGATCGCCGTAACTCTGCCAGAGCTTGATCAAACGGTTGTCGAGAATGGGGGGAGGTGTGAAGCGTAGCCCAGGGAATTTGCTGAATGGTTGTCCCCAACTCGGTTAAATGTTCTGGAGCAAACTGAGTTAAGAAGCTATGTAAAACCGCCAACTCATTTGCAATAAAACTCGGTTCCAAGGGATGGTCGGAATGGGCAGCCTCATAATGACAAACTGATTTCATTAATGCCCCATCATCATGATTAGGACTGACTAACCGGAGGGCGATCGCGATCGTTTTCCCTGGCTGCACTTGAGGACTCAGCAATAAGCGGGGTGCACAATCAAATAAATCGCCTACCTGCACCAACTCTCCATTGACGTATACATGTGCTACTTCTGCCCACCACAACAGAGCTAGTCGCAAGCATAAGTCTTCTAGGGGATAACCTTGTAACGTCGTCGGAACGGTAATGATTTGAGCAAACCAGCGAACCTGCCGTCCTTTGTTCCAGGGCAGATGATCTCTGGCATTTAGAGCGGCTGTCGTCCAGGTTGACCAACTCTCAGAACGGAGTGCTTCTGCAACAGGCAGGTCACCATCCCAATAGCGCCAGCCCGCTTGGATGCTAGTCTGGGTCAGTTGTCGCAGTTGTTCCAGACTTGATGTAATTTGTGCAGTTAGAGAAGAATCAGAATCGTTGAACTTACACACAGGAAAGAATGCCTTGGTTGCCACCCAAAGGATAACAGCCACAAGGCATTCCACTCATCTAGTCATTCGATCGGTTTGCTCTAGTCCTCCTGATGTTGCCATTCCCAACTTCAGGATCAGGCTATCTGCTAGTAATTCAAGGTGGTTGGCACAACTACCGTACCAGACTGACTCGGAACTGGAGCTTGGGTGGTTGAGGTGGGTTGTACCCCTTTCTTGCCCCAGTTCCAGAATTGCCACCAGGGATACTTCTTCACGTTAGTTTGAGGCTGAGTTGGAGTAGAGACAGGTGGTTTTGTTTCAGGGTTACTGGCGACTGGCGGCTTAGTTTCAGGCTTAGTTGCAACGGGTGGTTTCGTTTCAGGTTTGGTTGCAACCGGGGGCGTAACGGGCTTAACTGGCGGGAGAGGCGTCGTGATTGGAGGTCTAGCGGCCAATGCTGTGGCATTGAGACTGGCGATCGTTTGGTCATTCGTCAAGTAGATGTGACCCACCGGACTACCGTTGTACACTCGCTTTGTGAGCCGCCAACCAGGTTCTAGATAGATTTTGGCAAACCCGTTCGTGTTGCCCCGTACCCGACCAATCAGCAACTCAGGCGCAGAGCGATCGCTAGTGGGAGACCCTAGTAATAGGATATCGTTATCTTTCTTTGCCACTCGCAGGCTATATTTCCAGTTTTGATCCTCACCGGCTGTCCGAAGAGAGTAACCGTTACTGTCGATGCTGCGACCACAAATGTTGGTAAAGTCAAACTCGGTTAACAACGGATTAATCGCGGTCATTGACCCAGCCTGGCTCTCACTCCAGCATGGACGGGCATTGCTAATCTGTTCTACAATAAGAAGCTGATGCGCATTGCCATTGGCATACGGGGAAGCGATCAAGGCGAACTTGTTCTGATCGACTTCCTGCTGACCGAACATTCCTGCTGCCGATGCGGGGGAAACATTGCCAAACGATGCTGCGGTCAAAGTAGCCAATGCGGCTACTGTCACTCTGGATGAAGTGTTCATGGTAGTTGATGTGTGAGGTTGATACCTCTGTCGTGTACTGATGTCTGCCATGACGCGGCGGGAACTAAAAAAGTTTTCAGTCATATGACAGTTCAAAAACTGTCTACTTTCCTAGATGCAGATTACCAAATTTTGCTAATTATCTGAGGATTGTAGAGGCATAGCATACTCGAAAACTAGCCCACGAGTACGGCAAATTTGCCACCATTGGTCTGCCTGAAATGGTTGCATTCTGTATCGATAGGTATGGGTGAGAGTTAGGACCGAAGAAGGCTCAGACCGGTAAGTTCTGCTGTGCTGTGGCTCGTAGCAGTTGCTTCTGTAAGCGATCGTGATCGTTGACAGCAGGTTGAAAATCTGGCTTGATAACGATCGCTTGCTCAAAGGACTGTAGGGCTTCGGAATAGCGTTGCAGTTCCCGGAGAACTCGTCCGCGCCAATGCCAGAAATGATGACGGTGGGGGCGAAGTTGAATTGCCCGATCAAAAGCAATGACTGCATCTTGGTATCGCTTCAACCGAGCTAACGATCCACCTAGACAACACCAAAAGTCAGCACTATCTGGCTTGAGTTGAATCGCTTGGTTGTAGGACTCCACTGCTGCCTCATAATGCCCTAAGGTGTAAAGCACGTTGCCTCGCCAACGCCAAAGATCGGGGTCATCGGTACGAATCTGGCTAGCTCGATCGTAAGCGGCTAAGGCTTCAGCATACCGTTGCAGCTTTTCGAGCGCCCGACCTTTTTGAAACCACACCCAATAGTCTTTGCTAGCATCAGCGTTTCCCGGTCTGACTGTTGTGATTGTTGTAGTATCGCTCGGCTCCCGCTCTGGTTGTCGGATCGCCGTCTTTTCTTCTAACCGAGCGGGAGGCATTAAGACCCGTGTTGGTTCAGTCAGCGATCGCGATCGGATTGTGGTCACGCTGTCTGAGGTAGCAACAACTGGTGCGTTTGGCGTGGCTGGGGCAGATGGATCTGCTGGAATCCCTCGCTTGAGGATTGACATTTTGGAAGTCGGACTGGAATAGTCGCCGGAGGCATTAGAGAACACGGTTTCATCGTCCTCCTCGTCCGCTACGGCAATCACCCCGTGATGTAATTGCTTTAATACCCGAGTTCGGGCTTCAACCGCCGCTTGAAAATCAGGCTTGAGTTGTACCACCCGATCGTAACAAGCGATCGCGTCTTCGATTTGCTGTAAGCTTTCTAGCAATCGTCCCCGGTCGTACCAGGCCCAGTAGTTATCGGGCTGTAACTGGACAACTTTGTGATAGGCTGCCAGGGCTTCGTCATAGCGTTGTAGTTGTTCGAGTACCGTCCCTTGCTTAAACCAGGCAACATGATCATCGGGTTGAATACTCACAACCTGTTCGTACGCCGCGATCGCCTCTTCATAGCGTTGCAGGTTTTCCATTGCCATGCCACGCATTAACCAAGCTAATGTATCTTCAGGATTCTGTTGAATTGCCCGATCACAGGAGGCAACCGCTTCATCGTAGTGTTGTAGGTGATATAAGGTATCGACTTGCTTGAGATTACTCAATACCCGTTTGCGACTGGCGATCGCGAGTTGAAAATCGGGCTTTAACTGCACCGCCCGATCGTAGGAGGCAACAGCGTCTTCAAACTGCTGCATACTCTCCAACGTTTTGCCCCGGTCATGCCATGCCCAGTAATTATCAGGCTGCAATTCCACGACGCGATCATACGCTTGAAGTGCATTCGGGTAGCGCTGCAGATGATCCAAAGCGGCACCTAGCTTGTACCATGCCAGGTAATCGTTGGGTTGCAGATGCACAACGCGATCGTAGGAGGCTACAGTATCTTCATAGCAGCGCAAATTTTCCAGTGCCAGCCCTCGTTTGAACCAGGCGACATAATCATTTGGCTGAGCTTGGATCACTTTATCGTAAGCGGTTACTGCTTCTTTGTAGCGTTGCAACTGGAATAGCTCGTCACCCCGTTCCAACCAGGCAAGATGCCCATCCATACTGACGAGAATGGGTTCAGCTAGCAGGGTTGCAACGGTGGCAACATGGGTCAAAGGTTTCAACGCGGCTAACGCTTCTTGCGCTGAAGGATAGCGCTGGCGAAAGTCATAACGCACCATTTGCTCCAAAATATCTGCCAGTTTAGGGCTGACTTTGGCACGATCGCGCCAGGCAATTTCTCCTGTTTTGGGATCTTCCGGTAATTTTTTCGGATTAATTCCAGTCAGGCATTGAATGGCTAACATACCAACCGCATAAATATCGCTGCTAAAGCGGGGTTTGCCAGCCAATTGTTCACTGGGCATGTAACCGGAGGAGCCAACTGCGATCGTGATTGTCTCTGGGGTATGGGCTTCTGTCCCTGGCATACTAATTTGTTTGACTGCCCCAAAATCAATCAGAATCATCCGGCGATCGCTGTGCCGCCGAATTAAATTGGAAGGTTTAATGTCGCGATGCACCACTTGTTGCTGATGCACAAACTCCAAGACCGTCAATACTTCTTGCAATAACTGGATCACTTCTGATTCAGTGCAGATTCGGCAAGCTTTTAACTCCTGGCTCAGGATTTCCCCTTCAATGAATTCCTGAACCAGATAAAATTCCTGGTTTTCTTCAAAGTGAGCAAATAACCGAGGAATCTGGTCATGGCTCCCAAGGGTATAGAGGACTTCCGCTTCAGTATTAAATAACCGTCTGGCAGCTTGGAGTGCCTCTGGATCATCGGTGCGGGGTTTCAACTGCTTCACAACACACTGAGGATTTCCCGGCAGATGGAAATCCTCAGCTAAATAGGTCTGACCAAAGCCACCGCCCCCCAGGTGACGGGTAATTTGGTAGCGGCTCCCAAGAACTTTACCCAACATAAGTGATGAAAACTTCTGAATATGAGGCGGTGGAACAGCGGCGTGGGCGATTCGTGCTTTAGTAGTGACGGTTTCAGTGACAATAGTTTACTCATCCAACACAACTATTTAGTAGCAGGGATGTGAAAGTTCCATCATCCGTAACCCTTCCTACCTATTCCTAGGATTACAGTAAAGACCCACTGTGAGTTCCGAGGAATTACTTAGAATGGCGGCTAAAGCGGAGAATTAGCCCGAACGATGCCAGAAACATAGTCATAACTCTTTCAATGTAGACATTTCGTGAAAACTCCGCTATAAGGATAATTAACTGTCAAGTTTGTTACTTAGTCTCTTCACACTGTCGTGTGGCAATGTTTGGTTGCTAGTTGGGGTATCCACCGTCATGAGGAGCACAACCTACAAGCTGGACTTCAACCCTAGGGATAGCCGTAGGACAAGCTAGTTTGCTTGCCAACAGGGTGTACCACCAGATTTTCAGTAAACGCTAATGTTCATCATGAGCTACCTACAGGTTTTTTAGGTCAGTTTATGTCTGGATTAATCAGCTTAATCAATCACTTGATCAAACTTTAGCCTGCCTAAAATCTCTGTCAGACGATCGAAAATTAATCTCTGACATTGCAAGAGATTAGTGTTACTTTTTATTCAGTAGCATTGATCCTGGATAATTCGGTATTCATTGATATGAATTCGCTAAATACTCCATGCTGTAAGCATAAAGATTAGATAAAGCTTCTCAGTAATATCGCTGAATAAGTTATTTTTTAGACGGCTGATGAAGTGCTAGGTACAAAAATATACCCTATTGAATGGCTGCTATGTCAGTGGAATCTTCCTATTACGTTGATCCTGTATCATCCTATTTGTGGGCATCTGAGAATGTGTTATCTCCTGCTGCCTCAGGAGTGCGACCAACGCCCTTTAGCAGTTCTTCCAGTACTAGTCAGCTAGCTGCACCTCCTGTAAGTAGCTCGAATTTCACCAGTGAAGCAGCTCCAGTAACCCAGTCAACTACAGAGCCAGTAGTCCAATCAGCCACTGCCTCACGTGGGTTCAATGGGGATTTTAATCGGGATGGAAATGTTGACTTATTGTGGCGAGACTATAGCACTGGACGAAATGTCGTCTGGTTTATGAATGGGGCAACCGTAACAGCCTCGATCGATCTGATTACGGTTGCCGATACCAATTGGCGAATTCAAGGCACCAGTGATTTTAATGGGGATGGATGCACGGATATCCTGTGGCGCCACTATGGCACTGGGAGTAATGGAGTTTGGTTGATGCATGGCACTACCCTACTCTCAGCCGTGACCATTGGTTCGCCAATTCCTACTAATTGGCGTGTCCACGGTATGGGTGACTTTAATCATGACGGCAGTACTGATCTGGTTTGGCGCGACTACACGACCGGTTCCAATGGGATTTGGTTGATGCAGGGAACTACCTTAGTTAAGGCAGTTGCGTTGCCTAAGGTAGAGGGTAGTAACTTAAAAATTCATGGGGTTGCTGACTGTAACCAGGATGGTCAGGTTGATGTGTTATGGCGGAATAGCCTGACAGGTGAAAACTTTGTCTGGTTAATGAATGGTACGACAGTTTTCAGTACTTATATACTACCGTCGGTAAAGGTCAACTGGGAACTTCAAGGTACAGGGGATTTTAATGGTGATGCCAAGACCGATCTACTCTGGCAGGATCGGACTACTGGCGCGATTGGGGTTTGGATCATGCAGGGTTTAGCCTATGACCACTCACTAGCCATATCACCTGCCGCTTCGATCACGGACTTATCAGCCAGTGGCTCATTAATCAATCCTGGCAGCCTGGCGCTACAAGATCTCTCAACACCGTCGAGTCTGGTTGCTGTCACTCAGTTATCCTTTTCGCATCAAGAAGGAGCGGCAGGCAGTTTTGCGATCCAGCTAAATCAGGCTCCCACGGCAAATGTGACCCTGACTTTTGATACGGGTAATTTTCTGGTTTTGGATGCTGATGGGACTGTGGCAAATGGCACCCAAAACACCATCACCTTTACCCCGACCGATTGGAATCAAGCACGGACTGTACGGTTTATTGCGGAAGTGGATGGCAGTAGTGCCGATCGGCTTACGGGTAACACTATTAGCTATAGCCTTGCAGGGGGCTGGTCAGGGACAGGCGTGTATGACCTCGGGACGATTTACAATACTTACGCGCCGGATCCAACTCGATTTAACATTGACCTGGACTTCCGTAACGATACATCGGGATTCTGGAATGCGACTCGACAAGCTGTTGCCCAAAAAGCCGCGAATGATTGGGCTGCTTTCATTGCCAATGAATGGACTAACTTACAACTCAATGCGGTTGGTAGCACTGCGATCGCCCGCATGGAAAGTGCTGCCAGCCGGACTTATACCTTTGCTACCAAGCGGATTGTCGATGACCTTGTAGTATTTGTGAACAATCTACAAGTCGGTTCCAGTGAAGGGGGGTTAGGCTCACCTGATTATCAATTTGGGGGATGGTCCCCTGGGTATTATCCTGGTGTCACTGACACGATGCCACGAGTTGGACAAATTGCTATCAATACAGCGGTCTTTACTGATGAAAGTGGGGCTGGGTTATGGCAACTGTACCAAATCGTGCTCCATGAAATTGGTCATACCCTGGGACTATTAGGCATGAACTGGACAGGCTATAACCGCATCGATCGCACGAATGGAATTTTCCTGGGTTGGGATGGTCAGGGTGGATATTCCAGAATTGCCAATGGCGGCAACTATGTGCCGCTCCAAGCTGATTTGCAACATCCAGCAACCTCAGTCCAATCCATCATGTCGTATGGGTGGCTTTATAACCTATATGCCCCAAGCCAGATCGATCGCGCCCTGCTAGCCGATAGTGGTTACACGATCGTGGGTATTAATGATGCTACAGCCACTAGTTTGACATCTGATTCTATGACTGAAATGATGCAGCAACCAGAAACTGGAGCTGCACCGCCACCCGCTGGCTGTGGTTGTGCCCTATGTACTGAGCGGGCTTTGACTCTAGCTCAGGCTAGAATAACTAGCCTGAGTGAAATGATTGGGCTGAGTTAACCGAGTTGCTTTAATATGCCCCAATGCCTAACCGACCTGCTAAGGCTGGGGTTAAAGGTAGTAGCGTCACAATCATTAAGAACAATGCTAGTAGCCCTAACGCAGCTCTAGCATCGTCAGGTTCGGTTAATTCATTCAAACTCGGGCGTTCCAAGTCGCGTTGTAAGAATAACACCAGAATTGCCCAATACAGGGCTAGGGGATTGACGAAGGACGCTAAACCTAAGACGACTAGAGTCCCGATCGTGGTACGCCCAGCAATTTTGCGACCGTAAATCGATTGCACAATCCGTCCACCATCTAATTGTCCGGCAGGCATCAAATTTAGGGCATTAATCACTAAGCCAAGCCAACCCAAAACGACTAAGGGATGCACATCGACGATCGGTTGCTGTAAGGATTCGCGTAATACGACACGGGTAAGAGTTCCGACTAAAATTGATCCCTGGAAGAACTCAGAAGGCACCTGGAATAGGCTCCCTTCATGGGACAGCAATAGCCCTGTTATCAGCATCACCAACGAGATTAAGCCGCCAACAGCAGGTCCTGCAAAAGCAATATCAAATAGAACGTTGCGGTTGGGCAGTAGGGAATCAAATCGAGTCAGGGCCCCATACGAGCCAATTGGAATGCTGGGAATAAAGAAGGGATAGCTGAGGCGGACTTGATAGCGTCGTGCCATGATCCAGTGCCCCAGTTCATGGGCTAACAATACGCCCAGCAGTCCTAGAGCGATCGGCACAGTTGCCATAAATCGATCGGGTGCTTCTAGCAGATCAAAACCCAGCATGACACTGGCACTTTCCATACAAGAGGCGATCGTGACCAGAAACAAAACTACCGCAAACCCTTTTTGGAATAGTGTCATTGGCTTGGGGTCGCGGGTACTCGGTAGGATAATCACGACGGGCTTGCCATCTTGATTCTCCACAAGGTACAAGCGATAGCGATCGCCTAACCGCTCCTGCAAACTGCTAGACAGGCGGCTATAGGCAGCTTCTGGTTCTCCGCGCAGATTGCCCCGGAAAATCGCTCCTTCTTGATAAGGAATAGTTTCGGTGGCAAAAAAGGTATCTAGCCCAAAAATGCCTTGAATTGCCTTTAAATCTTCAGCGGGCAGCGGCACAACGTCTGGTTCCTGCCCTGTTGTGGTCATGATCGAGGGCGGCTGGGCTGATTCTGGATCCGTTGCAGTGGTTGGTTGAGTGGTGTTTTTGCTTGCTTCTGCTATGGCTGTAGCCCGGCGGGAAAGGAGCACATCTTGTCCCATGGCCCGCAATCGATTTCCTAAATAGATATACAGCCCAGTTGAGAGCAGGAATAACAGCAGGACACCAATTAGATTCAAATAGATACCAGCGGCAAAGAGGGTGAAGAATAGGAGCCAAGGCGACATTAAGACGACAGACTGTAACCAGGCAAGAATGCCCAGTTTGCCAAACGGCTTAGCACGGAAAAAACCCCACACCAGAAAGCCGAGTGCTAACAGTACTGTCAATGCCGTAATCATGCTCAATCTCCCCCAAACTTAACGGGAACTCTGTTTACTCACAGAAGTTCATCATTCTTTATAGGAAGTTACTCCTATTTAACTCTACCCGAATCAGAGCGTTCAAACATGCCCAAACAGGTAGGGTTTCAGCAGCCGAAACCTTGATGTGCCTAAATGGCGAGTTCCTACCTTCAATCGAGGACATGACTGAGCTGACTATGCCAGGAATGGACCCGCTGACTGCTACCCAATGCTGGGGGCGCTAGGCAGGAGCAGCAGAAAAAAATTGCTGATGATTAAGAATGGTCGTGATGCGTCTCGAGCTGAGGCTGACCCTGGAGTGGATTGAAGTGAAATTAGACGCTTAAGCGATCGGCGCAAATTCGGGTGGGTGAGCTACGGTTGCTTGGGGATCTGGTGGTATTGGGGACTTCGCCGCCGGTCCGGCTGGAAAATGTTTGTCGATCAACGCTGGAATTTCTTTCGCTGTGATCCGGCTATATCTCTGCTTATTCGGCATTACTAAGTTCGGTCCTGCCTTGCACTGCTTCATGCAGCCTGTTCCCTTCACAGTGACTTGGTCTGTTAAACCCCGATCGCTTAACGTAGCTGCTAATGCCTGACAAACTGCCTTTCCACCTCGCTTCATGCAATCTGATTTCTGACACATGACGATCGTGGCTGGTTTTGCGGCTGGCGTGGCTAACGTTGGGCCTGGAGACGATGGCGTTACCCCTGACATGGCAATCCGATCGGCTTTGAACTTAATCTCGTTCGTATCCAGGTAAATGACTTTCTCCCCAGTGACTTGCACCCAATCACCTGGCATTAGCACTCGACCGACGGATGCCCGGGCTTCCTTAGAAAGCTTGATGCAATGTTCACCGTCCGCCGTCCGCAAATTTAACCACTTGATTTTATAGCCATCTTCCAGCGCAAATCCGAGGAATCGTCCTTCTAGGTGAAAGGCTGATACTTGCTTGTGCTTCTTACCCATGATCAAAATCCTGATGGCTAAAAGGACGGAGAGCGCGAAATTGTTAGGCTAATCGATCGGATTTGGCAACTGATATCAAGACTAAATTAAGGATCGATATCAGAGGCGTTGGGAGTGTGCCAGCAGCGTTCTAACCAGGTGATTAACTCGGTTCTAGAAGCTGTGATTTGTTGAATGACACTGCGTAATTGCAACAACACGAGCGGATGATGAACTTCTACATGTAAGTGACCATCGGCTCGGCAGTCACAGGGAATGTCTAATTCTTGAAGCCGTTGGCAGGCTTGCCAGCGATCGCAGCGAGAAATTGTCAAAACGGGAATGGTTAAAGGGAGAGAACTAACGGATTCCATCAATGTTTTTCAAATGAGAAAAGTTCTTACTTAAAAATACGGAGACTGCCTAGATACACGACTTGTCTTTCAGGAGAATTACCCTGGCTCAGGGCTAAACCATCTCCCAGTGAGGGTTTGATCTCTAATAGCGATTAGATAACTCCATATTTATCGAGTTCTATTGCTGAGCATACCCAAATAAAATTCAATGTAACGACATCATTTAGCAAGTTAGGTCGGACTCGTTCCCTCAACAAGCAAATACCTCCTGGCTAGAGCCACATTGAGAATCTTCGTCAATAAGCTGTTGAGCTTAGTATAACAAAAATTGCCACTTGCACATCTTTAGCAATAAGAATCCGTCGATTGAAAGAAGGGAGATGAGACAAATGGGGTAGGGGAGGGAGATGGGGAAGATAAGGCAGGTGAGGGGAAGAGGGGATGGTGGTAGGCTGATTGAGTTTGTATAGGGGATTACTCATATGGCGGCTTCAGATTCGGTGACGTTAGCGTTGGCAGAGGCTCAAAGCGTATTGCGGCAATTTACTTGCCTCGATCGCTTGTCACCCGAGGCAATTCCTGATCAAGCTCTCACTCGTCAGGCTCTGTTATTAGTCGCGAACCATTCGGATTACCAAATTTTTGGTATTTGTGCCGATAGCGTTGAGCAAGCTACTGCCGCTCTCCATCACTACTTGGCAGGTTTGGGATATGAAGAGTTTCCCGAGGTTCCAGCCTTAGCAGGCATAGTTTATGTCAAGTACAACCCGAAGACCGGACGCTGTCACAGCGATTCCTATGTTGGAAAACATCGTGGTGTCCTGGTTTCTTGTCAATCTGCCTATGATGGGGATGTGAACGAAACCTTCGGGCATTTGCCCCTAGATTTGTTCTAAGGATTGGCTTGCTTTCCCATTCTCCTCATCTCCGTTATCTTCCCTTCCATGCTGCTCTCCTCCCCTCCTCCCTCGATCGCTGACCTCCGGGCAACTCTCCGACCAGGACAACAGGAACTCGCTGACTGGCAAGGCGGAACGTTGGCGGTATCAGCCGTACCGGGGGCTGGGAAATCAACCGGGATGGCAGCGGCAGCGGCGATCGCGATCGCTCGGCATCAACTCCATCAAAAACGGCAATTGATCGTTGTGACCTTTACCCGATCCGCTGCTGCGAATATTAAGGCGAAAATTCGAGACAACCTGAAGCAGCTATCGTTGCCGGTTGGTGGCTTTTCGGTTCATACCTTGCATGGGTTGGCCTGGTCGATCGCGCGGAGTCATCTGGAATTGTCCGGCTTGAATCCAGACAGTGTGTTGATTACGCCAGAGAAAGGGCATCGGTTGATTCGCAACTGTGTGGAACAGTGGTTAGCCGCAAATCCACGTCAATATCAATTGTTGCTGGAAGGGCGGCAGTTTGATGGCGAAGAAACGGAGCGGTTGCGGCGGCAGTCCGTGTTACGGACGGAGGTCTTACCCGATTTGGCGAACACGGTAATCCGGGAGGCAAAAAGTTCAGGCTTGTTGCCGCAAGATCTGTACCAACTGGGGCGTGATGCGATAGTGCGATCGACCCGTGAAGGAGAGGAATCTGCACCAGATTATGAGATTCTGGCGATCGCGGCAGGATTATATGAGTTTTACCAGGCACAACTGCGTAGTCGCAATTTAATGGACTATGACGAGATGATTTTGGGCGCATTACGGGTATTGGAAGATCCGGCAGTGCGGGAGTTGTGGCAGAACCAAGTGTTTGGTGTGTTTGAAGATGAAGCGCAGGACTCTAGCCCTCTGCAAACCCGACTGTTAGAAATTCTGGCTGCCGATCCGCATGATCCAGAGAATTCTGCGTCCTTAAATCTCGTTCGGGTGGGTGATCCAAATCAGGCGATTAACTCGACCTTTACTCCGGCTGACCCCATTTACTTTCGAGAATTTTGTGATACTTGTCGGCAACAGCAGCACCTTGCCACCATGACCCAGGCAGGACGGAGCAATCGCCGGATTATTACGGCTGCCAATTTTATGTTGCAGTGGGTCAACCGATCGCAGTTAGCGGGCAACGTGCAACCCTTTCGACCCCAAGCCATTGACCCGGTAGAGGCGGACGATCCGCAACCGAATGCCAATCCGGCAGCAGAAGGGCGGGGTCTGGAATTGTACAGACCTGAGGATGTCTATCAAACCGTGGCACTGATTGGTCAACGGGTGATGCAGTTGTTTCAGCAAGATCCCCAGGCTCAGGTAGCAGTGTTAGTGCGGATCAATGAGCAAGGACGATTTATTGCCAGAGAATTGAAGCGCTGGCATGGTGAAGATATGCCGATTTATGAAGTGGGGCAGCACGATCGGCAATCCCATGTCCCGGCTGAACTCCTGCGGTTGCTGCAATTTTGCGATCGACCGCATTCACCGGATTACCTGAAAGCCGCCTTAACTACACTGGTCGATCGCCGATTGATTCCTACCCAAGATTTGAATGCTTTGGTGGCTTTTCCGGAGCAGTTTCTGTACCCCAGTGCGATCGAGCCGCCTCAATCGGATGCCGTCTTGCAAGCCCGTCGCTACTGTACGAGCCTGTTACGCGCACGGTTGGAATTGCCGACCTATCAATTAATTCCGTTTCTGGCGTATACCCTGGACTATGACCAAAGTGAATTAGCAACGGCGGATAAACTGACCGATCGCTTACTGCAACAAACAACTGGAAATCACTCATTATCAGCATTATTAGGTGTGTTAAGTGAAATCGTCGCTTCGGAGCGATTTGAGCCAGTGGATGCAGAAGCCATGGAATCTCGCTATACCGCTGGTGGGCAACTGACGATTATCACTATGCACAAAGCCAAAGGGCTGGATTGGGATTATGTTTTTCTGCCATTTCTGCATGAGAATATGATCCCAAATGCGGTACGAATTCCGCCACAGTGGCAGTTTTTGGGTGACTTTACCTTGTCGGAAGTGGCGCGGGCTCAAATTCGGGCGAGTTTACATGATCAATTTCCATTGCCGAACGTGGTGGAGGCGTGGGAAAAAGCAAAGAACTTGAAGACAGCAGAAGAATTTCGCTTGCTGTATGTGGCAATGACCCGAGCGAAGCGATTGTTGTGGATGTCGGCTGCCCAAAAAGCGCCATTTACCTGGAATAAGCCAGAGAACTTGGAGGATCGGAAACCCTGCCCGGTGATTCCTGCTTTGCGACAGCAGTTTCCGGAGGCAGTTATGTCTTAACTGCTTCCAGACTCATTCCTTTGTTAGAAGACAGGCAGATACTGAAGCAAGTAATTTGAGGAGTTAAGCGATCGACATTTGTCATTTGATTGCTAATTCCACTTGAGTAAACACAATGATAGATCTGCTGCTAACTGTTAATTGGCATAAACTGTTTGTGCCAAATATCTCATTAACTGAGCACTTTTTACGAGGAACGATCGTCTATTTAGCCTTGTTCTCTTTGCTGAGATTCTTACCGAGTCGCCAGGTTGGAGCGGTCGGCGTCACTGATTTGCTCGTTGTAATTCTGTTTGCGAATGCGGCTCAGAATGCTATGGCAACTGATTACACCTCAATCACCGATGGCTTGATCCTAATCGGCACAATTATTTTTTGGAGTTATTTACTGAATTGGTTGGGCTATCAATTTCCCAGCATTCAACGGGTACTAACTGCCCCACCTTTACTACTTGTGAAAAATGGTCGCATGATCTATCGTAATATGCGCCGAGAACTAATTACCGAAAGTGAACTTAGGTTACAACTTCGTAAGCAGGGAGTCGAGAAGATTGAGGATGTCAAAAAGGCATTTATGGAGCCGGATGGTAATATTAGTGTGATTGCTGATATGGCTAAAGGTCAGTCGTTGTCTCGACCAAGGATTGGCTAGAATAGTTTTATTTCCGAAACAGTAAACCTGCCGAAATTGACATACCTAATTAAGCAATCATCATTGAATAAAACATTAGATTATCAATTGAGGTACCCCTAAACGTTTAGCTAGAGGGATGAGCAGTCAGGTTGAATTCGTACTTATTTAGTAAGTGGATAGGAGTACTCAATTCTCTGTACCAAGGCTAATAATTACTAGCAATCTGTATAATTGCTCTCGATCAAATAGAGACTTAGCAGATTTTTGAGAAAGATATTATCCCTATACGGGTTTAGCACTTGGCAAATCATCTCTGACCGATCGTGAAGACGATTGATCGAATGCCAAACCCTTACTATTTGTGGGGAGCAATTCTTCTAGAAATGGTCTTATTAAAAATCAATATTATGGTATGCGCTACTCCTAGCTCTCCAATACTCGAGGGCACCAGCCTGGAGTCTATTTAGAATTTCTGACTCGAGCTATTTGTATAGTCCTCATTGAGATTCATACTTGTTCAAAATTGCTTGACGGAACGGATGGCAGACTATACAGTGCATCACGACTGTTGCTAAACAATATAGGGTAAGCATGGGCACTCAGACGATCGCACACAGAACGCACTTTCTCAATTGGTTAGCGGCAGCCAGTATTGCAAGCTTAGGATTACTATCGAATGCCATCTTGCCTCAACGCGCAGAAAGTGCTGAACGGATTCGATTATCGTTGGGATCATTTGAGCGATCGATTTCTGTCAACGCTCTAGAGACGTTTGCTAAAGAAGGAAAAGTTACTACACCGGAATTAACATTTGTAGTGCGACGGTTAGATGCGAAAACCCAGGCACTTTTACGTAAAGGGTTACAGACAAAATTAGAAGTTGAATTCCTGACCTTAGATCGGTTTTTGCAAGTACAGATGGGCGAAGCTTTGCTCAGACGATTGGGAGAAATTATTCAATCCCGATATGATGTTAACGGCTTCCACGGTATTCGGTCAGCAATGATTCAAGCTGGGGAAGATCCAGATGGTTTGACATTATTAAATGTTCTACGTTATTTCCCTACCGAAGATATTCGGATCAATCTGGGCACAATTTTGGCACTCGTCAAAACGGTCAAAGCGGTTCCTGAATATCGAGAGGCTTTAGTCGAGGCAGTCGATCGCCAAGCCAAAGTAGAAGCGGCATCTGAACCTGCGGTTGATCCTTCACAACTGCCTGATTTAGGGCAGCCCGGTCCCTATCGCTTTACCAAAACGACTTTAAGCCTGCCGATCGCGGCAGTGCGGCAAACGCAGCAAGGATTAGCGACAAATTATAATCTGCCGGTTGATCTGTATTTGCCAGAAGGGTTATCGCAACCGGCGCCCTTGATTGTGATGAGTCATGGGTTTGGCTCCACCCGCGAAACCTATGATTATGTCTTGAAACATCTGGCTTCCTACGGGTTTGCGATCGCGGCTCCAGAACATCTAGGCAGTGATTTACCCTATCGTCAGCTTTACTTACAAGGATTCCTGAGTGTTGATATTAGCCCGATGGAGGTCGTGAATCGCCCGATCGAAATCTCTTACATGCTGGATCAATTGGAACAAATGGTTGCCAACGATCCGAAGCTTGCTAGCCAGATCAATATGCAGCAGATCGGTATGTTAGGTAACTCCTATGGCGCGACGACTGCGTTGGCGGTCGCAGGTGCCACAGTGAATGTAGCCCGCTTAAACCAAGAATGTGTACCTGATAAGCACATCCTCAATTTTTCAGTGTTGTTGCAGTGCCGAGCCAGCTACTTACCACCGCAGGAATATCGCTTTGCCGATCCACGGATTAAGGCCGTATTAGCGGCGTATCCCTTAACGAGTGTGCTGTATGGACCAGAAGGGCTGAGCACGATCGAGATTCCGACGATGATTATGGCGGGCAGTCGGGATATATTCACCCCGGTTGCTGAAGAACAAGTGCATCCGTTTTTGTGGCTAAATACGCCGAATAAATATTTGGCGTTAATGGTCAACGGCACTCACTTCTCAACGGCAACTGATGAGATTAATGCGGGTCTACCGGGAATTCTCCGCAGCCCTGCACCCAACCTGGGACGACAGTATATCTATGCTTTATCCGTGGCATTCTTTAATGCTTATGTCGCAAATCGACCCGAATATTTACGCTACCTGACTTCTGCCTATGCCGAAGCCTACGGTCAGGAACCCTTGAAACTGAAGCTAGTACGATCGCTGACTGCTCAACAGTTACAGGCAGCTTACGGCGATCCACTTCCAGAACCAATTGTTCCGCCGCCGATCGGTAAACGAGTAGCTCAACGACCGGAATCGATCGTTCAGGAAATTCAACGTACCGGCACTCTGAAAGTGGCATTTCGCAGTGATGCAGCTCCATTCGGCTACATTGATCCACAAAAAGATCAGTGGACAGGCTATTGCTCCACATTAGTGGATACCTTAGCGAACTACTTACAACGTCAACTCAATTCCTCGGTTCCGATCGCAGTTGTGAAGCTCCAGTCTACGCTCGAAAACCGCTTTCAACTAGTAGCAGATCAAACCGTTCATTTAGAATGTGGACCCAATACGATTCGTCGAGGGGTAGCAGGTGTTGTCTTCTCTAATCCGTTTTTTGCGGCAGGAACGCAGTTTTTAGTCAAGCAGACAAATACTAATCAAATTAATTTGACAAACTCACTAACAGGCAACAAAGTAGGTGTTTTAAAGGACAGTCTGACCGAGCAATTTGTCCGAACACAATTTCCTCAAAGTACGGTCGTTGACTTTCAAGGAGTAGCCGGACGATCTGAAGCTGTACAAGCATTAACGACAGGAATGATCGATGCTTTTGCTGGAGATAGTGTTCTATTAGCCGGTGAGATTATGCGGCAGAATTTAGCGATCGAGCAATATGCTCTGCTGCCTAAACAGCCTCTGACGTGTGATTTTTATGGTCTCATCTTGCCGAATAATGATACTCAATGGCAGCAAACTGTAAATAGCTTTCTATTAGATCAACAGGCAAAGCAAGTTCGCCAAACCTGGTTTAGTAACGGCTTACTTCAAGATGCTGTGGCAAATGTGGATGCTTGCATTAATCGGTAAAGACTCACAGGACTTAACCTTCTTCCCGGATCGTTTTTGTCGTCACTTCTGATCGTAAGTCACTGATGGCTGTCGGTAAGCCAATGTCAATTCCTTCCCAGCGGCTTAGGATCACGGCATTGACTAAATTGCTAGACACATTGACGATGGTTTTAAACCCATCTGTAATCCGATCGATCCCAGCCACGATCGCTACTCCCTCTACGGGTAGTCCGGCGGCTGCGAGCACTGTGGTCATAGAAATAATGCCAGACCCAGGCACACCAGCCGTACTGAAGGACACTAGCAACGTGCTGAGAGCAATGGATAATAACAGTTGTGGTGTTAAGGGAATTTGATAAATTTGCGCAATAAATAAAGCATTAAAACTTTGGTAAATGGCTGAACCATCTCGCTTTAAAGCAGATCCTAATGGAATGGCAAAACTTGCGATCGTCGGATTCATACCATATACTTCTTCGGCATTTTGTAGAGATAAGGGGAGTACGGCATTGGAGCTGGCTGTCCCAAAGGATAAGGAGAAAGTAGGAAAGAAGCTTTTGAAATAATCTAATGGTTTAGCTTTGAGGAATAGCAAAATACAGATATGAAATCCCATCATGACGCTAAATGCTAAAAGCAATCCCAGAATATAGATTAATAACCGGGTAATTAATCCAAAGCCTTGGGTCGCAATAACTGAGCTGATTAAAGCAAAGACTCCTATTGGTGCTGTATATAGAATTAAAAATAAAATCTTTTCAAAAATAATGTATGTACTTTCAACAAAGTTGAGAAAAGGTGCCGCCTTTTCCCCGGTAAGTTGAATTCCTATCCCAACTAAAGCCGCTGAGAAAATGATTTGCAACAAATTACCATTGCTCATTGACTCTAACGGATTGACGGGAATTAAACTAACTAACCAATCGACTAATGATTGGCTTTGGTGGGTATTGGTAGCGGCTTTAATCGATAAGCCAGTGATGCCCGTTCCTGGATGTAAGAGTGAGCCAACAGTTAATCCCCAACAAACCGCGATCGCACTGGTTAGCACATAACTGGTTAATAGCTTGATGACATACCGCCCTACCTGATTGGTATCCCGAACGCGGGTTAATCCCATAATTAAGGATGAGAACACGATCGGTACGACGACAAATTGAATAGCCCGTAGAAATGCCCGCCCGATCGGTGCTAAGACATAGTGATCAATTGGGACGATCGCCTCTGGAAACCATCCGGTTAAACCTGCTCCAAATAGGATCCCCATACCGAGAGCGGCGAGGATTAATACTGACAAATTCATACAATTGGTGGGTTTGTTCGCGCAATGATCTGGGTTCAATGTACCATCGCAGCACTCCTAGAAGATAAGTTGCTAGAGAAGGCTGTGGTCTGGCTTACCGATCGCCACGGGTAATCATAGGATCGAAGTGGGTAGAATCGGAACGTTGGCGAAATCTGGATGGGCAGTCCGGGTGAACGGATTAGCTTGATTGGCATGTTGGCTGGTGATACAGAGGTAGTTAATCCCGTCTCAATTTTGATAAAAATACTACGGTGATAGGAATTTAGCTCGGTAGTCGAGCACTGTTTGCAGCGATGAATCGTGGCGATCGCTTACCGGATCAAGCGGATGGTGAGCGATCGGGGTTTAACGTTTATTGAAGTTCCTGCGGCAGCTCAATCTGAGCAACAAGCGAGGCATATTGGCAAAATTTGTGATTCAACTATAAAAAAGTCAATGCTTTTTAGGGAAAATTAAGCATAGTTACAGCTAGACTGGTGCACTGAGAACAATTTTCTATCGACAAAAACATTGCATGTAACAAATTGGCGATCGTTAATTGCTATGTAGAGCACAATTAATGATTTCTATTAAGTTCAGAGAGCGAAAAAACCCTTAAATCGATATTTTTAGTCATACTAATCGACAATTTTTGCAAGCTTGAATAACTGAGCAATCCCCCTATAAATCGCTAATCCAGCCGAAGCTGCAAATTTTTATCTTTATATTGAGAAGTCTTCCTAATAAGGTCAAAAGCTGCCAATTGACTTCATAGTTAATCGTGATAAATTAAGCGTATTCTTACGAAACATTGCCAGACATATTAGGGAGAGAGAATATGGCTGATACTCAAAGTCTTGTACGATCGATCGATCAAGTAGGCGATAATCCAATCGGCTTGGATCACTCTGTTACCACCCCGATTTGTGAAGGGTTGAATATCGCACTGGCTAGTTTTCAAGCTTTATATCTTCAGTACCAAAAACATCACTTTGTGGTCGAAGGCTCAGAGTTTTACTCGCTGCATGAATTCTTCTCGGATAGCTATGAAGCGATTGAAGGCTATGTTCACAAAGTTGGTGAGCGTCTGAATGGGTTAGGTGGAATTCCGGCTGCCAGCTTTACGAAGTTGGCAGAACTTTGCTGCTTCACTCCAGAACCCGATGGGGCATTCACGAGCCGGAAGATGGTGGAAAATGATTTGCAAGCTGAGCAGGCGGTGATCAGTATGCTGCGGCGGCAAGCTGGTCAGGCTGAGAGCTTGGGCGATCGGGCAACTCGGTTAATGTATGAGCAAATGTTGATGGAAACTGAGGATCGGGCATTCCACCTGGCTCATTTCCTAGCTCATGACAGCCTTACTCTGGCGTTTGTCCAAAGCAACAATTAGGTGATTGGCTAATAGAATTCGCCTAGTTTCTTGCAACTCACCCTATTAGTCAGCCGATGGTTAGCAGTATTCTAACCATCGGCTGATTGTTTAAGCATAAGAATTAAATTTAGCGCAGACCCAAATAGTGGCTACCGCGATAGCTTAGCCTCATGGTGGATTGTGGTAATGGAATGCTAGCCGGACTGGAAAACCGGGTTGGCACTCCCCGATAGCTGCCTGTTAAATGGCTTTCTGTAATTTCGATCGCGGGGGCAACGGACTGATAGGCAGCGCCACGATAGGAGAGTCTCATGATTACTGTTCCTTGTCTGTTTGGGGCTTACATGATCTATCATCCTTGATTTTTTTCAGCTACAAGTGATAAATACCCGTGAAACTGTGTGATATTTGACAGACTGATTGCTGATCTAGATCTCTAAAATGAGTGATTTGAATCATGCGAAGCGGTCTACGGCTGGTCTACCGGGGATTACAGCTTGAGATTGGCTAAGCCTAAATACCGAATCCCGATCGGATTAACTTCAAAGCGGCAGGGTAAAACGACTAATCCTAGTGCGATCGCTGTTCGCAACAACTGACCGTACTGGCGATCGGCGCTATCTCCAGGTGCAAAATCAATGCAATCGCCGCGATTAATAAAATACAACATGACAGCGGTTGCGGTTGGTAGCAATCCCATCAATTCCCGTAAATGCTTTTGTCCACGTGTCGTTACAGTATCGGGAAATAGGGCTAAGGTTCCTTGCGCCCAAGTCGTATTTTTCACTTCTAGATAAATGGGTTGCTTGCTGCCAGTTAGGACAAAGTCAATCCGGCTTTTCTCCTGACCATAGGGCACTTCAAACTGAATTTGGCTGTAGTCTCCCAATTCAGGAAACCGTTTTTGTGCCAGTGCTAGCTTAATGACGCGATTGGGCAGATTGGTATTGACTCCTGCCCAAGTGGGTTCAGTATCGTGAACCTGGATCAATTCCCAAGTATAAGCCAGTTTGCGGGTAGGACTGGTGCTATGGGACACATAAACGGCACTCCCTGGCATACAGACCCCCGTCATGGGTCCCGTATTGGGACAATGGGCTGTGATCACTTCGCCAGATGCCAGTTCAATGTCAGCAAAAAATCGCTTATATCGGCGAATGAGAATGCCAGGATATAGCGTCGGGTATTGATAGACAAAATCGCTCATGGGTCGCAGTTTAGCGATCGCGTCACCTGTACTGTCTGCGATCGCTTAGGTCTTCGAAATAAAGTGCGCCCATACTCTACCATCTGGTCCTGCCACTCGATCCAGATAGCTATAGGGATACAACACCTTCCGTCCTTCCGTGTCGTTATAACCCGTCAAGGCATCGCCCCATGGATCATTAACAATATAGCCCTGTGGCGTAAACCCAATCAGACAAACAATATGTCCACTCGCCGTAAAGTCACCGCCTAAAATCACTGGACGACGACTAGCGAGTTCGCTCTTCACCTCGGACCATTTGCGAGTAGTAGAAAAGCTGGTCTTGAACCCGTAAGCCTTAATCAGTTCGGACAACAAATTGTTATCCGTTTGGCTACCTTCCCCGCCTTTGTTAAGACACCATTGCAGCAATTCATCTTCTAGTTGTCTACCGCTTTTAGAGCGGATGCCGTGATAGTAGAACGCCATCGCGATCGAGGTGACGTTGCATGTTGCCCAGGAGTATCGAGGATTATCACGTTGGGAGAAATACGGCACATTGATTTCCACTTGCGGTGGAAATGGATTAAAGCTTTTATCCCCCCGTCGCATTTGCACAAAGGCAGGAAACACATAACCTGTGTTGCCAAACCCGGGTAGTTCCTCGGTGAGCGACAATTTGATGTGACCCGCTTCCAGAGCATAGCTTGACACCCCATAAAACTCTCCGGCTGGAAACTGATACTTTTCCTGTGGCTTGAGGGCAGCCGAATCAACAGGGCGTTTCTTAAACAAGGTTGCTTTAGGCGCTGCGACGGTTAGAGCCAGTGGATCGTAGGGAATAACCTGGTTGCCCCGTTTGATTTGAATATGCTGCCAGTAGATATACCCTGCATCACCAAAACCGGGTAAGGGTTGTGCGAGGGTCACTCGAAAATGCCCTTTAATACAGGCATAGCCAGTAATGGCGAGCACCTGTCCTTGCAATAATTGGGCTTTCTGATGTTCTGGTAATGTTGAGGAGTCAACCGCCTTTGCCTTGATCAGAGTTGTGGTGTCCACTAATAGTTGGGCACTAACTTTGGTATTAGGAACATCGTTAATATCAAAGCGCAGGATATGAGAGCCTTTGCTCAGTTGCACAAAGTCTTCGTAAAAGTAACCAAAGTTGCCAACTGGCGCGATCGCATCCCTGAGTTCTACTTTTAAGTGACCATCGACATAACCATAGCGACTGACAGTGAACGTTTGTCCAGCGTTAACTAACACTTTCTCGCGAGCCGTCAAGGTGCTGGAATCGGTTGGAGCGGTTTTAAAGAACGTGTCTTGTAACACCTTCAGGCTGAGAGCTTGCCCCGCGGTTAATGGATTATTACTCACGGTCAAGTAGATGACTCGATTAAGAACTTCCTTACCTTTACTATCTAGTCCTTTTAAGCGTAACCATCTTGCTCCGGCTGACTGAAATCCTTTCTCTAAACGCACTTGCCAGGTTTTTGTCCCCGGATCTAGCGCTACTGTTAGGGGATATTTGTCCTCTGCAACTAATGTCACCTTGGCAACTTTCTGTGGCTCATAATTGCCCTTCAATACAGTCAGGGTATTTAACAGTAACTCTTTAGGCGCATTGTAAGTGACCAGAGAGGCGACAGCGGCGGGGCTAACGGCAAGATTGGTGAAATCTTGTCCTGGTAGATCAGATGGTGCTGGTATATCTGTCATAATGTGCTCCTCGGCTGAGATACAAGCCCTAATGATCTGACGTAGTAGCGATCGCCAAAGTTGCCCAAATGCCGCTTTACCGATCCAGCCCTATTCTAGTCATCTCACTTCAGAGCGATCGCAACCATTACAGAAGCTCAATTATTTCAGCAGCTCAATGGCAATGAAACCAGAGGATTGAGCGAATGAGCGCTGAACTAATTTCACCAACTTGCTCTCAATCCTCTGCTCTGACGGACCTTGGTCTGTTTTATGACCTAAGCACCGATCGCGGTCAAAATATCGGTAGCGTGAGTTTCGGTGTTGATTGTGGTGTAAACCTGGCTAATTTTGCCATCGCCACCAATCACATAGGTCACACGCTTGGCATAGCGCATGCCATTCATTTCGCCCTCAACGTCATACGCTTTGGTGATTGTGCCATCGATATCAGCTAACAGCGGGAAGGGGAGATTGAACTTGCTAGTAAACGCTTGATGCGAAGTTTCATCATCTAGGCTTACCCCAAATACTGGAATTTCTTTATCCAGGTATTGCTGATAGTTGTCCCGAAAGCTGCACGCTTCTTTGGTGCAACCTGGGGTGTCATCTTTGGGGTAGAAATACAGAACTACCGTCTTACCAGCATAGTCAGACAGAGAAACTGTGTTGCCATTCGTATCTTTAACTGTGAAATTGGGAGCGGTATCACCAACGGATAGAGGCATAAGTTCAGAATCCTCTGACGTAAGAACATGAAAAATTTTAGTATTTATTGCGATCGTCTAACGAACTCTCTCTATCACCTGGTTACTCTACGGGAACGAATTGACGATAAGCAATCTGTCATGGGACGGGTGGCGATCGTAGGCAAAAAATCTGTATCATAAACTACAGAATCAATTTTCTTGATTCAATGACAGTTGTGGCTGAACTTCTTGCGTCATGCAGACTCGCCAATATGAAAGGTGATTTCTTGAGGCGAATGACCACCGATTTGCAAGCGTTCCCATCTGTCAAATGTGGATGCTTAAGGATCAATAGTCATGCAACTGGAAACAGAATTTCAGCTTCATCTGCAACGTCGGTTGTTAGAGCAAGCCTTAAAGCAAAAGGCAGATAGCCATCTAGACCGATCGCCGCTCGCTCCGTCTGGTTGGGTCAAGTTGTTGCAACCCTTAAGTCTTTTAAGTGCCGATGAGGCACTATTACTTTGTCAATATTCTGAGCATCAGTGGTTAGCCTGGGTCCCGGAATATGGTGAGATTTTATTAGATACTGACCAGTTTTATGGTTGGGCTGAGTAGGAAGTAATACTAACGAAACTTCTACCTGTGGTATTAATTGATCCTGGCTGCTGTGAGCCAGTATTCCTGTAAACGTGATCTGTATCACTGGCTGCCAGTGATAGAAACACAGTAATTTATACTCACAGGCACTATTGGTTGGTGATCGCTAAAACTCTTTCCACATAAAGATTTCAGTTATTGATTTCTCCTTGCAAAATCTTGTTATCGTTGTGTTGTCTCTTATACTGAATTTCGTAAATTGCTGTTAGTGCTCTCTGCGTGTCTGGGCAGGATATAGGTGTAGTAAGTTACCAGACTCTCAGATAAAGCTGGTCAATTCTATGAAACGGTCAGGACTCGCCGCATTAATGGGT
Source organism: Pantanalinema sp. GBBB05 (assembly GCA_016743235.1). Classification (GTDB taxonomy): domain Bacteria; phylum Cyanobacteriota; class Cyanobacteriia; order Leptolyngbyales; family Leptolyngbyaceae; genus Pantanalinema. The sequence continues at coordinate 50,111 of VRZD01000030.1, read as the reverse complement.
GGTATTGCAGCAGTTTGCTTGGTTCCAGTTATGAGTCAGGAGGCTCATGCCTTTAGTCTGAGCAGTGATTGGTCTTACAGTAACGATGCTTTAGGGGATGGTTCGGGTGGTAGCACCTACGATATCCGGGGTATAGCCATGCGGCTTGTGGGCGATGAGCTGCATGTTGCCCTGAATAGCAACCTGGCTATTACAGGTACTTCACACTCCAGCGCCGCAGATGGCAATATTGGCTGGGGCGACTTATTTTTTAACTTTACCGGTAAAAGTTTTAATGAAGCTCAGGGCAGTTTGTTTGGGGTCCGCTTCGCTGGTACAAATGATTCTGCTGTTGCTGTTGGGGTCTACTCGGATGTGCGGGCAACCAGTGTAACCAGTTCAAACTATGGATATTCCAGCCTGAATCAGTATTATAACGCTGGCTTCGATCGCGCTAACACCATGGGTTCTGAAGGGTTAACCACTCAGTTAGACGTATTGAACTACTTTGGTGGTAGCGGTCCAATTAATAATACGATCGGGTCAGGCAATCGGATTGGCGATGTGACGATGCTCTCTGCCAGTCTGTTAAGTGGACTTAACTTCGGTAGCAATGCCGGTTCGCAAACCTTTGGGTTCAGTATTAACCGCAATCTATTGCCCAGTGGCTCTTTCCTATCGAATGTATTTCTAGAATGTGGTAACGATGGGGTAGCAATTCAGTCAGAAGCTGTGCCTGAACCTGCGACGATGGCTGGTGCTGTTTTAGGTCTGGCTGGTTTGGCGGCTGCCAAGCGCAAACAGCGACGCAAGGAAGCCGCTAGTTAAATGGGGTTTGCAAACTTTGCAGGTTTGTGGTGCATCACTAGTCCTTAAGAGACGCATAAATTCCCGATCGCTTCAGGAACTCCATGCGTCTCTTAAGCTTGAGGGAAGGGTTAACCAAAGTGTTTGATAATGGCTTCCGCGAACTCAGAACACTTGAGAGGTGGGTCAACGGGAGGTTCCATCAGACGCGCCAGGTCATAAGTCACTTCTCGATTCGAGATGGCGGCACCAATACCTTGCGTAATCAGATCCGCTGCTTCTTGCCAACCCAAATATTCCAGCATCATCACGCCAGACAAAATCAGAGAACCTGGATTGACGCGATCGAGTCCAGCATGCTTCGGTGCTGTACCATGAGTTGCTTCAAAAATGGCACAGATATCGCCAATGTTAGCTCCAGGACCCATGCCTAAGCCACCGACGACTGCGGCAGCAGCATCAGACAAATAATCCCCATTGAGGTTCATAGTTGCCAGAATGGAATATTCATCTGGGCGGGTTTGAATTTGTTGGAAGATACTGTCAGCGATCCGATCGTTGACCATGATTTTGTCTTTCCACTGCCCGTTACCGTGGGTTTCCCAGATGGTATCCAGCACCAGCTTGACTTCCGCACAGATTTTTTCTTGCTTTTCAGTAGTTAGTGCGTCGTACCCCGGTTCAATCTGACGTGCGTTTTCTTCTAAGGAAATGGTTGGCTGCTTTTCCTTATTACTGAGAATCCAAGATTCCCGCTCAGTCACACACTCCGCCCGAAATTCAGTTGTTGCCAGTTCATAGCCCCAATCCCGGAATGCGCCTTCGGTGTACTTCATAATGTTGCCCTTATGCACCAGCGTCACCATTTGTTTGGGTTTGGGCAGCCGCAACGCATGTTTAATCGCCCGCCGAACTAAGCGCTGCGATCCAGTTTTGCTAATTGGTTTAATGCCAATTCCAGCATCGAGTGGAATCTGTTTTTTGCCATGCTCTGGAGTCCCAGGAATTAAGTCTTCATTCAGTAGCTTGATTAAGCGATCGCACATTTCTGTGCCTTGTCGCCACTCAATCCCTAAGTAAATGTCCTCAGTATTTTCCCGATAAATAATCACATCTAGCTTTTCGGGGGTCTTATGAGGTGAGGGCGTACCGGCATAATAGCGGCAGGGACGAATACAGGCGTAAAGGTCAAAAATCTGTCTTAGTGCCACGTTGAGCGACCGGATACCACCCCCGATCGGTGTGGTTAACGGTCCTTTGATGGCAACCCCATAGGTTTTAATGGCGTCTAAAGTATCCTGGGGTAAATATTGGTAAGTGCCATATTTTTCACAGGCTTCATCCCCGGCATATACCTTAAACCAGGAAATTTTGCGTTTACCGCCATACGCCTTCTCAACGGCCGCATCAAATACTCGTTGGGAAGCAGGCCATAAATCAATTCCCGTACCATCCCCGCGAATAAATGGAATGATGGGATCATCAGGCACTACAGGTTCGCCCTGGTTGAAGGTAATTTGGGAACCTGTGGCAGGCGGGGAAAGTTTTTCGTAGGTCATCAACAATCACTCCTGGTAACTACGGGCAGCCGTTCAGTGAACCCGTTCGGCGATCGACTGGAACTCTACTGCTTACGTCCTGGTTAGAATATCCCAGCATAAACGAATAGACTGTACCTTGTGAGCGAATTCTCCCATGATCTCCTGGCGATCGAGCAGATGACCAGACTCAGCCCAACCAAGCTAATGGGTAGTAAGATTCTGATTCATGATAGTTCGTCCAGAAATTGAGTGGTGATTCAACGGTTTAGCAATGTACGTTTTAAAATTTAACCAGAGTTAAATCTAGCTGAATATTTGTGAATTTAGCAAACGACTATAAAAGTCAAGAATTAGTTTTACTGGATGTATTCTTTCGAGGTCTAATCGCATCATAATTTGGCATGAGTCATGAGTTAAAGCCTGTGGGATGATTGTTTAACTCTACTGAGCATCTTTACTCGGTTCGATCAATCGACTATATCGATCTGCCAAATTTATATACATTTTTCATAGATTTGCACCTGAAAATCATCATAAGTTCACTGGGGACTGGGAATTCTAAAATTGAAGGGGTGAACTATCAGCTTTAAGGATGGGTCTCACTGTCACAGTGACTTTTTTAGAGTGATTGTGCGGAATGCTAACCTTATTAGGTAAGAGTTCGTCCGTACCAAGCTGTACTCTCTGTATGGAAGCTTCGATGAAACGAATTCTGGTAGTTGATGATGACACGACCTTACGAATGGCTTTAACCCGTTATTTAGAGAAACGGGGCTATTTGGTGCAGGATATTGGCTCAGCCGTTGAGGCTTTAGCGGTGTTTGAACAAGATCCACCAGATTTGGTGGTCTCAGATGTTGTGATGCCGGAAATGGATGGCTTTGAGTTCTGCCGTCGGTTACGCGCTACACGGCTAGGACAATTAGTCCCGTTCATCTTTCTATCCAGCCGTGGTGAGGTAGAAGATCGGGTCCAGGGGCATTCTATGGGAGCGGATGATTATTTGATCAAACCCTTTGAACCCAGAGAACTGTTAGCTAAAATCGAGGCGCAACTCGAACGATCGCGGCGAATTCATACGGAAATTGTCCGGTTAATGCAGAAATCGGGGGTCAGCGACCACGCCACGGCTGAAACTCCTGCCCTCCCAACAATGACCCTACCTTTGACTCCGGCAGAAGAGAAAGTTTTCTGGGAAGTGATTCAGGGTTATACCAATAAACAAATTGGCGATCGGTTGTTTGTTAGCCCTCGCACTGTGCAAACTCATCTCAGCAATATTCTCAGCAAACTGCAATTGGAAAATCGCTCTCAATTGGTCCGGTTTGCCTTCGAGCATGGCTACAAACCTCCTACTGAGCAATCGTCTTGAACCCGAAAATTACTTCAGTGGTTTTAGCGGGTTGTTGCTCGCTGGAGAAGCAAAGAGCGGATTTCTCACCTCCTGGTTCAAGTCAAGTCACCGAGTATGGGATGCTAAGTAAGGGTGTATGGTACAAGCAGGAATGTCCAACCCCTGATCCTGTGATTGAAACCTTGAATGGCATGATTTCTGGTATTTACACCCTAGAAACGCTCCAAGCGACGATCGCGGCGGCTCCCCAGCACTGGAGACCGTTGGTATTTACTAACGGCTGTTTTGACTTGATCCATGCCGGTCATGTCCGATATCTCCAAGCGGCTAAACAGTTAGGGCGATCGTTGGTGATTGGACTAAACAGTGACGATTCAGTCCGAACGATCAAGCCCCAGTCACCTGGATCTCCCCCTCGCCCGATCGTGCCGGAAGCCCAAAGAGCCGAAGTTTTGGCAGCTTTGAAGCCCGTTGATGGGGTGGTCATTTTTGCTGAAACGACAGCGAGCCAGTTACTAGCTGCACTTCAACCAGAAGTGTATGCCAAGGGAGGCGACTATCAAATCGCTACTCTCCCCGAAGCTATGACTGTCCAATCTTATGGAGGACGCATTGAGCTGATCAATATCGAAATTCCCAGTTCTACCTCCGCTATCATCCGCCGTATCCTGGCCGGTGCAGAGAATTAACTGATTGATTTATTGCTTGTAGCTGCTTGAAATGAACAGTTCCACTAATCTCACAGCATCCACCCCGGCAGAAATCTCTGCCCTTACGGACCTACGCCAGAAACTTGCCTCTACCTCTGAAAAGACCCAGTTACAATTGATCGCTGACGTGGGTAATCAAGGAGAAGCAGGGCTGACTACACTTATGGGGTTTTTGCTAGCACGGCAGGCAGAAACTGGCGATCGCTCCGAGCCGATGACTCAGAACTTATTGAAGCCTGATCTAGTCATGGGGAAGGCCTACCAAATCTTACAGGCTGCCAATACTCCTCAGACTCAGGAATTCCTGCAAACTCACTTTCCTGAAGGGGTTGTACCGCTACAATCCCCAACTCAGATTGACTATCGCCCTTTACAAAAACTGCTGGTAGAGCAAAATTGGCAAGCCGCAGATCAACTCACGTTACAAAAGCTCTGTGAATTAGCTGGAACGGCTGCCATTCAGCGCAAATGGATTTATTTTACTGAGGTAGAGCAATTACCAGCAAGTGATCTACACATCATTAATGCGCTCTGGTTAGTGCATTCGGAAGGGCGGTTTGGCTTTTCAGTGCAGCGTGAAGTTTGGCTCAGTGTCGGTAAAAATTGGGATAAGTTGTGGACCAAGATTGGCTGGAAGTCTGAAAATAACTGGACTCGCTATCCACAGGAGTTTACTTGGAATCTGACAGCGCCACCGGGGCACTTACCCCTATCGAACCAGTTACGTGGGGTTCGAGTAATTGCTTCTCTCTTATCGCATCCGGCTTGGACCTCTTAATAAGACACGGCAAATGTAGACTTTACTCTGTCGGGACGTGAGCGATCGCCTCCCGACATTATTTTTGCTAGTTCACACCTCCTGGTCACCCCCTAGCTCCATCAAACTTAAAGCTGAGTAATAAAAAATACATCTATTTCCGAATATGACCTCCGTATTTTTTCTAGCTATGTCTTTTTTGAACTCGAAAAATCCGTATTCTCCCTTGGCTCTAAAACGTTGATCAGGTCATGGAATAGGGAATGCTGTGTATAGTTAAAGACTCTTAAACTGTTGGTTTGCTGCAATCGACGATCGTTCAGTGGTATTCGCATTAAGTCATTGAAACTTCACGAACATCTTCATTGCCCGCAGTCGAATGATGAGAGTCAAACGGTGACACACGGAGGGTAAGGGGTCGGCATGGTCAGCCAAGATCATCGATTATTTTGTCGCCTTGACGGTTTGACAGTAACCGCTCGGGAACAACAACGGACACGGGTGATGACGGATCTAGGCTTCCTGGAAGCTGAGAGCATCCCTGTCTTTGATGAAACTACACAAACTGCCGCTCATTTTCTGCGGATCCCGATCTGCATTCTGGGGCTGATGGATGCCGATCGCCAGCGGTTTAAATCTGCTGTAGGTTTGTCCAGATTAGGGCTAATGAATGAACTCGCCACATCTCGACAGTTGCCACGATTGGAAACGTTTTGTACCCATGTCGTCGATAGCCAGCAAGTTCTTGTCATTCAGGACACCTTGACCCATCCCGCCTTTGCCAATAGTGTGTTAGTTCACCAGTATGGCATTCGTGCCTACTTGGGTGTGCCGTTGATGACTTCCAATAGCTATTGTTTAGGCACACTAGCGGTGATGGATACGACTCCCCGCAGTTTCACTGACCAAGATATTGAATTTCTGCAACTGATGGCACGCTGGAGCATCAGCGAGTTTGAGCGCCAGCAAGCCACTCTACATCAAGTCAGCTCGTCGCTGCCCATGGTCGATCGTAAAGTTGTAGCTGAACCCTCTCCTGCTACTCAGCTCAAAGTGGAATTACTCAGCCAACTGACCCAAGAATTACGGACACCCCTAACCTCAGTCATGGGGATGGCAAGTGTGCTAAACCGTGAAATCTATGGACCGTTAACGAATAAGCAGAAGGAATATCTCAACATCATTCACCACAGTGGGCAATACTTGCTGTCACTGGTGAACGAAATTTTAGAGTTATCAGAGATTGAGGACATCAACCAACGGCTGAACTTAAGCTCTGTTGATATAGAGATGTTGTGCCAGCAGGCTATCAACACTCTAGAGCAAGCTGCCCAACGCCGCGAGCAACAAATCCGGTTGTCGGTAGAGCCCGGACGGCGCATCTGGTTACTGGATAAGGATAAAGTTCGGCAATTACTGTATCACTTAGTATTTAGCGTCATTCAGTCCTCGACGGCAGGTAGCGTCGTGCGGTTGCATGTCTCGCGGCGCGACCAATCGTTGAATATTGCGGTTTGGGTTTCCCATCCCTGGCTAGGCGAAGGCTTACCCTTTACCGAGATCCATCATCAACCGTCTCTAGTGGCTGCCTCGACTAGTTCAGAAGCCGCACTTTACGATAACTATCGTTCTCTGGAGACAGGAGCAATGGATTTAAGTGAAAATCTCTATCGAATAGCGTTAGAGGATAAAACGCCTGAATCCAGACCTCAACTCAGTTCTGTTGCTGATGCCACTGATGACGCTGAGATGCCCCGGAAAAATTTAGCGCTCTTGTTGAGCCGCCAACTGGCAGAATTACATGGTGGATACATCACGATTCAAGGAACCCCAGAGTCAGGTTATCGCTATGTGATTAGCCTACCTCAGCCCGGTGATTAGTGTAGGTCACCAGAAGAGGCATTGAGCAGTTAAAACGCTGCCAGGAAGGTGGTAGGCAGAATCCGAGTTTTATTAGGTAGTGTATTGCTTCAGGCTAAGCGGGATTTGAACTGTTTCAACCTCCGACAAACCCAGCTTTTAGCTGTAGACCATTACAGTATGAAGTTGTCATGAAACCAAACTGCCTGCCTTGACATTCGAGAACTTAACTAATTAAGTTTGTATTCAGAGAATAAAAGAGCTCAAGCTCTAGCTCTTTCGCTTCAAAGGTTGTCTCTACCCTCAGTTTGTTAGATGAACTAGACGTATCAAGTCAGCTTTACAGATAGTGCTCTGCCCGACTACTGATACCCCATTCCAAAGATTAAATTCAACATTTGACATATAGGGATGACGAGGATTTGTACCCAATTGGTATGAATGTTTGAACTCGGTTCATCTGCCATTATTTAGCTAAACTTTGATAACCAAACAACCATACTGCTCGGGAATGTAATCCTTTCCCTATGTTTGTTGACTCGATCGGACTGAATGCGATCGGTAGTTTGTCATGTCCCGTGTTCAACACGATTCATTCACTGTTGTACAGAAAGGATAGGTAAATTATGCATTTCAAATCATTCGGCATTGGTACAGTTCTGGCTAGTGCTCTTGTAGCTAGCACTCTGACCACGACTCCTGCTCAAGCGGCTTCGATTGGGGTTGCTGGAACCTGGCAAGAGAGCGTTGGTGGTCCATCACCAGCATCGTTAAATCTTAGCTTTTCTAACCTTGGTACCCTGTTTTCAGACGGGGTTTTCACTGGTTATACAGCTTCTAGTATTGGAAATTTGCCATTATCCTCTATCACTGGAGGAAACCCTGGTCTTTACGGGATAAATACAAGTGGTGGTTTCGATGGTAAAGGCTGGAAAACTTACAGCAACGGTACAGATACCATATCCTTTGACTTAGATTTGGATGCCACTTGGTTGCGTACCTATGATATCAAGGATGGTGACACTAACTATGAACAATCCCCAAATGCATCGGGTGTGTTTGAGTACACAGGTGTTTACAATTTACCAGGCGGGGGGACTTTGAGAGGTACAGGTAACCTTAACGCTTCTCAAAATGGTGCCGCTCGATTATTTGAAACGACGCAAAGAGCGGTTCCAACCCCTGCTCTACTCCCTGGCTTAATCGGGATGGGAGTAGCGGCTTGGCGGAAGCGCAAAGGTGAGCTAACTGAGGAAATAGGGGCTAAGGTTTAGACCAGACGCTTCGAGTGGTTTACGCATACCAATTCGGATCTGATGTTGGTCTCGGGAAAGCTAACATCAGATCTTTTCTGACTAGACGTAACGGTTAGTTACTCCTGATTGGACGGAGCGATTCTGTCCTTAACCCCTAAATTTTTGGCAACGATCGCTAATTGAAATGATTTAACTGTTGTGGTTCTATACTGTTACTTTGTAGTGTACCTTTTCATATATTAAGGGTCATTACTTTAGCTCAAGAATTTTGCTAAAAATTCAGAATCTCTACTAACTGTAAGGAAACTGTAAGGATTTTTGAGGTGTTCCAGATTATAGCTAAATCCTTTGAAAAGATTCCGATTGAGCGTTAATTAACGATTGCGTAGAACAACTCTAGATTAGAACGGCTGGATCAGATCAGTGGCGATCGCTGATAGACATCGGCTTTAATCGAACCAGACAAATTGCATTTATCCATAGGTCTGGTAGAGAGGCACGAAATGACGATTTCTGAGCTTGATCGTCCCGAACCAGAGATAACAGGACGACGAACATTTCGACCTCGATTGGCAACTCTAGTGATGCTCACCATTTTGGTGGGATCAGCAGGGCTATGTGCGGCGTGGTTTGCGGGCGAGGGCACAATTCAGCGCATTTTCAAGCAACTTAATGCGTTGCAATCGGCTCCACCACTATGGCTAGAAGTACCTATGGTGGCAGGCAAATACCTCTTGGCTCCGACCGTGATCTTGCTGGCGATCGCCCTAGTTGTCATGGGAGTGTCTCCGCAACCGAGGCGGTGGTCACGCACTATTGTGGTGTGGATTCTGTTGCTGCTTTCAGCTCGCTACGTTGTCTGGCGATCGCTGTCAACGTTAAATCTGTCCACTCCCCTCAATGGCACGGTGAGCCTGGGACTATTTGCTCTAGAACTGTTGATGCTGACCAGCAGTACCCTACTGCTGTTTTTGATGTTTAGAGTCCGCGATCGCCGCCGGGAAGCCGATCTCAAATCCATTGCTGTTATTGAGGAACAATTTGCTCCAACGGTAGATATTTTAATTCCCACGTATAATGAACCGGCATTTATTCTGCGACGGACCATTATTGGCTGCCAGGCGATCGATTATGCCAACAAACAGGTGTATCTGTTAGATGATACCCAGCGTCCCGAGATCCAAGCTCTAGCGGCTGAATTAGGCTGTGCATATCTCACCCGCCCAGATAACCGCCATGCCAAAGCCGGAAATTTGAATCACGCGATCGCCCAGACGACGGGGGAGCTGATCGTGGTCTTTGATGCCGATTTCATCCCCACTCGTAACTTTCTCACTCGTACGGTGGGATTTTTTCAGGATGCGGATGTGGCATTAGTCCAAACGCCTCAGAGTTTTTATAATGCGGATCCGATCGCTCGCAACTTAGGGCTGGAAAATATTTTGACTCCAGAGGAGGAAGTGTTTTATCGCCAGATTCAACCAATTCGAGATGGAGCAGGCAGTGTAATTTGTTCCGGTACGTCCTTCGTTGTCCGCCGGAGTGCCTTAGAGCTAACGGGTGGCTTTGTGACCGATTCCCTGGCAGAAGACTATTTCACTGGTATTCGGCTGTCGGCACAGGGATACCGCTTAATTTATTTGGATGAGAAATTGAGTGCAGGATTAGCCGCTGAGAACATGGCGGCTCAGGCGACCCAACGCTTACGCTGGGCACGGGGCACTCTGCAAGCCTTTTTCATTGATGCCAATCCACTCACGATTCCTGGGTTGAGTCTGCTACAACGCCTAGCCCACTTGGATGGGTTGCTGCACTGGTTTACGAATTTGTCACGGGTGGGTTATCTCCTGATTCCTCTTGCCTATTCGTTTCTGGGGATCATTCCAGTGCGAGCGACGACCGCTGAATTAATGTATTTTTTCCTGCCTTACTATGTGGTGCAGCTGTCAGTGTCCTCTTGGCTCAGTCATCGATCGCGCTCAGCGCTCTTATCCGATATCTACGCCTTAGTGTTGGCATTTCCCTTAGCCGCCACAGTGATTCAGGTCATGTTCAGCCCTTTTTCTAAGGGGTTCCATGTCACTCCGAAAGGGAATGTGAGCGATCGAGTGTCGTTTAACTGGCATCTAGCTTTACCGTTAATGGTGCTGTTTGTCTTGACGGCAATTAGCCTATGGCGCAATTTAGGCATGTGCATGATCAAGATGGGGTGGCAGGAAACTGTACCACCCGAAATTGCTGAGCAGGTGAAAGGGATTGGGTTGGGCTGGTTATGGAGCAGCTATAACCTAATCATGATCGGCATTGCTGTATTGATCCTATTTGATGTGCCGAAGCCAGATTTACATGATTGGTTTGACCTACGTCGTACAGTGAATCTATGGATTCCCTTGCCCTATATGCCCAGTGATACCCCGGCTGAGTTTTGGGGCATTACGACCATGATCTCTGAGGGTGGGGCAGAAGTCGCACTGACGCAAGCTGGCTTCCCTGCCCTCAGGTCAGGCGAAACGATCCCCATTATGATGAAAATTTTAGAGAACGACCTGATGCTATCAGGTATTGCAGTACAGACAGGGACAAGGCATGAATTTCCGATCGTTCAGATTCAGTTTGAACCACTGTCTCTAAAGCAGCAACGGTGCTTAGTCGAAATGTTGTTTTGCCGCCCCGGACAATGGAAGCGGCATAATAGTCCTGGGGAATTCCAGTCTTTGCTGTTATTGGGCAAAATTTTGCTGAAGCCCCATGTTTTGTTTCGGCGTAAGCTGGATGTTCGAGCGCTATCAGTCGCAAAAATTTGAACGTTTAGAAATACAGTGTGGGATATAGCGCTGGTGACGGTTCCCGATCGTCGTCAATCACTGTTAATGGCTCTGATGGTTGGTAGTGCTGCTTGGGCAATAAGCGGGGCGACTGACTTGGCTGATTGGTTGGCTGAGATTGCTCAGATTCGGCGATTAAAGCCAAGTATAAACAAGCGAAATCTTCCATAGTGGTGTTTAGGAACTCAAGGGGGGCAACAAATTCTGTGATCATGATCAGCACCCTATGTGATCATGATCAACTGTTTTTCTATTTTTGACAACAATTTCTGGGATTAAAATCCCGGAAATTGCCCATCACAAAAAATCACTAACTTTTGATGGAGTGGGCTGGGTTCACCAGGGATTATTCCGCCGTCTGGCTGACTGGTTCTGTATAGCCAGATTTGATCCAACCTTCCAGACCACTTTTTTCTACCCGAATTTTTTGCCACTCTTGATCTGGGCTCGTTTCCAGAACTACTACCACCTCGTTGTAATCTACTCCGCCTACTCGTCCAGCCTCTACACTGGGGTTTTCCCGCACATTTAACCCTTCTCCCAGGGCAATCCGGGCAACATTACCGTCTGACTTAGGACTGGGAGTGGTACTGGGGGTCGGCGTCGGGCTAGGGCTAACCGCTACTGCCGGGGATGTTTTGGGTTGGTTCGTTACGGTTTTAGCGGCTGCCGATGTTGCCGGATTAGGACTTGGTTTGTCATTTGGGAAGGTTGGTCGAGGTGGTAGCTCGGTGAACTTGGCAATCACAAATTGTGTCGTTAAGTAACCGCCTCCTACAATTAGAGCGATCGCCAGTAGGAAGCCACTTAACGCCCGCACAATGTTTGATTGCCTCATTGTCCTGTCCCTCAATTACCTGGCTGCAATTGTATCGAGATCTGAGAATTTTGATCGGTTCGATTCACCGATCGGGGATTTGCATCGAATCGGGTAGGCAGACGACTAGAATGTTAAGAAGGTCAGGTTTCGCCTGACGTTTGCCGTGTAGCCCTACCCTGATAGTGAGTTTATGCAGAGTTTTTGGAATACCGTTTCTAAATACCCGGTTTTTATCGCTGGTGTGATTTTAGGGGTGTTACTGAATGCCGTTAAACCCCTGTTGCCGTTGCTGAAGCGCCCAACCACTGCGATCGCCTTAGTCGGTGTATTTTTAGGTGGGTTTGCCTTCATTGGGTTTACCCTACGTGGCATGTTGGGCTACTAAGGGCTGATTCCGCATCACCCAAATCGAGTTAGTTGGAAGGGGGAAGTTATGGCGACCAATCGTCGAGTAGCCCGTGTGGCAGAACAAATCAAGCGGGAAGTCAGCTTGATGTTGATCAATGATATTAAAGACGATCGGGTTGGCGCTGGCATGGTGAGTGTCACCGAGGTCGATGTCTCTGGCGATCTGCAACATGCCAAGATTTTTGTCAGCATTTACGGCTCAAGTGAAGCTAAAGCCGAAACGATGGCGGGTCTAAAGTCGGCAACGGGCTTTGTGCGGAGTGAATTGGGGCAGCGGATTCGTCTACGTCGAACTCCAGAGGTGGTGTTTTTAGAAGATGACTCGTTGGAACGGGGCGATCGCATCCTCTCATTGCTCAATCGCCTCAGTCAGGAACGGCATGATGAGGCAGATGACCTTCCCGATGCCGTTGAGGCGGTGGAGGAGGAATAATCTCATTTATGCCACCATTGCTGCCCAATATTGATGACCTGTCCTTAGCAGAACAGGTGGCTCAGATGGTAATTGTTCGTGCCTCTGGCTACCTGTTCGATCAGCAAATTCAGTATCCTCAATGGGAGCCTCCTAGTGCCACGTTGCGATCGTGGATTTCCGAATGGGGGGTAGGAGGTGTAATTCTGCTAGGAGGCAGTGCCGCAGAATTAGCGCTACGGACTCAACAACTGCAAACTTGGGCCCCAGTACCGCTGCTGATGGCAGCAGATGTGGAAGAAGGCGTCGGTCAACGGTTTGCTGGGGCGACTTGGTTTCCGCCCCCGATGGCCTTGGCAGAAATTGCCTCTACGAACCTAGTTCAAGCTGAGCAGTATGCTCAACAAATGGGAGCTATCACAGCCCAAGAAGCGCGAGGAATCGGACTGAACTGGGTCTTGGCTCCGGTTGTAGATGTGAATAATAATCCCGATAATCCGGTAATTAATGTGCGATCGTTTGGGGAAACTCCGACGATCGTTAGCCATCTTACGACAGCCTTTATTCGTGGGGCACAGACTCATCCGGTATTGACGGTTGCCAAACATTTTCCGGGACATGGAGATACGGCAACGGACTCCCATCTGGATTTACCGGTGATTCCCCATTCACAGGAACGATTAACCCAGCTGGAGTTGCTACCGTTTCAAGCGGCGATTGCGGCAGAGGTAGATTCCGTCATGAGTGCTCATCTGTTGATCCCCGAACTGGATGCAGACTATCCGGCGACGTTATCTCAACCGATTCTGACTCAATTACTGCGGCAGACTTTAGGATTTGAAGGTTTAATTGTCACCGATGCACTGGTGATGGGAGCGATCGCTGATCGCTATGGAGTCAATCAAGCGTCTGTGTTAGCCGTAGCTGCTGGAGCCGATGTTTTACTGATGCCCGCTGATCCGGTAGGGACGATTCAAGCGGTGTGTCAAGCCGTTGAAGATGGAGTGATTCCGCCAGCCCGGATTCGAGCTTCAGTGGAACGGATTTGGTGGGCAAAGCAAAAAGTCTGTGCGCCGCTGCTAGAAGAAACTACCTCCCATGCTTGGGAAGATCCACCGATCGGGCTGGAGACTGAGCCGTTTACGGCACGGTTGGCACAACCAGCAGCGACTAATTTAGTGAATGAAATTTTGCAACAATCGCTGCGAGTACAGCAGCCAGGAGTGTCACGCTTATCTGCCTCCCTAGGCATGGAGAATTGTCGCAATCTGATTATTGTTGATGAAGCGTTGAGTCAGGAGGGTTGGGGACAGCAAACTCCCGCGATTACGATTCCCAAGGCGCTGGGCTATCAGCTTCAGGTGATCGATCGTCATACCCCAGCAATTCCCCTCAACCTGGAAAATCAACCCTGGCAAGCAACCCTATTACAACTAGTGATTCGGGGGAATCCGTTTCGGGGGAGTGCTGGGCTGAATCAAACGGCTCAAAACTGGTTGCAATTTCTGCTGCAAACCGAACAGCTGCAAGCATTAGTGATTTACGGCAGTCCTTACATTTTGGAGAAATTTCTGCCCAGCTTGCCTCCCGATATTCCCTATGTGTTCACTTACGGACAAATGCCTGCGGCGCAGGCGATCGCCCTGAATACTTTATTTGGACAAGCCTAAGGGCGAGTCATAACCCGCCCTTAGCTGGTTCACCTACTTTTGGTGTCCGTTCTTGTGACCGTTATGACCATTTCTGTGACCATTCCGAATCGGAGTGCCGCAGGGATAAGTGGCAATCAATTCCCGTTCGGTCACAGCCTCTGGGGCTACAACCGGAATCGGAGTGGAGACGCTATGTTGCGGATTCGCTTTAGCGGCCAGGTAATCTGCTTGCAACGTTGCCAGCATTTCTTCCCGGCGATCGTACAACCGCTTTAATGGACGGGCTGGACATTGATTGATGCTGTAGGCTGCCATAATTGGCAAGGCGATCGTGCTATCGGTGTAGCAAACGATCGTGCTAGGTAGCTCATCGGGATCAACCTTACCCCAGCTCACGGCTTCACTGGGTGTTGCACCTGATAGTCCACCTGTATCTGGACGAGCATCGGTGATCTGAATGAAGTAGTCATGTCCCCGTTCTTCCAGCCCCAATACTTCATGGAGTTGGGGTTGGGTTTGTAGCAAGAAGTTCTTGGGACTACCACCACCGATAATCAGCGCTGCACTCTTACCTTCTACCTCAGGAATGCCACTTTCTCTCGCTGCATACGCGATCGCAGCCGTTTCGTTCACATCCAACGAGGGATCAAGCACCAGTTTTGAGCCTTCGAGCGCCAGAGCCGCCACATTCATCCCGATCGAGCTATCACCCGGAGAAGAGGTGTAGATGGGGACACCACATTCATATGCCGTGGCTAGCAGACAGGAATTCTTCACGCCGAGTTGCTGTTCCACTTCATGCAAATACTTGCCTAGCAGATGATGAAACTCTGCTGTACTCATCCGGCGTTGGAAGGGTTCGGCTTTGAGGATTTCGCGGATAAAGGCATCGGTTTCCAGCAGCACATCATAGCCAAACACAATATCGTAAATCCGGATGCGTCCTTCCTGCCGTAGTTTCACATCATCCACAAACGGATTGCTGGCGTAGAGATCCATGCCTAATCCATAGTGAATGTCGTGATAAAGATTCGCCCCGGTACTAATGATCCAATCGACAAATCCATGCCGAATTAAGGGAGCGAGTACAGAACCCCCAAAACCTGCTGGGGTCATGGCTCCAGACAGGCTCAGTCCTACCGTGACCCCTGCCTGAAACACTTCCTGACTCAGTAAGTGACAAATTTCTCGTAACCGCGCCGAGTTGTATGCCGTAAAGTAGCCATCAATCAGGTCAACGACGCTGATTTCGGCAGGCATGGGGGAGGGTGCAATTTTGCGACTAAGCAATTTAGACATCTTGGCGCTCCACAAAGGATAAACAGCATAAAAGCATTGAGAGTGTTTACAGACAGCACGTCATCACAACCAACCCCAGTTCATCCGGGGCTTGCATGGTAATTACCAGGCGTTATGATGCGGGCTATCAAAAATGGGCAGAGAGCGATCGCACTTGAGCGACTCTCGGCAACTATTCCCAGGGTTCCCACCTGATGCGTCAAAGTAGAAGCCTAGACAATTACCGATCGACAATCAGGCTACTCATTCCTGAAATCAGGATGCTTACCCAAATTAGCCGCTTCAGCATGGCATCCGCCCCATCATCTCTACGGTCTAAAACCGAGAGTGAGCTGGGACAGTAACAACGCCTGATTGGCTATTTAATTCAAAAATTCTCCTAACAGAGAACTTGACCGACCGAGTTCGTAGGCGAGAGAAGATGCTGGGGATTCTTACGAAACGCATTCAGAATCAAGTCCCACAAGCCACGAACCTCAAGTTACAGGTCGGTCAGCTCATACTCGGCGCTTCGCACCGATCGACTACCGATAGTGCTGGGTCACACTGCCGTCTCCGCTTTAATTTCATGTCCAGATACCATAAGGGCTGCCAGGGGTATCCAGTTAGGGAAAGAGGTTTCAACGTTCTTTGTAAACCCTTGAGACACTAACTCCATTAATCTAACACCAAACCTCTCCATCATCGTGATCTAAGCGGGTGATTTTTCCAGGAATCGCACAAATTTTTCCTTAATCAACTATTAAAATGTGGGCGGTTGTCTGCTCCCACTCATAGCATGGGAAAATCTCGGCAGGTAATCCTGCGTCTCCTGCCTGGGATCGATAGGATAGCGATAGCTTTTGTGACTTGTTCATTCTGCACTCAATATGACTAACGGCTCCTCGTTTCGCCAACCGGCTCCTGTGGAATCTGCTAACCCGCCCAGAGATGCGATCGCCTGGCATTCATTTCCCCAAATTTTGCAGCGTCTCCACCAGGAGAAAATTTTGATTCATCCAGATCAATTGGCGGAATTCATGCTAATGCATGGCTTACCCGTAGATCCGCAATATGTTCCCCAGCATCTACAACAGAAAGCGCATCAAATCAATACTCACTACCAGGGTGATTTAGCTCGCTTAGAAAGCACTCCAGAACCAACCCAAATGTTTCTGTTTGAGTAGAACCGCTGAGCCAATCAGAATGCAAGATACACTGTTGGTTTGACTGGTTTTCTTGCACAACTAAGGTAGACATCCTCCATGATCGATCGCACTCCATCCTCCTCTGGAACCGACGCTATAGGCTCCTCTCTGACTACAGAACAGTATCAGCAAAAAATGCAGCGCCGTAAGGAAGTTCAGGAGCAACGGTTGGCTGGTATGACGGCGGAGAAAGGGTTAGTGATTGTCCATACTGGCAATGGCAAAGGCAAAACAACGGCAGCTTTGGGGATGGTATTGCGATCACTGGGACATGGGCATCGAGTGGCGATCGTGCAGTTTATTAAAGGAGCTTGGGAGCCTGCTGAGAAAGCAGCTTTTAATCCTTGGTCGGAGCAACTAGAATTTCACGCGATGGGAGAAGGCTTTACCTGGGAAACCCAGGATCGGGAACGGGATGCTCAATTAGCTCAAACAGCTTGGCATAAAGCCCTGACTTACATCACTAATCCTGAGTTCAAGCTGACATTATTGGATGAAGTGAATGTAGCGCTGAAGTTGGGATATCTCCAAGTGGAACAGGTATTAGCCGGACTGGAGCAAAAACCAAGTGATTCCCATGTGATCCTAACGGGGCGGGGGGCGCCTCAAGCATTGATTGAGTGTGCCGATCTGGTAACAGAAATGACCTTGGTCAAACATCCCTTCCGGGAACAAGGTGTCAAAGCTCAAGCTGGCATCGAGTTCTAAATCTGAGCTTTCCCAATACAGTTAGTCTCCCAGTCCCCGATGCTGGAGGAGTAAAACCTGCAAAGTTGCCTAAAGTTGCGGGTTTAGGAGCGTTTGCTGAGAGTGACTTCAGGTTACAATTTTGAAACCCATGGCTTAGTACACTCGTTCGCTTTTTACGTTTGTCATCTGGGAGAACATTGCCAGGCGCTCCATTATGGAAATTCTCACGGTCACGCTGAAAAACTTTAAATCCCATAGCGATCGTCACTTTACCTTTCAACCGGGAACCAATGCGATTTGTGGGGAGAATGGCGCTGGCAAAACTAGCTTGCTGGAAGCGATCGCCTGGACATTGTTTAACTATCGGGGCAGTTACAAAAACGAGGATTTAATTCGGAATGGGGCGAGCAGTGCCCAGGTAAGGATTAGCTTTGTCTCTAACCGGGATCAGCGAACGTATGAAATCAGCCGTTGTACCCGATCGGGCTATACCATTTACGATCCTCAGGTTGGGGAAAAGCTGGAATATAACCGGATTGAAGAAGAGGTTTTACCCTGGTTACGCCAACATTTAGGAGTAGCAGCTGGCACTGATTTAGCTGATTTATTTGCCAACACGATCGGCGTACCGCAGGGTATGTTTACGGTTGATTTTCTCAAGCCCGATCGAGAGCGCAAAAAAACCTTCGACACCATTCTAAAAGTGGATGAATATCGGCGAGTATTTGATCAGTTCTTGTCGTTAACCAAGTATGCTGAGGCACATGTTAAAGAGTTAGAGCGGGAGATTGAACGGTACGACGATGAACTCACTGGGTTTGAGCACCTGGCACAAAAACGGCAAGCTCAACAACAAGAGATTACTGAGGTACAGCAATCTATTCAACAGCTTCAAACTCAGTTAGTTGAACTAGAACAAACCCAAGCCAATCTGGCAGTTCAGGCGCAGCAAATGCAGCAAGTGCAAAGTCAATTAGATTTACTGACCGTGCAGCAACAAACTCAAGCAGAGAGTATGCAACGGTTACAAAAGGATGTGCACCAAGCGGAAGAAGCGGCAGCTGTTTGTACTACCCATCGGGAAGCTTATCAACTATATGAACAGGCAGAAACAGCACTGCAATCATTACAAACGCAATGGCAAGCTGAACAAAAATTACACCAGGAAAAGCGTTATTGTGAACAACAACTCAGCGATCGCCAGGTACAACTCAATACGTTATTAGCCCAACTAGAAGATCTCAAAACGGCAGAAGCAGAAATTCAACGATTAGAACCACTCGCTCAACAACAATTACAATTAGAGCAAGAACAGCAAGTGATCCGACAGCACTTGCAGCACTGTGTGAGCTGGAAACAAACGGTGAAAACTCAGGAAAAACAGCTCCAGCAACGGCAAACTAATTTAGCGCAACTACAGCGAGATATTACCCGAATTCAGTCTTTAGCTGCCACTGTCCAACAAATTCCGCAGTTTGAGCAGGAACAACAGCGTTGCCAGTTACACTTAAGTCGAATTGCTGCCGCCATTCAATTTGAAGCGGATTTACAGCAGTTACTCGATCGCTCCCAATCTGCGGGCGATCGCTACTTAAATCAAGTCGAACAAACGACAACCAGTTTAAAAGCGTTACAAGTGGCTGTTCCAATCTGGTCGGAAACCTTAGAGACGGCGATCGCGGCGCTTCAGCAAGGAGTGGATTGGCAAGCTCATTTAGTCACTGCCTTACGGGATATTTTGAATGACCTGGCAGATCAAACTTCGGTTGAAACCTTAGAACAAAACTTGCAAGCCGTTCAAACTCAGTTAAGAATAGCCCGACGACAGCAAACCGAATTTGCTAATCTGGACAGCTTGCAACAACGCCATCAGGAATTAACCCTGGAGATTGCCGAGTTACAAACTGGGATCAACGACATCAAAGCTCGGTTAGTGACCGAAGCCGACTTACTCACCCAACAAACCGACCTGGCAGATGGACTGCTTGCTTTAAACGATCCACGTGGACAGATCCGTTTACTGCGTCAGAGACTTCAGCAACAAACTAGTTTAGAAACTCAAGTGCAGGAAGCGCAAGTTGCCTTACAAGCAATCCAGCAGACGATCGCGCAAGTAGATCTACAACTGGCGGCATTGCCCAACCTTATAGAGGAAATGCAAGCGCAGCAAGCGGTGAAAGCCGAGCATCAGGCGGCGCATGAAAACTATTTAGCTTACCGAGAGTTGGCTAATACACGCCGCGATCGTCGTCAGCAGCTCCAAGCCGCTAGCGAACAGTTACAAGTTTTCACAGAGGCACAACAGCGGTTGATAGAAGAACGAGAGCATCTCCGCCAGACTTTTGACCCGGTTCAGTTCCAACAGGTACAAAGCAACTATCAAGTCTTCCATAATCAATCGATCGCTTTAAATGCTCGCCTACCCGATATGGTGAAAGTGCGCGAGCAATTGGATCAGCAAGTTGCTCGACTGGAAACGCTCCAAACTAAGCGGCAGCAGGCAGAGGTAGCGCTGAAGCAAAAGCGGAAGATTCAACACTTCATTAAGTTCGCTCGCGAAGCTTACAAGAAGGCGGGTCCTCGGATTACCGAACGCTATGTCCAGCGCATTTCTCAGGAAGCCGATCGCTTATTCCGTGAGCTATTGAATCGGTTGAATGTGAGCCTGATCTGGACTAGAGACTACGAAATTCTTGTGCAGGAAGGCGGACATACTCGCCGTTTTATTAATCTGTCTGGTGGCGAACAAATGTGTGCTGCCTTAGCCGTTCGGTTAGCACTCTTAAAAGTCCTAGCAGATATAGATATTGCGTTTTTTGATGAGCCAACTACTAACATGGACAGACCCCGGCGGGAGCAACTGGCAGAAGCGATCGCAAATATTAAAACCTTCCGCCAGTTATTTGTGATTAGTCATGATGATACGTTTGAGAAAGTCACGGAAAACGTAATCTTCGTGCAACGAGAAGAGGCTGTTTATTGAACGTCTTTCTTACAAACATTCAGAATTCGCATATCATTGTCACTCACCTGATTAAGCCGATAAAAGCCTTCTAAACCTACCGCAGGCTTACCAGGTGCAGTTGAAGTCGCTACATTTGTAGTTTGGTCTAAAGCAATCTCAAACGGATTAGTTGTGCGATCGTAGCTATTAGTTACTGTTAACGCTAACTGATCATCCTTAAAGGACCCTTTAGCGCAATCAAATGAGGAGCGTGGCATGTACAATGCGCCGACTACATCGCCTTGAGTCACTTCAAACACGAAGTAACCTTGACCCAGTTGTTCTGGTTCAGCAGACTGCCCATAAAGGTAAACACCATCCGGCAGTTGAGCCACAGCAGTTGCAGGCACAGTCGGACTGGCAGCCTTTGCCACTGGGTGTGGTGCTGATTCTGCGCTCAGCGCTGATGGAGCGGCGATTCCAAGGGCGGCAATGCTGAACGCAAATGACAGACCTGCGATAAGTTGGCTAGGCTGATGCAATGCTGAGACCAACTGCGTTAGGGGCTTGTGAAATTGATTCCGCATGACTGTCTTCCTCTACCCTAAAAAATACTGATTTATCAACAAACGATTTAGCTAAGTCATCCAGTGAAATTTGGGAAGTTATGCATTTACTCTGAGAGCAAAATCTAGCTTATGATTAAGGTTCCCAAACTCTACTGAGATAAAAAGTGATTTCGATCAATTTGAGCGGTGATTATTGAGCTGGATTTGAAGCTGGAGCCGTAACCCCATGACCCTACTTAATGTACGACGTGACAAAACATCATGCTTCGTCCGACCGACTCACCTCGTTGGGTGATTCAGTCTGCCATTTGGTAGAACCTTGATTGGGTTTGATTGCAGCCACAGGTGCAGCTTCAACCAAGAAATTTCTAATGCTCCTATCCCGATCAAACCACTAATCCCTCACCGATATAGTTACATTTGGTGACAGGCTAGCCATCACTACGCATAGCTTCAATTGCTGACTGTAGAATTCCCGAAGTGTTTACACAAATTCATAAACTTATATTTAGAGCGCCTAGGGTTTTAGCAAAACCCTGCTAAGAGTCTGTTGTTCAAGAGAGCGAGTCTGTGCCAAAGCGAGGCATAGGAAGTTGAGAATCTCCGTTCGCCAATCTGAGTAGGCGTAGAGTAACTGAAATTGGTTATGTAGGTTCTCTACTAGAAAAAGCCTATGAAACAATTTGTATTTAACTACACCGATACTTCTGATGTGATTGCATTGGATTATGCATTGAATTAGTTATAGTTAATTCGCGATCGACGCAGTGTAACGAAACTTGATCAATAGCGGCAAAAGTTTTCCTCTAACTAGCAATATTTTTTTCTTAAATAAGAGATACCCAAGGAAGAAAAGCTTGTTAAGGTTCTATGTAACTTAATTTACAAACTACTTTTAATGAATTTTATCCAACTCTGTGAGTGTGAAGTAGGTTTAGATCGTTTATATTAAATTCAACTAGATAGTTATAAGTCCATTAAAACGGTGACTTTTCCTTCTATTAGAGAAGTGGCATACAGTGAGCCAGGTTACTGTAATTTAGGGATTAAATTTATACAATTAGAGTTAAATCGATGATGCTTGATGCATCACTCTATCGCCAACATAGATCTTCTTTAAGTTTTGCTTCTGTCTTGTTGACTGATATCTAATCGAAAAAATTTTTGCTCACTTAGCTTGTCGTCGTGCGTAGTTCATTGAGGGTTGATCAAATGTCTATAGATGTCCCAACTAGCAAAGAATCTTCGAACAAGATAGAGAGCTTTTCCCAGCAAGTTGCAGTCATGCACGATCGTCTATTTCATCTGTTTAACCAGTTAAATCATTCCCCTCAAATGGCATCAAATTTGATGCCATCGGTGCTAAAAGAGCTGGGAATTGCCATGGAGGAACTGCAAGTGACTGTAGAAGAACTGCAACAAAAAGAAGAGGATTTAAGCCTGGCTTTAGAGCTAGCTAATATTGAGCGCCAGCGGTATCAGGAATTATTTCATTTTGCTCCAGAAGCCTATTTAGTTACTAGTTTAGAAGGCTGTATCCAAGAAGCAAATAGAACAGCCGCTCAACTATTAAATGTCTCAACTCAATTTTTAATTGGTAAGCCGCTTGCTGTATTTGTGCGAGAAGACGATCGCGCGGCGTTTCGTTTAGAACTGTTGCGACGGCAACAACGTGATTACTTTCAAGAATGGGAAACCAGCTTACAAACTCGGGATGGCAAATTATTTAATGTGGCTTGTTCAACCCTGGCAATTCGGAATCAAGATCATCAACCCGAGAGTTTTCGTTGGATGATTCGCGATATTTCTGAGCGCAAACGTATTGCCGCATTGGAACAGAGTTGCCATGACGATAATAATGGTCACACTCAAGACCTGTTGCACAATCGGCTGAGGCATTTTTATTCACAAGGTGAACTAATCCCGTTAAATCCTCAAACTCTTTGGTATGTTGACCATGGGCTTGTGAAACTAACCACATTAACGGATAAAAATCAGGATGTGTTAATTGGCTTAGTTGGTTCAGGCATGCCTTTTGGTGCTTATCTTACGGCGCTACCACTGTATGAAGCGATCGCAGTTTCAGATGTGCAACTAGTTGGTTTCTCAGTTAATGAAATATTTGCATCCCACTCATTGGCTCAATTCTTTTTTGCCAAAACTAGGCAGCGGCTTCAACAGACAGAAACCCTTTTATTGATTGCTGGCGAGCGTCAAATTGAAAGCCGTTTATGCCGATTATTACAACTATTGAAAGATGAAGTGGGTCAACCAGTTCCTCAAGGCATCCGTTTAGGGCTACGGTTAACCCACGAAGACTTTGCCAATGCCTGTGGAGCTACACGAGTTACCATTAGCCGTTTATTCAGCCAACTGCGGCAGGATGGCAAAATTTATTTTGATGAGAAAAAACATATCGTGATTGTGGATGATCTAGCACTGGTGAGTTGATGTCAGCCATCTTCGCTGCACTGAATCCCGCGACAATTAACCTGATGCCATATAGACGTGAAATGACTCAACCAGTAAGGCTTTCCCCTCCCACCCCGGCTTCAAATCGTCGTCCTCTGATGACAGCGGGAATTGTTCTAGGTATTGGTCAGGCTGGATTTTTTGATGGAATTATTTTTCACCAGTTGCTTCAATGGCATCACATGTTTTCCAATGTCAAATCAGATACCACTTTAGCTGGTTTAGAACTAAATACATTGGGGGATGGATTATTCCATTTGTTTGATTGGCTCATGACTTTGCTGGGCATCTTTCTACTTTGGCGAGCCGCTCAACAGCTTCAAGTGTTATCTGCTTCTACCTTTATTGCTGCTTTGATGATTGGATTTGGCGGATTTAACTGTCTTGAAGGGTTAATTGATCATCAACTCTTGGGTATTCATCATGTGCGATCGGGTGCTTATACTCTGATCTATGATCTGGCTTATTTAGGGATTAGCGGAGTTATCGCGATCGCAGGTTGGGTAATTTTGCAGTCCAGTCAAAACGCCAAATCAGTTTAAGCCAGTCATTCCAGTTTAGTTTTACTCAATGCCCGTTATTATCCCCCTAAACGTTTGATTTAGGGGGAATTTGCTGCAGAGAAAATAATATTAATGGGACTGATTCATCAGAATGCCATTCTTAAGACAGAAGGAGCTTCTGAGCATGATCATTAAGCTTGGTAAAAGTTAGAGGTGTTTTTTTAATATCGATCGCCTGATACAGGAGAGTCCATGCAATTGAAACCGATCAATCAGCAAATTGTGGCAGTTGTCGGTGCTTCTAGTGGCATTGGACGCGAAACAGCCTTACAGTTTGCGAAACAGGGAGCAAAATTAGTTGTTGCTGCCCGCAGTGAATCAGGCTTAGCTTCCCTTGTCGATGCCATTCAAGAATGGGGTGGAGAGGCGGTTGCCGTTGTTGCAGATGTTACTAGTTTTGAGCAAGTAAAAGCGATCGCTGAGAAAGCTGTAGAAGTTTATGGGCGCTTAGATACTTGGGTGCATTTATCAGCTACTAGTGTATTTTCTGCCTTTGATGATATTACGCCGGAAGAATTCCAGCGGGTTATCGATGTCACTCTCATGGGGCAGGTGTATGGAGTCAAGGCAGCTTTACCCTATCTCAAACGCCAGGGAGGGGCATTAATTCATGTATCCTCAATGGAGGGGCGGCGGGCTTTACCTTTACAAAGTCCTTACTCGACCGCAAAACATGGTGTTGAAGGTTTTCTAGAAGCGTTACGAGTAGAACTAAAACATGAACAAGTTCCTGTTAGTGTAACTAGTATTAAACCTAGTGTAATTAACACCCCGTTTTACAATCATGGTTTAACCAAGTTAGGTGTTAAGCCAACAGGAATTCCGCCTTACTATGCACCTAAATTAGTGGCAAAAGCAATTCTCTATACCGCAGAGCATCCTACTCGTGACTTTATTGTTGGTGATGTTGGGAGAGTACTAGATATTATGCAGCGACTTTCCCCGGCTTTAGTCGATGCTATATTGCTGCTGATTGGCTTTCCACTGCAACAAACCAATGAGCCAAAAGCAGTTGATGCACCTAATAATCTCTATCAATCTGTTCCCAACTACGATCGTGTTGATGGTGATTTTAGCCATCTTGTCATCCCTAGTTTGACGGATGGAATTGCTCGAAATCCTTTATTGAAAGGAGCTGTAACGGCTGGAATCGTGTTTGGAGCGATCGCATTAGCTCAATGGGCAACTCATTTTGTGCCTGGTCTAAGCTAGCTTTAATGCGGCTGAATACAACTTATCTGCTCGTACATTCCCTACTCAGGGAATGTCCATGACCTGTTGATAAAGTCTGGACGTAATTTAATTCATACTTCTAAATCAACGATTTTGAGGTTGGGTTAGAGCCGATGATAAGTCCGATTTACGCTCAAGTAGCTTGCTCACAATGCCAACTTTTTAGAACGGCTTAAACCTGAATCTAGACTACAGCGACTCAGAGACTAGGCATACTGACCTGCTTGAAGTCTGCCTCAAGTTAGAGGCTAAGTTCAACGATCTTTGACAGGATTAAGAAAAATCTGTGTAGCAGGATCATGTATCAAAATCTTAATCAAAAAGCCATTCTCGATCGTCTGATTAAGCAACCAATTGATTATCACGCTGGAGCTAAGCAGGTTGAATTTGACCTTGATCGTCAAGATGAACCGATGACTTTTTGTTCTCAAAAACGCAATGATAAGCACCGAAATTAACAGACACGGTGCTATTCCTCGGGATCATTTAGTTCTCCCAAACACGCCGCAAACCAAACTGTTAAGACGATGATAGAAAATGTCAGCATTTGCTTGAAGCAACTTTCAATTGCTAACTCACAACAGATATATTCATTACAAGCGTTTGTGAGCGTCGCTTCATCTGACTGACGAAATAGATGGTGATTAGTCTACCGATGGTATTGCTAACTGTACGGTTGAACTGATTTTTACAATACAGCGGACAGCTCGTTTACTACCTCAACTCGTCCTTTCCGTAGGGCATACAGTAGGCGATCGATACAGTACATTTCTTCTTCGCCAATAGACTCATCCAGTAGTGCGGCCATCAGCCCGTAGCGATCGGCTAAAGTCATTCTTCCAGTAACACTCGCTTGAGCAAATAAGTCAGAAATGGCAGTGGGCAAAAGGTTGATGAGGGGCATGAGCAAGGCAGGAACTCGATACTTGTAGTATCCAGGTTTTCCCATGGCACCTCGGTGACGATCGAGGCATCGCAACCGTGATACTACCAGTAGTTGTTAAGTGATGGAGTCCTGCTCGTTACGGTGATCGAGATCACGCACCAACCCAGCTTTGCTCTAATGCATACTGACTCAGCCACAAATACTAGGTTGCCTAGACAGCGAAACTCAGATGGAAAACATCGTGGTACAGGTAGAATCTGCATTAGTACAAGCTCATCTTTTTTAATTTAGGTGCAATCATTCAAGCAAAAGGTGATAGCGAACAGGCTACCTTTATTCTCCGATTGCTTTGCTTAATCATCTGTAATGTTTCTCTCCCCCTGGTGAGCAGCGATCGAGGGACACACTAGGGTAATGTGGAAAAAGTGACTTCTAAAGCCAATTTGAATTTCTGATATATGGCCACCGCATCCCCCGTTTCCAGTCCTGCCCGTACCATTCGCATTGGTTCCCGGAAAAGCCAACTTGCCTTGGTGCAAACCGAGTGGGTGCAGGCTGAACTTCAAAAGGCATTCCCCGATCGGACGTTTGAAGTCCATACCATGAGTACCCAAGGCGATAAGATTCTCGATGTTGCTTTGGCCAAAATCGGCGACAAAGGACTGTTTACTAAGGAACTAGAAGTGGGGATGATTAATGGCGACATTGATTTTGCCGTCCATTCCCTCAAAGACCTGCCGACTCGCTTGCCAGAAGGTTTAGTGCTAGGTTGTGTGACAGAGCGCGAAAATCCAGCTGATGCCTTAGTGGTGCATGAACAGCACAAAGACAAACAGCTAGATAGCCTACCTGAAGGCGCAGTCATTGGAACTTCTTCACTGCGTCGGCTAGCCCAACTGCGCCACCACTACCCGCACCTTAGCTTTAAGGATGTGCGCGGCAACCTCAACACCCGCTTAAGCAAGCTTGATGCCGGAGAGTATGATGCCTTGATCCTGGCTGTTGCTGGATTACATCGCTTAGGCATGAGCGATCGCATTCACCAAGTTATCCCTGCTGAAGTTTCCCTGCATGCGGTTGGGCAAGGTGCTTTAGGGATTGAATGCCGAGGTGATGATGCAGAAGTGCTGGAGTTGTTGAAAGCCCTACAACATCAGCCCACTGCTGATCGTTGTTATGCTGAACGGGCATTCCTACGGGAACTCGAAGGTGGCTGCCAAGTGCCGATCGGGGTTAACACGGTTCTCAATGGTGATCAACTAACCTTAACTGGCATTGTGGCTAGCTTAGATGGTCAACAAGTCGTGAAAGACAATATTACTGGGGCTACCAGCGATGCAGAACGGTTAGGGACTGAACTCGCTCAACGCATGCGCCAACAAGGAGCCCAAACCATTCTGGATAATATTCTCGCTACGCTCGATCGGCAGTAAGAAAAGTTGCCAGCCTAAACTAAGAAAAAGCAGGAGATCGAGATTATTCCCGATCTCCTGCTTTTTAACTAACAGGCTACTAGCAACGACTCGTTAACTAGCAAGATACTCTCGAACATTCGCTTTACGGCGACGCAGATTATCTAGGGCTTGCCGTTCGAGTTGGCGAACTCGTTCCCGGCTCAAGTTCAAGCGTTCACCGACTTTTGCCAAAGAGAGTTCGTGCCCATCTTCCAAGCCATAGCGCAAGGTTAAAACCTGCCGCTGTTGGGGAGTCAAATCAGCCATCAGAGTCGCTAGATCCTGACGCAGGGATTCCTGAGCCATGTAATGCTCTGGAGAAGGACCTTCGTCTTCTAACAAGTCTTGCAGTTCAGTGTCCTGGTTATCACCGACTCGCAGATCGAGTGAGACAGGCTGCCGCGATAAGGTGAGAAACTCCCGGATTTGAGCGGGTTCCAGTTCCAATTCCGTCGCAATCTCAGCCGCAGTAGCACTGCGACCTAGCTTCTGGGCTAATTCGCGTTGGGTTTTCTTGATCTTGTTCAGTTTCTCAGTGATGTGGATCGGTAACCGGATGGTTCGGGCTTGCTGGGCGATCGCTCGTGTAATCGCTTGCCGAATCCACCAATAAGCATAGGTCGAGAACTTGTAACCCCGAGTCGGATCGAATTTTTCGACTCCGCGCTCTAAGCCCATCGTGCCTTCCTGAATCAAATCCAGAAATTCGAGATTGCGCTTTTGATACTTTTTGGCGATCGACACCACGAGGCGCAGATTGGCTTCAATCATCTTCTGCTTGGCGCGCTGACCTTTCCGCATGATATCTTTCAGGTCAGTTTCACTGAGATGAGTATGTTCGGCTAGCTCTTGCTCAGTCGGTTCATGAGCTAGCTTTTTAGCAAGAGCAGTTTTCTTTTCTTGCAATGACATCATTTGCTGCACCTGCTTCCCATAAACAATCTCTTGTTCGTGGGTTAGCATCGGGACGCGACCAATTTCGTGTAGATAAGTGCGAACCATGTCTGCCGTAAAGGTAGACTTAGGTGCTTTAGAGGTTGTGCTGGCAGTTGTCATGGATGCGCAAACTCCGTACGTAAAACAAGGAACAGGGAAAGACTTGACTGGCGTGAAGGAAACTTGAGCGGGAGCGGCTCTGCTCCACAGAATCGCTCTGAATCGGCTAATGATGAGATCGGGGAATGCTAATGGTTAAGAACTAAGTTCCTCAAGCGCTGGAAACACGCCCTAGAGTGACGATGATATCGAGTTAGTAAAAGGCTAGAGAACTCAAATAGGGACGAAGAACAACGCTAGAGAGATTGATAAACGGGAGCAGCTTACGTCTGGATTGACTCCAACTCGGAATCGTTATGAGTTCATGGCTTAATTGTATACTACATTATAGACGGAGAGAAAAGATTTTAGTTTCATCCTTTGGGATGAATCAACTGGGTGATTTTTGGGGTTCGTTAGTAGCAATACTGCTCCTGTGCCGTTTTACAGGCATGAACACTCGTTAGCTCGGTTGGAATTATGCTTCATCCCATATCTCTATAGTGCCTGGAGCACCTTAGTCTGAACAGTCTCATATGAGATGAGATAACCGAACTTTTTGGGCGGTTTTGCCAATACATGAATAAAAACCTCCAGCTAGATTGGATGGTGACGATCGCTTCCAACGTAGATATTGGTTCGCTAGTGTCTAATAAATTCAATGGGGTAGATTGCCCTGACACTAGCCCTAGGTCTCCTCTGTTTGCATGAAACTAATTGATCAATATCACTCCGATGTGAAGGTTGTACGACTGTGATATGTCAGTCCGTAGGGTGAGGACAGCGAGCAAGCACCTGGAGCTGGAACTAGAAGCCTAAGTCGGCTTTAGCCGCTTTAGCTGCCTTAAGCACTAAGGCATCTGGCAGTTCTTCCCAGGCAGTATCCCCTACTTCTGCATAAAACGTTTCGTCGTAGGCCCGTGTCCGAACTACAACTGGCATTGGCACTGCATGACCCAGTAATAGGGCTTGCTGCTTCGAGTCTAATTTTGCTAACACCGAACGCAGACTTTGGGCTCCCGAAACTCCGGTAAAAATCGCATCAATATCTTTTTCATCATTTAATAACGCGGTAATCCGCGTCCCAATTTGAGACATCACCTCGTTATCGATCCCCGATGGGCGTTGATCGACGACTAACAGAGTAACGAAGTATTTCCGCATTTCCCGAGCGATCGTGCCAAAAATCGTTTGTCCGACGGTAGCTGGGTCAAGGAAGCGGTGAGCCTCTTCGATCGTCACCACTAATTGCCGGGGGCGATCGCTGACATTCTTAGTCTGCAAGAACTTCTCGGCTTTTAAGACATAGCTGGCATGAATGCGGCGAGCAATAATATTGGTTGCCAGCATGTAAGACAGCAAATTCGACTGGGAGCCAAACTCAATCACGACATGCTTTCCGGCATCCAAAGAATCTAGAATTTGCCCAACATAGTTTTGGGTGCAGGTATTCCGGATATATTTCAAATCATCCAACCGAGTCAGCTTCCGTTGCAACGCCATGATTGAGGACTTACTGCCCATCTTGGTTTCGCAAAACTCCTGAATCTCGCCATTCCCCATGGATAACAAGCGAGTAATCCAGGCCTTACCAAATTCGTTTCGGAGAATAATGGCATTTTCTAAACTGGCTTCCGACAGGTTTAATTCCCCCCGTACCAATGCCAAGTCTTCCACTTCAATCTGGTCATAGCTAACGTAAAGCTCTTGGGCATCCCGCACTCCTCGTCGCCGAGTTGAGTCGGGATCAAGAGTATAAATCTGCACCTGCCCCGGAAATAGCTGGCGCAAGCCTTTTACAGTACTGAATTGCTTACCTTCCCGTGCTGCCTCCCAGCCGTACTCCGAATGCATATCAAAGATCAGATTGACGGCCGCTTGCTTGCGAATGATGCCAGACAGCAACAACCGAGTCAGAAATGATTTTCCGGTGCCCGATTTGCCAAAAACGCCATTACTCCGTTCCACAAATCGATCGAGATCGAGACAAACGGGGACATCCATATCGATCGGTTGCCCAATGGCAAAGTTCCGGCGTTGCGGATCATCTTCCCAGCCAAACACCGCCCGAAAGTCCCACTCACTGGCATCGTAAACTTGGCTGAAATGGCTGGGAATTGTTTTAACTGGGAGCAGATCGATCGCTGCACTCGATTGTGCCTGATATGAGGCTGCTTTGTTGGAGCCGGATGCTTCAGTTGGTGGTTGTTGCTTTTGCGACTCACCTCGATCGCTCTCTGGAGTCATCATCAACATCGGCGTGAGATTAACCGTACCAAAGGTTCCCGTTCCAGCCAAAACCTCTTGCAGAAATGTATTGGTTGGATCGGGTGGATTTGCCAAAATCCGCGAACTGGCTGTACCCAGAGCCACATCCGTCAACATACAGAAGAAACGCGATCGCCGCCCCTGCACGACCACAAACTTGCCCACCCGCATGTCTTCCACCGAAACATCTGGGTGCAGCCGGACTTCTAAGCCCTGACTGAGAGAACCTTGAATTACGGAGCCAAGTGGTTGCTCTAACGTCATTGCGACCAGCCAAGAAGATGTTGCAGCGATCGTACTGGAGTTCTCTCAATAATACAATAGTTCTATAAGAGAATGAATATGGGTATTCTGCTAAAGCCTGGTTGTTTAAGGCACTCGATCGCTGGGCTGGAATTGAAAGGGCAGGTTTGGCTGAAAGCCCTACATTAAGTTGATTGAGAAAACTACCAAACCTGCTCCTACCAAACTCCTGTTGCCAAGATCGCTTGGTTAATCAACAAACATTATTCAATGTCGATCGAAGTAGGACCTGAGCCACTGCTGCTAGCAGATATCAAGGGCTTGCGGTAATCAGCATAGAGCTTGTCCCGCCAGGAGAAAAAGGGTTCAAAGGTGCCAACATCAGCAATTCCAGGGATGCCTTTGCCTTTAAGAGATTCGGGGATATTCAAATAATTACCTTCAGGGAATTTCAGGTACATGGATAATCCCGCAACCGCAAAATCTGCTAGCGTTGGCTGATCCGTGATCAAATAAGGTTGATGCATCAAGATAAAGCAGAGGGCAGTCAGATTATGCTCGATCGCAGCTTTGGCATCTTTCACTATGCCACCAAAGCCCAAAGAGCTAAACAGATCCCCTGGAACTGCTCCTACTAACGTTTTAAGGATGTCGGGCGTAGTACTTGGCAGCACTGAGGTGCGCAGACGGGAATCTTGCCCCATGGCAGTGATCAGGCATTTACGAACATTGATCCCAAAAATCTCATCTGCCCATTGTTCCATCAGCAAGCACTGCCCCCGTAACTGGGGATCGCTGGGGATAATCGGCTTGTCAGGATACTGCTTGTCCAGGTATTCTGCGATCGCGGTGGAATCGGGAATGATTTCGTTACCATCTTTCAGTACAGGCACTTGCCGATGCCCCGACATTCGCACCAGGTCAAGTTGACCGATCCCCGGCGTCACTTCAATCTTCCGGTAGGTCAATCCTTTGTAATCCAGGATCAACCGCACTTTTTCTACATAGTGGGACATCTCAAATTGATATAGTTCCAGCACAGTGATCTCCTAGTAATGCAAGTACCGATCGGGTAATGACCTAATCATGTAATTCCTATTGTGCAATTTTGATTGTGCAATTGCATATTGCCGTGGAGAAGCAGATTAAGTCTACACCTCAGCACAGGGGACAGATCAAACCAATGACAGAGAACGAATAACTCAGATATTTCTAAACTTCAACAATATCACTAACCTCATTTGAGTTCAGATAAGAGATCTGTCTACCTAAAAAATAATTCTCAATTCTATTTTCGGTTTAGAGAAGGGTTTTTTAGAGTGCGCA
Source organism: Pantanalinema sp. GBBB05 (assembly GCA_016743235.1). GTDB lineage: Bacteria > Cyanobacteriota > Cyanobacteriia > Leptolyngbyales > Leptolyngbyaceae > Pantanalinema. The sequence continues at coordinate 17,561 of VRZD01000030.1, read as the reverse complement.
ATTGAGGCTTTACTTATGCAGCAGTTAAAGGAGCTATCAATGAATTCCAAGAAAAGTCTGAATTTAGCTAAAAAAATGACCGCCTTTGTTGGTGTCATGACCGCTAGTGCATTTATTGGGCTACCTGTTATGGCTCAAATGACTAGTCCTAGCTCCTCCAGCGATCGTGCTCAGAACTCAGGCGGTAGCCAATATTCAGCAGACTGCGTACCGATGAGCAGTACTACGCAGTCTAACTCTATGGCTAGACAAACGCTGCAAAACTCCAATCAAAACCTTCAAAACCAGGCTGATCCGCGTAGCAATATTAATCAGGGTTCCTACACTAGTGGTACTAATGGTTCAATCATTAACAGCGGTGCTGGTGGTGGAGCTGGTGGTGTAGGCGGCGACTATCCTAGCACTACTAGTGGTTCTACAATGACTCCTAGTAGCAGTGGTTATTCGAATAATTCGATGGGATCGAATCAAAGCTCTTCGTTAGACGAGCAAAGCCGTTACTACAATCAGAGCGGTAACCGTACCCGAGTCACAAACTCGTTCGAAATGGGGACAAATACCAGCGAAATGGGGACGTCTGCTAACTCAGTAACCGATCCAACGAACATGAACGATCGGGCTCAAGCTGGTAACTATAGCAGTCAACAAAACTCTTCTAACCAGAACACTAACTACGATAACAACCGTACTGATGCTGGCTATAGCCCCAATGGGTATCAGCAAGGTGGAGTCCTGGGCTATGAACATGCCTCGACGATCGGTGGTAATGTGTTAGCCTATGGCGGAGCAACGACTGGAGGACAAGCTCGACAGATGGTTGAAGCCGCTCGTCGTTTCGAGGATCAAGCGCGGTCTTTCTCCACGAATAATGTGAACTACAACTCAAGCTATAACTCTGGTTACCGCTCCTCTGGTTATACCAGCTCTAACTCAGTGAATAGCAGTAATGCTAACGCAACTAGCTCTACCGGTAGCCCGATTAACAACAATAGCTACAACAACAGCTACAGAAACTCTAACCAAGTTTACAACAGTAATCCTGGGGCTGACTATAACAACACTAGCCAGACGAGTAATAGTAGCTCAATGGGGAGCAGCGATCGCATGGCTGGAACAACAGGAGCCTGCCCTCCTGGAATGATGCTGAGAAGCCAAAGTAACTCTGGTATGCAGCAACAAAACTACCAAAACCGTTCGCTCCAACAACAAACCGACTCTAATGCACCGGACTTCCGAAGCACCCGTCCTTCCTCAGGTGTAGATAACACTCTCCCGACCCAAACGACTCCTGGTGTACGGAATGATGTTGATCCCAACACCCAGGCAATTCCTGGACAAGGGGGAGCTGGTCAGGTAAGCCCAGATGGAACCTCTCGGTAAAATTTGACTAATGGATGATAGCCATTCGGGATTACAGAAACGGATTAATCCTATTTGATGGCTAGTTTTCCAAAAGTACGATCAACGTCCGTTTGATTGCAGGTCAGGACTAGGTAGATGGCAACCGGTTTTTCCCGAATGCCATCTACCTTTTATAGTAGAAGCGGAGATAGCAACCTTCTATTTGTGACTCGTAATTCTCTAAGTAAATGACCAACGCATTGACGATCGCGGTGACAGTAAAACTATTTGCGGCTTATCAAGAAGCCTGTGGAGTATCAGAAGTCCAGATGGAGTTGCCGTTCGGCACTGCTGTGAGCGCTGTGCGCGATCGCCTGATTGCTCAACACCCCCAACTTGCCGAATGGCGAGAGTTAACACGATTTGGGATTAATCTTCAGTTTGTTGAACCAGATACAGTGTTGCAATCCGGGGATGAGGTAGTCTTAATTCCTCCCGTTAGCGGTGGCTAGGCATCCAGCCATCATTCAACTGATAATTGGGCTACCATGGTGGTGAATCAAATACCAGTTGCCACCCATACATTCAAATAAATTGGTCGCGATCGAGGTTGCCCGTCCTTGCCGACTCCCCATGACCTGCAAGACGTTTTCGGTCAGCACCACATAGGCGAGATTGCCACTCACCTCGACTCGAAGAATTTCGGTTTCAATTTCTAGATACGCTGTTCCCCGAAAGATTTTTTCCCAGGACGATCGAATCCCCTCCCAGCCGCGCAAAGCCTCTCGTCCTGGGTGCACACATAAACAATCGGTGCCATGGGACCAAATGGTTGTCATCGCTTCCAGGTCTTTTTTCTCAAAGGCCCGATAAAAGGATTGATTGGCGGTCAGAACAGCAGATTCAGAAGTCATAGTTTTTGCAACAGAACGTAACGTAAACAGTGCGAAGACAGGCAACAGAACATGGGAGACTTTTAAGAATCGAAACAATTCTGTTGTTTGCCGCAACGCGATCCTTGAAAATTCTCGCTTAGTTTAAGCCTATGTTTCCAGTTCATCGCCCTCGTCGTCTCCGTAGCCATCCTCAACTCCGCCGGATGGTGCGTGAAACTGTACTGACTACCAGCGACCTGATCTACCCGTTGTTTGCAGTACCGGGTGAAGCGATCGCGAATGAAGTTCGCTCCATGCCGGGTGTCTTCCAGTTGTCGATCGACAAAATCGTGGAAGAAGCAAAAGAAGTTTATGATCTCGGCATTCCTGCCATCATTTTGTTTGGGATTCCTGCGGATAAGGATACTGATGCCACGGGGGCTTGGCATGACTGCGGGATTGTCCAAAAAGCTGCGACGGCAGTTAAGGAAGCTGTCCCTGACCTGATTGTAGTGGCTGACACCTGCCTCTGTGAGTACACATCGCATGGTCACTGCGGCTACTTAGAAGTTGGTGATTTAACCGGACGAGTGCTCAACGATCCCACCCTGGAACTATTGAAGAAAACGGCTGTTTCCCAGGCAAAAGCTGGTGCTGATATCATCGCGCCTTCGGGGATGATGGATGGCTTTGTTGCCGCCATTCGGGCAGGATTGGATGAAGCTGGGTTCCAGGATATTCCCATCCTGTCCTATGCCGCGAAGTATGCCTCGGCTTACTACGGTCCGTTCCGGGATGCTGCCGACTCTACTCCCCAATTTGGCGATCGCCGCACCTACCAAATGGATCCTGGCAATGGACGGGAAGCATTGAAAGAAATTGCCCTCGACATGGCAGAAGGGGCAGATATGCTGATGGTGAAACCTGCCCTCGCCTATATGGACATTATTTGGCGGGTAAAGGAAGCGACCAATCTTCCTGTTGCCGCTTATAACGTGTCTGGAGAATACGCCATGATCAAAGCGGCAGCTCTCAATGGCTGGATTGATGAGCAACGGGTCGTGATGGAAACCTTAACAAGCTTCAAGCGATCGGGGGCTGATCTGATCCTGACCTATCATGCTAAGGATGCAGCTCGTTGGCTTAATGCCTAACCACTGGGCTGGGCAACTAGCGGCTCCAGAATCATGTTTTAACTGGAATGGCACTGACGACAGAAACGAGGCGATCGCTTTTACGTCAGTGCCATTTGGTTTAGTCCCTATGCCGAAGCCAATGCATCTGTCCAAACAAGCTGCTAGGGGATTGATCAAGCTCTCCCTTTAGCAAGCGGCTGTCGCAAACAGAGCAGACTCGATGCGATCGAGGGCTTTATCAAAGTCATCGTTGACAATCTGAATATCAAATTCATTCGCCGCATCAATTTCTGCTTGCGCTCGAGCTAACCGTCGGGCGATCGCATCTTCGGTATCCTGTCCCCGGTTGCGAATCCGGAATTCTAGCTCTGGTAGAGATGGTGGCAAGATAAAAATCCGTAGTGCCTCTGGGTAGGTTTGGCGGATTTGCCGTGCCCCTTCCAGTTCAATTTCTAAAATCACCCAGTTGCCTTGGCGAATTTGAGCTTCTACCCTCGTGCGAGGAGTGCCATAGAGATTACCGGCAAATTCTGCCCATTCCAGCAATTCACCGTTAGCGATCATCCGCTCAAACTCGTTGCGGCTGACAAAGTGGTAACTGACACCATCAATTTCCCCTGGTCGAGGAGCACGAGTGGTCGCAGATACAGAAACATACAGTTCTGGGTGGCGGGCAAGCAGCGCCCGAACTAGAGTGCCTTTTCCCACTCCACTGGGTCCAGTTAAGACAACTAATCTGCTCATAATTCCCACGGTTCCCAAACTAAAGACAATGATTTATTAATCATCTCTTAGGGTTTCACCCCTGTATAGCGTTATTAGTTTAATCTTCCCCGTGGGCATCCTTTGTCACCAAAAATCGGTTTGCCACTGTTTCGGGCTGAATCGCGGATAGAATAACATGACCAGAATCTGTAATGATCACTGCTCGGGTTCGCCGACCATAGGTGGCATCAATCAGTTGCTTACTGTCCCTGGCATCTGTAATGATGCGCTTAATTGGGGCAGACTCTGGACTTACAATGGCAACCACGCGGCTAGCGGACACAATGTTGCCAAATCCAATATTAATCAGCTTGATATCCATAAAGGCTGATGACGTAAATTGATCAGAAGGAGTAGCGGTAAATGTCGATCTTCTAAAGGAAGGAATCTTTAGCCTGTCGTCAATCTTGAATACTCCAAACTTAGGAAACTCATACCGCGATCGTAGTCTATAAAAATCGGGACTAACAACTGAAACCTGACAATCAAGCTGATTTTTTGCGATCTCAACGATCTTTTAAGGCATTTTTGGCATTTCCCGCTGTCATTGAATTATTTGGGCACGATCGCCCCCCTCTACTGTGCAACCTGTTGACTTTACTACCCTCACGGCAATTTATACTGATCTGCAAGCGCATTGGCTACCCGCCCGACTGGAGCAAGCTTATCAGCGCGATCGCCATACCTTATATTTGGGACTCCGGACCCTGGAACGGCGAGGCTGGCTATTAATCTCCTGGCATCCGCAAGCCGCCCGGCTCTGTATCAGCAATCCACCCCCCCGCGCCCCCGATACGTTTACCTTTAGTCAACAACTGCGACATCAAATTGGTAATTTAGCGCTAATTGGGATTGCCACGATCGCACCTTGGGAACGGGTGTTAGATCTCCAGTTCGGTCGTCGTCCCGGTGAGCCACCGTTATGGCATCTCTATATTGAGATTATGGGCAAATACAGTAACGTGATTTTGGCAAACCAGGCTAACCAGATCGTTACCGCTGCCCATCAAGTGAGTAGTCAGCAATCCCGTGTCCGTCCCATCCAAACCGGACAGCCCTATGAAATTCCACCCCAGCTCACTGACCCAGTTCCTAGTCTGAGCGAGTCCTTTGAACGCTGGCAAGAACGGATCAGTCTTGTCCCTGGACCTCTACGACGAAATTTAGTTAAAACCTATCGGGGATTGAGTTCGGCTTTAGTGCTGTCGATGTTACAGATGGCTGGACTTGATCCAGAGCAGACTACAGATCGCTTAACGATCGCAGAGTGGGAACGGTTATTTCAGCTCTGGCAGGAGTGGTTACACACGATCGAGACTGCGACCTTCCAAGCTGGCTGGACTACCACAGGCTATACCGTCATGGGATGGCAGCTGACCCAGCCGATCGCCAGCGTCCAGGACGTGATCGATCGCTACTATGCTGACCACCAAGCTCGCCAAGAATTTGTCCAACTCCGGCATCAAATTACTCAAAAACTACTGACGGTCTTAGAGAAGCTCCGACTGAAAGCGAAAGGATTTCAAGACCGGCTACAACAATCTGATCAGGCTGATCGATCGCGAGAACAAGCGGATCTCCTCATGGCCCATTTACATCTGTGGCAACCAGGGCTGACCACGATCGAGCTCCCTGACTTTGACTCCGGAGCACCCGTTAGCATTCCGCTGAATCCAGAGAAAAATGCGGTTCAGAATGCCCAGGCATTATATAAGCAACATCAAAAACTAAAACGAGCCCGACAGGCGATCGAGCCTTTATTGGCAGAGGTCAAAGCCGAAATTACCTATTTAGAACAAATTGAAGCAGAGATGGCTGAACTGAGTGACTATCAGAATGCCGAAGATTTGCAAGTGTTGAGCGAAATTCGGGAAGAACTGATCCAGCAACGGTATTTAGAGGATCCGGAGTATCGCGGCAGTGATAGCAAATCCCCTGATGCTCAAAGCCAGCCTTATCGCTACCAGACTCCCAATGGGCTAGAAGTGCTGGTTGGACGCAATAACCGCCAGAACGATCAACTCACGTTCCGGCTAGCTGGAGATTACGACCTGTGGTTTCATAGCCAAGAGATTTCGGGTAGCCATGTATTATTGCGGTTTAATCCAGGCGATGCTCCTGACGACAGCGATCGCCAATTTGCGGCAGATCTAGCCGCTTACTACAGTCGGGCACGCCAGAGTGAGCAAGTTCCTGTGGTGTATACGGAACCCAAACACGTTTATAAACCCAAAGGCGCTAAGCCGGGAATGACAATCTATAAACACGAACGAGTAATTTGGGGACATCCACAACAAGGTAGAGCTTCTGTCAGGAAATGATGAAGATTTGTCAAAAAAAGTTTGTGTATCTTGTTACAATATGTCCAGATGGGGGATTAATAACATAAGAAGCCCGCTGCATGTTTGGGAACGCGCAGATGGGGTTCCTCCACTGAGAGAACAACGTAGATATTTCAATGACCAGCCGTAATGCTGGTCTTTTTTGTTTTTTGCCTGGCTTGACCCCTGGGGTGGATACAATCGCTACCACATCGTTTAGAATAATACTCATTCTAGAATGAGAATGAGTCTCATCCTTATTATCACCTCGCGCCATGGCGCCATCCTTCTATGCCTCGTTCTGCCCTCAATCGAGTTGTGATTGCTCCACTCGTGTTGTCGTTAGCCACCGTAGGGAGCTGTACAGCCCCAATATCTTCGCCCACCAGTCCACAGAATCGTTCGGCTGAAATGACGACGACTGAGACAACCAAGTTGAGAGTCGTTACCACCTTTCTGCCGGTCTATCTATTTACAAAGGCAGTGGCAGGAGATGCGGCTCAAGTCGAGATCTTGATTCCGCCTGGGACAGAAGTGCATGAATACCAGTCCACCCCCGCTGCCGTACAGACGATCGCCCAAGCCACTATCTTGGTCAAAAACGGCTTAGGGATTGAAGAATTTCTGGATGACACGCTCAAAAGCGCTGAGAATCGAGACCTTAAAGTGATTGATGCCAGTCAAGGCATTGCCCCGCTCAAGGAAACCTCAGCTGTGGTTCAGCCTACGGAGCAGGAGTCCGATTCCCATGAGCACGAAGATGACGGGCAGGACAAACAAGCGGCTGGGCATTCCCATGCTGAGGGCAATCCGCATGTCTGGCTTGATCCGGTGCTAGCGCAAAAGCAGATAGAAAATATTCGAGATGGATTAATTGCTGCCGATCCAGCTCATCGAGCGACGTATGCAGCGAATGCCGCTGCTTATCTCCAAAAGCTCACAGATCTGAATCAGCAATTTACCCAACGCTTACAACCTTACCGCGATCGAAAATTTCTCACCTTTCACGATGCCTTTCCTTACCTGGCAAAACGCTACCAACTTCAGCAGGTTGCTGTGGTCGAAATTCCGGACGATCAACTAGCCCCGCAAGATCTGCAAAAAGTTATGAAGACAGTTGAACAATTCAACGTCAAAGCGATCTTTAGTGAGCCAGGCGTTGATAATCGCTTGGTAACAAATCTCTCTCAAGACTTGCGGTTAACAGTGTATCCGCTCGATTCACTAGAAGCCGGACAACTTGACCCACAGTACTATTTTACGGTCATGCAAGGGAACTTAAAAAAACTGGAAACAGCCTTCCAGCAATAGCTTCCTGGTTAATCTATCTCCACTCCTCTCATCCTGTTGCGCCTGGTGATCATGAGTTCAGAATCTGCTTTTCCCGATCGCGATTCCCATTCCCCTCATCCTGAGGCAACTCCGGTGATTAACGTGAATCATTTAACTGTCCGTCGGGGGCAACATCTGATCCTGCAAGATATTTCCTTTACCTTGCTACCTGGTACTTCTGTCGCGTTTGTCGGACCGAACGGAGCTGGAAAAAGCACGTTAGTTCAAGCTATGTTGGGGCTACTGCCCCGCGCCGCCGGCACGATCGAAATTTTTGGTCGTCCCCTGACTCGGTTAGGTCGCCTACAGCAGCAGATTGGCTATATTCCTCAAAATTTGCTGTTCGATCGCAACTTTCCCATTTCCGTAACTGAGTTTGTCAGCTTAGGCTGGACTCCCCAAACCTTATCGCATCATCTACCATTTTTGCCGAACCTTGAGAGAACTGATGCGGTCAATACGGCTCTCCGGCGGATGAACATTTTGCATTTGCGCCGACAGGCGATCGGCACTCTGAGCGGCGGTGAACTGAAACGGATGCTGTTAGCTTATTGTCTAGTGTCGCCCCGACGATTGCTGGTTTTAGACGAAGCCTTTGCGGAAGTGGATGTTCAAGGAGAGGCTGAGTTTCAGGAGTTACTGAAACAGTTGATGTGGGAAGAAGGCTGGACTGTCGTGCAAGTTTCCCATGATCTGGATATGGTCACCCAGACCTGTAATCATGTTCTTTGCATTAATCGATCGCTGATTTGCTCTGGTTCTCCTACCGATGCTCTTTCTCCCGATCATCTGATAGCCACTTACGGCGATAGCTTCCAGCGCTACCATCATCATCACTAAGCCAGTCTCTTCCATCCGCCCTATCTTCTCTACCTTCCTTATCCCGCCATCTTCCTTATCCTGGATCCATGCCTAACCCCGATCTGATCAGCTTGCTCCACCTTCCCTTCATGCAACGGGCGATCGGCGGTGGCATTCTCATGGGTTTGCTCTGTGGCTTATTAGGTAGTTTCGTGACCCTACGGCAACTTTCATTTTTCAGTCATGCTGTTGGTCACGCCGCTTTAGTCGGAATTGCCTTGGGAGTGTTGCTGAATATCGACCCCACCTGGATGCTGCTGCCATTTACGTTGGTCTTTGGCATCGCTGTGCTGTACTTGATTGATCACACGGATCTCTGGAGCGACAGCATTCTGAATATTGTTTTATCTGGGGCGCTGGCGATCGGGGTAATTTTGACTACCTTTATCCAGAGTTACCGAGGGAACTTGATTGGGGTTCTATTTGGTGACATTTTGGCAGTTAATGGAACCGATCTAACCATCACTGCCGTCTTACTCCTAGTCAGTAGTGCCATTATCCTGACTACCTTACGGCAGCAAATCCTGTTAACCTTGAATCTCGCGGTTGCCCAAGTTCAGGGAGTCGCGGTGCAATTTCATCGGTATTTATTTGTTGTCTTACTCTCACTGACTGTAGCTGTTGCAATTAAAGCCGTCGGAATTCTGCTGGTGAATGCGTTTCTGGTGATTCCCGCCGCTACCGCTAAGTTGTTGAATCAACAATTCACCCCTTACCTGCTCATGTCTGTCTGCCTCGGGGCTGTTAGCAGCGTGATCGGAATGGTCGTATCAGGGCTATTTAATTTTCCTTCTGGTCCAAGTATTGTGCTGGTACAATTTCTGGGTTTCTTGGGTGTGGTCGCTTGGGTCAAGCTGGTTCATCAAGGGGTCGTTCCCTAGGAAACGCTGTCTTATTTTCCGTTTGGGCTTATACTGCTGTCTGAGGAGTTGCGATCGAACGTTGGACGGAATTTTAGATGAACGGATTACGGTTAATCATGTCGTACCGCCACCACTTGCCAATTTAAACTGCGCCTTAGTTCATGAATGGCTCACTCCGAAGGCAACGGGTGGTTCAGAGTTGGTTGTGCGCGAAATTTTGAACTGGATTGATGCGGATCTCTATGCCTTGATTGATTTTGAGTCCACCAATCCTGAGAGTTACTTATATCAACGTCGCATTGGCACAACGTTCCTCCAGAATTTTCCGTTCGCCCGGAATGGTGTCCAAAAATATTTACCGTTTCTGCCCCTGGCGATCGAGCAGTTAGATCTGCGCCAGTATGACATCATTCTTTCGTCCTCCCATGCAGTCGCTAAGGGAGTGATTACCGCTCCCCACCAGATGCATGTCTGCTACTGCCATGCTCCGATGCGGTATGCCTGGGATATGACCTTTGATTATCTCAACCAAAGTCGCGCCGGTCGTGGGCTGCCAGGCATCTTGACCCGTTACCTATTACATCGCTTACGGCAGTGGGATGTCTTAGCGGCCAACCGGGTGGATTACTTTATTGCCAATTCCCACAATACGGCGCGACGAATTTGGCGGTTTTATCGGCGGCGATCGCAAGTGATTTATCCCCCCGTCAATACCGATCGCTTCCGGTTTGAACCCCAAAAACAAGATTTTTACCTGACAGTTTCGCGTTTAGTCAGCTATAAACAGATTTCGCTAATTGTCAACGCCTTTAATCAATTAGGGCGATCGCTAGTCGTGATTGGCAGTGGTCCCGAACTGGATGCACTGCGGCGACTAGCTCACCCCAATGTCCAAATTCTGGGTTGGCAACCAGATGCCGTCGTAGAAGAATACATGGCACAGGCAAAAGCCTTCGTCTATGCAGCATATGAAGACTTTGGCATTGCTCCTGTAGAAGCACAGGCGTGTGGCACCCCTGTGATTGCCTATGGAGTTGGGGGAACCCTGGAAACAGTCCGGGATGTTCGCCAGCACGGTGAAGTTGGAGGTACCGGATTACTGTTCTCTCACCAAACGGTCGCCGATTTGGTCGAGGCAGTCGAAACCTTTGAACAGTATCAAACTCAGTTCAAGCCGGAGGTGATGCGAACCCATGCATTGTCATTTAAACCTGAGATTTTTCAGCGGCGCTACCTAGCGTTTTTAGACCGCTGTTATCAAGAATTTCGGACAAAAGATTGCGTTTTAGTTTGAAGTCCTGACCCGCCGAATCTAAATTCTTGGCTGAATTGGAACTAAATTCAGCGTAGAAGGGGTCAGTGGCTTTATGATCAGGACTGTGTGTGTGGTGTGGATGTGTAAGGAGTAACATGACTGCTGAAAGTCAACTCGTCTCCCGCAAATCCCTTCGGGCATTGGTGAAGCGGGGCGTTTTGCCCTTTATTCTGGATGCTTTGAACGGGGAAGCTGCGAAGCGAATATTTGATATCGTCTTTTCGCTAGCAGTGCTGATTCTGTTTTCTCCGGTTTATCTGCTAATTATGCTGCTGATAGCCCTGAGTTCTCCGGGACCTGTGTTTTATGTGCAGGAAAGGGTTGGTAAGAACTATAAGCGCTTCGGTTGCATTAAGTTCCGAACCATGGTACGCAATGCTGACGAGGTATTGATCGAAATCATGGAAACCTCACCCGGCTTGCGACAAGAGTTTTATGAAAATTTCAAGCTCAGGCGTGATCCCCGGATCACCTGGATTGGTAAGTTCCTTCGCATCACGAGTTTGGACGAATTTCCCCAGTTCTTGAATGTGCTAAAAGGCGATATGAGTGTCGTTGGACCTCGTCCCTTAGTGGTTGAGGAATTACCCAAGTACGGCAAATCTATCGACTGTATTTTGACCATCCGCCCCGGTATTACTGGACTATGGCAGGTTTCTGGTCGCAATAATATTCCCTACCCCAAGCGGATTCAGATTGACGTGTACTATGTGAATTTCCGCAATTTCTTGGCGGATTTGTGGATCATTGTTAAAACGATCGGGGTTGTAGTTTTCCCCAAAGATAATGGCGCTTATTAGGACAGATTGAAGGTTGTAGAATCCTGGGTTAGCCGGTGATGCCTGCTCTAACAACTATTCATCATCTGTGGGAACTTTATCCTACTTGAAGCGTCTGTCTCCCCATGTTGCCCCCTCTCCTGATGTTCAGAAGAGGGGGTTGCAGTATAACTATTTTTTCCCTTGATGGTTGTCCAAGCTAAGCATGGCTTTGGTGCTAAATGCTCGTAGGTAACAATCATTCTTCAAACCCACAGTATTGAGGAGAATTCGACCCGATGGTGAAACGGCAGGTGGTGAATCAAGTCACAGCAGCAGTCACTGTAACCCTCATGGCTTTAGGCACGATCGCGAACCTGGCTTCAGCGATCGCGCTTAAAGATGGGGACAAGGTAAATGGGTTGATTCGTAGCAATTCCCCTAGCTTCCAGTTCCGGAATTGGTCAAAGGCTGGCTCTCCGGCGCAAAATGCCCGCGGTGAGGAATATACTTTTACGGCTCAACGGGGAGATAGTCTGGAAATCTCCGTGGATGCTGAGGATGGCAGTAACCTCAAACCCATTCTGGTGTTACTATCGCCAGCGGGTAAACAGGTTGCCTACGATGAAACCCGAAGCTTATTGCAATACCGAGTACCCACTGCTGGAATCTATAAATTACTGGTGTTGGGAGCGAGCAATACATTAGGACGATATAACCTGGCGATCGATGGGTTAAGTGTTGCCACAACTCCAGGTACAGGAGTGTCTACTGCTTCACCACAGACCGCTCAAGCCGATCAAGTGATGCAGGATGTGTTAAAGCTGCGGGTGATTGGTTGTGGCGTTCCCAATGTGGCACGGATTAAGATTGGTTCGGATGAACGCTGTACTCGGGATATTGAAGTAGGACAGTATGTTTATGACGATGCTACAAAACGGATTACGTTAGTTGATACCCGTCGAGATCTGCTGGCACAGCGGCTACAGCTTACCCTACTCGATCGCTGCCCTGCCACTCCTCTAGCGGTTGTCCAAATTACCATGACCGATCCCCAGGACAATAAGGATTACACCTACTGTGCGAATCCTACTCGCTTTGTCAAGGCAGGAACCTATCGCTATAACGTCAATACGGATGAGCTACAACCTGCTACAGTCGCTCAAACTCCTACTACACCTGTAATCACTTCACCGCCTGGTGCTCAAGCTCCAGATGCCCGTCGGCAACTCCTACAAACCGATTATGGGTTAACTGTATTGGACAACTGCCCTGCTAACCAAAGCAATCTAGTGCAAGTATCCTTCCCAGAAGGCAACCAAACTTATGAGTATTGTGCTAACCCCAATCGGCTGGTGAAAGCAGGAAAATATGTCTACAACGCCCAGACTGCCAGCCTTGACCCCGATCGTAAACCGGCTAACTGCACTGTCGCGATCGGGGGGTTGTGCATCTTGAAGTAAAGCACCAGCAGCAGGCGAACCTCAGGAGTCAGGAGCCATCTTCAACTCTGAGTCTTGAGGTTCCACCCTTCTCGAAATATTATGCTGCCATGGATATTTCAGAACAGCTTCTCTTATTAAGTCAGGTAGATAGAAATAAACTTAATCTAAACAGTTTGTTATTGCGTTTCTAGTAACGTTAGCGTAACAAATTTATTGAGTTCTTCAGTGATAAAGCGGACAAAAATCCAAACTTTTGTGCCTTAAAGCTTAGAATTGGCGCATTAGCCCAAGAAACCCAGGTTTTCCTAATTTCGCTATTTCTAGTTAAAAAAACAAACTAAAAATATTAACCAACTAGGTTGAAGAAATATTTAGAAATATTTGCAAGCTCACCATAAAAGCTAAGAAAATTGGAAGTGAACAGCCCTAATTTTTTGGGCTTAAACCTATACCCTGTAAGGGTTAAAAGGATTGAAGTCCTGCAAAAATCTAATTGTCACAGCCAGTATATTAACCCTTACCACTAGTGGGTTAGTGAGTAGTTTCAATATTCCCCCATGGAATCACCTTTGGGCTACATTTTACTTCTAGCTCAACACCCTCGTCAGGCGAGAGTGCTATTGTCTTTGCTGGCATGCTCTAGCTATTCAGTTGCGATCGCGTGTTCTGAAGAGCAAGCTGTTGTCCAAACGGGTCAGCAGCCGCCATTTCTGATTATTCTGGCAGGTGATCATCGTTATTGGTCACAGCCTTTGCTGAAAGAATTGCGTCATCGGGCGAATACCTATCGCATTACTCTGGTTGCCCTCACCGATTTTCATGCTCCGAGTTGGGTCCATCAGGAAGAGAATCCGGGATTCGATGGGTTTCTTGTCAATCCACTGAGCCATGAGGTTGTATCATCGCTGGTTCAGTCTGCCTATACGCGGCAGACCTGTTGTTTCATCAGTTAAGCTGAAGTTAGCCTATTTAAATTAGGTCGGTAGAATAACTGTGCTAACCTATGCAGCTAGCCCCCTTTTATCCACTCCTCTATCGAGTGTTGCATCCCCTGTTTCCGACCTGTCTTTGGGCAGGGGATCAAAATATCCCGATGGTTGCCCTAACCTTTGATGATGGACCACATCCAGAATATACCGTTCAACTCCTCAAAATTCTGGATCACTACCAAATTCCAGCCAGTTTCTTTTGGTTAGGGGCTTGTGTCCAGCGATCGCCTGCAATTGCCCAAGCTATCTACCAACAAGGACACTGGATTGGTTTACATGGCTATGACCATCGGTCATTCCCCTTACTGTCGCCTCGGGAGTTACAGCAAACCCTGTGGCAAACTCAAATTGCCATCGCAACAGCCTGTGATTTGCCGCCGAAAGCCATTCGGGATGTGCGTCCGCCCAATGGTTTATTTACCCCGCAAACCCTTAAACTCCTGCATCAATGGGACTACCGCCCAGTCATGTGGAGTGTAGTTCCTGAAGACTGGACAACACCTGGAATTGCCACGGTGGTCACTCGTATCCTTCAACAAGTCACGAATGGGTCTGTCATCGTATTACATGATGGGCGTTGTGGTGGTACGGATGTCGCTGCGATCGCTGCCCAACTGATCCCCAGATTGTTAGAGCAGGGATTTCGATTTGTCACAATCGATCAACTCTGGCAACAACGGAGTTTAGATACTTATTTTAATTTTTCTCAGGGTGATGAGATTTCTCAACCGCTTATAACATCAACAGGTGATTCCCGTGCGACCCCAGGTGATTGATGAATCCCAAGTTTTCGCATTCAAATTCTGGTTTGAGGGCAACATCTACTGTGGGATGTACTACCACAATGAACTGTTTTGCCAACTCGGTTGCTTTAATATTCGCGATCGACCCCAAGTCTATCAAGCTGGCTCCAAACTTGCGCAACAAGGTGCTGTAATCACCATTACTTGTTCTCCGAGCACGTGCTGTCTGTGGGGTAGTTTACGAGCGGATTCGGTCAAACAGCTTTTGCTTAACCCAACGGCCCTCCAAATCCCACGTATGCCATCTTCTCTATTAACAGACTCTCCTTAAATGAGCAGTATATTTAAATCCCTTAATATCCGTCCGCTTCAGCGCTTTGCGGAAACTGCGCCTCCATTCTCGCTAGTTGATAAGAAATCGCTATTCTTGCTTAAAAAATAATTAAAACAACTGATTGCTATAGACAAACAACCTTGAAGTAGAGTCAGGTAAAGCCGAAAATCAGCCAAATTGCTCAAGCTACGGAGATGGTATTAACATGACTTCATTGAAATGGCTGAAAGGATTTCAGTGTTTTGTCAGGATCAACCTACTTTAACCCTTCACTATCTTGGAAATGCGATTGAAACTTAACACCGAACCTCATCCAAATTTGAGGAATCTGAGTTAACGTAGCAACGGGAGGTTCTGATGCCACAACCCAATCTTCAGGGTAGTTCAGCCTTCCTAACACTTGTCTGGCTGACATCATCGTCAATCTAAAGCAGCAAGTCTGTATGAGGCATTGTTTGAATTTTACCTATTTCAAGATTGGTTCACTGTGTAGCACCCACCCAAGCTACATAGATGCATTCTTGCCTTCCATTCCGATGACTAATTCTGTGACAAAGATGAACGAAAGACATCCATCTTTTGTGAGAAAAGCTACAATCGGAAAGACCTTAACAAACATAGCCCCCATAGTTTGTCATTCAACCCTTTGGCTCAACATGTTAGTGCGGAGCAAGAGAGTTCCTTTTTTGACGGCTAATTGCTAGCGTAGTTACCAGCTTGGGGCTATTTTTAGTCCCTGGTTTTAGTAGCGCGTGGCCGTTACAACTCTGTCATTTGATATTCACTTTTCTTAGTTAAGGAGCATGAGGATCGCGGCATGACCCAGGCCAACAACGTACTCGATATCGAGTTGTTAAGCGACGCTTCCGAAGATTTACCTGAAGGCGACCTGGATTTCTTCGTTGAA
This sequence comes from Pantanalinema sp. GBBB05, assembly GCA_016743235.1. Lineage (GTDB taxonomy): Bacteria > Cyanobacteriota > Cyanobacteriia > Leptolyngbyales > Leptolyngbyaceae > Pantanalinema. The sequence goes on along the minus strand of VRZD01000030.1, from coordinate 1,576 downwards.
GATGATGACCAGGATGATTCGCTGGACGGATCTGATGAGGATGGTAAATCCGGTAAGGTGCGGGCAGGTCGCCGCCGCACCCAGGCAAAGAAAAAGCATTATACCGAAGACTCGATTCGTCTGTATTTGCAAGAGATTGGTCGGATTCGGCTCTTGCGGGCGGATGAAGAGATTGAGTTGGCCCGTAAAATTGCTGACCTGCTGGAGCTAGAGCGAATTCGGGAGAGCTTGCAACAGCAGCTTGATCGCGAACCTCAAGACAAAGAGTGGGCAGAAAAAGTCAATATGACGCTGCCAGCGTTTCGCCATCGCTTGCACTTGGGTCGGCGGGCAAAAGACAAGATGGTGCAGTCGAACCTGCGATTGGTAGTGTCGATCGCCAAGAAGTACATGAACCGGGGGCTATCTTTCCAAGATCTGATTCAGGAAGGCAGCTTAGGTCTGATTCGGGCGGCTGAAAAGTTCGATCACGAAAAAGGGTATAAGTTCTCAACCTACGCAACGTGGTGGATTCGGCAGGCGATTACCCGCGCGATCGCGGATCAATCCCGGACGATTCGTCTCCCCGTTCACTTGTACGAAACCATCTCTCGCATTAAGAAAACAACGAAGTTGTTATCGCAGGAAATGGGACGCAAGCCGACGGAAGAAGAAATCGCCACTCGCATGGAGATGACGATCGAAAAATTGCGCTTCATCGCCAAGTCGGCCCAACTGCCGATTTCTTTGGAAACCCCGATCGGGAAGGAAGAAGATTCTCGTTTGGGCGACTTCATTGAATCGGATGGCGAAACCCCAGAAGATCAAGTGGCCAAGAGCCTGCTACGGGAAGATCTAGAAAGCGTACTGGATACCCTCAGCCCACGCGAACGGGATGTTCTGCGCCTGCGCTATGGTTTGGACGACGGTCGGATGAAGACGCTGGAAGAAATCGGTCAGATTTTCAACGTCACTCGCGAACGGATTCGCCAAATTGAAGCGAAGGCACTCCGTAAATTGCGCCATCCTAACCGGAACAGCGTTCTGAAAGAGTACATCCGCTAAATCCGGTTCATCTTGAACCCAACCCATTTCAAGGCATCACAGCCCAGTAGTGTAAATCTACTGGGCTCTCTAATTTCTGGAGTCACATGATGGCGATCGTAGCCAAACAAATTACCCCCGCTGATAAAGTAGTTTCCAGAGGAGAAACCATTGATCAACGAGGGCACGTGAGTTAGAGCCTATTCAACTAGTTATTGACTATACCCCGGAAGATCGAGTCCACAACAACGAAGTTTTGTAGCAAGAAGAATGCTACAAACGCACCACCCATACCGCCGATGAAGAAGCCACCAGCAAACTGGCTCCAGCCTTCAGAGGTTTGCAATGAGTCAGATGTGCTATCGTTATCTCCCTGGAAGGTCACTAGTCCGTAAACCGACATGCAGGCAGTAGCGATCAGAATGACGGCTAGCCCAGAGATTAGTCCACCCAGAGCAGCGGCATCCGAGTCACGCAGGGGTCCGAATTTGACCCAAGGGCCAATCAGGAAGTAGCCGTGTGCCAAACCAACCTCTAGACCACGCAATAGGGG
>VRZD01000029.1 GCA_016743235.1 Pantanalinema sp. GBBB05 | reverse complement strand
TTTTCCCCTTGGATTGCAAAGTTTAGGGTTCTGTTGGTTGTTGTTGTTCCCCCACTGCTGACGGTTAAATCGTCGGCGGTGAATGGGAGTGATGAGCGACCGTAGCCGAATTGGGATGTGAGCATTATTTTGTCAGTTTGGCGTACAGTCTGCGTTTGCCAAGTGGGCTTGTCCAGGCTCCGTCAAGCATTTCTTTGGACTCCTTCCCGTTTCCTTCTTCCATTAGCTGAATCCTCCCGTCCGACTGCATTTTGGCGATGTGCTTATCGAAATCAGACTTGCTGACACGGGTTCCCAGTGCGTCACGTAGCTGATGGATTGGAACCATCCCTCCTTGGTTGAAATCTTCGTCCAAATGCTTAAATGCCGTCGAAACGGTATCACTAAACTCTTTGGGGTCTTTGATGGGCTTGCCTTTGCGAAGATTTCCGGCACGTCCAGCAGGGTCTAAATCGGGTCTGTCTTCCAATTTCTTTTCTATGGATTTAGAATTCTCGCGAACTTCGGCGATCGCGTCTGACCCTTTATCTCCAAGCTTGGCGTAGGCACGAAGCTTGCCTAAGCTGGTAGTCACAGAGTCCCGAATTTTATCTGGCGCTGCATCCTCTACTGATTCCTCTAATAGCTGTAACTTGTCCGAACTTTGCAAGCCCTTCATGAATTCGTTGAACTTGTGGCGTGGAACCATTTCCCCAATTTCACGGCGAATCCTGTAAATCGGAACCATCCCACCTCGTCCAACCTCTTTATCTAGCTTGTCAAAGACATGCATTGCCACCTCGTCAAACTCTTTCTGTGAGGTGATACTGTGACGCTTGGGGTTGTCAACAGGGTCATCCGATTTAGCTTTTTCAGTTTTAGCCTTTGGTTCTGACTTGGGCTTGGGTTCAGCTTTAGGTTTAGCCTCCGTCTTACCCTTCCCTTTCTCAGCCTTGGCAGGCGGTTCTGATTTACGCCTCATATCCTCTTCGGCATTCCATTCAGCGTGTTTCTTGCGGATGCTGGTTGCTTCATCCTTCAGCGCTTTAATCGCTATGGCTCGCTTCTGGTCTTGAGATAGGTTGCCATTCTTCCGTTGCGCCTTCCGTAGGTCACTTTTCACACGGCTCAACAACTGGTCTTTGATATCCCCTGCTGGACTATCAGAATGCCGAAATGGGCTACTCTGAGCTAATTTCTCAGCTAATCTATCTGCTGCAAATGATTGGGCGATGCCGTGCTGTTTTGCCGTCCCCTTTGCCCGTGCTGCCTCCTGTTGCCGCATGTCACGCCTGGGGTCACTACTCACGCCCAAAGCGCTCATTAACTGAGCTTTATTCATTTTGCTGTAGCCCTTGACCTTCCGGGCTTTAGCCTGTTGTCGAAGCTGAGAAACGGTTGCCATGAGGATGCAAGGTGAGGCGATTGAGGCATCCCACTGAAGGGCTGTTTTAATTGTGCCCTAACTTATCGATAAGTACCCGATGATGTTCTGCTACGTATCGACTCTGCTCGTTTGATTACAGCCTTTGCCTGAGTGCTGGGGTCGTAAATGATGAGCGTTTGTCCAGCATTCTGAGTGCTGATTTGAGGGGGAGGGGCTAGGGACTGCAAAATCGCATTTACTTCCTGTGGTGTTCGGTTAGCCATGAATCAATAATTTCCTCTTGTTTTAAGAACAACTCCAAGCTCCAAATCACCCAACAGTTGCCGTCCGCTACTGCCTGCACGGGGTTCAAAGGGCGGTAACGGCAACGGTCGCTTGGTAACAGTAATCGGTACTTCCCTGTCGATTCCAGCACTAAGTTTTGTCCCTTGAGGGGCAGATAGTACGGGCAATCCGTTGATTTCGCCCTGGAATGTCACGGTTTGTGAAACCGAAGTAACCCGCACGTTGTAGGATTCATCACCAACAGCGATCAGGTCTTTATCTAGGGGTCTGATCGCCGCGTTGAACGGGATGCTGTAGCTAAAATCCACGGATTCCAAGACATCCCGAATCTTGTAATCAGTTTTAGCGGCGGTCAATGCCTGCGAAAAATAGCGAGCATTAGGCACGTTTAGCCCTCCCTGTGAGGGCTCAGCAGGGTCACGCCCCGGAGTGCATAAAATCCACTCATACTTGCGGCGGTAAGGGTCTTTCCAGTTGTTGGGGTCACCCACATTCAGTTCATACTGCTCTTTCTCGTACTTGGGTGGTCTGCGTTGAGCAGTGGATGGTCGTCCGTCATGCTCAGTGAAATTGCGTTGAGTGGCAATCTCTGTAAAGTTGGCTCCCTGTGCCGACGTTTGGCAGGTGCGCTCAATGAAAATATCTCGTTTTTCTGCTGTCTTGTCCTCCGATTTCTCGAATGGGTTGAGGTTAACGGCGAAGGTGCCCGTAGGGTCAGGAATGATGTCAACAAACTTGTAAATCTCCGATTCCTCGCCCGTGCAAAGGTCGGGCAATGGGTTCAAGATGGTCGATTCGGGATTCTTGATCGCCGCAAATGTCGATTTAAAGCTGCGCGATGCCAACTCGAACATGGGACGAGTGTAGTTGGGGTCTTTGACCGCCTTCAACACAGAGGTTCCGTCTGGGTTGCAAATCTTCTGCACATCAAATGGTGGAACTTCATTGGATGCGTCCCCATAGTAGGAGTCGAACGAACACAGCAACTTTTTCTCAACCTGGATACTGGACTGCCAATTGAATTTGTAACTGTTCTTGAGTGCCAACTCTTCAGGGGTGAGACTGCTACCCGTCGCGCCATACCGCAACACTTCCAGCCCCTGATCGCTTTCCTGTTTGAATCGGGCTTGCTTCTGCCCGATCGTGCGACTCCCTAAAAAGTACCCCGTTCCGTCATCCAAAATTGTCTCTGTGGTTTCAGTCTGGACGGGTTGCCAGAACTCAGAAGCACTGCCTTTGATGGGATTCCGACCATCGATCGCATACCCTGAGCTATCTAAATTCGATACCTGGTCGCTGGTATAAGCCAACCCATAGACAACCCTCTCCCGTAAGACTTCTACCCCGTCCTCTGAAGTTGTCCGAATCAATTCCTTGGTTCTGCCGGACTGGTCCCAATTGAGGGACAAGGTTTTTAGGGTGGAAAGTTCTGGCGGTGGAGCGGTGATATCCTCGTCCCCCGTGGTGATGGTTCTCCGGAGTGGTTCCTTGCGCTTCCACCGGATTCTAGGTGGGTATTGCGCCATCGCCTGAGCATCTTCGTAGAAGCTCATGAACGGGATTTCAGAGAATGCCCCGGATAGCTTACTGGCAATGTATTCAACGCCATAGCCGAGATAGCCATCGCTGAATTCCGTATCTCCCTTGACGGTGACATCCAATTCCACGACGTTGTGCCGCCATTGCCTCACATCCTCGATCGCTCTTGCCCTAACTGCATCCGGTTTGGTGAAGTCGATAAAGCATCCATTTTGCCTGAGCAGCCCTCTAGCCGCGCTCTCCCATTGCTCCGTGGCATCCCGTGGGGAATCTTTGGGGATGGGTAACTCCCACGCCTCTAGATGCGCCCCTGGAACCCGTCTGCGGATGGCTCTCAATTGCTGCAACCGGACGGATAGCAGTCTGTCTCTGACACTGGTTGAACCGGCTAAGACCTCGATCGCGTCAGGTTCGTTCATCAATGGCGGGTTATGAGCCACAAACGGCACCCCACGCTGTTCAGCCAGCTCGAATACGCTGGTCTTAAACTTCCGCACTCCATAAAGCCCTGACCCCGTTGGAGTTCCAGCGAGTGAACACTCAGGGTCTTGATAGGGCAATCCACCCGTGGCGAGTCGTCTAGCTGCCGTTGGGTTCAAAAAGCTGGGGTGCTGGTATCGTTTGCGCTCCCATTTGCCACTCAGGGAGATTTGGATTTCGTAAGTCTTACCCGGCTCCTGCTTCAGGTGCTTGAGTTTTTCCTTGTAGTTGCTGATATGGAACCCGATGCCCGCAAAGGTGATTTCAGTGCCCTTCTTGAACCGCTCCCGGACGGCGTTGATGGTGCTGCCATTAGCGATCGCCACCAATGACCCCGATGGTTGGTTCTCCGTTCCCAACGTCCAGGTAATCGCCCCGTAAATCGGTAGATTGAACAGGGCTGAGAACAGATAAGGGTCAACATAATCCGTGGGAATCGCTGCCACTCCCCCCAAGATTTGCAGTGCTAGACCGGGAATCAGGTGATAGGTGTTATCGAAGGTCAGGGTCAGGCTGCCCGTTGCCACAATAAACACAAATTCCCCAGGTTGTGGATTATTGGGATTTAGGGCAGGGGTAAAGGTAAATCCGTTGTGATGCACCACTACCACATCTACCAGTCCCGTAGTGGTCACGGTGATAGTGTCTCCTGTGAGATTTGGGACAGGAATCAATGCTGTGGTGGGGTCAGTCTCCGTGGTAATTCCGGGCTGTTCTGCCTGATAGTCGATTCGGCAGAGGGGAGCCATGCTGTGGTCAAGGTCAACACTGCATAATGGTGCCCCGGTTGGAGCCTCGATCGCTGTATCTGGTAAATCAGGACTGGATAACAACCACATTAGGTGAAGCGGTCAGGCGTGGCAGCATCCCGTCAAAGGGCTGAATCTATTGTGCCCTCTCTGGGTCAATTGGCTTGTATCCACGTTTTATTAGGCGCTGATTTATTGCGTCTAAATCAATCGGTGTGCCCGGAGTTATCTCTGTAATCCATTCAACCGGATTAGGGTTATTGATTCTGGCGATCGCTCTTGCCTCAGCGCTGTTTTCTGTAAGGTAACGCTCACATTCGGCACGATGATTCAATTTCAGGACAGATCGTTGCAGTTCTGCTTCCGCTTGTAGCCTTCCAAGGCGGTTTCTCAATGCTCCCAACTCAATCCCGAGACGAGCGTATTCACTGGCGCTGATATCTAATTTGATGCCATGAATCCGAAATTTGAGGGTAAGTCGATTGATGCAGTCCTCCATACTGGCTCTTGTTCTGCGAATGTGCTCCTCAAGGGCTTCGAATTCTTCTTTGTGTCGCGCTTTCATTTCGGCGAATGACTCCGTCACTGGTCTAACCTCGGGTCGATTTCCTCAAACTTAAACGACCATCCATCATGCAGCCATTGACCACGCCTAACCAGTTCGACCGCTCCCCCTCCAGGGGTCAGGTCCTTGAAGATAACCAGCCGATCGCTGACTGCTTCCACCCCTGCTAAATCTGCCGCCTCTTGGTCAGCGTCCTCTGGCAGAACGTAATCCAGTAGGTGAATCGGGGTTTTCCGTCTCAAGTCGCTGGACAAACTCAACCGGGAAATCTGGCGACAAATTCGCCATAGACATGCCCGTTGGTCGGTCGCTTTGATGTCCGCCCCCCGAACATAGGTTTTCACCTGATATTGCACGGTGCTGAATGTGCGAGTCAGCGAGGGAGAACCATCCTGGTAGTCGTAGGACGGCTTATAGTTGGAGCGATCGCACCTCACCACTAAAAACAGCAAGTCCCCCACCGTGGCGAAATCCGTTGGGCGTGAGTCGTATTTACCCTCTAATTCTTCGGGGCATTGAATCAAAATTCGTTTGAGGCGAGGGGTGAGCGGGGTATACAAGGCGCGATCGCTCCATCAATTAGCTATTGGTCTTGGCAAATCCGCCAGTTGTCCAGAAGGAATCTAAATTGACCCGCAACACTTCCAGTTCATTGCCGACATTAGTAGCTGTGGAATTGGCAGGGTTAGTACTACTGGTGTAAGCGTCGTCACCGTTCCAGCTGCGAGCGGTCAGCTTAATCACAAGGTCGTTGCCTTCGATCGACTTCACCAGTGTCAATCGTCCTAGCAGGGTATCTGCCGTAAAGTCTGTGTCCTCTTCAGGAACAATCAGGTCAAGAATTGCCGTGTCGCCATCGGTCAGGATAGCGTCAATTTTTGGAGCTTTCGCGATCGTGGTTGCTAATTTTGCGCGGTTCCATGCCAGTGCCATAGGAATCTATTGGTGGGGTGTTAGCATCCCGCGATCGGGCTACCACTATAATGCCCTCAAAACCGTCACGATGACGGATTTCGATTTTCTGGCAAACCTAGGGCAAAATAGCGATAGGATTGCCCACTCCTAGCTGGGATGCTCAACAGCTTCACTGTGTCCAGCTATGGCATCCAACGCAATTAAGTGTTTCAGAACCGTTACCCGTTGCGGTATCTTCCGTCAGCTCGAAGTGGATGGGGTTGTCATTTTGGTTCCGATCGGGATGGCTACCCCTCCCTCCAAAATCTCAGTTAACCCTGGTGATTCCATCGAAGAACCCCAGGAAATGGCGTTAGACGGGACGATGGTAGTTAGTTTCAGTTACCCGAAAGAGCGCAAAGGGGAACTAGACCTAGAGTGGGGGATGGCGACATTAGAAACCGAGGCATTGATTCACGATCGGGTGGCTGTTGACCTGAGTGCAGGTTCTGTTGAAGGTTGGGTCTATGCCGAATTCCTTGCCACAGCGACCAATGCCTATCCCGCAAGAGCCGCAGGAAAGCTAGGGTATGGCGTTCCGGCGCAATCAGCCGCAAGCAGTAAGGCGCAAATCTTCTACATTGACCCCGACACTAAGCTCGCCAAAAAGATGACCGTGGTAGACTCTGCCCCCGCAAGTATTGACGAAGTGCAGATTGGGCAGCACATGGCAATCAGCATTCACTCATCTTTGGCAGCGACGGGACGGCAGGTGTATGGATGGGTGCCCAACTCATTTACAGCTGGAACCGTGTTAAGTGCGACCCCGTTGGGATTGATGACGATCGTGGCTCAGGGTATTTCGTTCGATAACAAAGCTCGGTTGATGACCGTCAAGAACGTCTCACGTTTGCCAGGTGGGGCGGTCGGTTCAGAATCCTCTCGCCAAGCGAAATTCCGTATTTTAAGCGACGTTTCAGACGGGACAGGACTGGGTTATTCCATCATTGACCTACCCAAGTTGGCGGTCGTGTAATCTATGCCCAAGTTCCAAAGACTTGAGTTCAGCGATCGCAGCTTCATTCTGGTGAAGGCTCCATCACTGCTTTCACCAGACGGTATTCTGGCGGAACACTCCGAGGTCAGGGCATACCATCTAGAGCTGCTAAATCGGGTTAGAGCATTGGATGGGTTCTATTTTGTCCATGCCGATGCGGTTCTGTTCCAGCACTATGAGGCGTACTATCAAGCGATCGCTGACCGCCTAGAACCAGCGTTTCGGGCAGCCGACCTGACCCCGCAATCACGACACCAGTTCTTTATTGCTACTGACCCCATCCCTAACCCACTCAATCCCTCAGAGCAGGTTGTAGGCTTGCCACAGCTAGAACTCCTGATGGGGTACGGGTATCCTGAACCGGGTAATATGTCAGAGACAGAACCGCTCACCAGTGGCAATGAGGATATGGACTTGCTTGCCTCCTTGTCCCTCTGCACTCCTCAGTATTTGGGATTAGCGGCTAGCTGTTCCCGCGCTGATTTGGTGGATTTCATCAAACAGTACACAAACCTACGATCGCATGGGTCAGACGAAACGGCACACGAAGAAAAAGACCGGGCTTGGTATGAGCGGAATCAAGCCGCGATCGAGCAGGAATTCAGACAGCAAGGCGGAATATTTTAGGAGGTTGAATGTTTATCACTATCCGTGGGCAGCAATTTGAAGTGAAACAGTTAACGACCTTCTATCTGAAGCCGTTGCTGACATTTGCTAACGAGTCGATTCCGTCATTCGTGAGGGAGGCAGAAGCAGCTAGGAGCCTGCTAGCGATCGCGCCGGATATTGCCCAGTTGGGAGTCCGGTTTAACTATTACGGCGATGGTCGGGTAGATGCGGCAATGCCCTTGGACTATCACGAACTCACTCCCGCGATCGGTGCGTTGGGTCAAGCGCTGGCTGAGAAGTTGGGGGGCACGATCGAGGCAGAGAAACAGGCTCAGGCGGCTCCATTGCTGGCAGGGCTACAGGAGGAATCAGCCAAGCTCAACCCTGCTCACTTAGTCCCACCAGTACATCCCAAGCCGATTAAGAGTAAGAAACAGAAACGGCGCGATCGGCAGTTTGCGGCGAGGTAGAAATAACAAGCGGAAGCATCAAAACAAACAGTTTCCTGTAGGTGATGCTTCCGCATTGTGGCTGAGATGATTTGAGTTGACGCGATTTAAGTGGAGTTGTGTCGAGCGGTCGGGGGCGGAGTCGAGCTGATGGGATTAATAACAACTCATATAACAATAAAGCTGAGTTGAGATGAGATGACTGGACTGGACGGGATACGAGCCGAGTTGAGTTACGTGGAAAAGAGACGCGAAGAGTGGAGTCGAGACGGTAGATAAATAACAGCAGCCTTATAGGACTAAGAATAAAGCTGAGTTGAGATGAGTTAAGAGGATGTGAGTCGAAGTAAGTCGAGAAGAGAGGAAGAGATACGAGAAGAGAGGAAGAATCAATGACAGCTTAAATAAAGCTGAGTCGAGTTGAGAGGAGCGGAGTGGAATGGAGTCGAGTGGAGCGGAGCAGGGACGAAAAATCAATAACAGCTTAAATAAAGCTGAGTTGAGGAGAGACGAGACGAAGGGATGAGAGTAGAGCTGAGTCGATGAAAGCTGAGTCGGCTAGAGAAGAGGAGAGTCGAAAAAACTTTAACTTACATCGCCTAGCAATTCTAGCAAGTCCACCTTTTTGTACCAGTCCAAGGGGTTTTCCTGCTTCGTAACTACTGACTGAATAGCGGTCTGAGTCTTCTGATTCATGGCGGTTTCGGCAACATGTAGTTCAGTGCCACGCTGCACATATAGCCGCATTTCATCAGGTGACAGGGTGCTAAGGTCGATCGTCTCCAGGTCATCTCGCCATCTTGATAGTGTGCCTTTAACCTGCGATCGTCGGTAGTCAGACCGCTCTCCTAATATGGCTTCTGTTCTACTAGGGACAAACCCAACATTTTTGTTGCACTCAAATATCATCTGATGTTCACGCCGCAAGTATGACAGGGCTGAATACAGATATTGGCGCTTCTCCTGAACGTTGCAATTAATTGCCGCAGACATATCGGCATAGGTAACGGTTTCGCCCTTGGGGTAGGCATCCCGTAGCATCTGGATTAGTTGACGGGTTTCAAAGCAAACGTTCATGCCACCTTGACCTCTTTCCCATTGATGACTAGCCGAATGTTATCCTTCTTGGCTTCGTATTCGTTCCACTCCATTCCAGCCACCCGGAACCGTCCAAACGTCCCCTTATTGCGAACTCGGAATGAGCCAATCCCGATTAATTGCCCTGCCTGTACCAACGTGTCAAGAAAGACCTCATGAGAGATGACATCATCCATGACCAGATAGTTGACCGTTGCCTTCCATCCCATTGCGAACACGGGAAAGAACTTTTGTACTCGCTTGCCTGACCCACTTACCCCGTCGGACGGCACATTCATCGCCATCCGAGGCACATTATCAACGTGAATCGGCTTGTAATCGTTGCCGTCACGCAGATAGATAATCGGGTCTTCCTGTACTAGGATTCCTGATTCAAAGTGCTTGGTATAGGTTGATTTCCCTTTGCCAGGGATTTGAATCGAGAGGTATTTAGCGGCTTCAGCGATCGCGTTCTTAAACCCCATCGCAGGCATCACTACTAGTCCCTCATCGTTGCGGTGTACCTTGTTCCGCCAAGTTCTTTCCTCGTAAGCATCTGCCAATTCTTTAGGCAGTTTGGGGGTGTTGTGTTGGAAGCTTTGTGTGTACGGACTAACGCCAATCAGGTCAACTTTTGCGGTGTAAGTCATAGTGTCGCCATAAGCAGAGTAGTTGTTTCTTATTATGCTATATACATTCAAAAATCCACCCAAATTAATGAGTGGATTTGATGCGATGTCTTGACTTGTGTTGAGTGGAGTAGAGATTGGCTGGCGTGTATCTCCCTATATTGCCACTAGAATTCAGATAGCGCATAGAGGAACTATGACCGAGATATTGTTAAAAGACTTCCCATTGCTCCCTCAATTAGACAATGAGAAGCACCCATACGGCTCTTGTAACATGACCTGTGTGGCGATGTGTTTACGCTTCCTGGGCAAGTCTCGCAGTCCTGCCTATGCCGCTAAATATCCCCAACTTGAGGATGAACTGCAACAACGGACTGAGGATAACGGGTGGGATAGGCATGACCCGCAAGCGATGAAACGGGTTGCCGAACTGTATGGCGTGAAAGATGAGCTACTGATTGTGTTCGGGAAGGACGCGATCGCGACTGCAATCACCAAAACGATCGCCCATCTGAAAGCAGGACTCCCGGCAATTACCCACACTTACTTAACCCAATCTGGTCACATTGTTTGCCTGTCCGGTGTAAGGCTGGACAGCGCTGGAAACCCTGTGCAGTGGCACATTACAGACCCATACGGGGAGTTTTATCCTGATGGGTATGAGAAAAATTATGGCGGTGACCCGAATTTGGGTAAGTATTGGCTATCGCACTCAACATTTACCCGCCTTATATTGGCTGATGGGCAATACTGGGTGCATTTGATTAAATAGAGGCAGCTTGAATCGTTTACCTGGAGCTAGGGGCGTTGCGACAGCGCTCCTTTTTTGCGTCTATGGCATCCACAGGAGTGAGTCCTGCCGCTCCGCAGGTTGAAGGTTGTCGTTGCTGTTTCGTTGCCGCAATCACAAATACAGCGCCATTTCTTGGGGGGTTGATACTCGATCGCTGTCAGTTTACCGAATCTCTGACCCCTCAAATCTATGCGTGGTCGCGCACCTCCCAAGCACCCGCATGATTTTATTGCCAAAGCGTTTAGGTTGCCGGTTGTCACCGTTGTTTCACCTCCGCAATCGCAAGCACACCGCCACACCGATTCGCGATGATGATTGACGTGCAGCATTTCTATAACGGTAAGCATTCCAAACTTTTGCCCTATTAGGCTTTGGCGATCGCCGCCACTATTCCGCTTCCCTTCGAGATTCCTTGCAGCAGTCTCTCTTCTGAGACATCCACAGGATTTAGTATCTCCGTGCAACAGGCTTGTAGTAACAACAATTGTTTCATTGCCGCACTCGCAAGCACAGCGCCATCTGCCAGAGACTTGATATTCGATCGCTGTTAGTCTGCCAAATCTCTGTCCAGTCAAATCAATTAATTTCGGCATTCTTAGGCTCTACTCTTGCTCGATTATCCGTCAGCCTGACGGTTTTGAGGGCAAACTATTGATAGGTCTGCCCTGCCTCAATGGGATGCGCTTCATTATCCCGATCGCGCGGCAATGGCACTAGACCCACTCAAGCTGATACTCCAAACCGTTGACCAGTCGAGCGCTCAACTCAATGCGATCGCGTCCAAACTGGCAGCCCTAGAACAACAATTCGCCAGTGTCAACAAACAGCAGCAGCAATTCGGAGATGATGCCCAGAAGTCCCACCAAAAGGGGATAGATGGAGCCAAAAAACACGGGTCAGCTGTTGGGGACATCGCTAAGGGGTTTGCGGTTGCCCAAGCCGCGATCGCGATATTCCAGCAGGTAGCCTCCAAATCGTTTGACCTGCTAATCGGGCAAAACATCCAATTGCGTGAGCAGATTCAGTCCACGGCTGCCCAGTTGGTGTCGAAGATGGATGTGGTAAGCGGTGGCAAGGTTGTTGAGGATACCTTGCAGGCGATCAAGGTTGCACAGGGACCGGTCACGGAGCAGATTGAGCAAATCCGTAAGGATGCCGCCAAATTATCGGGTGTAACCAGTGCTGACCTTGTACCCGGATTTCAGGCGATGGCGAATGCTTCAGGCTCCCTGAAGTTGAACCTGAACCAATCCCGTGAAATCTCTACCCGATTAGCTGCACAGGCGATTACATTGGGGCTAAATGCGGGGCAGATGCAGTTGTATGTGTCGCAAATCGCCACAGGCACGATCGACCCCACCTATAACCTGCTGGCTAAGAGCATTGGACTGAACAATGAGCGCTTGCGGCAACTGGCAGCAGAGGGCAAGCTCTACGCCTATATCCAGCAAAAGACCGAAGCAGGGTTGAAGGGGCAAGAAATAATCTCTAGAAGCTGGACTGGGGTCACATCCAATATCAAGGAATATACCGAAATACTAGCCCAGTCGGCAGGCGCTCCACTTCTAGATGCCGTGCTCACTCAGTTAGCCAAAATTGAAGCGTTTCTCAAACCGGATAACCCCAACTATGCCGGGATTAAGGTGTTTCTGGATGAGGTTGGAGCAAAATTTGGAACACTGTTTACCGCGATCGGGGACACCGTAGAAGCTCTCATCAAAGCGCTAGTCCCTGGCTTCGAGGGAGGGAAGGACGCGGGCACGGCAATGATTAATGCTGTGTTAGATGGCTTGATTATGCTGGCTGGAGTGGCTAAGAATCTGGCTCCCATTGTGGAAGTGATTGGCAAGATTGTCGCTGGTGCCGTCATCAAAATCAGTGAATCCATTGATGAGGCTCGCAATCGCTTTGCCGGATTGGTGTCGCAGTTGTCCAAAATTCCGGGTATGGACAAGATTTTGGGCGACCCCGTGAAAGATGCAGCGGACGCGATCGAGGCATACGGTAACGCTACCAATGTTCTCACCAATGAATCCACAGCTACCCTCAACAAAATCAATGAGGCGAAGAAATTAGGTTCCACCCTGGATGATGAGCAACTGAAGAAAAATGCCAAATTGGGCGAACTGGCGCAGGGGCAGATCAAGGATATTGACAAGCAAATTGCCGCCCTGAAGCAGTTCACCCCGTTAAATGACGAGCAGCGCGACCAGCAACAGCAACAGGTGTCTGTGCTGGAGAAACGGCGGGAAGTGTTGGCAAAATCCATTGAGGACTTGAAGGGGTACAACAAGGAATCTCAGGTCAAACTGGATAACAAACCCCTGGAAGATAGAGGCGCGATCGCCGCCCAGTTAGCCGCTAAAGCCAAGGCATTCCAAGAGACATTGGCTAAACCCCTGGACCTCAACCAGGCGAAGGAAGCCGCCAAAAATTTAACCGATGTCACGAACCAGCAGTATGAACTGGGCATTGTCAGCCGCAAGGAAGCCGAGAGACGGTTGAGGACGATCGCCAATGACTCACGATTAGAAGTTGCCGATCGTACAGCGGCGATGCAAGCACTGGAGAAACTGCGGAAGACCGCTGGGGACAGAGAGAAACGGGAGATTGAGAAGCAGATTTCCCAGGTTGAGGAGTTGCGGGCAAAGGAGAATATCTCTGAAGCAGAAGCCACCAAACGCACCACTGAGCTAAAGGGTAAGGAGATTAAGCAGCAGCTGGACAATGTGAATGCCGCCATCAAAGCTGAACAGGAGTTGATTAAGAAGGGGGGTGGGTCACCCGAGCGATTGGCACAGTTGAACGCCGATCGAGAAAAGATTGAAGCCGAGCAGGCGAAGAATTCCCGTGACAAGCGGAAGCAGCGATACGAGCAGCAAATTAAGGACTTCGACGAACTCCAGAAGCTTCAGGACGCTGCCCGTGCGTCCGGTCAAACCTCGGAGTTGAAGTATGCTGAGGAGTCGTTAAAAATCGCTGAAAACCGCACCAAGGCGGAGTTAGCAGAGATTGAGCGTCGTCGTAAAGCGCTGAACAAGAACGACAAGGAGGGGCGTGAGGAGTTAGCCGTTCAAGAGGCGGAAGTTGCCAAAAAGCTCGAAGATGCCCGCCGTAAGTTAGCCGATGCCAAGGTCAAAGCTATTGAGAATGAGCAGAAAACCTTAGAGGGCAAACTGGCTCAGGGTAATGTGAGTGATGAGGAATATGCAAACAAATCGTTAGCCATTGCCCAGCGTCGCACCAATGAGGAATTAAAAGAAATTCGTCGTCGTCGGGCATTGGCGAAAGACCCTGCCGAGCTTAAGGAGCTAGATGCTCAGGAAGCCGATATCCGTAAGCGTCAGGTAGATGCCCTAGAGAAGTTCGAGCAGCAGAAAATCGCGGTACTGGAACGTAGCCAGAAGCGAGCACTGGATGCGGTTCGCCAGTCCGAAATTGAGCGGGAAACCGAGATTCAACGACTGCTTAATACCCGTCAGATTCGGCAGGTGCAAGCCGATGAACTGAAGCTTAAGGAGCAGCGCAAGGTTACTGAGCAGGAACTCACCAATGAACGCGAGAAATTAGCTGCCTTAGAAGCTCTGCCTAAGCTGTCTGACCCCATTAAGGAAGCGGAACGTCAGCAACGGATCCGGGATAGTCGGCTGAGAACATCCGAACTCACCAAACAGTTAGTTGAGGGTGAGTTCCAACTGCAACAAGCTCACTTCCGGGTGATTTCTGAGCAGTTGGATAGACAGGTTCAAGCGGCTCAAAATGCGGCGACCGCTCAGACTTTGCCCTTGCAACGGCAGCAGCAGCTATTGGACGCTCAGACTAAATCTCTGGAGAACCAGAACAAACTACTGGAAGCCCGGAAGTCGTTGCAGCAGTCCATGACGGATTACACCACAGGGATGCTTGACCTGTTGGCTAAGGGTGCTCAAAACGAAATCCAGCGTCAGCAAATTGCCAAAGTGACCGCTGCAATTAAGCTCAAGGCGTTGCAGGTGCAGCAAGAAATGGAGCGCCAGTCGTTAGAACTGCAACTCCAACAAGAGCAGGCAGCACTCAGACGACAAAAAATTGAGAACACGATCGCGCAAATTCGCAATCAGGCGGATCAAGCCAAAGCTAAAGCGGAGTTGTCGAAAGTGATGGCAGACCCGACCGCTACGGAGGAGCAAAAACAGGCAGCAGTATTAGGGTTGCAAGCCTCTCAGCAAGAGGGAATGGGCTTACAAATGCAGGGGCAAGCGATCGATGAACAGGCAGCAGTTAACCAGCAAGTTGGTCAGATGCGACGCTTCCAGATGCGGATGCAGCAATCGTTGCAAACCCGTCAGGCTCAAGCGGCGATTCTTGAAACCTTGCCCCCTGGAACTCGTGAGGTTGCCTTCCGTCGGATGCAGCGAGATATTTTGGGAGAGATGTTTGGCAACACCTCCTTTGCTCAGACCATTTCAAGAGCAGGGCTTGAAGTTGGACGACAAGCGGGCAAGCAAGGCGGCTTAGATAACTATGGCAGCAAGATTAACCTGCCGAGTGGACTAACTCCATCCATGTCCAACCTTGGGGGAAGTGGAGCGCCCACTGTCGTTCCTGGACAGGCATCAAGTCCAGGAGAGCGGCAGCAGTTCATCCAGCCTGGACAGCCTGCCGTTGTGGGAGGGGTGCCGTCCACTGCCTCGTCTCAGCCGGTAGCGTTGCTTCAGGAGGTTAAGCCAGTTAGCCTGCCTGCCGACATCTCTGAAGCGATCGTTCATTTGCCAGGGATAGCCCAGAACATAGAAAAAATGACCACGCATATCGAGAAGCATGGCGCTGGGACAACCATCAATCAGACTAATAATGTGCAGGCGGGAAAGCCGTCCCAGCAGGAGTTTAACAATCACCTGTACAACATTGCTCAGACGGCTAAACAACTGCGTAGAGGGGTGAGTAGTTAGTTTTCAAAATCGATTCGACCTGCGGATAAATCTGTTGACCACCATTCCTCTCTGGGGCGGTTGATCCGTTGGGAGAACCCTAGCCTCTCCCCAGGCATCAGCATTTCACCGATCGCTACTGTTTCAACTCCAATATCGACCCGTTTGCCATCCCGCATCTTGGAGAGGTTGATTCTTGCGGCGTTCACGTTGACCGGAGAGCTGGAGCGATTAACCGCCATGCCCTGAATATAGACCCGCTTGGTGCTGTCATCCTGATGGAATTTCAGGTTCTCCAGGGCGATCGGGCTTGCTTCCCTCACCATTGACTCTCTTTGTGCGGCTAGCGCCCCCACCGTGGTGATGCCCGTCAGGTCGATGCATCGCCCATTTCGATCGACCATGTAACTCACATTGTCATCGCATCGGGCAAAGGCAGGGGCAGCGATCGCGAGTGAGGTAATGCAGGCGAGAGCAATATTTTTCATGGGGCAAATCTCAGATGAACGATATTCTTAAGGTTCCCTTCAGTTTTACGGAGTGAACAGGTGAAAACCGGAGATGGAGCGTACCATAGTTTTCAAACTCGTTCCCCTGAGGGATTATGTCTGAACTAGACCAATTGGTGAAGATTCTGAAAGCGATCGCCAGTCAACAGAAAGCGAATGCTATGGCTATCTCTCAATTGACTACCAACCTTGAAAACTTAACAACTCAAATGGAGGAGGACAGGCATCAGCAAAGGGTTCACGCCTATGGCGATCGACTTGAAAAGGACAAACTGAGGGCAATGTTTACTGAAATCATTGGGGTGATGGCGCTGCATCTGACCGACGATGACGATGAGGAGGACGAGGAGTCCCAGGGGTTTGATTTCGAGCTTGAGGAGTCAGCAGACCATTTAGATTTAGGCTTGGAGCAATCCGCTCCTGACGCAGAAGACCCGCCAGATTTAGACCTTGGTTTGTCCGAATAGCAAATAACCCGATCGCAGACTTGAGCGATCGGGTTATTTAAATCCGTCATCATGACGGTTTTAGGTAATCAAGGTGATGCAATCCTCATAGACATGGTTTGTTGAACCGTTTCGAGCTTCCACAACGTAGACCCATCCCGGTTCACCCTGGTCTTGAAAGGCGACATTGACGCTTTGATAGTAGTAGCCGACGATTTGACCGCTTTCGGTATGCAGCCAGAGGTCATATTTACGCTCTGGCACCCCTTCGTTAAGGTGCAACTGAAGCATCATTTCAAAGTTGGTTAACGTGCGTGACATGACTATTTCTCCACTGATGAATTATGTTCAAGCCAGCGCTGACGACTCTCTTGGCGCTTTTCTTCGATGTAGTCCAGCAATTGACTGGGCTTCATGCGGGTGAATACTCGACTTTTGGAACGTAGGACTATCCAGCAAAGCTCTGATTCTTTGGCAAATTGAGCTAACCTTCTCCCACCCATCAGGAGAATGCCGTTCACGTGCCGTTTGGGGCAGGTGATGATTAGGGAGTCATCTGTCAACTGAAAGGCAGAACGCCCGTAGTAAGCCTTGAGCGGGGCGGCATCGTCGGCAAAATACTCGACCAATGCCGCGTGTGCAGTAGTATCTGGCATGATTACTTTCCCCCTGCCACAGCTTGAATAGCGGCATCGACAATGGGCAAATCATCCGGGGCATAGTAGACATTCACCTTCCGCACGGCACCATCTACGAACTGATCGCGCTTAGGTGGTTCCGCCTTGTACTTGTTACGGTATGCCGCGATCGCAGCCTTGCCAGCCGCCATCAATTGACCCGACTTGAGCCGATGACCCAACTCAGTCGCACGACCAGAGATGGTAATTTCCGATTTACCACCAGCCGGAGGCAGGGCAAGGGGTGAGACGGAGATGGTATTGATCAGCTCATCTCGCAACATCAGCTTTTGTCGGTCATCAAACCCGCCTAACTTCTCACCCAGGGTTAAGACCTTCTCCAGCATGGCTAACCGGGATTCGCTGGAAGGCAGGGCGGCAACGGGAGTCGGAACCACTTCGACTTCTACCGGAGTGGGTTGACCTGTGAGGAGAGCTTTCACCCGATCGCTGATGGGGCAGGGATGGAGTTCAGCGAATTTGAGCATGGCGAGCGGTGTCCAGATGGTTGTCACCGAAATCATCTGGGGGATTTTGAGTTGAGGGATTTTCTTCAACTCGTTCACCGTTTTGGTTTTGGCAATCTCTAGCCCTAGCGCTTCCAGGGTTTCCCGGTGCTTGCCAGATAGGTAGCGAATCGTTTGGAGGGAGGTTTCATAAAATTCAGCCATCACAGGATTTGTGACCACTCCCACGGCAAACGCTTTTCCCTTGACCGGGGCAAAACAGATGGGTTTGATTTGGTTCAGAATCTCAGCCGCCTGACGATGGGTGAGGGTATCGAAAGGGTCAGAGGGCGCGATCGGTGGGGAAGTGGGTTCAGCTTCTAATCCCTTCAGTCGCTTCAGTTCGCGTTCGCATTCGAGGAAGTAGCGACGAACCTGCTTCCCTTGCTCCGTCCCTGCCGCCATGCAAAACATCTTGAAGCAGTCTACGGTCAGGTCAATTTGGGTTTTTGGTCGCCCTCCGGTACTTTTCGATTTTGAAATCGAAAAGTCTAAGCCCTCATCAAAATTAGCTTTCAGGGCTTTTATGGCGGCATCACGTCCATACTGTTCGTTATCGCTTCTTTCGCCATAGCCTGCCCATTTCCAGGCATCATCAAAATCTACGGGAAACTGGTCAGCCGACCGAACCAACTCTAAAGCGGTCTCATGCGAAAATTCCATAAGGTACTCCTTATTAGGGGTTACTGAACGGAGGCGATCGTTGTGTCCTGAGAAAACCCGCGATCGCTTCCTAATCGAAGCTATTTGAACTACGGACTAAATACGGGCTAAAACTCCTCCTCTTCATCAGCAGTAATTGCAGGTACGTCAATGGACGTTTTCAGCATTTGAGCGCGATACCGCAAGCCTAAGCGAACTAAGTAATGAAGCTGTTGTGTTTCGTTGCGATCGTCCTCAGTAGCAGTTTTGACAATCTCGGCTTTAAGGTCAGAGTCCATTAGATAGGAACTTTTGACCGTCTCCCTTTTTTTTCGCGGCATTAGCACCGAAGTCATATCGTTTACCTCTTCATTGAACGGTATAAGGTCACTATATGCGAAATATATGGATATTAACCAGATAACAGCTATATAAATAGGCTATCGCTTTCAGCTTCATCAATAGTCTATTCCTATGGTTATTGTATGGACATTAACCATATAAAAGCCATATATTAGATTCAGGTGAGGCGAACAACCAAACCAAACCCGCCCCGGTCTTACTTTCCACAGCGCGACCAAAGGCGGGTTATCCAAACCCCAAATAGGAGTTCTTATGACCGCTATCTTAACCGAAGTCCGTAACCCAATCACCTCTGAAACCGTCAAGGTTTACCAGCACCTGGTCACCCTGATCAACCGCCGGACTGAGCATGAGGTTTCCTTCACCGTTGAAACCCTGTCCGATCGCTTCTGTGACGTGATGAGAGAAATCTGTCATCAGCGAGTTGAACGGAAGTTAAGCGGCTACGAAGTGTTTGAAACCATTGACCTGACCTGCCTACCGTTCTAATGCAATGGGGGAGAAATCCCCCGCTCCAATGCCACGCTTCAAATCATTTACCCAAAGGAAAGAAATTATGTCCAACCAAACTAATGACCTCGTAAAAGAATTTGCTGAAGAGTTTGCTGAAATCATGGGCGAGGACATGCCCGAGAACTGGGAGGACAAAGAACCCGTGGACTCTGAGGAGCACGACCTGTTCTAACCGCAATGGGGGAGAAATCCCCCGCTCCAATGCCACCGATCGCAGCGTCTACTCGATCGCCTGTCCCAAGTCAGGAACAAAGGCAGAGGGGAGCCAACCCAACCACTACACGGGATTCAAACCATGCAAGACATTCTGACCACTGCTGCCACTATCATCGAAATCGCTCTTGGTGTCGTCATTGTCTACGGGGCGCTCACCCACAAGCCCAAAGCTCAACCCGCTTCAACCGTTGAACCCGAACCCGCCCCATCCAGAACCGAGCAACTGAAAGCCAAATTCGGAACCACTCTCAAGCCTGTTCCATCTGTTGCCCCTCACCTGACCGTTGCCGACGTGGAAACCGCTTTGACCAAAACCGCAACGGTTGCGGATTTACAAGAACTGGGCATCCGGGAACTGCGGAAGATGGCAAAAGGTAAATGCCGCAATCTGGCTACCGCTACAAAAGCCAAACTAATCGCCGCTCTACTTGCTGCCTGATTCCAAATCCGTCACGCTGACGTTTTTACCCGATCGCACTCACCAGCGATCGGGTCAGTCCAAATATCCACCCGCCACACCCTTGAACACTGCCATCTGAACCGCTAGGGGAACCACAATATCTCCTACCCACAGATGCCCTGTTTGGGTATTCGGTGCTGGGATAGGCGCTCTTTTTGTGACCGACACTGTACTGGGATAGTCCACCATCAGCACATCCTCTAAACCCAATTTGAGGGTAGGGATAATATTCCGCACATCAACGGCAAGGTCAATCATCCCGTCACGGCAGGCAGAATAAGTCTCGAATGAAGCGACTACCCACAATTGGAACCGGTGCGTCTCCTGCTGCGAGAATTCGTCCCCGTCGCTATCGGAGCCAATCCAGTCAGCAATGCCAAATCTCTGCCCAGGCTCCGTGGGGTCAGGCTGGAAGGAAGTGATTAGATTTAGCTGTTCGTTGATGGCGCGATCGAGGTCATTCGCCATCTGTTTTAATCGTGCCTTTAGGGTCATGGTTCTCCGATGAGGGTAGCTGGTTTTGAGGGACTTCCACGATCGCGGCAAGTGCTTGGACATTAGCGATCGCCTCTTGTTCGGATGCTCCATAAGCGAGGACACCAGGTAGCTCCAAAACTTCAGCTATCCAGCGCCCATCTTCCTCTTGCTCCAACTCAATAGTTTTGTTCATGTATAACTCACCGTGGTCGAGTGTCCTGCGACTGTTTGCGTAATTCGGAAGGTCAGGGTGGCGAAAGTATCCTTATCGACAACGGTCTGTGTCTCCAATTCGGAAGGCAGCAATGCGGCATCCTCAGAAAGTTTCAGCGCATAGGTGCCATGGACCCCAGCGTTGACCGTTGCCTCATACCAAGCCTTGGATACCTTCAGGCGATAGCGATAGGCTTCGATTTCAACCCCGGTCTTCCAGTTTTTAGCGGTCAATCCCAGGTCTTCATGCTCAAACACAGTAACTTCTGTGTACTCACTTGTTCCCATTGACTTGAAGTACAGCCGCGCCACCAGAAGCCCTAGCCGTCTGTTTATCTTTGCGATTCGAGTGTCTACGGGGAGTAGTCGTTTTGGAATCCCCTTCAATGGCATGGCTGACTAACTCCTTCAGAATCCAAAACGTTGACCCATCATCGAATTTGATTAGGTGATAGAGCGACATTTCCCACTTTGGCTCGATAATCTCACCTGTTCTACCCGTGGCAGTGATGCAGCGATCGCCGCAGTTCAGCTCAGTCACACACCGTTGATTCATTTGCTTGTTGCTGAGAACCGGATAAAGCTTCAACCACGACATCGCCACTGATGCGGATGGTGTGATTCTTGCAGTTAAAATACCAACCGTCCGACCCCTCTTCCTCATTCACGAATCCGCTTTTTAGCTGCCACTCACGAACTGCTTTGCCACCGGAGTACAGTGTCACCCGATAATCGCCACCAACAACCTTGCTGGTGCTTAGGCTTAAACTGTTCCCAAAGGATGCACATCCGGTTAGTGGGAGTGCGACCGCTAAAACCAATGCAAGTAAAACTCTCTTCACTTAAACGCCTCCCTCAACGCCTGTTCAACACTCGCTCTCATCAATGCCTCAATTTTAGCTGTGCTGACCTCTTTCTCTGACAGAATCCCTTTGGGTGATTCCCTCAATGGCGTAAACAATGAGGGGGATGGATAACTGGCAGGATGGCGGGGGCTAAAGTAGTAGAGACGGTAGGGATACTGTCGATCGCTGTAGCTAACACTATTCTCAATCCGCCCTTCTGGATTACCTGGAGTTGCCCGCTTAGTGATGGAAAAGCCCGAAACTAGCCGCCCACTGCGACGCGGGGCATTGGTTCTCAAATCCCGCATCACCTCATTCAGGGTTCGGTTAATTCCAGTAGCAACCGCTTTTGCAATACCTTGTTTCAATGCGTCTATCATGTTCATGAACTAGAATGCCCATCAGAAGGGAACAATAAGCGAAATACCCGTATCACTCAGTGGCAAAATCCAAGTACACCCCGGATACTGTTAAGACCATTCTGGACGCGATCGCTCGAACTGGCAGCGATCGGGCTGGGATTGCGGCTGGGGGAATTAGTGATGACACGTTCTATCAGTGGATGAATCGCTACGCTGAGTTTTCTGAGAGGGTTTTGGAGGCGCGACAACGATACCGTGACCTGTGCCCAGAAACTTTGATTGCTCAGGCAAATAAGGCGTTTGCTGATTACCTGTTTGGTCGGGCAACTCGCACCGAAGTTACCGAGAAGGATGAGCCGGAAGGCAGAACCGTCACCACCAAAACAATTACCACGCTACCCCCTAGATGGGCGATCGAGCGGGTATTGGGCAAGTCCGATCATGAGAAGCACTTAGCCGCGCTCTATGCCCTCATCAAGAAGATAATGGCTCTGGATGTGGGGGAATTAGGCGAGATTAAGTCAATGATTCAGGCAGATTTAGAGACACTATTGCTGGAGGTCGGGGTAGAGGAAGTGCGATCGATACTGGGGATAGCTCAGGCAAGCAAACAGGATGAGGAATAGTATGCAGCCCAACGGCTTTATCGAAGATTTAGAAGAGCGGCAACAGGCAGCTAGAGCGAGTTTTCTAGGCTTTATTCGCTACACCTACCCCGGATTCAGCCTGGTACGTCATCACTACAGCCTTATTGGTGAAGAATGCGATCGCTTGATTCGTGGTGAAATATCTCAACTTTTGCTCTGTATACCCTATCGCTCTGGGAAAACCGAAGTCAATCGCCGCTTGCAGGCTTACTTGATCGGACTGAACCCCACAGCTCAGATAACGCTAAACACGTATTCAGAGGTGCTAACACAGGGTATCGAAAAAGATGTTTTTCGTATCGTCAATAGCCCCAATTTCAAGAATATTTTCCCAGACAACACAATACATACTCCTGGAATCATTGACCGCCTACAAATTATTGACGACCCTATCAAAAACCATGCGGAGGTTGCCAATCAAGCCGCTAGGGATAAGGCGTGGAAAAAGTTGAGCGCCATGCTGTTTGAAGATGGAGACGAGAGTAAAGAATTTAATAGTGGTGTCATCATTTTGACGAGTCGATTTCATGAGGACGACCCGATCGGCAGGCTAATGAAGCATCCAAAAGCCAATCAATGGGCAGTGGTAAATTTTGAAGCCCCTATGGGATATACAGCCTCAATAGAGGGTTAGCGAATGCCGCCAGTAGCCGGACTAATCCAGTCGAAGATTGAGTGGGAGCGGAAGCAAGCACAGATAAGGGAGAAAGCCACCCTATCCAGTGATGACCCACGGGAACAGAAACGGATTAAGGCTCGAAGCGGGTTACTCAACTTCACCTGCCACACCTACACCGGATATCAACCGAACTGGCATCATCGCTTAGGGTGCAAGGTCGCCGATCGCGTCATCCGTGGTGAAATCAAACGGGCAATTATCTGTGAGCCTCCCCGCTATGGCAAGACTGAGCGCTATTCCCGCCGTCTCCCTGCTTACCTGCTGGGACTGAACCCAGATGCCCAAATCATCGCTACTGCCTATTCTGCTGACCTAGCCAGCCGCAACAACCGGGATGTGCAACGGATTATCGATAGTCCTGCCTATAAGGAGATATTCCCGGAAACGAAGCTGTACGGCAAAAACATCAGAACGGTTGCTAGTGGGTCATACCTGCGTAACTCCGAAATCTTCGAGGTTGTTGATGCATTAGGTTCCTATCGATCGGCGGGGGTTGAAGGCGGCATTACCGGGATGGGATTCGGACGGCTATTCAATGAACGCCCAATTATTAGTGGTTTGGGGATTGTTGATGACCCATTCAAGAACCGCAAGGAAGCTGAGAGCAAGACCATCCGAGATGGCGTGTGGGATTGGTACACGTCCACATTTTTGACCCGTTGCGAAGGGGATGCTGCCATCATTATTGTGGCTACCCGTTGGCACAAGGACGACCTCATAGGACGACTACTGAAACTAGCCAAAGAAGACCCACTAGCCGACCAATGGGAGGTGTTTAAGTTTCAAGCCGTGCGAGGGGAAGACCCTCAACCTGACGACCCACGGGAACCGGGAGAACCGCTCTGGCTTGCCAAGCACTCGCTCGATAAGTTGATGGGGATTAAGGCATCGATCGGTCCCTATGACTGGGCTTCTCTCTACCAACAGGAGCCAACCTCAGACGAGGGCAGTATTTTCGATGATGTGTGGATTCGACGGTGGCGATCGCTGCCTACCTTAGAGAAAGTTGTCATCTCGGTCTATTCCAACTTCAGGGAGGCGAGTGCAGCAGAGTCCGTCACCTTGCAACTATGGGGAAGGTCAGGGGAGAAGTTCTATCTGATTGACCAGAAGCGGGACAGATTGACCTATCTGGATGTTCGGGATGCAATTCTTGAGTGGATTGACCACTGGAAGCAGTTCGATGTCAACGTTTCCGAGGTCTTAATCGAGTCAAAGCGCAATGGCAAGGCGGTGATTGAATCATTGGCGGTGTCATGCCCCTGTACTGTCACTCCGACGGAGTTTGGTGGCGACACTGAGCAGGGCAGAGCGCAAGCAGTATCCTCATTCCTGGCATCTGAAAGCGTATTTATCCCCCTAGAAGCACCCTGGGGAGACGGATTTATCACGGAGTTAGGGGATTTTCCGGGGTCAGAAACCGTTGACCAAGTAGGGGCACTCACCCAAGCATTGATTTACCTTGCGCTGAGAGCCAAAACAGGACTGATTTATGAGTTCTTTAACCGTTCTGTTCACTGCCTGAGAGGTCAAGATGAGCTTGATTTTGGGCTAGACCTCAGACTACCTCTGCACATTAGCCTTGACTTCAACCGCCATCCGGCGACCGCTGTAGTGGGACAGGTGAGGGAAAAGGATTTGTTCATCATCCGTGAGTTCTACCTGCTGGAGAGCAACACATTTGAGCTATCTGAAGCGATTTGTGGATGGGTTGAGAGGTCAGGTCACAGGGATAAAATCTATGTCTATGGGGACGCTTCCGGCAATTCTCGCACCGCTAACAGCCAACAGTCGAACTGGGAGATTGTGTGGGATGCCTTCAGGCGGTATGGGTTGAAAAACCGCTCCGTGAAGCGCTACGGCAGCGCTAACCCACCTGTCAGGGATACCACTATCAGTTGCAATGCTCTGTTCAAGGCGGAGCGAGTCTGGATATTGTTGTCGGGATGCCCGGAACTGGTCAAGGATTTGGAACAGGTCATCTGGAAAGGGGATGCGATCGATAAGTCCGACCTAATGAGGGCACAGGTTAGCGACGGGTTCAGATATTTGGTTCACTCGCTGTTCCCATTCCGGCAGATTAAGCTAGGGGGGCAGCGATCGCAGAAGCCAGTTACAGGATTAGCAGGTTAGAGAGATTGCACCAACTGAATAGCACTTGCACAGCGATCGCAGAACCAGACATGCTTATCCCCCTGCCGGAATAGGTGACGATCGGAGCGCGATCGGGTGTAGTGACCTCGCAATCCAGCGGTCAATGGATTGGTTAGTGCAATTTCTATGTGGCGGCAATAAGGTTCGCAGCTTACATGGAACTCGCAATCCGGGGTTGCACAAAAGTGAAGGTCATCAATGGTTTTCATGTTCAAATCCGTCATGCGTGACGTTTTTCAATTTGGGAAGAAACAGCTTTCAGGTGATATTGAGAACTCACCCGATCGCTCCGGGATAGGTGTTAGCCAGCCATCATCTACCAGCGCAGTAATATCAGCGCTATCTGGCGGATAGTAAATCTCAAACCCTTTTCTTAGGTTGGAGATGATTTGCCGCTGTTGGGGTGTCAATTGGTCAAATGATTTCACCGTGATTCCTCAATAGGGTAATTCTGGTATCGGCTCCGATCGCTGTCATCGCTGCCATTATAAAGCCCCTTCCTGTTCATCCAAGAAGGGGTGGTTAAGTTATCTGCAAACTTCGTCTGGCGATCGGTATCGCGTCACTATCAAAATCGAGGAGGTGTAGCAGCGATCGCGGGTTAGTTCCTGCGAGTCATCCCCAACCAAATCCGTCATGTCTGACGTTTTTGGGCATGATAGTGTTAGCCCTTTGATGGGATGCTCCGATCGCTTCACTCTGCATCCCTATGACAACTGTTTCCCAGCTTAGGCAACAGGCTAAGGCTCGAAAGATTAAGGGCTACAGTCGGATGAATAAAGCTCAACTCATGTCCGCATTGGGCGTGAGCGAGGATGCCAAAATTCAGGAGGCGGGAAAATCCAAGCGAACCGCTAAAGCTGAACCGACCAAAACGGCTAGAGCCATAGCCACTGCTATCACCCGCAAGCATGGCGGCAACCCTGCCGAGGTTGAGGCGCAACTGAAGAAATCAATTCAGTCTGCTGTTGACAAGAAGCGACGGCAATTGAAGAAAGAGGGGCGGGAAGTCACCCAGAAAGACCTGAGAGCGGCGGCGATCGCGGGGGTTAAAGCAACAGTTCAGCGATCGGCTAAGTCGAAACCCAAAGACGAACCTAAGAAGCCTCCTGCTAAGTCAGAGCCCAAGAAGGAGCGCAAGCCTAAGCCGAAGGATGAACCCAAGGTTGAGCCTGTTCAGCCGAAAGAGGAGCCGCGATCGCAGCCTAGTAAAGAAGTTAAAACCAGGTCTGCTGAATTGGGTCAGGTCAAGGCAGATTTAGAGAAGGAATTCGGGAAAGAATTTGTTGCCAAAGCGGAGAAGAACTTCCAGAAAATAGTTGATGAATCGGATGTGTTTGTCCGAGTGCCAGATAGCGCGATCGATAAAATCATCGGAGCGGGGCGATTCAAATCGTCGTTTGAGGCAGGCAGAAAAGGGAAGGATTACAACAAGAGGAGGGGGCAAACAGAGGATGCCATGTTTGGGTATGGAGCCGATACTGACCCAACAAAGCGTCCGATTTATGGCTATCTAGGTGAGAAAGAGTTTGATGGCAGCTCATGGAGTCAGACGGGACCGGGGCAGTACGGAAATGTAGTTGTTCGGCTCAAGTCCGATGTCAAAACCAGGGCTAGCGTGACAGACAACGACACCTGGAATGCGTCGCTCCCAAGTTCTGCCACATCGGTTAGCGCAGCATCTTTGGCGGGTGGCAGAACTGCACACATGAACGTGGTTAAGGTGTCTATATCCAAAGATGACCCCATGACGCGGGACGAAGCGGAGAAAGGGCTTCAAGCTGCCGCTGATGCCAAGGGGGTTTCAGACTTCCTGAGCAAAAAGATGTCTCCGTACATTGAGACACATATTCACGGAGGGTTAGGGACAAGTGACATTGGCGAAGTGATTTTCACCAACGGCTCAAAACCCAGTAAAAAGATGCAGAATTGGGCTAAGAAGAACGGCGTTACTATCACCATCAAATGAACTTAATCGACCCCTCTAGTGTTGAATTTGATGATTCCCCCACCCTGCTAGGGACGCGATCGGATGGGGTGGGAATTTGGCGCGTGGGAGAGTCCAAAGGGCAAGAGATTGTCGTCCTGAGTAAGTCTAAACCCACAAAAACCGATGAGAATCTGACCCCGTTGGATTCGGTGCTGAGGTTCACTGACCCGGATTCTATTGATTGGGTAGATGAGTAAATCCGTCACCGTGCCGGATTTGAGGGCAAACTATTAGTAGCCCTTGAATGGGATGCGTTGACTCTGCGATCGCACCCGCACTCCCATGCCAACCGTTAAGGAACTGAAACATCAGGCGAAAGCCCGAAAAGTCAAGGGCTACTCCTCAATGTCCAAGGCTCAACTCATGGCAGCGTTGGGAGTAAGTGAGGAGCGCAAGCCACAGGAGCCAAAATCATCCGCTAAACCTGCCAAGGCAGAACCGACGAAAGTTGCTAGGGCGATCGCTACTGCCATAGCCAAAAAACACGGGGGCAGTCGAGCGGAAATTGAAGCCCAACTGAAGAAATCGGTGGCAGGTGCCATTGATAAGAAGCGGAAGCAGTTGAAGAAAGAAGGTAAGGAACCCACTCAGAAGGACTTGAGGGCGGCGGCTGTCTCTGCTGTTCAGGCAACCGCGCGGGGGATTGTGGCAGCCAAGGGAGGCAAGGTGGCTGACCCTGGCAAGGCGAAAGCGACCAAACCCAAACAAGAGATTAGCCATCACCAGCAATGGGCTAAAACGGCATTCTCCAACGCTCCGAAGGACTTCCAGAGGGTTGTTGAGTCCATCCCTGAACCGAAGAAATTAGACCTCCCTCCCGACCATCCTTCCGCATTCAAGGCGGGAACCGGGGCAATCCATATCAAGGGCGATCGCAAGCCAGGAGATGCCCTATCGGATGGGGTCTATCGGCACGAATTCGGTCACCATCTGGACTATGAGTTGGGCGATCGTAAGGGTGGTAGTCAGGACTCATGGAATGCCGTGGCAAGCTTTCATGGGCTGAATGATATTGATGAGGCGAGGGGCAGCGATCGTAGTGCCATTATCAAGCAAGCCTGGGAGCATGAGGATGAATTAGGCTCCCGGTTTGCCTCCTGTTCCAAGAAGGGGCGGGCAGCATTTGATGCAGACGATGAGTCGCTAACCCGTCGTCAGGATGCCGCCGATCGTAAGCTGAAAACGGCGGTCAATACTTTACCCCCTGCCGAGAAAGAAGTGTTGAGACAGGCAGGAAAGCTCAATCAGGACACCGATAAGGCGGCATTGGGTAGAGTGGTCATGGGTCGCAACTTCCAGCGTGACATCCTCACCCAGGCAAAGTTAGACCCGGATACAGCCACTCCGGATCAGAAGTTGAAGGCAATTACCAAATTTGCAGATAAGCACTTTAAGGGTAAGGATATCCATGCACAGCTCTATCAGGAGTTGAAAAAGGTCGCCCCCGATCGCTTACATGACCTTGTTCCTCACCTCATGACTGCCCAAAAGACCGGGGATGTTTATCTGCTCGCCCATCTGACCAATACCGCTCTTGACACACTCAATGCGGGGGATATGGTCGGTTCTGCAACCCGGAACCGGATTGAATTGGGACACAAGAACGGCTACTATGACAAAAAAATCGAAGCAAAATACACTGAATCTTTTGCTAATATCAGCGAGTTTTATAGTCGAAACCATCCGCTAGGCAACGCTTTCATGCAAACGTTAATGCCTCACGGGCTTGAATTTTTCAGAGGAACCCTCAAAGATGCCAGCAAACGACGAAAGTAGCCTTATTGCGGATTTTCAGTTGGTAGAAATGGACTATAAACTCAGGTTTGGCAGCACCTTCGATCGCTGGCAAGTAGGTAACAGTCCCGACCTAATGCGGAAGGCAATTGCAGGAATGAAAAAATCTTTAGAAACAGGTGTTCCGCTAACCGATTCCGACCTGGGAATTGAGGAGATTGACCCTAGTTATGACCTGAGTCTAGACCAGCCAACCAATGACCTCAATTTAGACTTGTAAATCCGTCATGCCTGACGCTTTTGGTTGTTCACCAATCAATACATGCGTTGCTGACTCGCTGATATGAGGGCACAATAGTTGCAGGACTGCCCTAGCCTAATCAGGGATGCTCGATCGCTACACAGCATCCTGTCATGGCAACAGTTAGAGAGCTTCGACAACAGGCGAAAGCCAAGCGGGTCAAGGGCTACGGCAAAATGAACAAAGCCAAGTTGCTCGGAGCACTTGGCATGACCGAGGAAGCCAAAGCCCATAAATCAATGGCTACCCGGCGAAAGGCAGCGGCTTATCATGCCACTCAGGCAGCGGATGGCAGCAGTGGCAAGAAGGCATTGGCTAAATCCCGAATCAAGCGGTCTATCAAATCCGCTCTGGATGCTCATCAGAAGCAGTTAGGGCGGGAACTGACGCAGGATGAGAAGCGCACTGTTGCCGCCAAAGCAATTAAAAATGCGGCTGCCGATATCAAAGCGGGCAAAACCGAGAACCGACCCAAGAAGGGCGGCGGTAAGGGGAACATGGCTCCCTCTCAGGCAAAAACTGGGCTATCGGACGCTCAGGAATCGATGATTAGCAGCCACATGGAGGCAGCTAAAGCGGGCAAGAAGCCTACTACCCCGACCCGTGTTCTCCATGACGGGAAAGAGCATTGGTTAGAGATGAAATCGAAAGATGGGCAGATGGGGGCACTCCCGATTTCGGCTGATGGGACGGCTGATCCAAAACGGGCTAAATTTGGCTCTCAGTGGGAAGCCCATCAGAAGGGCATGAAGACGGTTAAGGATGTGACCGCTTCTGAGAAAACTAAACTGTCCTCTGCCCAAACAGAGATGATTGCTGCCCATATCGAGGGTGCCAAAGCAGGCAAGAAACCCACCATGCCTACTCGTGTTCTCCATGATGGCAAGGAGCATTGGCTAGAGATGCAGGCAAAGGATGGACAGGTAGGAGCCGTCCCGATCGGGGTAGATGGCAAAGCGGATGCGAAGCGAGGCAAATTCGGCAAATCCTGGCAAGAGCACCAGAAGGGCATGGCAGTTGCGCGGGACTTTGGCTCAAAAAAAAAGTAGCCAGTGAGCAGGCGCGCAAGCCTGCTCACGAAGCCAAGGAGTCTACCGCTAAAGAAGCTGCCGAACACGATGCCAAGGCGCGGGAACTATCCACCCGACTGACTACTGGCAAGGGGGCAGATGTCCCCATGTCCGAAATCAAGCCATTGCGCGATCGCCCTGAGATACAGGGGGCATTGCAGCAGGTAGATAGGCAGGCTGAGGATGAGTACCGCAAGCAGAAGGGGTCTAGTGAACCCAAAACCCCAAGAGAGATTAAAGAGGTCAGGTCCCGACTAGAAAAGGCAACTAGCGAAAATCCCAGGTTGCACCAATTCATCAAAATCACAACTGAGCAAGGGAAAATATCGGACGTGAGCTACAGGCGACAACTAGGAGTGAGTCAAGACGAACTGCTCAAAATTGGCGGTCAACTGCGATCGCTGCTACATATTGACCCTACGGACACATCCGCACCGTTCCACAAGAAGGTCAAACAGCGCCTTTCTGTCCTGTATGGGGGTAACGTTGCGGGCAGGAGTCACGGGGAACGTGTTAGAGGAGTATCGATCGATTAGTTATGCCCACCCTTGACCAACTCAAACGCCGCCATCCTGCCCATAAAGCCAATGCTGACCACTGGCAAATTCTGGATGCCCTACTGCAAGGTGGTTCTAAGCTCACCCCAGAGTTAAAGAAAAAACTGCTGTGCAATCCCGACAATCGACCCGCAGCCATTGTTGACCAACGGGTAAAACTAGCCCGATATTTCAACAAAATGGGTCCGATCGCCAGTCGATTCCTGTCCCAATTGTTTGCCGCTCCATTGGCATTCGAGGGCAGCAAAGATAAGTTCTGGGTAGACACCTTCTTTCCCGGCGGGGCGTTGCTTCCTGCTGAGGATGATGACGGCAGAAGCAGCTTTATTGCCTTCCTGAAGGCAGCGATATTGGCAGGCTTGGGAAGTGGTAAAGCGATCGCGCAAGTCGATACTGCCGTTGCCTCTGACACCCTCACCCGTGCCCAACAACGGCAGAAGCGAGAGGATGAACCCTACGTGTTGTTGGTGCCCAGATGCGATTTATGGGACTGGGAAACGGATAGGAACGGCTTTAAGTTTGCCAAGTTGCACCGGTTTACCTGGCAGCGTGACACCTGGGATGGCGACCCTGTGGCACTGCACGATTTCACCATCTACCAGCGACAGTCGGACGGCAAAGTTACGGTCAGCCGTTACACCGTGCGGCATGTGGACAAGGGCGGGACGGACTTTGACAAGGGCATGGTGAGCGCTAATATTGATGCGATCGCGGACAAGGATGCCCAAATTGAAACCGTCAACGGACTGGACGGGAAGGAGTTGTTTAACCTGCGTGGGCAATTCAAATTTCCCATCATTACCATGACCCTGCCTTCTGCTTTGCATCTAGCTGACCAACTGCATGACCCGCAAGTGTCGCACTTCAACCAGACGGCATCACTGGAATATGGGCTAGTGGCAAATAATTATGCAATGCCGACGATTACCAGTGAGGATGTTGAGGACTTCACCAGTCGTAACAACAAATTTGGTGACGGCTACTTCATTCACCTTGACCCCTCTCGGAACGAAGCGATCGGGTGGACAGAGCGACCGGGAGGTTCCTTTAGCACCTCAATGGAATATCGTCGCACTATTGAGGAAGACATCGATAAAACCGTCCAGCAAATCGCTCTCAGTGCCGCTGATGCTGTGACCAGTACCAGCGGTGAGGCTATCAGGCAAGCCCGGAAACCGGAGGAGATTTTACTGACCACCTATGGCGGTTTCATCAAAGAGTTTGCCAAGTCAATTCTCGATTGTGCAGCCATAGCCCACAACGAAGAAATCAATTGGACGGTCAACGGATTAGATGACTTTGATGTGTCCGACCTGACCGGGGAATCGAAAGAGTACACCGCGATCGGGCAGACCAAAATCCCCTCTGAAACCTTCACCAAGGAAATGCAGAAGACCTTTGTGCGGGAGGTTGCCAAACAGAAGGAATTTGAACCCGCCACGCTCAAGAAAATACTCAAGGAACTGGAGGAAGCACCCCCCGCGCCAATGGCAACAGGTGAGCCAGACATGGGCGCACCACCTCCAATGGAGCCACCACCAGATGATGGAACAGGTACTGGTGAAGATGGGGGCGATGGAGCTAGCGCTGACCAGTTGCTAACAGAATTGGGGATTGCGTAGCGCCAAAAGCGTCATGCCTGACGGATTTACCGATGTCGGTGAATGTGAAGAAATCGTAAAATAACAATAGGCAAGGTAACGTGAATTACCCTGCCTATTTGGATTGCGATCGCACCTTAACTCTAACCAAAGGTGCGTCATGAAACTAGCCATAATCTCTTTTGTAGCAGGATTTTCGATGTTTGTCGTGATTTCTGTCACCTATCCAATAGTCGAACCCGCGATCGCGACTGAACGACAAGGATTCCCTAAGCGAACACTAAGTGGTGGAACCCGTTGACAACCAATTCACTCCGGATACAATAGCGGTAAGTTTTATACGAATTTCTATTTGTCCCCGGAGTGTTTCAGCTTCATCACAGCCAATCTCAAGCCCGCCTTAAGCCAGCGGGTTTTTTGTTGATTACAATTAAGATGTCACTTCAATTAATTTTGAGTGATGCCTTTAACATGGTTTTCCTGCCTGGCTCTACACTCGGCAGGAATTTTTGTTGGCTATAATAGCCTTGACTGAAGCTTTCATTTTGCTTCCTCCGTTGAGCCACCACTTGATGGAGGTTTTTGTTTTGAAAAGTGTGCAATTCTCGTCAGTACAGGGCAGAATAGCGCTATGGACTGCCCACTCCTAGCTGGGATGCACTTCAACTCCAACCACTAGAACACGCGATGTTTGTGGAAGCCCCAGCAACCCCGATCGAGGATGCGATCGAATGTGCGATTCAGGCAGCTAAACAGGAAAATAATCGGGCTTTATCCGGCTTCGCTTCGCGCCTATTTCATGAGTTACCCAAACTCATTGTTAAGTCAATTCATGAGTCACAGCCTCACCTGAGGTTTGATTCAGAGTGGTTGAATCAGGGTTGTAGTGCTACACCTAAAGTGAAGTCCAGGATTCACCTCAACCCGACTATTTCTGTACCAACCTCTTCCGCCAATGCGATGTCGTCACTTACTCGATCGGAGGCTCATACCCTCCTGCACGATGCAATTAATCACGCTGTTACTGCTGCCAAACGAGACAATAACCGCGCGATCGCGGGGTTTGCCTCCCGACTATTCCATGAGCTGCCCAAGCTTGTGACAAAGGCGGTTGAAGAGTCCAATCCTGGACTAACCATCAACTCTCAAGCCTTGACCTCATCTCTACAGGCAGCTTTCGCTGAGTTCGCTGGAGACAGCGATCGCGCCTCGGCTACTTCAGTCCGCTAATCACCCTACCCTCATAACTGATATGGAAATCACCAAAGAAGACCTTGAAGCTCTCATAGATGCCAAAGTGGAAGCCAAGCTGAAAGACTACACCCAGACCGTCGTAAAGCCTCAGATGGAGGACGTTTTAGAGCAAGCTCAAGAAGGTTATGAGGCGTGGATAGATGACCTGATTGATGAGGTTGAGTCCATGCCAGATGCCGACGGCTCCGACGATGACGATGACGAGGGAGAATTTGATTTCGGGTTTGACACTGTTGCTTCTGATG
The DNA here is from genome assembly GCA_016743235.1 of Pantanalinema sp. GBBB05. GTDB lineage: Bacteria > Cyanobacteriota > Cyanobacteriia > Leptolyngbyales > Leptolyngbyaceae > Pantanalinema. The sequence continues at coordinate 52,324 of VRZD01000029.1, read as the reverse complement.
ATGACGATGATGAGGGAAACATGGCTAACGATCGCGCCTATCAGCAACTGAAACGCCAGATTGACCAGCTGAAGGCAGAGAAGGAAGCCGAGCAGAAGCAGCGAGAGGAAGCCGAGGCAAAAGCGGCTCGGGATTCGATGATGAATGCCGCGATCGAGGGCATCTCTGGCACCAAGCGAGTCACCAATAGCAAGCACTTTTTGACCGCCTTGCAGACCGATGGCAGAACTGTCGAAAAGGATGGACAGATGTTCATCAAAGGCAAGGATAAATACGGCATGGATGCCTTGCTGCCACTGAATGAAACGGCGATTAATGACCTACTAGCCACCGATTACAGTCACTTCGATTTAGCCCGTGGCGGGACTGGAACCGGCGCGACTCCTGCAAGCGGAGGCGGCTATTCTGGCGGGCTGAAATACTTCAATAGTGACGGATCGCCAAAAATTGACCCTGGCGTGGCAATGGAAAAAGACCGATCGGGATATCTGGCAGAAGTTACTCAACTACAGAAGGCAGGAGTGGCAAAGTAAAAACGTCAGGCTGACGGATTTGAATGCCGCGATCGCTGAACTAGGTTTCTCTGGACGAACGAGAACACAAGCCGTCTGAATCACCCCGGACGGCTTTTTTGTTGTTGTTTTTGGCTTTGATGGGCAAAATAGTATCAGGATTGCCCACTCCTAGCTGGGATGCTACACGCTTCAACCAAGCATCCCCATGGCAGTTACTTTCGGGCAAGAGGGTTTAATCGTCCCTAAAACGCTGGCAGCAGACGCGCTGATGCAGCTTAATCTGATGAGCATCTTCTCTAAAGCCGCGCTAGGTGGCTTTAGAGAGGGTGAATTCGAGAAAGGTGCGACGGTGCAATTCCGTCGGATCAAAATTACTGACGCAGAAGACTATGACCCACGGGGTAACACGGAGGCAAACACAACTGACCCTGGCTACCTGGTTGGTGATTTGTCATTAGAGAACCTATTCACCAACGCCGTTCCCGTCTACAGCTCTGACTACCAGATTGAGAAGTACATTTCTGAGGTTGGTCCTCAGATGGCGTTCAGCATCACCAAAAAATTCGATTTGGCGCTGTACAACAAGTTCCGAACCCCGACCCACGCCAGCACTGGCAATGTGTCCTATGGTGTCAACATGCCGATCCGCATCGTTGCCGCACATAAGGACACTGCATTCCAGCCCTTTAACCAAGACTTACTGATTAACGCAGCCGCAGGATTGGAGGAGGAGGACGTTCCCCCTGGTGACCTGTACGCCATCTTGGCGACTAGAGCCAAGGCTCACTATTTGGGTGAAATGACCCCGGTTGATGCCGGTGCTGTATATGCCAATGCTGGAGTAGCCGCCCTGCTGCAACAGGGATTCCCGATCGGGCAGTTCGTCCAACGCATGGGATTCATGGTTGGTGGTTCAAACATCATCGGTCGTCATGGCTCCCAGGCAGCGGTGGCAGATTTGGATACCGCGTCATCGGCTCAAGCAAGTCTCGCGATCGCATCTATTACCGCTAACACCGCATTTACGAAGGCTGACTATGCAGGCACTCAGCCCGTCCTAGGGGCGCTTGACCTGGTGTTAACCTGCACTGGCTTGCAGAATGTTGCCGTTGGTCAAATTGCCAAATTGGGGGCAGATAACGCAACAGCTACCGCGTTTGGGGTTGTTCTCCGAGTGGATGCACCCAACAAAACAGTGACCTTGGTTCCGTTCTCACTAGATGGGCAACAACTTTCTGCCTCCGACCTCAGCACCTCGACTGACAAGTTCTCCATTCCCAAGATTTCCAGTGTCAACATTGCCTACAAAAAACAGGGTTTGGTCTTTGACACTCGCAAAATGGCGGCTCCCCCTGAGAACTCTGGCGCTCAAATGGTGGGTGCAATGGATGAACAGAGCGGGTTGCTACTGCAAATCTGGCAGGGTTCTTACGATGTGAACCGCCTACGGTCTACCACTCGCTACACCTTGCTCTGTGGTTCCAAGTTTGTGGACTACCGCATGGGCTGTTTCATGCTGTCCCTGTAGTCTGTTCAGTCCCGCAGCCATTCATCCATCCCATTAAGAGGTCACGCATGGGAATTCTTTACTCCCCAACCGGGGAACCGCGCCTTATCCCAGATGCCGAGGAGTTGGGGTTTCTTCGGCAGGGGTATCGTCGCAATCCACCCCATAGTGGAGGGAGGGAGGGGAAAGCAATCGAGCCTGTCACCCCTTCCGCACCTCCGGAATCAACGGCGACTGAAATCGTCAATGTGAACACTGCCAGCTTGAAGGAACTAACTGCACTCCCTCTGGTCGGCACATCCACCGCTAAAAAGATTCAGCAACAACGCCCATATCAGGCTGTTGAGGACTTGATTAAAGCGGTTCCTGATGTTGATTGGGTCGCGATCGAGTCCAAAATCGGGTTTTAGCCATGCCGCTAACTGATGCTCAAAAACACCTGTTGCATGAACTCTACGAAGTCCCCTACACCAGCAATGTTGTGTATACATCTGGTAAGGGGACTGCGTTAGGTCCGGCTGCTCAAACAACTGCATTGGCAATGTTTGTGGAAAACCAGGTGCGAAATCAGTTAAATGCCGCGATCGTTGAGATTGACGCAGACGAAACCCGTGTAACGCGGGTCGGAGTAATCCTCTCTCGCTATGAAGACTTGGATTTAGACCCCTCCAATATCGACAAAGACGGCTACTCATTCAGGTATCAGAAGGCGGTCAGGGAGCTAAAGCGAGCGCTCTCGACTTATACCGGCATCTGGGTAGTAGGCGGCAATAACGGCAATCAGACACCGCTGGGGTAGGTATGGCAAACACTCCGATCTCGCTCAAGCAATGGGTTGATTTTCAGCTTCCTTTGACTGTCAGGCAGCCCATTGTCCCGCCTGCGATCGTGGGAGTGCCCGTGAATTTGACCGGAGCAACGGCAACGGGGTCGATTTTTAAGGGCTTTCAAGCGGAGACAGCCTATCCGTTTGTCATCACCTTTGACACTGACAGAACCACTGGCAAACTCACGGTATCTATGGCGGATAGCGCTGTAGCGGCAATTCCCTACGGTATGTACCTGTATCAAATCCGGGTAGAAGACTCGCAGGGAATCACCCTCCTGTACCTGGAAGGAGTGGCAACCATAGAAGCGGGGAGGAATCCCAATGCCTGACGTTTATATCACCCCTAATCAACTATCAATAACGGTTAGTCAGCCCGTGAGTCAGGTGGTTGACGTTGCGGGAGGACAAGGACCAGCAGGAACGCCAGCAGAAGGGGGAAATGCTAGCTACGATCGCGCCTTCACCAACTCAGACCTGAGCATTGCCGGATTGCTACCAGTTGTCCACGACTTGAACACAAATCCGTCAGGCGTGACGGTTTTCAATAGCTCAGGTGAAATGGTGCTGCCCGATCGCGTTGAAGTTCTGACCGCTAATACCCTATCCATTGACCTGAGCAGCTTCATTCCGCTTCAGGGCGCATGGTCACTGTCGATTACTCAGTAGGAGGAACCCTTGAAAGCTGGATTACTAGAACTGCTGGGCAATCTCAGATTTTATAAAGGCTCTAACTATGTTGGGTTTCAGCCGCCAGCTAGCATTGCTTCTAACATCACATTCACACTGCCATCCGCGTTTCCATCGGGAACCTACATGGTGGTCTGCGACAACGCTGGAAATATTGATTTCCAAGTCATATCGGGCGGTCACACCCAGAACACTGACACTGGCACCACCAACAACACCTTTGCGATCGACAGTGATGCAACCGCCGTCCTACTAAAAAACAGTTCGGGTGAGTTGCAAATCCGCAATGCAGCGGACAACGCCAATGCTGATTTAGTTGCAAAGAACCTCACCCTCTCAGGCAACCTCACGGTTCAGGGAACGACTACCACGATCGAGTCGAACACCCTGGCGATCGGGGATAACATCATTGTCCTCAACAACGATGTGACGGGTTCACCCACCGAAGATGCTGGAGTGGAAATTGAGCGGGGCACTTCCACAAATGCCCGAATTCTCTGGGACGAAACCAACGATCGCTGGGCAGTAGGACTGGCGGGAAGCGAAAAGCCAATCACGACCTGGTATGAAACGACCTTCAATAACGCTGGATTGACAGCTGGAGTGCTGACTGTTACCCACAGTCTGGGCAGGCGATATTTACCTGTGACGATCGCGGATAACAACAATAAGCAAATCATCCCTGACGAGGTCACTTTCAGCAGCACCTCCGCGCTAACGGTTGACCTGACTTCATTCGGTACAATCTCGGGAAGTTGGACGGTGGCAGTAGGATGAGACACGGCTGGATTACGTCACCCTCATCGCGATTACTTGGCTATATCGACGGCTGGGAGACTGCCAACAATGCCAGTGACCCGACCAATGACATCGATATTGGCACCGGTGTCTGCTGGATTGACGATCGCCTGGTTGAGCTGTCGAGCCCAATCACGAAGCGGCTGGATGCTTCGTGGAATGCTGGCAGTGGGAACGGTGGATTGTTTTCTGGCAGCAAGGCTAATTCCACCTGGTATCACCTGTTTGCCATGTATAACCCCAGCACAGGCGCGGTTGACGCTGGGTGGGACACCTCTATCAGTGGAGCCAATAAGCCTAGTGGTTGGAATGTTCGCAGGATTTGGAGCAACCAAACCAAGAGCGACGGGGTGATTCGGGCATATAGCCAGAAGGGTAATAGGTGCTTCTGGAAGGGTTCAACTTTCTACAGTAATACAGGCGCGATCGGGAACACAGCTCGAGTCTTGGTAACCCTGACCGTCCCGACGGGCATCCAGGTTGAGCCACTGCTCGCCATCTTCTACTCTGGCAGCAATGCGGACTATCTGTGGTTCAGCTCACCCGCCGATCAGGATGACGAAACGGCAGATTATACCGTTGGTCGAATTCACGTCCAGTGTTCGAGCGTGGCACCGTTGGGAACCGTGAGACTGCTGACTGACACTTCAGGGCGCATCGGCATGAGGGAGGCGCTAGGCAACGCTAGCAACTCGCTCTGGATATCGTGTGCAGGTTACGAGGATATGAGGGGAAGGCGCTAATGTACGTCAAGCGTGATGGGCAGGGCAAAATCATCAGTTGCGCTGAGGAGAAGCAGGACGGGTGGGTAGAGGAATGGCTGGAAGTTGATGACCCCGAACTGTTGGCTTATCTGAATCCTCCGGTTCGCAGCAATTGGCAGGGACTAAAGGCATCGCTACGAGGGACGGACTTGTTTGGCAAGGTAATGGAAACTGCAAATAGCAATGCAGTTGCCCTCTTGCTTGACGTGTTTCAATCCTCCGATAACGACAGCGATCGCTGGGAGGATTTCAAATACGCCTTGACCCTAGCGAGGATTGGGCTAGACACGGATTACACAGAAGAGCAGCTAGAGCGATTCAGAAGTATCCTGGCATCAAACGGATTTGATAATACGTGGGTAACCTAAATGGACAATGAAACGGTTCAGGAACTGAAAGGGGTCAAAGTTGTTTCTGAAAGCGGTGTAACCAGCTTTGTGCCGTGCGACCCAGGCAAAACAAGTGACGGGTATCACACGTTTGATGAGCTTTATGAGCATCGTTGTTTGTTGTTTTGCGCCCTTCTCAAAACCACCTCGGTTGAGTTTCCATTTAAGTCACGGCAGCATCATGACAAATCTTGTCTTGACGGGTGGTTTATCGCTGGATGCCGCCTACTTGGTCAGCAGGTCACATATCACTTACCTGAGTCGATGTGGCAAATATGCCCCGCGCCAGAAGTGGAAGCAGCCCCGGAATGGGATGGACATACCAGTGAAGACGTATTGCAACGAATCGGGAGATGGCTAGGGGATTATGAACGAGACTAATGAGCCAGAAATTAACTGCCCTGCTGACTGTCCAAACCGCCGCAGTGCTGACGAATTTCGGCAGAGGGGGCGACGATCGGGATTCCTGTTGGGTAGTTTGCTGTTAGTCCTGGTGGTTGCGTTTTCTGTAGAAAATATCGATGGACAGTGGCGACCGAAGAAAGACCCACCGCTTGTGGTTCTCCTGATTTTGTTACCAATGACCGGAGCCTGTTGGGGGGTTCCGATCGACGCTGAACCCGTTGGGCGAATCCTCAGCACAAAGGTCGATTTGCTAGGCAAGTAGGGGTGCTATGTTAAACGCTGAAATGGTGATGGGCAATGGTTTGCAGATATTTCAAGCGGCTTCGTCGCAAGCCCGTTGCTATTGTTGAAGTACCGACCTTCGATCGCTTGTCTCCACATCCGCAACTCATCTACAGACGCTATGGAACGCTCACGCCGACCCAAAGAATCGCAATCCACAGCCTCACCGCAAAGCGAATCAGAGGTAGCAGTGACATACTGGAGGGTTTGCCACTTGGTAGAACAGGAACACGATCGCTGGTTGAAGCGGAGAGGCGACCGGAGAACAAACGTCTCTGGCTTCAATTTCTGGGAATGGACGAAGAGGGTAGCAGGCAGATTTGGGCTCTAACCCATACTATTCACTGGGGCTACATCATCCGTAGCCACGGTATCCCCAAAGACCTACTCTCTGCCAGTCTCAACTTCGCCGTGCCAGGGCATGACAGTGATTGGGCGTGTTCCCAGTGCCTCGACTTTTTGACGGAGTACGCCATTAATCAGCGAAGTCGATTTACGGACACTGGAGTTATCCTGCCAAAGGTGCTGATCAAAGGCTCCCGAGACATCCGAATTCTTTGGCTATCCCTGCTCTACATGCACTGGCGATATTTAAAAACTGGGAAATAAGAAGCCCAAAACGAGAATCCCCGTTTTGGGCAAAAGCGTCAGGCATGACGGATTTGGACAATCCAATAAAGCAATCCGGCGTAGGCAGTAATAATCGTCAGTGCAGCAAACTCTTGAGACTTGAAAAACCCTGCGCGGCGTGGCTTTGAAGTAGGTCTAACGGGCATCTGAACAGGGGCAGGGGTAGCAGGTTTGAGAACTGGTGTAATTTTAGCCCCCTGAAACCGTACTGATGCTTGCAACAACTGCTGACGAAACGCCTCAGTGTTCCGGTTTCCCCAACAGGGGTCTATCTTGTCCCATATCCAGTTAATTCGTCTGTGAGCAATCTTGTGACAGAGCTTGCAGAGCGGGAATAGCTGGTCAAATACTCGCTCACATCCCAATCTTGCTTGTGAGTAGTAGGCGTGGTGGACTTCTTCTGCTCTGGCATTGCACAACACACAGCGGAATGATGTGGCACTTAGGGCGATACGTCTGCGATCGTCCCAGTTAGGAGGATAGCGTTCAGGAAACCTCTGCTTCTTGGACAACCTCAGCACCTCTCAAAACAGCCAGTGCATCGTCCAGGCTTCCACCCCTGTACACAATCTCTCTGATTGGCTTTTCGATAATCCCTACCCGAACCTCAACCCAAACAATCCAATATTGATACGACCATTGCAAGAAGCGATCGCCATGAACCATCACCATGCCGTCATGTTCTTTCAGCAGTACATCTACTAGCGGTTCCCTGCCAGCACAGCGCTCGTAAGTTGTCCACCGATGCTTGCATTTCATGCATTTCCGACGGCGACGGACTAACTCATGAACTTGGCGAGATTCCAGAACGGTATTGTCAGGATTGCGACAGTGGGGACATCTCATGGTTGCTCTACCTCTGGCTCTACCTCGATCGTGGGATTCAGTCGAAATCTACCTCGCTCAATAATGAGCCAATCAACACGGGTTGCTATAGGGAGATTCCGCCCCCGAACAATGCCTTTTACCTCGTCATAGAACGGCAATGTTGAGTATTCTTCCTCCATGTCGTCATCATCCCAAACCAATGACCCCTCATGCCAAATTGCTTCCGCCAATTCCCCATGACAGCAAATCTCTACACTCTTGATGTTGCTGCGAATGTAGGCGATCAGCTTAAGGCATTCAGGACAGGTGTAGAAAGTCGAGAATTGCCCGTCATAGAGGCTATCAACCTTCTCAGCCTGTTCTCCTGGCTCAATTTTTACGCCACACTCAAGGCACTTGTGAGGCTTGCGGCATCTAACTATTTTGGAGTTGTAGAGTTGCGCTGGTTCACAATCGCAAGACGACATAACAGTTACTCCTTCGATGTAATAACTACTGCCTCTCCACCCACCTCAACATCGTCGATATTGCGAACCCTGTCCCGCTCCCTCTCTACACTGGTCAGAAACCGCGCCACCATCACGCCCTGAATATAGCCAATCCAGCGCGAACTTTTATCGATTTCCCATTGTGGGTTTTCGATGATTTTGTCGCACATCCAAACCAGATAGGGCAGAGAGTAGGGAATATCGTTTGGCTTTCCCTCTGTGCATCCAAACCGCTTGCCAATAAAGTCTTTGAGAGATTGCGCGATCGCTTGTGGTGATTTCATATTTCCTCGCTTCTGTGCTTAGTTGCCGACTTGCGGATTTGCCCTGGGAGAATTCTCCCAGGGCAAATACCCGACGCTTCTAGTTTTTATTCTTTTCGCCTCCTCCCAAGCGTTATTAATGCGTTTCATCATTTCCTCGTCCCCGCCTACATCGGTGTGATGCTTTCTAGCCAGTAGTCGATAGGCTTTACGGATTGCCTCTAAAGAGTCGGTGGGTTTTACTCCAAGGGTGTCAGCCCATCGCGCGGGCGGGGTTTGTCGCTGCTGACCTTGGCTGTATGTACCGCGATCGCGGGGTCTAGCCTGCCTCTGATGCTTTTGCTGCCGTGACGCTTCACTCTTGCCATGCTGATGAGGGGTGCGAGATTTCTGCATCAACACACTTCCTTCAATCTCCCTCTGAGCAATCAAAATCTCTACCTGGATGCTCAACGCTTGCAGGTTATCTTTCAATTCCAGCCAGCGATCGCAGCATAGTTCCATTTCAGTTTTATCGAGCCGAAAGTAAACAGCTACCCCTACGTCTTCTGGCTCCCTTGAGTTCCCTGAAAGCTTGCCATGCCCGTTGACAGGGACATTGCTAGAAACGGTCACATTTTTCGCACCCAATGTTTTCAGGGCACTCAATAGGCAATCCCTAGCATCTCCCACGCTTTGACATCTCCACCTGCTGAGAGGCTGAAACATTTGGCGCTTATCTCTAGGTGTGCGCTCAACACCGTCTGGATAGCGGAGCGGATAGCGCCAGTCTTCATCTGCCGACTTCATTACCTTATTCCTCGCTAACAGCTTGTTTGTATGCCGCTCTTGCCCTGTCATACCGAGGGGAGTTCCCAGACTTCGGAATCCCCCAAAACATCTCGATAAATCGGTTCTGTCCAGTGATTCCCAAACGGACATCGTAATAGGCTACAGCCTGCCTCAATATCGGGATGGGAATCTCCGATGGGTCGCGTCGGGCATAGTCCTTCATGAGGTGCTCTAACTCTCGATCGCTCAACTCATCACACCCATCAAAATCATCGTTGAAATCCCCTGCCTGAGCCGGTTTCATATCATTCACAAAATCGGGTACAGGTGGGTGAGAATCCCTCAAAGTTCCTTGCCTGTCAGCATTGGAGTGGTGTGGTGGCTGACCACTGGTGAGATTGGGTGAGATGGGCGGGTGAGATACGTGAGTGGCATATCGCGCGATCGCGGCTTTTATCACTCCAGAGTCCGACACATAAAGACTTTGAAGACGTTGACCATTAAACAGTAGGTCACCTTTGCCCAACAGTTTTTCGGCACCGGAGTCATCCATAATCACCTGACTAGCATGATGGTCACCCACCTTCAGAGCAATTCTGGCTGCCAGGTTTTCTTTGAGCGTTGAATCGATGCCGCAAGGGGTCGCAGGCTTACGCATGAGCGGCTTTTGAGTAAATATCCACAAGTGAATCCCGGCAGCTCTGGCAAGTCGCCCAATCTGGTTCAGCAGGGAGTCTAATTCCTTCACCCCGTCTTCCCCATATTCACCTCTGACAGCCGCAATCATTTGGGCATATTCATCAATCAGTACAATCCAGCGTGGCAGAGGGTTATCCACCATGCCGTTGTACTCAAGGATATTCGAGGCAATGCCCTGGAACGCCTGATAGCGGTCTTTCATCTGCTGCACTAGCTTCCGCAGGATGTCTAAAACCGATTCGGCATTGTTAGCGATCGGGAATCCCAAATGAGGAGAACCCGCAAAATCTTTAAAGTCAACGCCCTTAAAGTCAATCACAGCAACCTTTAGAGCGTCAGGGCTGAAGCGATAGAGGGCAGACAGCAGCATTGCCCTGACAAGCTCACTCTTACCGCTCCCGGTCTTGCCTCCCCCGAGGATGTGGGGTGAGTCGGGGTCAGACAGGTTCAAATTGATGAGTTGTCCGGTCAACGTTAGACCCACAGCCACTTCTAGCGGGTCTGCGAAGCTGCGAGATTCAAACCCAACATACTCACGGAAGTTGCAAAAGGTTCTCTGAGGGTTGGGCACATCGACGGCTATAGCCCCTCCCTCCACTCCGATTAATGGCTCATCCTTCAGCCCCAGGACTTGCTTAATGTCATTACCAGTTTTCAAGAAGCGATCGGCGCTCAGTTCTGAATTTGGAACAAACTGATACCGCGTGAAAGTAAACCCTCGTATAGGTTCGAGCGGTTGAGCATAAAGCTTTAGTGCCTCCCACTTCCGCTGAATGGCAGCCGCAACGGGGTCAGCGCTAAGTTGTGGCGCAATCTGCACGGGGTCTTGAATGGGGGAAACTCCCTCAACAACCCGATAGATTAGGGACTCCTGAGAAGCTCCCTCTAAGGCACGTTTCCGGGCATCTGCCAGGATATAGCGTTGATTTGCCCCTCTCAATACCTGTGAGTGCCAGAGAGCGGATGCAGCACAAAATAATGTTGCCCCTTGCCACATCGGAGGTCTGACCATTGGCACCGCTAACGCCATAAATGCCGAAATTGCCGCTGTAGTGGAAGCGGCTACAACGGCATGGTGGGCTTGCTTGGCATCTTGAATAATGCCTACCACCTGGTCAGGAGTAAGGGGGTGTTGGCTCATTTCAGGAATAGGGTGATTCCAAGGATGATTCCGGCAGTTGCAATGAACAGTCGCAAATCCAACCACGCAACAGCTTTGGGGGCGCTTGTGCGGACTGTAAACCGCAGGATGGCGACAGTGGCGGCAACTAGCAAACCGCCCAAAAACACGTATTTCAGCAGGTCAAAATATCGAATCGGTTCAAAAAACAGGGTGATTCCAGCGGCGGTCAGGAACGATGGGAAAAACCACACCAAAGCCAAGCCAATCATGTCATGCAGGCTTTTGGGTGGGGCAAGTGTCTGCATCCAGTAGAACGTAGCGCTATTCCACGGGTCATGAGGCGGCTGGATGTCCCGATCGACAGCCTTCTGCATATAGCCAGATGGGTCAATGACGTTGACAACCTCGATTTGGCGCTTCTCCTCAGCCATCATGCACCTCACAGCAAATTGCCCATAGCCCGATCGCGGCAGCTACTCCAGACAACGGAACAACTGCCCAGAACGCTTGTAGGGCTAACAGGACGATACTGAACCCGTTAATCACCATTCCTAGCCCGACAAGGGACTCCAAAGCGCCTCTAGCCCGGTCATCCATGACTATCTCCCTAGGTAAATCGTGGTTTGTGGGGTCGGACGATATGCCATACCAATCAGCGCGATCGGCATCAACAGGCAAGCAACCAGCAGGCAAAGCGTACCCCAGTAAAATGTTTGCGTTTGAGGGGTATTAGGTAGCTGAAACGCCGGAACAGGACGACTTTGAGCGTGGTGATTCACCGTATAGTTCACGGTGTAGCTCACCTTGGAGCTAGCGGGTTGCTGATAGATTGGCGCAGGCTCAAAGCGGCTAATAGGGGTACTTTGAGCAACGGGGTAGGGTTCCAGGTATTCGGGCTCAGGTTCCACGTAGGGGATACGACTATAAACCTCCTGGTTTGCCAGTTGCCCCGCCGGATTCCAGCCCAGGTCTTGCCGAGAAGGAACTCCCCCATTCCCTGTGATTAATTCCCCGATCGCTTCATGGACAATGGGGGATGGCGTGAAGGGAGCCAATGCGCCACCAGCACTCCTCACGCACTCCGCCGCAAACTCATCAGCTTTGGGGGTTCCAACCATCTTGGCTAGGGCAAGAATCCCAACCTTGCTGTAGTAAATCCGGGTCCCATTGTTACCAGATTCAATGGTGTAGTGGGTGTCAAAAGCTAACTGCTCACGGAGTTTCAGCAGTTTTCCGGCATCGACCCCTAGACCCTTGGCGACATACGCCTGAGCCAGTGCCCATTTGAGCCGAGTGTGGTTAATAGCTTTATCAATCATTTTGTTGCACCTCAGCGATCGGAGCGGATTGGTGGCGATGTTCGTAGGTCTTCCAGGCTCCCACCGCAAGAAGCACACAGACCCCAGTAATCAGGATTTTGGTTAGTGGCATAGCTCTCCTAAATTGCTAGAGCGGGTAGCCCAAAGCCAAAACAGCAAGGGCAATATTCATCATTTGGCATGGCGTTGAATAGCCGTCTGATAATGGCTTTGAGCATGTTCCGTCCCTCCTCACATGGGCATGGTTGGAGCAACATAGGCAGGAGGGAGAGCCAGAAACCCGGAGTTCAGGTCAGGGGTTTCTAGAACCTCTTGCACTACAGCGGCAATATCGGTAGGGCGACCGCCAATATCCATCAGTTCGTCTACCAGATAGCGTTGAATCCGTAGCTGGGACTGCTTCAGGCGGTTAGCTAGGGTTACAGCCGTATCGCGTTCGTATTGGGTCAGGTGGGCATCAAAAGCGAACACCTGAGCGTTGATAGTGTTGACCCCAACCCGTGCCAGATTAGCGATCGCGCTACTGGTTTGATTGTTCAAATCGGACAATTGCTGTTGTTCCGGTTGTGACGATCGCGCTTGACTTGGGGCTTGTGGCTGCTGTTCGGGTTCGGCAGTGGGCTTGCGTTTGATTTCGACTGGCATGATTTGAATCTCCTCTAATGATGGTGATAAATTCGGCAATCGTTTTTCTACGCCTCAACCAAAACATGAGGCGGGCGAGCAATTCCAAGTCGTCTTCCTCGTAAAGCCCGTGCTGATTGGGCTTGATGCAAATGCCTGCTTCAGCCAAGGACGCAATCCAGTGGTTCAAGGTACGAACCGGGACGGACTTATCCCGACCCATCTGCCCCAACTTCCAGCGAAGTTCGGTTTTGGTATACCCCTCTAGCTCAATTAGTTGCACCGTCTGGCTTCTGGACATTGACTTGCTCGATCGTTGCTCACTTGTTGCCCGTGGATTGCCTGAGCAATGCCAAGGCAACCAACTGGAATGAAGTCTAGCATAATGATGCCAAAGTGATGCAGAAAATTACGCCTTCCGCATCAAATAGGGCATAAAATTGACGGTAAGTAGTTCGCTAGTAGGATAGGGAGTAGCGATCGCGGTGTCCGAAATGCCTCCGAAGTCAAACCGATTAACAGTCAAGGGATTAAGCGAGTTCCATTACAAATGGGGCAAGCTTTGGGCACACGCGAAAGCTCGAACCATGTCACGCCTGATTGTGGATGTCTTTGAAGCTCGAATTGAAGCGAATCTAGAGCTAATTGAGCGCATGATTCGAGAGGAAGCTGAGATGAAGGGTGTCTCTTACGAGGAATTGATTAAGTCGATTTTGGATGAGGGGAACGACGAATAACCCGATCGCGCTCACCAGCGATCGGGTTCCAAAAACGTCATGCGTGACGGATTTACTGCTGCTGTTCTTTACGGACGAGGTAGGACAATATTCCGCTTAAATTCTCGCTAATTCCCTTCAGCTGCTCGATCGATTCCCCATGCTTCGTAAAGTAATGCTGAGATGCCGAAACAAAGGCATCTACTCGACTGCTGACCACATCTACTCTCACGGTTAACGCGTCTAACTGCGCTTGGGTGCGATTCTGAGCTAATTCAAATCTAGCGCTCATCTCCCCCATACTTGCGCTTAGTCGGTCTAGGTTAGCCTGAGTGCGCTCTTGGGCAGCTTCTAAGCGTTCTAGCCCTCGGTTAGCTGACTCTGCATACCGAGCGGCGCTCATCAATAGTTCTTTGACCGTTTCAAATTCGTCCCTGGTGACTGTACTCATGGATTCTGGTCTGGTAATGGCTTGTTTAGATGGTAACTGAAAAAGCGCCCAGAGTTTTTCTACCAGTTGGCGGAAATTCTGAGCGATCGGGTTCAAAAGCGTCACGCGTGACGGATTTACTATCCCCATTCGCCAATCAGTTTTTGCCGTGTTCCCTGCTTCTGGCTCCATAGCCGCTCAATCTCTTGGATATTCTCAGTGCGGACATGGTTGCAGGTGACGATCGTCTGAGCCTCGTCAATCAAATCCAGTCGCCCAATACTAGCTAACCACGTCTTCAGGTCTTTTGCCGCCTTCATTCCTAGCCGTTGAGCTACCTTTGTGGGTGATAGTCCTGCATGGTCATGGACAACCTGCCCCCGGTTGTTGACCACGACATGACGTTCCACTTCAACAACTCGCTCAATCTGCACATCGGCTCTACCCAAGGCAAGCTGACCTAACCCAGGCGCGATCGCTTCTAGGGTTTGCACCCCTGTCATGAGTTGTTTTTGAGCCATAGCCGCCCGCTCTTGAGCCTGAGCGACCTCAAGTTGAAGCCTTAAAGCTTCAAGTTCTGCATTCTTGGCATCAATCACCTTAAGGGCTTGCTTGAAGTTTCGTTCGCAGTCCAAAAAATACTGCCTAACTTCTCTTCCTCTTTCTGTTCCAGCCATCATTGCTAGCGACTTAAAACAGTCAATTGTTAATACTATCTGTTCGCTAGAACGCCCTCTACCACCTTTTTTCAACCATTCGGTTAAAAAATCAACACCCTCTATAAAATTCAGGGTTAGCTTGTCCTTAGCCTTTTGCTTTGATGAATATCCAATCCATCTCCAAGCATCATCTAAATCAACTGGAAACTCTTCGTCTGATTCAAGCAGCGATCGTACTAATGCTTGTGAAAGTTCCATTATGCTTCCCTGCTGTGTTCTGTATGGTGTACTTTGCATTGCATACTCCGTGCGATAGGAAACACGGTTGAGGTAAATAAAAAATGCCGCGTGGCATTACTCTTCAAATCTCACTCCGAAATCTATACCCAACACTTCCTCAACCCTGCGAAGGGTTGCCTCTGCAATCCCTCCGCTTGGGGTTGAGTCGGTCTCCATCTGATACCAAAATGCACGAGATACCCCAACCGCTTTCGCTAGTGCTGTTACCCCTCGTTTGTCTGCCTCCCTTGCCCGTCTAATCCGATCGCCCAAATCGGAAACTTCGACTTCCCGCTTAATAATCTGCCGAACTTTAGCCATGCCCTTTCCCTAAATTACAAGCAACATATTTAATCGTCAACTGTGCAGTAGATAGATTCATTCAAATTCCACCCCTAAATTTATGTTGAGTACCTGCTCAACTTTTCGGAGTGTTTCTTCAGGCAGCGCATCCCTTACACGCTCAGCCTCAATGTCATGCCAGTATGCACGGCTGATTCCAGCCTCGCCTGCTAGTACCTCTACAGGTCGCCCATCTGCTTTGCGAGCTTTTTTGATTTTCTCCCCCAAGCCCTCAATCTCGACATCTATAGAGCGCCTAATCCTCATTGTTTCGTACATCCTTGATCGCCTCCTTTACTGTATGGTGTCGTTCTACACTCAATATAAGGTGTCGTGCATCAGTTGACAAGTATCGTACGACATCTTACAGTAGAAGACATAGAGAAAGCGCTGCTAGGACTCGCAATCACAAACAGCGCCTCTCTACGAACAAACTAGTTCTGGAGTTAATTATGCCTCAAGTCGAACTAATCCCCAATCCGGTTCTCCCTACTGGACTGCCTGAAGTAATCCCCACCTACATCTCTGATTCTCGGATTTCTCAGAATGTCCCCTACTATCATGTGACCGCTCTTGTCTTCTCTGGTAAAACCCTGCTGACCGACGCAGTTGACGCAATGGTTTCTGTTGCCTCTGACAGATGCGTTGCGCGGGTAGTGCGTGAAGAACTGGGGGTTGAATGGGAAGTTCTAACCTGGAACGCTACCACAGCGCCCTTCTAACCCCCTCCTGGCAGGCTCCTTAGCCTGCCTTTGTCGCTTCATACCCTTGGGAGAATTTGGACTTATGAACACCGTTACTGCGGCATTAGCCGCCTACTTTGCCAATGGCAACCTAGAGCTAACCAAACTCTACAACCGTTGCCAGTTCAGCATTGATGACACTGCTTTTACGATTACTGGCAAAAAGAAGGATGTGACCCAGTTTGATGACAACGAACTGCTGAACATCGCCATCATTGCCAGACAGTTCGATGTCCGTTGGCTCACGGTTCGCTCCAAAAAGCAGGTTCTCATCCACTTGGAGATTGAACTCATGATTCGCTGGCAGCGGTTTGTACTCGCCCACCAGGAGAGATAACCATGTCTAGAATATTAACCAGCCTTGAAAAACTGATTAAAACTCACCTCAACGACGGGATTCCAGCCCGCAAATATGAACTCTGGCTAAACACCGACAGTGGTCAAATTGTTGGCTACTACTACCAGAGCGTCAATGTTGCCTTTCAAGACCAGGGTGAGCCTGGGTGGGTCTATGTCACTGAAGCTCGGAACGGCATGATGAACCACGTCTATGAAGACTGCATAGTTCTAGTCAGCTAAATCCATCACCGTGATGGTTTTGGTTCAGCAAGCGCCTGGGGGGAGCAATCCCCCTCCAATCATCAACTCACCGTAATTCCCATATGCGACTCTCCTATCAGTACCGATTACGCCCAACCGCTCAACAGCAAGCCCAGATGGAGCAATGGCTGGAATTGCTGCGACGGCAATATAACTATCGGTTGGCAGAACGGTTCAACTGGTGGGAGCAAAATCGCTGTGATGTCAACGCTTGTCCTCTGATTTGCCACTTGCCAGAACTGAAGGACAATCCAAGTTGCTACTCTCAACAAAGCGACCTGCCAAACTCTAAAGCGCTGTTCCCTGAGTACAAACAGGTTTATGCCCAGGTGCTTCAGGATTGTGTTAAGCGAGTTGAGAAAGCATATGACCGTTGGATAAAAGCAGATAGCGCTGGAAAGCGTTCAGGTAAGCCCAGATTCAAGGGTAAGGGACGTTACAGGTCGTTCACCTTTCCCCAAATACGCAACCAGAATTGCATCACAGGCAAGTTCATCAAATTGCCCAAGATTGGCAATGTCAAGTTAATTCTGCATCGCCCTTTGCCAGATGGCTTCAAACTCAAAACGGCGACGATTACCCGCAAAATAGACGGCTGGTATCTCAGTTTGAGCCTAGATGATGCCAGTGTGCCAACTATCACGCCTGACGCTCCGACACTGGACAATACCATCGGTATTGACATTGGATTGAAATCGTTTCTTGTCACCAGTGCGGGTGAATCGGTTGAAGCTCCCCAGTATTACCGCAAGGCTGAGAAACGGCTGAAACGGCTACAGCGTCAGCTATCGAGGAAGCAGAAAGGGTCTAAGCGTCGAGCTAAAGCGGTTAAGCGGGTAGCTAAAGCCCATTTGAAAGTTGCCAATCAGCGCAAGGATTTCCACCATAAAACCGCTAATCAACTAATCACTCAAGGTAATGTTGCTCATGAAGACTTGAATATTAAAGGGCTAGCTAAATCAAGACTAGCCAAATCGGTCAATGATGCCGGATGGGGTCAATTCCTGCAAATCCTTTCATTCAAAGCTGCAAAAGCTGGTCTGATGACGATTCCAGTGAATCCCAATGGCACAACTCAACAGTGTTCAAATTGTGGTGAAACGGTTCCTAAAACCATTGCGGATAGGTGGCATTCCTGTCCTCACTGTGGGCTAGAACTTGACCGTGACCACAATGCAGCACGAAATATTCAACAAAGGGCGGTGGGGCATCCCGTCCAAGCTCTCGGAGGCGATCGGGATACCGAGCCTGAGAAGAGAGAAGCCTACGCTGTCTCGTAGAGCGGCAGTAGGAGTATGTCACTGGGTGACTCTGCGAACAACAGATGACGGCAGAGTTGACCAGATGGAGGTGGACATCGCCATTCGTTGGCACGAGCTGATTGCTGGTCAGTCGTAATCCCTGTTCTGAAATTGGGGAGATTGAATTGCAATTTCCCCGCCAAAATTCAAATCCACCACAAAGGAGACAAACATCATGGACATTAAATTCTTCAACCCTAACGAATACGACACTTCGGACGCTCAAGTTAAGCAACGGGATAACGGAGAGGAGGTTATCAGCATAGAAGGGGGCGAAGTGAATATCCCCGTAAGAGAGTCTGTCGTAATTTGCGATTCAAAGGGTGACGACCATTACTGGGGTCACAAAAAACTAAAGTAGCCAGCCCGTTCCCTGTCAATCAATCAACTCACCGTAATTCACAAAGGAAACATCATGACCCGAATCAAAATGGATTGGTTTGACCCATCAAGGCAAAACTCAAGCCGTCATCGAATGGGCAAGAGAGTTAAACGTTAGCCCCAACACGATTTACACCCGACTTCATAGAGGGTGGAGTGAAGACCAGATTTTTGAAGGACTTAAACCCAAAGGAGAATGAAATGACATCCTCGATCGTTGCAACAGATAACAAGCATGAAGCTTTGGTAGAGCGGATTGTTACCGCTGGTGACCTAGGGGTGCTTACGCCTGCTGAACGGGTTCAATACTATGTTGCCGTTTGCGAACGGTACGGTCTAGACCCCGTTTCTAAACCCTTTGACTACATCTCCACCATTGAAGGGGAGGGAGAAGATAGACGGGCAAAAATCAGTCTCTATCCCAATCAAATTGCCGCGGCGCAATTGAGAGCTAGGCACAAAATTAGCGTCCAAATCGTAAGCCGGGAAGTCGTCGAAGGGTGTTATTGCGTGATTGCTCGGGGCAGCACCCCAGACGGACGATTCGATGAGTCCATAGGGATTGTTGCGTTAGAGGGCGGCAAATACGGTCCACTCAAGGGACAGTCACGGGCAAATGCCATGATGAAAGCGGAAGGCAAGGCGCGGCGGCGGGTAACAATGGCTTTGGCAGGACTGTCATTTGATGAGTCTGACGACGAAGAAGTGGGGCGCATCATGAAAGCAGAAGCGTATGACCCACCAAGCGATGTCATCTACGATGTCGAACCTGTTGGCACTCCGTCGGACTTCGATCGCGCTCCCACCTATGCCGCGATCGAAGCCAACATGAAGAAACTTGGCTGGAAGAAATCAACCGCTGTCGAATTCCTCAAATCCAGCTACGGCGGTAAACCCACCCGTGACGATTTGGATGACGGCGAACTAATCGACTTTGCCGATTTCCTCGATCGGCAAGTTGCAGCATTGCAGGAAGTTGCTAGTTAATCAACGGAGATAATCAATGGAGATAATCAATGGAGATACTAGAAATTGTTGACAGGATTGAGTCAGGAACCTTGACTTGTGACGCGATCGCCAGCTTGATTGCTGAAAGAGACAGCCATCGCTCTAGACAGGCAGCCCTAGAGGTCATCATGGTGCATTCCTTGACACAAAAGGGACTGACACCCGAGGAAATATCGGACAAAGTGAATGAGATGGTTAAACTCGCTATGCAAACAGAGGATTATAAACATCGCGTTGCCGAACTGCAAAACCTCTCATACCAAGAGGTTGCCGCCTGACCCAAATCCGTCATGCCTGACGCTTTTGCACCCGTCGCACTTGGCAGCGATCGGGTGTTTTTTATTGCTGGTAACAAAACTGCTTTATCAATTCAGTGCGGGTAAAATATTTGACGTACCCCTGTTGCAATTTTCCGAGTTTGGAAAGACCGCTTCCTGGCGAGCATCTACAAAGTATTATTTAGAATCTAGAGAGAATAATCCAGCCCTACGCTTCTTTTGGACTGTTTGCCCGATGCATACTACTTCGAATTTTGTTGCTCAATTTGTTGCTCAGTCCCCCGAGCAATTAACTGTTTTTTCTCAGTGCCAGTTCCGATTTAAAGACACAAATGTGGTGGTTGACTCCCCTTCCGAAGAGATACTGGACGGGGTACGATCGCATCTCGGAGCATTATTGAGGTTCGCGATCGCGATGGATAAATCGAAAATTATTCTTAGTCTAAAGGGGATTGCCACCAACCCCTTAGACGTTAAGTCACTGGCAATTTGGAACCGGCATCAAACACCTAGCATCCCCCTGCTACCCCGCTTGGGTGACGATCGCGCGATCGTGGTCGCTCGCATGTCAGACCATAAAATCCTGCTGGCAACATCGGAGCTGGGACGGCTGGAAAAGGTCAGCCCAAACGACCTAATCGGGGATAACCTAGCACGGTTTAACATCCCCGAGATATTCGACAAATACCTAGCAGACCTGATTCAGCACCAGTATCTGGACAACTACGAAATGCCTGTCCTGGACGGACTTGGCAACAAAAAACACGAAGTCGTGCGGGCTTGGCTCACGACTTACAACAGTGAGATTGTTCGAGTGGTTCAGGTGCTCGACGATCGCTACTAGCTAGCCCCGTTTGCGCATCCATTCTTCTTTTTATCGCCTGATGGCTGAATAGGGCTATCAGGCGATAAGTCATATAGGTCGGTAATTTCTTCCAGCTCAAGCCCTAAGGCGGTTTGCAAACGGCTCAGTATCAGCCAGGTTGAGGGTAGTTCTCCGACGGTTAAACGCTGGAAATCCTCGCTATCTACGGGCAACTTGGCATCAGCAAACGCCTGCGGGTTCTTGTTCGCTGCTCTGAGGATATAGGCAACTGCTTTAGCATGAGGGACATCAAGCTGCCGATTGCGCTTTTTTGGGCGGACAGGGTGCAATTCCTCCCATCCCCTCACAATCTTTTCAAAGCGGCAAGGCTGCCCCTTCGTACCAAACGGCTCTCCGGTCAGAGGGTCTATTACGCCATTGGCAAGCCCCAAAACCGACTCCAATCCTGGCTCATAATGCCGTCCGGCTTCCCAGTCCTCATCCGTGATGTTGCGATTCTTGCGGATTGAGCGGACGGTGCTAGCGGTGATTTTGGCGGCAGCAACCAGGTCGTTTTGAGAATAGAGCCGTTGCTCTTCTATCTGGTCGTCAATCAACTTCGCGAGGACTCTAAGCCCCTCTGCCGAATAGATACTCATGCCACCACACCCCTGTGAATTTTGTAATTAACGCTGTGTTCGATGCTGCACACCTCACAGTGTAGCCCCAATGCGTTAGGGTCAAAATTTTTTGCATTCCCTCTTGTGAGTTTCCTGTCGCATGGAGTATGATGTAGGGAACTCAGTTGAACTGAGTGTCTAAAGATTTCAATGCTCCTCAGCACCCCCAAAGGTGCTTTTTGAATCCATCGCTGGAACTCCAGCGGAACTCCAACAATTACGACAACCATGAACAATCAAGCAGTGTTGCCGCACAGCGATCGCGCCACGCTGTTAATTCGGCGCGAAATCAAGGAATTGGTGCAACGGGCGCGAAAACCGCATGAGCACAACTGGCAGACTTACGAGCGTTTGCTGTTGGCTGGACTGGAATCAGAAGCCAAACAGGAGAGCGCGGCATGACTCAGTTAGAGCTACCCGATCGCACCTGGCTAGAGATTGGCGATCGAGTGATTGAACTGGCAGCACTGCCGTCTCACTCTCGGAAATGCGGAACCATTGTCGAGTTTCGTCACATGAGCGGACGCGAAGGACTGTATCCCGTTGTGCGTTGGGACAACGGTTCCAAGACATTTAGCTCTTACGAATGGGGTCTACGCAAGCTAGCCGACAACGGGCAATTAGCCTTGTTCTAACCCATGAAAAAGCGATCGCTGGTTTGCCCCCAGAGCGATCGCTACCATTAACCACTTGAAAACAACAATGGACCCGAAAACAAAAATTCTGAATGCCTTGAAAGTCCATCCCCAAACCCTAGGGGAACTTAAAGACTTTACTGGACTTAGCTACAGCCAGCTTAGGGCTGTTATCGAACAATTAAAACACAATCTTCACAATTCGGACACATTCCGTTTAGAGTATGTTCCGAACTCCGAAGGTGTAATGACCTACCGTCTGATTCAGGTAGCTCCACCAGCATCGGTGTTTGATGTCGCGATCGTGGGCTGGAAGCACCCCATTTTCAAGCTGGGGGCAGGAGGTTGATATGCCTGCCTCTAGCGCAACAGACAAGCAACGACAGAAGCAGATACTAGCGATCGTAGAACGCCATCCAGGGATTACCATCAGCCGACTCGCTCGACACATGGGCTTGAACGGGTTCTACACCGGGTCTGGCAAAACTCGCCCGAACCCAACCATTCATCGACTCTGTACCCAGATGGCAGGGCAGGGAGAAATTGAGATGCACCCGTCTCAACAATATTTTGAAGAGCCAAAGGTTTACCCCATCGGTTGGCAACCGCAGCGCAAACGACCCTTGTTCGAGCCTGCAAAAGACCGAGTTGATCAGACCGTAAAAATTATTTTCCCTGGCGATTCCAGCTACCCCGAGGTTGAGGTGAAAACCGTCATCCCTGACGCTTTTCGTCCGCGATCGCTGCGAGATACGAACCCACAGAAAACCATCACCTATCAATTCAAATCCACCCAGCCAGCCACACCACAGGAGAACGATATGGCAAACGAAGTTTTATCCAAGATTCTGGACGCTATCAACGAAGCGGAGCAAACGGCTGTCTCCAATCAGTCCTACACCCTGCCCAACAAATATCAGCTGTGCATTTCTGCTGGCATCAGCAAGGCTTACTTCAATCAAGAAACTCATGCCTCTAACGCCGCTTGCAGGGCTTACCAGGCAGCTGAGGAACGCCTAGAGGTACTGCGGGTGAAATCGCGGGAAGCCGAACAACCTAAAGCCGTAGAGCCCTCCCCAGAGACCGAAGTTTTGCAATGTCGGGTCAAGGAACTTCAGGCAGCACTGGAGCTGGAAACTGAAGCAAAGGAAGCT
The DNA here is from genome assembly GCA_016743235.1 of Pantanalinema sp. GBBB05. Taxonomy (GTDB): domain Bacteria; phylum Cyanobacteriota; class Cyanobacteriia; order Leptolyngbyales; family Leptolyngbyaceae; genus Pantanalinema. Next base: position 29,392 of record VRZD01000029.1, on the reverse strand, counting down.
CTGCAACGCACCCTAGCCGAGCAACAGGAGGTGATGGGCGAACTTAGGGACAAACTCTGGAAGCAGGGCAACCGACTGGATGAACTCGCCAAACATCAGGAGCATCAATCCGGGCAGCCGGACATCGGAGCGGTGCTGACATGGTTTCAGAGTGAGGCGGACAAAGAGCGATTAACGATTAGCCGTTGCACCCAGGAAATTGACGAGGCGACACGGGACAGGGAGGCGGCAGAGCGTAAACTGGCACTCCTTACCGCCCAAATTGAGGACCTACAGGAGCGAGTAGGGCAGAAGGCATCTACCAACGGTCACCACAAGCAAGTTTTGGTAGGAGCGAACTAGTCATGAGTAAAGGTTTTGGTAAGCAACCCAATTTCGAGATTGAGAAACGCCAACTGGTCAAAGTAATTTGCCGCCGCGATTACTTTGCAATGCAATCCCTCATCCAGAAATTTAAACCCCGCATTGGGGCAGAGCGCCTCGCCAATATGCTGACTCAAGAGGTTTTACCCGAGTGTGACTCTGAGTCTTTTGAGTGGTTCTACCGCAGCACGATCGGGGATGAGAAGTACGAAACCATGATTGACATGGCGATGAACATCCTGACCCAGGACTTAGCGACCAAGGGGTGTGAGCTTGGGAAGGACATCAGCGGCATGGAGGTCGATGGCAAGCACGGCATCATGCTGTCCGATCGGGCAAAGAAAGCTCTACTCGATTCAGTCAGTCCACGTCGCCGTAAGCACATGAAGGACTTGCTGAAAGAGGGAGAGAAATTGCATTCCAGTCCCGACCCCGTGCAAGCGATCGAGGACATGCTAGGGGTTCCATTCTTCGACAATCTGCTAGAAGTTGCCCGCAAACGACTCGAAACTCTAACGCCACCTCAAGCGGTTTCCTACGCCATGCAAATCTGCTGCGGAATTGAGGCGCGGCATCCAGAGCTTGAGAATTTCAGTAAATGGTTCCTGGCTAACACCGTCTACCAGATGCCTGAAGACTTCCAAAAGGCGTTCTGGGGATTAGGAGAAGGACAGACCGAGGCTTGCCCACAGTACCTCAGAGATTTACTCACGGCGGCTGGTGGTGAACAGTACACTGACGAGTCGGATGGGGAGTGTTGGATTTCACGGGACGGAATTCTACTACTCGACAAGCTTGTGCTTGGTGAGAACCGCTACGCCGATATTGTGGTCGCTCTAGATGCCCAAATGGGCGGCGACAAGTGGGGTGAGTCATGAACTACACCCTGAACAGAGCACTCAAGATGATTCGTATAGGGGCAAAGCTTTCCCACCGTGAATTTGGCGACTATCTCGGAGTGGATTGGATTTGGCTATCCCGGTTTGAGAATCAACGCATCCCGATCGAGGAGGCAGCGGTAACCATTGACCCCGCTTTACCGATCGCAGCTCGATTGGCAGAGGTGAGCGTTGACTGGCTACGGAGTCTCGCGATCGTCTGCAACCCCGCCGCTGAACAACCCGCGTTTGCGTGCCGGAGGAAGTCATGACGCTAGTACCAGCATTCATCGTTGCCATTCGACAGAAGTTCCCCACGATCGCGGAGCGGATTCTCAAAGAGCATGAGTACCGACAAGGAAAGGTTCCTTATCAGCCTGGATACGTCTACTTGGCTCGAGCTGATAGAACCAATTTCTACAGGGTTGGTTCTCACCACTCTGACCCAACCTCGGAGTTACTGCCCGGAATTCAAGCTGTCTCCGCATGGCGTACTCGCCACACCTACCTGGCGGAAACATTGCTTTGTGAATGCTTGGAGCGCAAGCCAGACGCTAAATGGTTTGAATCCTTGGAGTCCCCTCCACTTCCACTCCCCGGGCAGGCTGTAATTTACCACGCCTACAACACGTTTTTCCTGCGATCGATTACAGGCGACGATCGCAGCCTTGCTGCAAGGTTCATGGTCGAAACACTCAGCCCTCCCACCCATGAGCAACTAGCAGACTGGATTGATAAAGCCTTTAATTTACTCTCTTCCCTGCCTCCCAATGACTCACCCTTGAAAATCCAGCCGCCAACACAAGCGGGAGCCGGTCATGAGCAAGGCTGAACTTGGGGATAGGCGAAAAACACACTTCTGGTGGGCAGACAACGCCCTGATTGATGGCGGTCACATCGTCAAGATGGGGTTGGCTGCAACAGTTGTCTACATCGTCATCCTACGCCACTGCGATCGTGTCAACCAGGCGTTTCCCAGTCTCCAGTACCTCCAGAAAAAAACAGGGTTAAGTCGGCAAGGGGTAGTGAACGCTGTCAAGAAATTGATTGACCTCGGATACATCCGCAAGGTTAGCGAGGGTGATTCCCGTCGAAACAGCAACCTGTACGCGGTTTGCGATTTAGAACTAGTCAACTCAGTAGACCAGTCTACTCAGTTGACTAGTCAACTCAGTAGACCCCAACTAGTCAACTCAGTTGACCCCCAACTAGTCAACTCAGTTGACCCTAAGAATACAAATAGTGAAAAAGACAAATGGAAGAAAACCAATCTTTCTAAGAGCGAGCAAAAAAACGAAGCCGCTCCGACTTCAACAAATCATTCTTCCTGTTCATCTAACGCAGAAGATTTAGCGATCGAGGGACGGTCTGAACAAAAGAGTTCCGCCGCGCCGCCCGCGAATTTTGCCGCTCGGCAGTCGGATGGCGAGCGATTTGAAGCTCGCATGGCAGCAAGAACCCCTGGAACGCTGCCCGACTGGAAAGAGGATTCAACCAAGTTTCACCCAGACATCATCAAGGCGGTTCACCGATCGATGCCTGATTTCTATTCCCTGGATGACGGTAGCCCAAACGCCGCAAAAATAACCCTTCACCTCATGAAGCTCGAAAAGGACAACAACGTCACACAGCTTCGAGCCTATTGGGACTCACGCAGGACCGCACAGACCCCGGCGGCGATCGCGGTTACTGAGCCCGAGAAACCGCTAACCCCAGAAGAGAGGGAGCGGCAACGACAAGCGATCGCATCCGCTAAACGAATTCTTGAACAAGCCAAAGGAGGCTAGTCATGTATCAACGGGATTTACGAGAAGCCCCCCGTGGCAGAACCGCCAAAATTCTGCCCCACAGCATCGAAGCCGAGGAGGAAGCGCTAGGGATGCTGCTGTTTGACCAAAATGCCATTATTCGGGTGGCAGGGCAGTTCAAGTCAGAGCTGTTCTACGTTAATGCCCATCAAACTATTGCTCAAGCCATCATTGCGCTGCACTCCCAACAGCAACCGAATGACCTAACCAGTGTGTCAATTTGGCTAAGTAAGCGAGGACTGCTCGAAGGAATTGGCGGGAACCGGCGGCTTTGCCAACTCATAGACTGCATTGTTCACGCGGTCAATATCGACAACCGGATTAACACGCTGATCGAGTTCTGGAAGGCGCGGCGGGTAATTCAGGTAGCGCGTGAGATGGAGTCCGCTGCTCTTGACCCCAATAAAAACTGGGATGACATCATTGAACATGCCCAAAGCCAGGTGTTTAGCCTGACTGCGGCTGCCCAAGAGCGAGGATTGCGCCACATCTCAGAAATTCTGCACGAAGAATTTAACCGGATGCAGGCAGTTGAGGCGGGACAGGCGGCAGTCGGAGTCCCAACAGGGTTTACTGAACTCGACAAAATGACCGGGGGGTTAAAGCCTGAAAACCTTGTCATTGTTGGTGGTAGACCAGGGGACGGGAAGACCGCTCTAACAGTCAATGTCCTGCGAAATGTTGCCGCTCAAGGGGCAGACGCAATGCTGTTCTCCCTGGAAATGTCAGGCGGTGAGATTGGGCGAAGGATTCTGTCGGCTGAAACCCGCATTGAGAGCGATCGCTTGAGTGAGGTGCGGATTCACCCAGACGAATGGGAGACGATTGCCTATGCGATCGCGAATGTCAGTGAGGCGGGAATCTGGATTGATGAATCGCAGTGCATCTCAACCGCTAACATCATCAGCCGGTGCCACCAAAAGCAATCTGAACTGGATGCAATCAGCCGTGCTAACCCCGATAAGCCGCCCCGGAGGATTGGACTGATTTGCATTGATTACCTGCACTTGATGCTGGATGGTTCCAGCGATAACGAGGTGAAGGAGCTGGGCAGAATCACCCGTGAGTGCAAGCAGATGGCGCGAAAACTGAAGTGTCCCGTGATGCTGCTATCCCAGCTCAATCGCGAGGTGGAAGGACAGGCGAACAAGCGACCAAAAGCCAAGGACTTGAGAGGCAGCGGAGCGATCGAGCAGGATGCAGACCTAATCCTGATGTTGTACCGGGACGAACGGCACAATCCCGACACGCCAGACAGAGGGATTGCAGAGGTTTTGGTTGAGAAAAACCGACACGGCAGAACCGGACCTGTTCGCCTGTTGTTTGAACCGCAATTCACCCGCTTTCAAAACCTGCAACCAGCGAGGACGTATGGCTCATAAATGCGTCTACTGCTGCGACCTGATTCTAGGGCGGGTCTACACCTACAACGGCGGACTCCCCTACCACCCCATGTGTTTCTACAACCTCGAAATGGCATTCAGGCGAAATGCCGACAAAATTGCCAACCACGGACAACCCAACACTAAGAGCGACGAACTATGACCACCATCGAATGGACCCAGGAGACATGGAACCCAGTAACTGGCTGCAACAAAATCAGCCCTGGCTGTGCCCACTGCTACGCCGCTGATATTGCCAAGCGGTTCTGGGGAGAGCGGAAATTTACCGATGTGCAATTCCATCCAGAGCGCCTAGAGCAACCCTTGAAATGGCGCAAACCTCGCACCGTGTTTGTGAACAGCATGAGTGACCTGTTCCACGAGTCGGTGACGGATGAGCAACTAGACCAAGTTTTTGCGGTTATGGCGTTGACCCCGCAGCACACTTACCAAGTGCTGACCAAACGACCGGAACGGATGCAGCAATACTGCGATCGCTTAGACTTGCGACGACTGATAAAAGCCGCTGACCTGCCCATGCCAAGTGGCAGCTATCAAATCAAGCTGCCTCTCCCTAATGTTTGGCTAGGCGTGACCGTTGAAAACCAGAAGGCAGCAGACACCAGAATCCCGCTATTGCTGAGAACTCCTGCTGCTATCCGGTTCCTGAGTTGCGAACCATTACTGGAAGCGATCGACTTGGCTAAATGGCTGCGTCCGGTGGTCGTCATGCACTCTGAATCCTCGGGATTTTTGAATGGGGACGCGATCGTGGGGACATCGCCTGACAGTCAAATCAACTGGACGATTGTTGGCGGTGAATCTGGATCCAAAGCGAGACCCTGCAACGTCGAATGGATTCGCTCCGTTGTCCAGCAATGCACTACCGCTCAAGTTCCCGTGTTCGTCAAGCAGTTGGGCAGTCGTCCGGCAGGGCTAGAGGCTAGGGGGACTGGCAAGCATAACGACCTCGAAATCTTTCCCGCCGACCTCCAACTTCGGCAGATGCCCGCCTAATCAAAATCTTTCACCACACCCCAAAAATCGACCCGTAGACCAACAGAAACCAAAATTATGAGCCAAGATACCAGCGAATCGGATTTGAGCCTTTTTGCCCTATCTCGTGAGTTAGAAGCGATCGCGGACTTCCGTCGCCTCCAATACGACCTATCCCAATGCACAGATGTCCAGTCCGAAACACGGGAGGTCATCCTCCACATTTGCAACCCCATCACCCGGATTGCCCTACTACATACCGCGTTCATGTGGCACTGGACGGATGACATTGGCGGAATGTTGGTTGTGAGCTGTGAGCAGCAGCCTAAGCTAGTTCGCCAACCTCGCATGGTTTATGAGTTGTTGGCAGCGGTCTATACCATCACTCGCGTTACCCAAGTCGTCATCGCTCCGGGACGGGTTCACCTTCGTTTCATCTGGGATGGGCAGAGATGGCAACAGGCTTGATTCGGATCGGCGATCGCTGCCACCTGAAAGCCGACCCCTCCCGAATCTTCCGCGTCACCCGGATTATCCCGGAAAACCTGAGCGGCAACGAAATGGCTCAACTGGTGGTTCTCTCGACAGGCGCAACAGCCTACTGGCACACGCAGCAACTAGTGAGGATTGGCGAAAAATGATTGCAACAGAAGTTAAAGAACGTCCTATCCTATTCTCCGCTCCAATGGTTCAGGCAATTCTGGAGGACAGGAAAACTCAAACCCGTAGAGTTGTCAAATTACCGCCGTTTGACCCTTCTGATGACAGCCTGCAAGCTCATGCATTGACCAATCTCGACAAGTGCAAGTATGGGAAACCTGGCGATCGCTTGTGGGTAAAAGAAACATTCTGGATTGAACTTGACTCGGACTGGAGCGAGGTTGAACAGAAAACCTACTACCACTCTGTTGACCTGTCTTCGAGTAATTGGGCGGATGTGCGCTATGTCGCCAGCGAGCCGAATTTTTCTGGTCACGATGGAATTTCAACTGCTTACGAAAAAAGACCGTCCATCTTCATGCCCCGTTGGGCTTCCCGAATCACGCTAGAAGTGACCGATGTCCGAGTTGAGCGGTTGCAAAGCATCACGAATTCAGATGCAGCAGCGGAGGGAGTGATTCAAGTTGGCTACCAATACCAGCCCAAAGATGCGTTCTTGGGTCTGTGGCAGTCAATCAACGGTAAAACTTACCCGTGGGATAGCAATCCGTGGGTGTGGGTCGTCAGCTTCAAGAGGATTCAGCCATGATTGCAGCCAGCATTGAAACCACCGATCGCACCATCAAAGAACTCAACGCCCAAATTACCGAGGCGGAGGGAACACGGGAAGCCGTCGATCGCAGCCTCTTGTCCCTCTACCTCCTGCTGGGTCAATCCCTGGCAGCCAAAAAAGCCGAGGTTGGACACGGCGGTTGGGAAACTTATCTGGCAGACCAGAAAATCAACCCGACTCGCGCTCAGCGATCGCTGAGATTTCACAAACGCCGGGACGAATTAGCTGCGATCGCTGAATCCAAAAACGTCACGCTGACGGATTTAACCCTGACTGCGGCATTGGATGCTCTATCCGTTCCTCGCCTCAGTGCCCAAAAATCGCCCCAGGAAGACACGATTACCACTTCCGATGATGTCTCGGACGCTCAACCCGATTTAGAGGCGATTGAGAGCCGAGGAGAATTGATTGGGGATTTAGTCCCCCCAGCATGGGCAGAACTGAAAGCGCTCTATGCCCAGATTGGAGCGGTTAAGGATTGGGGTAGAGGAATCGCCGTTGAATCCGAGCGATTGGCATTCTCGGCAACGTTTCGCAGTCGGGAGGAGGCTTGGGAGAAGTGGCAGAAAAAGTATAAGCCTGCCCTCGATCGCCAGACCAGTGGACAAAACCCAAGACAGGGAATCCCAAAACCCGCTTCTGTTAATAATTCGGAGCCGGACACAGCGATCGCCAATCTAAGTTCTGACAAATTGTCAGGACCTCCAGTTGCTCATCCGGCGGGTGTGATTGCGTCGGCTAAGAGCTGCGATCGCTACACCCCTGAATTCCTCTGGAAAGCTGGACTGGAATGCTTTGGAGTTGAGCAATTCGACCTTGACCCTGCCAGTTATGCGGAATCCCCGATTCCTTGCAAGCAAATATTCACACGGGAGCAGGATGGGCTTGCTCGGAAATGGGAGGCAGAAACGCTCTGGTCTAATTTTCCCTACAGCGATCGAACCCCTGACGGCAAACTGCAATCTGTTATGGGGAAATGGGTTGAAAAGTTGCTTGCAGAATACGAGTCAGGAAATGTCAAATCAGCGCTCACGTTGGTCAAGTGTGATTGTCGCCCGGAATGGTTTCAGCGATTACTAGAAGCCTGTACTGCTTACTGTTTCGTGAGCAAAGCGGTCAAGTTTGAATGCCCTGAATCCGATGTAAATGGCGCCTCATTTTTTGGTTCCGTTGTGTTCTATTTCGGCTCAGAGGTAGATAGATTTTTCTATTCCTACTGCGAGATAGGGCAGATAGGTCAAGTGTTAAGTCCTGGAATGTTTGGAGAGTAAATCATGCCTAAAACTAAAGCGGTTGAGAGCCTTGCTAGCGGGATGAAGCCAATGGAAACAATCACCATTCCAATGGATGACCCCTCGCCAGATATTTACATTACGAAAATCAAGATTTCGGCTAAGGATGCATCACTGCTCAAGTACGATCGCGCCTCCAAAAATCACGAAGTTGAGCATTGTGAAATGCCATTCTTCAGTCAGATTCATCCTGACTTTCAAGATGCCTTGAACTATTTTCGAGGGATAGCGATCGAGGTCGTTGGATTAGATGAGGAGGCTTGGGACAAAGCGATAGTGTCTGGGGTTTCTATCAAGCACTCATCGGAAGGGATTGGGCTAACCATCACCATGCAACGCAAACTCGAATACGACGGCTTGGCAATAGTCGTCAACACCCCTTACCTCAGTGCCGAATTTCTGACACGTGAAAAACGACAGATTGACAGGCTGATTGATGAAGCGATCGCGTGTCTCGATGGTAAACGCGCCCAAATGGATTTGTTCGGAGGCGGGGGTGAGGCATGACTTACGACTTCTATGCCCAGTTAGCCGTGGGGCAGGCGGGCGAACGAAAAGTCCATGACTATCTCTCGCAGGAATGGCAGCTAATTCATGCCCTTGTCCCTCAAGAGGTTGAGCTGGGAATTGATTATTTAGCCTTCCACAAAACAACCGGAGAGGAGCGAACCTTTGAGGTTAAAACCGACCTCTATCAGTCTGGCAACTGTTTCCTTGAAACCGTCAAAAACGACCGAACAAAGACACTCGGATGGGCGCATACTTGCGCAGCGGATAGGTTGCTGTATTACCTCCCAAATCTAGGCGGCAAACTATTGATAATTCAGCCGCCAGTTATTAGGGCAAACCTGCCGTTTTGGGTCACTAAATTTCGCTCCGTTGAGGTTCCAAATCCTGGCTACAAAACCATCGGTCTACTCGTTCCAGTGACCGAATTAGAAGCGATTTCTGAGCAGCAGATTTATCTAAATTGAGGTGATTTATGAGCGGTGTTGATGACGCAATTCAGCAGTATCAAGCCCTGAAAGAACGGCTAAATGGAACACTGGGAGAGGAGGAGCAGCGTAAGGCTATCCCTGAGGCGGAAGAGTTAGCAAACAATAGGAACCTGAGTGCTCAATTCCGTGAATCGCTACGGTTTAAGGTTGCTGAATTGAAGGCTAAGTGGTTGTGATGCTAAACACTTATCCCGTCGGTAGTGAGCATGAATATCTGGCGTGGCTAGTCAGCGATCGCTACTACCAGGAAAAGGTAAACTGCGACGCAAACCAGGAGCAATTATTAGAGCAACGATGGCGGGGTGAAGAAATCATTTACCGCCTTTACCTGGATTCTCGATTGAGGTTAGAAGGATTGAATCTGCCTGATGTTTGGGAGCGAACCGATGAATTGATTGATGAGAAGTTTGCACCGCTGGAAAAGAAATTGGAGGGGTTCTAAAGATGGCTGAAATGAGGATTATTTCGCTATGGCAGCCTTGGGCGAGTCTAATTCCTGGCGGTTTTAAGCTGTATGAGACACGGAGTTGGCACACACCCTATCGGGGTAAGTTGGTGATTCATGCCGCTGCCCGTCCAATGTCAGATAAGGATGGCTCAATTACTAGCATTGCAGTTGCGCTGCACAATGCTCGCCCAGAACGGAGTCCTGAGCAGTGGTATCGCAAAATCGCCTCATACCCCTTGGGCTGCATCGTTGCCATTGCTGACTTGGCTGATTGCCTGGAGATGATTGACCCTAGACAGGGGCGGGTTCACTCCTATGCAAGAGCGATCGATAGCGTTTCCGACTTGGAACGGGCGGTGGGTGACTGGTCGCACGGGCGTTACGCTTGGCAGCTGGCAAACATTATCGCCCTACCTCAGCCAATCCCCCACAAAGGAAGGCAGGGACTGAGGTGGCTAGAAGCAGAGGTTGCTGAAAAGGTATTGAGTGGCGTTGGAGGCGATCGCTGATGAGCAGAGAATTAACAGCAACGGAACAGCGGATTGCAGCTTTAGCAAATCAAGGGCTTGGAGTGAAAGCGATCGCGGCAACCATAGGACTGAAATACAACACCGTCCGTTCTCACCTGGCAAAAATCCGCAAGAAAACCGACTTCCCGACGCTGTTGGAGGTTCACCGAAGCCCGGAACTGCATGAGCAATTTGGATATCACATTGGCTCCTTGTGCAAGCGGGGACATCGGTACAACGGAATGGATAAATCTTTAAGGCACTCGCGATCGGATGGCAGGTATGGGGCTGGTATGTGCGTGGAGTGCCAGCGCATCTATAAGCAGGGCGCAAACGAAAGAGCAAAGCAGCGACGACAACAGGCGGGGTGAACTATGGCTAGACGTAGTTATTGGATGAAACATAAAGGCATTGTGGCTCATGTGAATGGGGCTAATCCTCCAACCCCTGAAGGGGAAGCAGCAATTCACGCCATTATCGAAGCAGCGGCAAAACACCCCATTCCTCCCCTTGGCTGGCGAATTGAATATCAATACTGCGATCGCTGGTATTTGCTCACTGCGTGTCCCTCTGAAGATGCCGCCAGAATGCAATTTATCAGGCTGAAAAGTGACAGAAACGATATTCGGCTAGTTGACCCAAACGGAGGCGTAATTGATGCCTGACCTAATAGAAGTGATGCTCTGCTGCAATGACGAGCATGGAAATTTCAAGCATGAGATTGACGCGATTCAGTTATCTGATTGCGAGTCGGGTAATTTGGAATATCCCGACCTTGATAGCTTTGCAATGGGATTTCGCTACTTGGAAGGCAACCAGATTGCGGTGGGGTACACACCCCGTCCGAGAGTGCTACCGATCGCTGGGTATCGTTCTCACGTTGGCAACTTACTTTGGGATTCTGTGAAGATGTCCCCAGCGATCGCGGCTGAATTGTTTGAAATGGCGCGGCGATTTGGTTTTTGCATGATTTCAGGCGAAACAAACCTATTTGCCGCTTGGGAAGCAGGTCAGCCAATCACAGAAGAATTAATCCTTGGAGCATTGGAGGATGGCTGGTGATGGTCATCACCCTCAAGTCAGGGCAGCTCGCCCGTGTTATCTGCGTCAGTGGTGCATTTGCCGTGATTCAAATTGCTGGAAATCGAGGAACAACAGTAGTCAACAGGAGCTTTATCAATGACACCCACACAACGGGCACAAGCCATTATCGACCAATTCCGACCAAAGTGGCAGGGTGATGAGTTGCAGTGGATTGCGCTCAGGTCTGCGATCGCTCAGGCAATCTCCTTGGCTGTACAGGAGGCTACCAAGAAATGAGCAAGCCACAGACAGAGCGGTTCTATGCCAGTCCTGAAACCATGCGGCATCTGTTGGACATGGGACGGGAGGCGTTAATCGAATGGGAAAAGTCAGGCAGGATTCAGCAACGAGTCCACTTTGTTCTTGTCAACGGGCATCGACGGTACTGTGTACCCCTAATGCTGGATAGGTTGGCTAATTGGGATGATGATGCCGCCCATCAAGCCGCAGTTGAGAACTGGGTTAAGGCACTGCCAAGTAATCAGAAAAAACTGAAGTTGCCAGGGTAAGTATGAGCAGTGCGTTGATACTCCATTCCGATGTGGTGTTCTACACTTCGCAAATCGGTAAATGCTTTTGGTGCAAGCAACCCTGTTGCCGAGTTGATATCTGCTATGAAGCTTACCTGTGTCGAGATTGCGAACCGGCAGTAATTGATGACTTGAGCAGACTGGCTACCAGGTTGGATATACCCGCGATCGCGCCTTCCTGAAGTTCGGTCAATGAACAAATTGATAGGTGAATATGGCAAACAAACGACATCAACTGGAAGAGTCCGACTTAAGGAGCGCAATAAATGAGGTCAAGGTGATGCTGGTGATTCGGATGGAGCAAAAGGGTATGGGCAGCATGGCTAGTAATCACGAAATCCTTGGAATTCTTGATGAAGAGTACGATGAGTATCGGGATGCCATCCATGCCAAAGGTAGTCAGGATGACAAGGTAAACGAGCTAGTAGATATTGCCGTAGCCGCCTTGTTTGGTATTGCCTCAATTCGTGCTGGCGGTGTTGATTGGTAGTTAGTTAGCGATCGCGGCAGCAATTATTTTAGGAGCACAAGGTTATGAGTGAATTAGATAAAGCTAGGCGTTTGGCTCAAGAAGCTAGGGCGTGGGTCGCATCTCCAGAAGGGGAGGAGTCGATCAAGAGGGCGCTAGCGGAAGCTCAGGCGGTTACAGATGCTCTGAACGAGCAACAGAGGCGGGTGGATTGGCGATCGCTCCTAGACTACGTCTTTACCATCTGAGCGCCTTCCCAAATCCGTCAGGTATGCGCTTTTCAATCCCATAAATCAGGCAGCTTGCTCCGCTGAATCACCCCTGAATAATGCCTAAACAATACGTCCTGCGAGTGCCCCGTGATTTCGGCAACCTCAGCAGGACTTACGCCTTTGTAGAGGGCATGAGAAGCAAAAGTCGCCCGTGTGTTGTAGGGCTTGCGGTAGGGGATGTTTAGCTCTTTCAATGCTGGCTTCCAGTATTGTTCTGAGAAGTTGCTGGCATAAATTACGCCCCCATTCTTGGTTGTAAATATCAAGTCGTCGGGATTGCACTCATCCAGCTTCCGCCTCAACAACAGCTCCTGAATTGGCTTAGACAATAAAAACTCCCTCTCCTCGCCTGTTTTAGTTGATTGCCGTTTACCCCTGACCATCGACTCTGATATCCGGATCGCGCTGCAATCATGGTTCAGGTGCCCCCATCGCAAACCAGCCACTTCCCCGCTCCTGCATCCAGTCCGCAGTCGGAATTCTACAAAGTCGGCATAATGTTGCAACCGGGAATCACTTCTGAACAGTTCCAGAATCCTCTTGATTTCGTTCTCTGAGAATGGTTTAGGTTGAGGTGCTGGAACTTTTGGCAGCGTTTTTCTAGCCTGCCTCCAAGGGTTGCTCTGTACTAACCCTTGCTCAATTCCCCAATCCCACACGGTGGCGAAATTCCCGCACCTTGCCGCCAATGTGATAGGTCTCACCCGCTTGCTGTACCAATCGAGGAACGCCGCTGCATCCCTCGGAGTGACAGACCTATCCGCTCCCAGATACTCGGCTAAGGTTTTCTGCAATCCTCGATATTTTGAAACGGTTGGCACACTTGCCCTTGATGCCTTAAACCGAATGAAGCGATCGAATAGGGTAAGCGCTCCTATCTCCCCTTGCCTGCATTCTACAGGTCTGTACTTGTTCAGGGATTCATCAAAGTTTTGGGTGCGAATATCCTCTTCAATCCGAGCGGCAACCATCTGAGCGGTCGCCCTGTTCAGCTTCGTGTCATCCAGTAGCAATGCCAAGAAATATCGTCTTCTGTTGTATGTCCAGCACAATCTCAAGCGACCCTTGACGGACTGAATTGCAACAGTCCCTTTCTTGGATTTAGACATAGAATAGGGGGATTAGCATTGAGAATTACAAGCCTTCACCTTGGCGGGTGAGGGTTATTTTTTGGCTTCAGAATTGCGATCGTAGGATATCAATCACTTCCCCAATATCCCATACAACCCCATAGCTTCCATAGGCTCTTGTTGAGAATAAATCAAGGAAGTTTGAGTTGCGGTAGACGCTAAAACCCGCGCCATGCAGTCATTCTGGCTGATAGGTTATTCAGATTATAGCCTACCTATGTATGCCCAGACACAAAGAACATCAGAGAAGTAAAGGATACGAATGGGTTCCATAGTTCAAGAATCGGTGGGACTAAGGTCAGTTAACGTTGTAGGCTCTGTGATGCGATCGTTAGTAGGTTGTGGTTTGGGTTGGCGATGGCGCCAGAGTTTATAATAAAGAATCGGTACCGCCGATCGAGATAATAACAAGGATGCTACTTCACCTGCCATTAGGGCGATGGCTAATCCTTGGAAAATTGGATCAGCCAGAATGATTGCTGAGCCTACGACTACAGCCGCTGCCGTGAGTAACATGGGACGAAACCGCACGGCTCCCGCATCAATTACCGCTTCTTCTAACGGCATGCCTTCTTTTAGACGTAACTCAATAAAATCTACTAAGATAATGGAGTTACGCACGACAATTCCAGCACCAGCAATAAAGCCAATCATGGATGTGGCAGTAAAAAATGATCCCATTAACCAGTGAGCTGGCATAATCCCAATCAATGAAAATGGAATAGCAGCCATAATTACCAATGGAGTAGTAAACGATTGAAACCAGCCGACAACTAGAGCATAAATCAGCACTAGCACTACGGCAAAAGCAATCCCCAGATCACGGAAGACCTCATAGGTAACCTGCCACTCCCCATCCCACTTAATTGCATAGGTCTCGGTAGTAGGAGGTTGCTCGGTTAAATAGGTTTGAACTTTTTCCCCGATCGCTGGAACCAGTTTGTCAATTTTGGGTTGCAGGTTCAGCATGGCATAAACGGCACTCTCCACTCTACCGGAAACATCTCCCAAAACATACACAACAGGCTGGAGATTTTTATGGTAAATGCTAGTATCGGCGATCGCCGTATCGGTCTGCAACAGCGCACTGAGGGGTACTAAATTACCATTCGCTCCCTTAACATTGAGAGACTTCAGATCATCTAAACTGGTGCGGCTCGATTGAGTAAATCGCAGATTAATCGCCACATCTTCGCGGGCATTTTCATCATGAAGTAATCCGACATTCTTACCGGCTAGTGCTAGTTGCAAGACTTCGGAAATTTGGGCGGGACTAATGCCATTTAATGCTGCTTTCTCGCGATCGACGACTAATCGGTAATCCGTTTGGGGGGCTTCCACATACCAATCCACATCCACTACCCCATCGGTTGACTGGTAAAGTTGTCGAATTTGCTTAGCCAAGCCAATTTGGGCGTTGTAATCAGGACCATAGATTTCCGTCACCAAGGTTTGTAAGACTGGAGGTCCGGGCGGAATTTCAGCCACCTGAATTCGCGCATTATAACGATCGCCAATTTCCTTGAGCTGAGGACGAATTGCTTTAGCAATGTCATGGCTTTGGCGTTTGCGATCGCCTTTTGGTAAGAAGTTGACTTGAATATCTGCAACGTTCGTACCTGATCGTAAAAAATAGTGCCGCACTAAACCATTGAAGTTATAGGGTGAGGCTGTGCCCACATAACTTTGATAGTTAATCACTTCAGGAACCGTCGCCAGGTACTGACCCATCTCACGAGTAGCTCTAGCCGTCTGCTCTAGCGTGGTTCCTTCTGGCATATTCACCACCACTTGCAACTCACTTTTGTTGTCAAACGGCAGCATTTTTAGAATTACCAGACGCAACCCTGCCAATCCTCCCACAATGACGACTAGGGCCAATACCGTTGCCACCAAAAAAGCTGTGCCTCGACGGGGGTAATGGACTAGTGGATACATAAACCGACGATACAATCGACTCAGGGCATCTTCTTCGTGTTTATGAGCCTGGTGGCTCGACCCAGTAAACACCCGCATGGTTGTCCAGGGCACGACCATAAATGCAACCAACGCTGAGAAAATCATCGCTGCCGATGCCCCTAGGGGAATAGGACGCATGTAAGGTCCCATTAAGCCACCGACAAATGCCATTGGTAGAATCGCCGCAATTACTGCCAAGGTTGCCAGGATGGTGGGATTCCCGACTTCATCCACGCCCTCTAGAACAATCTGTTGTAAGGTGCGGCGTCGATCGGTCGATCGCTTTAAACGAGCTTGATTTTCCGGCAGTTGGAGATGTCGTCCCACATTCTCGACTACCACGATCGCATCATCTACCAAAATCCCGATCGAGAAAATCAATGCAAAGAAAGTGACCCGATTTAAGGTAAATCCATAAAATACAAAACTTGCTAGCGTTAAAGCCAAGGTGACAGGGATAGAAACAGCGACCACAATCGCCTCTTTCTTCCCCATGACAAACCACATTAGGAGAGTGACAGAGCCAACAGCAATCAGCATGTGAAACAGCAGTTCATTCGATCGTTCAGCTGCCGTTTCACCATAGTCTCGTGTAACCGTCAAATGCACATTGTTCGGAACATAGTTCTGCTGAATTTGCTCCAATTTGTGTAAAACATGATGAGAAACCTTGATCGCATTAGCTCCCGATCGTTTGGCAATCGCGATCGTCACAGCATCGGTTTCACCCATGCTACGAGGTGAGTGGGCTTGATGCTTGGCGGCTGACTCTGCTGCCTGCGCTCCTTGCCCAAAAAAGACATAGCTTGCAGGCTCCTCGGCTCCATCCGTTACCGTGGCGACATCTCGCAAATAAACAGGTTGATTATTGGCAACAGCAACTACTAATCCCTTGGCATCTTCAGCGGAGCGAATAAAACTCTGAGTTCTCACTAAAAATGATTGATTATTTTGATTTAAAGCACCGCTAGCAAGCTCGGCATTTTGTGTCTTTAGGGTGTTAGATATTTCTAGTGGTGTTAAACCAAATGCATTTAAGCGAGCAGGATTCAGCTCTACTCGTAATTGTCGCTTCTGTCCACCAATTATTGTGGTTTCTGAAACATCGGGTACTTGTTTAATTTGTTCATTTAACTGAGCCGCAATTTGCCGTAACTCTTCACCAGTATTCTGTTCGCCCCATAGGGTTAAGGCGAGAATAGGAACATCATCAATCGAGCGCGATTTAATTAACGGTTGCGAAACACCCGGGGGGATTTGATCAAAGTTAGAGTAGAGTTTGTTATAAAGTTGAACGATCGAATTTTCTGTATTCTGTCCAACTAGAAACCGCACAATCACTAACGATGAGCCTGGACGGGAAGTGGAGTAGACATATTCCACACCAGGGAGTTCTTTAATTAACCGCTCCATTGGAGCCGTAACCCGTTGTTCAACATCCTGAGCTGAAGCTCCCGGCATTTGCACAAACACATCTGCCATGGGTACAGTAATTTGCGGTTCCTCTTCTCGTGGGAGCATGAAGGTTGCTCCAAGCCCCAATAACAGGGCGACAAGAATAATCAACGGAGTCAATTTAGAGTCAATAAACTGTTGAGCTAAATTGCCAACGAAGCCCAGTCTTCTGTGCCTAGAGGATGGTAATTGATGACCATTCGGTTCGTTCTGCATCATATTTTTCCCTTATTCCCGAATGGCGATCGGTTGTCCGTCACTCAGTTGATTGATGTTATTGGTAACAATGCGATCGCCTGCCGTTAACCCGGAGACAATTTCCACTTGACCATCCTGGACTTTCCCAGTTTTCACCCAGCGTAATACAGCTGTCGGTTGCTCAGCGCCAGCAGTTTCTACGATATACACGCCTTGTAACTGTCCCCGTTGAATTAAGGTATTAGCTGGAATCGCAATTCCTGGTTGAGTTCCGCGTGGTAAAGCAATGCGCCCAAACATCCCAGAGATTAACCGACCAGAATGACTCAACGGAATCTTGATCAGGAAGCTGCGAGAATTGGGATCCGCAGTGGGAACAATTTGCTGAATTGTGGCATTCACCGTTTGATTGACAGCATCCACTCGCACCTGTACAGACTGTCCTACCTGCACAAAGCGGAGATTCTCTTCGGGTACCGAGATTTCTAACTGTAGACGATCGGGATTTTCAATTTTCAAAAGGGCTGTTCCAGGAGCCGCCATCTCACCCTCGTAGGCAAGTTTTTGCACCACGACGCCATCAAACGGGGCTACCACAGTCCCATAGCTCTCACTCACTGACGCGGATGTGACACTGGATTCTGCCCGATTAACTGCCGCTTTGGCTTGCCCGATCGCGGCTTGGGCTTGGCGAATTCCGGCTTCTGTTTGAGCAACGCGAGCCTTCGCTTCATCCAGGGCAGTATTGGCTTCATCCAATCGAGAACGAGCCACAGCGCCTTCTACTTGCAGTTGAGCCATTCGGGCTTGATTGATCTGTGCCAATCGTAGAGAAGCTTGAGCTTCCAGCTTTTGTGATTCCAACTGATTCAGGATTGCCTGGGAGCGTGCCACTTCGGCTTGGGCTTGGGCTACGCCTGCCTCGGCCTGATTGGTTTGGGCACTCATATCCATGACATCGATTTGAGCCAGCGTTTCTCCCCGACGAAAGCGATCGCCCGCTTCCAGGGATAACTGTGTAATCCGCCCCATCACCCGGGTAGACAAAGTTGCCTGCTCCAAGGGTCGAATGGTGCCAGAAAGTTCCAGAGTATTGGCAATTGCATGGGAACGAATTGGCAGAACTTTAACAGCGATCGCAGAAACAGAAGTGGTTTCAAGGGTATGAGGTGAACGATTGAGTTGCAAGATGCCCCAAGCTCCCCCTGCCAGTAATAAGACACTGCCTAGCAGCAGACCCCAGGTTTTCTGCCCCCATTGAGATGAAGACCGATTTGGTTCAACCGAGGCATCAACTGCGCCATTAATCGTTTCATGTAGTGAGTCGTTAGAAGTGGTATGAGTCATAGAATTAAGCCTTAGTTGCAGCAGTCATCAATCCATCAACTATTCCTGCAATTGATGGGGTAATTGCCGTCGATAGCGACAGAGCGCTAGCAGGTCAGTATCCACTACTCGGTAATAGCGCCATACTCCAGCTCGACGACATGCCACCACCCCCGCATCTTTCATCAATCGCAAATGTTTGGAGACATTCCCTTGAAGTAATCCTGTGCGATCGCAAATGTCTTGGACACTCCGTTCTTGATTGCATAGGGCGCTCAAAATTTGCAGCCGAGTCGGTTCTGCCAGAATTTTAAAGCGACTGGCTAGAACTTCTAGTTCGCCAGGGTTAAAGACAATTTCCATATCCCTCCAATGGGTTGGGATGACCATCCGTACAGATCAAGGCATGACGGATTCTCAATAGAGTCCAGCAGAAAACGAGCGGATACAGAACCATCATGCCCCAGCCCATGATTACCCTTTGACCTGAATTGGCTCTGGACTAACTGTGGTAATCGGTTCTACTAACGGTAGACCCAGTGCTCGCAAGCCAACTCGCTCAAACCAGGGCATCGTCCAACCTACCCGCATTTTGTCCATAAAGTATTTCTCGAAGGCAGTTTTTGCCCAGGACACCCAGAGGCCTTTCGTAGTAAAGGCACGGTGACGGCGACCTTCACTGTCCGGTAATAATGGGTCTGCCAGGAAAAGTGCTCCCGTGTCACCGAAATCAGCGAAACAAATCGCCTGTAAGGTGGGCTTAATTGGTTGCCCGACAATCACTCCTAGATCCAGGGCAATATTATGAGCGACCGTCATCACCATTTCCTCGGTCATTTGTCCCACTTTAGGTACTCCGATCGGGATGGGCGTTGGTTCCACTGGTTTCAGTTGCGTCACCACACCGACAGAATAAACAGATTCAAAGTCTGGATGGCGATAGGTAGGCAGAACAGGGACAAAGCCTTTAGCATCGGTTAAACCTACTGCCTCTCGTAGGAACCGTGGTCCTCGGAACGGGGGCAGAATCATGGCGTATTTGAAGGGCAAACTGCGTCCATCCGCTAAACACAGCGTATCTGGTTCAATCCGCGAAATTGCCACATTATCAAGGACATCCACATGGCGATCGGCAAGCATCGCTCGAATCAACCAACGGGAGTTTGCCATCCCACCAATGCCTAAATGACCGGCGTAAGGTTCAGGAGTTACCATCGTAATCGGAACTTGATGGCGCAAGCCCAGTTGTTGCAAGGTATGGCTGGCGAGTAGCGCAAATTCGTAGGCTGGACCAAAGCAACTGGCTCCCGGTGTCGCCCCCACCACGATTGGACCCGGATCTTGTAAGAACTGTTCCCAGGCTTCATGGGCTAGTAAAGCATGATGGGGATTACACACCGATTGAGTATAGCCGCCTTCAGGTCCTAAGCCTGGTAATGCATCCAAGGCGAGTTCTGGACCAGTGGCAATCACCACATAGTCGTAATCCAGCGTCTGATCCGACAATGTAATCCGTTGCAATCGTGGATCGATCGCAGTCACAGCATCCAGAATTAACTCAATGCCATGTGGTGGCACAATTTGATTAAGGTCTAACTGAATGCGATCGAGCGATCGTAACCCTAAGCCAATCCAGGGTAACGAGGGGACGAAGGTAAACTTGGGTTGGTTAGAAATCAGTGTAACTCGATGTTGACGCGGTAATACATGCCTTAGTTCGTAAGCAGCGGGAAGCCCTCCCAATCCAGCCCCAATGACTACAATGTGAGCCATATTTGCGACTCCTAAGCGTAAGTTGTAAGGTGAGTTTGAATCGCCGTCCCCTCACTGGCATCGACTTTAGCTTTGCATACTCTAGTGACTTAGTGAGATTATACTACTATACAGTTATATAGCAGAAAAGTAAAATAACAAGGAGCTGTTACAAGGAGCTGTTACAAAGATCAATCAGCGGCTTGCAGCGGTTGACTCAGGCTATCGATCGGTTACCCTACGACGACCTCTCGATATGCAATGTGAACTATTGAATATCAGACCGGAAAAATCTGCTCGATTAGCGATCCATACCCTAAGAATTACGCCTTAAGGTAGATCACGCTGCTACTGGATTTCCCCACAATGGAAATATAGCGTTTGCTATATCTTGTTGATTCGGTCTGTTTTCAGCTGGAAATCTGCATGACTAAAAAGACCGTTGCTCTTGGGCAACCAGAAGTGGGGCATCTCATTCGCGCCCTCCGGCATTTAACTGGATTAAGCCAAGAACAGTTTGCAGCCGCTCTAGGAGTAGCGTTTAGCACAATTAATCGCTGGGAAAACGGTCGTATGCAGCCTTCCCCCCTAGCGTTGAAGCAAATCCAAACCATGCTCAGAGAGTTAAGCGGGTCTCCTGTGATTCAGCTTCAGGAGCAGAGTCAAGCCTTATTAGAGCACTATTTTACCGAGATGGAGTCAACGATTCAATGACAGAGGCGGAGGCTGAAATTTCTAAGCATTCCTCTCCTCCAGAGAACTCAAAATCCGTTCCCTTATTAGAGAGTGAGGAGCTATTTCGGTTGGCACTAGAAGCATCACCGGATGGATTCATCATTCTGCGCAGCCTCCAAGACATCACTGGAACGATCGCTGACTTTATCATTGAGTACACTAACCCAGCTGCCGCCAAGCATGTCAATCTAACTCAGGAAAAATTATTAGGTCAACGGCTATTGCAGCTATTTCCTGATTGTCAAACGAATGGGATGTTCGATCGCTACGTCACTGTTGCAGAAACGGGTATTTCTGAAACATTTGAAACATTGTATAAAAATAAGGAACTGACAAGTTGGTTGCGTCATGTTGTTGTTAAGTTAACCGATCGGATTGCCGTTTCCTTTAGCGATATTACGACTCTCAAACAAGCTGAATTAACGTTGCACCAGCAAGAGCAGCACTTTCGAGTTGCCTTACAAACTGCCAAGCTGGGTTCTTGGGAACAAGACCTGACGACCAATACCCTCATATGTTCAGCCCAGTGCAAGGCAAACTTTGGCTTGCCGCCCGAAGCAGAATTTACTCATGACACTCTATTCGCCGCCTTACATCCCGACGATCGCCCTAGGGTTCAGGCGGCAATTCAACACGCGATCGCACATCGTACCGACTATGAGGTAGAGGAACGTTGCTATCATCCTGATGGCAGTTTGCACTGGCTGATTGTCCGCGGTCAGATTGTCTATGACTCCCAAGGGATACCAAGCCGCCTAGTCGGTGTCACGCTGGACATTACAGAGCGCAAGCGCACAGAAACTGAACTGCGAGCAAGCCAGGATCTGTTTCAAAGCTTTATGCAGCATAGTCCGATCGCGGCTTTCATTAAAGATGAACAGGGACGCTATCTGTATGCCAATTCCTGGGTCGAACGAGTTTATCAGCGATCGCAAACGGAGTTACTGGGCAAAACTGACTTTGAGTTATTACCCCTGAGCCTTGCCCAGCAGTTTTGCCTGAATGATATGGCTGTCTTAGCGAGCGATCAGCCGATGCAAATCCTCGAAACCATTGATCAGGAGGATGGCGAACATAGTTATATGTCCTTTAAGTTCCCCTTCCGGAATGCGGCGGGGGAGCGAGTCCTAGCTGGAGTTGCGATCGACATCAGTGAACGGATTCAAGCGGAATCGGCTTTACAGCAGCGAGAAGCTGAACTGCGCTTAATCACCAATGCTGTACCTGTATTGATTTCATTAGTTGATACCGAACAACGTTATCACTTCAACAATCAGAAGTATGAAGCATGGTTTGGTACATCTACCACGGAACTGCAGGGCAAATACCTCTGGGAAGTATTGGGTCAGACAGCCTACGAAACCATTCGTCCTTATGTCGAGCAAGCTCTTGCCGGACAAGAGGTAACTTTTGAAAGCCGCATTCCTTATCAAGCTGGAGGAATGCGTGATGCCGTAGTTAATTACGTACCTCACTTTAATCAACACGGTAAGATTGCCGGGTTCGTGGCCTTAGTAAGCGACATTACTCGGCGGAAGCAGGCCGAAGCGACCCTCCAACAAAGTGAAGAAAGACTACGAATCGCCCAACAAGCCGCCAATGCAGGAGTTTGGGATTGGGATATAACAAGCAATCGGGTGACTTGGTCAGTAGAATACTACCACCTGTATGGTCTTGATCCTGACCTGATTGCACCTTCCTATGAAAATTGGCTGGCATCGATCATTGAGGCAGATCGCGATCGTGTCCATCAATCTACGCGTCAAGCATTGGAGCATCAGACGGATCTAAATGTGGAATTTCGCATTCTTCATCCCACCCAAGGCGAGCGATGGCTAACAGCGATCGGGCAGACGTTTTACGATGAGCATCAGCAGCCCCAACGCATGACGGGGATTGCGCTGGATATTACCGATCGCAAGCAATCTGAGGCAGAACGCGAACAGTTCCTTGCCAGAGAACAGAAAGCTCGCCAAGAAGCCGAACAAGCGAATCGGATTAAAGATGAGTTTTTGGCAGTGCTATCCCATGAACTGCGTTCGCCCCTAAATCCGATTCTGGGTTGGGCAAGGCTGCTGCAAACCCGCCAATTTGATGCCTTAGCCACTACCCGAGCTTTAGAAACGATCGAACGCAATGCTAAATTGCAAGCGCAACTGATTGACGATTTGCTCGATGTCTCCCGGATTCTGCGCGGCAAGATGGTGTTGAATGTGGCTCCTGTTCATTTAGAAGCAGTAATTGATGCTGCCTTAGAAACAGTCCGGTTGTCTATTGAAGCCAAGGATATTACCATTCACAAGGCTGTAGTCGGTGAAGTTGGACCGATCGCAGGAGATGCCAGTCGCTTACAGCAAATTGTTTGGAACTTACTGTCTAATGCGGTCAAATTCACCCCTCCATCTGGACACATCGAGATCCGGTTAGAACAGGTTGGCAACCATGTTCAACTGCAAATTGCAGATACTGGCAAGGGCATTACTCCAGAGTTTTTGCCGCATGTATTTGAGTATTTTCGCCAGGAAGATGGTACTACCACCCGCAAATTTGGTGGTTTAGGCTTAGGGCTAGCGATCGTTCGCTACCTGACAGAGCAACATGGCGGTAGCGTTAAAGCAGAAAGTCCGATCGTGGGATTAGGAGCAACATTTACCGTATCATTCCCCCTTTTGAAGCCGGGAACTGCCAGAGGTTGGACGCATCCAGAATCTACCAACGTGAGTTCTGCCACTCTCCCCCTGGCTAATTTGCGCATTTTGATAGTGGATGATCAAGCGGACATGCGAGAACTTATGAGCACTATTCTGCAAGCCACTGGAGCAGAAATTAACGTTGCGGCATCCGCTGTTGATGCATTGAAACTAGTGAAGGTATTTCAGCCAGATATTCTAATTAGTGATATTGGGATGCCGGAGGTGGATGGTTATACCCTCCTGCATCAACTGAGACAGTTATCACCAGACCAGGGAGGGCAAATTCCAGCGATCGCACTCACCGCTTATGCAGGAGAACTTGATCGCCAGCAAGCACTAGCCGCAGGATTTCAACTGCATATGGCAAAACCAATTGAACCAGAGAAATTAGTGCAAGCCATCTCACGCCTTGTTCAGCGACCTCAGACAATTTGATGACTCTCCCCAATGTCTAAACCTAGCCTGCCACTGCTCAGTCAGCTTCATCTCGTCCAGTCGGTGTTCCGAAAGAGCGATCGCTTACCAATTAGCCCTTACAGCGTCGCTGTTTTTAGCGTTGGGCTAGCGCTAGGGTTAATGCTAATCCTCGATCCGGTAGCCGAGATGACTCGGAGTCCATTTCTCCTATTTTTTGGTGCAGTTGTTATTAGTGCTTGGCAGGGGGGAATTCGGTCTGGATTGATAGCCACTGGATTAGCCGCCTTAATTAGCAATTACTTCTTTCTAGAACCGAGGTTTAGCTTCACCTTCGATCTGGCTCAGGGCATCCGGTTGATGGTGTTTATTTTGGAATGTAGCCTCATCAGCGTACTCTGCGGTTCTCTCCGGAGCACAAATCAATGCCTCGATCGCAACATCTTGAAACTACAAGCCAGCGAGGAATCGCTCCAAACCGCAAACCACCATATCACCACTATCCTGGCAAGTATCACCTTAAGTGAAAAGCGTTACCGCACCTTAGCCAATGCTGTGCCTCAAATCATGTGGGTCAATGCGGCGGATGGCACGGTTGAGTTCTTCAATCAACAATGGTTGGACTACACGGGTCTGACGTTAGAGGCAAGCCTACAAGCCTGGACTCAAGTGATTCATCCGGCAGATTTGCCAGGCATTACTACCGCCCGATCGCAGGCAATAGCTGCGAGTGCAGCCTATGAAATGGAAGTTCGCCTGCAACGATTTGATCAAACTTATCGCTGGTATTTGGTACGCGTCGTACCCCTGAAAGACGAGACTGGACAAGTAGTCAATTGGTTTGGCACGGCTACCGATATCCAAACTGTTAAACAAGCCGAAGAAGCCCTTCGACAAAGTGAGGAGCGCTTTCGGCTAGCGGCTCAAGCTGTTGATGGCATCGTCTATGACTGGGATATTCAAACAGATACTGTCTTCCGGTCTGAAGGCTTACACCGGTTGATCGGTATTCATCCTGAAGCCGTCCCGATCAATAAAGATTGGTGGAGTCAGCGCATCCATCCTGAGGATCTGGCTCGGACTGAGTCGATCATGGCTCCCATTCTTCAGGGCAGTAGCGATCGCTATGCCTTTGAGTATCGCGTTCGCCATGAACGGGGGCATTGGGTTGATGTTTGGGATCGAGGGTATTTGATTCGTAATCCTGACGGGCAATTGCGACGGGTAGTGGGTTCTACCAATGACATTACCAGTCGCAAACAGATTGAACAAGAGCGGGAACAATTATTAGAACGGGAACGAGCAGCACGGGAGGCTGCCGAGACGGCTAACCGGATTAAGGATGAGTTTTTGGCAGTCCTATCGCATGAATTACGATCGCCCCTTAACCCCATTCTAGGTTGGGCAAAATTGCTCCGCACTAAAAAGTTGGATGCGGCAAAGGTCGATTATGCCTTAGAAACGATCGAGCGTAACGCTAAACTACAAACTCAACTGATTGGGGATTTACTAGATGTTTCCCGGATTTTACGTGGCAAACTCAGCCTCAATATTGCCCGAGTGGATTTAGTTGTGGTGATTGAAGCGGCTTGGGAAACCGTGCGGTTAGCCGCAGAAGCCAAAGCGATTCAAATTCACAGTCACCTTGACCCGAGGGCAGGCTATGTTCTGGGTGATGCCACTCGGCTACAACAGGTTGTTTGGAACTTACTCGGGAATGCGGTTAAGTTCACACCGAATGGTGGGCAAGTCAACATTCATTTGCAGCGGCTTGGTTCCTATGCCCAACTACAAATTAGTGACACAGGCAAAGGAATTTCTCCAGAGTTCCTTCCCCATGTCTTTGAGTCCTTCCGACAAGCCGATGCGGCAATCACCCGCAAGTTTGGTGGCTTGGGTCTGGGATTAGCGATCGTTCACCATTTAGTCGAACTCCATGGTGGCACTGTTCAAGCTGATAGTTCCGGCGAAGGGCAGGGAGCAACATTTACGATCAAGCTACCGCTCCTGAAAGAGGAAACTTTAGAATGTGAGAATAACCTTTGACTGGAGAAGAAACGGCTACATCTAGATCGGTGATCTATCTAAGGCTGAAACTGTTGCCAATCAAGCTTAACCAAAAATTGTCTTCCAGGCTCTTACCGTATCTCTGCCAATCTCCGTATCTCTGACCGTGCCATCCTTCCACCTTAATCGAATCTTGATGTTTTGGGGGGGAGCACTGGCAAGCGCGGCTGCTAGTTCAGGAGAGACAGGTCCATCTTCATAGGTATAAACATTGCCGTTAATCGCTAGACTAATCGAGTCGGGCACATTATCGGTGATATCCCGTCGGTAAATAGGCGATCGTGGACCGAAGAGGAACCCTAGACCTAGCCCTAAACCTCTACGGCGATATCTCGAAAAATCACTATAGCCAACACTAGAACCGTAATCGTACCCCAACAGCACAGAATTCACTTGGGTGTAGGTTACACCAATCCGTTGCCGAGACCAGCTACTCACAAAAACAAAATCGTCTTTGTAGTTTCTGTCGTAAACAATTGGACCATCGAATGGATTTTCAACCACTTTCGACCAGGCAACATCATCATTGGCTTTAACTGAAGCAGGTTGTAATGCGAATGCAGGAGAGGCAAAACCAATCAGGAAAACGCTGCATCCTAGTACCAATAGTTGCTGTCTCATACCGAGACCTCTGGGAAATAAATAAGGAAATATTACATCCAGCTTAGCGTATGATTCATTGAGCGATTTATCTTCAAATATATATTTATCAAGGCTTTCAGACTCAGCAATCAATCAGTTCTCAGCTTAGTTGCTTCAATTAGCTATGTATAGATTTCCATGGGTAAATCATTCATCCGGTTCCACCAGCATATGACTAGTGCCAAATATCTGAATTACCCCTACCACCAATCAACAGCGTTCTCTGCTTTATAACGTTTGAACAGTAGTAATTTCATCCTGATTTCATTTCTGTATGAAATACTGGGAATTGGTACTAGCTTAATCACTGCTGAAGTTTATCGGGTTGAGGCTTAAAACTTAAACTCCCTCCCCTCTTGACTATCCAGTTAACTGGAGAGAGCACAATGAAACAAGCTGTTTTACCTAACTCAAAGGTGTAGAGATTATGAAACAAACCCATTTCAAAGCTAAATTTTTGGGACTGATCGTCGTTGCGATCGCGGCGTCTAGTAGCTTTCTGAGTGCCTGTTCCACATCCAGCAATGCCCAAAATCAAGCCCCAAGCCCACAGGCGACAATGGCAGGTTCCAATCAGCCTGGGAATCATGACAATATGGGCGGGATGAATCATGGCGGCATGATGGATCACAGCATGATGGAATTGGGACCAGCCGATGCCGAATTTGATTTGCGATTCATCGATAGTATGATTCCGCATCATGAAGGGGCTGTGGTCATGGCACAGGCAGTGTTGCAAAATTCCCAGCGTCCGGAACTGAAAAAATTAGCTGAATCTATCATTCAGGCGCAAGCGAAAGAAATCAACCAAATGAAACAGTGGCGGGCTACCTGGTATCCCAAAGCGCCCAGTGAACCGATCGCATGGCACGGGGCAATGAACCATTCAATGGCAATGTCTCCAGATCAGCTGAAAGCCATGCGGATGGATATGGATTTAGGTAAAGCTGATGCCAATTTTGATCAACGCTTTATTGATGCGATGATTCCGCACCATGAAGGAGCTGTGGTCATGGCACAGGATGTTCTACAAAAGTCAAAGCGTCCTGAGATGCAGCAGTTGGCAAAAAATATTATTGCTTCTCAACAAGCTGAGATTGAACAGATGCAGCAGTGGCGAAAAGCCTGGTACGGCAATTAAGCTACCGGCTGAATTCAACAGGCTGCGATCGCAAATTCTGAACATTTATAGCATCCTCTATGGCTCGTCATATCCGCTGCAGTTATCCTGGCATCCCAATGGGTTGTCTCTCTGCCACCCTGCTAAGCCTAATCCTGATAACTCCTTCAACCGAAGTGTTAGCGCATGGGGGGCATGGCAATGAGTTTCAAGCCGGGAGCCAATCGGCTGCCTCTGTAGGAGCAATTCAAGTGGATGCTGCTACTGCCAGACGGATGGGTCTGAAGGTTGTACCAGTGTCTCGACAACGCCTGGCGTTGGGGCTGAAAACAACCGGGCAGATTGAGACATTGCCGAACCAACAGGTAGAAGTGACCACACCGGTTGGCGGAACAGTCATTCGGCTCCTAGTGCGTCCAGGCGAAGTGGTGGAGGCAGGGCAACCTGTGGCAATGATGACCAGTCCAGAACTAGCAGAGTTAAGGACGACTGCCCTTGATCGTCGCGCAGAAGCGATCGCAGCTGTTCAGCAAGCCCAAGCAGACTTACGGTTGGCACAAGACAACTATCAGCAACAACAGAAAATCACGGCAACCGAGATTCAGCAAGCCCGAACAGAATTGAGTTTTGCCCAGGAGCGGTATCAAAAAGATCAAGAACTGTTGGCACGAGGAGCCATTGCCCGACGCACGTTTTTGGAATCTGAAACCCAGTTCGCTGCCGCTAGAGCCAACCTGACCAAAGCGGAGAGCCGATTACAGATTTCAGAAGCCGCGGCACAGCTCAAACGCGCCCAGTCCAGTGTGGCAGTTGCCCAATCGCGCGTTACCTTGAGTAGCGAAACCTATCAGACCCGCCTGCGACAATTGGCAGCGCATCCTAATCAAGATGGCACTTTGACAATTAAAGCCCCGATCGCTGGAACCGTTGTCGATCGCGAAGCTACAACGGGGGAATCGGGAGAGGATGCAGGCAAAAAGATTCTGACGATCGTCAACGGTCGCCGTGTGCAGATTTCTGCCAACATTTACGAGCAAGACCTGAAACAGATTCAGCCGGGACAACGGGTACGAGTCAAGCTAAAGGGATTCCCCGATCGCACGTTTGCAGGACAGATCAATGTGATTGGCGCGTTGGTGGAGGGCGAAACCCAAGTTGTTCCCGTCAAGGCAGAACTAGACAACCCTGATGGAGTTTTGAAGCCAGGGATGTTTGCTGAGTTGGAAATATTAACGGCGCAAACTCCGGTCGCTGTTCTCACCATTCCTGAATCAGCCCTGATTAAGACGAATGACAACAAAACGATCGTCTTCGTGCAAAATGGTAATGCCTTTCAACCTGTTGAGGTGACGTTAGGCAGAGAATCAGGTGATTTGATTGAGATCAAGAGCGGATTGTTTGATGGCGATCGAGTGGTCACCCAACGCGCGACTCAACTCTATGCACAATCGCTCAGAAGTGGAGTCGCACCAGCCGTAGATCATGAGGCTCCTGCTCCAGCGACTCCTACCCATCAAACGGGGCAGTTACCCTGGTGGATGGTGCTTCCAGCCGGGGGCGCGATCGCGGCAGTCACCTTTTGGGCAGGCATATACTGGGC
>VRZD01000028.1 GCA_016743235.1 Pantanalinema sp. GBBB05 | reverse complement strand
TCGCAGGCACTTACCGAGGTGCCTCGGTCCGACGGGTGTTGCCTGTAGCCGTGAGTGCCGGGCTGAACGCGTTGAGTGCGGCGATGGGAGTGTCATTGTTTGTGACGCTGTTGGCGGGGTTCAATGCTCTGTTGCATCAGTATAGTGGTCAAGTGGATCTGGTGGTGTGTACGCCGGTGGTTGGTCGGCAGCGACGGGAGACGCGGGGGTTGCTGGGGTATTTCAATCATGTGGTGGCGTTGCGCAATGACTTATCAGGCAATCCGGGGTTTCGGGAGCTAGTGGAGCGAGTGGGGCACCGGTTTGTGGAGGCATCGAGCTATCAGGAGGTGCCGTTGCAGTGGGTAGCGGAGTTACCGAGCGTAGTGCGTGTGCCGTTGAGCCGGGCGATGTTTGTGTTGCAAAATACGGCGGTGCCGGTGCTGCAGTTAGATGGGTTAACGGTGAGTTCCGAGTTTGTGGCGGGTGAGATTGCCAATTTTGATTTGTCGTTGTCTGTGGCTGAGCATGAGGGGCAACTTACGGCTGTATTGCAATACAAAACTGATTTGTTTAACTCAGACACGATCGCTCAAATGTTGGAGCAATATATCGCTCTGTTAGAACATTTAATGATTAATCCAGACCAACACTTATTAGACCTCCCTGCTTTAACGCAAAATCAAACTGTTTCTCACTCTTTAACCAATGCTGCTGAAGTTAATACATCGCTAGATTCGCAGTATATTGCCCCCCGTAATGCCTTAGAACAAGACTTGACTCGAATTTGGCAAAACACCTTTAAAATTCAATCGATCGGCATTACTGATAATTTCTTTACGCTCGGTGGTCATTCCCTGCTAGCTGTAGAAATGCTGACTAGAATTGAGCAGCAATGTGGCACAAAGCTCCCCATCACAACCTTATTACAAGCACCGACGATCGCGGCTCTGGCTGAAGTGATCCAGACTTCCGGGGAAGAGCTAATGAATGATTTAGTCCCACTCAAGTTGGGTGGTTCTAAACCGCCCCTATTTTGTCTTTATGGGGTGCTGCTGTATCAAGATCTGGCTCATCAGTTAGATCCGGATCAACCTGTCTATGGAGTTTTTCTCAAAGAGGAAGTTGAACTCCTAAAAGCTGGTCAAACAGATCAATTTAAATCAATTTTTTCTAGTGTTCCCGCGATCGCATCTCGGTATTTAGAGACAATTCGACAGCAGCAACCTCATGGACCTTACTATCTGTGTGGCGAATCCTTTGGTGGATTAGTTGCCTATGAAATCGCTCAACAGTTAACAGCGATCGACGAGGAAGTGGCATTGGTAGCTTTGTTTGACTCCCTCCCCCCCACTGAGTACAGCCACGCTCAACTCAAACTCCGCGATCGCTTAGGAATGCATCTAAAGTTATTGCGCCAACAGGGATTTGCTTACCTCTACGAAAAAGCAGAACCGTATAAACAAAAAGTGCAACAAAAGCTGATTGCGGCTGGAATGAGCCTATATCAGCCGTTATACCCTATGTTAACCAAAATCGCTGGGAAAACCCGCCTCCAGCACAAATTGACCCAGGCTCACCAGGTACTCAGTGACTCTACCAATGGGAAACAGCAAGAAGATATTCGGGAGCAGGTGCGTCGCCAGATGACTCAAGGCTATGTGTTGCAACCTTACTCTGGCACCCTGTTGTTATTTCGAGCCATGGAACGAGATGCCTTCGAGATGCTCGGTTACGATTTGGGCTGGGGAGAAGTGGCTAGTGATGACTTTCATATCTATGACATCCCCGGTGATCACATTGGCATTCTGAAGTCCCCTAATGTGCAAGGGTTAGCGGAAAAACTGCAACAACATATTACTGCCTCACATCCCCAAACCGAGCCGGAACCATTAAAGCCGGAAATTG
Organism: Pantanalinema sp. GBBB05; assembly: GCA_016743235.1. Lineage (GTDB taxonomy): Bacteria > Cyanobacteriota > Cyanobacteriia > Leptolyngbyales > Leptolyngbyaceae > Pantanalinema. The sequence continues at coordinate 84,389 of VRZD01000028.1, read as the reverse complement.
AACAGGTATAATCCTTATCTCTCCAGGATCAATTGACAGCACCTGCTAAGTTGAAGTCAGAAATTGGGTAGGAGGTGATGGCTCCAAAGGTAGCCAGAGAAACAATAAACCTATCAACTGTTACACGGTAAGAAAGACTCGTCAACATGAATGATCGGTAGTGTTCTAGACAGGAGAAGCAAGCAAGACAAATTGTCCGCCACTCCTGGCAAATCCTTTCTACAATCGAGGGGGTAGATCAGTAATGCAAACGTGTGAAAAAGCGAGTTACTTTAACTTTTCCAAAACGATCGGTCCATATGCCGGTTACCTATCGACTGGCTAAAGATTTTAATGTGGCAGCAAATATCATCCGTGCTCAGGTTGCTCCCAACCAGATTGGTAAATTGGTTGTGGAACTGTTGGGGGACATTGATGAACTGGATGCCGCGATCGATTGGATGCGATCGCAGGATATTGGCGTTTCCCTAGCCAGTCGCGAAATTTTAATCGATGAGGATGTTTGCGTTCACTGTGGACTTTGTACCGGAGTGTGTCCTACCGAAGCCCTCAGCCTCGATCCCGAATCCTTTAAACTGACCTTTACCCGATCGCGGTGTATTGTCTGCGAACAATGTATCCCGACCTGCCCAGTGCAGGCTATTTCCACCAATCTTTAAGCGGGGCAGGTTTTGCTGTGCAATTGCGTTGTTCGATCCCCCTAGCCCCCTTGTTTCTGGCGTTAGCGGCGCGTAGCGTGGGACTCTAGGGGATCTCAACATCAAGTTACAAATACTGTCTCAAGATTCCTGGGATTTGCCGATGAAATTGAGCGAGACGCCATTCATGCAATAGCGTTGACCTGTGGGTTGAGGACCATCATTAAACACATGTCCCAAATGTCCACCACAACGACGACAGTGAACTTCCACTCGGGTCATAAAAAACGATCGATCGGTCGTGGTGGCGATCGCATCTTCTAGGGGGGCATAGAAGCTAGGCCAACCCGTACCACTGTTAAATTTAGTTTCTGAGGAAAACAAGGGTAAACCACAGCCAGCACAGATATAGGTTCCCTCTGCATAGGTCTTATCCAGAGGGCTAGTGCCCGCCCGCTCTGTACCGTGTTTGCGTAGTACCTGAAATTGTTCTGGAGTGAGAATTTCCTTCCACTCAGATTCAGTCTTGGTCACTTCAAATTTTTGGTCGGCGGATGTCATCAGATTGTCTCTCCTAAAAAAGTTACGGGAGCTATAAGCCACGATCGTGATCGCGACTCCTGTCCCTAAAAACACACGTCTCTTCATACTCCTTTACAATCCATTATGAAATGGATCGGGGTTTCTTCGCCACTCCCAGTATGATTTGGCAATCCCAAATTGAGCTGAGCGATAGATTAGGAGTCGATGAGAAGCTGAAACTAAGGCTGTGGCGGGCTTGCAGTTATTAATGCTCGAAAACCTAAAAATACTTAGTCATCCCGGTTGTAAAAAACGGAACAGGCTCTAAAATTGGGAGATTTGAATTTGAGCGTTGGGAGGTTCCTGCGATGCCTGTAGGTTTACCTGAATTTGTAGAAAATCCAGAAAACCGTTGTCCAGTGGTGCTTTTACTGGATACTTCGACCTCAATGGCAGGAAAACCGATCGAAGAACTGCGGCGAGGAGTGCAAATTTTTAAGGAGGAGATTCAGAAGGATACCAAAGCCGCTTTAACTGTAGAAGTTGCCATTGTTACCTTTGGTCCAGTGCAGTTGGTGCAGGATTTTGCCACGATCGAGCAAATGCAGGTTCCCGAACTGGTTGCCGATGGCTATACTCCCATGGGAGAAGCGATCGAGTACGGATTAAACCTGTTGGAAGGACGGAAAGAAATTTATAAAGGGCATGGAGTCCAGTACTATCGTCCCTGGATTTTTCTGATTACTGATGGTGCACCAACCGATAGCTGGCAGAATGCTGCCCAGCGCATTAAACAGGGTGAAAGTCAGCGCAAATTCTGCTTTTTTGCCGTCGGGGTTGACGGAGTTGATTTAGAGACGTTGAAGCAAATTGCCCCGCTGGAACGCCCTCCCGCTTTACTGCAAGGCTTAGATTTCAAATCTTTGTTTATCTGGCTGAGTACTTCCATGAAGCGAGTCTCTAGTGGCAAAGTCGGTGAAGCGATCGCGCTGCCACCGGTCGGTTGGGCGCAAATTGCCACCTGATCCTCTTTGGTCTGTTCTTGTTAAGGTTTAGCTGTGTCCTGGAAAATCATTACTCGCTCGGCGATCGGAACTTTACATCAAACCATCAATTTGCCTTGCCAGGATTATGGCGATGGGCTGGTCTTAGGTGAAGTGGTGATGGGGGTGGTTGCCGATGGGGCGGGAAGTGCCAAATATGCTGATGTAGGGGCAAAGTTAGCGGTAACGACTGCCCTGAATTTCCTGACCCAAACTGAGGAATGGTTACAACGCCAACGTCATCTGTCCTGGGATTCCTTGGTGCAGCGTCCTTCCGAAAAGATGGCACAAAATCTGTTTACGAAGGTGGTGGAGCAGGTAGTGACGGTTTTACGCCAAACTGCCGATCGCAATCAATGGGCGATCGATGATTTAGCGTGTACTTTGTTAGCCTTTATCGCTACCCCTCACTGGCTAGCTGCCCTGCAAATTGGTGATGGATTTATCGTGGTGCGGGCTCAAGATCAAGCCTATCGTCTGCTGTTTCAACCGCATAAAGGAGAATACGCCAATCAAACGACGTTTGTCACGTCTGAAGCCGCCCTAGCAGACATGCAAATTCAAGTATTGGCAGAACCCCAATCTTTTATTTGTGCTGCTACTGATGGATTGGAAAAAGTTGCCATTCGCTTAAGTGATTGGACCGCTTTCCCACCTTTCTTTCAGCCCTTAGAAGAATACCTGCAAGAGACCGTTGATCCAAACCAGGAAGACGATTATCTCGTCGCGTTTCTAGAGTCCGATCGTCTGAATCAGCGTACGGATGATGATAAGACGCTACTACTGTGTCTTTATGATCAAAGCCAAGCCCATGTTGACTCCTTAACGACGCACAACTAAATACTTCAACTTACTCTCACTACACCATGAATACTCTCACTACTAGCACCGGTCAATCGATTACTTTACTGCACTGTATTGCCAGTAGTGGTGAGGGTGAAGTTTGGCAAACGCAACTCGATCAGAGTCTGGCAAAAATCTATCATGCGCCCACGCCAGCCCGGATGGCGAAATTACAGGTCATGATTGCCCATCCACCTGGCGATCCAAATGCGAAACTGAGCCATATTTCCTTTGCCTGGCCGCAGTCACTTCTGTATGATGCCAGTGGCAGAGCCGTTGGGTTCTTGATGCCAAAAATCGCTGATAGTGTGGATTTATTGAGTGTGTATAACCCTCAGCAGCGCCAGAAAGTTCTACCCGGATTTGATTGGCGCTACTTGCATGTGACTGCTGCCAATATTGCCTCGATCGTAGCCGCTATCCACCGCGCTGGGTATGTGATTGGGGATATTAAACCCCAAAATATCTTGGTTAATAATCGAGCGTTACCCGCCATCATCGATACGGATTCTTTCCAAGTGCGTGACCCGGCAAATGGTGTGCTCTATCGCTGTTTAGTCGGTTCAGAAGGCTTTACCCCCCCTGAATTGTTAGGCAAAGATTTAGAATATGTGGAGCAAACACCAGAACACGATCGGTTTCGATTAGCCGTAATTATTTATCTTTTGTTGTTTGGCGATTATCCCTTTAAGGGCAAATGGATTGGCACTGGCGATTCCCCACCACCCACCGATCTACTCCGCCAGGGTTGGTGGGCGTATGCTCCCAATAGCTTAATTCAGCCCGGTCCCCTGACGATTCCACTCAAAGTCGTTCACCCAGAGTTACGCCGTTACTTTTTGCGCTGCTTTAACCCAGGTCATCGTCAGCCGGAATTGCGTCCAACCCCAACCGAGTGGTTACAAGCTTTAAAGCTAGCGATCGCAGAGTTAAAACCCTGTAGGCGAGTCAAGTTACACCACTACAGCCATGCGTACGGCAAGTGTTACTGGTGTGAGCGGAAGGCGAAATTAGGTCTGGATATTTTCCCGGCTCCCCCAACTGCCATGCAGCGATTAATCAAACAGCAACGAGCCAAAATTTACGCAGCAGCTCAACCACTTACGGTTAAACTCCGACGATCGCGCTCCAAATCCTCTTCATTATCTCAATCAATGACTGGATCATTGTTCCCAGCCTCTATGCCACCGATGCCTAGTAGTGGTCAATGGCAACCATACGGAGGTACGCTCCAAGCTCCCTTACCGCGATCGCTCGATTGGGGTAAAGTTGGCACTGCGGTCGGTGTGATTGCGATCGTGGCAGTCGTCTTTGGGCTGTTAGCCTTTCTTAGTAGCTCCAAAATGGATGCCGCCGAAATTCAATTAACGGTCGTGGGCATTATGTTGTGTCTAGGCTTAGTCGGAGTGGGTTATTTCCTGCTCAAAGTGACTGAACACCATAACCTATGACGGACTGCCAGCCGCAACTTGAGGACACTTCCACTGATTTAGACCCTGTAAAATTTGCTCTGTGGTCGCTGTCCAACCCACAATGCCGCCTTGTGCCCGCACCATTTCTAAGGTGGCTTGTTTAAATTCTGGGAAGTAACTTTCGGTCGCATCTTCCACCATTAAGCATTCGTAGCCCCGATCGTTGGCTTCGCGCATGGTGGTCTGCACACACACTTCTGTCGTGACTCCCGTAATTAACAGATGGGTAATATTTTGAGCTTTGAGTAATGCCTCTAAGTTCGTGTTGTAAAACGCGCCTTTGCCTGGTTTGGGAATTAGTGTTTCTCCCGGTAAGGGAGCCAGTTCAGGGATAATGCTGTTGCCCGGTTCACCCAAAATCAGAATCCGTCCCATGCCCCCCTGATCGCCGATCGTCAAACTGCCTCGTCCCCGCAGGCGTTTGGCAGGTGGACAGTCTGATAAATCAGGTTGGTGACCTTCCACCGTGTGAAAAATCGGTAGACCCAAGGCTCGACAACCCTCGAGTAATTGTTTCAGCGTCGGGACGATCGCCTGCAAGCGCTGCACATCATTTCCTAAGGCATCGCCAAAGCCACCTGGCTCCATAAAATCGCGTTGCATATCAATCACAATTAGGGCTAACTGGCTGGATTCAGGCAGTTCATACTCGTAGGGCTGAGCTGTAATACTAGTCATGTTAGTGCCCTGCCATCGCGTGACTAATTGCCGCAAAGTCAGCCTCTGCGATCGCACTTTCGTAGGCAAACTTGCCACCGCTAATCACGATCAGGCGATCAGATAACTTCAATAATTCGTCTAAATCTTCACTTACCAACAAAACGGCGACCCCTCGGTTGCGGGCTGACAGAATTTGCCCATGAATATAATCCACCATGGCGAAATCTAAGCCGAAACAAGGATTAGCGGCAATCAGGAGATTAATGTGATCTGCCGATAATTCTCGGGCTAACACGGTACGTTGCACATTGCCGCCGGATAAATTGCCAACTGGAGTTTCCGGCGTTGGCGTTTTAATTTTGAAGGTATCAATTAACTGTTCTGCCATCTGCCGAATTGCCGCAAACAGCACCATAGGACCTTTGGCTTGGGGCGGGCGATCGAAGGTGCGTAATGCCAAATTTTCTGCCACGCTCATGTGCGGCACACAGGCATTTTTGAGTGGTTCTTCCGGTAACACAAACACGCGATGTTGGTTAATCTGTTTGCGCGTCGCGGCATAGGGCTCACCATTGACCATTACCTGACCGCTGGTTGCCGATCGTTGCCCGGCCAACACTTCCACCAATTCCCGTTGTCCGTTGCCCGAAATCCCCGCAATGCCAACGATTTCACCTTGATGAACCGTTAAATTGACTCCATGTAAGGCTTCTAAGCCATTGTCCTTATTCGCATGGAGATTGTGCAGTTGCAACACGGGAACGACTTCTGTCGTGGCTACTTTTTCTACCGGCTGCGGTTCCCGTTTTTCACCCATCATCATCTCTGCCATGTCTGCCACAGTCAGTGCTTCAACCCGACCGGTTCCGGCAAACTTACCTTTTCGCAGCACCGTAATTTCATCACAAAATGATGTGACTTCCCGAAACTTATGGCTAATGATCAGAACGCTTAACTTGCCATCAGTGACCTGTTCCCGAATTAAGCCTAAGACTTCATCGGCTTCACTGGGCGTCAACACAGAGGTCGGTTCATCCAGAATTAAGATCTTGCTATGCAGATACAGTTGCTTGAGAATTTCTAGCTTCTGCTTTTCGCCTGCTGCCAACTGTCCGACTAAGGTTTCTAACGGCAGCTTGAAGGGGGCAGTCGCCATAAACGCTTGCAGTGCTGCCATTTCCTGTTTCCAGTTGATCACGGTAGTTGTGTCAAACCGGGACATCACCAAATTCTCCGCCACAGTCATAGCGGGCACGGAAGTAAAGTGCTGATAGACCATGCCAATGCCGTAATGATGCGCATCTTTGGGGCTAGCGATCGTCCGTGAGCGTTTGTTAATCACAATGTCGCCATGATCGGGTCGATAAAAGCCCATCATGCACTTCACCAGAGTGCTTTTTCCCGCCCCATTCTCACCCAGGAGCGCATGAAATGTGCCGGGTTTCACATGCAGGGAGACTTGATCCAATGCCACCAAACTACCGAAGCGTTTGCTCATGTTAACCACTTCGAGATCGGGAGGAGCGATCGCAGCATCAAGCTCAGACACGGAACCTTGGTGAACGGAAGGAATAACTTCTGCCATCTTAGCCTCTTGGGGAGAAAATTGCGTGTATGCCAAACCACGGACTAGCCGTTAATACTGCCTAAAGCCCCTGGTGCACCGGACAACGTTTTCTTCGGCGAACAGGTCAGGATCATAATTAACAGTGTCAGCACATACGGAGCGGCATTAAATAGGTAGTAGCCTTTGTCAATCCCTACGGCTTGCAAGGCAGGACCGATCGCCTGAGCGCCACCAAAAAATAACGAGGCCCATAAACATTGAATCGGATTCCAACGAGCGAAGATCACGAGAGCAACTGCCATCAATCCTTGACCACTGGAAATCCGTTCTGTCCAGCTGCCAGGATAAACCAGTGATAAATAGGCACCCCCAATCCCAGCTAAAAAGCTACCCGCAATAATGCACAGCATCCTCACTTTCTTCACCGATACGCCCATTGCCAACGCCGCATCAGGACTATCGCCCACAGCGCGAATAAATAGACCTGGACGGGTAGATTTGAAAAACCAGTTCATCGCTGGAGCTAGGAGAACTCCTAAGATAAACAACGGGCTAATCTGTAGTGCGGATTGCACGATCGGAGAACTGCTGAGCAACTTCCCTAATTCAAAAGATGGGAGTTGAGGCGCTTGGGGCTGAATAAACGGTTTACCCAGAAAGAAAGCTAAACCACTGCCAAAAATGATCATGGCAATGCCGACAGCAATATCATTCACCCGCGGCTGTTGGGATAACCAGGCATGAATCAGTCCCATTCCCATTCCGGCCAATCCAGCAACGAGCACCCCAATCCATGGCGAAATGGCTGGAGACATATTCCACTGCGACACGCCCAGGTAAGAAATCGCATAGGCACTCATTGCCCCCATTAATAACGTTCCTTCCAGCCCCAGGTTAATCTTGCCGCTTTTTTCCGTTAAACACTCCCCTAAACTGACAAACAAGAATGGCGCACTTCCCCGTAATGTGCCTGCCAAAATCCCTAATGGAACCCCTAACCAGCCGATCGCTTCTGTTGCCATACCGTCCTATCCCCTCAGCTACGCTTGATTTACAGAATTAGACCAAAAAGTCATCAGGCTGGAATTGTCGTTGAAGCCGCTGGTGGTACAGCGGCTTTAGGTCCTGGATCTTTGAAGATCTGCAAGCGCCCATAGAGGGAATCGCTGTAGAGGATGACTAGAAAGACCAAGCCTTGAAATACCAGAGCCGTCGCATCAGGCATGGTTAAATTGCGCTGGAGGGCACCGCTACTGGCGAGAATGCCACCTAATAGAATGGAGACGATCGTGCAGGCGATCGGGTTATATCGCGCCACAAAGGCGACCAGAATTCCGGTGTAGCCATAGCCTGCCACGAGCGATTCATTGACCCGTCCATGGACCGCGGCGACTTCTACCATGCCAGCCAATCCTGCACAGGAGCCTGCCAGGAAGCAAATCATTACGGTCAGTTTGCCAACGGGTAATCCCGCGATCCGGGCGGCTTTGATATTGCCCCCAGCCGTGCGAGCGGCAAACCCAAAGGTCGTGTGCTGAATCAGAAAATAGGCAATCACGCAAACGATAATGCCATAGAGTAACCCGTAGTGAATTCGGGTCGTGGGCAGATTGGCTAGTCGGTTGATGTCTGGTAGCACAAAGCTAGATGCCTTAATCGTTTCACCCGGATCTTTAATCGGACCACCAACCAAATGATTCATTAAGGCGATCGCGATATAGTTCATCAACAAACTGCTAATGGTTTCGTTGACAGCTCGGTAATGCCGCAGTGCACCTACCGCCGCAATCCATAAGCCACCTGCCACAATGCTACCGAGTGCCATACCGAGCTGCACTAGAATCGGCGGAATGGCTAATACCTGCTGTAATTGTTCGGCAGAAGGAGTGACGCTACCGTAGGACAAGACTAACCCCGTGATCACAGCCGCAACACCACCAACGACTAGTGCCCCTTCATTGCCAATAATCATTAAACCTAGTCGAGCAGGTAACGCCGTACATAATGCCGTCAGCATCAGCGGAGCCGCCCGTAGCAACGTCCCTTGAAACACTCGCCAGTTGCCAAAGGCAGAACTATAGATCAGACCATAGACAGCCAGGGGATTTTTGCCACAAAAGGCGCAAAAGATCCCGAACAACATGAGAGCGACGAGTAGCGCTCCGATCGGAATAGCGATCGCTTCGGCGGTCTTGCGCCAAGTTGTGGTTTTTAGCATCATCATTAGCTCACACTGCCTTGGACACCATCTGCCAGCCAATCAATCTTGTCTAATGCCGGATCGGTCAATTTATACGCTGTCCCTTTGGGAATTCTGACCTTGCCACCGTTGTCCTTAATCTCTCCCGTGTAAATCATCAACGTCCCATCAGCGATCTGATTTTCTGTTTTAGTAGCATCTTGCTTCACAGCATCGGCTACAGCCGGTCCAAAAGGTGCCATCTGCACATACTTTTCTTTTAAGCTGCCCTGAATAAAGCGGGGAATGCCACCATCAGTGACTTTCTTGCCGGCTTGCAGCCCTTCTACATACTCTTTATAGATTTGTCCCCAGTGGAAAGCAGTGCCAGTGAGATACCCCTTAGGTGCCAAAGCCAACTGATCCGTATGGTAACCAGAAGAAAAGATGCCTCGTTTCTCAGCCGTTTCAATCACAACTTTGGGGCTATCTACATGAACTCCCACCACATCTACTTGTTGATCAGCCAGGGAGTTGGTGGCTTCAGCCTCTTTCACGGGAACATTCCAATCGCCCGTGAAGATCACTTTCATTTCAATATCTGGCTTAATGCTACGGGCGCCCATGATGAAGCCATTGATATTCCGCAGCACCGGGTTCACAGGCTTAGCTGCCACGAAGCCTAACTTGCCTGTTTTCGTAGTTTGAGCGGCAATTCGCCCAGCCACATATTGCCCTTCATCCGTATCGGCATAGTAATTGCCGATATTGGTTGGCATGCCTTCCTGCCATAGTGTGGAGCAATGGAAAAATTGCACATCAGGATATTGTTTAGCTATTTCAATCACATGGGGATTAAAGTAGCCAAATGACGTTGGGAATATAATGCTTGCCCCATCCTGCTCGATCATGCTTTGCATGACCTCTTGAACTTCTTTGGTTTCTGGAACACTCGCTTGTTCAACCAATTTTATTCCTGACAAGCTAGCGATCGCCTGTGCCCCAAGCGCATGGGCTTGATTCCAGCCATAATCATCTTTTGCCCCTACATAAATAAACCCAATCACTAATGGCTTGGCATCAGAAGCACTGCCTGAGCTGCCAGCTTCGGTGCTGGTAGAACTACAGCCGACTAATTTAGAACTCGTGGCAGCAAAGGCGGCGGTTGCCAGTAGTCCCCGAAGCACTTGCCGCCGTGGTATCAACAGAGATGGACGCATACTCACTGGATTGAACTCTCCTAAGATCGATTATGTAGGGATTGAGAGTGAAAGGGATGAAGTTAGGGTCATTGCGCTCACTATCATAAATGTTCGTCAGAGTATCGGAAATCACACGGGGTTAGTGTGCTAAATGTGACCGTTTAACAAATTGCAATCTCAGCTTTGCCATTCAACTCTTCCAGGAGAGGTATTCCTACCTCAAGAAATTCCTTGTCTGTAGGAAGATGTGGGTCATCCCTCTAACCCCGGACAATAACTGCATTGCCGCAATCATGCAGCATCAAATCTCTCTGGGGTATATATGGCAAAGGCAATTGAATTTAAACTATTTGCTCCTTACAACAAAGGTGTTGCGTTAATTGGTTCATTTTCTGACTGGCAAGATATCCCGATGCAAAAGGGAGACGATGGTTTTTTTAGAACCATGGTCGAGTTGGAAGATGGCACCTATCAATATAAATTTCGGGTGCAGTCGAAAAGTTGGTTTCTAGAACCGGATCAATGGGTAGAAGTTGTTGATCCCTATGCCACTAATATTGATGATCCGACTCAGAATGGCGTGATTTGGATTAAAGATGGGGAACCGATCGTCGATACCTATGTTTGGAAACACGACGATAAGCCGCTACCGGCTGATCATGAACTGGTAATTTATGAATTACATGTAGCGGACTTCTCCGGTGGCGAAGATGATCCAAAACCGCGTGGCAAATATAAACATGTGCTCGAGAAGCTGGATTATCTCTGTGAGTTAGGGATTAACGCGATCGAGCTGATGCCAGTCAAAGAATATCCCGGAGATTACAGTTGGGGGTATAACCCTCGCTACTTTTTTGCTACTGAATCCAGCTACGGAACCACCGCAGATTTAAAGCATTTGATCGATGAATGCCATGCTCGGGGCATGCGAGTGCTGATGGATGGGATCTATAACCATTCTGAAGCCTCTAGTCCTTTGACCCAAATTGATCATGACTATTGGTATCATCATGAACCCCGTGACCCAGATAATAACTGGGGTCCAGAATTTAATTACGAATTATATGATGAAGCATTAGATACCTATCCTGCCCGTCGCTTTATTGGCGATACGGTGCGGTTTTGGGTTGAGGAATATCATATCGATGGCATTCGTTTCGATGCGGCTCGGCAGATCGCCAATTATGACTTTATGCACTGGATTGTGCAGGAAGCGAAACAAACAGCCGGAGCCAAACCGTTTTATAACGTGGCGGAGCATATTCCGGAGACCACTAGCATTACCAATGTGGATGGTCCGATGGATGGCTGTTGGCATGACAGCTTCTATCATTGCGTTCTGGAACATATCTGCGGTGACACTCTTGACTTTGAACGCCTGAAGGATGTTCTGGATGCCAAACGCCAAGGCTTTTTGGGGGCAACAAACGTAGTCAATTATCTGTCGAACCATGACCACAATCGGATCATGGCAGATCTGGGCGATCGCGGCATTCTAGATGAAGCGGCGTTTAAACGGGTCAAACTGGGAGCCGCGTTGCTGATGACGGCAATGGGAGTGCCGCTGATTTGGATGGGGCAGGAGTTTGGCGAAAGTAAATATAAAACGATCGAGCCAAACAAAGTGGATTGGACTTTATTAGGCAATGATCTAAATCGCGGCTTATTCGAGTACTACAAGGGCTTAATTAGCCTTCGCAAAGCGAATCATGCTCTATATACCGCGAATATTGATTTCTTTCATGAAGATCCCGATTCCGGTGTTTTAGCGTATGTGCGCTGGAATGATGAAGGCTCGCGGGTTGTGGTTGTTGCTAACTTCTCCGATAATTACCTGGCAGGTTATCGAGTGCCTAATTTTCCAGCGGATGGCACCTGGCACGAGTGGACCGGTGACTATGATATCGAGGCTGGTGATCAAAATATCTTGATTGATTTGCCTGAGTACGAAGCCAAGGTTTTAGTCTGGCAGTAATCTCCAGGCGTCTTCTCCTCCGCTAGATTTGTCAACCTGTTATAGAGGTGTTGTTGTTAACACCTCTATTGATCTCCCCAGACTGTGATAATTTCAAGGGATTGGCTTTTTGCTGGTCTGTAGTCTGCATCTGAACGATTGACTCTGACGGGGACAAATCTACACGCATTGCGATCGCTCACCTACGATATTGCTGTGATGAGGAGTATGAGACGCAAATTCTTACTAACAGTGGCACTTGTCACCTTATGTTTCACTAGCCTTGTCTTCACTCTAGGCTCCAGTCAGGCACAACTTGCTCCCCGTGGTTTCGAGACTCCCGCTCGTGCTAATACTTCCACCGTACCGCCGAACTCCAGTCTAGAGGAGGCACTGCCTCGCACTTGTGCGCTACAGCCTGATCCGCGCCAAACGAATCCTCCTACATGGGTGTTGCAACAACGCCGCTCAATTAGCCTGGTGCCTGGTGCCGTTAGCCTGTCTCGGTTTCGCCAGGTTCCTGACAATAATGCAACTCCAGGAGCACAATCTGCCACTGTATTGACTCAACCTAGTCCAGAATTTACCCCCCGAGAAGAAATTGCCTTAATTGATCCAACTAATTATGGCGATCGGTTTCTCCAGGATTTGCAAGGTAATCCAGCCTTATTAGAGCCGATCGTGGTGCTACATGAAACGGTTGGATCCGCCAGCAGTGCCCTTAACTTATTTCGAACTCCCCACCCTAGAGATGCAGACCAAGCCAGTTATCACACCTTAATTGCCTTGGATGGCACAATTATTTATTTAGTTCCGCCTGATAAGCGCGCTTTTGGGGCTGGTAACTCTGCTTTTGTGGGCTTGAATGGCGTGGAATCCATTCAAACGAATCCCAAACTGGCAGGTTCTGTGAATAATTTTGCCTATCATATTTCTCTAGAAACCCCGCCCAGTGGTAACAATAATGCCCGTCGTCATACTGGGTATACCCCAGCGCAGTATCAATCCCTCGCCTGGTTAGTCGCCAAAACAGGTGTGCCGGATGCGCGGATTACCACCCACCAAGCGGTCGATCGTTCGGGTCAGCGGTTAGATCCACGCAGCTTTGACTTTTCCAACTTCCTGAACTTGCTCCAGCAGTACCCTAGAACTCCGGAAATTTCGATTCAGTGTCTTCCCCCTGCCGATCCAGCTGGAGTGGGTCAATCAGGATAATGTCTCGATCAAACCTCTATCTTCGATCCATTTCGCAAATTGTCTAGGAGAATGGATCAGGTTGAGGCGTGGCAGTCATCCTGAATTGTTGTCTACCAGCTCAACTACCTGATTGAAGGAAGATCTTGAGTGAACCTCCCATGGTGTGGAAGTCGCGTTTGTTGATGTTTGTGCCTCTAGTGGGACTACTGGCTGCTAGTGGAATTATCGGGGCAGGGCGAGTTGCACCTCAACTGGCTCAAGTGGTCATTCCCGAGCCAACGCCCGTCAGTGGGACAACTCCTACTCAACCATCGGCAGCCCCACCCTCGGCTGATGTACCGAGGTTGACTCAGTTTATTTACTCTCCTTATCCCAGCTTTAATAGTGAGCAGTTCGATCGCCAGGTGCAGTTGTATCTCAACTACTTGGCAGAGTACGGGGCTCCAGATATTTTGATCGTTGGCAGTTCACGGGCATTACAAGGTGTTGATCCTGTAGTTCTGCAAGAGACCCTCGCGAAACGGGGTTATCCTAATCTCAAAATCTTTAACTTAAGTTTAAATGGCGGTACAGCCCAAACTACTGACTGGACATTGCGACACCTGATCGCACCGCAGCAATTACCGAAATTGATTATCTGGGCAGATGGTTCTCGAGCCTTTAACAATGGACGAGTTGACCATACCTATAGCAAAATCATCAGTTCACCTGGTCATAAGCAGTTACTGGCGGGAGTTCGTCCACGGGTGCCGGAGATTAATGCCTTCGATCTAAAACAGATCTGTATTGATATGCCACCCAGCTACACAACCATTCAGCCTCAAGTGCGAATTAAACGTGTAGCTCCAGGGAGTTTTGTCTATCCGCAACCTGCCAGTACCTTGCTATGTAGCACAACATTAAAAAATCTGTTCGGAGCAGGATCCGTCGCCCAATCGGCTGCCGAAAAAGCCAATGGCGAAAAAGTGAATCCTGAAACTGCCAATGCCCAAAAAGCGCAAGCCTTAAAACCCAAGAATTACTTAGAAGCTTTAGGCTTTCAAATTGTTTCAGATCGCTTCAATCCCAATACCTACTTTCATCGCTACCCTTGGGTAGCAGGTCGTTATGATGGTGATTACCGGGATTTCAATTTAAATGGCAAGCAGACCACAGTTGCCCTGAAAAATGTCATCCGGTTTGCCGAGATCCATAAGATTCCTCTCATTTATGTGAATCTGCCTCTGCATCGGATTTACCTGGACCCGGTGCGGAGTGATTATGAGTGGCGGTTTCGTGCCTATATGAGAACCGTGGCCCGATCGAGTTCACTCATTTTTCATGATCTGGGCGATCGTTGGGTCGATCGTAATGACTTTTTTCTCGATCCTAGCCATCTCAACCGGTATGGTGCTGCCGCTGTTGCTCGGCAAATTGGGCAAACCTTAGCAATTCCGTGGACATTGCCTCTATCAGTACCGCCCAAGTAATACCAATGTATTCAAAGCTACTTTCGGTGGTAGGACGTTCATACTGAGAATCTGAGCCAGCGAATCGACTGACACAGAGGAGTGTTGACACCCATTTGTTTCTAGGAGCCTGTCGTCATGGGCGTCGAGGGGTAATAAATTGTCATATATATTGCTTTGCTATTGGCGGCACCCGCAACTATTTTTTCTCTCCAGAAAAAAACATGCTAGCTTCATAAAGGCATTCTCATTTCAAAGATTACGCAAATGTCCTGAGATGCGCTGGTGTTTCTAAGGGAATCTACCTATGTTAGGGGTGAGGTACACATCATCAGCGGAACAGTTACAACCGTGACTACCACATCTCGCCCCTCCCCTAAATCATTTCCAATTCTGCCCTCAGCAGTGTTAGAGCGATCGCCCCTAACTCAACCTGCGATTTCCAGCTCCAATCAGAGGCTAAAAGGGCAAGTTCATCCTTCGATCGCGAATAAGCTGAAGCGATTCATTGATATTGTGGGCGCCTTGGTTGGTCTAAGTCTGACTGGATTGGTGGCTATTCCTGTGCTGATCGCCACTCAATTTGATAATCCTGGTCCGATCTTCTATAGCCAAATTCGGTGTGGATATCGGGGTAAACCCTTTCGGATCTGGAAGTTCCGCTCTATGGTTGTTGAGGCAGATAAACTCAAGCATTTGGTTTACAACGAAGCCAAAGGTGGAATTTTCAAAAATCGGAATGATCCACGGATTACCCGGATCGGACGCTTCCTGCGTAAAACGAGCCTGGATGAGTTCCCCCAATTTTGGAATGTACTCATGGGACAGATGAGCCTGGTGGGAACTCGTCCGCCGACGGTGGATGAAGTTATGGGATACAAACGGCATCACTGGGAACGCTTGAATGTTAAACCGGGAATTACCGGAGAATGGCAAGTCAGTGGTCGCTCGAATGTCATCGATTTTGAAGAAATTGTCGCTATGGATCTTGATTACCAGAGAAAATGGTCGATCGCCTATGATCTGCAACTCATTCTGAAAACCATCTGGGTAGTCATCAAGAAAAATGGAGCTTGCTAAGCGATTCAGTTAATCGCTTGTAGAAAGCCCACTCAGGCATTTATCCTGTAAAAACTGTAAAACTTCATGAGAGGAATCGCGGGGGGATCTTTTCACTCCCCGATTTTTTATGCGCTTAAGATCATGGAGATGACCTGCTTACCGATCGTTCATGAATCTACCTACCTGGATCACTGTTTCGCGTTTGCTTGCCGTACCCTTTATCCTTTATGGTCTGTCAGATACTCCTACTCCGGCTATGCGCTGGTTTGTATTCACCATATTTTTAATTGGTGCTAGTACAGATTGGGTAGACGGTTATCTCGCCCGCCGCTTAAATCAGGTGACAGAGTTAGGCAAATTCCTCGATCCATTAGTTGATAAATTATTGGTTTTTGCTCCCCTCTTACCCTTAATTGCTTTGGGGCAAGTTCCTGCCTGGGGCGTCTTCTTAATCTTGGCACGTGAGTTGACGATCGCTGGATGGCGGGTTAACCCTAACCTCCAAGGCAGTACGGCAATTCAGGGTGCCAACTTTTGGGGCAAATTGAAAACGGTGAGCCAAATTGCGGCCATTGCCTTGCTCATCGCGCCCCTTGCCGAAGTTTGGACGCTGCCTGCGTTAATCATGTTTTGGCTCTCGGTTATCCTGACCTGGATCTCCGGCATTATTTATTTATTCCCAGCCGGTGCATCCCAAAAATAATCAGCACTTTTAGGCTTGGTTGGGGTACGCAGTTCGGCATCGGGATTGAGCAGGACTAGCCGTTGTTCAAACTGCCCCTGGAATGATGGTTGAGTTTGTAAACGGCGCAAAACCCGATCGGGGATGCCATAACCATAGGCAATATGTCCCTGCCCAGCTAACACAACCATTAAGGTGTCAGGGGATTGTTGTAGCGTTTGAGCAATTTGCTCTGCCATTGTTTCATCCCAGAGCACCTGCGCCAGAAAAAATCGCTCAAAGGTCAGGCTATGTCCAGCCTGTTGATGGCTGGCTGTAAAGAATTGCTGAAGCCGCTGCCGATACGCCTCAGGACCAAGCTGAATTTGAGATCGGGGCGGAATTTGTTGGTGCTCTGCTGGAGTCAAGCTTTCCAACCCGGAGCGCGATACCTTACGGGTAATTTCGCTAGGGGTATTTAAGGCAATCACAGGCAACCGGTGGGCTTTGGCAAATCGCAAAATTGGGGCATAAAACTCCCAGTCGAATCCCCAACGTTGGTCATATTGGCTGAGTGTACGCAATTGCGCTTCGGTAATTTGTCCACCTAAATATTGATTCAAGCTCGACTGCGCTGGTCGCTGGAACATCTCCATTCCGATCGCCAGGTTAGGACGTCGTTGGTGTAATGCCTGGATCATTTCGAGCTGGGCTTGATGATCAGCTAAGCGATCGTGAACTTCGCCTAAGTACACGACATTGACTTGTGCCAACTGATTTAGCACGGTGGTTGGATCGATCGTGTGCTGCTCAGCCACGTGAAAAACCGTAGTATCAAGTTGTACCCGTGTGACGAGCATCGCTGCATACCCTGGTAGGATCCCCAGCACCATGATCCCTAGTATCCATGCCCAGTAGTGCTTCACCAATTGATTGATCATGAGGCTACCTCTTCTAATCTCTGTGATCGCTCAGCTATGCTCACTGGCATGAGATGAAGAATCAGCGTACCGTGGTGGGAGTGTGCTAATTTTGTCAAAACTGTAAACGTCTGAAGATTGCGTACTGGAACCTCTAAAGTAGGAAATATCAGGTGCGCTATTGGCTGCCAGACTCATTTGGCTTGGCATTAGATGGGGGATGAGGGTCAATCGCTATTCGTGCTCCCAATTTTGGTCTTCCAACTTTTCTCACTGCTCATTGTTGTAAAAACGCCTAAACTGAATCATTAGGGGATTGCAGGAACATGTGGACTCGCCAATCTGAAGTTGGAATCACAGAAAGCCAGGATACTTTGCCGGAATCGCCTTTGCAAGAATCTACGGATCCTGCTGAAATTATTGAACAGTTATTGGCGATCGGCACAGCCCTGTCCAGCACCCACGATTTAGAAGCTTTACTCAATCTGATTTTAACTAAAAGCCGAGAAATTACCTGGAGTGATGCAGGCAGCGTTTACCTGATCGACCATAGCGGGGATGTCCCCATGCTGCTGTTTAAGGTGGCACAGAATTTCTCAAAGCCATTAAGCTCGTTGCGGGAATTTGCCATGCCTCTAACCCGCAATAGTTTAGCAGGCTATGTGGCCTTGACGGGTCGTAGTTTAAATCTACCGGATGCTTACGATTCTCCGGCGAATGTCCCTTACCAGATCGATCGCAGCATTGATGAAAGTTTAGCTTACCGCACCCGATCGGTACTGGTTTTGCCCATGCAAAATCAGCAGGGTGATGTGATTGGAGTACTGCAACTGATTAACCGCAAAATCCGACCCGATATTGTAGTGACCGATAAAAATGCTTTAGAAGTTACTCAACCCTATACGGACTGGGAAAAACGTATTCTCAAATCTCTGGCTAGTCAGGCAGCCATCTCGATCGAGCGCAATCAATTACAAGAAAGTATTGAAAATTTGTTTGAAGGATTCGTGCGAGCATCTGTACAAATTATTGAAGCTCGGGATCCTTGTACATCTGGGCACTCGGAACGGGTAGCCGACTTAACCGTGCGGTTGAGTGAAGAAGTCCACTCCATTACGACCGGATCGCTACGCTTGTTCTCTTTTAATCATCGGCAGCTCCAGGAGATCCGCTATGCTGCCCTCCTGCACGACTTTGGCAAAGTGGGAGTGCCAGAAGCCGTCTTGGGTAAGGCGAAAAAGTTATACCCTTTACAGCTAGAAGTTGTGAAGCATCGGTTTGCTTTGGCACAGCGCACTTTAGAGTTAGACTGTGCCCAGAATAAATTTAAGTATTTGTTAGAACATCCTGACCATCCTCGCACCCATGGCAATGCCGATCATCCTCACTGCCAGCACTGTCAGGCGTTGACTGAATTTGATCAGCAGCTGCATCAGGTGATTGAGCAACTCCGACACTACTGGGAACTGTTATTAGAGGCAGATGAGCCACGAGTGCTGGCAGAAGAGCCGTTAGCTCAACTATGCGAGTTGGCACGGCTCACCTACCGTGACATTGATGGTCAATATCAACCACTGATTACCTCAGAAGAATTAGAACAACTGATGGTGCGGCGGGGGAATTTGACGGAAGCGGAGCGGGATGTGATTCAGTCTCACGTGACGCATACCTTTGAGTTTCTCAAGCGGATTCCCTGGACTAAGCAACTTCAGGATGTTCCCACGATCGCTTATAGTCACCATGAAAAATTAGATGGCAGTGGGTATCCACAGGGCTTGCGGCAAGCTGAAATTCCGATTCAATCGCAAGCCATGGCGATCGCAGATATATATGATGCCCTCACCGCCAGCGATCGCCCTTACAAACGGCGGTTGTCGGTTACAGCCGCCACTCGGATCCTGTGGCAAGAAGCTGAACAAAATAAGCTCAATCCAGAGTTAGTACAATTGTTCGAGCAGCGGCAGGTGTTTGCTGTTCTAGGACATAATTTGACTGATTAATTTCACTAATAAATAATTGTTGAATCATCTTCTAACCACCTGCCTGTGCGGCTAAACTAGGGGTGACTGATCTATCATTTTTATCAACAAATGTATTGCGGCTGACAACATACCCTTGATCAACCTCGTAATCTGGATTACGCTTGTTGGGTGAGTAAATCTACAGCGTTAAGTCTAAGCAAACCCTAGCTGATAGACTAATTGCAAAAGACCGCTGAATTGTTGCTAAACGTCAGTGTGAGGAGGACGAAGCATGTCAAAAATCTGGTTAAAGTCATTACTGGTTAGTCCAGCAGCGTTAGGCGCGGCACTGGCAATCTCAGCATCTGCCACCGCAGCGGAAACTGTTGTTCCTACTGAAGCGGTGTCTACCGATGCCGCCGTTGAAACCACTCAAGCTCCAGTCGCCAGCTCTGAGCTGACTGTTGCGCCAACTGAAATCCCCGCGGTCTCGCAACCCGAGACGATCGCTCAACCCCAAGTTCTGGCTCAAGCAGTTCCAGCAGCTCCCCAAACCGGAGTTTCTCAGCTAGACACCTCATCTCTTGATCAGGTGAATCGCTACACCCGTGAGGGTAGCCGGGCAGCTTCCATGGGTCAGGTGACGTCTGTATCTCAGTTGACCGACGTTAGACCTACTGACTGGGCATTCCAAGCACTGCAATCTTTGGTTGAGCGCTACGGCTGTATCGTGGGTTATCCCGACAGAACCTACCGTGGCAACCGCGCGATGACTCGGTATGAGTTTGCGGCTGGTCTTAATGCCTGTATGGATAAGATTCAGGAATTAATCGCAGCAGCGACCGCAGACTTGGTGCGGAAAGAGGATCTGCTAGTTTTGCAACGTCTGCAAGAAGAGTTTGCGGCTGAATTGGCAGCTCTACGTGGTCGTGTCGATGCGCTAGAAGTTCGTACCGCTACTCTAGAGAAACAGCAATTCTCTACCACAACCAAGCTAGCTGGGGAAGCCATTTTTGGGATTACCAGTGAATTTGGTCAAAACAATGGTGGTGATAACAACGTTGTCTTCCAAGATCGGGTTCGTTTAGCCCTCAACACCAGCTTCTCTGGTAAAGACTTGCTCGTCACCCGGTTGGCGGCTGGTAACTTTGTGCCCTTCCAGCTAAATGACGGTGTATCTTTGACCGAAGGAACTCAAACCTTCCAATTTGGTAGCACCGGTGGTAACCAAGTTAAAGTAGACTGGTTGGCTTACTTCTTCCCATTGATGGATGATAAGCTGCAAGTTTACGTTCCTGCAGTTGGTGGTCTGCACTATGACTATGCACCAACCAGTGCTGGTTTAATGGAAAACTTTGATGGAGGCAATGGTCCTCTGTCGATGTTTGCTCAACGTAACCCCATTTACTTACTTGGTGGTGGTTCTGGTCTAGGCTTAACCTACTCCTTCAGCGATTCTTTCAAGCTGAGCTTGGGTTACCTGGCGGACAACACCGATTTGGGTGGAGCAACTACGGCTAATGTGCCAAGCGCTGGCGGTGGTTTGTTTAACGGCAACTACAGTGCCCTAGCCCAGATCAACTACACCGGCATGGATAGCAAGCTGTCTGTCAGTGCTACCTATGTCAACGCTTACCGGAAAGTTAGCCTCTTCGATGGTGGCGGTGCAGGGTCAGTGGTTGGTTCTGGTTTAGACAACATTGTTCTGCCTCTGACCAACGGTGCTGAAGTGAATGCCTTCGGTTTGTCAGCTGCTTACAAAATTAACCCCACCATCTCGGTGAACGCCTTTGGTGCTTACCTGGATGTCAATCTGAAAGGCGTCGGTGGTAGTGGTGATTTTGACTCTTGGACCTATGGTTTGGGTCTAGCCTTTGCTGACTTGGGCAAGCGGGGTAACTTGCTGGGTCTGATGGCAGGAGTAGAACCCTACTTTGAAGATGCTCAAAACCCAATCCACGTCGAAGCGTTCTACAAGTATCAGCTAACCGACAATATCTCCATCACTCCTGGTGTCATCTGGGTGATCAACCCCTCGTCGGATGCGTTCAATGATGGTGATGATGTGATTATCGGTACTGTGAGAACCACCTTCTCCTTCTAAGAAGATCGCCTGTTAACAGGTTAGAATCATCCATTGCAAACAAATCGGGGTTTTATATATAGACCCCGATTTGCTTTATTTAAAGGTACAGATAATTCATAACTGGCAAATTTTCCTTGCTCATGGACCTGGATCGCTCCAGGCACGCACCCCTACCACTAAATGTTCATAGCAATCAAAATTTTTGCCCTTAGGACCTGAAAAATCATTACTCCACCAGTGTTCATTTCTTCAGAGATCTGGAAAACCTTATCAGAAAAGACTTACAGCTATTTAGATCTGGGAAAGGGTGATGTATACTTTAGAAGTCTTCCTTTCAGAGTCCTAAATCTCGAGCGAGATACCGGAGAATAGGAAGCCTGTGAGTTGAAGATTGTCCTGAGTCAGGTGTGAGTGAGACATATGATGTCAAAGACCCAATGGAAACTTTTGCTGGCAGCTCCAGCAATTTTTGGTGCGGCTTTTGCTAGTTCTGTGACAGCCGGAGCAGCTCAGGCTGCCTCTGTAAATGAAGCTATGGTACTATCCAGTGCTCCCCAGGTGCAAACCACTGCCCCTGGAGCATCGGCTATGGATAGTGTTCGCTCCGTTGAAATTGCTCAGGCTTCCGTAGCTGATGCAACCGTAACGAATGCATCCTCGATCGATCAAGTTGGCTCTTATGCCGCAGAAGGCGCTGAAGTTGGATCGATTGACCAAGTCACTTCTGTGTCTCAGTTAACTGACGTTAGACCCACAGACTGGGCATTCCAAGCATTACAGTCTCTGGTAGAACGGTATGGCTGTATCGTGGGTTATCCCGATCGTACCTACCGAGGCAACCGCTCTCTTTCGCGTTATGAGTTTGCCGCCGGTTTAAATGCTTGTATGGATCGGATTACGGAACTGATCAACAGCATTAAAAATGACTACGTCAGTAAAGAAGATTTGCTGACGTTACAACGGCTCCAGGAAGAATTTGGGGCTGAGCTAGCCGCTCTACGGGGTCGGGTCGATGGTCTAGAAGTGCGAACAGCAACTCTAGAAAAGCAGCAGTTCTCGACCACGACTAAGCTGAATGGGGAAGCCATCTTCGCAATTTCTGATACCTTCGGGGATGCGGTTAATAGTGATGATGATGATAGCCAAGCAACCTTCTCAGATCGGGTTCGCCTCAACTTCGATACCAGCTTCTCAGGCAAGGATCGCCTAAAAACCCGTTTGAATGCTGGTAATGTGCCCAGCTACGCAGCTATTACTGGGACGCAAATGTCTCGTCTTGCCTTTGATGGCAACAATGGTAACTCCGTAGAAGTGGATAAGTTAAACTATCGCTTCCCGTTAGCGGACGGCAAATTGCGGATTCAGATTGATGCAATCAACAACGAGTTCACCTCTGATGGTTTAGTGACGACTCTAAGCCCATTTGAAAGCAGTGGTAATGGTGCCTTGTCCCGCTTTGGTCGCTATAACCCGATTTTCCGGGCTGGTAACCCCAGCAAGAATGGTGCAGCTGGTTTCACCCTGGCATACCAATTCAGCGATAACTTCCGGTTTGAAGGTGGTTACACCGGCGATGTGGGTGCTGGCGGTGGTAGCAATGATCCAGGTGCCAAAAACGGGTTGTTCAATGGTTCCTATGGGGCATTGGCGCAGCTAGTTTATAGCAGCAAAAACTTTGGGGCTGGTTTAACCTTCGCTCGTTCTTTTTATCCAGGCGATGGCGTTAACCTAACAGGTAGTACGGGTAGTTCTCTTGCTAGCGCACCATTTGGGGCAGAGGCGACTTCTGGAAATGCAGTTGGTTTGCAGCTGCAATATAAATTCAGCCCCACTTTTATCATTGGTGGTTGGTATAGTGCGATGTTTGCTGACCAAGAAAGTGGCGGCAATGGTGACTCTACCCTGATGAATGGTGCACTGTATCTGGCATTCCCTGACTTGGGTAAGCGGGGTAACCTGGCTGGTTTAATTGTGGGTGTCCCACCAAAAATTACCAGTGGTGATAATGAAGAAGATGATACCAGCATCCACGTGGAGGCCCTCTATCGGTATCGGATCTCGGATAACATCGCCATTACTCCAGGTGTGTTTGTCATCTTCAATCCGGAGCATGACAGCGACAATAGTACTCAAGTTGTTGGGGTAATTCGGACAACCTTCTCGTTCTAGTCCTTTAGGGTCTTAGCGATCGCCCATCGGTGATTAAATCCTGATGCCGCGATCGCTGACCTGCCCGAATGATGAAATTTCATCGACTGGATTGCCCTGTTACCATGCAGGGCTTTTTATTTATAAACTGACAAAACCCTAGTGATGAACCGTAGTATAATTGAGAAACTTGGTTCGGTCTTGCTTGCCCTAGGGTTAAGTTAAATTTGTGGAACTCTCCTGTAAAAACGAGTATGCCCTCTTGGCACTAATTGAATTAACGGCACACTACCAAAGTGGTGAACCGTTACAAATTCGCCAAATTTCTGCTCTGCAAAAGATTCCCGATCGCTATCTGGAACAGGTCTTAGCCACCCTACGGCGTTCAGGTTTAGTGCGATCGCAGCGAGGAGCCAGAGGCGGTTATGTACTGGCGCGTGAGCCTTGGAAGATTAGCCTGCTGGAAGTGATGAATTCGCTGGATGGTGCTGATGCCGAGATTGGGGAAAGTGATTCTCCACCGAAAAATGTCGAGAATGCTGTGATTGTAGAAATTTGGCAGGAAGCTAATCAGGCTGCCAAGACTGTCCTTCAGCGCTATACTCTCAAGGACCTGTGTGACAAACGGGATGCCCGCCGCCAGCTTGACATCATGTATTACATCTAGAACCTAGGATGGACTATAAAGGCGAAAGGCAAAACTGTGATTTTAGCGTCGCCTTGGATTTGCTGCTTATGTTGATTCTTTTACCTTTTCCTCTTCACCCATGAATATTGCGCAGAACATCACCGAACTGATTGGTCGTACTCCTCTAATCCAACTAAATCGGATTCCTCAAGCAGAGGGTTGTTTGGCAAAGATTGTGGTGAAGCTAGAAAGTATGAATCCCTCTGCCTCAGTCAAAGATCGAATTGGCGTGAGTATGATCAATGCGGCTGAGCAAGAAGGATTAATTACTCCGGGCAAGACTGTACTAGTTGAACCGACGTCTGGCAATACTGGAATTGCGTTGGCAATGGCAGCAGCGGCTAAGGGCTATCGGTTAATTCTGACGATGCCCGAAACAATGAGTGCGGAACGCCGGGCGATGTTGCGAGCGTATGGTGCAGAACTGGAATTGACCCCAGGTATTGAGGGGATGAGTGGTTGTATTCACCGGGCACAACAGATCGTTGATACATTGCCCAATGCTTATATGCTGCAACAGTTCCGTAATCCAGCTAATCCCCAAGTTCATCGAGAGACTACCGCAGAAGAAATCTGGGCCGATACCGATGGACAAGTGGATATGGTGGTAGCTGGAATTGGTACAGGTGGCACGATTACCGGAGTCGCAGAGGTGATTAAGTCCCGCAGACCCGAGTTTAAAGCGATCGCCGTAGAACCTGCCAATAGCGCTGTATTATCCGGTGGACATGCCGGAGCCCACAAAATCCAGGGCATTGGGGCTGGCTTTGTTCCACCCGTTTTAAACGTGAATTTGCTGGATGAAATCATTGCCGTTTCTGATGACGATGCCATCGCCTATGGGCGGCGCCTTGCTCGGGAGGAAGGCTTACTATCCGGGATTTCCAGTGGCGCCGCCCTGTATGCCGCCATTCAAGTTGGTTGTCGCCCCGAAAACCGCGATCGCTTGATTGTCGTGATTCAGCCTAGTTTTGGTGAACGCTATCTGAGTACGCCACTGTTTCAAGACCCAGAACTGACCACAGTCTCTGGTGGTTAGTGCCAGTGAAGCACAGTGTGGTAAAAACTTGGAAAAGAGCCGTAGTCAGGCTTCTTAAGCCTGGCTGAACTGGCGATAGAATGGCTGTATGGCACATCCTGATCACTACCGAATTCTCGAAGTTAGCCCCACGGCAACTCAGGCAGAAATTAAACAGGCATACCGTCGCCTTGCCAAACTGTTTCATCCAGACAGTAATCTGCATACTAGCAACCATGACCAGATTGCTCAGGTCAACGCAGCGTATGAAGTTTTGGGTGATCCCCAAAATCGGCGATCGTATGACCAACAACGGTTACAAGGGGCTCGGGTCGCGGTTGATGCCTGGGACTGGAACCAGCCCTCAGCGACCCGGCAAGAGCGGGCGGCAGCAGCGCAAGCGCACTATCGGCAGCAGCAGCACCGTGGTCAGCAGGCTGATGCCCAACTGGAACTGTGGTTACATCAGGTCTATAGTCCGGTCACTCGCCTGATTCAACAAATTCTCAAGCCGCTGCAAGCTCAGCTGAATGAACTAGCCGCCGACCCCTTTGATGATGAATTAATGGCTGACTTTCAAGATTATTTAGATGACTGCCACGATCGCCTTAGTCAGGCAGAACGCTTGTTTCGCTCAGTGCCAAATCCACCCGTGATCGCCAGTGTAGCGGCACATCTTTACTATTGTTTGGATCAGATTGGGGATGGGATCGAGCAACTGGAATTTTTTACCACTAACTACGATGACTACTACCTGCATACCGGGCAGGAATTGTTTCGGATTGCTAATGGGTTACGGCGAGAAGCCCAAGCGGCAATTCGTGAAATTGGCTAAGGAATCTAAACTTAATCTAGCCATTAGCTGTCCTTAAAGCCGTTGCCATAATGTTTGAGATTGCAGAATCAGCGATCGACATACTAAGCTGATGGGCAAACTTCTATGGCTCTTAACCGCAGACATTTTCTTTTGTTCTTGGGCATTAGTGTTGGTACTGCTGCTTGCCCTGGTTGGCAGCGAGGGGCATCACGATCGCCAGTTGGCGAGAAGATCGTAGCTGAACTAGGATTTCAACCGCTGCAAGCCCCGTTGCCACTTCCCAGTTATGGCTTATCAACTGCTCAACAGATTGCTGATTTTAGTGATTACGAAGTGGTCGATGATTTAGTGCTGCCAGAAGGCTTTACCTACGACGTCATTGCCAGTTGGGGGGACAAGTTGGGTGATTCTCGCTGTGGTTATAACAATGATTATTTATCGCTGATTGAGACAGAACGAGATCAAGGCTGGCTCACTGTCAACTTTGAATACATTAGCGCCATTCCCTGGATGCAAACCTATGAAAGGGTAATTGGTAAATCGTTACCCTTGGCTGAAGTGAAGCAAGCGGTGGAATCCGCGATCAAAGCGGCAAAATCGGATCAGGTAGACGGCTTAAATGCCTATGCTCTACCGGATAATGCCCCCCTGAAACAAAACATCAAACTCATTTGTCAGGAAGCCTTAATTGATCAAGGAATTGGCGTGATGGCGATCCGGCGTCAGAGCAATGGACAGTGGCAACGGAGCCTCTCTAACCGCGATCGCCGAATTACCGGAATTTCTGGTTTATTCGATGGTCGTTACCTGAAAGCCTCTGGTCCTGCTGTGGCGGTATTCCAGAAACCCCAAGGATTGGGATACCGCGATCGCTTAGGTGACAAAATTATTGGAACGTTTCAAAATTGCGCCGGTGGTACAACTCCTTGGGGCACGGTATTAAGTGCAGAAGAAAATATTCAAACCCAAGTTCCCGAAGCTGTCTATCCTGATGGAACCTCGTTTCACCCATCTGCTCGTCCCTTTCGCCAAACAGATGAGGAACTGATTGGGTTAGGGAATGTGTTTGGTTTAGCAGGGAATAAGTATGGCTGGATGGTCGAGGTTGATCCTGCCAATCCCCAAGACTATGGCACGAAACACACCTGGTTAGGACGTTATCGCCATGAAGCCGTTGGCATCCGTGCCGAAGCTGGAAAACCGTTAGTTGTGTATTCGGGGTGCGATCGGCGGGGAGGGCATCTGTATAAGTTTGTCAGCCAGGGCAAGATTGTGGATCCCCAAGATCGAGCCAATTCTCGATTGTTTGAGCAAGGACGATTATATGCAGCTCAGTTGGCGCCCGATGGCACAGGTCGCTGGATTCCATTAGCTGCTGATACTCCTGTGGATCCAGTTAGCCCAGCTATGTTAGCAGGCGTCATGTTACCGTTGCCTCAACGACCTCAAGGAGGGGCATTCAAGGCGACTGATCCGGAAGAAATTGCGGTATTTAAGCAGCAGTTCAAAACACTTGGCGATTTGTATATGGGGAATGAGAGCGAGCAGCAAGGCGCTATTTTGATTGATGCTCACTTAGCTGCTAATGCGGCTGGAGCTACCTGTACGGCTCGCCCCGAAGATACTGAGATTGCCCCAGATGGCACCCTGTTTGTTGCCTTTACATCAGGCGGGATCAGCAAGACGGATGGGAGTCCAGATGTACGGATTTTTAAGGGACCGGATGGCAATACCGCTTACGAATATGGCTGGGTCATGCGACTACAAGAAAACAACAATGATCCAGCGGCGTTGAGCTTTCAATGGCAGATGATTGCCACCGGGGGAGAACCGGCGATCGGCGGGATGGGATTTTCGAACCCAGATAATCTGGTATTTGATGCCAAAGGCAACCTGTGGGTAGTAACGGATATGTCTTCAGACAAAATGAACCAAGCGGTTCCTGCTGGTCGGGTGGCTAAGAATGGTGTGCCGCTAGCAGCCTCCGAGCTGCGGGGAGTATTTGGCAATAACGCCATTTGGTGCATGCCACCGCAGGGTGCAGCAGCGGGTCAAGTGCATTTATTTGGCATTGGACCGATGGATTGCGAAACTACAGGTCCCTGCTTTACTACGGATCACAAAACGTTGTTTTTATCCGTACAGCATCCTGGCGAGATCCATGGGATGCGGCAAGCGATGGCAAGCGCAACTCGCCAAATGGCATTACGAACCACAGATGGGCAGGAGTTTATCCAAACTCGGCGGGTCCCGATCGGCTCCAATTGGCCCAGTAGAGAAGCGAATCAGCCCCCTAAACCCGCGATCGTTGCCATTCGCCGCCAAAACAACGGGGAAATTACGGCTTGAGCAATCACCTCTGATTAATAGGTAGCAGTTGTCAACGACTGTGATCCCAGCACTACGTATAGAGTGCTAATCAGTTGAATTGGGCAGATAGAGGCGGAATGTCATGGTTACAGCCCAGAATTTTTGTGGCAAGCCGGGAAATTGTTGTTAACATGCTGCTGCTGGGACTAGTAACTGAACGCGGCAGAGGAAGCAAGTGCAAGGATCGAATCGAGCAAATCAACCATCTCCTCCAGTCAAGAAATATAAGCCTGCCTTACGTAAAGTCGCCAGGCGCACTCCAAATCAGCGGTGGCTATGGCTGGTATTTGGCTTGGTTGGGGTGGCAATGATCTCTGCTACGGCTGGCGCCCTTTTGGCTGTGACCATGGCAAGCACTCCTCTGATGCAACGGAAACTGTCTGCTGAAGAAGCAGCGGTGTTTTCCAAGGGAACGATTTCTACCTCCTCTACCAACCTCCAATTGCCAGAACTGACGCGTCCGGTCAATATTCTAGTGTTGGGTGTCAAGGTACTGACCAGCGATATTTCTGACGATCATCCCGATCGCACTCGTCTGGGATACGATGCCCTAGTCAATTCCTTTGATGGGTTGACTGACACGATGCTCATGTTGCGGTTTGATCCAGCGACAAAGCGAGTGGTCTTACTTTCTATCCCGCGAGACACCCGCTTGCCCATTCCGGGGTACGGCACTGAGAAGATTAATGCCGCTAACAAATTAGGGGGACCCGCACTTACTGCCCGGACTACCAGTGAGTTGC
This sequence comes from Pantanalinema sp. GBBB05, assembly GCA_016743235.1. Classification (GTDB taxonomy): domain Bacteria; phylum Cyanobacteriota; class Cyanobacteriia; order Leptolyngbyales; family Leptolyngbyaceae; genus Pantanalinema. Next base: position 55,190 of record VRZD01000028.1, on the reverse strand, counting down.
TCAACGGAGTTGGGGTCGATCGTTATGTGACTCTGAATGTCCAGGGCGTACAAGCACTCATTGATGCCCTTGGTGGGGTGACAGTGCATGTCCCGAAAGACATGAAATATCGGGATGACAGCCAGCATTTTTATGTCAATTTGAGGGCAGGTAAACAGCATCTCAACGGAGAGCAAGCGCTGCAATTATTGCGGTTCCGTTACGATGAAAATGGCGACTTAGGTCGCATCCAGCGACAGCAAATGGTGATTCGTGCCTTATCGGAGCAAGCTCTAAATCCGGCGACAGTCGCGCGCTTACCCAAGATCCTATCGATTATTCAGTCCCATATTGATACGAATTTAAGTGTAGAAGAACTAGTTGCCTTAACGGGATTTGCCGCTCAGATTAAACGTTCTGATATGCAAATGCTGATTGTCCCTGGGCGGTTTAGTGAACAAGGTGAATATGATGCGAGTTACTGGCTGCCTGATGAAAACCGGATTGCAGCGATGATGGCGCAGTATTTTGATATCGGCTATCAATCTAGTTCTCCGCTCAGTCCCCATCAGTTGCGGATTTCGATTCAAGATAGCACCCGGCAACGCAATGCGGCACAACTGCTAGAAAATAAACTCCGTAGTGCTGGCTATAGTAATATTCTGGTGGACTTACCCTATACTGAATCCCTCAGCACAACCCGGATTATTGCCCAACAAGGCGATCGCGCCAGTGCTGAAACGGTCCAGCGATCGCTGGGCTTTGGTGAAGTTCGGATTGAAGGTACAGGCAGTCTGGATTCTGATGTGACGATCCAACTCGGACGGGATGCGTTTCAGGGTAATTCTCAAGTGACCCAGCCTCCAGCCCAGAATGTCAACTAGCCATAAACCAAGAGGGACGCTCTGACGAACGCCCCTCTAATGATCTTGAACTTAAGTTAAATCAGATTCCTAAGCTTCATTCTGATCAACGAGCTTGACTTTAGTGGCTAATCCCAACCGTTGCAGGAGTTGGATTGTCATCCAGGTCAGGTCGATTTCCCACCACTTCATACCATGTCGGGCAGAGTGTTGGTAGGCATGGTGGTTATTGTGCCAACCTTCGCCATAGGTCAATACAGCAACCCACCAACAATTCGTAGAGCGATCGCCTGATTCATAAGTCCTGTAGCCAAATTGATGGGTAGCGCTGTTCACTAACCAGGTGCAATGGAAGACAGCCACAATCCGCACAAAAATGCCCCAAACCACAAACGGCCAGCCGCCAATCAGGTACAGCAAAACTCCTAGAGCAACTTGGATCGGGATGAAATAGTTTTGTAAGAACACATACACCGGGTCGCTATTGATATCCTTGGTGAAGCGGGGTACTTCTGAGCGAATCGGTAAATCATGGAGCATCCAGCCCATATGGCTCCACCAAAAGCCCTGGTTTGAATCATGGGGATCCAGAGTTTGATCCGAGTGCAAATGGTGAATGCGATGCATCCCGACCCAATCGATCGGTCCACCTTGACAAGACAATGTGCCACAGAACACCAAAAAATACTCCAGCCATTTAGGAGTTTGGAAGCTGCGGTGAGTTACTAGACGGTGAAAGCCGAGGGTGATGCCTAACCCCCCGGTTACCCAGTGTAGAAACAGTGCTACCCCAACTGCTGACCAACTAAAAGTTCCCGGCAGAAAGGCAGTAAGAGCCACCAAGTGCAAAACCACCATGTAGATGATAATGGCCCAATCAGGTTGAAGTTTGTTTGAAGTTGCAACAGTCATGCAGTAATCTCAGTTTGATTTACAGTACCCAAATTGCGCGACAATAGACCTCGCTCAGTAGACGGAAATTCATCAGGTGATCTGGACTGCTCCCGGCGGCGATCGCCGCTAACGTGTACGCACCTAGGTTTCCAGCAGAAGAACGAGGCACGAATGAACGGTTCTGGTTTATTAGAAGAAGCAAAACAGGCATTATCCCTGATTTTTTCTGGTATTGACGCTCAGGTCAAGGAGAATCTGCGACGGGTGCTGACGGCATTTCGCCAGCATCGCATTGGGACACACCATTTTGCGGGCGTCTCAGGCTATGGACATGATGACCTGGGACGGCAAGCCCTCGATCGAGTGTTTGCCGATGTGATGGGAGCAGAAGCTGCCGCAGTGCGAGTGCAATTTGTCTCGGGGACTCATGCGATCGCCTGCGCTCTGTATGGGGTTTTACGCCCTGGCGACGAAATGTTAGCCGTGGCTGGTGCTCCTTATGACACTTTAGAAGAAGTAATCGGATTGCGGGGAGAGTCTCAGGGGTCACTTAAGGATTTTGGGGTGGAGTATCGGCAACTGGAATTGACCCCAGTGGGCACGATCGATTGGCAAACCCTAAGTCAAGCCGTTCGTCCACAGACTCGGTTAGTGCTGATTCAGCGTTCCTGTGGCTACTCGTGGCGACCCAGCTTATCGATCGCGGATATTGAAAAAATTATTGTTCTGGTAAAACAGCAAAACCCCAACACCATTTGCTTCGTCGATAATTGTTATGGCGAGTTTGTCGATACCCAGGAACCAACCGCTGTTGGTGCTGACCTGATAGCAGGGTCACTGATCAAAAATCCAGGTGGCACGATCGTCACAGCCGGGGGGTATGTCGCCGGACGGGCAGATTTAGTCGAAATGGCGACCTGTCGGCTGACGGCTCCCGGCGTCGGGAGTTCTGGTGGTGCCACCTTTGATCAAAATCGCTTGTTGTTTCAGGGTTTATTTCTGGCTCCCCAAATGGTGGGTGAAGCCATGAAAGGCAATCATTTAACGGCATATGTCTTCGAGCATTTGGGTTATCCCGTGAATCCTTCGCCTCTAGCGGCTCGCCGTGATGTGATTCAGGCGGTCAAGTTAGGGTCACCCGAAAAACTAATTGCCTGCTGCCGCGCCATTCAGCAACATTCCCCGATCGGTTCTTACCTGGATCCGATTCCTGCCGGGATGCCGGGATACGAGAGCCAATTAATTATGGCAGGCGGTACGTTTATTGATGGCAGCACTTCAGAGTTTTCGGCAGACGGTCCCCTGCGAGAACCCTATATCCTGTTTTGCCAAGGGGGGACGCACTGGACCCATGTGGCGATCGCCCTAGAAGCGGCGATCGCCGCCGTCGGTGCTGCCACCAAATAACTCCTATCTAGCGAACTGAACAGAGTAGAAGCAAATGACAGCAATTCGGATTGGTAACGGTTACGATATTCACCGTCTGGTGCCAGAACGTCCCTTAATTCTGGGTGGGATTAAGATTGACCATAGTTTAGGGTTGTTGGGACATAGTGATGCCGATGTTCTCACCCATGCCATTATGGATGCCATGTTAGGTGCGCTCAGCCTGGGCGATATTGGACATTATTTTCCCCCCACCGATCCGCAATGGGCTGGAGCCGATAGCCTGAAGCTATTAGAGCAAGTCGATCAACTCATTCAAGCCAGAGGTTGGCAGATTGGTAATATTGACTCGGTGATTGTGGCAGAACGCCCTAAATTGAAGCCCCATATCGCGGCAATGCGCGATCGCCTTGCCACCGTGCTCAAACTACAACCTGATCAAGTTGGGGTTAAAGCCACCACAAACGAAAAATTAGATGCCACCGGGCGGGAAGAAGGCATTGCTGCCTATGCGGTGGTGTTGTTGGTGCAGTCGTAGCCTCTGAGCGAACGATAGAATGGGACCACTCAGGCGATTGACGAGTGACGCAGAGTAGAAATTGACCTAAGGGATTCAGCCGTGGAGGGATATCGATCGTGATTCGAGGCTCACTGAAACGTTGGAGTGTAGTACTGCTGGCACTACTGGGGTTTGGCATCACGATCGCGGTAGCCGCTTGTAATCCTGACACGTTGAAAGTGCGATCGGCACAAGTCTCGCAGTTGGTCGCGGCTACGGTTTCTGATCCCAAAACGTTTAACTATGCGTTGAACAATTCAGTCCCCAACGTTTTTCCGTTCACGTTTAGCGGTTTAGTGGATGAGCATGGGGTAACGGCAGAAATTATGCCGTCATTAGCTGAGTCATGGATGATTTCAGCGGATAAGCTTAAGTTTACGTTCACCCTCCGCCCAGGGTTGAAGTGGTCGGATGGTCACCCGCTGACAGCGGATGATGTTCTGTTTACCTTTAAAGATGTCTATCTGAATGAGAAAATTCCGACGGATGTGCGCGATGCCCTCCGGATTGGCTCAAGTCGGGCTTTGCCATCGGTTAGGAAGCTGGACGATCGACGAGTAGAATTTACCTTACCAGAACCCTTTGCGCCGTTTCTGCGGAGTATGTCGGCAGCAATTCTACCCGCCCACATTTTGCGGGAGACTGTTTACACCAATGATGCGGATGGCAAGCCAAAATTTATTTCTACTTGGGGTACTGATACCAACCCTAATCAGATTGTTGTCAATGGACCCTATCGGATCGAAAGCTATACAGCGAGTCAACGGGTGGTGTATCGGCGCAATCCTTACTACTGGCGGAAAGATCCTCAGGGACAACAGCTTCCCTATATCGATCGCATTGTTTGGCAGGTAGTAGAAAATTCTGATGTGCAACTGTTGCGCTTCCGTTCCGGGGAATTAGATTTATCTGGGTTGCGGGCAACCGATTTTCAGTTGCTCAAACGGGAAGAACATCGAGGTAATTTTACAATTCGGAATGGGGGTCCTTATTCAGGGACTACGTTTCTTGCCTTTAATTTGAATCAAGCCACTAATAGCAAAGGTCAGCCATTTGTTGATCCAATTAAATCTAAATGGTTTAACTCTAAGGCATTTCGTCAAGCGGTGGCTTATGCCCTCGATCGCCAAAGTCTAATTAATAATTTGTATCGGGGGTTAGGAGAACTGCAAAATTCCCCGATCTCTGTCCAAAGCCCCTACTTTCTTAAACCAGAAGAGGGCTTAAAAGTATATGAATTTAATCTTGAGCGGGCCAAGTCGTTACTCCGAACGGCTGGGTTTAAATATGACGCGAAGGGTCAGTTATTGGATGCTGACGGGCATCGAGTCCGCATCCGCCTATCGTTACCCGCCGGAAGCCCACGAACTCAGCAATTGGGAGCGCAGATCCAGCAAGACTTGAAACGAATTGGGATCCAACTCGATCTCGATCCAGTTGATTTCAACGTTTTAGTGGAGCGCATTGATGCCCGTAACTGGGAAATGTATTTTCTAGCTTATACAGGGGGCGTAGAACCAAACGAAGGCTCAAATTATTGGATGTCTACGGGAACTTCTCATGACTTTAATCAGGGACCCAAACCAGGACAATCTGCGATTTCGAACTGGAACGTTTCAGATTGGGAACAAGAAATCGATCGGCTATTAATTGCTGGAGCGAAAGAATTTGATGAAGCGAAACGCAAACAAATTTATGCCAAGTTTCAACAAATTGTTCAGGAACAAGCTCCGGTAATTTATTTGGTCAACCCGATCGCCTTATCGGCATCCCGTAACGATGTGCAAAACATCCAGTTCTCTGGCTTAGATTGGCGGGGTTCCTTATGGAATATCTACGAACTAAAACTAGCAAGTTAGGAGATTACGACTGTCCATAGCTTTGCAAAAATTGAGTCGCTTGGGATGCAGGCATCGGTTGGCTGAACAGGTAACCCTGCATTTCTTCACACCCCAGTGACCTAAGGACCGCTAATTGCTCCTGGGTTTCAACCCCTTCAGCGACCACATTCAGGTTCAAACCACGTCCTAGAGCAATGACAGCAGCAACGATCGCACTATCTCGATCGTCAGTAGTCAGATCCTGAATAAAGGATTGATCAATCTTGATGGTGTTGAGAGGAAATTTCTTTAAGTAGCTTAAGGCAGAATAGCCGGTTCCAAAGTCATCAACGGCAATATGAACTCCCATCGTCCGTAACTGTTGTAGCAGCGAAGCCGTAAAGTTAACATCTTGCATCGCCGTCGTTTCGGCAATCTCGAGTTCCAGGCAAGCGGGGTCGAGGGTAACTTCTGTCAAAATTTGGGAAACGGTTTCTAGGAGCCGTTGTTGATGAAACTGCCGTGCCGAAAGGTTTACGGCAATCCGTAGCGAAGATAATCCCATATCTTGCCAGAGGCGATGCTGGGCACAGGCTGTCCGCAATACCCATTCCCCGATCGGCACAATTAAGCCATTTTCTTCAGCTAAGGGAATAAATACAGCGGGTGACACGAACCCTAAATCAGGATGTTGCCACCGGACTAAAGCTTCCATCTGGGTAATCTCACCCGTTGTGAGATTAATCTGCGGTTGATAATAGATGATAAATTCCTGGCGTTCCAAGGCATCATGCAAGCTGTTTTCCAGCGCTAGCAGTTCTGAGGCTTTCGAGTTGATCGCAGGGGTATAAAACTGATAGCCATTGCGTCCTTGATCTTTCGCGCGATAGAGCGCCGCATCAGCATTTTTTAGCAGGGTTTGGGCATCCTGGCCATCATGCGGATACAGGGCGACACCGATACTGCTACTGATATGTAGTGTATGTCCACTTAACTCAAAGGTCGGTTTGAGCGCCTCAATCAAGCGCTGGGCAATTTTGCTGGCATCTTCTGGCGTATTAATTTGGGGCAGCAGTAAAGTAAATTCATCCCCACCCCAGCGGGATACAGTATCGCCTTCGCGTAGACACCGGGAGAGCCGATAGGCAACCTCCTGTAAAAGTTGATCCCCGATCGCATGTCCTAACGTGTCGTTAATGATTTTGAACCGATCGAGATCCAAAAACATGACCGCCAGGATCGTGTTGCTACGTTGCGCATGGGAGAGAGCTAAGGGCAGACGATCGTTGAATAAGGTGCGATTAGGTAAGCCCGTTAACAGATCATGAAACGCTTGGTAGCGAATGGTAGCTTCGGCTTGTTTCCGGCTGGTAATGTCTTCAACGGTGCCCTCATAACCGACAATTTGCCCGTGTTCATCCCGGATAGCCCGTGCACTCTCTGACACCCAAATAATCTTGCCGTCTTTGCGGTATACCTCTGACTCAAAGCCCCGAATGCTACCCTGCTCCTGAATTTGTTGGATGAACTCCCGACGCCGATCGGGCTGGACATACAGTTGATGTTCAATATCAGTCAGCCTGTTCATCAAATCTTCGGGAGAGTCATACCCATAGATTTTTGCCAGCATGGGATTGACCATCAAATAATGACCCGACAGCGTAGTTTGAAAAATTCCCTCAACGGCATTTTCAAAGATGCTGCGGTATTTTTGCTCAGCTTGCTGTAAACCGAATGCAGCTTTTTGGCGATCGGTGATATCTTCGAGGGTTCCCATCACGCCAATCACCCGTTGATGGTTATCCCGAATCGGAATTTTATTCACGTTTAACCACAATTGTTTACCGTTCTTGAGCGTGGTCGATTCCAGAAGATTCATTTTTGCCTGCCCAGATTCGACTATTTGCCGATCTTGTTGACGAAATCGTTCCACTGCTACTTGAGGATAGGGCAAGTCATAATCTGTCTTGCCTCGGATCTCTTCTACCGGGACTCCGACCATGCGGGCAAAGTGTTGATTACAGCCCAGATAAGTAGATTGGCGATCTTTCCAGAAGATTGAGATCGGTAAACTATCTAACAGCAAGCGGAGAAATTCCTCCGTCTGAGGTTCAGGAGGGGCTGACGATCGCCACATGCCGAGTTCTGCCGCGATCGCAGATACAGTTTTAATCACATCCTGATCCTCAAACTGAGCCTCAGTCATAAAAAATACTAATACAGCCAGAACTTGCTCATTTGCCAACACAGGAACGCCTAAAGCGGCTTTCAAGCCCATTTCTGCCGCGATCGGAACCCGCAAGAACTCTTGGTCAGTGGCCTGGGAAACATCCGGCATCCACTCCGGCTGTTTTGACTGCCAGATGCGCCCCGGTAACCCTTGCCCAGGTGCAAAGGTGCGCTGCTGACTGAGTAACCGGAAGGGGGCAAATGAAAATTCTGCTAATCGCGGTTGGACAAACCAAACTGGACTACAGTCTAGGCAAGTCTGCTCAGAATTAGGCTGCCACACCTCCGCAAATGCCCAGCCTGTAGATAAGCAAATCATCCGTAGCGCCTCCCCGATCGCTGCCTGAAACGTCGGCATTTGTCCTAACCAGGTGCGCAACACTGCACGATCGACGTTGGGTAAAGCCCGTTGCCAATTCTGTACGTCAACATCCTGATCAATTGGGTTCATCAAATTCTACGGATGGTGATAGCTTTTCTAATGCGCTTGAAGCACCCAGAATCCTAGTAAGACAACGGACAGATTCTCAAAAGGATGATATATCAAGCCTGATCTTTTTTTAGCAGGAATTCTCTAAAACGACATTGGAAGCAATTGGCAATCGCGTGGCAGAATTTAGATAACTTAAAGATTGCTGATTTTTCCCGACTCCATGACTGCAACTATCCCAAATCTGCCGAGCCAATACGATCCCGTGACCACTGAAGCCAAGTGGCAGCAGTACTGGGAAGCGCATCAAGTCTTCAAGGCTGACCCCAGCCGCCCAGGAGAACCCTACTGTGTAGTGATTCCGCCTCCTAACGTCACAGGTAGCCTCCACATGGGTCATGCCTTTGAAAGTGCGTTGATCGATGTTTTGGTCCGCTACCACCGGATGATTGGGCGGAATACACTGTGGTTGCCGGGAACGGATCACGCCAGCATTGCCGTCCACACGATGCTGGAAAAGCAATTGAAGACCGAGGGCAAAACTCGGGAGGATTTAGGACGGGAACAATTTTTGCTCCGAGCGCAGGAATGGAAAGCCAATTCGGGGGGTACGATCGTCAACCAATTGCGCCGCTTAGGGGTATCAGTAGACTGGTCGCGGGAACGGTTCACGCTGGATGAAGGGCTATCCAAGGCAGTGTTGCTAGCCTTTAATCAACTCTATGAAGAAGGGTTGATCTATCGAGGCAAGTATATGGTCAACTGGTGTCCAGCTACCCAGTCAGCCGTATCGGATCTAGAGGTGGATAACCAGGAAGTAAATGGACATCTCTGGCATTTCCGCTATCCGTTAACCGATGGCTCAGGTTATGTGGAAGTGGCGACCACCCGACCGGAAACGATGTTGGGCGATACAGCGGTAGCCGTGAACCCCAATGACGATCGCTACAAGACGTTGATTGGCAAAACCCTGACGCTACCGATCATGAATCGGGAGATTCCAATTATTGCCGATGAGTATGTCGATGCCAGCTTTGGTACGGGTTGTGTGAAAGTTACGCCTGCTCATGATCCGAATGATTTTGAGATGGGTAAACGCCACAACTTGCCCATGATCACGATCATGAATAAAAATGGCACTCTGAATGAGAATGCTGGAGAATTCCAGGGGCAAGATCGATTTGTCGCCCGCAAAAATGTGGTAGCTAAATTGGAAGCTCTCGGTTGCCTGGTGCGGGTGGAAGACTACAAACATACCGTGCCCTACAGCGATCGCGGCAAAGTGCCAGTAGAACCGCTCCTATCGACGCAATGGTTCGTTAAGATTGAGCCTCTAGCCACCCGTGCTCTGGACTTCCTGGATCAACAACAGTCACCACTGTTTGTACCCGAACGCTGGACGAAGGTGTATCGCGATTGGTTGGTCAGCCTGCGGGACTGGTGTATTTCGCGCCAACTCTGGTGGGGGCATCAAATTCCTGCTTGGTATGCCGTGGATCAAACTGGAGGCGAAATTACCGACGATACCCCGTTTGTGGTGGCTCAAAATGAAGCCGAAGCCAGAGAAAAAGCGATCGCCCAGTTCGGTGAAGCGGTTCAGCTTCAGCAAGATCCAGATGTATTGGATACTTGGTTTTCGTCTGGGTTATGGCCGTTCTCCACGATGGGCTGGCCGGAGCAAACCGCCGATCTGGAGCGCTACTATCCCACCACAACTCTGGTGACGGGCTTTGATATCATCTTTTTCTGGGTCGCCCGGATGACGATGATGGCAGGGCACTTTACGGGCAAAATGCCGTTCCAAACCGTCTACATTCATGGGCTGGTGCGGGATGAAAATAACAAAAAGATGTCTAAGACATCGAATAACGGCATTGATCCCCTGTTGCTGATTAATAAGTACGGTACGGATGCGCTGCGCTACACCTTAGTCAAAGAAGTGGCGGGGGCTGGGCAGGACATCCGGATGGAATATAACCGGAAAACCGATGAATCTGCGACGGTAGAAGCGTCACGTAACTTCACGAATAAATTGTGGAATGCCTCCCGATTTGTCTTGATGAACTTGGCGGGGGCGACTTTGGCAGCAGAACCGACCCTACCTCCAGTCGAGCAATTGGAATTCGCCGATCGCTGGATTATCTCTCGCTTCTATCAAGTCACCCAGCAGACCCGCCATCAGATTGAGCATTTTGGTTTAGGGGAAGCGGCGAAAGGTCTGTATGAGTTTATCTGGGGCGATTTTTGTGATTGGTATATTGAGCTGGTGAAGTCGCGTCTACAGGGAAGCGATAGCCAATCTAAGCAAGTAGCACAGCAAACGCTGGTGTTTGTATTGGAAGGGACGCTGAAACTGTTGCATCCGTTCATGCCCCACATCACCGAGGAAATCTGGCATACCATCACTCAGGCAGGCGACGATCGCTGTTTGGCAGTCGCGGCTTACCCAGAAGTCAATTCCAGCTTGATTGATCCGGATCTGGAGCATCAGTTTAATTTACTGTTTGAAACGATTCGCACGATTCGTAACCTACGGGCAGAAGCGGAAATTAAGCCAGGGGTGAAGATTCAGGCGATCTTACAAAGTGAGAGCGATCGGGAACGACAGATTCTCAATGCTGGGCAGACCTACATTTGCGATCTGGCAAAAGTAGAAACTTTGACGATTTCGGCGGAAACTAGCGAAACGACAGAATCTTCCCAAATGGTCGCCGGAGTTGTTGGAACCGTTCAGGTATTGATTCCGTTGGCAGGCGTTGTTGATCTGGAGGCATTACGGACTAAGTTAGAGAGAGACTTAAAGAAGATTGAGGCGGAAGTGACTTCGCTGTCGGCTCGGTTAAATAACCCAAATTTTGTTAACAAAGCCCCAGCAGATGTTGTCCAGACTGCCCAAGCCACATTGGCAGAAGCTAAAAAACAAGCAGAGATTCTAGAAGCTCGATTGGCTAAACTGTAGTCATCTGCTTTGATTTTTCTCGCTCCCGGGTAAATTTACCCAGTCCCAGAACTAAAGACCGTATAATTCTGAGCAGATGAACCACGATCAATTATGTTGATTCTATGTCTGAGTTGTGAAATTATCCGCATTGGCTTGTAGTGTTCACATACTGAGCTTTATGTTTATTTTGATACCCCGACAATGCAGAGAGGCAAAGTCATGCTGCATTTAGCTCAGGTACAAACAGCAAAGAAGTCGGGCAAGACCGGGTTACGCTTGCTAGCGTTCCAGCGATCGGATTATGCCTGGTCAAAAGCTCAAGATGAAGAATTTCTGGTCACTGAAGCCGCAACGTCCTGGAGTGATGGTTTGCTAGTTTTGGTACAGCTAGCGGATAATCGGGAAATTTTAGAAATTCGTGATGCCAAGGATTGGGTCATTGAAATTGTTGAGAGCTTTTTGGGCAGTGGGGTAACTCCAGCGTTTTTACGAGAAGAAACCGAACGAGCCGAGCAATGGCGACGGAGTTTAACCTTACAAAGTCAGGAACTCGATCGACGAGCACTAGAACTGGAAGCCCGACGAGAGCAAATTCAACAACTGGAGGAAACCCTTAAACGGGAAAAGAAACAGTTGGAACAAATGGCTGCCGAGTATAAAACAAAACTCAACCCATCGAATTAACTTGGTGCGGTGGGAAGCGACCTAAAGTAGGGTTTACCTCGGTAACCATATCAGGCGATGTACCCCCCTTGTCTGGGTAAGTTATGGATCATTGGCTCTGAAAATTCTCTGAGCTAGGGCATACTAAAGGACACATTTTTGCCTTGTCTGATAGTCTATGCATCTACTGACAAAATGGTTCGGGGGTCGTACTAGCCGCCAGTGGTTATTTCTTGTTTGTCTGACGATCGTTCTCGCGATCCTTTTGCGGCTCAGTTTAAGTTTCTTACCCAGTCCAGCCTCACCTCAGACGGCGTCCTTCCAACCACTGACGCGAATTGATGCCAAAGCTCAACGCGTTGAGGTGGGCTTTTATCCGATTCATATCTATGAACTCAATATTGCCAGTAATACTTACTATGTCGATACCTATGTCTGGTTCAAGTGGAAGGGTAGCCTAGATCCGATCGCCAATTTGGAATTTGCCAATGCGGTTGATGAATGGGGTATGACCCAAAGAGCGGAATACGAGAAACCAGTGCAGCAAACGGATGGCAGCTGGTATCAAGTGTTGCGGGTTGAAGGTCGCTTTTTCCAACCATTCTTGTTATCACGCTATCCACTGGATCAGCAGCAGCTAGGCGTGACGATCGAAAACTCGATTTATACCGCCAATCAATTGGTGTATGTAGCGGATACGAAAGATTCTGGCTATGCCGACACCTTATCGGTTCAAGGCTGGAAAATTGCCGGTTGGAAACTTCAGAACCTGCTGCATAGCTATCCTAGTCGGTTTGGGTTTATGGAAACGGCTACTAATCCCTATTCTGCGGTGCGGTACGAATTACAGGTGACTCGACCTCTAAGCTACTTTATTTGGAAGTTATTGCTGCCTCTGGTGATTGTCTTGGCGTCCAGTTGGGGCGCATTACTGCTGAATCCCAGTTATGTGGAGCCACGCATTGCCATTCCGATTACGGCTTTGCTAACGATCGTATTCTTGCAACAATCCTATTCCAGTGCATTACCCGAATCTGGTTACTTAGTCTTGCTAGATAAAATCTATGCTTTAGCGTATCTGTTGGTCATTGCCACGATCATGGAAGCGATTGTGACTGCTGATTGGATCGAAAGTGGCAAGCCAGAAGATGTTCAGCGTGTCCTCCGGCTCGATCGCCCCTTTTTGCTGATCCAATTATTGATCCTAGTCAGTGGAATTCTCCTCCTTATCGCTCTTTAATCCGGCTTGACGATTTATTGATTGCGCACTTGGCGAGCTAGGTCGAGCAGTTGTCCCCAGCGTTTTTGGACTTGTTTTGTTGTCCATTTCAGGGTTTTGGCAATTTCCGGTTCACTGGTTTGAGCCTGCTTCAGATCCAGAAGTTGCCGTTGCTCGGGAGTTAACTGGTCAAGGAAAATTTGCCATTGAGGAGTCGATAATCCCAAATTTTGATCGAGATCTGCACCCAGCCATTGATGGACAAGCCTCCAATTTTGAGACAGGGTGAATTTTTCCACATGATACTTAAATCGTTGCTGTAAATAATCCCGTTGGCGCGAGGTTAATCCCAGAATTTGGTCAATTTCGGGAGCAGATAAGTCTTTTAATTTCAGGATCAGATAGTTGACGCAATCGGCTTGTCCTTCCGCTTCCAAGTACTGAACCAGTTCACTAATTACCCGATCACGCAGAACGGCTTCCGAGGAGTCAACCGCATCAGCCACCGTTTGTTCCCGCAGTTGTTGGACAATGGGCGATCGATTGTGAGCTTCAGCTTCTTCCCCCTTGGGCGATTCTAAAGCTTGCTCAATATCTACGGAGACTTCCATCGGTTGCCGTTGACCAAACCGTTGAGCGCGTAACACAATTAACTGCTGGGTTTGTCCACCGGGTAAACCAATCCGGCGCTTAGCATATTGCTCAGTGAATGCCATATATTCAGCTAATTCCAACCGGGTCCGGGGTTGATAGTCTTCAGCTAGGATATTTTCCCGCCGGAGTGCTTTCAATGACTCGGAATAGAAGCCTTGGAGAAAATCTTCGATTAAGGTGTAGCGAGCTTGAAACCCAAGTTGCATCCGGGTAGGAGCCACGTAACGGTAAACCATAGAACCCAGAGTGCTATGCAGTTCGACCCGTCCTCGGCGAGAACCCAGGTGGTAGAAGTTCAAGCATTTTTGCATCCGGTGGCGGGCTAAGGACAGTTGCCAGGTCCGCATTTGACCAGAGGATTGAATCCGACCGCTCTTACTGCAAATGCGATCGACTTCAGCCGCAATCCGATTTGCTAGGGTTTCTACAGTTTGCTGAGAACCATTCACCTCTGCCTGTAACTCACTGGCAATCAGTTGAGCTAGCCCTTCAAGGCTCATCAAGTTGGGATTTCTAGGGGCAGCATCCGGACTGGGATGAGCAATAGCAGTTGGCTGAGAGCGGGTGGTAGGAGCAACGGCACAGACGGCATCGGTTGCAGCAGGGTCAACAGTGGTGGAACGGGAAAAAACTTCAATGTTCATGGTTTGGTAGTGCACAGATACAGGGGTGGCAGGACAGTGAGATGAAGGACTAGGGGCTTCAACCGATTGAGATCCAGGCAATCTGGTGGCGGCTCGCGAAAAACTTCGTACCCTAATATCTCGTATGCTTACTGTCATAGTTGGCTACACACGGCAAATAAATTATTACGGTCAACCCCCCACACCCCTATGGCACTTTTGTATCTGGTTGCTGAACTGGCATGATTCGTTGGGTGATGGGTAGCCATAGTCATCTGGTTTGGTGACTGAAACCTTTTCTGCACGGGAACTTAGTAGGTCGAGCGGCTGAATGCAACTCAGCGACCATAGTGGACAGTTAGCAATCTGGTTGTGCCAGTTTGCTGTTAGCCTGCTACCTGAAAAAATGGTTCTGACCATCCAGACACAGTTAGTGGGTCGTTATCCGGATAGTTAGACAAATCCTCACGAAATTTAGTTCACTTCCACCACAAAATTTTCCACTCTCTCCCATCCCTGACCGCGTCGAACCACGATCGGTTCCTCGGTGGTTAAATCTAAGATCGTCGAGGTTTCGTAACCGGGTTCTTCCCCATCGTCCACAATGATGTCTACCACTTTCTCTAAGGCATCAAATAGCTCGAAGCGTGAGGTGTAGGGCTTCGATCGCCGGAGAGTATCTTCGTCCACAATATGGGCAGAGGTAGAGATAATCGGGTTGCCTAGGGTCTCTAACAGCGACTGGCATAAGGGATGATCAGGCACACGAATCCCTGTGGTTTTCCGCTTTGGGTTCATGACCAGCTTGGGAACCTGCTTGGTCATAGGCAGGATAAAGGTATAGGGTCCTGGAATTAAGCGGCGCATAATGCGATAGGCAGAATCCCGGACGATCGCATACTGAGTGATATTAGACAGGGAGGAACATAAAAACGTCAGGGGTTTGTCGTTCGACAGTTGCTTAATCTGACGTACCCGTTGCAGCGCCGATTTAGAATTCAGATCGCACCCGATCGCATACACGGTATCAGTGGGATACAACATCACAGCATGGTTCTGCAACCCATCCTTAAGCTGCTCGATGACTCTGGTTTGAGGCGTCTCTGGATGGATGGTGTAAAAGGTTGCCATGATGCCGTTGTGAAATAGGGACTACGGGAGCAAAAAGCTAGCAGGTTAGAGTGATTACTGCTAAACCACTTGATAATACCCACGGATGGTCGATCGTCGATACTCTTTCTCGCTGATCCTGTCCTGTTATCTACCCCATTCATCCAATTGCAGCCATGACCAAAGTAGCGTATCTGGAATGCCCGACCGGAATTGCGGGGGATATGTGCCTGGGCGCGATCGTCGATTTAGGTGTGCCGTTAGACTACCTACGTGACCAACTCAGCCGCCTGGGAATCTCCCATGAATATGAATTATGGGCAGAATCCGTACATCGGAATGGACTCCGAGCCACCAAAGTTCATGTGGACTTACGTGTCAATTCTGGGTCTGGGATGGGGCATAGTGCTAACACCCGAATGCTGGCGGCTCAGGCTAACTCTGGCAGCCACTCCCATTCTCATCCGCAGGAGCATCACCCTGCCGAGCCTGCTACCGATCGACAGAGTCATCCTCACCATCACGAGCATGATCATGCCCCGCAACCAGCCTCACTTAGTCAAGCTCATGCTCCAATTCGACACTTATTAGAGATTGAACAGATGATTTTGGCAGCCAAGTTACCCCAGCAAGCTGAAGCTTGGAGTTTAGCCATATTTCGTCAATTGGCTGTTGCTGAGGCGGCTGTACATGGTATGTCACCAGAGCAGGTTCATTTTCACGAAGTTGGAGCGACAGATGCGATCGTCGATATCGTTGGCACCTGTTTGGGCTTGGACTATTTGCAGATCGACCAGCTTTACTGTTCGGCATTACCGACTGGAGGTGGCACAATTCGGGCTGCCCATGGGCGGCTCCCGGTTCCTGCTCCGGCTGTCTTGAAGCTCTGGGAACTGCGGCAAGTCCCGATTTACAGCAATGGGATTGAACGGGAATTAGTTACTCCCACGGGAGCCGCGATCGTGACCACACTGGCGACTCAATTTGGCAATCCACCTCGGATGATATTGCATCAAGTTGGGCTAGGAGCAGGTTCGCGGGAGTTGAACATTCCTAATATCCTGCGGCTATGGATTGGGGACGATGGGGAGATCGAGAAGGTGAGGCAGCTCGGGAAGGTGGAGTCGGTCAGGGAGGTAAGACGTAGGGAAGGCGGGGAAGTGGCAGGAGAACTGGAACCGATCGCCGTATTGGAAACGCAGATTGATGATCTGAATCCACAGGCGATCGGGTATGTGCTGGAAGCGTTGCTGGCGGCTGGTGCATTGGATGTGTTTACGCAGGCGATCGGGATGAAGAAGTCGCGTCCGGGGATATTACTGACGGTAATTTGCCAACCCGAGGCAGTGGCAACCTGTGAGGCGATCGTGTTTCAGGAGACAAGTACGCTAGGTATTCGGCGATCGCAGCAAGAACGGCGGATTTTGTCACGGGAACTGCAATCTGTGCAAACGCCTTACGGGAGTGTGCGGGTGAAGGTGGCGTGGACCGAAAAACACCGCGATCAAGTGCTAAATGTTCAACCTGAATATGAGGACTGTGCCCAAATTGCTCGCCAACAGAAGTTGCCCTGGCGCGAAGTTCACCGGATGGCTCTGCAAACCTGGCATTGCCAGCAAGTTACTCAGTAGCCACAATCCTACTCTTCGACGCAAAAGCAGGGCGTTAGCTGAAACGACCCGGACATATAAGCCCTGCTTGCCAAAACCTAAGGTGAACTATCCCCGACGGAAGGTCGGTAGCTCAACCGCCGCTAAGGATGGCAGTCGCTTGGTAGGACGTAAAGGATACAACACTGGAGAAGGCCAATTGGCTGGGATGGCGCTAGCGGTCTCAAAATTAGCTGGAGCTGGAGCGGTCGAGTCGAGCGGAGTAGACTGATCCAATTGATACGCCCAGGTTGAAGAGTCATGGGCAGCAATGCTGTCCGGTTCAGACGACAGTTCGGCTGATGCTTTGACAGCCGTTGCCATGTGAGCTGAGGGGAAAGCTAGCAGAATCGGTCGGGGTGAAGACGCCATTGGCGTGGAGGGCGGTTCCGATCCAGTACTTTCGTCTACTGGATGATTCAGGTTATCCACTGCCAGTAATCCAGTCACCGAAGTAGGCGTGGGTGTTGCCTCTGACTCAGCGTCTAATTCAGTTGTTGCCGCTGGATCAGTGGAATCAATTAGTTGTGCCAAGTCATCCCACATGCTTGCTCCTGACGATGGAGACATTGCCGCAGCGGGGTACATTTCTGATTCTGGCATTGGCTCAATCATTGGGGCGGTCACTTCGCCAGCTGCCATAAATGGACTGAGATCAAAGATGGGTTCTGCTGTTGGAGTGGTGGCGACGATCGCTTCCACTGGAGCTTCGGAGGCATCTGGGAACATCAGATCCAGCAGCTCCCCAATTTGTTGGGGCTCGTCGGCAGGCAGAGGTTCTGTGCCGAATCCAGCGGTGGGATGGTTAATAGGGTTGCCAGCTAGATCTAAAGGAGAGCTGTCCTGCTCCCGATCGATCTCTAGATCCTCAGAGTGGCGCAGTCTTGACAACAAATTGGGTAATCCTGATAAATCAAAGCCAGCGGTAGTATAGAAGCCTTCGGCGGAGTCAGCTTCCGTAGACCAAGGTTTAACCGGATGGGCTTTGGGCACAAAGGGAGCATGTCCCAACTGATTTGCCGCTGCCTCTGGGTTAGCGATCGCCGGTTCATCCACCTCAAAGTGTTGCATAAAGGAATGCTGTTGCAACGCAGCTGGCATATCTAGGCACTTTTCTAACGCGGCTTTAAATTGCAACGTATGTTGCTGCTGCCGCATTAGCCGCATCCGTAAATCCCGGCAGGTATTTTCAGATTGCAGCAGTTGTTGCATTTGCTCGTTATAGCGTTGCTGGGTCAAAGCGCATTCCCGCTCTAACTGGGCAATCCGTTCCTGGCTGCTGTGGAGCTGATTGGTAAGCGTTTCGACCAAAATCTGTTGCCGTTGGGCGGCTTGTTGAGCCAGTTCCAATTCTTGTGCCAACTGTTCGAGTTGGGGGGCGGCTGCATCTAGCGATTCTGTAGCGGGGTGGCCAGGGGCAGCGGCGGCGATCGGGTCAGTAGGTTGGGAGTAGAGAGAACGGGCAATTTCTAGCTGCAATTCGATCTGAGCCTGAGTCAGATCCTGCTCTAACTGCTGAATTTGTTCCCGTAAGATGGCATTTTCTTGGTCGAGCTGAGCGATCGCATGAGTTGAAGGAATGGCTGCCGTAGCAGGCTCTAATGCCGCTATCTCTGCTAAATTCACTGCTCCCGCCAGGATGGCATCGACACTGACCGCTCCAGGCAGGTCTACCGTTTGCCAATCATCCTCACCGGATGTAACGGTAACGGGTTCAGGGGGATGAGACACCGCCTCCGTGGATGATACCGATACACTAGATTCAGACAGATCCGGGTCAAAGTGGGAGTTGGCAGCTTCACTCATGGTTCTAATCCTGAAGGTGAGAGATCCGTGGGGCAGATCGATTACGGCGATGCTTATGATATACCGAGTTTTGAAAACTGCAAGGTGAATTGAAGGTTAAATAATAATTTGTGAAATTCTGCTAGAACTAACCTGCCAGTACATCTCGGTGTTGAAAACAACAACTTACTACCATAAAAACTCAATTGCAAACAATTTGTTAGGTTAAAGATACAAAACTATTACGCCTATCCGCCTAAAATCGCTTTTTGCAGCACTTCCTGATGAATCAGTGCCCGATCGATCTGAAATTGAATTTGGGCATCTGATAATCCTACGCCGTTCGCATAATGCTCTAGCCAAACCTGACAAATTTGATTGGGATCATCTGGAATCTGCGGTAGCTCCCAACCTGGGATCGCTAGTTGTTCCATTAGGTGAGTGACTTTGGGATCGTAACTCAAGGCAAAACAGCGACATTCCTGCGCCGCTGCCATGATTAATCCATGAAACCGCATCGCGATCGTCATCTCAACTCCCCGAAACAAACCTTTAAGTTGCTGAGGGTTGTCTAAGCTAAACACCCGGCTAGCACCAGGTAATCGTGGTTGAATGGCTTGAGCGATCGCCAGATCTTGACTGGCTTGAAACGGAACTAACAAGATACAAACCTGAGTGGCTTTCTGAAAGGCAATCAGGGCTTGGGTTAGGTTTTCTAGTCGCGCTGGTGTCAGTAATGGATGCGTTCGCAGATTCACTGCCACTCTAGGTGCAGGCAACTCCCATAACCCTTCTACGGGTAAAGAGTCCAGTGCCCAAACCGGATCGGGAGCTAAGGTAAAGGGAATTTGCCAGTCGGACAATAAAGCTGCCGAACCCGCATCCCGCACACTGATCGCTGCACAATTAGCAAAGGTGTTACGGGCTAGCCACCGAGTGGTCGAGCGTTTTAAGGGACCAATCCCCTGCGCCCAGGCGATCGTGGTTAAGCCCAAGCGCTGCGCTAATTGCATTAGCCCGGTATAGTACAGCGGACTCATGGCACTAGTGGCATCCTGAATCAAACTACCACCGCCCCAAATGAAGAGGTGCGATCGCCGGAGCGCTTGGATAAGTAAGCGAGGATTGTTGCGATCGATCGCGGCTACGTTGTAGCGATTGTGGGTTTGTACTGGACTCCCGGATAATACGAGCGGCTCCACTTGAGCTGGTAACATTTGCAACAACGATGCCAGTAGGGCTTCATCCCCACCATTACCCTGACCGTAGTAACCACATAAAACTGCCCGCTGTTGCCCCATATCTTTCCTATTCATGCCATGTCGTGAATCCAGTACCCCTTACAATAGCGGATAGCTTTTCGCTTTCAGTAGTCAATCCTTATATGAATGCATTGTCGATTCCCACCTGGATCATTCATGTGTCTAGTGTCATTGAGTGGGTGGTTGCCATCTGGTTGATCTGGATTTATGGGGAACTGACCAAAAGCCGTGCCTGGTGGGGGTTAGCCTTGGCGATGTTGCCAGCTTTAGTCAGTGCCATGTGTGCTTGTACCTGGCACTTTTTTGATAACGCTGATTCGTTACGCTGGTTAGTGACTACACAGGCGACGATGACATTGGTGGGTA
This sequence comes from Pantanalinema sp. GBBB05, assembly GCA_016743235.1. Lineage (GTDB taxonomy): Bacteria > Cyanobacteriota > Cyanobacteriia > Leptolyngbyales > Leptolyngbyaceae > Pantanalinema. The sequence continues at coordinate 34,758 of VRZD01000028.1, read as the reverse complement.
ATGTCACCCTATGTCTAGCGGGTTGGTGGATCTGGCGACAGGCGATGGAATAGCTGAGGAAATAGATTTTATGCCATCGAAAGAAACATTATTTGCAGTTTCGCTTTTTCCCTATTTGGGCTTTCTCTGGTTTATGACTCGATCGGGTCAAGTGCCTCGACTTGCCTTAATTGGCTTTTATATGACCCTTGTCTTTGTTGCAGTCACTATTCCTGCCGGAATTTATGCCAAGGTTGTCTATAGCCAAGATTTGGCAAATGTGGATTGGCTGCATGGGGGAGCAGAAGTCTTTTTAACGCTGTCGAATATTTTAGTTGTGTTAGGCTTTCGCCAAGCCGTGCTCGAAAAACGCCAAGCTCCACGATCGCAATAATTCAGTGACTTGCAGAAAAATCTATCTGGAGGACGAATTATGAAAAAATTCTCCGGTTGGCAACAGTTTTTCTGAAATTTCTTTTTACACTGGTTGACATATAGTCACCATGAGAATTTGGAGCATGAGCAGCACTAACCGTTCAACCATTCTGCATCCTACCCGCATCGATCTGTCTGCCGACATTCGCGTTCAAGTCATTGACTCGCTGAATCAAGCGGTTGCCGTCACTACTGATCTAAAATCCCAAACTAAACAGGCTCATTGGAATGTTAAAGGCATGGACTTTTACCAGCTCCATGAACTATTTGATGAAATCGCTGGTGAATTGGAAGAATTCATTGACCTGTTAGCGGAACGGGTGACCGCCTTAGGCGGTGTCGCCATGGGCACCATTCGGATGGCAGTAGCCGCTTCTATTCTGCCAGAGTATCCTGTAGAGATTTTAGATGGCAAAGACCATATTGCGGCGCTTGCCGATCGCTTTGCCATCTATGCCAAGCTGTTGCGTGATGGCATTGCTCAAACCGATGAACTAGGGGATGCCGATACTGCCGATCTCTATACGGAGATTTCCCGCACGGTTGATATGCGCTTGTGGTTCCTAGAAGCCCACTTACAAGCTGGGGACATGTCTGCTGCCAATAGTAATGGTAAGCCAGCTACCGCTAAGACCGCTGCCAAAACTGTCGCGAAGACAGCAACAGCAAAAACCACGGCAAAGAAATCAAAGAAGTAAAGTGTGTGAGTTGAAATGAAAGTGGTTTGGTGATGCCAAGCCACTTTGATCGACTTGGGCAGGACGAGTTTGATCGGCATTTAGCTCAGTTTGCTAGCTGAACAGGCTCTACGATACTGCGGTTGCTCAGCCAGGTATGATACAAAGGCTGAATGCAGAGTGACCTGTATTGATACAGGTCAGTCACCTTTCGTTCATTCGCTTTAGTTCTGATAGTGCTGAGCTCATGGGTTCTTCGATCGCGGTTAACCAAAGTACGTTTGCCACAGCTGTACTGGAGCAGTCCCACACTAAACCTGTATTAGTGGACTTCTTTGCCCAGTGGTGTGGTCCCTGCCAAATGCTGAAACCCGTTTTGGAACAGCTTGTACAGGAATATGATGTTGTTCTAGCAAAAGTTGATATTGATCAAGAACCGGAGTTGGCACAAACCTATGGAGTGCAAGGCGTTCCAGATGTCAAAATCGTGATTGATGGGGAAGTCAATGATGGCTTTGTGGGCATGGTTTCAGAGCCGCAGCTCCGCCAATTGCTAGCCCAATTAAATTTAAAGTCTGAGGTAGAACTGGGGCTAGAAGCTGTTTATCGTAAAGCCACGATCGGAAATTTAGAGGCAGCGCGATCGCAGTTACAAACCTTACTCAACCAATATCCTGAACAACCCCAACTCAAATTAGAAGCCGCCAGCTTTTACCTGGATGATCAGCAATTTGATCAAGCGGAAGCGTTATTAAAAACCGTTTCTGAATATGACAAAACCTACGGAGTGGCCGTTAAGCAACTCCAATCCCTGCTCTTTTTTCAACGCTTAGCCCATGAATCGGTCAGCGACCATCCTTGTGATCGCAACTTCCAACAAGCGGCAAAACTCGTGCTAGAGGAAGAGTATCAACCCGCCTTAGAGTTGCTGCTAGAGATTGTGAGTCAGGATCGCCGCTACCGTAATGATGGAGCACGAAAGGCAGTTTTGGCGATCTTCGATCGCTTGGGTGATGATCATTCACTCACAAAAGACTACCGTAAGAAATTGACTATGTTGCTCTACTAACATGTTCTCCCGCCTCGCCCAAACTAGTTCCCGCCAACGCGAAATCGCTGAAGTTGTCCTCCGCAATGGCTGGGGCTATATGCGGCGGCTCCTGACTGGCACCCGTGCCGAAGAACCGCAACTGCCTACTCCTGCCGTTTTACGCAATATCTTAATCGAGTTGGGACCCGTCTATGTCAAGTTGGGGCAATTACTGAGTACCCGTCCTGATTTGTTGCCGCCAGAGTACATTGCTGAATTAACGGCATTGCAGGCAGAAGTGCCGCCAGTTTCTTGGGAAGCCGTAGAAGCCGTGGTTCGGCAGGAAATTCGCCGCCCATTAGAAGAAGTCTTTCAGAGCATTAATCCCCAACCTGTTGCCGCTGGCTCGATCGCTCAAACCCATCGAGCCACATTAATCGATGGACGGGAAGCGGCTCTAAAAATTCAGCGTCCCGATATCGCCGCAACGATCGAACAAGATATTGCCTTGATCCGCAGTCTGGCAGAAATTGTATCGCTGACCAACTTTGGGCGGTACTATGACTTGAAAATGCTGGCGAATGAGTTTGCTACAGCGTTACGGGGAGAATTAAACTTTTCTCACGAAGCCCAAGCCACGGATCAATTACGGCGGAATTTGTCTGCCAGTCGGTGGTTTGACCCCACTCGCTTAGTGGTGCCAGAAATTTATTGGGAAGTCACGACCGAACGTTTGTTAGTCATGGAGTGGCTCAATGGTGTGCCTTTGCTGCAAGGAGATTTCCGGGGCGTGGGCTACAACGGTGAGTCCGCAGCGGAATCGCAAGCGATCGCCAGTTTGTTAATCCGAGTCTTCTTCCAACAAATTTATATTGATGGCTTTTTCCATGCCGATCCGCATCCTGGTAATTTGTTTTACCTGGAGGATGGGCGGGTGGCATTGCTGGATTGTGGTATGGTGGGACGCTTAGATCCTCGCACCCAGCAAATATTGACTGAGATGCTGCTGGCGATCGTCAATCTCGACTCGCAACGCTGTACGCAACTAACGTTGCAATTGGCAGAACCAATTGAGCCAGTGAATCTGGCTCGGTTGGAAAGTGAGTACGATCGCTTACTCCGTCGCTACTACAGTCTCAGCTTGTCGCAAATTAACTTCAGCCAATTGTTTTATGAAGTGTTGCAGGGTGCCCGCGCCAATAAACTGCGGGTTCCCGGCAATATGGGATTGTATGCTAAAACTCTGGCGAATCTGGAAGGGGTAGCTCGTAAGCTCGATCCAGAATTCAGTTTGCCCGATCAAATTAAACCGTTAATGACCGATCTGTTTCAGCGGCAATTAGTCGGTGAGGCTCCTTTACAAGCGTTGTTGCGAACGGTCCTAGACTTAAAAAGTCTCGGGTTGCAGTCACCACGTCAGGTGGAAATGCTCCTCGATCGTGTTACCTCTGAAACCTTACGTTGGAATATTAGTTTGCGGGATCTGGATGCGTTGCGCCGCACTGTAGATTCTTCTGCCAACCGTCTATCCTATAGTGTGGTGGTCGGTTCGCTGATTATTGGGGCAGCCATTATTACCTCCAGACCCCAAGCCACCCAGATTTACTGGATCAGTTACGTCCTGTTCGCTGCCGCCAGTTTACTAGGACTCTGGTTAGTCATATCCATTTTGCGTTCTGGACGCTTGCGATAAACATTTGGACATTTACAGTGACTGATGCTTGTCTACTGCGGCAGGCTGATTTGGAAAGTGATCCTGCGTCGCATACTGATTGATGGGGGTTCGGTGCGTCATTCGCGATCGATGCCGTTCTGAAACATACTGTTCAGGGTTGATCCCATCAAATGTGGGAGGTAGCCAGACTCGAATGACTAGCAGTGCCCCTAGAACTAGCAGAAATACACACATTACTAACACCTGACTCCAGGGCGTTTCCAGGATTCCCCGCACAATTGTTTCTCTTAAGACTGATACGATCGAGACTTCGACTGCTACTCCAATTGAAACTCGATGCTCTTGTAAGTAAATAATCAACAAGCGAAATAACTCGACCAGAATTAGTAGAAATAAAATATCTGACGTGACGTTGGGAAAGTCTAAAGGAGGGAGTAAAGATAGTACCATCTCCCGCAACTGCATCACCATAAAACTGAATAGACCGATGCAAAGACAGATGACAATCAGATCTTGTACTGTCTCCAATAGCCGAATCACATAGTTATTATTCAACCAGCGATACCACGGTAGCGAATTTGGTTGTTCTACGTTCATAGGAGAATCTGCCAGTAATGGAAAAAATATCAAATAGAGACACAAGTGTGTCTCTGCCGTATTCCAGCCTTGGTGTAATTGAGCTTGAGAAGCTTTAGCGTTGGACTAATCTAAATTGAATGGAGCCGTGCTCGACGGTGGCATAGAAGCCTTAGACGATCGAGTAGGAATTTGGTTGCTCAAACTTACCAAAACCAGAAGAAATCCCAATGCTAATTCGGCAAAGATGCCCAAGCATAAGAGGGGTAAATGGAGCCGAGCAGTCGGCGATCGGGGCTGTAAATTTGCACTGACCAGCCTTTATCTATGCCTTCCAGTTGATCGATGGCTTTACGCATAGATTGTTACCTTCAACTGAGTGCCATTCAAACAAAATCAGCAATAGCAACGGACATCTTCACCGCACTCATCTGCTAGATAGCACAGCGCTCGCCACCTTAGGCTAACCACTTCTTCGTATAGTGGATTCAGCTTACACAATGGTGGAATCTGCAAAAGGGTATACCCAAACAAACGGATTTCCCGCTCGAAAGGACACTGCATAGGAATTAATCGGCAAATTAAATGAGCCACTGCCCGATCGTGAATTTCTATGCGGTTAAGCCCTCGGCGGATCGGATATAGCCGATCTGAAAAGAGCAGTACCCCATTTAGCGAGTTGCGGGTAGGGAGATGGGTACGGTTAATTTGATCTAACACAAGCTTCAACATAGCTGTATCTCAGGAAGTCCAAATGGTTTAGCCCTTGAGCTATATCTACAGCTTAGTCATAAACCCGACAAATGAAAATTAGGCTTTGATATAAACTTCATTTATTAAACATAATTCTTACTTAAGTATCGAACAGACCTTGAGCAATAGTTTAAGGGGGTTAGATTGCCTTTTTAGCTATTCTAAAAAGATGATGTAACGTTTGGAGTCGTAGTCCATGCTGAATATCTCTCTTCCAGATCAGGTGCAATCCTTTGTAGAGGAGCAGGCGATCGCAGCGGGTTTTAACTCTGCCAATGAGTACGTTTGTCACTTGATTTTGCGCGAGCAGGATCGCATCGCTCAACAAGAGCGGATTCAATCTCTGTTGTTAGAAGGTCTGGAAAGTGGAGAGCCAGCTGAAGCAACCGAAGCTTGGTGGGAGCAAAAGCGTACCCAACTGGTTGAACGATTTCAACAGTCGGACGCATGACTCAGCGAATCATCATCAGACCAAAGGCAAGCCAGGATTTAGATGATCATTTTGCCTATATGGCTGAAAATAATCTCGAAGTAGCATTGCGGTTTTTTGATTCCACCCGATCGACGATCGCCCAGCTTGCCAAAATGCCAGGAATTGGCAGTTCTTATCCCGTCGAAAACCCTCGCTTGCAGGGATTACGGAAGTGGGCAGTGAAGGGTTTCAGGAAATACCTGATTTTTTACTTTGAACGCGGTGATGCCATCGAAGTTATACGAATTCTGTATGCAACCCAAGACATTAGCAGCATTCTGGAAGGTGAAGTGTAGGCTGCGAGTGCTGCCTATGATTTGCGGATTGTTAGATTGGAGAGCGATCTAAAGTGGATTTTGGAACAGCGATCGCGTTTTATTCGCTGTACTACTATGGGAGCGAAGCCGATCCATATCAGCTACGCTCCTCAGTAAAAGCAGAATATTTAGATGTTTAACTATGGAGAAGTGCCTACGAGAAGGATTAGCTAACAATGGATTGAGCAAATAAATTGACTATTTTTAGAGTTTTTGTAATTTCTCGAATACTGTTGATAGTTTCCTCAAAGCGATAAGATCTTCATAGGTAGCTGTATCAATTAAAACACTATGCCTGACGAACCAGTTTGGATTGTAACTTATAGTGAAGACGAAACCGCTGATGGTGAAAAGGGTTGGAGAGATGACTTTGGCAAGAGAGTTTCAGCATTGAAACCTCAACCCGTTGATCCCAAGAAGCTTGAGCAAGAGTGGAGTCGGACTATGCGAGTAGTAGGGCAGTTGATACATCATGCAGAAGAGGAAGCTGGTGGCAGTTTGGGGATGCAATTAGATGAAGTAACGTTGACAGTAGAAATTAACGGTAAAGGACAGGTTAATCTACTAGGTGCTTGCAGTAGTGAGGCAAGTGGCAAAGGAGCAATTACTCTGAAGTTTAAGCGGACTGAATCTAAGTGAAATGGCTAACAATTGGGCAGTCTGCATCGGTATTAACCACTATGAATACTTATCCCCGAAGAAACAACTGAAGTGCGCTGTACGTGATGCTGAGCAAGTTTATAAGTATTTGTGTGCCGAAGCAAGTTTTGCTCCCGATAATGTTTTGCTCTGTACAGATACCTCCGAATCACTCGGCAGAATCTCTACACGTCCTTCCCGAAATAACCTTATAGTACTGCTTACTGAGGAAATTCAACGTGCAAAAGGAGCCGATAATCTCTGGTTATTCTTTAGCGGTCATGGAGTATTAGGTAGAGACAGACATGACTACTTATTAACTTGTGATGGATATCCAAAGAGATTAGAAGATACAGCAATCTCTGTTGATTTTGTAACTCGTTGTTTAACAGATTGCAGAGCCAAGAATATTGTTCTTATTCTTGATATGTGCCGCGATGAGTATCCGGATGGCAGTAAAAGTGTTACTGAAGTCGGTACAGAAACGTTGGAACTTTCAAAGCAAAGAGGAATTACTACGATCTTCTCGTGCAGCCAAGGCGAGGAATCTTATGAAATTTTAGAATTAGGACAGGGGGTATTCACGTATGTGCTTCTAGAAGCATTGAAACAATACTCTACATCAAAACAGATAGAACAATATTTAATTCGACGTACAGCAGAAATAAACAGTAATTACAATAGACCTAAACAAACGCCAGTACTTCGAGTCGAGCCTGGTTTTAAATATGAAGCGCCTCTGTTGTGGTCATCTAATTTCAGAGCCTTAAATTTCTTAGAAGGAGAAATTAAATCAACTGAATTATCTTTAAATAGTAAAAATACAAGAGCTTTAGAAGAACAGATTAATCAACCGATAAATCTACCAATAATTTCTAATACTCAAATATTTAACTTTGAGGTCATATCGATAGATGCTCAAGGTAGAGAAGTCGCTCGATGCTTAAAGCAGTCACAATTTCTTATAGAAGATTTAGGTGATACAGAAATAGAAATGGTAGTGATACCAGGTGGAGAATACTTGATGGGTTCTTCAGAGCGAAAGCCTTCTAGTAATGAACTTCCTACTCATTTAGTAACAGTTAAACCATTTTTAATGAGTAAGTACCCTATTACAAAAGCCCAGTGGAAAGCAGTTTCAAATTTACCGCAGATTTGTCAGAAGTTACGTAAATTACCTACTCGTTCTGGAGGGGCAAACCATCCAGTAATTCAAGTTTCATGGTACGAAGCTATTGAATTTTGTAACCGTTTATCAAAGAAGACAAGTTACACGTACAGACTACCAACCGAAGCAGAATGGGAATATGCTTGTCGGGCTAAAACTACCACTCCCTTTCATTTCGGTGAAACTATTACTTCAGAAATAGCAAATTTTGACGGTAATTTTCCATATCACTCTGAAGGTAAGGGAATTAACAGAGGAAAACCTACCCAGGTTAATATGTTCCAATTTGCCAATCCTTTTGGTTTGTTTGATTTGCACGGTAACGTTTGGGAATGGTGTCAAGATTCATGGTGTGAAAACTATGAAAATGCTCCAAATAATGGAGAAGCTCAATTGGATTGTAAGGAAAACCCTAATCGAGTTATACGAGGCGGTTCTTGGGTTAATGAAGCTTATAAGTGCCGCTCTGCTTGTCGTAATTTCGGTGATGCAAATCATGCATCAGATAACACTGGTTTTAGGATTGTACGTAGCTTAAATTTATAAACTTACAAAGAACTGGATAGGTTCTGTTCAAGACTATCTCTTTGTTCTATCAGCCAAAGTTCTAAGGTACTCATTTTCCAAAGGAATATCTTCAAACTCCTGAATATTGATCCGAAAGTCCGTGGTTTCATTACGAATAGAATAGGCTACTTTCTTGATTTCTTCTAAAGAAGCTCTGAAGAATTCTCTCCTTGGATTGATTGTATTTACTCTTTGCTCATTAAATTTGTCGTGTAGTCTTTGTATTGTTGCTGATGCATCTTCAGAGTAGATTTTTAAGCGGATATTAAAAGGAAAAGGCACATAAGGATTCATATTTCTAACATATTTGTCAGGATCACTGCTTTGAGTCATTAGAATTCTGTAAACATCTTTTTCTAAAGAGCCAATACTTGAAAGAACATATATTGTTCCTGACTTTAATCCTCGCCGACGCTCAATAGCATCTTGTTCATCCTTCTGAGCTTTAGCAATTAATGCTTCATAGCTTTTATTTTGCCGTTCGAGTTCTTCAAGCTTCTTACCAAAAGCTTGAGCCATTTCCTGTTGAATTTTGTCCCTCTCTTCTTGGTACCGCCTTTTCCGCTCTATTGCTTCTTCCTCCTGCTGTCGAGCTTTTTCAAGAGCCTCACGCTCCTTCTTCTCTTTTGCCATTTGCTCACGAATAAGTTGGACTTTTTCCTTCTCCTCTTGTTTTTTAATTTCCAACTCATATTTTATATCTATTTCTCTCAACCTTAAGCCAAGGTACTCTTCAGTAATTTGGCACTCAAGAATTGCTGATGATTTATTTAATCTCTCAAAGTTAGATGTGATTCTCTTTCTTAGTTGATTGATATTACTAGTTTTTGCCTCGTCAATTGCGTTATCACACACAACATCAAATGCCTCCCGAATTAATTTAAGGTAGCTATTGATCATCCGCCTTCCTTTTTTTACATCCTCACCAATAGCCCACTCCTTTTGACAAATGGCAGCAGTATTATTTTTGACCATTTGCTTTCGTTCTGCTGTTATTTGATCAAAACGGTGTTGATAATCTTCTGATCTAATGAAGCTGTATTTTGGTTCATAAAAACCTAAAGATTGAAGATAACTCTCTTCTTCAAGCTCAGATGTCTGTTGCTTAAGAAATCTGATCTGGGTGTTTAACTGCTCTTGCTCACCTAAAAGTTGCTCAAGTTCAGTTTGCTTTAGATAAATATTTGAATCTAATTGTCTCTCTATATCTTCCCGTGAGATTAAACTTTCGTATCTAGATAAAGCCCGCTGCAAACGTTCTTTCTCTTGGTATATCTGTACTAAAGCGGCACCTAGTACTAGCATCCCTAATAGGAGAAACGTTGATAGCATAAAAACGAAGTAATCTCTTATTTTCCATGTAGTTTAAGTAATATAACTCAGATTGATGCTGTACATAGTTTGTTAAAGCAGAGAATAGATGATCAATAGAAGCTTTGTACTCAATCACTAATTTTTTGAGAGCAAGTTATTTTCAGGTGATATGGCATCAGCCTCTTTACTCCACATGGCCAGATCGCTCCTGCAACTCCGTACAAAACTTCTCCAGTCACTTCTGCCAACTTGGTCGATCGTCTGCCACCGGGTCGCTTTACTGTAAATGCCTCGGCAAACCGCCAGCCTACAATGTGGTGGTCGGCTCACTGATTGTTGGGACAGCAATGATTACTTCTAGAACTCAGGTAGCCCAAATTCATTGGATGAGCTATGGGTTGTTTGCTTAGACCCAATTTTTTATTGCCAACAAAACAACGAACGCATCTCTAAAGGGAAACGCGTTCGCAAGGCATCAGGTGGTGGATTAGTTAGCAGAGTTTATTTGCTATTAGCGACGATCGCAGTTTGAGAATTGCGTCCAGGTAATAACCCTTTCTCCGTAAAGTAACGATTAAGGAAGGTGCTGGCGAACGATAGAACGATCGGACCCAGGATAAGTGCAAGCAGCCCATGAACGGCAAACCCAGGAACCAGTAAGGACGCTAACCAGAAACAGATGCCATTGACGACCAGAGAGAATGCCCCTAGGGTCAGGAAGTTAATTGGTAGCGATAAAAACGATAGTACGGGTTTAATGGAGCCGTTGACTAACCCGATCGACACCCCAGCTAAGAGCGCGGCGGGAAACGTTGCGATCGTCACGCCGGGAATAGTCAGATCGACCACTAGTAAGCTGAGAGCGGTGATCAATGTAGTTAAGAAATATCCAATCATGTTGTCCTCCCTAAATGAGGTGAAATGTGAATTGTGGCGGGCTGACGCAGTGCGATCGCTTAGTTCCTCATGCCTCTAGCCGCCGTAATGCTTGAGGTTGTTAAACCGTACCGGGTTGGTTGAGTTTTTCATCATGCTTGGCGATCGCCCAAATGGCATGAATGCTGCCAGGAACCCAACCGAGCACGGTTAGTAGAATGTTAATCAGCAGGGTGGCACTCAATCCGTAGGTGAGAAATACACCGAGGGGGGGGACGAGAATACCGAGAGCATATCGGAGTAGTTTCATGACGTTTCTCCTTGTAGGCTATTAGTTATTAATTGAAAACTCTGACGCTCGATCGCTAACTGACGCTAGCGGTTTTCTTTTGTTTGCGGGCTTGCCGTTGCTCTAGCACCGCTTGAGAAATTTCTGTGACTAATAATGTGGCAATCACACCATCATCCAACCAGCCCACAACAGGGATAACATCGGTCACTAAATCGATCGGACTGAGGAGATATAACAAACTGGCTCCAACGACCACCCAACGATATTTAGAATTCCGCAGAACAGTGCGATACAAGTTATAGAGCGGTTGGATGAAGAACTTCATTGCAGGTGTCCTTAATGTCACATCATCATCGTGACAGAAGCCCTCAAAAACCTCTGGTGTAGAAAACCCACCGATTTGTCGTAGTAGTCCCCCTGGGAGTGTGGAGAACCGATCCAACAGTAAAGACATCCACATGCCCCAAGGAATCGGTACACTGAAAAGTGATGTCACCGCTTGTTACAACCCTATGTCTGAAGAAGCGCCCAAAACCCCTCTGTCAACCTCAACTCAGCCAGAATCCCTCATTAGTCAGCGAGTTCGGAACATTGTGATTGCCTTAGTCGCGATCGCCTTGAGTGCTTTGGTGTTTCTCGGATTTGGCACGGAAACCGGGTCGAGTTTGCTGACGGAAATGGCAGAAATTTCAGTCCCGTTCAACGTTGCTTTAAGTAACGGTAAGCCGACCCTGATGGAGTTTTACGCCAACTGGTGTACGAGTTGTCAGGCGATGGCTCCCGATCTGCAAGTCTTGAAACAGCAATATGGCGATCGTGTCAACTTTGTAATGCTGAATGTGGATAACAGCAAGTGGTTGCCGGAAATTCTCTCTTATCGGGTTGATGGGATTCCGCACTTTGTCTTCTTAGGCAAGGATGGCAAGGATATTGCCCAAGCGATCGGTGAGCAACCGCGATCGATTATGGAAGCGAATCTTGTTGCTCTGACGACTGGGGATGCGTTGCCTTATGCTCAAGCTACGGGGCAGACTTCAGCGTTTGCGGCTCCTGTCGCGGCTCCAAAAGCCAGTGCTAGCGATCCGCGGAGTCATGGCAGCCAGGTCGTGAATTAACGATCGATCGATTTGATGCCCAGGGAATAGGGCAGTAGTTTGGCAATATTCCGGGCATCATCAATCCCTCGGTGGTGAGTGCCTTCGAGCGTGATACCAACCCGTTCTAAGGCTTCTGCCATGCCATACCGTTGATTAGCCGTTTGGTGTCTGGCAAAGCCTTGTTTCAAATTGATATGCTCGGCAGGAAAGGGGTAGGGAATTTGATGATATTGGCTATCCTGCTGGAATTGCTTGCGGTCATAGTCTCCCCAAGAGGCAAACACATAATTGGGATAGGCTGACAGCCAGGTTTGGAGCTGGGCGATCGCTTCTGGATAGGTAGGCGCTTGATCAACGTCAGACTGAGTAATGGTGGTTAACTGGCGACAGAAGGTCGTTAATTGCGGATGACGAACGGGACGGATAAAGGTTTGAAATTCATCCACGATCGTCAGCGATTGGATTTCCACTATCACTGCCCCAATTTCGATAATTTCCATTTCAGTCCGAGGAAACTCATCTTGCCCACAGCAAGTTGCTTCCAAATCAATCACTAGGATGGTCTCGTACTGCGTTAAATTCATTGCATTGTTACCAAGTGGCGACTCGTTGAAATTCGGTTTCATAGGGTTGCAGAGTTGCTTGATCAAAACAAACAAAGCAAACACTACTGATCGTAGTATGGCTGACGAGAAACGACTCACGGTGTCGAAGGCAATCCTGCAACATAATCTTGCAACTAGCAACAAGCGGCTAATAATTTGGAACCAGCAGCCTGATAAATAGCGCTAGAGCCTGCTCCACAATTGAAAAAGTCACGCGATCGCCCATGTCCCTACGTCAAATCACCGTGTTCCGTAGGACTCCACACGACATTGCGATTGGGAGAAACCACATATGGTAAATCTGTTGGCGATCGACATCCGGATAGTTCCGCTCTAAGGCAGGTAACATTTCCACACTCCTTGACTGCCGAACCGTGATCAAGTGACGGAGGTGGTTGAGGCTCTGACACCCTGTAATCCAGCATGAACTATCAGTTCTGATAACTAACACTCCGAAAGTACGAACTTAACCAGCCAAGTTTCTGTTTAATTCCTTAAAAATAGGGTTTTATCCTGCAAAGGTGATAGATAATCCTAAGTAAAATAGATGCTTATCTCTTCAGATAAATCTGATGTTGAATATATAGTTATGCTGCAAAACTAGCCTAAGTATGCAACCAAGAATTAATGTAATTACTATCGGTGGCGATGATTTGGAAAGATCACTGCGGTTTTATCGTGATGGTCTTGAATTCCAAACACAAGGTATTATCGGCACGGAGTTTGAATATGGAGCTGTAGCCTTTTTTGATCTACAGCCTGGTCTAAAGCTTGCAATCTGGTCAAGGAAAAGTATTTCTCATGATTCAGGTGTTCCTATAGGGAATTCAAGTCCGACTGAATTTACGCTTGGTCATAACGTATCCTCGAAAGTAGAAGTTGATACAGTGATGGAACAGGTAAGAATTGCAGGCGCAAGGATCGTAAAGCCTGCTCACGATACTTTTTGGGGTGGTTATGCAGGTTACTTTGAAGATCCTGACCAACATCTTTGGGAAATTGTATGGAACCCTCATTTACTTGTTTAAGAGTGAGGCATAACAACGCAATGCATCGAGATTATGATGAATGTGTAAAAACATTAGTCTATTTCTGGAAAAGGCAATGAGCGACGAATATCAGGAATTACCAGAGAAACTGCAACAAATTCTGCCCCAGGAAATTTGGGATTCTTGGAGTGCTGAACAACGAGCCTATATTCTTGCCCACGAGGGGCAATTAGTTGAGAGTTTTAGTTCTGAAAAACAAGGCTTGTCTCAGCTATATAGCGAGTATCAAGATAAAAAATGGGAGGTTGGACAGTCTCGCCCCCCTCTTCAGGAATATTGTCAAGGGTGCAAATTTGATTATTGCTTTTATGCCCAGCCCAGAAATTGGTCAATGAGTTCAGAATCAGATGTTTGGAATCTAATGAAATGTGCAAATGTAAAATGTCAAAGCTATTTTGAGTCGTGCTTGTGATGAATCGAACAAGCCACAATGAAAAGCCTACCTGACAAGCGAATTTACTCAAATCCTGATGTATTGCAAAGTTTCTGATGACTGCTCAACACGATCGTTAGGCGGCTCTTGATTTGTAGGACTGTTGACTCGTCCTTTGAGCTAATTCGCTCAGGACATTGTCTGATCGCGGTTCCCAGCCGTAGTGCATCAAAACGTATATTGACAGCCTATCTGGCGAGACTCATCTGCCCTGCTCAGGTGTACCTTCTGCAATTCGGTAAAAGCTCTTTTTGGTTGTTCTCGCTAGAATGATTGCCATGCATGGATGAGGAGATCAGCATGAGCAATCCTGCTGCACCATTGCCGCCCTCCGACATCAATTCGCGGCGATTCTATCATGGCACCCGAGCGGACCTGAAGCCTGGGGATTTGATTCAACCTGGCTATTCTTCCAACTACACCGATCGACGATCGCCCTGGGTCTACTTCAGCGAAACACTGCATGCGGCTACTTGGGGAGCAGAACTAGCAAAAGGCGAAGGTCCAAGTCGAATCTACCTGGTGGAACCAACTGGTTCGTTTATGGATGACCCCAATCTGACAGACAAGAAGTATCCAGGCAATCCTACAAAGTCCTATCGCTCTCGGGAACCCCTGCGGGTCGTGGGTGAATGCCTGGATTGGCAGGGACATTCCCCGGAGGAAATCCAGGCGATGAAGGATGGGATCGCGGGTCTAGAGCCGATCGACGACTGAGCTGCTTTCCACATAGTTAGAGAAGCCAGAGCAGGGACACGTATGGAACTGATCGACATTACTCGGATTTCGGAGATTCAAACGGAATCAATTAACCATCTTGTTGAGGAAAGTGTGTCCCAGGGATTTCGGTTTCTTGAAAGACTGATTCGAGAGTACCGTAGTGGCTTGAACTGCTTTAACAAGCCTGGTGAGTTGCTACTTACAGCCTCCGTGCAAGGCGCCGTGGTAGGAATTGGTGGACTGAATCAAGATCCATATTTTAATCACCCCAGGATTGGGCGCTTGCGGCATTTATATGTTGAGTCAGCTTGGCGAAGGCGTGGAGTCGGGCATTTGCTAGTGACCCATTTGATTCATGCAGCCAATCACCATTACCAACTATTGATGTTGCGAACCGATACAGTAACAGCGGCTGAGTTTTATCAACAATTAGGATTTAAAGCTGACCCTAATTGGGAGCATACGACCCATCATCTGCCATTGGGTGAAATAGAGTATGCTCTCTTGAACTTACAAAATTTGGGCTAGAAACTTCTTGGCTCGATCTTCCTTGGGGTGATGAAAAAACTCCGTCGGTGTGGTGTCTTCGACTACTAATCCCTCATCCATAAACACCACCCGATCGGCAACTTCTCGTGCAAAGCCCACCTCATGAGTTACGCAAACCATGGTGATGCCAGAGTTAGCCAGCGATCGCATTACATCTAATACTTCTCGTACCATCTCTGGATCCAGAGCCGAGGTTGGTTCATCAAATAACATAATTTTGGGCTGCATCGCTAAAGCTCGGGCGATCGCGACTCGTTGTTGTTGCCCACCCGATAACTGTCCAGGATATTTATCGGCTTGATTCAAAATCCCCACCCGCTCTAACAATTGCATCGCTACGTCTTGAGCTTGAGCTTTCGTCCATTTGCGGACATGCAGGGGTGCCAAAGTGACATTTTGCATCACGGTCAGGTGGGGAAACAGATTGAATTGTTGAAACACCATCCCCACTTCCTGGCGAATTGCTTCGATCTGTTTTAGATCATGGGAAAGTTGAATGCCATCAATTTCAATGCTGCCTTTTTGATGCTCTTCTAACGCATTAAAAGTGCGAATAAACGTCGATTTACCTGACCCTGAAGGACCCATGATCACGACAACTTCGCCTTGATAAACCGTTAGACTCACCCCTCTCAAGGCCTGGAAACCATTGCCATACCACTTCTCTACGTCCCGCGCGATAATCATCGGTTCGGTTTTAGGGGCAGCGATCGCCTCGGATCCCATTGTTTCCATGTGCAGTGCCATGATGTTCTCTATAAATTCTATGCTGCCATGAAACTAGATTAAGGAATGGGTACACTGGGTTTGCTGTCGTTAGTGATATGGTGAACTCGCGCAATCCCTTGAAGCTAATTCCTGAGCCGCGTCCAGAAGTGGCGATTGCGATCCTGCATCAGGACGGTAAATTTCTCATGCAATTACGGGATGATTTGCCCAATATTCTCTATCCTGGACACTGGGCACTGTTTGGTGGACATATTGAACCAGATGAGCCGCCTGATACCGCCATACGGCGGGAGTTATTAGAGGAAATTGCTTATACTCCACCCACGATCGCTAAATTTGGGGACTATATCGACGATCGGGTGATTCGACATGTTTACCAGGCGGAGTTAGTCGTGGATGTGAGAGACTTGGCATTAAATGAAGGCATGGATTTAGCTCTGGTGACAGTGGCTGAAATTCGCCAGGGCGATCGCTGGTCAAACCGCATTCACCAAACCCGTCCGCTTGGTGCACCGCATCAGCGCATCCTATTGGACTTTATGAGTCGGAATCGCTAGAGTAGTTGGGAGTAATGGCTTAACTTTAATTCATTACTTTTTAGCCAAAATTAACCGCGACTCACTGACATTGTTGGCAAAGTAAAGTACATTACGATCTCAATAGCCATCTCCAGCTAGACGATTTTCGGACCAGAATCAGGTGATTTTAAGTTCGCTAGGTAGTTTGTCCAAGTGGACGAAGTTTAGAGCAACGAAACGGCATAGCGTTGAACTAGAGTTGTGTGATAGCAAATGAACTGGCAAATTGGGCAAAAAGTAGTCTGCGATCGTCCTGAACAGCTAT
The DNA here is from genome assembly GCA_016743235.1 of Pantanalinema sp. GBBB05. Taxonomy (GTDB): domain Bacteria; phylum Cyanobacteriota; class Cyanobacteriia; order Leptolyngbyales; family Leptolyngbyaceae; genus Pantanalinema. Next base: position 17,963 of record VRZD01000028.1, on the reverse strand, counting down.
TAACGGGCTGTGTAGTGACTACTCAGGATCAGGGTTGGGTAACCATTTCTTGCCCGACAGCCGGATTTGCTTTAGCTGGGTATCAGGATCAATTTGAGCAAGAAGGCTGGATGACTGAGCCAGGACGTGACCAAGTTGCTGCAAGTCCTAAAAGTTGGCAAGAGTAATTTTACGGTTGTAATAATTGAATCGGAAATCAACTGACCGTAATCAAACGGTTTTAATCTTACTGTAAGTTGAGAATTACATTAATTGTTTCTGTGATCCGCTTACTGTTGCTAGAAAACCTATCAGTTGTTGGACTGGATATTCCTTTTTGATAGGAATTTTGATTGTGATTGCTTTTACAAGGTGAAATTATTTCCTCACAAGTTCCTCATAATCCTTGTTTACAGTTCAAAGTGTGATTAACTTTAGGAGTTCTGAGTAGCAGCAAATTCATCTTTGATCTTCATGAATTGCTGACATTACTGTTGAGTAATCGCTACATTTTCTCTTTAACTCCACAGGTTTACGGCTCGAACTCTCCCATGCTGTACAAGGAAGCGGACTCATGTTTGAACAATGGCAAGGCTTTAAACCCGGACAATGGACGAAGGAAGTTGATGTTCGTGACTTCATTCAAAAAAATTACACCTCCTATGCCGGAGATGAAGCATTTTTGACCGCCGCTAGCGATCGCACTCTTGCGCTTTGGAATACTGTTGCAGAATTGATGGCACAAGAACGGAAAACAGGAGTTTTAGCGGTTGATACTAAAGTTCCGTCATCGATTACTGCCCATGCTCCCGGTTACATTAATCCAGCCTTAGAACAAATTGTGGGCTTACAAACGGATCAACCGTTGAAGCGAGCGATTATGCCCTACGGTGGCATTCGGGTTGTTAAAGCGGGGCTAGAGGCTTACGGTTATCAACTCGATCCGGATACAGAAGAAATTTTCACCAAGTACCGCAAAACTCATAATGATGGCGTCTTTTCGGCGTACACCAAAGAAATGCGGTTGGCAAGGCATTCTGGTATCATTACTGGCTTACCGGATGCCTATGGTCGGGGACGGATTATTGGCGATTACCGCCGTGTTCCGCTGTATGGTGTGGATTTCTTGATTGGGGATAAGAAAACCCAACTGGAATCACTGGAACTCGACACGATCGCTGAAGCGACCATTCGGCTTCGGGAAGAAATTACGGAACAAATTCATGCGCTGTTTGAACTGAAGGAAATGGCAACTCGCTATGGGTTTGATCTCAGCCGTCCAGCGCAAACGGCGAAAGAAGCGGTGCAATGGTTATACCTGGCGTATTTAGCTGCCGTTAAGGAACAGAACGGAGCCGCTATGTCCCTCGGTCGGGTTTCTACATTCCTGGATATTTACTTTGAACGCGACTTGAATGCCGGAACAACTACTGAAGCTGACCTGCAAGAGTTGATTGATCACTTTGTCATGAAGCTACGCATGGTCCGCTTCCTCCGGACTCCCGACTACAACGATTTGTTTTCTGGCGATCCAACATGGATCACGGAATGTATTGGGGGACTAGGTAGTGATGGCAGACCGTTAGTCACCAAAACTAGCTTCCGGTTCCTGCATACTCTTGACAATCTGGGCCCGGCTCCCGAACCGAACTTAACTGTTCTATGGTCAGAGCAATTACCCGCTGCCTTCAAACGCTACTGCGCGAAAGTTTCGGCTGAAACCAGTTCGATTCAGTACGAAAACGATGATTTAATGCGATCGTTCTGGGGCGATGATTACGCGATCGCCTGTTGTGTGTCTGCCATGCGCATTGGTAAACAAATGCAGTTCTTTGGGGCACGGGTTAACCTGGCGAAAACCTTGCTGTATGCGATTAATGGTGGAAAAGATGAAAAGTCTGGCGAACAAGTTGCACCTGCCTATGCTCCTGTTATTGGTGATCAACTTGACTATGATGATGTTGTCGATAAACTCCAGCAAATGATGGCATGGCTCGCCAAAACCTATGTCAATACGTTGAATGTGATCCACTACATGCACGATAAATACTGCTATGAGCGGATCGAGATGGCGTTGCACGATCGTGATATTCTCCGCACCATGGCTTGTGGCATTGCCGGATTGTCGGTAGTAGCTGATTCCCTCTCAGCGATCAAGTATGCTCAAGTCAAGGTAATTCGGAATGACGCTGGCTTAGTTACGGATTATGGCATTACTGGTGATTTTCCGAAGTATGGCAATAACGACGATCGAGTTGATCAAATTGCCGTCTGGTTAGTCGAAACCTTCATGAATGAGATTCGCAAACATAAAACCTATCGTGATGCTATCCCGACTCAGTCTGTGTTGACCATTACTTCCAATGTAGTCTATGGCAAAAAAACGGGTAGTACTCCCGATGGGCGGAAAGCGGGCGAACCCTTCGCTCCGGGTGCTAACCCCATGCATGGACGGGATTTGAAAGGGGCGATCGCATCGCTAGCCTCAGTCGCGAAACTGCCTTATCATCATGCGCAAGATGGTATTTCTAATACCTTCTCGATCGTGCCAGGAGCCTTGGGGAGAACGAATGACGATCGCTATAACAACTTAGTCAGTTTGTTAGATGGCTATTTTCGGGATGGCGGTTTCCACCTGAATGTGAATGTCTTGAACCGCGACATGCTAATGGATGCGATGGAACATCCTGAACTTTATCCGCAGTTGACGATTCGCGTCTCAGGTTATGCCGTCAATTTCATTAAACTGACTCGCGAACAACAGTTAGATGTGATCAAACGTACCTTCCACGATCGCTGCTAACGTCCAGATTTTATCGGTTGAATTGGGGTAGTTCTCCGTAGTTAACCAGGGTGGGCAGTAGGCTCACCCTTTTTTCATAGAGCTAGTCTATATCCCCCCACGGCTATCCCATAGTTAGAACAGCGATAGCGCAGGCTAAGCCCATTGAAATTTTTCTACGGGCAACACCTTGATTCTTCAGCCTTCCCCAGATTTTAACGTTTTCTGCGTATAGTAGAAGGCGGAATTAGTTCTCATTACCTCACTACATGAAACCATTGATCAAACTGCTCCTACTGCTTCCTTGCATGGTCACGCTGAACGGTATCAATTGGGTTGAGGCAGCTGACGCAGAGCGATCGCCAGTTCCCGTGCTCCAACAGCAAGCGATCCAATTCCCTTCCAGCCGACTGACTCAGGCTGCCAACCAGCCAGTCCTCAAGTTATCCAGTATTGATCGGTTAGGGCTGAAGCCGGGACAAGCCGTTGTGACGGGTAACAACGGCAAATATACGGCACGCATTTTGATTCAGGGCACCGTTGCTCAGGTATGGTCAGTCTTGACGGATTACGATAACTATGAAAATTTCATGCCGAACATGACTGCTAGTAAAGTGGTATCCACCAAAGGGAATCAATATGTCGTGGAACAGGTCGATCGCTACCGCATTTTGCTATTTACGACCACAGCCCGAACCCGGCTCAGCATTACCGAAACTCCGCAAGAAAGCTACAGTTTTCAGATGATGGAAGGAAAATTGCAAAAACTGCAAGGACGATGGTCGCTACAGCCGATTGTGGACGCTAAAGGTAGTACCACAAATCACGTTTTAGTCACAGCCACCATTGAAGCCCAACCCTTGCCTAGCACTCCTAAAGATATTTTCTTTAACCTGTTTCAAAATACCTTACGCGATCGTCTACAAGCCGTGAATACCGAGGTTCGGAATCGTTCGCGTCGTGGTTAATTAACAACTGGCTCCTGAAGTGAGCGAACCGTTCTCTCACAAATGCTGCGATCGCTACCCGGAATGGCTGGGAGCGATCGTATGTTTTTAAAGAAAGTAGTTCTTCATTGATCAAGCGCTTCGACCTAGCACATCAATTTGTCCGGATGACGGTCGAACCTTAGGAGTAGTCAATGATCAGTCGCGGTGTGAGATTACAAATTCTCAAAAATTTCCTCCAGTGTGTAAAAATTATCACCGGACAGGGCATACTACTCTATCTCTCTACCTTTAGTCCCTGAAAACGCTTAGCGATCCGTTGTTTCCCGCCTTCCCCATGCAAAAATCGATCGACAACCGAACCAAAAATCGTAGCCAAATGCGTCGTGGCTCTCTGGCTGATCAACTCCACTACAAGTTTGATAATTTCATGTCCAGAGGCACGGTTGCCCTGGTGAGTGGATTAGCACTTGTCTCACTTGCCTTTATCTTTCTGATGTCAGTGTTGGTTAGTCTATTCGGAGTTGCACCGGAAGGGAGCGATCGTCTGGATCTGCCAGAGTCCTTATGGAGTGTGTTGATGCGGACGCTGGACTCCGGCACAGTCGGTGGCGATACAGGGTGGGCATTTCGCTTGACCATGCTATTTGTCACTTTTGGCGGCATTTTTGTCGTTAGCACCCTGATTGGTCTACTGAGTAACGGGATTAATACCAAGCTAGAAGACCTGCGCAAAGGTCGTTCCCGCGTGATTGAAACGGATCACATTGTGATACTGGGTTGGTCACTCCAAATTTTTACGTTGATCTCTGAGCTAGCCCTCGCCAATGCCAACCGCCCCAATACCTGCATTGTGGTTCTTAGCGAGCTGGATAAAGTGCAGATGGAAACTGACCTATATGATACGTTGGGTAAACTATCACGCATTCGACTGGTCTGCCGCACCGGTAGCCCCAGTAGTATGGTTGATCTGGGCATGGTCAGCATTCAAACAGCCCGATCGATCATTATCCTAAATCCGAGCCATGATCAAGCGGATACTCAGTTGGTGAAAACGTTACTCGCCATTACTAGTATTCCGCGATCGCACTCTCAGCCCTATCATATTGTGGCTCAAGTCCAAACGCCTAAAACCCTGGATGTGATTAAGCTGATTGGACAGAATGAGGTAGAACCATTATTGAGCAATGATCTGATCTCGCGGATTGTGGTGCAAACCTGTCGGCAATCAGGATTGTCGATTGTCTACATGGATTTGCTCAATTTTAGTGGAGATGAAATTTACTTCAAAGCTGAACCTGCCCTGCACGGCAAAACCTATGGTCAGGCACTCCTGTCCTACAATGACTCTACTGTAATTGGCATCCAACATGCGAACGGAGCCATCCAACTGAATCCACCTAGCGATACCCTGCTCCAAGCGGATGGACAACTAATTGCGATTAGTAAGGATGACGATACGATTCATCTCACTAAGCACGTTAATCCCCCGATTGATAGTCAAGCCATTCGGATTGCGGAACCAGCCATTGCTAGAGCAGAGCATACCTTAATCCTGGGGTGGAGCGATCGCGTCAGTAACATCATTCAGCAACTTGATCACTATGTTGCCCCTGGCTCCACAGTGGTTGTGATGGCAGAGTTCCCAGCAGCCGAGGTTGATTTATCTGAGGAGACACTGCAACTCCAAAAACAAACGGTGTCCTATCAACAAGGTAACCCCACCGATCGGGCTGTGCTAGAACGCCTGAATTTGCTCGAATACGACCATGTGGTGGTTTTGTGCAATCCAGCTTTAGACGCTGAGCAGGCAGATGCCCAAACCCTAGTAACCCTACTGCACTTACGGGATATTTCCGATCGTCATCAGCATGACTTTCAGATTGTCACCGAAATTCTAGATGTGCGTAATCAAGCACTGGCGCAAGTTGCGCGACCAGATGATTTTGTGATTAGTGAACAAATTGTCAGTTTGATGCTGGCACAGGTATCTGAGCAGAAGCAGATCAATGCAGTTCTAGCTGATCTATTTAATGCTGAAGGCTCAGAGATTTACCTCAAACCCGTTACCAATTATGTTGCCGTTGATTATCCGGTCAATTTCTATACAGTGGTAGAAGCGGGTAGACAACGGGGAGAATCTGCGATCGGCTATCGACGCCAAGCTGATGCTAATAATATGGCAATGTCTTTTGGGATTGTGATTAACCCACCCAAAGACCAACTGATTGAATTTAAGCCAGAGGATGTCATCATTGTGTTAGCTGAAAGTTAAAACAAGTTGGCTGCTGTATATGTTTTCCCGCATTGTGGGAAAAATTAGGCAGAAATCTACTCTACTGACGGCAAGTCAGTCACACCGCCTTATGACGCCCTAGACCTTGCCGTCACTTGCATGACACAACATAACCAGTGGAGCATGCTTTATAGATATTTCTACCGTCAACGGTTGAGCCACCGATTTTTTTGCGAAGATAGCAATATATTTGAATGATAACTAGGTAATCCGCTTAGTTTCGGAGTGAGTGATGATTTCAAAAATTGCTAGTACTACCACTGCTATTATCCTGTGTAGTCTAAGTTCATCCGCTATCGGGGCTCCCGTTTGTACTCCTCTCCAAGTCGTGGGCGGTGGAGGCACGACCGTTTCAAAGAAAATTTCTCCGCCGGGAGCACCCCTTCCCTATGGTCAAAAGCTGAGAAACAATTGGAATACTGACTTTGTGGTTGCCTCTCCCGCAACCAGCTTTGTCGCGAACATCGTTGCCAAAAATTTGGGTAAGTACAAAATTGTCATGTATTTGAAATATGCTGACAACACAGCCGACAAAGTATTTGAGCAGGAAATTTCGCTGCAAGATAATCAAGCCTACACGGTTCAAGGCAGACCCAGGCGAGCTAATTTGGCGCCTTATCAGGTGAATTTGTTTATCGGTGGTATCCCTGTCGTGGGTAATAGCTATACGGCGACTGTTTCAGGCTGTAGATAAAGCTTCCTAGACACGGGCTTTAGATCCGCGCATTAACCAGAAAACCTTAGTCTAGCTGCCCCAAATTCTATGACCTCCTGCGATCGCTCTCCTATCAAGCTCTAGAACGATCGCAGCAGCATCAACCAACTACGCGGTTCTGAGAAAATCTTCTAGCGCTTCCGAACCACCAATATGTTTACCATCAATAAACACTTGCGGCACGGTAGCCGCTCCCGCCACAGCCCGCAGCGATCGGGTGGTCACTTTATCGCCTAACACAATTTCCTCGTACTTCAGACCCCGTTCGCTCAACATTTCCTTTGCCCGCGCACAGAACGGACAACCGACTTTGGTGAATAGCGAAATACAGCTTGGTTTAATCGCCTGAGGATTAATGTACTTCAACATCGTTTCGGCATCCGATACCTTGAACGGATCACCCGGTTCTTCCGGTTCAATAAACATCTTCTCAATCACGCCATCCTTCACCAGCATGGAATAGCGCCACGATCGCTTACCGAAGCCTAAATCTTGCTTGTCTACTAGTAACCCCATGCCATCTGTGAACTCCCCATTGCCATCGGGAATCATCGTAATATTGTCGGCATGTTGATCCTTCGCCCATTCATTCATCACGAAGGTATCATTCACCGAAATACACACAATGTCATCCACACCGTTCGTTTTAAATGCAGGGGCTAGATCGTTGTACCCTGGCACATGGGTAGAAGAACAGGTAGGAGTGAAAGCTCCTGGCAGCGAAAAGACAACAACCGTTTTGCCCGCAAACAGATCATTCGTGGTGATATCTACCCACTGATTATCTTTACGAGTCCGAAAGGTCACATTAGGGACTCGCTGTCCTTCACGGTTTGGCAACATGATGTAGCTCCTGGCAAACTAGTCAACAATCAAAGCGTACTCATAATGAGTATGACTTGTCAAGTAGCCGCAGAGAGATTAATGCCTGGTATATAACAAGACAAAGCCTTTGAGCTAAGAGCCTGACCGTTGCCAGCCAGGAGGTACTCAAAGGCTTGATTGATCCGATCGCTGTTCCGGCAAAAGGAGGCAACGCCGTTAGCCTTTAATGCAAAGCACCTGCTTCAGGGTTGCCACCACTTCCACTAGATCAGACTGATTTGCCATCACCTGCTCGATCGGCTTGTATGCCGCCGGAATTTCATCCAATACACCGGGATCTTTACGGCACTCGACTCCAGCCGTCTGCTGAATCAGATCATCCAGGGTAAAGTTCAGCTTGGCTTTGCTGCGAGACATGCTTCGTCCCGCCCCATGCGAGCAAGAACAGTAGCTGTCATGGTTGCCTTTCCCTTTAACAATGAAGGACTTCGCCCCCATCGAACCGGGAATAATCCCGTAGTCATCAGTCTGCGCCCGCACTGCGCCCTTCCGAGTCACATAAACGGATTCACCAAAGTGGACTTCTTTCTCGGCATAGTTATGGTGGCAGTTGACCGACAACAGCGGCTTAGAAGGCTTACCTCCCGCCAGGTGTTGATCGACAATCCGCTTGACGCGAGCCATCATCACTTCCCGGTTCACCCGCGCATAGTTCTGCGCCCACTGCAAATCACGCCAGTAGGCATCGAACTCAGGCGTACCCGCCACAAAGTAGGCTAGGTCAGGATCGGGCAAGCGATCGCCAGCCAGTTTTGCCAGGTGTTTGCCAGTATTGATATGACATTGAGCTAACTTGTTGCCAATATTCCGGGAACCGGAGTGCAGCACAATCCACACTTGATTCTCCGTATCCAGACACAGTTCAATAAAGTGGTTGCCACCTCCTAAAGAACCCATCTGGCGCATGGCTTTACCCTGCAAATCTTTGACTCCAGAGTGCAACTCCTGAAATTGCTTCCAGCCTTGCCAGTTCGACACGGTTTTATCCGGATCTTTGTTTTCATCAAACCCCACCGGAATCGCGGCTTCAATTTCCTTACGGATTTGCTTCAGCTTGCCATCCAGTTGATCGGCAACAAAAGGGGTTTTAATCGCACACATGCCACAGCCAATATCAACACCGACCGCCGCTGGCATCAAGGCGTCTTTGGTGGCAATCACGGAACCGACTAGCGCTCCTTTGCCTAAATGCACATCGGGCATTAGTGCCACATGCTTAAACACAAACGGGAGCGAGGCAACATTTTTTGCCATTTTGATTTCTTCATGCCCCAATTCGTGGTTTGCCCAGGACAAAATTGGGGTAGGAGTTGTCAGTTTAAGAGATTCGTAAGGCATAATCGTTGCCTCTGCCACCTGAAACAATCAATCACATTCAGCCAGGGATGGTTCACTGCGATCGCGATCGCCCGCTACTTCCCAGTGGTAACACATCACCTTGTAATACATTATACTACAAGCTGAACCATGTCATTCCGGAAACCCTAATGATTTAATAGCGCAGCACCCGCCACAGCAAGAACATCACGATCGCAGCGGCGAGAGTTCCAGCCACAATACTCAGCATCGCCATATCAAAGCTACCCGTGGTGGCGGCGATCGTTCCAGGAATCAGGGAACCACCGACTCCACCGAATAAAACAGATAACCCGTTATAGAGTCCTGTGCCTGCCCCGACTCGATCCGGGGGGAGTAAATGCTGCACGATCGCGTATTCTTGTGCGCCATAGGCACTTTGGCAAAACACCGCGATCGCAAAACAGAGGACTAATGCCGTTAAGCTGTTAGTCTGGGAGGCGACAAAGACCATGATGCCTGCGAGGGCAAAGCCCACTCCAGCTAACAATGTCCGCCGTTGGTAGCGATCGCCCAGGTATGCCATCACGCCAATTCCCACAATCCCCGCCGCAAAAATTAATGTCAGCGGCCAACCTAATTGGTCAAAGTTAATCCCTTTGGCACGGTTGAAATAGGTCGGCAACCAATTGAGAATGCCAAAAGCACAGAACGCATTCAGCGCCCCACCTAATACTGTTAGCCAAAAGCGACGATCGCGGGTATAGCTGGGACTAACTACAGGTGGAGAGTTCGTTTCTAATGACTCTTGTCCAGCGCGAATCTCAGTCAGTTCTGCTGAGGTCATCCCATGCCTGTGTCTGGGGGCATCCTGAACGAACCACACTACTAACGGAATGGAAATCCCTAACCCAGCCGTTCCTAGAGCGGCAAAGGTGGATTGCCAACCGATCGCGTTGGTTAACGGCACAATGATTAACGGGGCGGCGGCTACTGCCAAAATAATACCTGCTCCCCAAATGGCATTTGCCCGCGATCGTTCCGTCACGGGAAACCACTGGCTGGTGATCGCACTCAACATGGGAATATGCACCCCTTCACCTAGTCCGAGCAGCAAGCGCAAAATAATTAATGCCGTCAACGACTGTCCAAATGGGGCACACAGGATCGTGAACAGTGAAAACGCCACGATCGCCAGAATCACACTGCGTTTCGCGCCAAAGCGTTCCGCGAGCGGACTGAGCAGCATATTCGAGAGGGCATAGGATAGAAAGAATGCTCCCAATAACCATTCGCCATTTGCACCCAGTTCGCGATCGCTCCAGCCAAAATCCGTGGCAATTTGGGGCAATGCCAAGGCTAAATTGTTACGATCGAGATAGTTGACAAACACTGTGACAGCCAACACGACGGGAATCCGCCACCGACTGCCCACATCAGATTCACTTGCAGTAGTCATAGTTTTTCCAGCCACTGATCGCTGGGCAAAAATTCCTTTTTACTGGCGATGACAGTACTGCAATTTTGCCATCCACACAAGCATAGTGATCGCATGGTGGGTCATGGATAGGCGATCGGTGTTTAGCCGCAATTAAATTTGGCTTGATGTTGCTGGCGATCGTTGACTGGCTACATCTGCTAGAAACACTAAGAATTGTTCCGCGACCACTCTCCGTCCAGTTTGGTTTAAGTGCCCCATATCGGATGTGTACTCTGGTACTAAGGAAAAGAAAGTTTTTCCACCATCTGAGAAGGTTTGTCGGGTGCCATCGGGCAGCATCGATTCAATGGTCGCTAAATCGAAAATTGGCGTTTTTCCCGTGTATTCCGATCGGATTAAATCATTGAGTTGATTGATTTTGACATTATCCGATAAGTGAGAAGAGGATTTACCCAGCAACCGTTTCAGCCACTGCTTAATTGCTGAAACTCCCTCTGGTTCAGCTACCAACGGTGTAGTTACTTGGACAAATGTGGTCTGAGGAAAGTCCTGCATTAGTTTCGCGATCGTGGTTTTATAAGATGTAAACAGACTCACCACATCCGTATTTGAGTTGATATCCGCCCAACACAATTTAAACAAGGCAATATCAACGGAGTTTTTAATTCTAGACTCTATTAAATAGGAGAATGCAGCAATTTTAGCTAAGGCGCTATCCGAAAATTGATGAGGATGAGGTTGGCTACCTAAATAAAAATGAATCAGCCCTGAACGATTCACCGTCCAGGGAGTCTCACTAGCAACAAGATTCAGTGTGATCTCTGGATGTTGGTTCTGAAGTTCCTGAATTCCGGTAACAATATTCCCTCCTACTGACGCATGACCGAATAAAATTCGTTGTTGTGCTAGCTTTTGCCAATTATCTTGAGATATTTGATTGATGCTAGGAAATTCAGGTAATGGGGAGTGCATCATACCGCCAAACACCAGGGTAATCGACAGAATCATCAGAAACAGGCTACTCAGAACCAACCAGCGCTTCATGCTTCCAGCGAGATCGTGTGCATCCGCAGATAAGTTGTGGTGCGTTGTTTACGAATGATGTCGTTCACCACCCGTTCTACCTGAGTCACGGTGAGATCTAATCCCCGAGCAATGTCTTCATTCGATACACCCTGCTCATAGCCATACCAGATCGTATCCAAAATATCGAAGGGTAGCCGGAAGAAAAATTCTTCCTGGGTACTGCCTCCGGGATAGGTGTCAGAGGTTGGAGTCCGGCGTTGAATTTCTTCCGGTACACCCAGATGTCGAGCCAACTGATACACCTGAGTTTTGAACAGATGCCCGATCGGGCTGATGTCTGTGCCGCCGTCACCATGTTTAACAAAGAAGCCTAACAGATGCTCATTTTTGTTAGGAGTGCCAATTACCGCGTAGTTGCGCAACTCGGCATGGTAGTAGAGCATCGCCATCCGCGATCGTTGCTTAAAGTTGGAGGCTGCCACAATCTGGTAGTACTCACTCGGTGGCAACCGTTTGGTAAACGATTCTCCAGCCGGATTGGTCACAGTCAGATGGAAGATATTGAGGGTTTCTTGCTCCAGCAGATTACCGGGTAGCGCAATCTTTGCCCCCCAGCCTGCCCCAAAGTCAGGGAACAGGCGTTGAATCGCTTCATTCCGGCGTTGATAACAACCAAAGCCTTCTAAAGCTCCCGAAATGTCTTCTTTAAGCACCGTTTGTAACCCATAGTGATCGGCTAGCAGTTGCGCCAGCATTTCACTATCAGGACTCGATTCTCCTTCTGGCAACATTAGCGCTACAACCCGTTCGGGTCCAAATGCCCGCACACACAGAGCCAGCACCACCGAAGAATCAATGCCGCCACTGATACCCAGCACCACGCCCTGACGCCGTAGCGTTTGATGGACTCCTTGCCGCAGCCCTTCCACCAAACGATTCGTTTCTTGCTCCACATCCAGGTCTAACGCATGGCGACCAAAGGTAGCAGACGGATCGATCACAACATGACTCATACAGTTACTTCCTCTTTTACAAATCCATTGATGACTTTGACGCGATCGCTGACGGTTAAGGTTGACCGTCGCGCCTCAAACGCTTTGACAAATTGTTGATGGGTTAACTGGGCGGATAACACACCGGCTACCGCCATATCATCGACTTCACTCAGCGGTAAACCGCTCTGAACTTTGCGCACCAATTGCGCTACCGCTAAGGGATTGAATAGTCCTGAGGCTTGCAACGCACTTTCAGACAGTAGTTCAGTGACATAATCGGGAGTTTGGCTATGGAAGAAACTGCGGTGAATCGGGGCGCGATAGGGACGCTTCCGCCGTTGCCAAATATCGGCAGGCAGTAGTTTGCTGGCTAATTGCCGCAATAACCATTTCTCATTTAGCCCCTTTAACTTCAAATGACTGGGCAGACGATTACAGAATTCCACCACCCGATAATCTAGGAAGGGAAATCGTCCTTCTACCGAGTTTGCCATTGCCACCCGATCGCCCTGGGAACAGAGCAAATAGGGTGACAAGAAGGTGGTAATTTCCAGATATTGCGCTTTGGCTAACGGCGACCACTGATGAAAGCGATCGGGAATGGGCACTGCCCTCTCGGCGATCGCAGTGACAGACTGCTCGGGCTGATGTTGTAGTAGACGTTGGAGCCGCGCCCCATTCGACCACCGCAGTAAGTGCGAATAGAATGGCAAATCAGTTTCCGTCAATTGTTTTTTGAAGAAGCTGGTCAGAAAAGCTTCGTTGTTACCCAGCCGCGAGATTTCGGGATACAGTCGCCGTAACAGCGAGGGTCGCCAGTTGGAATCCGGCTGTTTTGCCCAGAAGCGCCGGATCACCATTTCCTTGAAAATGTCGTAGCCACCGAGAAATTCATCTGCTCCTTCACCTGTAATCACAACTTTCAGGTGATGATCATGCACTAATTTTGACAATAGAAACATGGGAGCCGGAGCCGTCCGTAGCATTGGAGTTTCCGTATGCCAGATTACTTCCGGGAAAACTGTGCCAATGTCGGCATGGGTACAATACACGACTTGGTGATCGGTACCTAAAATTCCTGCCATGCGGCGTTGGAATTCGCTTTCATCAAACTCTGGATCGGAGAAGGCGATCGAAAAGGTATCGAGCGGATTTTGGGTATATTGCCGAATGATTGCCGTCGTCGTGGATGAGTCTAACCCACCACTTAAATAGGCTCCCACTGGGACATCAGCGCGTAATCGTACCAGCGTCGCATCAATTAACAACTGCTCAAATTCCTCCAGGTAATCCTGAGGAGAACGAGTCGAGTCATTGTCGGTGGTGAAGTCGAGTTCCCAGTACGGCTCGATCGTCAACTTGCCTTGTTGCGCGATCACATAATGTCCCGGCGGCAGGGTGAAAATCTCTTTAAAGATCGTATTGGGAATCTGGGGACTCCAGAAGGTAAACACCTGAGATAACGAGGCTGGCTCAATCTCTGCTACAACGGCGGGATTTGCCAGAATCGTTTTAATTTCCGAACCAAAGATCACCTGTCCATTTCGGACGGTATAGAACAACGGTCGAACTCCCAGCCGATCGCGTGCCATAAATAACCGTTGATTCCGGGTATCCCAAATCGCGATCGCAAACTGACCATTGAGGAAATTCAAACAATCGGTGCCGTATTCCTCATACAGGTGCAGAATGACTTCAGTATCACAATGGGTTTTGAACCGATGCCCGCGTTTCTCTAAATCAGGACGCAATTCTTGGTAATTAAAAATTTCACCGTTGAAGACAATCCATAATGTGTCGTCTTCATTACTAATCGGTTGCTGTCCCCCACTTAAGTCAATGATGCTAAGTCGAGCATTGCCCAGGTTGACCCACTCATCCCGATAAATGCCAAACTCATCTGGACCCCGATGCCGAATCATGCCTAACATTTGCCGCAGCACCAGTTCAGGTACAGGTTGCGGTTCATGCAAATTCAACACGCCAACAATGCCACACATGGGCAACTCCTTGATCGTTAGATTCCCTGCTACCATCCATCACCGAGTAGCGATCGGGGTTATTGCAACTCCAACTTGTTAATCTTGCCGTTCGCACTCTTCGGTAACTCTGCCCGTAGCTCCACAAAACGTGGCACCATGAAGTCCTCTAGATGAGTGCGACAATGGCGGAGGACATCTGCCTCAGTCAAACTCGCACCCGGTTCCAGCACCACAAAAGCCTTGACTGCCTGCCCTAAGCGATCGTCGGGTACCCCAATCACTGCCGCTTCCTGCACTCCTGCCAGGGTATACAGGGCATTCTCCACCTCCTTCGGTGGCACCTTTTCCCCCCGACTTTTGATCACATCATCTTTACGGGCAACGAAGTAGAAGAAGCCAGCTTCATCGGTACGAAATAAATCCCCGGTGTAGCACAATCGCTCACCCGGTAACGTGCCCGATCGAAACCGAGCCGCTGTTTTCTCGGGGGCATTCCAGTAGCCCCGCATCACATGCCGACCCCGCACCACTAATTCGCCCACCTGACCAGGCTGTAACCGTTGTCCAGCGTCATCTTCTACCCAGGCTTCCGTCCCGGGAATCGGAATGCCCACCGAACCCGGACGATGATCTAATTGTTCCGGTGGCAGGTAAAGGGTTCGTTTGGTTTCCGTCAGCCCATACATGGAAAATAGAGTCGTCCAGGGGAATTTGTCCCGGATTTCGGCAATATGGGAGGGGGGTAACGCGGCGGCAGTGTTAGTCAAATAGCGCAGGCTAGATAAGTCATAGCCACTCAGATCCATCGTTAGCAGCACTGTGAAAATGGTTGGAACGCCCGGAAATCCCGTTACCCGTTCCTCGGTGATCCGTTGCAGAATCACGGCGGGATAGGTAAACCCTTTTTCCAGTACGAGTGTGCCCCCAAACTTGAAGACCATGAGTAACTGGTAAAGTCCGTAATCAAACGATAACGGCAATAAACCAATCACAATATCGGACTCGACATTGCCCAAATATTGAACGATCGCACTGGCGGCAAACACCACATTACTGTGATCCGACATCACGCCTTTCGGCTCTCCGGTACTGCCCGAGGTATAAATCAAGCAAGCCAGATCTACATCAATATTGATCGGAGTGGGACGCGATTCGGGATAGTCAGCTTGAATGTCGTTATAGCTAAGACATCGATCGCGATTCTCCGGATCAATAGCAGATGTTAACACCACCGTCTTTAACGAGGGGACAACCTCCGTCAACTGTTGCACCAGTTCTATCTGCCGTCCACTTGTAATCAAGGCACGAGCAGCACAGTTATTCAGAATGTAAGCACACTTGTCAGCTTTGGTGGTGTGGTTAATCGGGACAAATACACCGCCCGCCTTGAGTATGGCAAAGATCCCGATCGCCAGTTCCACACTATTGGGTAAATACAAGGCAACGCGATCGCCCCGTTGTAATCCCTGACGGCGTAAGGCATTTGCCAACCGATTCGCTTGGGCTTCGACATCGGCATAAGTCAACCGTTGCCCATCACAAATTAGAGCGACCTTATCGGGTAAGCGATCGGTGCTGTGTTCCAGAAATTGCTGTACTAACATAGGTGGATTCCTGCGGTTTGCAGAGTACCGCGAATAGGAAGCTTAGGCAGCTACCTGTTGTTTACTGTGAACAAACTTAGTCAGTTGCTGAATTGAGTCAAAATTGTCTGGAATAATTTCGTGATCAGCAACCTGAATCCCGAACTGTTGTTCTAGGAATAACACCAGTTCAATCACATTCATGGAGTCAATCACACCATTTTCCATAAATGAATCTGTATCTTGATAGGGATAACTCTTAGTAAACAGAATCGTTTCTGCAATCTGTTTCCGCAAAATTTCTTTAACTTGCATTGGTCAAAGCTCCTTGTAATGGCACTGCGAAATCAATTTCACTTTCTGATCGCGCACAATTGCAGCTGCGAGTTAGACAGAACTCCCAGTTTCACGACGTTGCATAGGATTCCACTAGCGATCGTCAGGCGCTAATTGGAGAGTGACACTGGCTAAATATGTTCAAACGATCTTGTCTCCAACCGTCTTAATCTTGATCTAGTCAGCCTTACCTGTACGATAGATCAACCTAGAAGACTGATGTAGCTGGATGTTTAGGATCAAAATGTAGGCAACAGACCTGTTTCAATACCCATCCCGAAACAGTGATCTTTGTGGTAACAGAGAATGAAGCTCCCCACTAGTGATCGAGCAAGAAAAGGCTAACAGTTGTAGGCTCTCAAAGCTCAGTCCCATCCAGGCTTGAGAGTGTAACTAACTGTCAATTCATGAGCGATAGAGCACTAGTAGAGTTCAAATATGAAAGTGTGCTCAAGACAACCAAATTGGTGTTTCTATCATTCATTGTTTTCTAGACTCAATTTTTTTTCAACCAGCGAAATGAAATTTTTATCTTCAATTGAAGTTTTGATTAAGCTACGGTACAGAAAACCGTATTATCCACTACAGAAGGCTAAAGTGCCCTATAACTTACAGCCATAAAATATTCCGTGCTAATACCTAGAAAGCACCTGAAATCTCAGATAGGTAAGGAGTTTGAGAAATTCAGTAAAAATGCTGCCTCTAGGTTGGATTACAGCATTTTCCGTAATTTTGCATGATTTCCAGCAGGCTGATTCTTTTGGAGAGACCCAAGATATGCAAGCCAATTTAAATCCTGTGATAACAATCGACCTATTAGATTCTGCCCCCGCCGTGCCGCCCGTGACTCACTTGTGGCAGCTGGTCCGCGATCAAGTGCGGGTCCTGCACGACTCCCCCCCGATTCAGCGAGCCCCCCGTCAGCATCCGCTTCCGTTGTCGTGGAATCAAGAACGGCTGTGGCAACTCGAACGGCTGCAACCAGCAACGTCCGTACATACCCTCGTGCACTCCATTCGCTTCGTGGGCACGCTGAATCTGGCAGTGCTGGAGCAAAGCCTGCAAGACCTGGTGCGGCGGCATGACGTATTGCGCACCACGATCGCGATGGTGCATGGACAACCCACCCAAGTGATTACACCCGAGATGGAGGTGCCGCTGTACGTCATCGACCTGCAAGAGCAGTCGGCAAGCGAGCAAGCGCGGGTGCTGGCGCAGCAGACGCAACTGGCGGGTGAGCAGGTGTTTGATCTGGCGCAAGGACCGTTATGGCGGCTGGTGCTGGTGCAATTGAGTGAGCGCGAATCGGTGCTGTTGCGCAGCATCCATCACCTGATCTTTGATGGGCAGTCGCACAGTGTCTTTATGCGAGAATTGGGGGCACTGTATGGAGCCTTTGCGCGGGGGGAAGCATCGCCACTGCTCGAGTTGCCAGTGCAATATGCGGATGTTGCCTGGACGCAACGGCACTGGTTGCAGGGTGCAGTGCTAGCGGAGCAGATGGCGTACTGGCAACAGCAGTTTGGGGGGGACGTTGAGGCGCTGGTGTTACCGACGCTCGAGGGGCGTACCGTCGCAGGCACTTACCGAGGTGCCTCGGTCCGACGGGTGTTGCCTGTAGCCGTGAGTGCCGGGCTGAACGCGTTGAGTGCGGCGATGGGAGTGTCATTGTTTGTGACGCTGTTGGCGGGGTTCAATGC
>VRZD01000027.1 GCA_016743235.1 Pantanalinema sp. GBBB05 | reverse complement strand
AGAGAATCTGGGCAATGGTATCAATGCTTTGTTGCAGTTGCGCTTGATCTTCTGGGGTCATACGACAGTTGGGACAATAGGCTTCTCTCCTAGCCTAATTTTTCTCCCAAGAAGGTGACACGCACCCTATTTGCACGCATTGTGTAAAAGCTCAGTTACAATCCGCTCTAGATAGGAAGCATCTGTGGTTAAGTAGGGTAAATCTGGAGCTAAATGATAACTAAGTTGCTGATCTTGGTTTCGGGCTCGTTCTTGAAATGGTTTTACGAGTAATGGTATCCACTCGTTCAAATCTAATGCTGTTAAGTTGAGTTCTACTTGTCCTGATTCCAACCGAGATAAATCGAGTAGATCATTAATCAGATGGGTCTCTCGATCGCATTCATCTTTGAGAATTTTGAAGTAGCGGCTAGAGCGAGGATCTAATCTATTCTGAGCCGTTAACACCATTTCTAGCATTTGAGTTGCCATTTTGATGTTTGCCATTGGTGCTCGCAACTCATGGGATACCGTACTGAGGAATTCATCTTTCATTTGATTCAAGCTTTCTAGCTCTTGAGCATGGAATTGGGCAGCTTGATATAAATGGGATTGTCGCAGGGCGATCGCGCACTGATTAGCGACCTGCTGGACTAATCGTAATTCCAAATAGTTGAATGATTGCTCTGGCGGTTTATACAGCCATAACGTACCTAATGTGCCCTGATCATCCCAGATAGGATAAGCTAAACAGCTACTTAAATCGATCGCTGTAGTGCCATCTCCGGCAAGCGGTGGCAAACGGCAGTAATGAGCATACTCTCCCCGCAATAGTGGCTGAGTGAATTCGGGAAATTCACTGTCCTGAGCCATCATTTCTGGGGCAGTTGGAGTTGTGTCAGGGTACTGATAGCGGATCATTGTAGTGTTGGCTCCGCGCTGAGTTAAGGCGATCGTGCACTGGCTCAAATTTAAAGCTAGGGCTAGTTCCTCAACGGCGGTTTGTAGGATCTGTGCTTCATCTAAGGAGTCTCGAACTTCATCCGTGATCCGCTTTAAAGTGGCTTCAAAATAAAAGGCGAGTCTTAGCTCTGCGGCTCGGGCTTCAACTTGTTCTTCTAACTGTTGATTCAAACGACGCACTTGTTGAGATAATTCAGCTTGCTCAAAGGCGAGGGCTAAAATAATTCGACTTAAGGTTTGCTCTTTTTGCAGTTGGGTGCGTAATGCCTCCTCTAGCTGTTTACGTTCAGTAATGTCTTGGCATGTGCCAAATAATCGGACAACCTGATTGGCGGCATTCAGGTCAACTTCAGCTTTTGCTTCGATCGTGCGGACGGCACCATCAGAGCGAAGAATCCGAAACTCGATCGCATAGGGTGTGCCATGCTGGATTGCCGCCTGTACAGTGGAAGACCAGATGTCGCGATCGTCGGGATGAATTTGCTGTAAATGTTCTGCCATGCTGGGTTCGGGCTGCTCAGGTGTCAGCCCAAAAATTCGAAATAATTCTTCTGACCAACTAATCTGCTTGGTCAATGCATCAAATTCCCAATAGCCGACATGAGTGACCCGTTGCGCCGCTTTCAAGTTAGCGGCATTGTATTGGAGTTGGGCTTCTAATGCTTGATTCAGCTGTTGTAGAAGTTGGGGTATGTGTTGTTCGCCAATGGCTGCTGCCAACAACGTATAGAGGTGAGGATCAATCAGGTTGAATGAGTTTGTAGTTTCTCGCTTAATCTGACCAACATTGGGATCGGATTTAGTGGTCAATGGGTTAGGTTCCACAAGCTTACCTCCGGGCACTGCCAGTGCGACTCTGAAGTAAAGTGGCTCCTGACTGCTAATACAAGTCACCCCAGTTCAAATAGGGTTTGAGCAATTGTGAGCATACTAGCCAGAGACTAACGCTCATACACCAATCTAAGCTGCTACAAATGAGCGCCATCAAGTTGCTCTATTATTCTTTAATTCTAGTTAAAAACAGTGGTGAATTGGCAACGGAGCTAAGTATTTTTAGATAAGGATTTTCCACGTTATCCCTAGACTATGCTTGATGCTGTTGGGATATAGATGGGCGATCATCGGGATAAGGACGATAATTCCTTGCCCTTCAAGATGGCTGCCATCAAAAGGGTAAATGATACATTGCCACTCGATTTTGTTCTGGAAGCGACGGTTAACGATCGTTCTGATCAATTTCTGATGTTTTTAATTCATAATGGCTTTATCTAATCTGGTGAGGTGATTTAGCATGACGGCAGACTTCACGCTCGAAGAGCTAAAAGCGATCGCAGCTGCACCGATGCTAGCTGGGCTAACAGTCTCTATGATTGATTTAGGGTTAATTTCTACAATTCCTGAGATTGCAGCGCTGTCTAAAGAGATGGCTGGAGCCGCTAAAAAATATCCTCACAATTCGATTATTCAAGCCGTTTTTTCGGAAGCGGCGATTAAAGAAGGTTCAGTTAAATTAGAGCAACCGGATATTAAAGCTGAAGATGTGGAATCTGGAGCCTTAATTGAGCAAGCGATCGAGGCAATTACTGTCGCTTTGGATGTCCTAAAAGACAGAGTGCCAGTGGAGGAAGTGAACGAATATAAAGGGTTTATCTATACCTGTGCCGAAGCGGTTGCCCAGGCGGCTGGTAGTGGGATTTTTGGGACTGGAATCAAGGTCAGTGCTAAAGAATCAGCGGCTTTAGAACGGTTGAAAGCTGTTCTTGCCGTGTAGTCAGTAGTCCGTCTCGTATCAGCATCGAGCTTGTGAATGCGCCAATTGGATCATTCTTAGGAAAGTCTCATGAGTGATCTACAGCGTCGAATTCAAGCAATAGCAAAAGATATTGCGTCCAAAGTGTTCTAACTTAAGCTTGATTACAAACCATATTGGATTGGTTACAGCGTTGTGCACATGAGTTGGTGGCTGCGACCGATCCAATTTATGTTAACAAAGCTTTAAATTAACCAAGTGGTTTTGTAGCTGGTACTACATATTACCGATCGGGTTTATTGCTAGTCTCTCAAGGAAAGTGAATCAAGCAATTACCAGGCGCAACCGTAGAGGGACAGGTCACAGCTAGCTTTGGTAGAGTTTCGAGTATCATTACAACAGATACCAGGACGACAATTTATGGCTTCTAGGGTTCCGGTTTAGATGCGCTAATCTGAATGCTGGTCCGAGAGAAGCAAACTGGTCAATCATCTAGATTTTTTGCCAGTTACACGGCGGGAGAAAAGCCCGGGAGGAACATCAGTTAATGCAACTGATTGTGTTCTTCTTCGGGTTTTTTGCGTTGCTAACAAATTTGTTTGACTAACTGGCAATCTGACTCTGGCTTGAACTGTTTTGGAGTACTTATGACTAACAATCCGGCGGAAAATCCTTTGTTTCAAACCCCTGGCGATAGTCGCAATGGACATGTCCCTACGGAAGCCCAGCGAGGCTTGGAACTGGAACGCCAATTGCCGTTAACGGGCTGGCAACAGGAAGTCTCACAGGGGTTGGAGTATGGCTTAGAAGCGGCGGAAAGCATCCGCGATCGCACCATTCCGACATTCTCTCGGGGGGAATTACCCCACTACGCGGGTATCAATACCTTCATGAAAGCGCCGTATATCGAAGATGTGCGGCGGGTGGGAGAATTTGATGTGGCGATCGTCGGTGTACCGCATGATTCAGGCACCACCTATCGCCCCGGTACTCGCTTTGGACCGCAAGGAATCCGGCGAATCTCAGCCCTCTATACTCCATACAATTTTGAACTGGGCGTTGATTTACGGGAACAAATCAAACTTTGTGATGTAGGTGATATTTTCACCATTCCCGCCAACAACGAAAAATCGTTTGATCAAATTTCTAAGGGGATTGCTCACATCTTTAGTTCTGGCGCATTCCCCATTATCTTAGGGGGTGATCATTCGATCGGGTTCCCGACAGTGCGGGGAATTTGTCGGCACTTAGGGGATAAGAAGGTTGGCATTATCCATTTCGATCGCCATGTCGATACCCAGGAAACAGATCTGGATGAACGGATGCATACCTGCCCGTGGTTTCATGCCACAAATATGAAAAATGCTCCGGCCAAAAACCTCGTCCAGCTCGGGATTGGCGGGTGGCAAGTGCCGCGTCAGGGCGTGAAAGTCTGTCGAGAACGACAAACAAATATCCTAACGGTAACGGATATTACCGAAATGGGGCTAGATGCCGCCGCAGAATTTGCCATAGAACGGGCAACGGATGGGACAGACTGCGTATGGATTAGTTTTGACATTGACTGTATTGATGCTGGATTTGTCCCCGGTACGGGTTGGCCCGAACCCGGTGGTTTACTGCCCCGTGAAGCATTGGGACTCTTAGCCAGAATTGTCCAGCGTGTACCCGTGTGCGGTCTAGAAGTGGTTGAAGTCTCGCCCCCGTATGACATCAGCGACATGACGGCATTGATGGCAACCCGGGTGATTTGCGACACGATGGCGCATTTGGTGTTATCCGGACAATTACCGCGTCGGGAGAAACCCGCTTATATCGATCCGCAAGCTAATTTAGCGGTCGATGTGGCATGGAGCTAATCAGTGAGGCTAGAACATGCACGAAACCGATATGACGAAGGCGTTAATTCTGACGGTGAAAGACTGGTGGGAAACGCAACCCGATCGCCCGCAAATTTCCCAGGTCTATCTCACGGTGGGGCAGTTCACCTGTGTTGAACCTGTCAGTTTGCAATTTGCCTTTGAGGTGCAGACCCGAAATACCTTTCTCGCTGGAGCTGAATTAGTGATTCAAGAAACGCCACTGATTGCCTTTTGCCACCAGTGCCAGCAGGACTATCGCCCAGAAATTGGTATTCAATACGCCTGTCCCGATTGTCGATCGCCGATGGAAGATATTCGATCGGGACGGGAACTCAAGATTGAGCGCATTGCCTACGCCACGGAGGAAGCCAGCATCAGCCAGTAATCCTAATCTATCCATAGGGCAGGTTTTGTCGATCAATGAATGACGCACGGGGTCAAATTTGTGGCTCAACCTGTCCCTACAACAACGACCATCATCCCTTACTGTGAATCGAGATGACGTTATGCATCAGACTTTTGACGCAGCTTTAGGAATCAATTTACTCCATGCCAACCAGGCCGGAGCTGACCACAATCGTGCCCATTTTGATCAATGGGGGATTACTTGTTTGAATCTGATGAGTAGCCCTGGAGCGGGTAAGACTGCCCTACTAGAAAAGACTCTAGCCGCCTTAAATCAGGAAATTAAAATTGCCGTGATTGAGGGCGATATGACCACCGAGCTGGATGCCGATCGCCTGCGCCAATATAACGTTCCGGTGATTGCCATTAATACCGGGCGATCGTGCCATCTGGACTCCAAAATGGTGGCAGGTGGGATGCATCGGTTAGCCCATGACTATGATCCGACTGAGTTTGATTTGGTGTTAGTGGAGAATGTCGGCAATCTGGTGTGTCCGGCAGAATTTGAAGTGGGCGAACATGCCAAAGTGGCGCTACTCAGTGTCACCGAAGGTGAAGACAAACCGTTGAAATATCCCGTGATGTTTCAAGAAGCGGATTGTTTGCTGATTACTAAAACAGATCTTGCCCCTTATGTCGATGTTGATCTGGAGCAGATTGTTGCCAATGTACGGCAGATGAATCCGGATTGTGTGATTATTCCGGTGTCTGCCAAAACAGGCGAGGGGTTGGCAACCTGGTTTGCCTGGTTACGGAGTTATCTAGAGCAAACAAAAGCTGTCGATCGTCCCTTGTCTACCGTTCACTAAGTTGTTGTGGCGGTGGGAGCCTGTCACATTGCTCCTGCCGTCTGCTCAGATACAGCATTGGTTGTTTTGGGAAACTACATCATGAAAGTCCGTTCCGGTTTGATGTTTACGCTGATTCCCCGATCGCTGTTTACAAATTGTCTGCTATCTTTCCTGGCTGTGCTATTAACTGTTGGCTGCACGAATCCGGCGGTTTACATTCAGACGACGACTACAACTGAAGCGGCTACAGCTGCGGTGAGTAGTGGTGCGATTGATTTAGGCTTTAGTGCCTGGCCGGGCTGGTTTCCCTGGCAGGTGGCGCAGGAACAAGGCATCTTCAAAGCTAAAGCGGCTCCAGTTGATCTGAAGTGGTTTGATGGCTACTTAGAATCGATTAGTACCCTCACAGCAGGGCAAATTGATGCGAATAGCCAAACTCTGGGAGACACGGTCAGTTCTGTGTCAGGGGGCGCTGACCAAGTGGTGGTTTTAGTCAATGACAACTCCACTGGCAATGACAAAATTATTGTGCGAGATGGTATCAATACGATCGCCGATCTAAAAGGGAAAAAGGTCGCTGCTGAAGAGGGAACCGTAGATCACTTTTTACTCTTGTTAGGTCTAAAAAAAGCGGGGTTAAAGCCTGACGATATTCAATTTGTCCCTTTGGAGACGGGGAAAGCTGCCGCTGCCTTTGTCGCCGGTCAGGTGGATGCCACAGCGGTATTTGCGCCTTTCACCACACAAGCCCTGAAGCGATCGGGGAGCCACGAATTATTTAGTTCTAAAGATTTTCCAGGTGCGATTTCTGATCATTTGGTAGTGACGCGTAAGTTTGTGTATGAACATCCTGAACAAGTGCAAGCGTTAGTCGATGCCTGGTTCGCGACATTGGATTATTTGAAGACAAATCAAGCTAAAGCTTACGAAATTATGGCGAAGCGAGCGGGTGTGTCGATCGAGGAATACCAAGACTATGCCGATGGGACTCGCTTGTTCACATTAGAAGAGAATTTAAAGGCGTTTCAGCCCGGTCATGATATGACTTCTCTGCTGTTTGCAGCGGAGGAAATGAGTCAATTTTTGATCGATGTGGGATTGGCAAAAACGAAACCCAACACCACCTTGTTATTCGACGATCGCTTCGTCAAAGCTTACGCCCAAAAGCACACGAAACCTGCCTAATCTTGCTTGCATGACTCCATTATTTTCCTGTTGTTACCATGAACCAAAGCAGTGATCCGCGATCGATCCAATCCTTGATTAAACCGAAATCGATTCGTCCGACGGTATTTTGGCGCTTAGCCGAAGATATTCCGCGACCGCTGAATACCACGTTGATGGTCAGTTCGATCGCCGTTCCCCTGTTACTGTGGTGGTTAGTCACAACCTTTGGCACGATCGATCCTAAGTTTCTCCCCTCTCCAGCTCAGGTGATGGAGGCGTTTGGACGGTTATGGAGCACTCGCGAACTGTTGAAAGATACGGTTGCCAGCTTATGGCGGGTGGGAGTGGGATTTCTGTTAGCGGCGACGTTTTCCATTCCGATCGGCGTATTAATGGGGAGTTTTCCCAGTATTCGCGCGTTGCTGGAACCTGTGTTTGGCTTAATGCGCTATATGCCTGCCCCTGCCTTTATTCCGCTGTTAATCCTCTACTTAGGGATTGGGGAAGCACCAAAAATTACCTTGATCTTTATCGGAGTCTTCTTCTTTAATTCGCTGATGGTAATGGATACCGTCAAGTTTGTGCCCAAGGATTTGATTGAAGCCACCTATATGTTAGGTGGCAATCGCTGGGAGGCCTTGACCCAGGTGATTGTGCCGCATGTCCTACCGGGAATTCTGGACGCTTGCCGAATTAACTTAGCGGCGGCATGGCAATTGGTGATTGTTTCGGAACTAATTGCGGCAACTGAAGGGCTAGGTCGAAGAATTAGTGTTGCCGGACGTTTCCTTAAAACGGATGAAATCTTTGTCGGATTAATTGTAATTGGGATTATCGGATTGTCATTTGATCTGTTATTTCAATACTTGTTACGCGTGTCTTGTAAATGGGCGAGTCAAAAACGTTAAGGAGTCTAAATCATGTTTCTACAAATCAAACAACTGAACAAACATTTTGCCACTCAGACGGGTACATTAGTGGTGCTGAAAGATATTGACATGACGATCGCCCAGGGTGAATTCATCTGTGCCGTTGGCGCTTCTGGTTCCGGTAAATCAACCCTACTGCGGCAGATCGCCGGATTGGATAGTCCGACCACAGGTGAAGTGCGGATTGATGGCAAACGAGTGACTGGGCCAGGACCCGATCGCGGCATGGTGTTTCAGCACTACACGTTGTTTCCCTGGATGACGGTGCAAGCGAATACAGAATTTGGTCTGAAACTGCAAGGGGTTCCCAAGCGGCAACGGCGAGAGCAAGCCAGTTATTATCTCAATGTCGTGGGATTATCGCAATTTGCCCAGGCGTTACCGAAAGAATTGTCGGGTGGGATGAAGCAACGGGTGGCGATCGCACGGGCATTGGCTTCGGAACCAAAAGTGTTATTGATGGATGAACCGTTTGGTGCGTTGGATATCCACACCAAAGAATCAATGCATGAGTTTATGATTGATTTGTGGCAACGGACGGGCATTACGGTGTTCATGATTACCCATGATGTCGAAGAAGCGGTGTTTCTTGCCAATCGCATCTATGCATTAGGAGCGCGTCCGGGAACAGTGCGGAAGGAAATTGAGGTAAAATTGCCCGATCGTTCCCATACCATCAAACGTCATGCGATATTCCACGACTACCGGGACGAACTTATGGATCTATTGCGCCGACATGGACAGGAAGCCGCTTTAGCAGTGGCTTAGGAATTATCCAGCGATCGTCAATTGCCAGATGTAGGACTGGAACTGGTTAGACATCTTCGGCTTTCCGACTGCTCAAGTTTTCTGATTTGGATGGCGCTACTCGAGGACTATGCAAACTACTCGTTCGCTGGCTGATTGATCTGGTCAAACATCTCTAGATAGTTGGAGCGGCATTCCTTCCCATACTTTTGTTGATATGCCTGCAAAAACTTGCGGAAGGTGCTCATACTAAATTCTTCACTCCATAGAAAGTCAGGCAGATTATGAAAGGCATCTGCTAAGTCTGTCATCTGCTCTGTCTTGCCATCCCAACCAAGAGAGCGGATCTCAACTAGGGCAATGTAGAGCATGTGGCATAGTTGTTTTCGCTCCCCATCAGTTAGCATTCTCGCATCTGGATATGGCGGCCATGCCCAATCCTCGTCCATCTCATTGTGAGTCATAAATGAATCAGTGTAGGTGCTTCTATTCCTAACTCAATTATGCCAATCAAGCTTTAAGTCCAAGGATCAAGGTCAGCTAAAGAGTAGGTGTTGGAAACTCTGAGTCAGAACACAAGCGGCATAACGGTGGCCATTACCCGACGCAGATACCCTTAAACTTTCTCAGGCAGCCTCTTGGTAACGGATATGCATGGGCGTTGTTAAACTGGATCGGCTACGCTATTGTAGCTAAATTGTTATGAGTCACTCGCCGCTGCTTTATGCTGCAAAAACTTAAGTAAACTCATGCAAATTATTGAACATAATCAGGAAAGGCTGATTTTATCTTGCCGTCATTCAATAGTCACATACTTCCTGATCAGCATTGGTTTGGTTCTAGTAGGTTCCTTTTCCAGCATGATTAGCCTACTTCTTGTTCAAAGATCAGAGAGAAGTTGGGTTTTATTGTGTGGAATGGGAGTCGTCCTGATTGCTGGCGGTATGTTCTGGATCAGTAGATTCCCTAAGATTAATCTGTTTACTTTTGATCGATCAGGAAGTTGCCTCATCATGGAGCAAAAAAGCTTCCAAAATCAGTCTATCGAACAATTTCTTGAGATTCCTCTTCATTTGATTATTGGAGTTGAGGTTTCATCTTCTCTTAGCAGTGCAGACTCACCAACTTCTTATTATCCTAATTTGATTTTAGACAGTGTTTACTGGCGCATTTATTTGAACTCTGATGGTCGTTATGATACGGCTGTGAAGATTGCCACAGTCATTTCGCAGTTCTTGGAGATCAACTATTTTCCTGATGCATCAAAGGCTCCGCTTCCAGTCTGGGAGCAGAAAGTTTTGGAGGGAGCCGCACCATACCAATTCCACTGGAAATATCGAGAGGAAGAGGTCGATCGCTTACAGAAGCATTTAAGTCAATATCCCTCAGATGCACAGGCACATCAAGAGCTAGGTATATTAATGCGGTTCAACCGGAGGGAAGCGATCGCTCATCTCAAACAAGCTGAGAGTTTATTTGCATCTCAGCAGAAAATTGAGAGCGCAGTTTTGACGAGAGTTTTACAAAGTCTTGTGATCTGGAGATAATAATTTTTTCAATGTAACGCGACCACCTTCAACCGCCTCAATCTGAATCTTAAAACCATACAGCAAACCCATGCCCACTAATGGATCTGCGTCAGAAGCTGCTACGTCAACAATTTGCTCTATTCCGTCCCAGATTACGGATGCCTTGTATATTTCAAAAACAACTTCGCTCCCGTCGCCTAATGTATCAATGTCACGGTAATGCCAAAGCAACCCAAGATTTGTGATGATAGAAAGCGGTAGAGATAAAAAGCTGGTGAATCCTGTATCAATGACTGCATCAACAGTTATTTTGGATGAACCGATATGCCCCACTGCAACCTTGATAATTGCTTCACAATCACTATTGACCACACCAAACATCATACGGAATTTCTCAGGCTGCGACTGCCAAGACGGAAGACTGCTCGATGTCCAATCCGAATCACCCAGGGTTGAGCATCGGGTTCACGTTCATAAAGCCGATCGACTGCCACGATCGCCGTATCAGCAACTTCAAAGGCTCCGGTTTCGATGTCGATCGCGACAATCTTGCCATGATTGCCTTCCTCAACTTGTTGGCGCACTTGAGATTCATAGATCTCGTTGCCCCGTCGAGCAAATTCTTCTTTGCTGTAGCGAGGTTGTCGAACTGCCATTGGCTTGACCTCGGTTCAACTGATCCTTTTATTTTAGCTTGCTAGCGAACAGCAATCGCTGCGTAATCTAGCGCTCTAAATTCGATCGCATCTAACTGAGCGATAAGGCATCCAGCGCTTGCCCTGCCGTTTTACCGACAGGATACTTGTTACCTGCGATCGCTCGACAGGATTGTTCACGGTTAGCATCAGAGATGGGCAGGATAGCGACTGTAGTCATGATTTCTACCCAAAATCACTGGACTTAACTTATCCGAGAAGATGTGTCAGTCATCATCTATGTAATCCCATAAGGCTTGTTTAGCTCGCGCTGCCTGATACTGGGCTAGCAATGAATTTGCTGTTTCTTTAACTGCTTGGGATGGATCATCTAAGGCTTGAATGATTAGAGATAGACCCGCCTTTCCATAGGCAAGAGCCTTAAACAAAGTATCTATACGCTGTTGTTCACTGCCTGACTTCATGTGTTGTTTGAAAGGGCTTAGATCCTGAACTGGTTCCATAAACTTAACTTTTCTGCTTCTATCATGATTGGAGAACAAGCTACATAATGACACCGGGCATAGATAACTTTGCTATCTGCTGACTATCTTGATAGTTCCGGTGCAGCGAGCGACTTGTTATGCGGTGTGCTTACACCCTCCATATACTGCAAAATTGTAGTATTTCCAAACAACATCTACTTCAACAAAACCTATATCGCGTAACCAATCTAACTGGCTCATAAGTTTGGAGGGATGATCCTCGTCATAGTGCTGAGGTATCCACTTTTGTTCAATTTCCTCTACCGGAACTCGCAAACGCATATACTCTTGCCACTTCTCCATATAACGCTCTTGCAGGTGAGAATTGGAGGCTAGAATCACATCGGCGTTATAAAAAACGCCTCCTAGACTTAAACAGGTATAGACTTTTTTGTAAAACTTAATTTTGTCATCTTCATCCACAAGATGATGTAAGGCAAGTGAGGAAACTGCTACATCGTAGACTGAATCAAACTCATATTTCTCAAAGTTTGCAAGTTGATAACGTACACCACTATCGCCAAGTTTCGTTTGCGCTATTTGTAACATCTTCTCTGCAATGTCAACACAGGTGATTTGAGCTTGAGGATAAACATCCTTGATCCGTCTTGCGATCGTGCCTGTCCCACATCCCAAATCAATGACACGAATAAGCTGAGATTGATTAAACGGCAGAGCAAGAACAAGTGCCTCAACCATCTGCTCGTAATAAGGAATAAGACGACGAATAATTGCGTCGAACTCTTGGGCTTCTTCTTCAAAGTGCTGCTTAACTTTTTCCATTACTCCCACGCAATCCTAGATTTACGTCAATATTCTGTGGATAGCTCAATCATGTACTCCAACAGGCAACTTTGCTATTCTGCCCCTGCCAAGGAATTAGCTGTATAACGGTTGCGGTCAGCGGTTGCAGTAACTTCAACTCAGCACTAGCGGCTTCCTTCAATCTGCTGCACTACAATTGTTATGCCGTAGTCACCTCATCAACCTCTATAGTTAAATTAGTCCCTACAACACGTCCCCTCACCTAATCGTTGTCAAGATTTTTCAATTTGGTCTCTCTTCAAAAAGTCCCTAGCAGTGGTAGTACCTTC
This sequence comes from Pantanalinema sp. GBBB05, assembly GCA_016743235.1. Lineage (GTDB taxonomy): Bacteria > Cyanobacteriota > Cyanobacteriia > Leptolyngbyales > Leptolyngbyaceae > Pantanalinema. The sequence goes on along the minus strand of VRZD01000027.1, from coordinate 75,081 downwards.
CTCTCCAGTAGTTCTATTAAGGCTGGCTCCATATACTCGTATTCATCAGGAATATCTAGGCAGACCACTCGTTTATGTTTGAGCCAAGATTGAAAATTCTTCGAGAGTTTGCTTCGATGAGCTTTTTCCATCACAAAGATAACATCCGCCCACTGAATTGCTTTGCTACTCAATGGTGTCTCTGCTTCTCGATCTAGCCCTGCTGATTCTACCTCTAATCCTTGGTACTCTGTAAATATTGCTTCGGCTGTAGGGCTACGTAATCGATTACGACTGCAAACAAATAACAATTTCATATTAATCGAGTACCAATATGGTCTAACCGCTCGCGTTGCGCCGCTACCTCCACTTCTAATTAAGGTATCTAGCGATCGCTGCAACATCATAATTACTGGGTATCACCCCCTCATCCTTTAAATATCTAAGTCTGATCTACGAGGTAGCATCCCAAAATTCCGGATTTAGACGGCAAATTTGCTGTTTAAGTTCTGGCTGTGGTGGGTGATTTATTAGGTTGGCTGGTTAATCATGGGTTTCTGGTCAGGACGATCGCTCCTCCGATTACCACCCATCCCGATCTCAGCTCGACTGTTTGCGGTTACGAACACTGTAATGAGGAAGAAAGCCGCGATCGCGGAGAACATTGGGGCAAGCGAGGCAAAATTTCATCCATCTGAAGCCTTCACGGCCCCAAAGACCCCTGATTGAGGTGGGGCAATTCTATTTTGCATCCCGCTGATTCTATTTTGCATACCATCAATGCATCCCAAAATAGAATCGACGCATATCAAAACAGAATCGACGCATATCAAAACAGAATCGACGCATATCAAAACAGAATCGACGCATATCAAAACAGAATCGACGCATATCAAAACAGAATCGACGCATATCAAAACAGAATCGACGCATCCCAAAATAGAATCGACGCATCCCAAAATAGCAATGCTGGGGTGGCAAGCGGCTTCGATGCGGTTAAAAGCTGGATCGTTGCGGATCATCTCGGCAATCCCCGGCTAGCTAATTCGATCGTCAGCGAGTTTTTCGGGAAGATACCGCGTCAGTAGACGGTTGCCCCGATCAATCAGTCACTCATTAGAGCGATCGGGTCAATTCATCCACCAGAGCAGGCATTCCATCAGCGATCGACCCAATTCAGCCACTTGTGATCCTGGGCGGAATCTGGTCGTAATCTCAATTCAATTTGTGAGTGCGACAGGTAGATATCCCCCTGCCTCCGGCATCTCCCTTGATAAGGCTACCATGTATACACATCTCCAATCTCGGCTGTAAATCTAGGTTTGATCCCCCTAAATCCCCCTTAAAAAGGGGGACTTTGAACGTATGTAGTTCGGCTCCCTCCTTTTTCTACGCCCTTGGCGCATCCCCGCAGGGGCTTAGGAGGGTTGGGGAGGATCGGCTCAACTTGTGTGAACACCGTAGCTTGATAAGGGAAACAGAGGGGGATCGAGTGAAATGGATCTGCCATCTTTTTAATTCAAATTGGTATAACGGCTTGGCTCCACAACTACAAATGCGATCGGACTTTCAAACCCTTAACCAAAGAAAATCCCTCTTGGGTTAGAGCCTGAGAGATGGCTACCCTCTGTAAGATTTCTGTTTAGTAAACGGTTTAGTCAGCGAGTCATCGCTCAGGTTTAACTTTACAGAAATCATCTAACAATGGTCACTACACCTCCTTCTCAAGCTTCTTCCGCCCAATATCAAGTTACAGACGAAAAGGTTAAACTTGAATCGCTCGTTTCGGAACCAAAACAGGATACCGAAATTGATCTGGACTTCCTGTATACCCGCGACATCGAGTTTCGCCAGGAAACGATTTATTTTATTGTCGTCGATCGCTTTCATGATGGCGATCCCAGTAATAGTGAAGGCCCCAATCCCGAACTCTACGATCCCGAAGGTCAAGACTGGGGTAAGTATTGGGGTGGTGATTTACAAGGGGTAATTGAAAAACTCGATTACTTAAAAAACATGGGGGTAACGGCAATTTGGTTGACTCCATTGTTTGAACAAGTCGAAGCCCTATTTGTCGAACAAGCGGCGATTCATGGCTATTGGACGAAAGATTTTAAGCGGATCAATCCTCGGTTTATTGGGGAGAATGAAGAACCGTCATTAAACAAAACCCAGGAAACTCGCAATACCGTCTTCGATCGCCTGGTTGACGAGTTGCACAAACGCAACATGAAACTGATTTTGGATATTGTCTGTAACCACAGTAATCCCGATTTCAGTGGTAAAAAAGGTGAACTATACGATGATGGCGTGAAGATTGCCGATTTCAATGATGACAAAAATGGTTGGTATCACCACTATGGCGAAGTCACCAACTGGGAAGATGATTGGCAAGTCCAAAACTGTGAACTCGCTGGATTAGCCACCTTCAACGAAAACAATAACGACTATCGGGAATACATCAAATCTGCCATCAAACAATGGCTCGATCGCGGTGTCGATGCCCTACGCGTAGATACCGTTAAACACATGCCGATCTGGTTCTGGCAGGAGTTTACGGGAGATATGTATAAACATCGCCCGGATGTCTTCATCTTTGGCGAATGGATTTACAGCAGTCCGTTTGACGATCGCTCGGTCGAGTTTGCCAATGAATCGGGCATGTCGATGCTAGACTTCGGCTTATGTGTAGCACTGCGATCGGCGTTAGCCCAAGGTTCGGCAGGTGGTTTCCACGACATTCAAAATGTGCTGGATTTGGATCACCGCTACAAGAGTGCGAATGAACTGATTACCTTCATTGATAATCACGACATGCCGCGCTTCCAAAGCTTTAACGCTGATCCAGCCATGTTAAAAGTGGCGATCGCCCTGATTATGACCTGTCGCGGGATTCCCTGCATCTACTACGGTACAGAACAATACCTGCACGATGATACCAATGGTGGCGACGATCCCTATAACCGCCCGATGATGACCAATTGGGACACTGATACCGAAGTGTATCGCACCATTCGCTTGTTATCCGGCTTGCGGCGACTCAATCCCGCCGTGGCGATGGGCGGTCACTGGCAACAATACATTACTCCCGATGTCTATTGTTTTGCCCGCAAATATCGTGATTCCGTCTGCTTCGTTGCCCTGAATCGCGGTGGTGAAACCACCATTCCCGAAGTAGTCACTTGTCTACCCGATGGTGAACACAAATGTGTATTAACCCATCAGAAGTTTACTGTCGTGGATGGCAAAATTCATGACTTGCATTTAGCCGAACGGGATGCGATCGTCATTAGTCATGTTGGCGAGCGGGTGAAAGGTCAGACGATCGTTCGCGCCCAGCTCAACGGGGTGCATACCCAACCGGGCGAATGGATTGTCGTCACCGGAGACTGTCCCGAATTAGGTAACTGGGATATTGCGAAAGCGTTTCCGCTGGAGTATATCAACAGTAGTACCTGGTTTGGCGAAATTCCGTTTGAGGAAAGTGCCGGGAAATTGATTACGTATCGCTATGCCTTATTGCGAGAAGGCACATCGCCACTACGGGAAAACTTAGTGCCGCGTCGGTGGTTCGTTGCCAGCGAAGGCACAGTTAAATGGCGCGATATGTGGGCAACCGGACGGGAATCGTAGCCCCAACCAGTAACCTACCTGTGGGATGGTGCATCACCAACTGGAACAACGTTAAGATGCCCATCCCACCACAATGATCCGCGCCTGCGCTATGCCTACCCCATTACTAGTCGTTGATGTGCAATCTGGGTTCCTCAATGACTTTACGCATCACATCCCCGATCGAGTCGCCAGATTGATTCAACAAAATCATCATGACCCGATTTTATTTACCCGCTTTATTAATCAATCCGATAGTCCTTATACCCGCTTACTCCATTGGGACAGTTGTAATGAGGAACCCGAAACTGCTTTAGCTAAGCTAATTGTTCCCTATGCCCAGCCAGAGCACGTTTTTACCAAACCGGGATTATGTGGCTTACCAAATGAGTTAATTGATTATTTAATCCAGCACTCAATCACCGCAATTGATGTCGTTGGCATTGACACCGATATGTGCGTGTTAAAGATTGCCATGGATTTATTCGATCGCGGCATCGAACCGATCGTCTTAACCGATTGCTGCGCCAGCACCGCCGGACTGCAAGCCCACCTGGCAGGATTAGCTGTCCTCAGTCGTAATATCGGTGCCCAACGGTTGCGGGAAGCCGGGTTAGGCGATGGTTCCCTCGCTGCCCCGATGCCGGAAACGGATCTCGATCGGACGACAAGCTGAGCTGTGACCCCAAAACTCTGAAGTGATTAGTACCGTCTGATTTGATCCCCCTAAGTCCCCGCGCTCCGCGCCGCTAACGCTAGAAAAAAGGGGACTTTTGCAGTTTTGGTTCGGTTCCCTCCTTGTTAAGGAGGGTTAGGGAGGATCGGGCAAACCTTAGGACTTTTTATCCGGCAGGTTACGAGGCGGAATCTCTCGTCCTTGATTTAACTGGTGTTCTAATTGTCCTAACCATACCCATACCCCTCCAGCTAGCAAAGGAATCACCGAGGCAAAAACAGCTAGTAATAGTGAGGGTTGACCCACTGCCCAGAGCAGAAGCGGCAGCATTGCCCAAGCGATCGCGCCACCGATCGCCACCCCAAACCGAATTTGTTGAATCCGTTTGAGAGCCGTGCGGCAACTACTACAGTGTTGAGTATGGGAATGATAACGATCGAGCAATACTTCTGGCGATAACCTTGGTGGTAATGCTGCACCAGGGAAAGGTTCTGCCTCATACTCATTTACCCATTTGCGCAAGGCTGATACAAAGGCATCCGCGCGCGTCGGCAAATAGAACGCTTTGGCAAAATTGCTACTCCCCCCATGAGCCGCTAAATAACGCTCCTGGTAATGCAGAAAAATTTGATCATCTTCCAGAATATTGTTCTGCCCAATATGGGAATACCAGCGAGGCGTTAACTTAATGAAGAATCCCGGCAGCTTAGAAGCAAACTTAAACGGGAACCGGGCAAACACGCGACATTCCCCTTTACGGATAGGCGTAGCATACACCACCGTTAACGTGCGACCAAACTGTTTAGAGGTCAGATCATGCCACATCAGATTGGGAGCAATAAACTGAGTCTCCTGACGTCCCAAGGTGCCTTTCCGAGGTCCTTCTTCCCACACGCCGTGAAATCCAGCCTTACCGAATTCCACCACATCCAACTCGACGGGAGCCGCATTCGATCGATTGCCCACCGATTTATGATGGGTAAACGGCACATGGCTGGGATCTAATACGTTTTCCAGCAGCGTTAACGCATCGTAGGGCAAATCCCGAAAGGTATTCAGACAAATCCACTCTTCGGGGGATTCTGTCATCGGTTCAATAATCGGTACTTTTACCTGTGTGGCATTCTCTGGTTGCCCTGGATAAACAAACAGTAATCCTTGCTGTACTACCGTGGGTAATGCGGTGACACAAGCCCGTTTAGAGGTATGGGCACTGACATCGACTGTCTGTTGGGGAATGCGATCGCAAGCGCCATCGCCCCGAAACGCCCAGCCATGATATGGGCACTCTAACAAACCATCTTCGGCAATCCGACCTTCCGATAACGGCACTAATCGATGCGGGCACTGATCGACAAAGGCTCGCCATTGTCCGGCTTGCCGATCCCACCAAATCACGAGATCTTGTTCCAGCAAGGTAAATCGGGTCGGTTTGGCTGGATCTAAATCTTCAATATAGTGAATGGGATACCAAGCTTCTTTGACATCAAACCGATCGGGATCATTGCCACCCGCCGGTAGTAAGTTGAATTGAGGGCTGGAGATCGGCGCTTCTGTTAACATGCCTAGACTCGGGGCGGGTAACTGATCAACTATTTACATATCTTAACACGTTTCACAGGGGAGCCAGGTCCAGAGGAGTGAAGGCGATCGTGCAGAGAGATCGAGTAAAACAGCCGTTGTAGGGCAGATCCCTCAATCTGGGAGAGCGAGTCAGCCTAGAGCCGTGATCAAGTGAAGGCTAGTGGACGGAGGCTGTTGTTGGGATTTCCGTAGTGTCATGATCACAAGAATTGCCACAACAGCCAGATAAATCCGTTGTAGCCAAACATTGGTTAAACGAAGGGAAAGTTGACCCCCAATAATGCCACCGACAAACATGGCAAGACCCAGAATCAGACCTAGGTGGTAATTCACTATGCCTTGATGGGCAAAAATCAAAGTGGCGACTAGTGAAGAAAAAAAATTAATTAACTTAGTTGTGGCGATGGCTTGAATAAATGTCATGCGGAATAGCAGGATATAAGCAGCAGTTAATAGAGTGACATAGCCACCGCTGAAAAACCCTCCATAAATCCCAAGCATAAAAGTAGCTGCATAGCCGCAGTATTCAGAGATTTGGGAACATTCTCCTGTCGCTGGAGTTAGCCCAGCATCGCGTCTGAGAATCGATAAGAAAGCGACTACAACCATTGCAATAGAAATAACCAGGGATATCGATCGGGGTGGTATCACCAAGACAAGTAACGCGCCTAGAACGGAACCGATCAACGTTAAACCGATCAGTAAGGGTAAGCGTTGAGTGGCAATAACTCCCTTGCCGATAAATGACACCGTGCTACCCATACTCATTAACGTTAAGCCCAGCATATTCGTTGCAATCGCTGTATGCGGTTCAATGCCAAACATTAACATGACCGGAACGGTAATCAGAGAAGTGCTGCCAGAAATGACGCTGATAACGCTAGCGGCTAAGAAGATTACGGTAAGAACTAGGAGCTGAAATAAGGACATCACTGTATCGTTGTTGAGATAACAGCAGTATGGCGGATAGACATCATGAAAACTGGTGTCTGCCAAATAAGGATTTAATCCTGGTTTGGATTGCCTTTAAATCGGTAGTTGCATCACTAAGAGCCTTGCCAACCCTCAGTGATGCCCGATTTCCTGAGAACTATTAGGCAGTTCTCAACTCTGCTAACAGTTTGTATTAGAACCGATCACTTAAAGGAGCGGTTTTGCAATCACAAAATAAATTGTAAAACCTGGGATAAGAGCATCTACAGTAGTAAAGCCATGGTCTAAATATCAGGTCTAAGCAATGAGGAGGAAGAGTCATGGCTCGTGCCGTTAACTCCAGTAATTACTACCACCGACTGATGCACTGGTTGCTTGAAGAAGATCAGCAAGCTCGGGAAGCTCCCTATCCCAAAGAACAGGTTCCTCATCAGCATGCTTGGTGGCAGGTCATGTGTCTAACTGGAGTTGATTATTTTTCCACCTTAGGCTACCAACCTGGAATTGCCGCTTTGGCCGCAGGGGCACTTTCGCCCTTGGCAACCTTAATTCTCGTATTATTGACTCTGTTTGGTGCCTTGCCGATCTATCGACGGGTAGCGGCAAAAAGCCCGCATGGAGAAGGGTCAATTGCCATGTTGGAACATCTCTTACCGTGGTGGCAGGGCAAGTTTTTCGTCCTTTGTCTCCTGGGTTTTGTTGCCACTGACTTTATCATTACGATTACGCTTTCTGCCGCGGACGCGACCGCCCATATTATTGAAAACCCTTGGATTCCAGACTTCCTGCATGATCAGGCGATCGCTATTACGCTGGTGTTGATCATCGTCCTTGGTGCTGTCTTCTTAAAAGGATTTCAAGAGGCGATCGGGTTAGCGATTTTTTTGGTCAGCACTTATCTGCTCCTGAATCTAATCACGATCGGGGTGGGTATGTTTCAAGTCTTTCAACACCCTACCGTGGTGATGGATTGGCAGCAAGCCTTATTTGCGAGTCATAGTAATCCCTTGGCAATGTTAGGGATGGCAGTATTGCTGTTTCCCAAACTGGCGCTAGGGTTGTCGGGGTTTGAAACCGGGGTCGTGGTCATGCCTCTGGTCCAAGGGCGTGACAGTGATACGGAAAAATATCCGACTGGACGTATTCGCAATACGCGGAAGTTGCTGACTACTGCTGCCTGCATTATGAGCTTTTTTCTCCTCAGTAGTAGCGTTGTGACCACATTGCTGATTCCTGCTGCCGAGTTTAAGGTCGGAGGCGAGGCGAGTGGGCGGGCTTTAGCTTATATTGCTCATCATTATTTAGGGAATGGGTTTGGTACCGTTTATGACTTAAGTACGATCGCAATTTTATGGTTTGCGGGGGCGTCTGCCATGGCAGGGTTATTAAACATTGTGCCGCGCTACCTCCCACGCTATGGGATGGCACCGGATTGGACCCGCAGAACGCGACCCCTGGTGCTGGTCTACACTGTCATTGCCTTTACGGTAACGATTTTGTTCCGAGCGAATGTTGAAGCTCAGGGCGGCGCCTATGCTACGGGAGTATTAGTGTTGATGACGTCTGCGGCCGTAGCGGTAACGCTCTCATCGCGGCGGCACGGTACGAAACGAGCCCGCACAGCATTTGGGGCGATTACTTTAGTCTTTGTTTATACTACGATCGTCAATATTATTGAGCGACCGGAAGGGATTCGCATTGCTGGGTTTTTCATTGCGACGATCGTGATCATGTCGTTGGTGTCGCGGGTTTGGCGATCGACTGAACTACGGGTAGAGCAAGTTGAGCTGGATGAAATGGCACGCCAGTTTGTCACAGCCGCTAACCAAACTACCATTCGACTGATTGCTAATCGCCTCAATACCGGGGACATCGAAGAATACTATTTGAAAGAGCGGGAAGTTCGAGAGGATAATCATATTCCAGCTAGCGATCCGGTGCTGTTTTTAGAAGTGCAAATTTCTGATGCTTCCGAATTTGCTAATACTGTTCGTGTCAAAGGTGTTGCTGTGGGCGCCTATCGAATTTTGCGGGCGGAGAGTGCGGCTGTGCCCAATGCGATCGCGGCGATTTTACTATATACCCGTGACCAAACCGGTCAAATCCCCCATGCTTATTTTGGTTGGGTAGAAGGTAATCCCATTCAATACTTGCTGCGCTTCATCCTGTTTGGCGAAGGGGATATTGCCGTTGTCACGCGAGAAGTGCTACGGAAAGCGGAACGGAATCCAGAGTTAAGACCAGCTATTCATGTCGGCGGTTAAGCGATCGACCGGGAAATCCGAAGTTGGTCAAGCCACGGCTGAGGCGACGCGAGAGCCGAACAGAGCATAGACCGGCAGTCGATCCGGGGCGATTAGCGGAGTGCCCATGCCAGAAATCGTTCCGTGTAATAGAGGGCAATTTGATTGCCCAACCCCCGAAATACGGCATCAAAGGCATGTTCTGCCCAGGGCAGCGAAATCCAAACGGCGGTGTTTCCAGTTAATTGCAATTGGTGATAGAGCTGTTGACTGAAGACGGGTTTCACCACGTGATCACGATCGCCATAAATCAGCAAAGTGGGAGGTAGCCCAGGTTTAACATGCTGAATCGGAGAAGCTTGCTTATACTGCTGGGGCAATTCAGCCGGAGTTCCCCCGAGAAAAGCTTCTAACACAGCTCTACTATTAATTGGGTCAGGAACAGGCGGATCGTGATACCCAGCGGTCAAATTCGTCGGACTGTAGTAGCTGACTACGGCGCGAATAGGAATGATCCCAGCTTGATAGGCGGTTAGCAACGCTAGATGGGCTCCGGCTGACCAGCCCATGAGGGCAACTCGTGTGGTGTCTATTTGCCAAGCAGCAGCGTTTTGCGTTAGCCAGTGTAAGGCTGCCTGCACATCTTCAATCTGGGTGGGAAACTGGTAGCGCGGCGCATGACGGTAGTCGATCGCCACAACCGTATAACCCTGACTAGCGATGTAGCGATTAAAGGTGGCATGTTGTTCAGGATTGCCTCGTTGCCAGGCACCACCATAAATCGTGACGATCGCGGGATGGGGTTGTGGAGTTGTAGGGTGGTAAATGTCTAATGGTAAACGAGTGCCATCCAGAGTGAGGAAGGACTGACGTTCCACGTGTACGGTGGGAATGGCTATCCCGGTAATCAGATCCGCTAACGCAAATGGGTGCGGACGCATGCGGGCTTTCCGCTCCCCCGGAATTTGGGTCAGATACTGGTTGCCTAAGGCGGTCTGCATCATTTGCTCTGCCCGTTGCACCGTGCTAGGGAGGTGAAACAGCGGCAAACTACTGAGAATCAGCCCGACAACGCTACTAGCAATGGCTAGATAACATCCCCACGATCGCGACCGTTGTAGCAGTGAAACTCCCAGCATGATTGCATTGCCTAACAACAGTAAAGGACTAATTTCTGGTGCTCCCACCGCCAGCGGCAGTAGCGAAAAGATCGGTGCTGGAACGATAATCCAGCTACTGAGAAACAGCCCAATCAGGCTCAGCGCTAAATAGAACCATTGTTGAATCGTCATGAATAGCCATAGTGCAACATAGTTGGCGATCGCCAACTGAGATAGTTTTACCCTATCTCCAGCTAGAAAAGGTGAGGAAGGTGGTGTCTTTTACTGTTTCTTCCCTACTGGTAGTGGCAGCCTTTCCTGGCGGCTCCGGCGCTGGCAATAGGCACTATATTTTGAATTCAAATACTCTAACAGCGTGTTCTCGACCATGAAATAAAAGATCACACCAACCGCAATCGAGAATATCACAGCGGCAATGATCAAGATATCCGGTGATTTTAACTTTAGCAGTAGCCAGATTTTATCAAAGACGGTTAATGAGAAGAAGTGAGTTAAATAAATTGAGTAGGAGGCATCTCCAAATAAAATCAGCGATCGATGAACTGGTAATGAACGATTTGATTCCAAAAATAGTAAACCAGCGACGATCGCAGTGCTAGGAATTCCCCATAGGAGCACCCGTACAACCGCCAGATTAGCATCGTTGATCACATTCTCAGCCTTGCTGATGCTGCTATTGTCTAGCCCGATCGTCATCGCAAAAATGATGATAGAACTGATGATTAAGCCCCAGGATACTCCCATTCCTGGTTTAGCTCTGGTTTGAAACCACCACCCAATTAAGCATCCTGCCAGAAACTCCAAAATCATGGGGTTAGTGATGAACTCAAACATGGGATCAGCCAGGTCTGGGACGATAAACCCTAGACCAATTAGCGTCAGCATGAAGGCGGCAGCATAGAGGATGAACGTTCTCCGTTTTGTGAGCAGAAATAATCCGACCACAAGATAAAAATAAAGCTCAAACGCCAGCGTCCAACCCAAATTGAGCACTGGAAAAACAAATTGCGTTTGGTCAAAAATAGGCAGAATCACGATCGTTTTGATGATCGCATCGACGCTCAATCGTTCTGGATGCTGAAGCAGGGAATTGGTGAGCTCGACTAGAGAAAGTAACCAATAGATCGGTACGATCCGAATTAATCGTTTAACAAAAAAGTCTTGAACTCCGTGTTCTCTAAGGAACTTACCTGAAACAACGGTAATAATAAATCCGCTAATCACGAAGAAGATATCAACTCCTACAGCACCAAAACTGGCGAGAAAGAAAAACTGCTGTTGTACTGAATCGCCAATGTTTAATGCCGTAGCATGAATCATGGCATGCATATAAACAACTAGGGCAGCGGCTAATCCCCGCAATGCCTGAATTGATAGGATTTTGGGCTGCCCTGGAGGTGATGTCTGAGTGGTATTCATGGCATGGTTCCAGATTCATCTACAACAGGCGGGAGCATTTCTACTCGCTGTACTGCTGTTCTAGACTTACTCTGATTTTTCTGAGCGTCATCAACCTTGCGGTAGAGGCTCAGAGTGGGGTGCGATCGCTACCATGTCAATCGCATCTCAATATCGCGATCGTTAATTTGCCCCAGACATTTGGATTGCACAGTTCTTGCCTTGGGCTTTTGCTTTATAGAGACCTTGGTCAGCAATGGCGACTAAGGTGTCTGGAGAGGTTTCGGGATGCGGAACTAGCGTTGCGATCCCCAAACTGAGCGTCATAAATGGACTGATCTGAGAACTGGGATGAGGTAGCTCTAAGGCACTGACGTTGCTTTGGATCAATTCGGCTAGCGCGATCGCGCCTGCCGCTTCAGTATGGGGCAAGATGATCGCAAACTCTTCTCCACCATACCGAGCCACCAGATCCGTAGGACGTTTGAGGGTTTGAGCAATTGCCTGCGCCACCTGTCTCAGCGCATCATCTCCCGCCAGATGTCCATAGGTGTCGTTATAGAGCTTGAAGCAATCGATATCACACAAGATTAATGAGAGGGGAGCCTGTTCTCGAGCGAGGCGTTGCCACACAGCCGCCAGAGAATCGTCGAAACAGCGCCGATTTGCGACTTTGGTCAAACCATCAGAAGCGGCTAGCCGTTGCAATTCCTGATTAGCCTGTTGCAGTTGCAGATACAGTTCCGATTGCTGAATGGCGATCGCAGCTTGACTTGCCAGTTGGTTAAATAGGTTAACCTCAGATTGCTGCCATCGCCGAGTGCGGTGACATTGATGAGCGATCAGCAAGCCCCATAACTTCTCCTGCTGCAAGATCGGCACGACCAAGTTGGCTCGGATTTGCAAACTTCGGAGCAGCTCAACATGGCATGGTGCTAAATCCGCGGTTTCAATATCTTCAATCGCTCTGGTGTTGCCCTCATGGTAGTACGCGGCATGGGTGGATTGAAAACAGGTATCCAGGACTTGAATCCCTAGAATTGGCATACAGCCTTCTGCCAACGACTCGACGGCAACTAGCCCGCTCCAGGTCGGCTCAAACCGATAAATGACGACTCGGTCTACATTGAAGAGTTGCCGAACCTCGTCTGCCGTGGTTTGCAAGATGTCGTCTAGCTCCAACGATTGCCGAATTTTTTGGGTGACGGCTGCCACAATGCGTTCAGCTTCACTTTGGTGTTGCACCCGTTGGGTCACTTCAGTCAGGGGCAGCGGTATCGTAACCGGTTGATGTCGATCGAAGTCAGGCGTTACAGTCACCGGGATCGCATTGGGCTTTGCAATCAAATAACCTTGAGCAAATGTTGCCCCCCGGTCTCGTAGCCAGTTCAGTTCTTCGATGCATTCAATTCCTTCCGCTACTGTCTGGATGTTGAGCTTTTGAGCAATTTCTAGCAATTTCTCAGTAATAGAACCTTTGTATAGGTCTTTGTGGACATCTCGAATTAAGCCCATATCCAATTTGACGAAGTCAGGTTTTAACTGATGCAGTAAGTTCAGCCCAGAATATCCAGAGCCTAAATCATCCAGGGCGATTAAGAACCCAGCCTCTCGATAGAATGCCAATACAGTTTTGAGATGGTCTAGATTTTGGGGGTTATCTGACTCCACCACTTCAAATACGATTCGCCCATGAGCAATGCCAGCTTTATCGATCGCGTCTACTGTACTACGTAAGCAGGACACCGGATCATATAGAGCGGTTGGGGCAAAGTTAATGAAAAGCTTGCCCGCTAGTTGATGTTGGCTAGCTTGAGCAATGGTAGTAAGGCGCGCTACCCGATCCAATTGTGGGAGTAGTCCAGCTTCCGTTGCCTGCTCTAGAATTGCTCCAGGCATGATCAAGTTACCTTGTTGATCTAAGCCTCTTAACAGGGATTCGTAGCCGTAAATTTGAGTGGTGTTCTGGATCGACACGATCGGCTGGAAGTGGCTAGTGAAGCGTTCGGTGGCTAACATATCAACTAACCAATCAGATTCGCTGAACTTGATGAAGCGTTGCAGTGAAGCAATATCACTAAAATCTTGGAGTTGGGGTTGAACTACTCCACGAATAAATAAGACTTGGGTTTCCCGTAATTCCATGGGCGCTAAAAGTTGGGCGATTCTGGCGGCTACTTCTTTCGCTTGTCCAGATTTGCAACTTAAACTCAGCCCGGGACGCTCTTGCATAACTTCATAGTCAATGCTTGCCTGTTTGAGATAGTTAATGGCTTTTGCTAAGGTATGGGGCACTGGAAACCAGAGAAAGAGTTGCCCTGCTTCTCTAGCATGGCACTGTGCAACATGGTGGCAAGCGCAAGGTTTGGAAGCAGAGGACTGGCCCATACATAGCTCCTGAATTCAACTTAAATGAATGAATTCTAGAGTTCCCTTTTTGCTAGTTAAAAGCAAAAGCAGTCCTGTTTAACTGTATGAAGACTTTGTAGAGAGTAGAGATTTATTTCTACGCCAAGGAAATAAATTTTGTTGGTTTAATGGATGGTTTTGAGACAGCCATTAACCTATCTGGAACTCTCGCTTAATTCTTTGCTCGAAGTTATCTCGCTTAATCAAGGGCTAACGTTTTTGAGCGGTCTGTAATGAGGTTGGACAAAGCAACTTGAGAAATGCCTGGACACGGCAGATTTATCATCGGCTCTGAATGTGACATGGTGATTACGACGAAAGCAAACGATCGCCAGCGCGCCCCGCCTTAAATAGGCAACCGCAATTTCCTTGAGCCAGATTGTGACCTGTTATGTCTGGAAAATCTGCTTCGATCGCTGAAATTAATCCATGAAAAGTCTATTGCATTATTTGAGGTGCTTCAGTCGAGCAGGATCTTGATAAAAGGGATGATACTTGAACGGATTCTACTAATCTCATTCTTGCTGACTTAAAGGGAAATATGAAGCTGAGAAATAGGATATTCAGTAAACGCTACGTTCTCTTGAGCACGGTTAGCTTGGTGCTACTGGGAGGCTCAATTTTCCTTAACTTTTTACTTTTTAGTCAAGCTAAAAAATATTACATTGAACTGAATGAAACCCGTCTGGATCCTTTAGGCTTCAGCTACTATCCGACCCAACTTCAGAGCGTGACTGCCACCGATCGATTCCGGGTAGTTTTCTTTGGTGACTCTAGAGCCGCTAGCTGGACAGCGCCTCAGCTCCAGCGGTACGAATTTATCAATCGTGGGATTGCCTCTCAAACTTCCGTTCAAACAGTGCAGCGGTTTTCAGCTCATGTGCAATCCTTAAAACCCCAGGTTGTTGTGATCCAGGTTGGGGTTAATGATCTTAAAACGATCGCTTTATTTCCAGACCGGAGAGACGCGATCGTAACCACCTGCCAGGACAATATCAAACGTCTGGTCGAAGCATCTAGAAACTTAGGCGCAGTTGTCATCATCACTACGATTTTTCCGGCTGGAAAAGTTCCAATCCAGCGTCGCCCTTTTTGGTCGGATGATATTGGTCAAGCCATTCAAGCTGTAAATGCCTATATCGCTACCTTAGCGAATGAGCGGGTGATTGTATTAGACACCTTCCCGATGCTGGCTGACAGCCAGGGCATCATGATGCAGCAGTATAGCGTTGATGAACTCCATCTGAATCACCAGGGGTATGCGAAGCTCAACCAAAAGTTAGTTCCCCTGCTCGATTCAATTCCCAAGTCAATTCAGGATTGAACTCATGCCACTGTTAAGCTTGCAATCCCTGACGCCACCGAAGCTGTGACCCTGAGCCGCTAACATCTCTCTAGACAGAAGCCATCTCACGGAACAATGTGGTTAAGTACGGTTTAGTGATTTCTGCTGAAATGTACGTTTCGGCACGGTGAACGATCTATTGAGAACTGTTAAACATGCCTAACCTTTCCACGGTTGAAGCTAGAACTCAATTTGCTGATCTGATTAATCGGGTTGCCTATGGCAAAGAGCGGGTGATTCTGACTCGTCGAGGCAAAGCCTTAGTGGCTATAGTGCCCCTAGAAGATTTCCACCAGTTAGACTTGGCTGACGCTAGAGCTGCTTCAGACGTATTGGTGCAGGGCTCTGCTCCTGATGCCCTTGCTAGCCAAGCAATCATCGATCGTGTTTGCAGCCAATGAGGTCATAAGAGCGGTGTCTGAAGATCTGTTTCAAGAGAGTCAGGTAAGGGCGTTGGAAACTCCGATCGAAGGCTATGAGTGTCTGATTGGGGGTGGAGAAATGGGTCGGCTCATGCGCTCCTTTGATTGGTCAAACACACCGTTTGGCTTGGTGGAGCAGTGGCCTCAAAGTTTACGATCGACCCTCAGCATTTGCCTCAACTCTCGCTTCCCGATCGCCATCTATTGGGGCGCAGACTGCTTATTGCTTTACAACGACGCTTGGCGACCGATTGTGGGGGATAAACACCCCTGGTCATTGGGGCGTCCTGCCCGTGAAGTTTGGCCTGAAATTTGGACGGACATTGGTCCAGAGTTTGCCAAAGTGCTAGCGACAGGTGAGGGCATTTTTCATAGTGATGAACTGTTAGCGATGCACCGGTTCGGCTATACCGAGGAATGCTTCTTCGACTACACCTTCAACCCAATTCAGGGGCAAGGTGGTGTGATTGATGGCATTCTCAACATCGTGAGTGAAACCACGTACCGGGTTTTAACCGATCGACGGGGGCGCCTGTTGCGGGAGGTAGCTTCGAGAACGGGAATTGCCAGGACGGTAGAGGAGGTATGTGCGTTGATGCTAACAGCGCTGCGATCTGCTCCCACTGACATTCCGTTAGCACTCCTCTATTTGGTAGATCCTACCGGTAGACAGGCTCGTTTCTATGGCAGTACTGAACTTACTTTGGAGCCATCCATCGCTCCCGCCGTAATAGAGCTTGATCGAGAAGCTGCCCCCGATCGTTGGTTGATTGCCCAAGTGGCTCGGACAGCTCGTGCAGAAGTGCTTCATGATTTGGTTTCCCGGTTTGGTGCCCTGCCTGGCAGCCCCTGGCCGGAATCCCCACAGGAAGCTCTAGTATTGCCTATTGGCACTAGGCTGAACGCTGAAGGCACTAATTCCTTAGAGGTCGGCAAGGTATCTGGGGTGTTGGTAGCGGTCGCCAGCCCCCGCCGGAGATTGGATGACAACTACTGTGATTTCTTGACTCAGGTCGCCGGACAGATTGCTACTGCGATCGCCAATGCTCGTTCCTATGAAGAGGAGCGGCAACGGGCAGAGCAACTGGCGGAACTGGATCGGGCAAAGACGGTGTTTTTCTCAAATGTCAGTCATGAGTTTCGTACTCCCCTGACTCTGATGCTGGGTCCTGTGGAGGATGCGTTACACGAGACTCAGGATCAAGTGCAGCGCGATCGTTTAGAGCTGATTCATCGCAATGCCCTGCGCTTGCAGAAGTTGGTCAACACGTTGCTAGATTTCTCGCGGATTGAAGCTGGACGGATTCAGGCTGTGTATGAACCAACCGATCTCGCCAGGCTAACAACCGATCTGGCAGGCGTGTTTCAGTCGGCGATCGAGCAGGCTGGACTGCACTTGCGGATCGACGGTCCTCCCCTCCCAGATCCGGTGTACGTTGATCGGGAAATGTGGGAGAAGATTGTGCTCAACTTGCTCTCGAATGCCTTCAAATTTACCTTTGAAGGAGAGATCGCTGTTAGTTTGCGTCCCTGTGGTGACCGAATTGAGCTACAAGTACAGGATACGGGGACGGGCATTCCACCGGAAGAGTTGCCCCAGATCTTTGAGCGCTTCCATCGGGTCAAGGGCGCCAGAGGACGGAGCTATGAAGGGTCAGGCATTGGTCTGTCGTTAGTCCAGGAGCTAGTGCAGTTGCATGGTGGCTCGATCGAAGTGAGCAGCGTTGTTGACCAGGGCACCTGCTTCACGGTGTCTCTGCCTAGCGGGCAGGCTCATTTACCGAGCGAGCGGATTCAAGCCCCCCGTACTCTAACCTCAACGGCAGTAGGGGTAATTCCCTATATTGAAGAGGCGAGGCGCTGGTTACCAACGGAGAGTACCGAGGCAACTGTTCTGAGATCTGACCTGGCAGAACTGGAGCAGAGTACGCTAAGGCGTCAAGTCCCAGCCTCAAGTGCGGTTCGCATTCTGATTGCTGATGATAATGCGGATATGCGGGATTATCTCAGGCGGCTACTCAGCCAGCAGTATACCGTTGAGGTGGTTGGAGATGGCATGGCAGCATTAGCCACCATTCGGCAGCAGATGCCTGATTTGCTGTTAACGGATGTGATGATGCCGGGGATGAACGGATTTGAACTGCTGCGATCGCTGCGTACTGATCCCACTACCCAAGATGTACCAATCATTTTGCTGTCGGCACGGGCGGGAGAAGAAGCCCGGATTGAAGGACTGACTGCCGGAGCCGATGATTACCTGACCAAGCCATTTTCTGCTCGTGAGCTATTGGCTCGGGTGGAGGCAAGTTTGAAGCTGAAGTGGCTGCGGCAGCAGGCTGCTCAACAAGAACAAGCGTTACGGATTGAAGTCCAAACAGCAAAAGACAGTTTGGAAAGAGTCTTGGCTCGAATTGCCGACCAGTTTTTGGCATTGGATTGCGACTGGCGTTACACCTATGTCAACGATCGGGTGACTGAGGTGACAGGAATGACACGGGAAGCGCTGCTGGGGCAATGCCTTTGGGATCTGTTCCCTACTTTAGTCAGCAGTTCGTTTTACACTGAGGTGCATCGTGCGGTCGCTGACCAAATCTCGGTGCAGTTCGAGTATTTCTACCCCGAGTGGAACCGCTGGTTTGAAAATTATGTTTATCCATCTGCCGATGGGGTGTCGATTATTGTGACTGAAATTACCCCACGTAAACTGATAGAAGCGGAACGCGAACACCTGCTCGTCAACGAGCGCCACTACACCAGCCAATTGCAGGGACTTACTAGAGCGGCTCTGGCGATCAACTCAGCCCTTTCTGTTGAGGAAGTTTTAACGGTGATTACCAATCAAGCCGCCGCGATCATTGGTACTCACCAGTCTGTGACCATCCTGACGATCGACCAAAGTTGGACTGATGCGCTCACAACGATTTACTTATCGGAGAAGTATGCTCAGTGGTGGGATTACAATGAATCTCCTGATGGCTCTGGTATCTACGCCTGTGTTTGTCATCTCAACCGTCCGATGCGGTTAACCCAAGCTGAACTAGAAGCTCATCCCCGTTGGCAAGGCTTTGGCAAGGCTGCTGGTCAGCATCCTCCCTTACGCGGCTGGTTAGCTGCCCCTTTAGTGGCTCGCAACGGACACAATATTGGGTTGATCCAGCTTTCAGATAAATGCGAGGGAGAGTTTACCGAAGCTGATGAATCAATTGTGGTGCAACTGGCTCAAATGGCATCGGTAGCCGTTGAAAATGCCCGACTCTATGAGGCAGAACAGCAAGCCCGAGCGACCGCTGAAGCCGCGCGGGAAGTCGCTCAAGCGGCAAATCGGGTGAAGGACGAATTTCTAGCGGTGTTGTCGCATGAACTACGATCGCCGCTCAATCCCATTCTTGGTTGGTCTACCCTGTTATTGAATAACAAGCTGGATGCTGCCAAGACCAGACAAGCGTTGACCACGATTCAACGTAACGCCAAGTTGCAATCGGAATTGATTGAAGACCTGCTCGATGTGTCCCGGATTCTGCAAGGTAAACTTGCTCTGAATGTGGCGGCTGTCAATCTAGCCTCGATCATTCGGGCGGCAATGGAAACAGTGCGACTGGCAGCAGAAGCTAAATCAATCCATATCGAAGCTAATCTTGCTCCAGAGGCGGGTCTAGTTTGGGGAGATGCCACTCGGTTACAGCAAGTGATTTGGAATCTGCTCTCAAATGCGGTGAAGTTTACGCCGGAACGTGGGCAGGTTCAGATCCAATTGCAGCCTCTAGCTTCCGCTGTCCACATTACAGTTAGTGATACCGGACAGGGGATTGATCCTGACTTTCTGCCTTATGTGTTTGACTATTTTCGCCAAGCCGATGCGGCAACGACGAGAAAATTTGGTGGGTTGGGATTAGGGTTGGCGATCGTGCGCCACCTTGTTGAACTGCATGGGGGCACAGTTGAGGTGGCTAGTCCGGGGGTGGGTATGGGAGCAACCTTTACTGTCAAACTACCACTCATGTCTACCCAGACAACGTCGCCGCAGAATACACCATCAACGGAGCCTCTGGCTGATTTGCAGGGAATTCAGGTGTTAGTGGTCGATGATGAAGTGGATTCACGGGAGTTTATTACCTTTGTGTTAGAGCAATTTGGGGCTCAGGTGATGACGGCAACGACGGCAGCTGAAGCCTTAACCTGTCTCATGCGATCGCCGCCAGATATCCTACTGAGTGATATCGGTATGCCAGATATGGATGGCTACATGCTGATGCAACAAGTGAGACGGTTGCCACCTGAGCAAGGTGGACAAATTCCTGCGATCGCCCTGACTGCCTATGCGGGAGACTTTAATCAGCAACGAGCCTTGCAAGCTGGCTTTCAACAACATCTCTCAAAACCTGTGGAGCCAGAGGTGTTAGTCGAAACGATCGCAGCTTTAATGCTGGAATCGGCATGATGACGCGATCGGCTGAAATGAGTAGCAATCCGCTGCTGATATGAGGGAGTAAGGGACTGAGATGAGATAATGACACGAGACTGAGAATCTACCATCTGAATGGCATGACGCTAAGTCGGGAATATGGACTGAGTGGCTATTGGTATGAAGGGTGTTGCCCGCGCACCGGAGAGTGGTTGCGGTTACCTCGAACTCTGGAGGCAGAAGCGATCGCCCGTCAGTTAATGCAAGAACTGGCAATGGACGATCGCTATGCCCATGAGGGCAAGATGTATGGGGTGTTGGTCGTAGAAACAGTCACCGGGGAACGGCAAACTTTAAAGGCTTTTTCTGGGTTGTTGCAGGGAGAAGGGGCGATACCCGGTTGGGTGCCGCCGATTCCCGGACGCGATCGCGTAGCAATGGCAGAAACCCAGACCCTAGCAGAATTAGAGCAGATTAAACAGGAATTACTTACCTTACAACAGCTACCGGAGCGATCGCAGTTGGCAGCGCTGGGTGCCGCTTACGATCAAGAGCTACAGCACTTGACAGCGATGCAGCAGCAGCGTAAACAGGCTCGGCAGCAGCACCGCCAAATCTTGCTAGCTACCTTAACTGGAGAAGCACTTACTGTTCAACTTCAGCAACTGGAACAACAAAGTCAACGCGATGGCATAGAACGGCGGCAATGGAAGCGACAACGAGCTGCTGAATTAGCCCCACTGAAGCAAAGACTAGAAGCCGCAGATCAACGCATTCAACAATTAAAACAACGGCGCAAAGCCTTGTCACGCCAGCTACAAACCCAGATGCATCAGCACTACTGGCTGACCAATTTTGCTGGGCAATCATTCGCGTTGGAACAATTGATCCCAGGGGGAACGATGCCTACGGGAACGGGAGAATGTTGTGCGCCCAAACTACTCCATTATGCGGCAACTCATGGGCTGCAACCGATCGCGATGGCGGAATTCTGGTGGGGAGGAGATTCACCAAATGGCGACAAAGTCACAGGAGAGTTTTATAGAGCTTGTGTAGAGCGTTGCCAACCCTTGATGGGATTTTTATTATCTGGGTTGTCAGCCAAGTTGCCCAAGGCTCCGCTAGACGTACAATTTAGCTTGCCGATTATTTATGAAGATGACTGGTTGATTGCGGTGAACAAGCCAGCCGGATTATTATCGGTGCCTGGGCGCTATCACGATCGCCAAGACAGTGTTCTCAGTCGATTGCGACAGTTGCTCCCCGATGGTAACGCCATCCTCACGCTGCATCGCTTGGATCAAGACACATCGGGAATACTGCTGTTAGCTCGCGATCGCCAAACTTATCAAGTAGTGAGCCAACAATTTCGGCAACGCACTGTGAAAAAGCAGTACGAAGCGATTCTGGCAGGCTGTGTGAGTCAATCCCAGGGCAGGATTGATTTGCCATTATGGAGCGATCCCGACGATCGCCCCCGCCAAAAGGTCAATGAGCAATGGGGTAAACCCAGCCAAACCTATTTTCAAGTTCTGGCTAGAACCGCGACGACTACCCGAATTGAATTGATGCCTGTGACAGGTCGAACCCATCAACTGCGAGTTCATATGGCTGATCCGAGAGGTTTAGGCACTCCGATTCTGGGCGATCGCTTATATGGGGGTGAGATGAGCTGCGATCGGTTGCATCTCCATGCTAAGTCTCTACAATTTCAACATCCTCACTCTGGACAGACGATGATGTTGCATGTAGAGACTCCATTTTGATCACCATCCTAAGGCTCAGGCAATTCCGACGGTG
The DNA here is from genome assembly GCA_016743235.1 of Pantanalinema sp. GBBB05. Classification (GTDB taxonomy): domain Bacteria; phylum Cyanobacteriota; class Cyanobacteriia; order Leptolyngbyales; family Leptolyngbyaceae; genus Pantanalinema. The sequence goes on along the minus strand of VRZD01000027.1, from coordinate 53,157 downwards.
AATTGTTGCAGTTGGAGGATTCGGCGCAGAGCAATTTCTACGCGATCGGAATGCTGGTTCAACTCATACCCTAAATCATAGATTGCTTTCTCTAACAAATAATTGTCTAACAAGGCTTGCAGTTCTTGATGGGTCTTGGGTAAGAAGTCATCCTGGCTGGCTACAGTGAGATACGTATTGAGGAAGGCTGCACTCACCCAACACTCCCAGAATTGCACCCATTCTTGCATCCGAGCATATTGTTCCGTGTGAATCATGCCACTCTCAACTTCACGTCGTAAAGCAAAATTGGCGGCATAATGAAACGATTGCAGCATTTCGGCAACATCTCGTAAAGGCGATCGTTTAATCCGACGCTCACTTAAATTACGAGTGGTTTCACCTTCAAAGTCGATAATAATAAAGTCCTTTCCGGTGTATAACACTTGACCCAAATGGTAATCGCCATGATAACGAGTTCGCAATGCTGTAATCTTCTGATCGAGAATTAAGCGAAACTGGTCTAGATAATTTTGTTGATGCTCTAACACGGTTTTCGCTAAAGGCTGAACGGTCGATGGTAAGGTACGGAACCGGTCTTTCAACAGGGGAAAGACCCGTCCAGTCAGGTTACGAGCATATTGATAGATCGATCGTTGGTATAACGAGCTAAAGGGTTCCGGTGCAAAGTCAGGATGATCTGGGTCGGATGCTATGACTAAATGCAATTCGGCAGTGCGTTGTCCTAACAATTGCACATTCGCTAAATAGGAGCCGATCGCTTCCCGAGCTAGAGCTGGAATATCGTTTGCTTGTAGTCTCAGCAGCGGTTCGGATAGTAATGGTACTTCCGTGACATCCGAAACAGCTACATGCTCAAAGTAATGCCGCAGGTGATCTAGCGTGTAATCCCAGGTATTCCAGGCATCGGGAATGTATTCCTGCAAGATGCCAATGGTCACCTGCTCGGCGGGTTCTGATTGGTGATAGGCAATCCAACCGGCGATCGAGGGGATAGCCTTAAAGCCGTGAGTATCTAAAAACCGCCGGATTTCTAAGTCAGGATTAACTCCGGTGTCTACTTTACGGAACAGCTTGAGAATCAATTGGGGGGGAGAACCACTTTTACTGGGATCACTATAGAGAATGGATGTATTACTATGGTCGCCCTTCAGTAATGCCGTATCGAGTTGGTAATTTTGCTGACTCAGACTGGCGAATAAGGGTGTCGCAGTAGTCACTAGTTGCCCTGTCGTTCCCCGGTAGGAATGGCTATTGGCAATCGCTTCGAGTAACGCGATCGCAAATGTCTGATCAGTTAGAGCATCAAATAAAACAGCAACAACGGTCTGGTCTGCGGTTTGTAAGCGAGCAATGACAGCTTGGGGTTGTTCACTCAATAGCCGCAGTGCCTGTTCTCCTTCGGCATATCCTAAACCGAGTAAATAGGTTTGGGAATTACTATCCATATAGTCTACTTGTAGACTAATTAGAAAGGTTTTTTGTTCTTTGGTAGGAATCGCGATCGTGTGCGTAATTTGAGTTGTCCGAATGGAGCGGGTTCTGCCACCAAACCATTGATACTGAGATAAGTAATTGGGTAACAGAGCTTCTAACTGATTTCTTAAGTTGGCTTGAGCGACGATCGTTTGCCAATCTCCCGCAACCACTAGTATGGGTAGGTCAGTCTGGGGTTGGGCTTGGAGTAAGCTTGGTTGCGGTTTTAAGGTAAACCAGTAAAAAGCATAGGAACTGAGACTGAGGAAGTAAGATGCGCCTTTAATTTCTGGGAATTCAGCGCGTCCAAAAATCTCAACTGGAATATGTCCCTGGAAGGCGGTCAAATCTAACTCTACCGTTTGCACAAATCGGGATAAGTTTGCCACGACCAGAATTTGTTCATCGGCAAAGGTGCGCGTAAAGGCGAGTACCCGACGGTTATCCGGATGCAGCAGTTGAAAGTCTCCTTCCCCCAATGCCTGAAAGCGTTTGCGTGTGGCGATTAACCGCTTCATTGCATTCAGTAGAGAATTAGGATTGGCACGTTGTGCCTCAACATTAACTGTGGCATAGTGATATTCCGATTCCACAATCAGGGGTAAATACAAGCGATGGGGATTAGCCCGACTAAAACCGGCATTGCGATCGGCACTCCACTGCATCGGTGTGCGTACACCATTGCGATCGCCAACATAAATGTTATCGCCCATGCCAATTTCATCGCCGTAATATAAGACAGGAGTTCCTGGCAAGGATAACAGTAGACTATTCAGTAATTCGATCTGACGGCGATCGTTGCCCAATAATGGCGCTAAACGGCGACGAATGCCCAAATTCAGCCGCATCTCTGGATCTTGAGCATAGACCCGATACATATAATCCCGGTCTTCATCCGTCACCATTTCCAAGGTCAATTCATCATGATTCCGCAGGAATAAACCCCATTGACAATTGGCGGGAATTTCTGGAGTTTGCTGCAAGATATCCATAATCGGGAAGTTATCTTCCATCCGTAATGCCATAAACAATCGAGGCATCAGCGGAAAATGAAAATTCATATGGCACTCATCGCCATCTCCGTAATAGGCGGCGGCATCTTCTGGCCATTGGTTTGCCTCTGCCAACAGCATGCGATTGGAAAAGTAGGTATCGACATGCTGCCGTAATTGTTTAAGAAAATCATGGGTTTCGGGCAAGTTTTCACAGTTGGTTCCTTCCCGTTCATATAGATAGGGAACTGCATCCATCCGCAGCCCATCGACGCCCATACTGAGCCAGAAATCCATCACTCCAAATACTGCCTGACGGACAGCGGGATTGTCATAATTCAAATCAGGTTGGTGGGAGTAGAAGCGATGCCAGTAATAGGCTTTGGCGATCGGATCCCAAGCCCAATTTGAGGATTCAAAATCCTGAAAAATAATCCGCGCTTCTTGATATTTTTCTGGTGTATCGCTCCAGACATAGAAATCGCGCTCTGGGCTCCCTTTAGGCGCGCGACGCGCTCGTTGGAACCAGGGATGTTGATCAGAGGTATGGTTAACAATTAATTCGATAATGACCCGAATCTCTCGCTGGTGAGCCGCGTCTAGTAGTTCCTTGAAGTCTTCCAGGCTACCGTAGATTGGATTAACGTTAGTGTAGTCAGCGATATCATACCCATCATCCCGCAAGGGGGAGGGAAAGAAGGGCAAAACCCAAATTGCTGTGACACCTAATTCTTGCAGATAGTCCAATCGTTCAGTTAAGCCCCGAAAATCGCCAATGCCATCCCCATTGCTATCGGCAAAGGCACGTACCGGAACTTCATAGATAATGGCGTTCTTGAACCAGAGGGAATCGTCTTTCAAAATCAATCCTACCCACGCTGAGATTTTGTTTCGCTAACAAAATAGCTGAAATCTTAGGGTTTACCATCCAACGTAGGTAAGAGTCGCAGGTCGATTAACCCCGGAATCGTAGAATTATTCAGTTAGCTAAGAGAATTCTATCCAGCGATAGAACTGCTACTAAGCTCTATTCTCTCTGAGGGAGAAGTACATTTCATCACAATTTACTCATACTAAAGCTGTAAGTAAAGGCGATAGTACCTCGGTTGAAGTTTAGTTCAGACGAGTAAATAGTAGTTACCATCTGATAGTTACTTTAGTATTGCTAATTTTAAGTTTCTACGGTTGAGTATGGGTGTTGGCGGTTATTCTAAGAACGATCGCCAACATTTTCGTGTTAATTGCCATTGGTTCATTCATGCCTATGAGTTTTCAACGTGCAAGTGGAGTGCTACTACACCCGACCTCATTGCCCAGTCCGCATGGCATCGGGGATTTAGGTCGATCGGCTTATCAGTTCGTTGATTTTTTAGAACGGAGTGGTCAAACAGCGTGGCAGGTGTTGCCATTGGGACCTACTGGATACGAACATTCACCCTACACGATGAATTTCAGTGCCTTTGCTGGCAATCCTTTGTTGATTAGTTTGGAACAACTGGTTACAGAAGGATTGATTCAGCCAGAGGAATTAGTCCCGCTCTCGTCTAGCCAAGCCGATCGAGTGGAATTTGAGCGCGTCATCCCACACAAGTATGCATTGTTGCAATTAGCCTTTGAGCGGTTCCAAACGGCTCTCACGGACGAACAGAAAACCGCCTTTGACCGCTTTTGCCAGGAGCAAGCCTGGTGGTTGGATGACTTTGTGCTGTTCATGGCATTACTGGAAGCGAATGCTGGTAAAAGTTGGCATGAGTGGTCACCCGAGATTGCCCGGCGAGAACCCGCAGCCTTACAAGCACAGATGATCGCCTTACACGATCGCATCCAATTTCAGCGATTTCTTCAGTTCAAATTCTTTCAACAATGGTCGAATTTACGAGCTTACGCCAATCAGAAACAGATCAAAATTATTGGCGATGTGTCGATTTATGTTTGTCATAATAGCGCTGATGTTTGGGCAAATCCTGACTTGTTCAAACTTGACCCCCAAACCTTAGCTCCGGCTTATATTGCGGGTGTGCCACCAGATTATTTTAGTGCTACAGGTCAATTGTGGGGCAATCCCGTGTATGCCTGGGAGCGATCGCAGGCGACGAACTTCGATTGGTGGATTAAGCGATTTAAAGCGACGTTGCAATATGTCGATTTAGTTCGAGTCGATCATTTCCGGGGCTTTGAAGCGTATTGGCAAGTTCCGGCTGGCGAAACCACAGCCATGAATGGGGAATGGGTAAAAGCCCCGGGTGAAGAATTTTTCACTACTTTAGGGGCAACTCTGGGGAATTTACCAATTTTGGCAGAAGACTTAGGGATTATTACCCCCGAAGTCGAAGCCCTCCGCGATCGCTTTGAGTTCCCCGGCATGCGCATTCTCATGTTCGCTTTTAGTGAAGATGCGAGTAGTGTTCATTTACCTCACCATTACCCGAAAAATTCCGTTGTGTATTCGGGAACTCATGACAATGATACGGCGATCGGATGGTGGGCAACGGCAAGTTCATCCGAACAGCAGTTTTTAGCTCAATATTTGGGTTATCGCAGTGCTAACGAGATTCAAGAGATTCATTGGGTCTTAATTCGTACAGCGCTCGCTTCTGTTGCTAATCTAGCAATTATTCCCCTGCAAGATATTTTAGGATTAGATGGTCGTGCCAGAATGAATGACCCGAGCCAATATGCTGGGAACTGGCGTTGGCGTTATCAAGATGCTAATCTTCTGACTGAAGCCTTGAGCCAAAGATTATTATCTCTGACCAAACTCTATAGTCGTTGATTCACCATGAACCAAGCTTACTTTCGGTTTTATGGCACTCTCAAAGATTTTCTATCTCCAGATAGACGGCAAACTACGATTCTTTATGCTTTCAAAACGGCTGGATCAATCAAGGATGCGATCGAAGCTTTAGGAGTGCCACATCCAGAAGTTGATTTAATTCTGGTGAATGGTGAATCTGTTGATTTTGACTATTTAATTCAAGCGAACGATCGAGTTAGCGTCTATCCAGCGTTTACTACTTTAGATGTTTCATCTGTTACCCGAGTTCGTCCCAGGTTTCCCCGCCCTTTCCGGTTTGTTGCTGATGTCCATTTAGGCAAATTAGCAACTTCTTTACGGCTACTAGGATTTGATACCTGGTATCACAATCAGGCAGATGATCAGCAATTAGCCGAAATTTCTAGTCGAGACGATCGAATTCTATTAACTCAGGATCGCGGCTTGCTCAAACGGCGAGTGGTCACTTATGGCTATTTAGTTCGGCATCATGAAGTTTATAGCCAAGTTGTAGAGGTTTTACAACGGTTTGAGCTATTTGAGGCAATCGCCCCTATGACCCGCTGTTTACGGTGCAGTGGTGAACTAAAGTTAGTGGATAAGGTGACTATTCATGAGCAATTAGAACCATTGACTCAGCAGTATTATGATGAGTTTTTCCAATGTCAAACGTGTGGTCAAATCTATTGGAAAGGAACGCATTATCAACGCCTCCAACAGTTTGTCGATCGAGTGCGACAGGCCGCTAAGGCATCAGTACTGGTGTAAATTGGGTGGCAGCTAGAAAACCGGCGATCGCAGATGTAATGAGGGACGTTAGCGCTGTACTAAATAGCCACCAGGCAGCCGTAACAGCGGTTTTACGCGCCATTTCCATTTGTTGTTGAGCTTGGTGTTTCAGCAGATCGACTCGTTGCTGTGCCTGGAGTTGCAATTGTTCTACCTGCTGAACTAAGTGCGATCGCGTTTGGTCAACGTGCTGCATCACAGCTTCCGGTAGTTCAGCGCTCAGTTTGAGCATAGAATCTACGGCAGTATCTTGAATGGCAGCCTGCGCCCTGATTGCCCAGCGTCGAGGTGGTTTACTGATAGAATAAATTGCTTGCTGAAGAATCTGAATGAATTGAGTCGTATCAGCAGCAGGCAGGCGTTTTTGCTCAGTGATCTGGCGGATGACCTGTTGCCAATCTACTAAGGTTAGGAGGGATGAAACTCCTGTGGGCACTGAGAGCGACTTCACCAACTGGAGGAGATCCTGTTGTACTGTAGACAGATCCAAGGACGTTAGGTCACTTTGTTGTACCGTTTGTTGCAAATAATCGGTTAATGTTTGCGTGATGCGATCGGCAAGACTAGAAATAGTCGGTTGAGGTAGGTCGGACGGTGTAAATATAGTTTGCCAAACCTTTTCAACGCGATCGCTCACTTGCTGAATTTGCTTGGCTGTTAGGTCTTCCCGGTAAGTTAGCTGTTGCTCGATCACGCTGCGATCGTAGCCTGGTAAATAAGGCTTCACTAGGCTAGGCGCCACCTTAGCGGCTTTGAGTAACGTCTTTAACTGTCGCTTAATATTCTGGGTATTTAGCTTTTCTGAACTCTGGCTCAAGTAGTTTAGCCAATCCTGCCATAGGATTTCAGCTTCCGCTTGCACCTGAGTTTGTAGCTCTTGGATTTCTGTAATCAGGCGATCGCGACTCCCTTCCAACTGTACTAGTACGTGTTCTACAGTCTCGGAATCAAGATCTTCTCGCTCCATCAATGGCTGACTCAGAAACTCTCGCTTGAGATGCTGTAATTGTACAGTCCACTCATCGATGGCTGTAGGGGATTGTTCTAAGTGGCGTTTGAGTTGCTTGTGGATTTGTTTGGGCTTGAAATCAGTTAGTGCTGCTGTGCGGAGATAGTCCACGATGGGTTGATTAATTGCCTGAAACCGAATTTGCGCTATCTGTGTGTTAACCGTTTCTAATACTTCTTGCCGTACTACTTCTAAGCGATCGACTATCTTAGTGAGTTTCTTCACCGAGAGATCCGTTCGCTGTTGCAGCATTGCTGTTAGCTGATCCGGGGTAAGCTGGGATAGCTGTTGGGATACCAAGTAAGGATCCGCTTCAGCATCATAAATCACTGAGGTAAATTCTGATTTCAGCCGTTTACGATGCAGTTGTGCCAGATCGGTAGTGAGTAAAAACTCTTCTACGTCATCTTGAATAGTCTGTTTTGGTAGAATAAATTCACTAATTTTGTCTACTGTTTCACCAATTTGCTGGGGAAACTCGCGAATATAATTGATCACTCGTTCCACATCTAAATCAGACAGATCAACGCGGCTACGAACTGCGCGTAGTAATGGCTTGACATCCAGTGCCCATGAGTTAGCCTGCTCAGGTTCTGGATGGTGTTCTAATTGCTGCAATCGTCGATCGAGTGCCTCTAAGGTCAATTCATTCGCCTGAGCAGATTTGAGAAAATTCAGTATCTCAGCATCAAGATTGGGTTGGGAAGGGGGAGTAACTTCTCCTGAGGTTAATGCCGGTTTCAGTAAGGTTTGTAAACTATCTAGATTCGCTGCATTCAAAGCCTGTTGAGTCTCGCGGATCATTGCCAATTCAGCCGTAATTTGTTGCTGTAAACGGCTCTCGATCGCCTCTGGTTGACGTCCTAAAATAAACTGGATAATCGTTCGCAACCCCTGCCATCCTAGACCAATCACTTCGCTGATAGAACCGAGTAAAACTCCGATCGCGGATGACCCTAGCCAAACTAGCAGCAACAGGTAAGCAGACCAGATTACCATCCCTAAAACAGCACCCGTCAAAGCATCCGCTGCCAAGCTGAGTCTGACTGCCAAAAAACAGGCTGTAAACAGCGCTAAATTGACGCTGGCAAGAGTCGCACATCCCAGAAGAAAGCCAATATTGCGGTGGTTGTGCTCCTCGCTGGGTGGCTCATAGTCACTTGCTTGAGCCTCAACAGCTGATGAATCCTTGCCTAATAAGGTAATTCCAGCCGCAAGTCCCAGATTGGCTAACAGCAGTTGTAGGGCGAAAGCCACTAACAGCCCTACTACTAACGTCATGATCAGAGATGGATGAGAATTGACCATCGTTAAGACTTCTTACTTTTCTTCTTGCCTGATTTCGCCTTTTCCAGGGCTTTTTTAGCGGCATCGATCGTGTCTAAGGCAGTGTCTTCAAAGTTCTGTTTTGTTTTACTTGCCCGATCGCCGACGACATCAATCACATTTGTCATAACGGGTTTCAGATCTTCCACGCCCCCTTGAATGGGATGATGAGCAACACTGGCTTGGGCATGATTGAGCGAGTCAGTTGCCACCGTTTCTACCGAATTTGTCGTCGCATCAATGCGATCGCTGACAATCTCGATGACTTTAGCCACAGCTGGTTTTAGTGCCTCAGCCACTTCTTTCACCACATCCACTGCACCCTCTACCGACGGTGTGCCCTCAACCGCAGCTTGCTTTGCCGTAGTAGTAGCCTCTTGCAATGAACTACTAATGTCACTTAATTTGCCACTATTCCGGGTAGATTCGACAATTTTGGCAATCACAACTTGGGCAATCTCTCCGGCTACGACACCGGCTAGAGCTGTGCCTAGCTTACCAACATCAGTGCCCAATATATTGATCTGACCAGATGGTTGCTGTTGTTTTTGTTTTTTACTGGCAGTCTTCTTAGACTTTTTCTTCTTTCCCATAAAAATTACTCTTAGGTTACATCCGGCACTCTGGAGTCTTTTACTGTAAGGTTAAACTGCTGAAAAAACGTCTGTATTCGGATTGAATTTTTTCCTGCCTTCCGATATAGGATGGTCGGGTTATATTTGTGGCAGGATATTAAATTATGAATACTGTTGAACGACTAGCTACGCTTAATCGCATTCGCAAACTGAGTCGCCTGATGGACTCAGCTATTCGGATTCCTGGCACTAAGTTTCGGATCGGGATTGACCCAATTATTGGGTTAGTTCCAGGAGCCGGTGACTTAATTGATACCGGTTTTTCTGCCTACTTGATTTTTTTAGCGGCTCGATTTCGTTTACCAGCTAATGTACTAGGCTGGATGATCTTTAATATTGGATTAGAAGCGATCGTGGGTACAGTGCCGTTAATTGGGGATTTGTTTGATGCCTTCTTTAAATCCAATATTCGGAACTTAGCGTTGTTAGAACAACATTTACAAACAACTGAACCAGAACTGAGCGAAGCCGACCCGCTCAATCTGGCTAGTGCTAAAGCGGTGAATTCAGTCGATAGTTATCGTGAATTAGAAACGATTGGCACTCGCTAGGTTAGTGCTCAATCATCTTATCAAGCCACAAATATATGAATGGGCTCACTATGACGGTATAAATATCAGTAATAGAGTGGACTTGACGGTTAAATTTCACCATTCCATAACTCATACCTTGGTTAGGTTGATTCCTACGAGTGATTGAAAAACTGTTCATTCGCGCGCTTAACTTTAGCAATCCACCCCCGATAGGAACTAAGAATCTGTGAGTACGGTACGGTACTGTCAAACACTAATTCTGTTAAGGGAGGTGAAAACGTTTTAGGAAATAGTTGATGCAGGAATTTAGCTAACTGTTCTCTCAACACAAACTCAATAAATAATCTAGAAGTGGTTGGGAAAGCATTATTGCTAATTTCAGTTAAGGCATGGGCATCGGTTAAGCGACGCTCCGTAAACTGGGCGATCGCCTGTCCCAAATCATCCCCATATTCCTGGAGCAAATTATTTAGAATCACGACATCTTCTAATGCCGAATTGCACCCTTGTCCTAGAGCTGGTGACACTGCATGAGCGGCATCACCAATAATTAAGACACTATCGCCATAGTGATAACGGTTACAGCGAATTGTGAGCACTCGGGCGACGGGATGCTCTAGAAGGGCGGCGGCATCCTGGATCGACATCATTTGTCCTACTTCCGCAAACCGCTCTTGAAAAAACTGAAGCAGTGCTTCTGGAGTGGTGCGATCGCTCATCGGATTGCGTTGGTAGGGAAACAGAATTACCCCACTTAAGGCGTTGTCTCGTTGGTGAAGTAACATCACCAATGTGCCGTCGGAAGTTCGCCAAGTCTGGATTTTATTTGGTTCTAATTCGATCCCTAGTTTGGGATCAGGTGGAGGCAGCACGATCGATTTATAGGCATTGGGTACATAGCTCTGTTCCACCTCGATTTGATTGCTTGCCAGTAGTTGCTCTCGAACAACGGAATTTGCTCCATCTGCCCCAATCAGTAAGTCGTACTCAACGGTAAAGGTTTCAGGCGAGTCTGAGTCTACCGCTTGAAACTTGGCGGTTTTTGTCGCCAGATCCAGCTCAGTGCACTGGCAATTAAATCGAATCGTCAGGCGTGGATCGGGCTGAAATTGTGCCAACTGTTCCAACAAGACGATGACTAACTGGGTGCGATCGAGGGTGATCAAGGGCTTCTGGCGTTTAGTCTCACGCCGTTGTCCATTTGTTTGGTGAAACACTGTCCCCACCATCTTCACACTCACAGCATCAATCCCGGCTTCCACCCCAGGAATTGGCTTTAAGGCATTCATACCCCGATCGTTCAACGAAATCGGAAAGGTTCTGGCGGTCGAAAAAGCGGTTTGACGGGGATCACTCCGGCGATCGTATAAGGCAATTTGGTACTGGTCGCCATGGTGCAACAAGTAATGAGCCAGCAGTACTCCACTGGGACCAGCACCCACAATTACTACTCGCTTCCTCATGGTGTTACCTGCTGCGAGAGTTCGAATGCGATCGATTGTAGAATACTGTCATGAGCGATAAAAGTGCGGCAGTGATAGCAGATAGCCGTAGCAAATTGTCATGGACGAATGCGAACAAAATCGCTTCCCCGCTAAAATTGCAAGGGGCAGACTTTTTGCCTGTTGTAGTGGGAACGTCGCCTGTCCAGTCCTCCACCTGAAACTGTATGCACAAAACTTCTGATCTCCACGTTGTTGAAACTCGCCCATTGCTAAGTCCGGCGTTTATTCACAGTGAGCTACCCATGACCGACTCCGCCTCGGATTTGGTGGCAGACACCCGCGATCGCATTCGCAAAATTCTGCAAGGGCAGGATCGGCGAGTATTGGTGATCGTTGGACCTTGTTCCATTCATGATGTGCAAGCGGCGCATGAATATGGTGAAAAACTGGCACGGTTACGTTCGGAACTGGCAGATCAGCTAGAAATTGTCATGCGGGTTTATTTTGAGAAACCTCGGACTACAACCGGTTGGAAGGGATTAATTAATGATCCCCATTTAGATGGCAGTTACGACATTAATACTGGATTGCGGCTCGCCCGTGAGTTGTTGCTCGATTTGGCTCACATGGGGTTACCCGCAGCAACCGAATTGCTGGATCCGATTATTCCTCAATATATTGCGGATGTTGTGTCTTGGACCGCGATCGGGGCTCGCACCACCGAAAGCCAAACCCACCGTGAAATGGCATCGGGACTTTCCATGCCCGTCGGCTTCAAAAATGGTACAGATGGTAGTTTTGGCATTGCGATTAATGCCATGCTGTCCGCTAGTCACCCTCACCGTTTTTTAGGCATTAATGCCCATGGGCTAGCTAGTATCGTCACTACGACCGGAAACCCAGATGGTCATTTGGTGTTACGAGGGGGTAAGCAGGGCGCTAATTTCACGGCTGCTTATATCGAGAAAGCAGTTGTTGAACTCAATCACCATGAGCTGAATGCTCGCGTCATGATTGATTGCAGTCACGACAATTCCGGCAAAGACTATCGCCAACAGCCTGTTGTCTTACAAAACGTCGCTAAGCAAATTGCTGAAGGCTCACCTCATATCATGGGGGTAATGATTGAAAGCCATTTGGTGGCTGGCAATCAACGGATTCCCAAGGATCTCACCCAACTCACGTACGGTCAAAGTATTACCGATGGTTGTGTTGATTTTGCCGCTACAACCGAAATGCTACGCACCTTAGCCGCCGCAGTCAGCAGCGATCGTCTACAACTAACTCCACACGCTTCCCGGTAATGGCTGGAGTGATGTCCTCCAGTTCAAGAGACTGGAGGCAATGGGGGTATCTAGAACCTGTTGGCACGATGGGATGCATAGTACCATGGCAGGGTGACTGTAACCTGCTATGGAAAAACCTTCTCGATTATTAGTCAAACTAGGTCAACGGTTATTTACTAACTCGGCAGAGTGTGACCAGTTTGTGGACAGCTTAGTCCAGCCCAAGCCCTTCAATCCCTGCATTTTATGGTGCCAGGACAAACCAGAAGTCTCCCCTTTTCAACTGGAGTCTCCTTTACCCTGGCAACCCAAATTTGTCGATCGCCTGATGCTCGGTCAAAAACCGGGACAGCATCCCTTACATGACCAGGGAGCCTTTTATTGTCTCGATTTTTCTTCGGTCTTTGCGATCTCCGTATTGTTAGCTGTACCGTTGCATCAACCTTCCGCGATCGTGGATATGTGTGCGGCTCCTGGTGGGAAAAGTATTTTTGCCTGGACTGCCTTGCACCCGCAGTTACTAATTAGTAATGAAGTGATTGGTAAGCGCTCTGCTGCGCTAATCAGTAATCTCAAGCGGTGCCGCATCAGCCCCACGTTAGTCACCCGACTCGATTCCAAAATTCTAGCAGCAGAAATTCCGCAAACAGCGTCAGTCGTTTTAGTGGATGCCCCCTGTACAGGACAATCCTTAATGGCTAAAGGTGGCAAAGCTCCCGGTTGTTTTCATCCCGTGACGATTAATAATAATGCGAATCGGCAGAAGCGAATTTTAGCTAACTCAGCCCAGTTGGTCGCCCCTCAAGGTTATTTAGTTTATATGACCTGCGCCTACTCACCCGAGGAAAATGAGCAGGTAGCAGAGTGGTTTTTAGCGCGGTTTCCTCAGTTCCAAGCCGTAAACGTCCCTCATTTAACTACGGCGCAATCTCACTTAACTGAATTACCTTGCTACCGGATGTTTCCCCAGCAAGGGCTAGGAGCAGGAGCGTTTACAATTTTGTTCCAAAATACGGCAGTTGGTCAGCCTCACGCCTTTCCAGCCGTATTTCTTACCCGGACTGGAGCCAGTTTAATCGATCTCTCTAACTAACTCCGCAATGTCTACCGGAAAACAGTGATTTCTTAGTGCCAGATCGCTAAATTTGTGGCATACTCGTTCTATTGAAATGCAATTACGGTAACTCTATCGAGTTTAAGTAGATTGTCTGGTTAAGAGTTTAGGAGTCCTGCTGTGTTAACTAATTCTCAGTTCTTGAGTCCTGTAATTAATTCTGCTGACACGATCGCCAATGAACTGCTCCCTACCCAATCGTTGGGTAGAACGATTTCTGGTCAACCCCTGGTATTGCAGCAAGCTCTGCGCCATCTGTTGCCCACTCAAGACTTTCAGCATTTTCGGCGTCCAGAACTGGCAGAGTTTTATGCTGTTGTCCTCAGCCGAGGTGGACGAATTGGTTGCTAGAACAGGTGAGTTACCTCAGATCGAGATTTGGTAATATTGACAATACCAATCGACAAACCGTTGGATCCCAATCTCGATCGGGGTACTGGGTTTAAAGCCGACATCCTGCATGAGATCATCCACATCCGCATAGGTAGCTGGCACATCTCCGGCTTGCATGGGGAGTAGGCGCTTTTCGGCAGTTTTTCCCAAGACCTGCTCAATGACGGCAATAAAGTGCATTAGTTCTACAGGGCTATGGTTACCAATGTTATAGAGCTTGTAGGGAGCAGCCGTTGACAGGTCTGGTAGGCGAGTTGCCAAGGGAACATGGGATAACACACGCACAATCCCTTCAACGACATCATCTACATAAGTAAAGTCTCGCTTCATTTTGCCGTAGTTGTAGATGTCGATCGGCTTACCTTCTACGATCGCCTTGACAAACTTGAAATATGCCATGTCCGGGCGTCCCCACGGACCATAAACGGTGAAAAATCGTAGTCCAGTGGTAGGTAACTGGTAAAGATGGCTGTAGGTATGGGCCATCAATTCGTTTGCTTTTTTCGTCGCCGCGTACAGCGAAATCGGATGATCAACCTGATCTCCAACTGCAAATGGTACTTTGGTATTTGCCCCATAAACTGAACTGGAAGACGCAAAAACTAGGTGTTTCACCTGAGTCTGACGACAGCCTTCCAGCAAATTGACAAAGCCAGAAACATTGCTGTCTACATATGCCCAGGGGTTTTCGAGCGAATACCGGACGCCTGCCTGTGCCGCTAGATTGACCACATAATCAAAGGCATGATCCTGAAAGAGTTGGGCAATGCCAGGGCGATCGCTCAAATCTAGGGTCTGAAATGTAAATCCGGCTTGTGGTTGCAGGTGGGCTAAACGAGCCTGTTTCAGGCTGACATCATAGTAAGGATTTAAGTTATCAATGCCGTAAACCTGAATGCCCTCATGTAACAGGCGATTTGCTAGGTGAAACCCAATGAAACCAGCCACCCCAGTCACCAGAATTTTCATGCGCTCGTTGAATGATGTCGATCTACACCTGATCCATCTAAGCTTAATTTGCGCCCACTAATGATGAAACTCTGGCTTGGAAACCCTCTTTTAACAAGGCATTTGCCGTCGCCTGTTCGTCCTGTACCCGAAACTGTACTCCAAACCGAACAAAATGCCGTTTTTCGTGGGAACTCACGATCGCGACAACGGGCACTTTGGCTTTTTCCTTTTCCCCTTGTTGGCTCAACAATACTTCCTTCAACCGTTGCCGTTTCTGGATATCGCTGGCAATTTTGGGTTCCAGTTCCACCATCACCATGCGAATTTCTTCAATCGGTTCGGCATCATCAATAATGAATTGCACCTGGTCATCCCGCCGATCCACTTTCCCCCATAACATCAACCGGGAATCAGCTTGCAGAGTATCCTTAACCCGTTCGTAACTCTTCGGGAACACGATCGCTTCTACAGAACCGGTTAAATCTTCGATTTGGACGATCGCCATGCGATCCCCCTTTTTCGTTGTTACCGGCTTGAGGCTGGTAATGAGCACGATCGCGCTGACGGAAGCATCATCACTGTATTGCTCCAAATCGCCCAGGTTAATAGGTGCCAAAATCCGCGCCGATTCTCGCAAGGATTTCAGCGGGTGGTCAGAAATGTAGAAGCCTAACATATCCTTTTCCAGCCGCAGCTTTTCTTGCTGCGGAAAATCGGGAACGGGTGGCGCTTTGGGGGCAGATTCAAAACTGGGTGTGGCTGTGCCTGCGGTGGCATCCATTAACAAATCGAACAAATTGCCTTGCCCTGTTGCCCGATCTTTGGCGCGAGATTGCGCCCAATCCAAAATCAGTTCCAGGTCATGAATTAATTGGTTGCGGTTCGGTTCCAGTTGATCAAATGCCCCACAGTGGATCAACGCTTCTAATGCCCTTCGGTTTACCGTCCGGGAGTCTACCCGATCGCACAAATCCGCCAAGGACTTAAACGAGCCAGAGTCCTCCCGTGCTACCAGAATCGCTTCGATCGCGCCCATCCCCACATTCCGCACGGCTGACAACCCAAACAGGATGCTGTTGCCCATTGAGGTGAAGTCAATCCGCGATCGATTGATATCTGGCGGTTCGACTTCAATGCCCATAGCTAGACAGGTACTAATGTATCGCTGTACCTTATCCTGATCACCGCTATTGGCAGTCAGCAGCGCTGCCATGTATTCAACGGGATAGTTTGCCTTGAGATACGCCGTCTGATAGGTGACGTAGCCATAGGCCGTCGAGTGGGATTTATTAAAGCAATTGGAGGCAATCAGCCCATTGGCCAGCAGAAAGTTATGGTCGTCTGAGGCAACACCAATGTCATAAACTGGCTGCATACCCAACGCTTGGCGGTGAATGATCTTAACCATAGGGATTGGCAGAGCAGATAACTATATATAGTAGATAGTCAGGCAAAACCTGCCCTTACAGTCTACATATAGTTGGTTAAAAGCGATCGGCTTAACTCTGATGATAAACAGCATCCAGATAATCGATCGCGGCTTCTAGTTTAGACGGATACCGTTGGGAAAACTCCTCAAACCACAACCACTCATCGGAATTGGGAGCCAGTTGCTCTAACCACTGCTGGGCTTGCTCCGCCAGTGCTGCCCGCCGTTGCCGCTTTAACTGTTCCTGTTGATGTTGCGCCTCCCGTTGTTGCTGCTCTCGCTGTTGTGCCTCAAGTCGATCCCGTTCGGCATAGTCCGCTTTGAGTTGAGCTAATAACGGATCAGTAGACGATCTCCCGATCGATTCGCGAGGAATCGGGTTTGGTTGCGGGGGATGGGGAGGCTGTGATCGGACAATGTGGGGACGGGGAGGCTGCGATCGAGTGGGTGGCGGTAAGGGAGGTAAGGCAGATGGGGGAGATAAGGGAGGTAGATCTGAGGGGGGGCTAGGGGTTGAGTGGAGACGACGGTTAGAGTTAGGTTCTAGTTGGGCTAACAGATCATCCACTGAACCAGAAGTTGGCGTAGGAGGGGTACTACTATTATGGACAGCCGGAGGCTGTGGTGATGGAGATGGCATCGCCTCGGGTGGTTTTCCTTCTAAATTAGCCAATAGCCGATCGAGCGGATCCATATCTTAATCACTGATGGCATTGAGTAGCACTTCGCTCAAGCTCAGGTCTCCCATATCTTCAATTGTAATCGTGTCGCAGATATCAAATTGGGCACCAACCCCCTGCAACTGGTCGTCTAAAGCTTTGAGGAACTTGGTAGCACTAGCATCATTGCCGACTTGAATGAAGGAAATCGCGAGTTCTTCATCTCGTTCCATCCGACGGGTGGCATCAATGATCACTTCCATCACGGCTTTGCGATCGTCGGGTTCACCATCGGTAATTACCAAAATCGTTTCTCCGTCTGGCTTTGTTTGTCCAGCCGCTTTATGTTGGAAATATTGGTTGGTGGCATCTTGAAGCACCCCTGCCAGATTGGTTGTGCCAGACGGATCATTTTCCATAAACACCTGTTCGACTTTGCTAGAGGTGACATTGTCGTAACGTTTAAATCGACCCGAAAATACATAAACCGTAATGCCATCAGGGTCGAACTGTTCACACTTACGAGCGACGGCTAAGGTCGATTCCTGTGCAGTGAACCAGCGACTCTTATTCCCAGGCTGATCCGGTGTAGACATGCTACCGCTCTTGTCGATGATCAAGGTATAGTCTCGGTTTTGCATGGCGAAAACTCTCCTAGTTTGAAAACTTAAAGTTGTTAGTGAAGCAAGGAGGGTGAGGAAGGTGAGGGCGATGAGGATACAAGCAACGACAAGAACAGCGCGCTAACTGCTTCCCTATCTCTCCTATCACCCCATCTTCTCTATTTCCTAAACTACGATCGCCTAATCCGCGATCGCATTCAGCAACACATCGGTCAGACTCATATCTTCCATATCTTGAATCGTCACGGTGTCGCAGATATCGAACTTTGCCCCTACCCCTTCGAGTTGATCATCTAAGGCGGTTAAAAACTTGGTGGCAGCCGGATCATTGCCGACTTGGATAAACGAGATCGCAAGTTCCTCATCCCGTTCCATCTGGCGAGTCGCTGAAATAATCACTTCCATGACGGCGCGACGATCGTCGGGTTCACCATCAGTAATCACCAGGATGGTTTCCCCGGCTGGTTTGGTTTGCCCCGCCGCTTTGCGGTGAAAGTAATGGTTGGTCGCATCCTGCAAGACACTTGCCAAGTTGGTAGTGCCGTTAGGATCATTTTCCATAAAGATCTGTTCAACTTTGCTGGAGGTCACATCGTCGTAGCGCTTGAAGCGACCTGCAAACACATAAACCGTAATGCCATCTGGATCAAATTGTTCGCACTTCCGAGCTAGCGCCAGGGTGGATTCTTGTGCGGTTGCCCAACGGGTTCTGCCGCCTGCCTGGTCGGGAGTAGACATACTGCCACTGCGATCGATGATCAAGGTATAGTCTCGGTCTTTCACGGAGAAAGCTCCTAATAAGCCACTATAGGATTTGTCTCCAACGTAAACGAAAGTCTGAGCTTGCGTCTCACATTTGGAGGCTATCGTTACATACAGTCACGGCGATCAGGTTTTCTGAAATTGGCAACCGAGTTATTGAGCCGAATCACTGGGTGGAGTCGGGGCAGCAGAGTTGCCAGTTCCAGGTCCTGGGCTGGTTGGTAAAGGAAATTGATAGGGCTGTTCTGGATTCAATGAAGGTGCAGAAGCACCGTTACCCAAAGGATTTAGTGGATCGAGACCGGGGCTAGTGGTGGGGGTTGGAGGGCTGCTAGCCGCAGCTGTGGAGGTGGCTAAAGCAACGCGATCGCCGCCCACTGCTCGCAACGTATCTAGAACCTGGACCACATCATTGTAAAACGCCATTTGCGACGCATTTACGACCAGAATCCCTTCTGGGTTTCGTTCTAAATAAGTTTGTACGACCTGGGTAAGCTGAGTGCGATCGATCGGCTGTTTATCAATAAAAGTCCGTCCTGCCTGGTCGATCGAGACCAGTAACGTGTCGCGGGTTTGGGTGGTGGCGGTGCTAGCTCTGGGGAGATCAACCTGGATCGATGGCTGCCGAGTTAATTGCAATGCTGCCAGAATGAAGAATGTCAGAATGCAGAAGATGATATCAATCAACGGCACAATCTGGATTTGCACATCTTCGGGTGGGGTGTCAAAATTAATTTTCATGACGAAAACTGTCCTACTCTTCAGGTCGGTCAACAAAGCTCTCCGGACGTAATTCTGGTTGCCCAGAGTAACTAGAGTCTGGTTTAGGCAATTGGTAATCCCGGTCTAATGGTTGTCTCTCATACAACCAATGTTGGCGATACAGCAGTTCCAAGTCATTACCAGCGCGGCGGAAAATTTTGATCTGGTTAAACAGAAAGGTTTGAAACAAGCGATAAAAAGCGAGGGTGAAAATTGCCACAATCAGCCCCGTTGCCGTACTAATTAAGGCTTCACCAATCCCGGTCGTGACTCCTTTTGTAGATTCGTTGGCGATTTTACCGATGTCGATCGACCCTAGCGAAACAATTAATCCCAATACTGTGCCCAATAGACCCAACAACGGAGCCAGAGCGATTACCGCTTCTAGGATTTTGTCTCCCCGCCGCATTGCTGCCAACTCATCATCGGCTCTAGCTTCCAACGCTAATCGGAATAATTCAGGATCAGAGTTTTTTAGTTGTAGTGGGCTATATAACATCCGCCCGATCGGCTGGTCATAGGCTTGTCTCGCTACTTCTGCTGCGGCTTTCCAGTCTTGTCGAGCCGTATCCAGGACTCGGTTCACGGTTTCTCGTTCTTTACTAAACACCCCAAACCAAAACCATAAGCGCTCAAAAATAATCGAGAGCGACAGCAGGGATAAGAGCAACAAGGGAATCATGGTTGCTCCACCTTTTGCTAAGAGTTCCACGACATTCACAGTCTTAATCCCCCGTAGACATTTCGGTACACCTTAACATCAGCGATCGCCGATCAAGGCATTTCAATTTTAGAGACTTCAGGTGTCATTCGGTCTTTCTTCCATACACAGCGCTAGGTGAATGATCCGGTTGAATTTCGATGACTAGGTCAGCTTGCTGAAGCAAAGGCGGTATAAATAATTGTGGATGTAATGCCTGCCAGAAGTAATCGACAAACGCCGCAATTTCTGGCTCAGACATCCCGGTTTTTCCGCTGGCAATCATCTGCTGTTCGGCTTGTAACCGCCATTGTTTACTCAAGCGGTAATCGATCGGAACCAGTACCATTAAGCGATCGAGCCGTTCCCACAACGGTAGATACTCGTGCAATCGCTTGTTCATGTCACGGGCAAAGGCGCGATCAGTCTCCGTCACGATCGGTGGGGGGGCGGTTTCAAATTGGATTGGGTCGATCGGACGCACTCCCACAAACCACCCTTCAAACAGAATAATATCTACATCCTTAACAGCTTCTGGGGCAATACGATCGCCGGCTCCTTGATGCAAAGATTTATCAAACCGAGGAATCAAAATCGATTGGTCAGGTCTGGGATGCCGGAGTTGATCTAGTACCTGAATGCCTAACTCAACATCATGGGTTCCCGGTGGTCCCCGCCAAATTAACCGTGGATCTTGGACTTGGAGTTGCTGGCGATCGGCATAAGTTTTATACAAATCATCCAGCGATAAACTCAGGGTTTGATAGCCCAACTGGTGCAAGATTAGGATTAACACTGCACCTAAAGTGGTTTTCCCTGTGCCCTGCCCCCCTAAGATGCCTTGAACGAAGGGTCGCTGTAAGCGCTGACGCTGAGTTGCCAGATCCATTCCTAAAGGTAGCCACAAGTTCCATAAGATGTCCCAATAATCATCCGGCTTGCCACCTAAGCGCTGACTGAATTCACAAAACCCTGGATAAATGGCTCGGAGTAACTCTGCCCGTTGCCGCACCTGTTGTGATACATTCTCAGCATTAATTTCAAAAATACGAGCATGGAGTGGATAGCTCAATACTTGCTGTTCCAATTGCTGCCAGGTGTCAGGAGAAATTGGTTGATTCTCGATCAATGGCTGAATC
Organism: Pantanalinema sp. GBBB05; assembly: GCA_016743235.1. GTDB lineage: Bacteria > Cyanobacteriota > Cyanobacteriia > Leptolyngbyales > Leptolyngbyaceae > Pantanalinema. Next base: position 32,361 of record VRZD01000027.1, on the reverse strand, counting down.
AGAGATAGCACAGGGAATGGAGAAGATTATTGTTCACTACTTATTGTTCACTGTAGTCTATATGTATTAGTCTTCGCTCCACAAATTGCATTAGCTAGCATAAAATCACAGGAAGATAGTTCCCTGAAAAATTTGGCTTATGACTTCTGATGCCGCTTCGTCCTCTGTGCCTCTGGTTCCCGCAGATATACCGGACACGGAACACGACCCATCCCGTGACCACCCACGCGACCAGCAGGTACGCCTGAAGAGTGAAGGCGGCAAGTTACTGCTGATGTTGCCACCAGCTGGAGAACCTGCGGACGAGAATCCAGCTACTGCCTTGAATTGGACAGATATTTGGCAGCAGATTCGGCAACGGCTCAATGCCGGGGAACGGTTTTGGCAGCCAGATACAGCCGTCTATTTACATGCCAGAGATCGATTGCTAGATGGGCGGCAGTTACAAGCGATCGCCGATGCCCTGAGTGAAGCTCAATTACGGTTGAAGCGAGTCTATACCAGTCGTCGTCAAACTGCTGTGGCAGCGGCAACGGCCGGTTATTCGGTAGAACAACAATCTCAGGTTGCCCAGTTAAACCAAGCGCCAACAGAAGCGACTCAAGCGTTAGCTGAACCGCTGTATCTGCAAACCACGCTGCGATCGGGGGGGGACATTCACCACAATGGCACGGTGATCATCCTGGGTGATTTAAATCCGGGGAGTTCGATCGTGGCAGATGGCGATATTCTAATTTGGGGTCGTCTACGGGGCATTGCCCATGCGGGGGCAAAGGGAAATGCTCGGTGTTTAATCATGGCATTGCAAATGGAACCGACCCAAATTCGCATTGCTGATTTTGTGGCAAGAGCGCCAGAAACTCCTCCGGCGCAATATTTTCCAGAAGTTGCCTATGTGACGGCACAAGGCAATATTCGGATTGCCCGCGCGATCGATTTCTATCGATCGCAGCTCGCCAGTCGGGGCTAACAAAGAAACTCAGAACTATATTTAAACTCTGATGGATCTTTAATCTTTGTTCCTTGATTCAGGTTCTTTCCTGTCTCAACTGAAACGATATGGAGTATAAGGATAAGAATTAGATACAGGGAACGCCCATCATAAGAGTCGGTCAGTCGTTTAGTGATCCATCTCCTGATTTCATGAACCGCATTATTGTTATTACATCTGGAAAAGGAGGGGTGGGCAAAACCACCACTACAGCTAATTTGGGCATGGCTTTAGCCCGGCGTGGTCGCAAAGTCGTGGTCATCGATGCCGATTTTGGTCTCCGGAATCTAGATTTACTTCTAGGTCTGGAAAACCGAGTGGTGTATACGGCGGTCGATGTGCTGGCTGGGCAGTGTCGCCTAGAACAAGCTCTGGTCAAAGATAAGCGTCATGCCAATCTGGCTTTGCTGCCAGCTGCCCAAAATCGGACGAAAGATGCGGTCAAACCAGACCAGATGCGCAAGCTGGTAACGGTGTTATCCCGAGCCTACAATTACGTCCTGGTAGACTGTCCGGCTGGGATTGAAATGGGCTTTCAAAATGCCATTTCAGCGGCTCAAGAAGCGCTGATTGTAACGACGCCAGAAATTGCGGCCGTCCGAGATGCCGATCGCGTCATTGGTTTACTAGAAGCCAACAATATTAAAAAAATTAATCTGATTGTCAACCGCTTGCGTCCAGCGATGGTGCAGGTCAACGACATGATGTCTGTAGAGGATGTGCAGGAAATTTTAGCGATTCCGTTAATTGGAATTGTGCCGGATGATGAGCGGGTGATTGTGTCCACCAACCGTGGCGAACCCTTGGTGTTATCCGAAGAACCGTCCATGGCTGGTACAGCCTTCGACCACATTGCCCGTAGGCTAGAAGGCGAGACGATCGAGTTCCCTGATTTATCTGTGAACAATGAGGGCTTTTTTAGCCGCCTGCGCAAAATGTTCTCTGCCAAGATTTTTTAGCCTCCTTCATTCCCCCATGCTCCATGTTGATTGAACTTCTAGAACGTCTATTTTTCCGCTCAGGTGACACTAGCCGCCAACAAGTGAAGAACCGCTTGAAGATAGTTCTTGCCCACGATCGGGCGGACTTAACGCCTTCGCTGGTGGAATCAATGCGAAAAGAGATTCTAGAAGTGGTGTCTCGTTACGTGGAGTTAGATGACGATGGCATGGAGTTTTCCCTCGAGAGTTCCCAACGAGCGACAGCGCTGATCGCCAACCTTCCGATCCGGCGAGTGTTAACACCGGAAGAAATTTTGCCTACCAACTCACCGGATGAGACTCTAGCGGATGTGGTCGTCCTCGATCTCTCGCTGGATGAGATCGAGGCTGACATCCCGCCAGCTACTACTGAACTGACCGAAGCTGGAGCGATCGATCCCCCGCCCGAAACTTTAAACCACTTTCCCACTCCCGAATCTTCTACCCCAGGGCTAAATGATGCTGTGATGCTAGATTCAGACTCAAATCAAACTCCAGCCTCCCCTGAACCCTCGACTGAAGCGGTAACCGATCTTTCCTCACCCGAATCTCCCCAAACTGAATCAATTTCTTAGCTCCCCTGCTCCTCTCGCCTTTCTAGCATCCCTATCTCCCCCAACTTTCTTTCTCGTGATCACTGGTAAAACTAAACTTCTGGGTGTTATTGGTCATCCGATCGAACATTCCCTCTCTCCGGTGATGCATAATGCGGCGATCGCTAACCTCGGCGCGGATTATGTCTATTTACCGTTGCCTGTCAAACCCGCTGATCTAGCTTCAGCTATGGCTGGATTTGCTGCAATCGATCTGCAAGGATTCAGCGTCACCATTCCGCATAAACAGGCAATCATCCCATTTTTAACCGCCGTTTCTCCGATCGCGCAAGCGGTAGGAGCGGTCAATACCGTCTGGCAAACAGAATCAGGTTGGCGGGGCACCAATACCGATGTGGAGGGATTTGTTGCTCCCTTAAAAGCCTTAGACCAGGATTGGACTCAAGCGGCGGTGGTAGTTCTGGGCAATGGCGGGGCAGCACGGGCTGTTGTGGTAGGTTGTACCCAGTTGGGTTGCCCCCAGGTTCATGTGGTCGGGCGCGATGCTCAGAAATTAGAGCAATTCCAGCGGAGTTGGAGTCATGCTCCCCTGAGTGTTAACCTGCAAACCCACCTTTGGCAGCAGTTACCGGAGCTATTGCCTTATGCCACCTTGTTGGTTAACACGACACCGATCGGCATGTATCCGCAGGTGAATGATTCACCCCTAGCCGCTGATGCGATCGCCCTATTACCCGATCACGCGATCGCCTATGACCTGATTTATACGCCCAATCCCACTCAGTTTTTACAGATTGCCAGTCAACGACAACTCGTGGCGATCGATGGGCTAGAAATGTTAGTCCAGCAAGGAGCGGCTGCCCTTACAATCTGGTTGCAACAACCGGCGTCAGTAGAGGTAATGCGGCGATCGCTACGGCAGCATTTGGGGTGGGAATCCTAGAAAGAAACCTGCTGGTTTTAAGGTACACTACCCTTTTGGGGTGAAATCCTCTGGATGGCACTACCGCAAGCTAGCATACAAGTAGAGAACGGGGAATCAACATGGTAGAGCGTCCAATTAAGAAATCGGAACGGCTGGCTAAAGCCGAATCAGCCGAAGCAACGGGAGCTTCTAGCTTGCCATCTTCCGAGGAACGGCGGGAAACTCGTCCGGCTCGGGGGCGAGACAAAGGCGGCAAAGGCAAAGGGGGCAAAGGCAAAGGTAAAGGTCGGGGTGAAGATGAAAAACCCCAAGCGATTAATCCTGCTTTAATGCGTGGTCCTAAACCAGCCAAGCCCCAACCACCCAAAGAAGAAGTTGCCCCAGAAGTGACCGAAGAGACTTCAGAAACGATCGCCGAAGAAACGACTCCCGAAGAAGTGACAGCTTAAGTCGCTAGGAGATTGAGATAGCGATCGTTGTTTGACTCATTGGGGTGAAGTGTTCGAGTCCAGATCCTGGCAACAGAAGCAAGTTGAGCTGCTCAATACTTTACCCCAACTGATTTAATCCTAACTGGTGTTTTTGTAGGACTCTTGTACTACTCAAACAGAAGTGCTATGTTAGACGCAAATTATTCTCTAGCAGAGTATCCAGCTATGGAAGATCTCGAAGCGGTTAAGTTGGGTTTGGCTAGCCAGAACTCCGAACAACAACTAGCAGCCCTTTCTGATGCTCTGAATTATGGACAAGCCGGCTTAAACTTAGTGATTCAAACCCTTCAACATGAATCCTGGTGGCTACAACATCAAGCTTTTCTATTATTACGAAAAAAGCCATTCCGGTCAGATGCCAAAGTTAAACGAGCACTGCGGGAATATATCAAAATAGATAGTCAATATCCTGAATATCGCCAAGAATTTAGAGAGTTTCTGTCAAATTCAAATTCTCAACCCTTTATTCTTGTCCAAGATGAACAGGGAGAGTGGATTACTAACCCGAATCTACTGTCTGTGATGAAATGGGGAGAATTCATTGTTGATGATGCCCATGCTACTGGCTACCGTGACGAGGGAGTTTGCCCTTATATTGTTGACTGCGAAAATGGCAGTAAAGTGTTAACTCCCTTAGAGTATGTTTATGATCATGCAGTGAAGATCAACCTAAAATTTTTGAATAAAAAAGGATATAGCTATTACCTGAAAGAACTATTTATTCTGCTCCAGAGTTGTGACTGCTTAGTGATTTACTTACCTACGTTTAATCCCCAAGAGTCTCTAGCCTACTCTTACACGATCGGCGTAGATACAACTCCAGAGGAAAAGCTGATATTCACTAAAATTTATAAAGTCGCAGCTCCAGGAGATGAGCAAGACTCTATGCAGCTTCAAGCTATTCCTGGGTTATATATTTGCAAACAACAGGAAATCACTGGCGATCGAGGTGGAGAGCTAATTAAATCAGGAGATGAGATTTTGCTGCTGTCTGAAGCAGGTGTTCCCCAAAAACTATCTAGAATTAGAGACTTTTATCAAATCCCGAAAAAGTATCTTAGATTGCGGGGCTATTCATACTACCGCGATATGAGCCAACTCTATCAATTACCGCTAATCGGCTACCTTTCTCCTAAAGAATATTGGAATCTGCTAAATCTCCAAATTCTAGATTTTTTATCTCTCAAGCCGATTTGGAGCTTTGTATAGTGCTCAGGGCTTTTTTTGTCGGCTTGTGGTTATCGTACGGTCTACCTAGGCATTGTAGTGATTAGGATTTGGTTGATCGGGGGGAATTGGTAGAAGTGTAAAAAAGATGAGCCGATCGCAATGTCGAATCGGCAGATCGTCATTTAGTACACCTGTTTCAGACTGTTGTTGCTGTTGACTTCTAAAGAGGCGGATCATAGTTTTCATCTCTGGGGGGTATTTTAACCATCGCCATATTGGAGAATGTTTTGCAATCTAAACCTGCAAAACTCAATAAAAAAAATTCGTCCGGATCCGCTATAGTTCTATGGGGGACGATTCAAAGTCTCGTCTGAATGGTTCTTGTCAGTGCTTGAACGAGCAACAGGAACGAGGAAGGCGAAGAGTTCGTGTCCCCGGAGAGTGAATTTTCGGCAAGACTGGTGTTGTCCAGATCCTCCGGCTTCTCCAGGCACAGCAAATACTCAACCGTTCGAGGGGTAGCTGATTCAGTTGCAAGTTTTTGCACTTGATAATGGATCGCTAGTTTTCGTTCTGCGTTCTTCTGTGAGGATTGCTGTTGGCATGATTTCTAGAGTGCAACACTTTAGAGTCTGACCCAGTCCGCCCATGCTATATCTGTTGGCTCCCCTGTGATTCCATTCTGAGGGCTTAAGCTTCAGTCCTTAGAACACTTGAATCACCGGTTTGCTTGTCCTATATAGCGGTTTTCAGTGTTCAGCACTCTGTCTGGGTAACTCCGATTGAGTTTCCCAACCTGTGCTTGTGGCACTGCGATCGGTCGCCAAATTCCCTTGTTTCACACCTTGTCAGGCAAATGTATGGAATTGTAAAATCCTTTGCAGTTTAGGGCGTAAACCGCTATCTATAGTAGTGTCACTTTCAGGGGAGCCTATATACAGTGTTTTCAGGGCTCCAACCTAGTAGCGCTACGATTGCCTGAAAGGTTTCTGTCATCAATTAACCCATTAGCCAAATTATCGAAACTATGAGCTACCAAGAACGATTGAATCCCTGGGTCATTAATAAGCTGCTGCCCAATTTAAAACAACTTGCAGTGATCCGGTTCCGTCGTCGCAATGATGCCGAAGCCTATCTCAAAGTGCTGAAAGAAACCCAGCCTCATGCCCAATTTATGATCGCATTTGAGGCGAATCAGACCGAATATGCCAGCCAAGGCGAATAGTTGTCAAGCATCACTTCGCTGCTTTAGCAGTTTGGTACTCGATCGCGGAGTGTGGTGTTGAGACAAGCTAATCAGCACGGATGTGTTTGCTCTAGCAACAAACGCATCTGACTGTGCCCATCATACAGTGCTGGCGGAGTTTGCACCTGTGTCATAAGAAGCAAAGCCGTAATCTCAGGTGGATAGAGCAAACCAGGTAGACGCTAACGACAATGCGGTAACTCTCGGTACTCTGATCACCCGACAGATCACCGGGAGTTCCGCTCACAGAATCACATTTGCTGATTATATGGATCTGGCGCTGTACCATCCTCAGTATGGCTACTATGCTGCCACTGCTAACCAGATCGGAGCGCAGGGAGACTTTTTTACCTCCCCCCATTTGGGAGCAGACTTTGGGGAATTGCTAGCAGAACAATTTGTGCAACTCTGGCACATCATGCAGCAACCCAAGCCATTTACTTTGGTAGAAATGGGAGCGGGTCAGGGGTTATTAGCCGCAGATATTCTGCGATATTTACGCGATTGCTACCCTGAGTTCTATGCCTGTTTGGACTACATCATTGTGGAACGGGCAGCGGCTCTGATTGCCGAACAGCAACGCCAATTACACGATTTACAGACCAGCGGCTTGAATTTAAGTTGGCGAACATTTGCCGAGATTCCACCTCAGTCAATTACCGGCTGCTTTTTCTCTAATGAACTAGTGGATGCTTTACCGGTGCATCAAGTCATGGTGGAGTCAGGGCAATTGCGGGAAGTCTATGTGACGGTTGCTGACCCAGAATCGACCAAAGATCGGCTCTTTGCTGAAACTACTGGCGATCTGTCCACACCTCGCTTAGCTGATTACTTTAAATTGATTGACATTGATCTGTTGTCGTCTCGCTATCCGCCGGGCTATCGCAGTGAAGTCAATCTTGCCGCATTAGATTGGATGGTGACGGTTGCCGATCGCTTAAAGCAGGGATACGTGATTACGATCGACTATGGCTATCCTAGCGATCGCTACTACCATCCCAACCGTAACGAGGGCACGTTGCAGTGTTACTACAACCATGCCCATCATTCCGATCCCTATATCTATGTCGGACAGCAAGATATTACTGCCCATGTAGATTTCACAGCGCTCATGCGGCAAGGGGAACGGTGTGGATTGTCCACGATCGGCTTTACTCGCCAAGGATTATTTCTAATGGCATTGGGACTGGGAGATCGGATTGCCGCTCTCAGCCAATCCCAAGCCACTGATGTTCAGACGATCCAAACCACACTCCGCCGTCGAGACGCTTTGCACCTGTTAGCCAATCCTATGGGATTAGGAAATTTTGGCGTTTTAATTCAGGGCAAAGGCTTAGAAACCACTGAACTGTTACAAGGACTAGCCGCAGAACAAATCCGCTTTTAGTTCCCTGCTGTTAAGGTTTGCTGGTCTACCACATCTAACCGGACTGGAGCGACTCCAGAACTGACCAACCCTAAAATGCGAGCCGCCGCGGTTGATAGATCAATGATGCGATTGCCGTGAAAGGGTCCTCGATCGTTGATGCGGACAATGACCGATTGACCGTTATCCAAATTGGTCACCTGAACTCTGGTGCCAAAGGGCAGAGTCCGGTGAGCGGCGGTCAAAGCGTTTTGGTTGAAAATCTCACCACTGGCACTGGGATTGCCATCAAACCCAGGACCATACCAGGATGCCATCCCGGTTGGCTGAATTCGGATCGGACCCAGCGAGATCGATTGCCGCCAGATTGCAGGTTTACCGGAAACTTCCTGCAATGGATCGGCATTACCCAAAATTCGCCGCAAGCGGTTCGTGGCTTGCAAGGCATCTACTTCTAAGTTACGAGTCGTGTCGGGCAGAATGGTTTGGCGATCGATAGTTGCTAGAGCAATGTCACCCACTTTAATCAGATAACGATCGCCGGAGTTACTTGGTTTGGTTTGGTTATCCCAACTGACGGTAATGGTTTTGGCATCTACACCATCGCGATTCAGTTGGTTAATTCTGGCGGCGATTTCCGTTGCCCGCCAAACTGGATCATCTTTGGGAACTTCTGCGCTGGTCGTGGCGTCAGAGTTAGCGGGACTGGTTGTTTCGAGATCGGGGGAATTCTGTGATGGCTCTAGCTTATGGGCTAGCGAAGCGTTGGAATCGGAAACACCGGAGCGGTCAAGCGACTTGGGTTGAGCAGTCAGTGTTTGCGCGGTCGAAGGATCAGACTGGATTCCCATCTTCACATCCTGCGGGGCGATTTGGGCAGAACCCACAAAGGTCAGAATGGGGATGTTACGAACGTAGAGGGTTGCAGCTTTCTGGCTGCCGATCTGATGGGGATGGACTTTGGCGATGCCCTGATCAGATGTCCTCTGGGTGCTTTGAGGTGTTTGCTCACCGATTTTTACCACATCATCTGCCGCACTAGCGGGAGTTGCTGCCAACCTGGGAGCAGGCTTCTCAATCGCTTGACTGGAATTTGCCTCAGGTGGAGTGGCTTGCAGCGAGTCCTCAGAAGTCGCACGGGTCGATTCAGAGGTGGGATTGGCTTGGCTAGGTAAAGTCCCTAGCGTTGCAATCAACAGGGTTGCGGTTAAACCGCTAAGAAGTTTTCGATTCATAAATCCATGTGTGAATAGCACTTCAGACGCGAGATTGAGCCAGTGGGACGGGTCGAACCATGAAAGTTCCGTCGCTAACTCAAACTCATTTCGTGTTCACTCCGGTTTTGTTTAGAACTGCAACAGACTATCACGAACTTTTTGGTTCGGGGATCAGGGAGGTGCGGAAGATCCCCAAAACTTCATCGAAGCTTCATACTCTGAAAAACAACTCTGAGCTATATCCAGCAGGCTTTTTAGCAATTTTATCCATTCCGGACGCTTCATCAAAACTTCATCAAAACTTTATATTGTTTGTGTGGTATCAAATGCAATCTGCCATCCTCCTAGCGGAACATTACAGTTTCATAGGCAATTTGGTTTGTGAGCGTAGTTGGTTGGGTACAATACTCTCTGCAATGACCACTGGTGGGCGCTTTGACATGGAATATCGGGAAGCAGGCGTAGATGTTGAGGCGGGACGGGCATTTGTGCAACGGATTCGCCAGATGGTAGACAGTACCACTCGCCCAGAAGTATTGGGCGGATTGGGGGGCTTTAGTGGATTATTTCAACTGCCGAGTGGGTACCAGGAACCTGTTTTGGTGTCAGGCACGGATGGGGTAGGCACGAAGTTAAAGCTGGCACATACGCTCGATCGTCATGACACAGTGGGGATTGATCTGGTGGCGATGTGTGTCAACGATGTGCTGACCTGTGGCGCAGAACCCCTATTTTTCCTGGATTATTTGGCAACTGGAAAACTCAACCCCGAACAACTAGCCCAGGTTGTGTCGGGCATTACCGAAGGCTGTCGTCAGTCTGGTTGTGCCTTGCTGGGTGGCGAAACTGCCGAAATGCCGGGTTTTTACCAACCGGGAGAATATGATTTGGCAGGCTTCTGTGTGGGCATTGTGGAAAAGAGCCAGATTTTGAATGGCTCCCAAGTGCAGATCGGTGATGTCGCGATCGGGCTTGCTAGCCACGGGGTTCATAGTAATGGTTTCAGTCTAGTCCGCAAGATTATTGACGATCGTGGGATTGCCCTGAGCGATCGTCCGGAGGGATTCAATGGGCAAACTCTGGGAGAAGCCCTGTTAACACCAACCCGGATTTATGTGCAACCGGTCTTGGCAGCATTGCGATCGGGCATGAGTATTCATGGCATGGCGCATATTACAGGTGGCGGTTTGCCTGAAAACCTGCCGCGTTGTTTAGGTCAGGGTCAGGCAGTTCAGGTCAATCCCTCTGCTTGGGTAGTACCGCCCCTGTTTCAGTGGTTGGCAACCACCGGAGAAGTCAGTCCTACTGGGATGTTTAATACCTTTAATATGGGGATTGGCTTTGTCGTGCTGGTACCGCCAGCACAAGTCGATGCCACATTGGCATGGTTCCAATCTCAGGAGCTGGCTGCTTGGGCAATCGGTGAAGTGGTTCCCGGCAATGGTGAATTAGTGGGACTGCCAGAATAGTGAGGAAATTAGGAAAAAATTGTGCCACAACCCCGTAAACAGTTTGGGCAACATTGGTTACGTAGCGAAAAAGCGTTGGACAAAATCGTGGCAGCGGCAGAGTTACAACCGGGTAATTCTGCCATGGGTCACCCTGGCGATCGGGTCTTAGAAATTGGACCAGGAATGGGTGTATTAACCCGTCGATTAATGACTGCGGCTGAATCGGTCGTTGCGGTCGAAATCGATCGTGACCTTTGTGCTTTGCTAACTAAAAAATTGGGAAATCAGGAAAATTTTCTCCTGCTCCAAGGTGACTTTTTATCACTAGATTTAGCCGCAATATTGGCACCCTCACCTGCTTTTAATCAGCCCAATAAAGTAGTGGCAAATATTCCTTACAACATTACGGGACCAATTTTAGAAAAGCTGCTAGGTACGATCGCCAATCCCGTACTCCCACCCTTTGATGTGATTGTTTTACTCGTTCAAAAAGAAGTCGCTTTGAGGCTATGTGCGAGAGCTGGATCGACCCATTTTGGGGCGTTATCCGTCCGTGTCCAATATCTCGCAACCTGTGAGTTTATTTGCGATGTGCCTGCCAAAGCTTTTCAACCACCCCCCAAAGTAGATTCAGCTGTGGTGCGAATCCGTCCCCGATCGCTGCCAAATCCTGCCCAAGATCCACTGCAACTAGAAAAGCTAGTGAAGTTAGGTTTTAGCAGTAAGCGGAAGATGTTGCGCAACAATTTAAAAAGTTTGATTGAGATTGAGCAACTGAATCATTGGTTGGCAGAATTGCAGATTAATCCACAAGTTCGGGCGGAAGATTTGAGTGTAGAACAATGGATTGCTTTAAGCGATCGCGTTTCAGTCAGCAACCATGCCATCCCTAAAATTTCTGAGCTTGTAGAGAAGTCAGAAATTTAGATAGTTAAAGTTAGAATTTTCAACAGGTTAAATTCTTAATTTGCCTGTTACTAAATTGCCATCAGTTTTAGGTTAATCTTAGGTTTGGGCTAAATTACCTATTACTGATGCCAGCGTTATGCGCTCCTATACTCTCCTGTCACCCGCAAAAATTAATCTGTACTTAGAAATTCTCGGCGATCGTCCAGATGGTTTTCATGAACTAGTCATGGTGCTGCAAAGCGTAACCCTCGCTGATGAAATTGAATTGCGGGCAAATGGCACGGACGCGATCCGAGTGCATTGTAATCATCCGTTAGTTCCCGGCGATCGCAGCAACTTAGCCTATCGAGCGGCTGAGCTCATGGGGCAACGCTTTCCTGATGCGTTTGCCCGCTATGGAGCGGTCGATATTACAATTCGCAAACAAATTCCTGTAGGAGCTGGGTTAGCAGGGGGTTCAACCAATGCGGCGGCTGTTTTAGTGGGCATTGATCTAATGTGGCAACTGGGATTAACGCTGTCTGAGTTGCAAGAGTTGGGTGCCCAGTTGGGGTCAGATGTGCCGTTCTGCATTGCCGGTGGGACGGCTCTGGCGACGGGTCGCGGTGAAAAGTTAGATCCCTTGCCTGATCTCGATCAAGTTTATGTGGTGCTAGCAAAGTATCGTAGTCTCGCTGTCTCTACCGTCTGGGCGTACCAAACTTATCGCCAACAATTTGGTAGTTCCTATCTTTGTGCCCCGGATGATTTAGAGTGTCGACGGCAAAAAATTCATTCTGGTGAAATTGTCAGTGCGATCGCCCAACGCAACAGCAGTCGAATTGGTCAACATTTATATAACGATCTGGAAAAGGTGGTCTTACCCGCTTATCCCCAAGTTACGCAACTGCGGGAAACTTTTCAGCAACTGGGCACACTGGGCACAATGATGTCTGGCTCTGGTCCCACTGTGTTTGCCCTAGCTGAATCACTTGAACAAGCGAACCAGATGCACCAGCACGTTAGAGACCGGATTACGGCTCCCGACTTAGAACTTTGGGTGGCAAAATTTAATCCGACGGGAATCCAAGTTGTAAAATAGGCGATTTGCTTGGATCATCTCCCACATCCCGGATCATTCCGCCCTACAATGCAAGTAGTCAGGCGGGTAAAACTGGTCTGAGCTCATAAGAACTAGCCAGTTTACTGACAAATGACCTCACACGGATATAGCGCTATGAGTGATGTAACCCCACCCCCTGAATCTGAAATCCAGCCAGCTAAACCTGTCATGCCTCCCTTATCGCCTTGGCGGTGTTGGCTGGGAGCCGTAGTGGCTGGAGCGATCGCCGTGGTTCTGTACTTGCTCACCATGTCAATTGTGCAAAGCTTTGCCGCGAAAGGGATTCATACTGATAGCCTACTCGTTCGTCGAATTACCGCTGCCGTGCGAACTCTCATTGTCGGCATGGCTGCTCTGGGCACCGGAATTTTTGGTATGGCAACGATCGGGCTATTTGGATTAGGGATTCAACTCACGATTCAACGGTTGAAAGGGCAACCTGCCGATAAACCCTCTGCGTAAACGGCAACTGAGGTTCTCATGGAGATTGGAGAACAGCTAAGGCAACAACGAGTGAAGCATATTGTCAGTAGCTATCAGCTAAGTGGTACGGATGATTTATCCTTTCATGAGACCTTAGCGATCTTGCTAGAGCAATATCCGTCACCCCTGGTTGAGTTAGCTTTAGTAGAAACACTCGTTAATTGTTGGTGGCAAGTCCCGATGCCTCGCGGTTGTTCATTTCTGACTCGTGTGCATGAGCAGTTAGCGGTTTGGCAATCACAACCCATCATTAGCACGATCGCCCCCGAACACTTTCAGCAAATCACAGGACTCGATCCAACTCCGATTTTTGGCTCATCCGGCTTACCTCCTGCTTCTCCCCAAGCGCCATCACTGGGACAAGGTGTTTAAGATATTTGCGATCGGGAAGTCAGGAGTTCTCGATCGCAAATCCCTTAATTAACAGCACCTAACGATAGCGCCGCATCAGTCTGGTTCGCTGTGGTCGTGCCAGAGTAGATCATGCCCCGCTGCATATCCAGAGTAATAATTTCACCATCCCGGATTGCTGCCGTAGCATTCTTCACCCCAACAATTACGGGAACGCCCAAGCGAACCCCAATCACAGCCGCATGACTAGTGAGACTACCGTCTTCGGTAATAATGCCACCCGCTTTACGAATCGCATCGACCAAGTCAGCGCTGGTAGAAGGGGCAACCAGAATTTCTCCCGCATTAAAATGGCTAGGTTCAAATCCACTGTGCACTACTCTGGCTCTGCCACTCACCGAGCCTTGCCCAATCCCAATCCCTTTACCCCGAACGGCTGTCACTACTTCGACTTTGATCAAATCGGTGGAACCAGCTACCCCTTGTAGGGTTCCGGCTGTCATCACCACCAGATCACCTTCCTTCAGTAGTTCCTTTTCTTGTGCGACGTTAACCGCGGCTTGGAAGGTCTGACCAGTTGAGGGTAAATCTAATACAAGGAGTGGCTTCACGCCCCAAACCAGTTGCAACTGCCGTGCCACATCCACGTGAGGAGTCACTGCTAGAATTGGTTTTTTCGGACGGAATTTGGAGACGTTACGGGCAGTAGCTCCAGTTTTCGTCAAGGTCATAATGGCGGCTGAATCCAGTTGCTCCGCAATTTGACCCACGGCCTGACTGATGGCATTCGGGATCGATCGCCCACTTTCCTCAAACATGCGATTCGGCGCTTCTTGCTCCGTCCGGGCCGCTACCCGAGCCATGGTTTCCACCGCTTCGATCGGATATTTACCAACCGCCGTTTCATTCGAGAGCATCACTGCATCAGTGCCATCGAGAATGGCGTTGGCGATATCTGAGACTTCTGCCCGAGTCGGACGCGGACTGTGCACCATACTATCCAACATTTGGGTCGCCGTAATTACCGGAATCCCCATGCGGTTCGCTGTGGTAATCAGCCGTTTTTGCAAGATGGGCACGTCTTCGGCTGGCAGTTCTACCCCCAAATCTCCCCGAGCAATCATCACGCCATCACTAATAGACAGGATGGCCTCCATTTCCTGAATCGCTTCGTGCTTCTCAATTTTGACGATCACCGGGACTTGCTTACCAGCCGCAGCAATCAGTTCTTTAATTTCCAGCACATCCTGAGGGTTACGGACGAAACTGAGTGCTACCCAATCCACCCCCTGGTCTAAACCAAAGGTGAGGTCACGCCGATCCTTATCTGTTAACGCCTTAATCGACAAATAGACACCGGGGAAATTTACTCCTTTGTTGTTGGACAACGGACCACCGACGACAACGGAGCAGTGGAGGGCACGATTGGCGCGATCGATTTCTTCCACACGCATTTCCACCTTGCCATCATCCAGGAGAATTGTGGCTCCCTCTGGTACTTCATCCGCCAGCGGTTCATAGGTGACGGAACTCATTTCTTGATTGCCCACCATTTGGTTGCTGGTCAGGGTGAAGCGATCGCCCTTATTCAACACGATCGAGCTATTTTCAAACCGTCCCAGACGAATTTTGGGTCCTTGTAAGTCCTGCAAGATGCCCACAGGCTGGTTTAACTCAAAGGAAGTCTGCCGAATTAGGCGAATGCTGCGCTGATGGTCTTCATGGGTGCCATGGGAAAAATTTAATCGTAATGTAGTGGCACCGGCTTCAATTAAAGCCCGTAGAACGGCAGGGCTGCTGGTCGCTGGACCGATAGTGGCGACAATTTTGGTTCGACGCTGGGAATGTTGCAGTGGCATGGATTAGAGATCCAGAGAAGTCTCGGCAGTTCTTTAAAGGATTAATTATCAGGGCATGAATGGGGGCGAAACCAAAACAGATGCAGGATGTAACAGATGCCATGCCTGCTTAACTGTTGACCAAATTCTGGTCAAATGAGGACTACCCAAAGAGGGAATTATCAATAATTGCACTGAGCGTCAGTTTCCCGTATTCCGAGGCGTCCTGACAAGAGGGAGTACAGAATTAAGCTGCTTTAGCAGAGGGATAGTACCACGTTCTTGTACCCATTCAATAGTGTGGCAGTTCAACTTGCCATTCTTGCAGGGCAATCTTCAATCCCTGCCGGAGTTGCTCGGAGGTTGTCTGGCTTGTATACAACTCTGCTAGACGTTGCTGTGTCGTCTGAGGTGCAAGTTGTCTTAGTGCGGCAATTACATGCAAGCGCACTCCTGCATCTTCGGTCGCGAGCAATTGAACTAAGGGTTCCAGACCTATGAGTTGCTTGAGTTGCCCTAAAGCCAACGCGATCGCAATTTTAATTTGAGCTGACTCCAGTACGAGATGATTTGAGTTGAGGAAATCTACTAACATTTGGGCTACCAACGGCTGGTACTCAGCCGTTGCCCAACGCCCTAACACAGTAAAAATCTCCTGATACAAGCGTTCAGGTGACTCGCAGGGTGGTGGGGTAGTTAGCGTTGCTTGTAATCGTTCTAAGGCAATATCTGTGCCTGCCCAGGCTAAGGCACGAATGATCTCAAGCTGAAGGGCAAGCGGTGCATTAGTTCCATTTAGCGCTCGAACCAGGCCATTAACAGCCGCATCAGTCCCTAATCGCCCTAAGGCAGCAGCTGCTTGCTGGCAAACCCCAAGATGCAAATCCCAGAGTCGATCCGCCAGTAGCGCTTCGAGATTGAGCTCGATCGCTAGATCGGACCGTACTGCCAGTCCAGTGATCGCGGCTCGTCGTACCGTCGCTATCGGATCCTGCAAAGCGGCAACTAAAACGGGCGGAATTTGCGGATCGTGAAAACTACTCAATGCTTCGATCGCTAACGCTCGAATCGTGGGTTGGGCATCATCCACAACCGTCAATAATGGTGCAATGATATCGGGATGCCGGATTTGCGCCAGTGCTTGCACAACTGAGAGGCGGCTTTCCGGTTGAGGTAGCAGGCTCGCTAAGGCAGCGATCGCAGATGTCCCTAAATTGGCTAATGCCTCGGCAGCAATTCCACTCAGGTCATCATCGTCCGCGGTTTGCAGCACATCAACTAGGGCTTGAATTGCTGTCGGTTCTGCCAGTTCTCCCAAAATTCGGGCGGCAAACCAACGAGCTTCCAACTCAGCATCTTCCTCCCGCAACAACCCTATTAAAGGAGGCACGGCAGCTTGACCAAAGCGAGGAAATACTTTCGCCACCTCCCAGCAGTCTTGAAAATCACCGGATTGCAGCACTTGCATTGCCAGTGACAATACTTTGTCCTGCTCACCGTGAGTGAATTCCTGCTCTGGTTCAGTACTGATAAACTGCTGTAGACACTGAGCCAGATTTGACCAATCCCCCTGCTGGGCGAACTCTTCAGCCTGACTGAGCAAATTTGCCATATTAGTTAGCGTTTTCCGGCAAAGGTAAAGGCACGGAAATTCTGGGCTTGTTGTTCAATCCGTTGAGCAAGGCGATCGCAGACCAAATTGCACAACTCAAAAATTAGATCATCCGAAACGCTGTAATACGCCAATGTGCCTTCACTGCGCCGAGTGAGAATTCCTGCCTGCACCATGACCTTTAGATGCTTGGAAACATTTGCTTGACTGGTTGCCGTCGCTTCCACTAAATCCTGCACACACTTTTCACCATCTCGGAGCAGATTGAGAATGCGCAGTCGCATTGGTTCACCCAGGACACTAAAATATTCAGCAACTTGCTGGACAACCTCTTGTGGAACAGGCGGTGGAGAGTTCATGCGGTCTCTATAAAAGTGAGGAGGGAGAACTGATCCCCAGATTTTAGCCACTCCCTTTCGTCACCGCAAGGGATTCTTAATTAACTAAGTAGATTTTTGTGCATAACTTTATATATCTGATAAGTGATGAACAGAGAATATTCACTCATTCAGTAAGCCTGAATAGCTAATATCGTAATCAGACTACCCAGACATAGCCCTGCCATGCCTGGGTCGGTTAGGCAATAATTCCCGCGTCTGAGAACAACTGCATTGAATTAACCTGGGCCATGCGCTAGTCACGCCTCGATCGTCAGCAAATTTAGCCAGGTAGAACTCGCATTAACGGTTGTTCGTACTCTACAGGTTCCCCGTTTTGTACCAGGATTTCTAGCACTTCTCCGGAAACTTCAGCTTCCAATTCGTTCATCAACTTCATGGCTTCGATGATGCAAACTGTTTGCCCCACCCGAATGCGATCACCGACTTCAACAAAGACGGGTTCATCGGGAGCTGGCGCTCGATAAAACGTACCCACCATCGGTGACAAAATTTCGACCCAACGCCGTTCATTTGTTGGTGGAAGGGCACTTTGCGTCGAACTGGCGGGACTGTCACCGGGTCGGTAATCAAAGCTACCACCTTTAGCGGGTGGAGCTGGAGGAGGGGAGGCGACAGCACTTTCTGCTTCGATCGGCAGACTGGGAACCGTCGCGATCGTGGCTGGCACTACCCGGCTCTCTCGACGCACCGTTAACTCATAGTCGTCGCTTTTCAGCGTGAGTTCTGTAATATCTGTTTGATTGATTGCCGCCAGAAGTTCGCGGAGTTGAGTTAAATCCAATGGCACAGTACTTGAAACCTCTCAGTCAGGGGCTAGAAGCAAATATCAGGATGACTCTCGACCCAGGTAAGAGTCGTTGCGGGTATCAACTTTGATCCGTTCTCCAATGGTGATAAACAGCGGCACCATGACCTGAGCGCCTGTCTCGACGATCGCTGGTTTGGTTCCACCCGTCGCTGTATCGCCTTTTACCCCTGGATCGGTTTGCACTACTTCCAGCACGACTGAGTTAGGAAGTTCCACTTCCATCACCTGTTCATTCCAGCGGATGACGTTGACTTCCATCCCTTCTTTGAGATATTTGACCCGATCGCCAATCTGGCTTGCCGTTAGATGAGATTCTTCATAGGTCTCCATATCCATGAAGACAAAATCATCTCCATCCTTATAGGTATGCTGCATTGTGCTTTTTTCCAGGTTGGCTTGTGGCACGGTTTCCCCCGCCCGGAAAGTCCGTTCAACCACGTTACCGTTTTGCACATTCTTCAGCTTGGTGCGAACGAACGCCGACCCTTTGCCCGGTTTAACATGCAAAAATTCGACAACGCGCCAAACTCCTCCGTCTAGCTCAATGCTGACACCCGGTCGAAAATCGTTACTAGAGATCATTGGTCTTGCAGTTGGAGAAAATGATGGCATCCCATTTTACCGCTCAGATGACGCTTCAAGGTCAGCAATACGGGATAAAGGCAAAGCAACCGTCATATCCTGTTACCTTCCTGCCGGAATCCAGCGAACGGGACGACCCTATGGCAAGATAAAGGGTTAGGGCTACCTGGGCATGTGACGAGGTGCGTTCAATTCGTCGAACCAGCCTAAAACATTTACAGGATAGGGCTATGCCGAGTTTGAGAGTTTCATGGTGAACAAACAATCACAGGGATTCGAGACGTTAAAGCGTTGGCTAAAGACTGGCGTGACCTTACTGCTCCTGGTCACGTTGTCGCTGGGACTGAGTGCGGCAAAAGATTTGCGGATTAGCCGCTTGCCCGCGGGAAATGCGATTACCGATAGTCGGGCACTATTGCGGTACGCCCTGCCGATCGATAATTCGACGGTTAGAGATTTGCAGGCTAGTTTAGAGGATATTGCCGTTCAACTCCGGGCCAATCGTCGGTGGGGAGCTGCCGCCAGTGATGTGAGTAAAGCCAGCCGGATTGTCAATAACAATGCTGATAAATTGCTGGCAACGGTTCCTGATGCCAATCAGCCTCAGGCGGAAGCGTTGATTGCTCAACTAAAAGACAATATTGCGACGTTACAAACCACCGTTGAAGCTAAAGATAAGCAACAAGCGTTAGACCAACGGAATGCCTTATTGGATCAGGTGGGCAAACTGGAAGCTTTAATGCTGGACAAGTTTCCCTATGAAGTACCTGAAACCTATAGCAATCTGCCGCAACTGAAAGGTCGGGCAACGGTGGAATTTACCACCAGCAAGGGCAAAATGACGGCGATCGTGGATGGTTATAGTGCCCCCGTCACCGCTGGAAACTTTGTGGATTTGGTGCAGCGCGGGTTTTACAATGGCTTGCCCTTCACCCGCGCCGAGGAATCTTATGTGTTGCAGGTTGGTGATCCCCCTGGTCCGGAAGTAGGATTTATTGATCCCAAAACCAAACAATACCGAGCTATTCCCCTAGAAGTCTTAGTAAAGGGAGATCCTATCCCCACCTATGGCATCACCTTGGAGGATGCCGGACGGTTCCGGGAACAGCCTGTCTTACCGTTCTCGGCGTTTGGGGCGATGGCATTGGCGCGTCCTTCCGATGATCCTAATGGTGGCTCGTCCCAGTTCTTCTTCTTCCTATTTGAGCCAGAACTGACTCCAGCCGGAGCTAATCTATTAGATGGTCGCTATTCCATCTTTGGTTTTGTGGTAGAAGGCAAAGAGGTTTTAGGAGAGCTGAAAGCCGGAGACAAGATCGAATCTGCTAAGGTGATTGAAGGCGCAGAAAATCTGGTGCAACCCTCGATCGCCTAACTGAATTCGCTGACATGGCTTTGGTGGAATGGGGATTAATTGCTGGAATTGGACTGCTGGTGAGTTTTGCGATCGCTAATTCGATCCAGAATAATCAGCAGCGACAACGGTTATTAGAGTCGTTCTATACCCTATTAGAAACAGAGGCGGGACGAATTTCGTTAATCCAACTGGCGGCATCAGCCCGAGTGGAAGCGGAAGTCGCCCGCCAATTTTTAGATAATCAAGTCAAAGTGTTTAACGCTTTGCCAGAAGTAGACGAGGATGGCAACACCTCCTACTGTTTTCCCAAGTTGAAGCGGTTGGCCCCCGCTAATGATGAAGAATGGTAACCCCCGATCGCCCACTACAAGTTCGGGATATTGGCGAACCAGGATTATTGCAACGGCTACAAGCCTTTTGCCCAGCTGAAGTGATTGGTGATGATGCGGCGGTCTTAGCCGTTTCTCCAGGACGATCGCTAGTGGTCACAACGGATGTTTTAGTCGATGGCGTTCACTTCAGCGATCGCACCACAACTCCAGAGGATGCGGGTTGGCGAGCCGTCGCCGCTAACTTATCGGATCTCGCCGCTATGGGTGCGTCACCTTTAGGCATCACGATCGGTCTGGGACTGCCGGGTGACGTGACGGTAGAGTGGGTCGATCGCCTCTACCAAGGCATAACCACCTGTTTGCAGCCTTATGGAACCGCGATCGTCGGTGGCGATGTTGTCCGTTCTCCGGTCACTACGATCTCGATTACTGCCTTTGGTGATGTTGATCCCCATCAAGTGATCCGGCGATCCACGGCTAAACCTGGCGATGCGATCGTGGTGACGGGCTATCACGGCAGTTCCCGCGCTGGACTGGAATTACTCCTGCATCCCGAACAGGGACAATCCCTCACTCCGCACGATCGCACAGCTTTAATCCAAACCCACCAACGTCCCACTCCTCGCCTGGATGTCATCCCCCTCCTCTTCCCCTCGTCTCCCTCCTCTTTCCCATCTCTAGCGATTGCCGGAATGGACAGCAGCGATGGACTTGCCGATGCCATTGTGCAGATTTGCCGTGAAAGCCAAGTCGGAGCGAGGGTCGATCGCCGCCACCTTCCGATCGCTCCTGCTCTACAAGCCTGGGTATCCCCAGAACAGGCGATCGACTGGGCGCTCTATGGAGGCGAAGATTTCGAGTTAGTGCTGACCTTACCCCTAGACCAGGCACAACGTCTAGTCAGCCAACTGGGACATGGAGCCGCGATCGTGGGGACAACGACCGTAGAGTTAGGAGTCTGGCTAGTAGATACTGAAGGTAATTTTCCTGAGCAGGCGTTAAGCCGGGAGCCAGGATTTCAGCATTTCGAGCCGGACTAGGAAGCAAAGGCGGCTGGGAAGAGCAATAAAGAATTCGTAAGCTGGGAACAAAGCAACCACCTTTTACGTCTGATGGCTCAACGTCATGCCTTCCTGGACTGACAGCCATATTCTGCTGCCGGCATTTACAGAAAAAGTTTTTTCTCTAGCGGAATCCTGTTAAAAAATTAAGGAGTCTCAGAAAAAACACGGTTGTTACAGGTAAGAGCTTTTCAATTAGATCGATAACGTTGAGTCACTAGCAAGCCCATGACAGAATCTGGATCATCTCCTGAACCCAAAAAATCAGCCTGGAAAGTCACGCTAATGCAGGGTGTGATCGGTGCTGTCTCTTTAGCAGGCACAACAGCCATTCCATTACTCGTGAATCGCTATCTGTCCCCGACTCCGACTCCGACTAATAGTCCCACCGCAGAAGCCACTCCCACTCAGGTTGTGCCTGTACAAGGGAATTCAGCCGCCCCTGTTCAAACGCTTGCCGCTCCAGTGACACCTACCCAAATCACTCCGACTCCAACTACGCCGGTTCCAACAAGTTCAGTATCAATCACTCCAGCAGCGACACCCCCTGTCCCAACGCTTCCTGCCCTAGGTGAACCAGTACCTCCGCCCCCCCCTGAGATTCTCTCCTCTCCTCCATCGGAGCAGCTTCAATCTGCGGACAGCCAGCCAGAGCAGATGATGCCTATTCAGAATGATGAAGATACCCGGAAAGGTAAGAAAAGAAAAAAAGATTAAGATGGCTAGGGCTGCAATGTGGCGATCGCTGTTGATGAGCTACCTCCGGCGATCGCTGTTGTCCTGCGTAATTTCTGGGGCACTCTAACGACACAAGACCATCATCACTGAAATGAAGTTAGCTCAGCGGTTCAAATCTCAGAGCTAATTTTTTCGTCCGGCTTGATGATTGCGGTCAACTGCGATCGCGTGGGCTAAGATCAATCCGACCAAATTACGCTAGCTAGTTGCATCCCAGAGTATGAAAATTGCTTATTTAACGAATCAATATCCTAATGCTAGTAGTACATTTATCCGCCGTGAAATTGTAGGTATGGAGGCGAATGGCATTACGATTAGCCGATTTGCTATTCGTCCGTCCGTCTCCAAACTGGTTGATGAAGCCGATTTGCAAGAGGTTGCAAAAACTCGTTATATCTTACGCGCGGGTGCTGTGCACTTACTAAGTAGCTTATTGCAAGTGGCGATCAGTCGCCCAAACCGCTGGCTAGAAACATTACGACTGACCCTGAAAATTGGGTGGCGCTCCGATCGTGGGCTGTTGGTGAACCTAGTGTATATGGTGGAAGCCTGCGTACTCCTGCAATGGTGTAAAGAGGAGAATATTCAGCATTTGCACGCCCACTTTAGTACTAATCCTGTTAGTGTGGCGATGCTATGTCATGCGTTGGGTGGTCCGACTTACAGCTTCACAGTGCATGGACCCCATGAGTTTGACAAGCCAGAAGCGATCGCCTTGCCGGAAAAAATTCATCGAGCGGCGTTTGTTGTTGGCATTAGTTCGTTTAGTAAAAGCCAACTATTCCGCTGGTGTAGCTATAAGCAGTGGTCAAAAATTCACATTATTCGTTGCGGTGTGGATGAGATGTTTTTGACTCCAGCGTCTGTGCCGATGCCAAAGACGCCACGATTTGTCTGTGTCGGGCGTTTGGATGAGCAAAAAGGTCATTTACTTCTAGTGGAGGCTGTTAGTCAGTTAGCAGCCGAAGGGTTGCAGTTTAAAGTTGTGTTAGTTGGCGATGGACCATTACGAAGTCAGATCGAAACCTTAATTAGCCAACTGAATTTACAAAACCATATTGAGCTGACTGGGTGGGCAAGTAATGCTGAAGTACGGCAGCAAATTTTAGCGGCACAGATTATGGTCATGCCGAGTTTTGCCGAAGGCTTACCCGTGGTGATTATGGAGTCTCTAGCGTTGTCTCGCCCAGTAATTAGTACCTACATTGCGGGTATTCCAGAATTAGTCAAACCGGGTGAGTGTGGCTGGCTAGTCCCGGCTGGTTCAGTAGAAGCACTAGCTGCTGCAATGCGGCAAGCGATGCAAACGTCAGTTATAGACCTGGAACAAATGGGCAAAACTGGAGCAGCCCTGGTGGTTCAAAATCATAACGCTGCCTTAGAAGCCAGCCGTTTAGCTGATCTGTTCCGCCAATATGTTCACTAGAACAGTGAGCTGACAAACTGGAATTGCTCGTCATTCTTGGCTGATCTTGACTAAGATGGTTTACAAAGCCTTAACTGAAGATTAGTTTTTCAGCATCAGTTATTTACCATGAAGATGGGGGCTGAGGAACTGACAATTTAACTGAAGCGGAATTTGGCGATCGGTGATTTGCCTAACCGTCCTTCTGTTGTTTCTGGGTGCTAACGAGATTGCTGATCTGAAATTTACTCATTTGATTTCAGCTATACGCCACATTATCCGTTTCTCGGAGCCAGTTATGCCGACAACGCAACCTGAACAATCGCACACTTACCGTAATGTCATGGAATCTCTGGTGGTGGAAGAAGTTGATCACCAGTGTCAACATTTGCCAACCAGAGTTGCCAATTACATTAATAAAACAGAAGTCATTGCCTATGCGCTGAATCGCCTACCCCCCATGTATGCTACCAGCCAGCAAGGATGGCAACAGCAACGGAATCGGGCTAGCCGAGAAATGCATAATCAAATTATGATGGCAGTCCGGCAAGCGATCGCAGCCGTCCAACGAGATCCTTTGCGATCAGCTACGCCCCTAAAAGTGGAAGAAGATCGGAACTCTCAGACTGCATTACAGGAATTACAGGAATTACTGAGAACGGATGAACTTTCCTGGCAAAATGTCGTCGATGTTGTTGAGCAAACCTTAATTCGGACAGCTCGTGGAGAAGTTACCTGGCGCAAACGCGGGGCTGCATCAGTGCAAGCCGGAGATTGGCACGATAACCGCTACTTCTTGTAGTGGCAATTTAGACAACTCGAGGAAACTATCGGCATCTGTCATCCGGCTGGTGGTATTACTAGCCGGACTCGGTAGTTTAGGTGGGGTCATGGCATCTCACCTGAACTGGAATCATGCCGCGATCGCAGCCGAACCTATCCCCGCCACGGCGGTTCCTAATCCCAATCTGTTACCGAGTGTGGCGCCTTTGGATGTGGCAGCTCTAAATATGGAACCACTGCCTGCCCCTCTACGGAGTGCCACGACCATTTCCAAGGTTGCTTTAACCGTTCCCAGTTTATGGTGGACAGAAGAGCATCATGCCGCTCAGGATCCATCTGAAGCCAAGTTGGTCGAGAATTGGTTAGCCTATCCATTGACTAACGATGAACCGGGTCGGGTCGATGTTGTAGTCAATCGACAACTGTGGAGTTTGCTGGATTACCTGGAACGCTACGAGTTTATTAATGAATTCGGCAATGGTGCGAAGGATTTTGGTTACAACCTGCGAGTGTTTGACAATCGAGCCAAGCTGCTAGGCGCTTACACCTGTGATTTCAGTAACGTAGATCTAACTGAGTTAAAAAATGCTCAACGATCGCTACAACCTCCGCCAGTAGACGATAGTACCGAAATCACTCTTTCTACCCTGGAACGCCCAACGATGTTAAGTTGTGATGTTGTCCTCGACTCTTCTGGCAAAGCTGGCTTTCGAGGACGCTAGTCGCAGCCCGGTATCAATTAACTCAGTCTGCCAGCTTGCCGGACTTGTTCCCATAGTGCCTGATACTGCTGTATGGCTGGCTCAGGTAAAGGTTGCAGAAATTCACTGGCTTGTAAAATCCTGCGATCGGGTAGCAGCAGCGAACAATTCTGTAACGTTGTCGGTAATTGCTCTGGCGATAGCGTTAGGGTAATGGGAGACGCCGCTTGACTCAACTGCGTAATTTGGTTGGCGATGTGAGGTTGCCAGCAAAAATTGATCCATGTGGCAGCTTGAGCTGCTGTCGTCGTAGGACTGGAGGCTGGACGCACCCATAAATCTGCCCATAATGCTGTGCCAGAGCGCGGCACGATCGCGGCGATCTGCTGACTGCGGGTGATCCAGGGGAGGATATCCTGTGACCAACCAACGGCAACCCAGGTATCTTCCAACAATAGGGGTTGCAGGTAGTTAGTAGAGCTATAGAATTTGATGTTTTGCTGGAGGGCTAATAGTTCCGATTTGAGAGTAGCAATCGCTTCCAGGTCTTGAGTGTTATAGGATTTCCCCAGTTTCTTCAGGGTTAAGCCAATCACTTCCCGAGGCTGGTCGAGTAAGGAAATTCGACCCCGTAAGTCTGATCGCCATAGATCGCTCCAATCGCTGGGAGGTGTTAATTGGCGGGCAGCAAACACATCCTGGCGATAGGCAATCACGGTACTGCCCCACCGGTACGGTGCTGCCCATACCTGCTCCTGGGTCGCTGCCTTACCCGATGCTGTCCGGCGGGTGACTAAGGCTTGCCAACGGGGATCTAGCTGCTGCCAGTTCGGGATTTGTTTAGGTTCAAGTGGTTGGATCAGGCCTTGCTGAATCGCTTTATCGAGCCAGTAATCGCCTAATGCCACTAAATCTGCAACGGATGGATCTGACCGATCACCCACCAACGGTATCCAATCAGGTAAGTGCCAGGCTGATGAGGCAGGGAGGGGTTTGCCAGCTCGCTGCCAGGCTTGTAGCTGTTCAAACAATGATTGTAATTGCGGCTGTGGCGTGGTTTGCAAGGCGATCGTTTTATTCGCTTGCGTAAATTCACTTAAAACCTGTAATGGAATTGATTTCTGGAGGAGTTGAATGGTTAAGGTAACACCAGCTTGATTACTGCATCCTGCTAGCAGTTGGCTAGCTGTCCAGCCTGCGACTCCGGTCAGTAGCGATCGCCGACTAATAGGGACAAACGGTGGAGGCTTAATGGACATTCAGAGTTCACAAAATGAGATGAATTGAACCAAGAACTGCTAGTTCCCGACGATCGCAGGATTGAAGCTTAAACTTTCAAGGTCGTTATGCTCAACATCCGTGGATCAAAGTATTTCGCTTGCATTCCCTATTCTGCCATCAATTCACTCAGTATGCTGCTAGATCAACGGCGATCGTTTGCTTGCTAGCTGCCTCAAGTTAATGGGTTTGAAGCAGTCATAAAAGCGTAATCATACGGTTGTTTTTTTCATGCTGGGTGTTCGTTGCGATCTGTAATTGACGATACTTCTGAGTATGATTCACACCGCTTCGATCGTGGCTTAAATCTTAGTGTCAATTTCTTTTGCCAGCCTATGACTTCGCTGCTGACCTATAGCTAAAAAAATAGCAATCCCTGTGCCTTGATTCGATTCCTGCTAACGTAACCACAACATCAAGCATTTGACCAAAAACGTTTCAATTTTTTGCATGTAAATCAGGATGTAAGTCATGCCTAGTCGGCTTCTGCGGACATACCATCAGCAGGAAATTTGTTAGTATCCGAGAATCTTGAATCAAAGGTTAAATGATTCAGGAATAAGCCGCAATACCACAAGTCATTATCTAGAATGTAGGCTAAGAACTACTAGGGCAATTGGGGCATTAGATGGATACTCTACAAAAGCAAATTGGTACATTAACTACAAAAGTTGATGCCTTGTATCAATTGGTTGACCAGTTGAGTAATAAGGTGACTGAGGTATGGTCTGAATGTAAGCAGAGACCAGATTCTGTTTATCCCTCTGATGCTGGAATTATTGCTCGTTATCGGTCTCAGCACAGCGGTTTAGATGCAGCGATGGAACATAAGGATGTTTTAGTAGATGCGGGTGGCTTAGATGCTGCAATGCAAAGTAATGAAAAGCCGTTGTCTCCTGAAATTCAAGTCCAGCGATTAACGGCTCAACTGACAGCGGCCTATAGTCGGATTGCTGCCTTGGAAGAACAACTCTTTTCGCAGCGGGTTCATTAATCGCTACAGTCACCTGTTTGGATCTAGCCATGCTATTTGGGCTTGAACAGCAGTTCCGTAGCCTCACTGCTTCACAGGATTTGTTCGATTTCATGCATCATTAGGGCGGCTATAGTACTGATCGGTAAGGGACTCGATCGCGGAGAGTAATTCTGCCTGTTCCCAGCCCTGATACAGGTGAGCTGCGATCGCACAGCCGCCTGCACCAACCCCTTCCTTCACATAGCCCTGTTCATAAGCACGGAATTGTTCATATTGGGAACTCGCAAAACTGAGTGGGGTAGCGATCAGCGGGACTGGTTTGATTAATTGAGCGAGTCCGATCGTATCGCCCGTCGGATCTTCAGCTACCCAACGGGTTGTGCCAACGACAATTTGTTCCGGGTGCCATACCAACTGCTGCTCCTGAGCGATCGTGTGTAGTAACTCATACACAGCCAGCATTTGGGTGCCACCGGCTAACAACACACCACAGGTTCGACTAGCCGCGATCGCCATTCCTGCTACAACAATCTGCATTGGGTCGCCAACGGCGGCAATGATTTCCGTACCTGACGGTCTGTTGTCTGGGCGCTGAGGGACTGACCACAATCCGGCTTGCCGTAATCCTGTTTCTACCAAACTCCATTTCTGGAGATGGTTGCAGGTGGAATGGCTGCTATTGATTTTTCCATTCGCTGCAACTCCCAAGCCTGCCAGTACCGCTAATGCGGTCGTTGTTCCCCCAACCACGCATTCCCCGATCACCAAGTAACCTGAACCAACTTCAGTGGCTAGCGCCGCGCCCCACTTGAGTCCTTGTTGTAGCAAGTGGTCTACAACTTCTAGCGGTAGCGCCTGGCCTTGACTTAAACATTGAGCCGGACAACCGCCTAAGTCGATCGCAGGAACAGCGGGAGGTTGCGGCAAGCCAGCATTAAATACATAGACCGGAATCTTTTGAGCGGCAATCACAGCCCGAGAAATTAATACTGGAGATGCCCCGACATGCAGTGGTGGTAACGG
Organism: Pantanalinema sp. GBBB05; assembly: GCA_016743235.1. Taxonomy (GTDB): domain Bacteria; phylum Cyanobacteriota; class Cyanobacteriia; order Leptolyngbyales; family Leptolyngbyaceae; genus Pantanalinema. The sequence goes on along the minus strand of VRZD01000027.1, from coordinate 4,230 downwards.
ATATTTAGGGCAGGGCTGCACTCCGGCATACAGAAATTCAGCATCTGCAATGGCTGTGTACTGGCGATCGGCTGGAGTCGCCCCGGCTGCCGAGATCCCCGGAATTAATCCAGTGTCCGTAAATCCTAAGACACAAGCCAAAAGCGGCTGTTTTGCTCGATAACGTTGTAACCAATCTTTTCCTCGATCGAGGTGTGTGTAAAGTCGGACAAAGCCAAATTGAAGCATAGCGGCTCAGCAAGCAACGAAATCATGATGAATAATTGTCTATGCTGGGTTTTAGTCCATTTCTCCTTCCAGCTTCTCTTGCTTGCTCGTTAACCCTCGCCTTCATACTCCATCAATACCTGCACCCATTTCGGTGGTCGGGGAATGGGGTTATTCAAGCGATCGAGGAGAAACCAGGCAACTAAATGCACTACGAAGAGATAAACCAGATTATTAATGATCACCATAATGACCGCGATCGCCTGAATCAGCGGTAGCGTAGGCTGAAAAACGATGCCTAGCTTAATACAAGCCCAGTCGATGAGCTGGGTGACTTGAGTGGTGGCGTAGAGCCAGAGATCATCCCCCAACAGTAACGATACCAACCAGATGCGGAAGAAAAAGCCAAACGACCCTAAGATTGCCCCCAGGGCGATCGACAGACCCCAGGCGGCTCGCCGTTGCCATAGCAAGCCCAGTAATACTCCCATCAATCCAAAGGGCATGACAAATAAGATGCTACGGGCTGGTCCCATGAGTACACTAAGCAATAAGCCTGAGACCAAGGCTCCCATCCCAGCGGCTCGCTGACCCCAACGCAGGTAAATTAGAGCGATCGGGATGGGAAAAAAGATTCGTAGCAGGGGACCCATCGGAAAGTAATAATTGACAAACCAAATCAAGCTAGCGGCGCTGGCAAGAAACGCCGTTTCTACCAGAATTAGCGGGCTAGATGGATCAAACGATCGCACTGTTGCAGCTGGATCAGGCGCTGGATCAGAGGTCTGAGAGGTCGAGTCTAACGATAACTCTTGTTCGGCTTCTAACCAGGCAGCCTCGATCGAGGCGGCGGCTGGCTCTGAGGATGAAGCGGGATGAGACGATCGCTCGCCTGTAGGTTCAGCTTGATGGTCTCCGGCAGATTGACTCATGTAACCGATGTAGGATTCGCAGATCTACTCTAGATCTAATTTCCGGTAATCATGCCACGATTGCCTAACCCAACTGATTAATTCCACCATTTTTTCTGGTTGCCAGACTAACCAGGCGTTGATACTGATGCAGGTGATGCCTAATGCCATTAACACAAAGGTGGGGATAGCCACAACACCGATAATGAACCAACTCCAGACATGGAGTACTAGGGCGATCGCAAAAACCCATGCGACCCCGGCTGATTGCCAGAGTCGGTGGTGAGGATAGCTGAGTGCTGCCAGGATCATGGTCAGCAAGGTTGCCAGCAAATTTAGGGGAACCAAACCCGCACAGATCGTTAGGCAATGCTGGCGGGAGAATTCAAGTAAAGGAGTGAAATCAATCATTTAGTTAGGCGTAAATAGTGAGTTTTGTAAAGATATGTCAACGCTAAGTGAGTGTTTTTTCAGTATGCAAGGTTTTAGTTTACCGTAGCTCAGCCCTTCCTCCAGTAGTGGTATTTATCATGACAACTCTTACAGAGATTAACCACTACGGAGCGACTGATTTCTGCGGTGTAGCTGAAGTTACAAGCCGCGATGGTCATTCTGCCACAGAGCATTCAGTCCTATCGTCACGCCACTATTTCTTCCCTTCACTGTATGTCAATTTCTCCAACCGACGCCTTCACGCGCCAAACCGCTACTACCCTAATCTCGTTATATCAAACTCGGATCTCTCCTCATAAGGGCTTTTCCTGTGCCTACCGCGTTCTGCATAGGGATGAATCCTGTTCTCAATACATTAAACGCACGATTCAAACGCAGGGTCTGTGGCAGTCACTACCATTAATTCGCGATCGCTTTCGGGCTTGTAAAACCGCCAACCAAATTCTGAAGCAGCGGTCGCAATGCCCAACTCAAACTACCTGGGCAGCGATCGACGATCAGAGCCTGTCTACTGATGAGCCGATTGATGCCGATAACATTCCAGCGGATTTAGGACAAAACGTAACAAACTCTCAGTTCAATCGGACTAGGCAGCAAGCTGGAGTCAACTCGTCTAGCCATACCGATTGTTCTGGGTGTGAAGTCCTCGAATGTGCTGATTGCAGTGGGCTAGATTGTGACGTTCTAGGCAGTAGTCATCATCAATGTGCTGCCCTGGATTGTCATGGTTGCGAATGGGGCGCTCTTGACTGTAGCAGTTTAGATTGTGGAGCTTTGGATTGTGGGGCACTGGATTGTGGGAGTTGCAGCTGGTAGTGCTGACTGGATCCGTTAAATCAGTATCGGTAAGCCGAACCTGAAAATCTGTTGCACAAATTTACAAATCTTGTTACCTTTCTCATAAAGAAGGGTCGGACTGGGTAGGTGAACTGTGGATGCGAGGTTAATTCAGTTTTTACAGGAAGAATTGGCAATTCCCGCCGCTGCGATCGCGGTAGCGCAACGCCATCAAGACATTACCCCAAATTTGCTGCCAATTATTCTCTGGCAGTATGGTCTGGTGACTCTGGATGACCTCAACCGCATCTTTGATTGGCTAGAAACGGCATAGGCTAGCTTGTCCCCTAAACCTTTCCAGAGAAAGACGTTCCCTGCTCGCTCACTCCTTAGCATGAAAGCAGCCAATCTCCATTTGAGCGATGCGATCGCGGATGGAGCATAGCAATGCGATTAGGAGAATGCATGCGCGACTTATCAAACTTACGAGTAGCGGTTCTGGTGACAGATGGATTTGAAGAGTCTGAACTGATTCAGCCGGTCCAAGCGCTCAAAGCAGCAGGAGCAAAAGTCGAAATCTTATCCACCAAACAAGAGCAAATCCAAGCGTTCCGTCACCATGACAAAGGGGTGACCGTGGCTGCCGAAGGCTTGATTGATCAAGCGAATCCAGATGACTATCATGCCGTGTTACTACCTGGTGGTGCCCTAAATGCAGATATGTTGCGAGTGTTACCTAAAGTCCAAGCCTTCCTGAAACGAGTTCAAGAGACAGGTAAACCGATCGCCGCCATTTGTCATGCTCCGTGGGAACTGATCTCAGCCGGTTTAGTCCAAGGGCGATCGCTGACCAGTTATTACACGATTCAAGATGATATTCGGAATGCGGGTGGTAAATGGTTGGATCAAGACGTAGTAGTAGATGGTAACTGGGTGACCAGCCGCCAACCAGATGACATTCCAGCCTTCAATCGGGAAATGTTGGAATTGTTTTCTCGGACAGCTGCTGCTACTGCCTCAACAGGTACACGTTAATTCATGAACCGTGGAATTCAGGTTGGTCTGGTTTGGCTGGTGCTCTGTCTAACGGGATGTGAAGTCATTCAGCAGTTGCCAGATCAACTTCCATCCTTGCTACCCCGTCAGGCCCACTCGCCACAACTGCCCCCTTCCCCTGGGCAATCTGCCACAACAGCAGCTATGGAAGCTGAGGTGCGCCAACGGATTAACACGATTCGTCAGCAACAGGGTTTAAGTCCGTTACGGCATCATGAACAACTGGCACAGGTTGCCCGCAACTACAGTCGGCGGATGGCAGAGCAGCGGTTCTTCGCTCACAAAAGTCCGCAAGGAGACACGATGGTGGAGCGAGTGCGATCGGCAGGGATCGTCTATTTCATGCTAGGTGAGAATCTATTTACCAGCACGAATATTGCGCAACCTGTGCCAGCGGCAATTAGTGGTTGGATGCATAGTCCAGGTCATCGCGCGAACATCATCCGGTCAGAATATCGGGAAACCGGAGTTGGTATCTGGCGGCGGGGTAACACTTACTATATAACGCAGTTATTTCTGCGATCGTGGTAACGCCAAGTCGCTACCAAAAAAGGCAGCATCGGCAAATCCATCTGGTTGAATTTGCCGATGGTGAGCCAACGACACAATTGACAGCTTTGGTATAACGACGACAATCCCCCTTTTTTATAAGCGACGATTGCCACGCAACTGGCAGGACGTTGGGCTGAAGAATATTAGCTCAGATCTTGCACCTCTCCCAATAAACCAAGCTGGGCAATGATTTGAGAACAATTTCAAACCCGTGTTGTGCGGCAACATCTTTGCTTATTCGGATCTGTTTGAGGAGTTGAAACCAGACAATCGA
>VRZD01000026.1 GCA_016743235.1 Pantanalinema sp. GBBB05 | reverse complement strand
ATTGTCTGGTTTCAACTCCTCAAACAGATCCGAATAAGCAAAGATGTTGCCGCACAACACGGGTTTGAAATTGTTCTCAAATCATTGCCCAGCTTGGTTTATTGGGAGAGGTGCAAGATCTGAGTTACCCCAGAATTTAATCTAGCCGATATCGAACCGAATTTACTGCAACCGTTTCAGTACCAGAACCAAATTTATGGTTTGCCGAAAGACTATTCGACCCTCGCCCTTTTCTATAATCGGCAAGCCTTTCAGGTGGCTGGATTAACTGCCCCCCCAATCACCTGGGAAGACTTATTGACCGCATCTCAACAACTGACGCTCGATCGCAATCAAGATGGCAAACCAGAACAATATGGCTTAGGCATTACCCCAGAATTACCTCGACTCATGTACACCATACGATCGTTTGGCGGTCAGGTGGTTGATGCGAAGGGTTATGCCACCTTTGCCAGTGATGCCGCTTTGCAAGGTCCTCAGCGGATTCTGGATCAATATCAGGATGAACGTACCTCAGCCCGTCCAGTGGATGTGGGCACCAATAATGGTAGTGAGATGTTTGGTCAGGGTAAAGCGGCGATGGTTCTGGAGGGAAATTGGGCAGTTCCTTTTTTAAAGGACACCTTTCCCAATCTCGATTTTGCTACCGCAGAAGTACCCCAGATGAATGGTCAACCTGGCACTATGGTGTATACCGTTGCCTATGTCATGAATCGCCAGTCTACCCATAAACAAGCGGCTTGGGCACTGATTGCCTATCTCACTGGCAAAGTAGGCATGGAGAAATGGACTAGTACGGGATTTGCTTTACCATCTCGGCGATCGGTAGCGGCTAAACTGCAAGTCGATCGAGATCCCTTACGGGCACCTCTAGTGGCTGGAGTTCGCTATGCTACGTCTTGGCAAGTCGGTCGCTATCCTGCCACTATTATGAACAGTTTTAACAACCAATACTTGAGTGCTTTATTAGGGCAGCAAGGTCTCAAACCAGCGATGTTGCAAGCTCAAACTAGCGCTAACCAGCAAATTCGTGCCAGCGAGTAGATAGCGGCTGACTTAACTCACTAAATTGGGTAGTGGCGTAAGATTGATTTTAAAGATTTTGCAAAATCAATTTAAGCGTACAATCTCCTGGTTCAATCAGGGTACAGACTTCCATACGGCTTGTCCCCTGCAACCTCAACAATTCAATCTTGTTGGTTGATTACGTAGGGCATAGCCAGTATGCCGATCGCATCTCTGGAGCTCTTTGCCTGTGTCAGTACCGACTCCGACACCCCATATTTTAGTGATTGAAGATGAACCAATTGTTCGTGCAAATATCCTGGCACTTTTACGAGCTGAAGGCTTTCAAGCCATAGGCGCTGAAAATGGTCAAGTTGGCGTCCAGTTGGCTCAATCTCACCTGCCAGATTTGATTATTTGCGATGTGATGATGCCGGAGATGGATGGATTTGATGTTCTACAAGTTTTGCGTCAAACCGTCACTACCAAAATGATCCCATTTATTTTTTTATCGGCTCGATCGGAACGGCAAGATTTCCGGCAGGGGATGGAATTGGGAGCAGATGATTATTTAACCAAACCATTTACACGAGCGGAACTGTTGCAGGCAATTACCACACGGTTGAATCGGCAGGCTGATATTGTTCAACTTCAGCAGAAAATTGATGAGCTTCAGCAAGCTAATTTTCTCAAGGATGAGTTTGTTAATACCGCCGCCCATGAGTTACGGAGTCCACTAGCAAATATCAAACTAGCAATCCAAATGTTGGAGTTGGCAAAGGATACAGAGAAGCAACAAGTTTATCTAAAACTACTCCATAATGCCTGCGATCGCGAAGTTGAGTTGCTGAATGATTTACTTGATCTGCAACGAGCAGAAGCGCACTCGAATGAACAATCTTTAGAGAAACTTGATCTTCAGCGATGGATTCCTGCTTTTACTGAACCTTTTTATGGGCGTGCCCAACAACGGCAACAACAGCTAAGTATTATTTTAGATGCCCCTATTGCACCACTATTAATTGCTGTTCGTAGTTTTGAGCGCATATTAACAGAACTACTCAATAATGCCTGTAAATATACTGCTCCTGGTGGTGGCATTATTTTAGAAATCACCTCAAACAAGAGTAGATTACCTGCGCTCAATGCTAACAATTATTCCCTAACTCCAGAACTACCTCGATCGTCAACAAATACTTTAACAATCATTGTTCGGAATCAGGCGGAAATTCCAGCCCACTCACTACCTCGTATCTTCGATCGCTTTTATCGGATTCCTGGTGGCGATCGTTGGAATCAGGGTGGAACTGGATTGGGTTTAGCTTTGGTGAAAACATTGGTTGAGCAACTAGGTGGCAATATCCAGGTAACTAGTGCCTCAGGCTGGACTCAATTTACCGTGATACTGGCATCATCAGATTTCTACTGTAAAGATTGAACCGCTCGGCTGATGATCAGTCACTGCAATGCTACCGTCATGGGCAGTGACCACCATTTTGCAAAATGCCAGCCCCAAACCCGTTTGAGAGACATCTTGAACTAATCGACCCACCTCATATTTCTCGAAAATGCACTGGCGTAGTTCAGGGCTAATTCCCGTTCCTGAATCGGTGACTTGAATTCTGGCATGACCTTCTGCTAAGTAGTCAATTTGCAATCCAACTTGACTACCACAAGGTGAAAATTTGACTGCATTTGACAGTAGGTTATCCAAAACTCGTCGCAATAAAGAAGCATCTACGCACACTTTCCCTCCTGGCTCAGGAAGCTGGCTACTGAGTTGAATTCGTTTCTGAGCTGCGATCGCCTCAAAATCAAATAGAGCCGCCGTGCCAATTTCACATAAATCTACATCAGTGCGGTGCAAGAGCAGTTTGCCTGCCTCTAGCTTGGCCATGATCAACAAATTATTGATCAGAGACTGAAGTTGCTGCCCTGCTAACATAATCTGCTCTAACTTTCGTTGCGGCTTTTCTGGTAAATCCATTAATTGCAGCACCGTACCTGCCAATAAAATACTGCTTAAGGGATTGCGCAAATCATGCACAATCATATTTGACATATCTTCTCGCAGTTGTAATGTTGATTGCAGAGCATCATATTGTTGCTTAATCCGCAACATCGATCGCACTCTCGCACGTAACTCCACTCCATTCACTGGCTTACTAACAAAATCATCAGCGCCAGCATCCAAACATCGTGCCAAATCTTCTTTAGAGTTAAGTGCCGTCACCATAATGATGGGAATTGGATACCAGGCTGGATGAGCCTTAATCTGTTGACATAGCTCAATCCCATTAATATCAGGCATCATTACATCTAACAGGATAACGGAGGGTAAGCGATCGTCGAGATACTTTAATGCCTCCAATCCACTCCTGGCATAATCCAAATTATATCCATCGCGTGATAACAACATTTCAATAACGTCATAATTATTAGGTTCATCATCGACGACTAAAATGGATGTTTGGCTAGACATTAGGCTTACTCCTAGGAACTCGGAACTGATTGATTTTAATTAAGCAATTAGTACTCTGATTGAAAGATGTATCGTCGTTCAAAATGAGACAGAAGGGTTTTGATTAGATCAAGGCAGTTTTTATTAACGATGATATAGTTTTCTCTCTTAATGCAAATTTCAGAGGGCATTACGTGCTGGCTATTCGCTGATGGATAGATGCAATGCAGCTCTTGGCTAAGGGTTACTTCTCAGTTTTCCCTTTCACTATGCTGAAATTGCTATTCACGTTGACTGCGGTATTCCCAATAAACTAAATATAATTTAACGATAAACCAAACTAATTTTTGGGCAATCTAACAATAGCTCTTCGTCATCGGCATTCAGATAGTTACCTTGGAAGGGGAATTAGCAGGGAAAGCACCGTTATGACACAAATCCTAGTGATCGAAGATGAAGTTACGATTCAAGAAAATACGAGAGAAGTGCTGGAAGGCTATGGATTTGAAGTCATTACAGCCGATAATGGTGTAGTAGGAATTCAGTTGGCACGATCGAAAGTACCTGATCTGATTCTATGTGACATTATGATGCCAGAATTAGATGGGTATGGAGTATTAATGGCTTTGCGCCAGGATGCAATCACAGAAACGATTCCAGTCATTTTTCTTACCGCTAAAGCCAGTCGAACTGACCAGCGACAAGGGATGGACTTGGGCGCGGATGACTATCTAACTAAACCGTTTACGGCGGAAGAGTTATTAGGAGCAATTTCTAGTCGCTTGGAACGTCAACTCCGTTTAACCCAGAAGTATACAGATGAACGGCAACGAGTCAGGCAACTAAAACAAGAATCCCTCCAACACCAACAAAAACTCCAGGAAAGCCAACAGCTGGAATCGCTTAAAACTGAGCTACTGCATAAGCTATCCCAAGATTTACGCGATCCACTTTCTAGTATTAACATGGCAATTCATTTGTTGAAGCAAGCCGATTCAGATGTGGAACGTGAGCAATATCTGACTATTCTCCAGAAAGAATGTGCTCGTGAAATTCAACTTCTCAACGAAATTGCCAACCTTCAAGAACTACTTACACCGGAAAATACTCAGTTACTCCAACGATTTAAACTACTGAACCGTTAAATTTTAGAAAAATGGTTATAGGTAGTTGATGAACTAATAGTTGATAGCAATTAAAAACTGCCTATTAAAGAGAAGTAGGAGTTTAGCTTAATCAAACCTGATTAAGCTAAACTGCTTTGCTATCGAATAAAGGACATCCGCCGCCTAAACGGATCATAGCCCTGTAAGGAGCTAAGGTTATTGTGATTGATGACTTGCTGGTTTGCCATCAGAGTATCTAACAAGTTTTGATTCAATTTAGCTATCCGTAGGTTGTCTGAGCAGTACGGAGATCATATTACGTACTAATGCCTAAGCCGTTGGTTACTAGACCTCGATTTAGCCACAAGCTGTATTTTGAGAGAACAAAACTCCAGAAATGCTTGCCTGAGCTAAGTAATGATTCGGTACTGACTCAGAGCCATCAAAGTAGTCCTACCTAAAATACGGAGAGATTGACTTCCCAATTTGTCAGGATGGGGTTTTGTGAGGTGATCCGCCATCATGAAGGATAAGAACTTCTATACAAAGTGAATTTAGGCATGGATGTTCGTTCAATTCAGATTTGCTTCCAAAAATTGCTTATTCGATAGGGGCATCAAGTAATGGAAAAGATTTTGGTTATAGAAGATGAACTGACCATTCGAGAAAACCTTCAGGAAATTTTGGAGCTTGAAGGGTTTGAGGTTTTTACAGCGGCGAATGGACGATCGGGCATTCAACTGGCTCAACAAGAACATCCTAGTCTGATCCTATGCGACATTATGATGCCAGAGCTAGATGGGTATGGTGTACTGCAAACGCTCCGCCAAGATCGGGCAACCCAGATGATTCCCGTGATCTTTCTCACGGCAAAAGCCGATCGGGTTTACATGCGTCAAGGAATGGAGCAGGGAGCAGATGACTATTTAACCAAGCCATTTACTGTCGATGAACTACTAAAAGCGGTAACGATGCAGTTGGTGAAGAAAACCGCGATCGCCCAGCAAACTCAAATGAAGCTAAACCGGCTTTGTAACGAAATTGTGTTTGCCTTACCCCGCGAACTGATGGTACCGCTCAATGACATTTTGGGTATGACTCAATTTCTCATTGAGGAACAGGAGGATATTCAGCCTCTGGAAGCTGTTGAGGTTGCCAGAATGATTCAGGATGCCAGTAAATCGCTACATCGGATTGCCCAAAATTTCTTAATCTATGTCAGTTTGGAAGCGGTTTATCGAGATCCCGAACAAGTAAAAGTCTTTCGCCAAACTCGTAGTCGTAGCCTTACCCAGGACGTAATTATTGAAGTTGCTTTACAAGTTGCACAGGAAGCTGGGAGATCTGCTGATTTACAGATGGAAGTGCGAGAAGGCATTGTGCGACTATCGGAATTTGATTTGCGCAAAGTCATCCAAGAGATCGTGAGCAATGCGTTCAAATTTTCTAAACATGGCACTCCCGTTCGGATCGTTGGTTGTGCTAGTGAGCACTCGTTTGATTTAGTGATCGCCAATACTGGGCGAGGTATGACGGAACAACAGATTGCCGAAATTGATGCTTTAAAGCAATTTGATCGGCGTTCCTTTGAGCAAAGAGGGTGTGGATTAGGGTTGGCGATCGCAAAACGAACTGTTGAACTATACGGTGGAAAATTTGCGCTTAGAAGTGTGCCCTATCAGCAGACGATGGTTCGAATTAATCTACCAGGTGGTCTGTTTTATGGTGCTGGAGAGCAGTCGCCATTTCTGTCCACTAAGCTGCAGTGAGTGAACCGCTATGACACCGCCTAGTAAAAGGGTAGTTGAACCAGTAGAGCCGTTAGCATTCATGTCCGATGAGCACTTCCGGCGGATGGTTAGCAATATACCAGGAATGATTTATCAATATGTGCGTTACCCAGATGGGTCAGGTCGTTTTCCGTTTGTTGGTTACAAGTGTTTAGCGATTTATGAGGTGGCACCAGAGGTTATCCAAAATGATGCCCAAGTTTTGTGGAACATGACGTATGGCGAGGATCAATCAGCGCTAGCCATATCTATTCAGCATTCTGGTGAAAGTCTGCAACCCTGGAATATGCAGTGGCGAATTCTGACCCCATCCGGTCACCTTAAGTGGGTGGAAGGCATGGCTAAACCAACTCGGCTAGAAGATGGTGTTGTGGTATGGGATGGGGTATTGCTGGACATTACCGATCGCAAAAAACTGGAAGAAGAGCGTGATCGATTTTTCCAATTACCACTCGATATTTTGGGAATTGCTGACTTGAATTGGCAGTTTCGGCAGGTAAATCCAGCCGTCACGTTAATTCTTGGGTATGGCATTGAAGAATTCTTAGTACTGTCATTCATGGATTTAATTCATCCAGACGATCGCCAAGACGTGCTGTTCCAGATGCAACGGTTAGCTAAAGGAGCAACGATCGGGGTTTTTGAAATTCGGTGTTGTTGTCAGGATGGTTCTTACAAGTGGCTGTCCTGGAGGGCTGTACGAGTTCTGGAGGAACAATTAGTCTATACGGTAGCGCGTGATATTACATCTCGTAAGCTGGCGGAAGAAGCACTTCAACGTTCCCATGATGAACTAGAGCAGCGGGTACAAGAACGCACGATCGCGCTACAAAAAGCCTATCGAGAGTTAGCGTGTTTAATCGATAACTCACCTCTAGCGGTCATTGAGTGGGATCGGGATTTGCGAATTCGGGGCTGGTCGGCTCAGGCAGAACAACTATTTGGCTGGACAGCAGAGGAAGTCATCGGCTTGGATGCAGATCATTTGCAGTTAATCTATGAAGCCGATCGAGCAGACGTTCAGCTAGCGATGTCTAGTTTGAGAGATGGTAGCCAGCCTCAAGGAACTTACTGTAACTGTAACTATACAAAAAACCAATCAATCATTTACTGTGAGTGGTACAACTCGGCACTATTTGACGAGTCGGGTAACTTGATTTCAGTGCTGTCCTTAGTCTTAGATGTCACCCAACGGAGACAAGCAGAAGCTGATTTACAGGCATCTCAACAACGATTTGCCACCGCATTCCATTGCAGCCCAGTTCCTCTCAGCATTACGACCTTTCCTGACGGAACACATTTGGATGTCAATGCCAGTTGGACTGAGAGTACGGGTTACAGTCGTGTTGAGGCGATCGGTCGTACCTCTGCCCAATTACAGTTTTGGTTGTCTGAAGCTGAGAAAACCCAATTTCTGGAGACATTGCGGGAACAAGGAGCAGTGCGGGAAATGCTCATGCATTCTAAAGTTAAAGATGGGCAAGTACGCAAGATGTCGCTATCCTCCCATTTAATTGAATTGGATAGTCAATCCTGTTTATTGAATGTAGCCATTGATATTACAGCCAGTAAGCAAACGGAGGAGTTATTAAAGCGACAACTAACCGCGATTGAAACGTCGATCGATGGAGTCGCTATTCTCGATCAATCAGGTCGTTATACTTACCTGAATCAAGCTCATGCCCAACTATTTGGTTATCATAATCCGGAAGATTTGATCGGTAAGAGTTGGCGAGAACTGTACGATACAAGTGAAGGAACTCGCTTTGAACAGGAGATCTTACCAACTCTCAGCCAACAGGGTTATTGGCGGGGTGAGGTAATCGGTAAGCATCAAAGTGGTAGACCCATTTTTCAAGAGATGGCTTTGACCCGCTTAGAAGATGGTGGGTTAATCTGCATCTGCCATAACATTAGTGAACGTAAGCGATTTGAAGCGGAATTATTGCGATCGCGGGATGAACTAGAAACTCGGATTCAGGAACGGACTGAAGAACTAGAAAATGCCAACGCTTATTTGCAATCAGAAATTATTCGGCGGAAAAAACTCACGGAGGAATTAGCTAGTTCAGAGGAAGCCCAGCGACAAAGTGAAGCTCGATTACAGGCAATTCTGGATAATGCCCAAACCATGATTTACCTTAAAGACACGCAAGGTCGTCATTTGTTAATGAATCGGCGCTTACAAGCACTTTTGGGAAGGTCACAAGCGGATATCATAGGTAAGACATATCACGAATTGTTTCCAGAAAGCACTGCTGATCTGCTCTGGCACAACGATCAGAAAGTTTTGGCAGCTCGGACGAGCTTAGAGTTTGAAGAAACTATACAACAATCCGATGGCATTCATACGTATCTTTCCGTCAAGTTCCCCTTGCTAAATGCAGCTGGAATTCCTTATGCCGTTGGTGGGATTTCAACTGATATCACCGTGCGGAAACAAATTGAAGCAAAAACTCTTCAGGCATTAGAACAAGAAAAGGAACTGAATGAACTGAAATCGCGCTTTATTACCAACACATCCCATGAGTTTCGGACTCCACTCACTACTATTTTAGGGTCAGCTGAGTTACTAGAGCATTCAGGTGAACGATGGTCTGAAACCAAGAAACAAAAGCATTATCAACGCATTCGATCGGCAGTGCAACATCTAACCCAACTTCTAGATGATGTTTTAACCTTAAGTAAAGCTGAAGTAGGCAAAATTTCATGCACTCCCAAATTGATTGATATAGTAGCGTTTTGTCGGAATTTGGTAGAAGACTTACAAACCAGTACAACTGAACAAAATATTCTGTTTACTTGTAGTGAGCCAGTTATATCAGCCGAACTGGATGAAAAACTATTGCGACAAATCTTGGAAAACTTGCTGTCAAATGCGATTAAGTATTCGTATGCTGAGGGTTCAATTACATTTAGCCTTCACTGTCTCGATAATCAATTAATTTTAGAGATTCAAGATCAAGGTATTGGAATTCCTGAAGCAGATTTGCCGCATTTGTTTCATCCTTTTCATCGAGGAGAAAATGTTGGAACCATAGCTGGGAATGGTTTAGGATTAGCAATTATTAAACGAGCAGTAGATTTACATCACGGGAGCATTACGATCGATAGCCAGGTTGGCATTGGCACAACTTGTACTGTTTACTTACCAGTATCGCAAAGTCGCTAGCAGATTCTCGGTAGTTGTTCACCACTGAGCATTTCTATGATGCGAGTTGACCCAATTTGGCTGTTAAGCAGTACCTGTCCTGGTGATATTCCAAGCGCTAGAGGTGACGATCTCGGCGTGACATGACCAATCAAACAAGCTGAATGGTTACTGGCAGTACGCTGTTGGTAATTTTGCATAATAGTGAGAGCGCGATCAGCGCACTGAGCCGGAACGATCGCAATAAAGCGTCCTTCGTTAGCAATGTAGAGTGGGTCAAGTCCCAGAATTTCGCAGGCTCCCCGCACTTCTTCATTGACCGGAATTTGAGTTTCGGTAAGAGTAATGGTAACTTGGGCGGCTGCCGCAATTTCGTTCAGGGTACTGGCTAGACCACCGCGCGTTAAATCCCGCAGACAGTGAACTTCGATCCCTGCTTGCAATAGCTCTAGCACTAAATCTGCTACTGGTGCAGAATCACTGGCAATTGTAGTTTCAAATTCTAGCCCTTCTCGGACTGCCATAATCGCAATGCCATGGCGTCCAATATCACCATTCAGTAAAATCACATCTCCAGGTTGGACGCAAGTCGGCGCGATCGTCCAGGGATGCTCAATCACACCGACTCCCGATGTGTTAATGAAAATGCCATCCCCTTTACCGCGATCGACAACCTTAGTGTCGCCTGTGACAATCTGGACTCCAGCATTCAATGCCGCTTGCTGAATGGATTGCACGACTTGCCACAGGGTCGCCATTGGTAAGCCTTCTTCTAAAATCAATCCTAAGCTGAGATAGAGGGGACGAGCACCTGCCATGGCTAGATCGTTCACCGTGCCATGTACTGCTAAAGAGCCGATATCACCACCGGGAAAAAACAGTGGTCGCACCACATAGGAATCTGTAGTGAAGGCAATTTTATTACCAGATAACTGTAAGGTGGCGGCATCATGTTGAATGCGATCGGCTGCACCAAAGACTGGCAAAAACATTTGTTCAATTAGTTGATGCATTAATCGCCCACCACCGCCGTGAGCCAGTAATACCTGGGGATATTGTTGGATTGGGATGGGGCAGGACACCGTAAAATCCTGAGTTAAATTCATGCTAAAACCAATGAATTAAGTAATGCTTGCTGTCACGGTCGGTTGACGATAACGATAGTAGGCGGCACAAGCCCCTTCAGAGGATACCATTGGCGCCCCTAAAGGATGCTCTGGAGTACAGCGAGTCCCGAAAGCTGGACAGTCATGAGGTTTGTGAATACCTTGCAGAATTAAACCACTGATACAGTCGGAGGGAGGCGAAGCAGGCGCAGGAGCAAGGTGTGAGGCGAAGCGCTGGCTGGCATCAAAGTGACGGTACGGTTGCCGTAATCCTAACCCGCTCTGAGCAATATTACCAATGCCACGCCATTGTTGTGGCACAACTTCAAACACCGTTTGAATTAAATGTTGAGCGGTTTCATTTCCTTGTTTTCGCACCGATCGCACATATTGATTTTCGACCTCTGCTCGTCCTGATTCTAATTGTTGAACACACAAATAAATTCCTTGTAAAACATCGAGTGGTTCAAAACCAGTGACGACGATCGGGACATGATATTTGGGCGCGATCGCGACATATTCGTGATAACCCATCACAGTACAGACATGCCCAGCCGCCAGAAATCCTTGAACCCGACAATTGGGTGAGGAGAGAATGGCTTCCATCGCTGGAGGCACTAAGACATGGGATACCAGCAGGGAAAAGTTCTGTAGTCCTTGTTGATGGGCTTGAAAGACCGCCATTGCCGTTGCTGGAGCGGTCGTTTCAAACCCGACGGCGAAGAAAACAACTTGTTTGTCTGGGTGATAGTGGGCGATTTTCAGGGCATCCAATGGCGAGTAAACAATCCGGACATCCCCCCCAGCCGCTTTAACGCTGAGTAAATCAGGTAATGCGATGTTGACGGATCCGGGGACGCGCAGCATGTCGCCAAAGGAGCAGAAAATGACTCCGGGTAAAGCTGCTAGGGCGATCGCGGTATCAATGATTTCGGCGGGAGTGACGCAGACGGGACAGCCAGGTCCGTGAATCAGAGTAATGCCTTCTGGCAATAAAGTATCCAAGCCAAATTTGACAATACTGTGGGTTTGTCCACCACAGATTTCCATGATTGTCCAGGGACGAGTCGTGATGGCTGCGATCGCATTAGCAACCTGATGAACTCGATCGGCATCCCGGTATTCGTCAACAAACTTCATAACTTATTCCGAGCGATAGCAGACGTGATAGGGTGCATGATGTCTAGGCTAACGTACCCCTTGGAACGGAACGCAAATTCGTTACATTTGGTAGGAGCAATTTAGATTCACTCCTGCCCGAAAATTACCCTCACACTAATGGTGATAGATAGGATCGATCGCAGGTCGATAAGTTTGCATCGCTTTCATATATTGCGATCGCTCAAACTCAGTGGGATTAGGACAATTCAGTTGGCACATACAGCCTTGAAGCTGGCGAACTGAACTGTAATCATGTTCCTCCATCCAATGTCGCAATTCTCGTTCAATGTCCTGTAAGTGATCAATGCCGTGACGTAATAACACACTGACCAGCATGGTAATTTGTGCTCCTGCCATTAACAGTCTTACAACATCAGTGCCGTGGTGGACTCCTCCAGTGGCGGCCAGATCCGCAAAGATGCGCCCATAGAGAATAGCAATCCATCGCATGGGTAAGCGTAACTCTTGGGGTGTACTGAGTAGGACGTTAGGATGCACTTCCAGGGATTCGATGTCGATGTCGGGTTGATAGAATCGGTTGAACAACACCAGCGCATGTGCCCCAGCTAAGGTTAAGCGTTGGGCCATGTTTGCCATACTTGTGAAGTAGGGACTGATTTTGACGGCGATCGGAATATTGACCGCATTTTTAACCGCTGCCACGATTGCCAAGTATTCTTGCTCAATTTCGACGCTAGTCAGTTCCAGGCTGGTGGGAATATTGTAAATGTTCAGTTCCAGGGCATCCGCTCCGGCTTGTTCAATCTGACGAGCGTATTCAATCCAACCGCCGGGAGTAGAACCATTCAGGCTGGCAATGATAGGAATATCAACCATTTCCTTGGCTTGCTGAATGTGGTTCAGATATCCCTCCGGACCGACATGGAAGATATCGGGTTCTGGAAAATAGGTGAGGGCTTCGGCAAAACTGTGAGTGCCGTATTGCAAATGGTGGTGCAGGTCTAATTGATCCTGATGAATTTGCTCCTCAAACATCGAGTGCAAGACTACAGCCCCCGCGCCTGCATCTTCCATCTGCTTAATTTGATCGATGTGTTCGGTTAAGGGAGCAGCCGCACCCACCACCAACGGCGATCGCAGCTCTAATCCCATATACGTTGTGCTTAAATCCATGATCACGACTCCTTCACATGACTGGGTTAGCTGTGGGACTGGGGCGAATGGGATGACCTCTGCTGGGTCTGATGACCGTTGTGAGGATGGGGCGAGTAGGACGGCATCTGCTGGGCAGGATGATGGGGTTGGGGCGAATGGGATGCCAACTGCTGCGCCGCCAAGTATTGATACATCTGCCAGCGGGTATTCACATCTGCCTGTGCTTGTTGAGCCAATTGTTTCGCGGCTCCCGGTTTACTTAAGGTCAACATCTTGAAGCGATTTTCGCTATACATTGCCTGTTCAACCGACATTTTGGGCGATCGAGAATCGAGGAGTAAGGGATTCTCACCTTGTTCGGTTCGTCTGGGATCGTAGCGGTAGAGTAACCAGCGACCCGACTCAACAGCGGCTTTTTGTTGTTGCATGCCACTCGCCATATTAATGCCATGGGCAATGCAATGGGAGTAGGCAATGATCAACGATGGTCCAGGATAGGATTCCGCGTCCAGCAGCACTCTCAACGTATGTTCATCGCGCGCTCCCATAGACACACTCGCCACGTAAACATTGCCGTAGGTCATCGCCATCAGTCCCAGATCTTTCTTCGGAGCGGGTTTACCTCCGGCGGCAAATTTGGCGACTGCCCCTCGGGGGGTGGCTTTGGACATTTGCCCACCCGTGTTGGAGTAGACCTCTGTATCGAGCACCAGAATGTTAACGTTGCGACCACTGGCTAACACATGATCTAAGCCACCATAGCCAATGTCATAGGCCCAGCCATCCCCCCCAATAATCCAGACACTCTTCTTGACTAAGTAATCGGCTAAGGAGTGGAGCGTTTGCAGCTTGTTCGTGAATGCTTGTGAGCTTGCCGCATCGCTTTGACAGACAGTGAACCATTGCTCTAAGCCCTGCTTCAGTTGAGCCACCCGATCGCGTTGGGCGGTAATTTCGGCTTCATCGGTTTGGTCGGCTTCAAGGATCGCGGTGGCCAAGTCTACCGGAATGTGAGAACTGTTGTCTGTGGCTATCGCTAGTTCTTGCAACAACTCTCTGGCATATTCCGTATGTTTGTCGATAGAAACCCGGAAACCTAAGCCAAATTCGGCGTTATCTTCAAACAAGGAGTTTGACCAGGCCGGACCGCGACCTTCAGCGTTGTGAGTCCAGGGAGTGGTCGGCAAGTTACCGCCATAAATGGAAGAACATCCGGTGGCATTGGCGACTAACATGCGATCGCCAAACAACTGCGTCACCAGCTTCAAGTAAGGGGTTTCACCACAACCACCACAAGCCCCTGAGAACTCAAACAGGGGTTCTTGCATTTGTTGCTGGGCAATTTTATGCAAATTCAGGTGAGCGCGATCGGGATTCGGTAAATTGAGGAAGAAGTCCCAGTTCACCCGTTCTTGATCCCGCAGTGGTAATTGGGGTGCCATATTGATGGCTTTCTTGCGAGGTTCTGCCCGATTCTTCGCCGGACAAACATCGACACATAACGCGCAACCAGTGCAATCCTCCGCCGCTACTTGAATGGTGAATTTCAAGTCTGTCCAGGCGTGATCTTTGGCATCGGCACTCTTAAAGGTGGCTGGGGCAGTTTTTAATTGAGCGGGTTCGTAGACTTTAGAGCGAATCACCGCATGGGGACAAACCATGACGCATTTGCCACACTGCACACAAACATTCGGATCCCACACGGGAATGTCTTGAGCAATGTTGCGTTTTTCCCATTTAGAGGTGCCACTGGGATAAGTGCCATCGATCGGGAGGGCACTCACGGGAATGGCATCACCTTGACGAGCAATCATTTTGCCGAGAACGTCACGAACAAAGGCGGGAGCCGCATCGGAAATTGGGGCATGATGACCATTGCCATTCCCCGTCTCCAGCGGTAGTTGGCTGTAATCGATCGGATGTAAGTTCTCTAACGTTTGATCGATCGCTTTGAGATTCATTTGCACTACAGCGTCACCTTTCTTACTGTAGGTTTTGCGAATCGATTGTTTAATTTGCTCGATCGCTTGCTCGCGGGGTAAAACTCCGGCGATCGCAAAGAAGCAGACTTGCATGACAGTATTGATATGTCCTCCCATCCCGGCGGCGCGGGCAACCTGAGAGGCATTAATCACATACACTTGCAGCGATTTTTCGCTGATCTGCCGCTTTAAGCTGTGGGGCAACTGTAGCCAGGTTTCGGTGGGATCAAAGGGACTATTGAGTAAGAGGACGGCTCCGGGTTGGGCGGCTCCTAATAAATCGAACTTGTCCACAAATTCCCATTGATGGCAGGCGACAAAATTGGCGCTGCTAATTAAGTAAGTGGAACGAATTGGTTCGGCACCAAATCGCAGGTGCGACACAGTGACAGAACCCGATTTCTTAGAGTCGTAAACGAAGTAACCCTGAGCATAGTTGTCTGTATCTTCGCCAATAATTTTGATCGAGTTCTTATTGGCTCCCACCGTGCCATCAGAACCCAGCCCATAAAAGATGGCGCGGACGACGCGATCGGATTCGGTTGAAAAGTTGGGATCAACCTCTAATGAGGTAAACGTCACATCATCGGTAATCCCAACTGTGAAGTGATTACGCGGATGATCTTGTTGGAGATGATTAAAAACAGCTTTCACCATTGCTGGGGTAAATTCCTTAGAGGATAAGCCGTAGCGTCCCCCTACAACTTTCGGTAAGGTAGGAAAATGCTCAGTTTCGACTAAAGCATTCACCACATCCAGATACAGTGGTTCACCCGCACTCCCCGGTTCTTTGCAACGATCGAGAACGGCAATGCGTTTCACACTCGCAGGTAGTGATTTCACCAACCGGATATTGTCAAACGGACGATAGAGCCGCACTTTCAGAATGCCAACTTTTTCCCCTTGAGCCTGGAGATAATCTACTGTTTCGTGAGCCGTTTCACACCCTGATCCCATCAAAATGATCACGCGATCGGCGTCGGGATCACCGTGATATTCGTATAGTTTGTAGTGCCGCCCGGTTAGTTCCGCAAACTCATCCATCGCCTGTTGCACAACATCTGGGCAGGCATTGTAGTAACGGTTAACGGTTTCCCGTCCCTGGAAATAAACATCAGGATTTTGAGCCGTTCCCCGAATCACCGGATGATCGGGCGTGAGTGCCCGTGCCCGATGTGCCAGGATTAAATCATTGGGAATGAAGCTCTGTAAATCCTCGTCTTCCAACAACGCTAATTTTTGAATTTCATGGGACGTGCGAAAGCCATCAAAAAAATGCAGAAACGGCAGGCGCGATTCTAATGTCGCCCGAGTGGCGATCGCGGCAAAGTCCTGAGCTTCCTGGACGGACGCAGAACAGAGTAACACACAGCCCGTCGCGCGAACCGCCATGATATCGCTGTGATCCCCAAAAATCGACAGCGCTTGGGCTGCGAGCGATCGGGCGGCAATATGAATGACGGCTGACGTTAACTCTCCAGCAATCTTGTAGAGATTGGGGATCATTAATAGTAAGCCTTGGGACGCCGTAAAGGTTGTTGTGAGTGAACCTGCTTGTAAGGCTCCATGAACAGCTCCAGCCGCCCCACTTTCGCTTTGCATTTCTACGATCGAGGGGACTGTACCCCACAAATTGGCTTGTCCGGCGGATGACCAAGCATCGGCCCATTCGCCCATGGGTGAGGCAGGAGTAATGGGATAAATCGCGATCACTTCACTCAAGCGGTAGGCAATCCGCGCTACGGCTTCGTTACCATCTACGGTAGAAAAATGATTAGGACGCATGGGTGAATCCTCAATAATGCTAGGTAGCGGGAAGAATTTAGGGATTTTGTAATGTCGTCAGTGATGGGCTACGCTTTGTTATTCAACGAATCACAGCTTCTTTAAAGGAAGAGTTGACTGATGAAAACCTGTATATAAATCAGTGAAGTGGAGCAGGTACATTGAGCACATAAACGCCTAGGTTGAAACTAAATCGAAAATGTGAGGATCTTGGGAGGATGAAGCGATCGCAACCAAACAACATATTTGGTAACGAACGAAATAAAATGTAATTGGTGATTTAGCGGGTTTAGCTTACTTAAGATCAGTAGTGTTCTGATGGCATCCCTACAGCTTGATAATCACGACTGGGTCGCTCACGATCAATTTCATTGGAGATAAACGATCGTGGTGTAGCGACCTGACCTGATTACTGCTCAGATGCTTAAATCCGGGCATCGGTGGTAGCTAGATTCCAGACTCTACCTTGCAATTACGCCTCTCTAATCTCTCTGAAAATAAAATTTGGGTAGAGACTAACAACTAAAAAGTTTCTGTGTGGAAAAACCTGGGCATTCTAAGGGTGGCTCATTATCAGATGTTGGCAATGGCATCAGGATAATGACGCTTTGTCTTGACCTGTTCTTGATTACCTGTTGGATGACGTAAAATCATGAGCCGAAAGCTGCCATTTTTCCTCGATCGCACTGTCATTCTGTCTATCCTGGCACTGCCTATAATTCATTTTGGCGTCTCAAAGTTAGTGTTGCTGGTTGCCAAAGATGGGATTAGTGCAGTCTGGCCGTCCGTCGGAATTTACCTAGCTATTGTGCTGCTATGGGGGTATCGCGTTTGGCCAGGAATTTTGCTGAGTGAATTGCTGGTCAACCCCTTGTTTTACGGCTATGACAAGCCTTTGGTGAGTATAGCCGCTTCGTTGATTGATCTGGCTGATCCATTACTAATGGCATTTCTGGTTCAGCGGTTGATCAAGCAGTCTCAGTGGTTAGGGCGATCGCAGGCAGTATTCAAGTTTGCTGGAGTGGTCTTTATTGAGCCAATCTTCACGAGCTTTCTGGGGGCTTTGACCCTATGTTGGGGCGGAGTCGCGGTATGGGAGAGTTTTAGTTCAACGTGGTTAACCTGGTGGGAGTCCATTTTCTTAGGGGCGTTGATTATCACACCAACGCTATTGGCCTGGAGTCCTCGGTTCAATGTCAGGCAACCATTGCCGCGATCGTGGCTGCTTGAACTCCTGTTGATTCTGGGTTCTATTGTGATGATCAGCTACTTTGCCTTTGGCAGTGGTGGCTATAGCATTGAGTACATGCTGTTGCCTGTTTTAGTCTGGTCATCGTTCCGGTTGAGATTGCAGGCGACGACTCTATTAATTGTGGGCATATCTGCGATCGCGATCTCAGGCACAGCCAACAATTTAGGTACGTTTGTTCGTCCTTCAGTTCTAGAATCGCTGGCACAGTTGCAATCCTTTGTCGGTGTGATGATGTTGACTAATTTAGTCTTGTCGGCGGTTTTAAATGAAAATCGGCAAGCAGAGTTGCGGCTGAAACAGGTGAATGAAGAGCTGGAACAACGAGTTGACGATCGCACTAAAGAACTGAAGGAGGCAATGCAAGATTTACAACGAACTCAATCGCAGATGGTACAAAGCGAAAAAATGTCGAGTTTGGGGCAACTCGTAGCCGGAGTCGCCCATGAGATTAATAACCCAGTAAACTTTATTCACGGCAATCTGCTGCATGCTCAGGAATATGCCCACGATCTATTGGATTTGATGGCTTTGTATCAGGAGGAATATCCTGATCCTAGCCCCAAAATTCGGCAGAAAATTGAGACGATCGATTTGGAATTTCTCAAAGAGGATCTGAGTAAGCTAATTCAGTCTATGCAATTAGGGGCCCAGCGAATTCGCAATATTGTGCTTTCGCTACGAAATTTCTCCCGTTTGGATGAGGCAGAGCTGAAAGCCGTGAATTTGCATGAAGGCATTGACAGTACTCTGGTCATCTTAGGCCATCGCCTCAGGGCAAAGACCCATTTCCCTGCGATCGAAATTGTCAAGCAGTATGGCAATCTACCGTTGGTCGAGTGCTTTGCCGGACAACTCAATCAAGTATTTATGAACATTTTCAGTAACGCGATTGATGCTTTGGAAGATCACATGAAGGGGCAAGACCATTCACCAGCGGTTCTGACTCCTCCTCCAACCATCACAATTCGCACCACAGCAGTGGATCACCAGTGGGTACAAGTGGCGATCTCGGATAATGGACCTGGCATTCCTCCATCAGCATTAGGTCGAATTTTCGATCCATTCTTTACAACTAAATCGATCGGGAAAGGTACAGGCATGGGGATGTCCATCAGCTATCAAATCGTTACTGAGCGGCATCAAGGCAAGTTATATTACCAGAATTTGCCAGAGCAGGGTGCCGAGTTTGTGATTGAACTACCCGTTCGCACGATCGACAAATCTCTTACAGCTCTATCAGCCAGTTAACTGGATTTGCTTGAACATTGTGAGCCTACCCGATGTGTATTTGAGCAAGGTAGTTCAGCGTTTGCTCTGCTTCCTCCTGATCAACAATGCTGAGCGCAAACCCCACATGCACAATCACGTAATCCCCAACCTGAGCTTCGGGCACGTAGGCTAAACTGACTTCTTTAAGAATGCCACCAAAACTAACTTTGCCAGTGCGCCATAATGCTGCATCATTACTACTATTTGCTTGGTCATTCAGGCTGACAATTTTACCGGGAACTGCGAGGCACATGATAATTGCTCTCCTAAATAGTCTTGTAATGAAGTTGGCGTAAGGCTCCTAATGCTTGTCCGGCAGCAATACCACCGTCATTAGTGGGAATATGATGATGCCAAATCGGTGAAAAACCCGCACGATTTAAGCGATCGATCGATCGTTTTAGCAAATTGCTATTCTGAAAGCAACCGCCCGTTAGGGCAATGTGATCAATCTGCATGTGTTGAGCGAGGGTTACTAAGGCATCAATTACCGTATTGTGAAAGGTCGCGGCTATTAAACTAACTGATTCTCGATCGAACCAATCTTGGATAATCGCCAAGACCAGTGGTTGCCAGTCCAATATGAGTGTGGAGTTAGGTTGAGCTAGCCAGGTGTAGGGGTAAAGGCGATCGGTGATGATGGGTTGAGCAGCGAACTCTAGCTGCATGGCTGCTTGCCCTTCAAAACTAGCCTGGTGGCAAAGATGAATGATTGCTGCGATCGCGTCAAATAGTCGCCCCATACTGGAAGTCATAGGGGTATTTAATCGTTGACCTAACATTGATTGCAACACCTTTAATTCTGATGGCGTAAAGGCTGCGAATGGCGGCAAATCAAGTTGATCAAAGATCGCACTGCCCAAGCACTCATACAGTAAGCCTAATGCCGCTCGGCGAGGCTCCTTAACTGCCTGATCTCCGCCAGGTAATGGGAATGGTCGGAGATGGGCAATTCGCTCAAAGCCGGGAGCTACCGTGGAGTTCGTCGGAACATACAACCATTCGCCCCCCCAAATCGTGCCATCCAGTCCGTACCCTGTGCCATCCCAGGCAACACCCAATACCGGGGCATCAATCTGGTTATCTGCCAGGCAGGATAACACATGGGCATAGTGGTGCTGGATGGGAATCAAGGTCGCGTTAGTTGCTTGACTCAATGATGCGGCAAATTGGTGTGAGTAATAGTCGGGATGGGCATCACAAGCGATCGCCGTTGGTTGCGTCTCATACAAACCCAGGAGATGGGCGATCGCTTCCTGAAATCGCGCGATCGTGGCAGGATGATCCAAGTCACCTAAATGTTGGCTGAGAAAAATCTGTTGATTTAAACCAAGAGCTACGGTGTTCTTAAGCTGCCCACCTACAGCCAAGATAGTAGCAGCAGATGTTAGCGATTTGGCAACAGTGACTTTGAGCGGTAAAGGGGCATAGCCTCTTGCCCGTCGCAATACTACAGGTCGATCGTGAATGACTCGCACAATGGAATCATCGACAGGACGAGCAATGGGGCGATCGTGAATCAAAAATAAATCAGCAATGCTACCCAGTTGTTGTAAGGCAATTTGTTGATCAATGCAGATTGGTTCATTGGCTAAATTACCGCTAGTCGCAACGACTGGAAATCCCAATTCCGCTAACAATAGGTGATGGAGGGGAGTATAGGGTAACATCACACCCAGATCAGGATTACCAGGGGCTACAGACGGCGCGATTGCGGCAACACTGGGCTCATCACAGGCAATTTGGGGCAGCAGAACGATCGGAGCTTCGGGCGATTGCAATAGTTGGATCGCTACTGTAGAGAGGTAACAGTGCTGCTGAAGAGACTCTAAATCAGGATACATCACGGCTAGCGGCTTGTCGGGTCGATGTTTGTGCTGCCGTAACGCTTGCACTGCGATTTCATTCCGGGCATCTACGACGAGATGAAAACCACCCAACCCTTTGAGTGCAATAATCTTGCCTTGACGAATAGCATCTGCTGTCAGGAGTAAAGCTGTATCATGAGTCGCTAAGATGTCTCCATTCCGGTTCCAAAGGGTCAACTGGGGACCACAGTGAGGACAGGCATTCGGTTGAGCATGGAAGCGACGATCGCCAGGATTGTCGTATTCTAACTGACAGTCTGGACACATCTGAAACTGATGCATGGTCGTATTCGGACGATCGTAAGGCAGCGATCGCAGAATACTAAACCTGGGTCCACAGTGAGTGCAGTTGGTAAAGGGATAGCGATAACGGCGATTGGCTGGATCAAACAACTCCCGCCGACAGTCAGGACAGGTTGCCAAGTCGGGTAGGATGCAAGCCGATTTCCCAATTGAATTAGTTGTCTCGGATGGGCGAATTTCAAACTGCTGATAGCCGATCGCAGTTAGCCAATCAACTGTTAATGATTGCAGATTAGCGTGGAGTGGGTTATCTCGTTGAAGCTGTTCTAGAAATGCTTCTAGTTGTGTTAGTTGCCCCTCTAGTTCAATCGATACTCCCTGAGGTGAATTATTTACCCAGCCCGTTAAGCCCAGGGTTGTCGCTAGATGATAAATAAATGGACGAAATCCTACTCCCTGCACCACCCCCTGGACCTGAACTCGGATTCGTTTTGGGTTGAGATCAGGGGTGAGCCGCGAAGTGGTTTGTAACATGGTTTAAACCTCGATCGGTGGCTGAATCACACCACCTAAATAGGTGTACCAGGCTGCCATCCCTTGCCCTGTGCGAGCTGATACATCAAAGATTTGGGCTTGGGGTGCGACTTTTTGAATATTAGTAACTGCCAATTCTCGATTAAAGCCTACAGCGTCAGCAATATCAACTTTGTTAATGATCACCGCATCGGCAGTGCTAAACATCGTGGGATATTTGAGGGGTTTATCTTCGCCTTCTGTCACGGATAGCAACACGGCGCGTAGGGTTTCACCCAAATCGTAAGCCGCCGGACAGACTAGATTGCCGACGTTTTCAATGATCAACACATTGAGAGCCTCTAAATCTAACTGCGTCATAGCCTGAGCTACCATCTCAGCTTCCAGGTGGCAGGCTTGCCCTGTGGTAATTTGCACTGCTGGGGCACCTGCCTGCCGCAACCGTTGGGCATCATTGTCCGTTTCTAGATCGCCAACGATCACTCCAACGCGCAGCGATCGCCGCTGATCTGCCCATAAGTGATCATGCAAATCCTGAAGCATTCGTTCAATCAACGCTGTTTTGCCTGATCCAGGGGATGACAAAATATTCAGAGTTAGAATGCCCTTTGCCTGGAAATAACTGCGATTGCGCTCAGCGAATCGATCGTTTTTGGATAGCAACGAGAGGTGAACTGAGTGGGTCTGAGGGCTGTGAGTGTGAGGATGGGCATGATCGTGATCATGATCATGATGTTCTCCCTGCTCATGCTCATGTAGAGCAGCAACTTTACCATTAATCGCGATCGCCACTACATCACTACAACCACAGTCCTGACACATAGCAAGTCATCTCCTCAAGAAAGCTCAATTGAAGCAAGTTCTAATTCTCTACCTTGACGTAGTTCTGAACATAACTGATGGCAGGTGGGGCATTCATAGATCCAATCAGACAGGTGGAATTCTTGCTGGCAATGAGGACAGTAGCTGATAGCGGGAACATAATCGATCACCAGTTGCGCCTGTTCAGCGATCGTCCCTTGCATAACAACTTCAAAGGCAAACATTAACGCGGCAGGTTCAACGCCAGATAGTTCGCCTACTCGTAAGGTCATCTGGTGAATTTGAGTTGCCCCTTGCTTGCGGGCATACTCTAACGCTAGATCCAATGTATTCTGTATGATGCCAACCTCATGCATAAATCGCCCCTTTTCAGGAACATCTCAAGCCTATATCACTAATTTGAGGATGTTGTGAGGATGCTCCATAGGTGACTAATCAACGCTGGAGAGGGATCGGTAACTTGGTCAACTAGTTTTGTCATACTAGTCAGGGTAATGAGTGAGCTGATAGATGGCTATTAGCCCCTCATTATCCATCACTCAGTGTTGTCTGTCTGCTTATACGTCGTAGATCCGAGCTTCCAGAGCATCAGGGAATTCTTCGCAGTATTCTGTAAAAGCAGTTTTGCCTTGGAGCTTGACTTTTTGATGAGCTGCTTCTGCCTCCAGTTCTTCGACAATATCCCAGGCAACTGCCGCTTTCGGTGAGTCAGCTCCCTGCTCGGAACTGATTGCTCGGGCTTCAGCGATCGCGGCGGCAATCCGTTGATCAATTGACTGTGGTAGGGAGGATAGTTCAACAGAGGTTGTGTCGATCGCCTGCATAGAAGATCCTCCCGCCATTGGGTTGATGGTGTTTAGGTTCATTTCTGAAACCCCCTATAAACGCTGATTCATGTAGCGTCCTACTGATCTATCATGCCCTAACCTCAGTTAAAACAACAATTTCTTCAGCAAGGCTTCAGCAACGGTTAAACAGTGATGATATAAATCAGGCTAATTGAGTTGACTGAGATGCATGATGATTTCAAAGTCATAATCATGGGCAAGTCGCTGTAAGCCGTTTGCCAGAGCTGGATAATCGGCAGGAATTTGGGCAATTAAGCCTTCAACTTCCTCAGAGGAACAGTTGAGAGCCGCTTTATGTAGTGCCACTATCCAATCGACCGGCATGATTTGCAGATCCTTTGGTTGCAAAACTCGACGTTTATCCGTGGAGTTCAACGGTTCAACTGCCGTCAAATTTACAGAGTCAGCATACAAGTATTGCAGTCCTAAATAGGTTGCTAACTGTTGAAAAATCTCTGTCGTTCTAAAGGGCTTAGTAACAAAGTCAGTAAACCCAGCGGCAAGTGCATGATCACGATCGTGTTGATAGGCTTGAGCGGTTAAGGCAATGATGGGGATCGGCGACGGCGGGGAGGAGGGAGAAGAATTGCCATCTCTATCTCCTTGCTCTTGCTCTATGCGCCGAATCTGCTGCATGGCTTCATAGCCCGTCATTCCAGCCATCCGAATATCCATCCAGATCAGATGTGGTCGCCAAGATTGCCACTGTCGAATGGCAATGGCTCCACTGGCAGCTTCGTGGACATCCAGACCCACCTTTTGGAGAATTTGTGCCAACAGTCGCCGATTGGCTAATTGATCATCGACTACAAGAATCCGGTAATGAGGTTGACCAGGAAGCAGTCCGATTACCGATCGCTCAGTTAGCGTAGATGCATTGTCATTGGAGTGCGCAAGTTGAATGGGAATCCAAACACTGAATTTGCTACCTTGCCCAATGCGGCTCTCAGCAGACAATTGACCACCCATCAACTGCACAAATTTCTGGCTAATGGTGAGACCCAGTCCAGTTCCTTCAATGGAGCGTTTACCAGCGCTTGCCTGGGAAAATACCTCAAAAATCGTCTCTAGTTCATCCGGAGCGATGCCGATCCCTGTATCTTCCACTTCAATAACCAATCTATGGGAAGAGAGTAATGGTGCCGTTTCAGCCTGTTCTTGAGAAGTTATTGCGATCGGTTCATGGTCTACCCAAACCCGCAGAACAATTGTGCCAGCGCTAGTAAATTTCACAGCATTGTTGAGCAGATTAATCATGACCTGCCGGAGTTTATTGAGGTCGGTAGTGATCAACCGGGGGACTTCTGCTAATTCCAAAGTTAATTCCAGCCCTTTAGATTCTGCCCGGAAGCGGAACATTTCCCAAAGCGTTTGCATGAGGTCGGGGAGATCGAAGCTACTCGCATCAAAAGTTGAGCGTCCCGCCTCAATTTTGGATAGATCCAATACATCATTGATGAGGGCGAGGAGGTGGTTACCACTACGATGAATCGATCGCAGATATTCCTGATACTCCGGCGCAAGGGAGGTGTCGTAGCTCAAGAGTTGAGCATATCCCAGAATCACGTTGAGGGGAGTGCGAAGTTCGTGGCTCATATTAGCCAGAAACATGCTTTTAGCCACATTGGCAGCTTCAGCCGCTTCTTTGGCTTGTTGCAACTCTAAAGCGGCCTGTTTACGATCGCGAATATCCTCAATGACCGCTAACGTCAGTTTAGGTTGACCGTTCGGCTCTCGAATTAGGGATACGGTGATATTGACCCAGATATGAGAGCGATCTTTGTGAATAAACCGCTTTTCTAAAGAGTAGGAGGAAATTTCACCCGCTAAGAGTTGTTGAAAATAGTCCTGATTCTGTGGCAGATCATCTGGGTGGGTAACGTCTTGAAAGTTGAGGGCAAGCAATTCTGCCTCCGAATAGCCCAGTAGATCAATCAGGTTTTGATTGACCAGTAAAAACCTTCCTTCCAGGTTGGTGTATTCTAGTCCTACCGCTGCCTGCTCAAACACACTCCGGAAGCGCTCTTCACTTTCTCGTAATGCATTTTCGGTTTGTCTGCGATCGGTGATATCAACCGCAACGCCAATGAAGCGAGCGGGTTGTCCATGTTCGTCTTGGACAAGGCTGATTTGGGCAAAGATCCAACGAATCTCGCCATCGGGGCGGATAATCCGGTATTCCCGCTGGACTGAGTTACCAATAAATTGTTGTTCCAGGGATTGGGTAACCAAGACGCGATCGTCGGGGTGAATTGCTGCTAACCACGATTGCGGGTTTTGGTATAAACTTTCACGGCTGTCTCCCCAAATTTGTTCGTAGGCAGGGTTAATGTAAATGAACTGTCCTGTTGTCGATCGTACAAAGAAGACCTGACTCACCGTATCAGCAATTTCCTGGAACCGAGCCTCGCTCGCCTGCAAAGCCGCTTCTGCTTGTTTGCGATCGGTAATATCTCGACAAATACAGAAATAAAATGTTTCCCCGTTCCAGCTCACAGTATTAGTACAAATTTCGACCTCATAGATCGACCCATCCTTACGACGATGGCGCGTCTCGAAGGTCACATTTTGGCAAAATTCTTGTTCGAGTTCGGCGGCTGATGTTTGTGCCTCCCAATCCATTACACTCAGTTGAGTGACCTCTTCCAAGGTATAGCCCAGCATTCGGGCAAAACTGAGATTTGCTTCTACTACCTTGCCAGCATGATCTAACACCACAATGCCATCAAACGATGAATTTAACAGCATTTTGTTACGTAGCAGTTCTTTTTCTAGAGCAAGTTCAACCTGTTTGAGAGCGGTAATATCCCGACCTACGGATTGATACTCAATTACCTGTCCTCGGTCATCACTAATACACCGATTGCTCCATTGAGTCCAGCGAATTATGCCATTGATAACCACCCGATTTTCAATAATTACTGTGGAATGTTCTGGAGTCAAAGATTTCACAAGTTGAGAGACTAAATCCCAATCTGCCTCATACACCATTGGATGGTAAGTTCTGCCGATAGTATTTTCTCTGGTGACCCCAAAATAACGACAGTAAGCATCATTAACGAATAGAATTGTGCCATCGAGTAAGAATCGGCAAATCAACTCAGTTTGTTCTTCAATAATGTTACGATAGCGTTCTTCACTAGCTTGCAAAGCTTGTTCGGTTAATTTGCGATCGGTAATGTCAATGACTACCCCATACCAGGCAATTTCTCCGTTATCTCGCAACTTAGGTCGCGAACTGCCCTGCAACCACTTGATGGCTCCGGATCGACTAATGATGCGCCATTCATGCCGAAATGGTTGTAGTGTTTCTAAGCTGCGTTGCACAGCGGCTTCATAGTCAGCCCGATCGTCGGGATGGATGCGATCGAGGAGAAGATCCGCATTAGCCAGAACCTCTTCAATGGGAAGCTCGTGGATGCTTTCGATCGCCTGACTCATGTATTCAAAGTGAGCTGAGCCATCAACTCGTTTCACAAGGATATAAATATTCGCAGGGGAAGCATCAGAAAGCTCCAGAAAGCGGCTTTCACTTTGCTTTAGAGCGAGTTCAGTCTGTTTGCGATCAGTAATATCGCTGCTGACCCCCGTCACCATCCAACAATTAGCAGCTTCATCGTAGCGAGATGAGTAGGTCGCTGAAATCCAGCGAAGTAAGCCGTCTTTGTGATGAAACCGAAACTCTACAGTTTGAGTTTCGCAGTTGAAAATCCGTTCAAAGAGGGGATAGAGAATGGTTGCCCGATCGGCGGCAAAGACGTGTGACATCCAGAGATCTCGATCGGTACAGATCTCTTCAGCTGTATAACCAAACAGAAGCTCACAACCAGGAGATTGGTAGTCATATTCCCAGGTTCTATCTGGAAAAACCCGAAATTTAACAATTGATGAAGAGACACTATTCAAAACATCGTTTAATTTAACCTCTGACGCCTGGAGTTCCAGTTCCAGTTGTTTGCGATCGCTAATATCTTTAAGCGCTACAATCACGCAGTCTTGTCCTTCTAAGCTCTGCACTTCAGCGGCAATCAGAACAGTTTTGATTGCCTTTGACTTTAGCTGCGCCTGTGTTTCCAGATTCTGGATCTTACCTTCAGTCTGAAGTTTGTGTCTAAAGAATTGGCGATCGTTGAGGTCTGCCCACAGCCCCAACTCCACGGTTGTTTTGCCAATCATCTCTTCACGGCTGTAACCATAAAACTCCAGTAGGCGATCGTTCGCTTCTAGAATCCTGCCCTCTGTAAGAGTTGTGATCGCAATGGGATCAGGACTAGTGCGAAAAATCATGGCAAATTTTTCTTCAGACACGCCCAGAGCCGTTTGTAGGTGCGTAAACGATTGCTGAAGTTGGGCAGCGGTTTGGTTAAAGGACTGCGTTAAAGATTTGAGTTCCGCGATCGAGATTATTTCTGATAAGGGTTGCGGTGGCTCACCGTTAGCCAATGCTTGACTAGCCTGTTGCAGCCTTCTAATTGGCTTGGTGATGCTGGAGATCGTTAACGCTTCTACCGCAATGACGATCAAAAGTGTTAATCCGTACCATAAGACCGAAAAGTTTACGCCTTCCGACTGCCTATGATCAGACAGATACCCAACTAGTACTATTGCTCCTACAGTTTGTAGCACAAATGGAATCACTAGCACTACAGACAACGGTACGTTGAGGTTGCCTTGGTTCAACCAGTGAGAGAGGGGGCGAAAGGTCATAGATGGACTACCACAGCTAGAGGCTCTAGCGGAGACTGTTGACGAAGTTTAGTAGAGTTTGGCCCTGTTGCTGGATCACTTTTAATCCAGCATATTGTTCCGGGTCAATGGCAGGATTTTGGCTCAGGCGATCGCTGTAGTCCAAAATTGTGGCGATCGCGGATACAACATTACCATGTATTGCCTTGATCTCTACTGTGGGCATAGAGGACGGAACTACTGCCAGCTGTTCTAATTGTTGTTGTTGTTCCGCCACTTGTTGTCTTAACTGTTGAATGGTGAGTTGATGTTGAACTCGGGCTAATACTTCCTCCACCTGAAATGGTTTGCTAATATAGTCTGCCCCTCCCACATCAAATGCTTTCGCTTTATCTAACGCTTCATCCAGGGCACTCAAAAAAATAATGGGGATATGGCACAGTTCCGGATCAGATTTTAACCGTCGGCATACTTCATACCCATCCATTTCTGGCATCCGAATATCTAGCAAAATTACATCTGGAGGAGCAGCTTTTGCTCCCATTAATGCCATCGCCCCATTCCTAACACAGCGCACTCGGTAGCCCTGATTTGAGAGGGTATTGGACAGAACCCGCAAATTATCTGCTAGGTCATCCACGATTAATAAATTGCCTTGATAGTTGAAGGGGGTATCTTGCATAAGGTCGCAAACTAACTGAATCCTAAATGGAGGTTTTGTATAACATTAATTTATCAAGCTAAAGAGAATATAAGCAGTTGCTCTACTCTTGTAGTTTAACGGCTTGTAAAAGCTGCAAGATCTGTTCAAAGTCGAAGTTATCTAACTTTGTAGTGAGAAGTGCAGCGAGTGAGGGATGGGTGGAAGCAAGTTGCTCAGTTAGTTTAGCAAGCTGTTGCCCATCTAGCTGAATAGTCGCTTGATAAAGTTGAGTGAGCAGTCTGCTGGGTAAGGCTTGTAGCGCTGCGATCGGGTCAAATGAATCGGTGGGGATGGTGACATTGGTCAGCCCATCTGCCTTAGCATCCAGATACTGGACTCCTAGATGATCCGCAATTTTCTCTAATAACTCAGTCTCCTGAAACGGTTTACGGACAAAGTCATCACATCCCACCTCTATGACTCTGGCGCGATCGTCTTCAAAGGCACTGGCTGTTAGGGCAATGATCTTGGTAGGTGATGAGAGTGGTAAAGCTAGAGGAGCGGTGGCAGGTGGGGAAGATGAATGGGGTGCTTCCCTTCCAGGCTCCCCTATCCTTCTTTGCGCTTCCATCATCCGAATCTGCTGGGTTGCTTCATAGCCATCCATAATCGGCATTCGCATATCCATCCAGATTAAGTGAGGTTGCCAGGTTTGCCAGAGGGCGATCGCTTCCTGCCCGTTGTTGGCGGATTGCACCTCAAATCCGATGGCTTGCAGCAGTTGCATTAACAATAAACGATTGGTGTCATGATCCTCTACAACGAGCAGGCGATAGGAGGGTTGATTAGGGGCTAGACCAACAATATGGCGAGGTAAGGAGATGGCACCGGTGGTTGCATCGGCTAGTTGTACGGGAATCGTAACTGTAAAGGTGGAACCAACTCCAGGTGTACTATTGACTCGTAAATCGCCGCCCATTAACTGCACAAACTGGCGACTGATGGGGAGTCCCAATCCAGTACCCTCTGGCGATCCTTGTCGATGGCTGGACTGAATAAATGGCTCAAATAAACGGTTTAATTCATCTGGATCAATCCCCACTCCTGTGTCTGCAACGATAAACTGGAGCGTCAAATCTGCCAGCACTTCACACACTGAAGCCGCTAAGGTGATGCTACTGCTTGGTTCTGCGGCTTGGCGGCTAATGCGCAATGCCACTTGCCCAGAGGCAGTAAATTTGATGGCATTACCCACTAGATTAATTAGAACTTGGCGAAGTTTGTTTTCATCGGTTGCGATATAGCGGGGCAGGGATGGATCACGAGCGACAATGAATGTTAACCCTTTCTCGATCGCTCGAATCTGGAACATATCCTCCAGCATATTGAGCATGGTCAACAGATCAAAGCTATGAGGGACAAAAGTGATCCGTCCAGCTTCAATTTTGGACATTTCCAGAATGTCATTGATTAAGTGCAGTAAGTGTTGTCCACTGCGGTTGATGATACTGAGCTGTTCCCGTTTTTCTGGATCCATCGTTAAATCGCGAGCCATGAGTTGCGCAAATCCCAGGATGGCATTTAATGGTGTGCGCAGTTCGTGACTCATATTAGCCAGGAAAGTGCTCTTGGCTCGGTTAGCGGCTTCAGCAACCTCCATGGCTTGTTGAAGTTCAAGGGTCCGCTCAACCACCCGTTGTTCCAGTTCTAAATTAAGTTGGTGTAATTCAGCTTCGGCTTGCTTACGATCGGTGATATCCCGGATCAGCACCATTGCTTCATCATCACGGCAGACAACGCAGCGGGCTTCTTCATACCGCCATTCCCCATTGATATAGAGCTGGTACTCGTGGATTTGCGGTACTCCCGTTTGAAATGCTTGCTCAATGGAGTTCAGTCGTTGTTGCGCGAGAGTGTCAGGCAGCACCTCCCATAAACTTTTACCGATTAGTTCATTGCGGGGTAGTAGGAGTGATAGTTGATTCGTTGGGATGCCATCTCGGTAGATCCCATCCCGACTAATCCGCACAATCAAATCGGGAATCGCATTTAGAAGAGCTTGATTGGTTGCCACCGCCTCTTGTAGTTCTTCCTCCGCCCGCTTGTGATCGGTGATATCGTCATAGCATCCCAGCACCCCAATCACCTCTGCCTGACTATTGGTTAAGGGAATTTTGCTGCTACGGATCCAGATTTGTTCACCGTTCAGATCCACGGTTGGTTCCTCATAATTCAGTTTGGATGTCTGAGTATTAATCACCCTGGCATCATCAGCTTGGTAGAGCGGTGCCCACTCCGCCCAAGGTAATTCCCGATCGGTTTTGCCCACAATCTCCTCAAAGGTTAAGGCATAGTCATTCGCGAAGGCTGAGTTACAACCCAAAAACCTTGACTGACGATCTTTCCAAAATACCCGTTGAGGAATGGTATCTAGCACTAGCTCCAGCATATTGCGTGATTCTTGCAAATCCTGTTCAGCTTGTTTACGATCGGTAATATCGCAAACCACACCGATGAGTTGCCGCTCGTTCACAGGTAGATTTAAAGGAACGATACCCCACACGGCAATCCAGCGCATTTCGCCATCTAATCGCCGAATGCGATATTCGATGTTATAGGCGGTGCCCGTTTCAAAGGTATGGGCGGCTGCCTGAATCACCCGATCCCGGTCTTCGGGATGTATGAGTGCTAGAAAGGTGTCGCGATCGCCGGGAAAGGTGCCGGGAATAAAGCCAAAAATTTCCTGAGCCCGATCGGACCAAATCAACCTACCAGTTTGCAAACTACAACTCCAGGAGCCCATTTGGGCAGCATCTAGGGCTAGCTGGAGTCGCAACCGTTCTGAATGGAGAGCTTCCTCAGCCTGTTTACGATAACCAATATCGCGACAGACGCAAATTAATCGACCGTCAGGCAATAAGGTGAGTGATAGATCTTCGGTAAAAAGACTATTATCTTGGCGTTTAGCGATCGTTTCCCCATGCCAAGCCCCCTGCTGAATAAGAACTGGAAAAACGGTTTGCTCGATCCACGCAATTTCTGCGGGTTGGTACAATTCTTTCCAAGTTTTGCCGAGCAATTCCCCCGCTTGGCTATATCCAAAGAGCTGAATGTGGGCATGGTTGAGATAAGTGTATTGTCCCTGTGGATTAACAATAGCAATACCCTCGCTAGAAGCCTCGATCGCCGCTAATTGTTGTTGCAAAATCTGTTCAGCCCGTTTGCGTTCGCTAATATCCCGGACTCCAGCCATGAAAACAGGACGATTGTTCAAGGTGACCTTGCGCAGGGAGACTTCCACATCAAAGAGCGAGTTGTTGCTCAATCGGCGATCGCGCCATTCAAACCGCAAAGTTTCTCCAGCTTGTACCCGCTGAAAAATTTCGGGTAAGCGTTCCAAAGGGGCATCTGGGGCAGATATCTCAGGCACAGATCCCCCAATCAGTTGCTCTCGCGTCGCCTCCCAAAGTTCTAAAGCGCGATCATTTAGATCCAGAATGGTGCCATCTAAATCATGAATCAAGATGGCATCATAGACATTGTTAAAAATGGTGCGTAAATCGCGTTCAGACTGGATTAATGCTTGGGTACGTTGCTGAACTCGTTGTTCCAGTTCAGCATTCAGTTGTTGCAGTTCTAGTTCAGCCTGTCTCCGGAGCGTGATATCGGTCGTAGAACCAATCAACCGTAACGGTGTTCCCGCTGCATCCCAGACGGCTTTGCCTCGAACAAGTAACCATTTATAGCTACCATCTTTACAGCGAATCCGATATTCCACTGCATAGATCGGCGTTTGGCGATCGAGATAAGCCTGAAGTGTTGTTTGCAGTGCCTGCCGATCCGCCGGATGCACCTGAGCAAACCATTTTTCAAATGAATCAATCTCTGCATAGGTATAGCCCAGCATCTCCAGGCAACGGGGAGAGAGAAAGTGTTTGCCTGTGATTAGATCTTGATCCCAGATGCCATCGTTGCTACCTTCAATGGCTAGTTGCCAGCGTTCTTCACTCTGCCGTAAGGCGGTTTCTGCTTGCTGGCGCTCAGCGTCGGTCCGTTTCCGCTCAGTGATGTCCCGAATGATGATTAGCACTTCGCGATCGACCAGTGGCACAACCCGCACCTCTTCATGGCATAACTGACCATTAATCTCCAGGGTCTGCTCATACACTTGCAGGTGGTTAGTCTCCAGCGCTAGCCGAGCATAGTGTAATCGTTGCTCTGCGAGGTGGGCGGGTAAAACATCATATACAGTTGCCTCTGGGATGGGTTGGTCGGGTAACAGGACATTTAAATATTCAGTACCAATCAGCTCGTGATAGTGACCGTTTTGATCCATGCGCACCAGCAGATCGGGAATGGCTTGAATGATGGCAGTTTGAAGTGTTTCACTTTGCCTAAGGGCAACTTCTACCTGTTGACGGCGCGTATCGTTGCGGTAGGCTTCGATCGTGCTAGCACAAGTTGTGAGGAAAGGTTCTAGCTCGGTAATTAGAGCCTCGGTGTAACCGGCGGGACGGTTCGCGATGCCGACCATGCCCACAAGTTGTTCGCCTCGATAAAAGGGAATGCCTAAAAAGGCTTGTAATGGTGGATGCCCCTCTGGCAAACCGCCTCGACGCGGATCGGTGCTGGGATGGTTGGAAATAAGTGGTTGCCCGGTTACCATAACTTGCCCAAACAAGGTTCTCAGGTTATGAAATTCCATGCCCGGCGCCGCCTGGATATCATGCAATTGGTGCATTGCTTCATTCCAGGCAATATCGGTAATCGCCTTAGTTTTGAGGTACGGTTCTCCCCGCCGTTTCAGGTAGGATTCGTCTACATAGGGGTGACCATTCGGATGGTAAAGGATTTCGCCAATGAAGCCATATTCACTATCAGTGAGTTGCAGTAGCGTCTCTAGCAGATTATCAAACAAGCTAGCTGGGTCGGCATTGGCAATAAATTGGGTTTGGGCTTGGCTGATTGCCGATAACAGTTGGTTTGTCCGTCTCAGAGAAAGTTCAGATTGTTTGCGATCGGTAATGTCTTCACAGACGCCAACCAAGCGATCGACTTGATTCTGAGCGTTACGCACTGGATAGGAGCGAACATGCACCCAGCGCAGTTCTCCATCGGGTCGGAGGATACGATACTCTAAATCATAATCTGAGTTAAGCTCGTTAAGAGGAGTGTGGGTCTGAAAGTAATCCCAATCATCGGGATGAACCAATTCCAGCCAACAACGAGGATCGCGATAAAGTCGCTCGCTGGCAATGCCCCAAATTCTTTCGACAGCGGGGCTGATATAGAGGTACTGATCCAAGGTTGGCGTACAAATAAAAAAAGCATCCCGTAGATATTCTGTCAATTCTCGGAATCTAGCTTCACTTTCTGGCGGAATGCTCTGGCTTAGGTAGTGCTGTTCACTACTTTTGGCAGTTCGCCCTGTTAAATCCGCGATCGTCGCCTGTTGGTGGGCAAGCTGCTGCTGCAAACGGCTCTGTTTGACCAGACTGCGAACGGTGCGGCGCAGTAAGTCTGCACTTAAGTCAGGCTTGACGAGGTAATCTGCCGCTCCATGCTGCATCGCTTGAGTTACGAGGGTGCGATCGTCCTGTTCTACTAAGAGAACGATCTGACTCCAGGAGAGGTGATTAAGTTGGCTGAGGAGTTGCAGGACATCGCGGGGCAAGCCAGCATCCAGTAGGATCACATCGGGGAGTGGTTGTCGTCCCCACTCTAACCCTGCCTCTGGCAGCTCTGCTTCTAAGATCTCATAGGAATAGATCTCGTCCTGTTCTAAACAACGGCGGAAAAAAGCTCTATCCGTTGTCGAGCCATCGATGAGCAAAACAGTACAATAACTTTCTGCCATTACTCCAGTTCAAGACATTGAGGTAGATCGCTCTCCTCCTGATTCAGCCCATTAATATTATTTTGCGACAAAAATGTGGCATTGTTGTGGCAGCTTGGCTGAAGCCCTTTAGCAGTAAGGCTTTAGCGGCTTTTCCGCTACGCAGGACACGCAGAGCAATTGCTCAATTTTCGCTAAGGCTAAGCTCATACTAGCTTGGGTTACCGCAGACAGCGATTCTCCAAAACTAAAGTTAATCGCTGGAATTAACAGCCGATAGGCAATCGGTGAGGTTTCGTAAAGGGTATAGGTCAACGATAGGAGCGATCGGGGATCGGCGTAATGTCCGGTGAAGGTGGTGGCGTAATTGGGTTCGAGCTGTTCTAAAACGATTGCCGCCGGTGTGTTGACTGGCTTGGCGACAGCATCGACAAAGATCACGACCTGGCTATGCGCGATCGGTTCTGCCAAATCTGGGGTGAGTTGATGCAGGGCGAGGGACTGGACATGAGCCAGGTTCCAGTTAGCCACGGTTTCGGCAATCAGGTATCCAGCGCCATCGTCAGACCGCAGCGTATTACCATACCCAATCACTAAATAAGTTGAGTCTGATGATGTTAGCAATATTCGATCGTCACCTCCCGTTGTTTACTTTTCAAAAATTGAACTAACTCTTCAATCAGGTTGCGGCGAATCGAAATATTTTTAGGCAGCAGTGGGTTTTGATAAAACTCATTAATACTTTGTCCTACCATAAACACGATGGAGTCAGCCTGAAGGATTTCTTTCGCTAACAAATAAGCTCCATTATGATCAAATCGCAAGCGACTTAAATCGCCATCACATCCTTTAATATACTCCGTTGCTTTAGAAATAGTGAGAATACCTTCGGTGACTAAATCCATATAACTGAGCATCCCGATCGGGGGTAGATCTTTCCGAATTGTCGATAAATCCATTTCGATCGTTTCCCCTAAATAATTGGCAATAATATTCCCCGTTGTCCCACCACAAATGACTTTCCGACCCTTGAAATTTAATAATTTTTCAATATAAAACTCATCTTGCTCTCGGTCTAAGGGTGGACCCGTAAAAATCATCAGTGGATGACGTTTTCTAACATAAATTCCAGCAAAAGTGGCATCATCCCCAATCTCACCTTGATATAGAGAATGGGTCTTTTTTAATACTTCTCGCACGATCGTTCTCGCAGTGTGCGATCGTTGCCCTAAAATCCCTTCAACATAGTCAGCAATTTGCTCCCAACCCCAACCAAAATTGAGCGTGACCCCCATCCCGGCATACAATACGCCATCACTAACGGCTCCTAAAAAATCGCCGCGTTCTAAATAGCCTTCCGCGATCGCAATTTTCCGTTCCAGAATCGTTTCTGTTTTCGCTTCTAGCTTAACGACTTTGCCTTGATGGAAGTAGAGCGGAGGCGGGTTATCGAAGTTGATGACAGTAAAGTGATTGGTTTCACAGTTGACTTGAATAATCGTAAACGTTGAGTAGGCAATCTTTCTCACTTTGCAGATCGGCAGTGTCACAATTACCGTTTTCAGCACCTCTTCTAACGGTAAATCTGCATCCAACATCGTAATCAGAATTTCTGTGGTTAGCGTTGCCAAAATACTGGCTTTAACACCACTCCCTAACCCATCAGAGAGAACGATCGTTACTTTTTTATCGGTTTTAAGATACTTAACCTGATCGCCACACAGTTCTTCGCCTTTTTTATTCAGGCTGTCGTTATAAATATCTAAAAAGTTATCAACTGTGACAGGACAATACATGGAAAAATTTAGAGAGTATTTTGTTCTAGTAAATGAATAATTCTTAATAAGCTGACTTTCGTTTCAGCCGTGGTTTCTCCGAGTAAACCCGCAATTTCTTGCACCACTTTCATTTGGTTATCCACGACCTCATTAACTTTCTGAACCGTTTCCCGTTTGAGTTGTTCGAGTTCCTGTTTGCGTTCTAGTTCGTGGCTGATATCGACCATGATGGCGGCAATTAGTCCCTCATCTTCGATCGAGAAAATTACTTGATTGACATATAAATGATATTGGGGATACTCTCTAAATTGGCTACGCAACACCTGATTGTGCTGCCAAGCTTTCTTAAAATCTTCAACATTCCCTAATAGGGTTTCGGCTGGTTGACCAATTACATCATCTTGCTGCACCTGAAACATCCGACAAAAGGCTGGATTGACTAGCTTAATGTAAAGATCCGGATCAACTACAATTAAGCCATTCGGATCGTAATCCCACAGTAGTTTCCAGAGATGGTGTTGCTCATCGCTCATGGTGACTGCTCATGCACATTCAACGGTCTGGATCGCCGGAAGAATTTCTTGGACAAATTTGGCTTCAATGTTTTGTGGACTAATATTCATGAAGTGCTGATCCCGAAATTTCATCGTAATGCCGTGGCTACAGGTTTCCAAACAAAATGATCCTTTTAAGGTAATCGTTTCTTCTAGTTGATACTCCTGGATCAAGGCTTGTAACCTGGGCAACACTTCATATACCCCCAGTTGGTGACAGGCTGACCCCATACACAGAAACAAGTTTTCTTTTGCCATTGGGGTTTCTCCTCAATGAAAGTGTTGTGGGAGGATCACTAGAGCTTAGAGAATGCTTTAAAGGTATCAATGTGGTTGCATTGCCCCCTAAATCCCCCAATTCTGGGGGACTTTGAATTCAATTCCCCCTAATTTTGGGGGCTAGGGGGCATTTCAAATAATTTGTTCAAACGCTTTTGCAGAGACACACAACTTAGCGTTAGTCACGGTAGACTTCATCGACTACGTTGCCATCAGCAGCAACCAGTTGTAAATGTAATGGCATTTGTCCAGCGGCATGAGTTGAGCAGGATAGGCAGGGATCAAAACAACGAATCCCAGCTTCCACCCGATTTAACAATCCCTCGGGAATTTCCTGATTGTGAATATATTGCTTGGCAATTTGGGCTACCGTTTTGTTCATTGCCAGATTGTTTTGACCTGTAGCAATAATCAAATTCACCTTTTTCAAAAGTCCATTTTCATCCACTTGATAGTGATGGAATAATGTCCCCCGTGGTGCTTCGCTGACTCCAATGCCTTCCAGTTGATTCACACCTCCATGAGCGCGAACTCGCTCGGACACAATATCAGGGTCATCCATCAGTTGTTGGATTTTTTCCAGGGATGCCAAAATTTCAATCAATCGGGCATAGTGATACAAGAATGATGACGTAGGAATGCCTTTCGCCCGATCGCGTAATTCCTGTAACTCCCGATCGGCAGCGGCTGTCCCAATATGATTACAGACATTCAACCGTGCCAGAGGACCGACTCGGTAAATCCCATCCGGGTAGCCATAGGGTTTGTAATAGGGGAATTTCAGGTACGACCAGGGTTCAACGGCTTCTCCGAGAAAGCTCTGGTAATCATCCTCGCTGAGGTTGTCAGCTACGATCTTGCCCTGGCTATCAGTAAAGCGCAGATGTCCACCGTAATGCTCCCACTCGCCATCCTTGCCCACCAGACCCATGAATAAAGACGGAAATTCCCCAAAGATGCCAATCTCGTCTTTGAGATCGCCATCCAACATGGTTTTGAACAGCCCGATCGCGAGATGAATCGTGTCGAATGATTCCGGTAAGCGATCGCGAATCCATTGTCTGCCTTCCTCGGAGAGGGGCGATCGCACCCCACCGGGAACCGCCCAGGCGGCGTGAATTTTCCGGGCACCCAGGAGTTCAATTACCGTTTGACCAAATTGGCGTAAGCGAATGCCAGCCCGAGCTAAATCGGGATTAGCCGCAATTAAGCCAAACACATTGCGTTTTGCCGGATCGCTATCCCAACCGAGCAGAAAATCGGGACTACTGAGGTGGAAGAATGATAGGGCATGGGATTGGGTAATTTGTCCCAAGTTCATTAAGCGGCGGAGTTTTTCAGCGGCGGGGGGAATCTTCACCGCCAGAATTTTATCCCCGGTTTTGGCGGCAGCTAACAGGTGGCTGACGGGACAGATGCCGCAAATTCGGGCGGTAATTCCCGCCATTTCAGTAAAGGGTCTGCCCTCACAGAATTTCTCGAAGCCCCGATATTCCACCACATGAAAGCGGGCATCGTCTACTTCCCCCGCATCATTCAGAAAAATGGAAATTTTGGCATGTCCCTCAATGCGGGTAACGGGATCAATGACAATAGTTTTGGACATAATGGTGTTCCTCTTTGAGCCATTAGTTAGGATGCAATTGCAACTGCGATCGTCACTAATCGCGATTAGCCAAATTTGATCATTTCCCGCCCTACCATCAACGGTCGTTCGCCCTTGAGTAACGGCTCGATCGTTGCTTTAATCCGATCGGCAGGGGGAGGGCATCCCGGCATAAAAATGTCTACTGGCACCACCTCATGCAGCGGCACGACGCGATCGAGGAGTTCAGGCACAATGCCTGGTTCATGGGGTAATTGCGGTGTGCAATCCCCCAATTCAATGTAAGACCGCTTCAACACAGCATCAGCGCTGCCTAACATATTTCGCATAGCTGGCACATTGGCGGTCACGGCACAATCTCCAAAAGAAATAATAATTTTGGTATTCTGCCGCATTTTTAGTGCCAATTCTAAATTTTCTTCGTTGGCGATCGCGCCTTCAACTAAACAGACATCGACATTCTCTGGGTAGTCTTTCAGATCGCACCCGACGGGACTATAAACCACATCAACATGCTGCGCTAGTTCAATCAGCCATTCATCTAAATCGAGGAACGACATGTGACAACCGGAACAACCCGCCAGCCAAACAGTGGCAAATCTTATCTTGTCCATTCTCTTTTCTCCCGTGCGGTGACCAAAAATTCCAGTTTGTCGCGATCGCGTTCTTTCTCGGAAGTGGTTGTGCCTTTGCGGAAAATCGCTCCCGTCGGACAGGCATCGACACATTTCCCACAAGAGGTACAGGCATCCACACTACCCCAGGGTTGGTTTAAGCCCGATACGATGTAGCAGGCAGCTCCCCGTTGAGCGATATCCCAGACATGCGCTCCTTCAATTTCGTCACAAACTCGCACACAACGAGTACAGAGAATGCAGCGATTATGGTCGATGCTAAATAATGGATGGGACGCATCAACTTTGCGATCGGGGAAACGATAGGGGAAGCGGGAGTGATCCATGCCGACCGCGATCGCGACGTTCTGTAATTCGCAG
Organism: Pantanalinema sp. GBBB05; assembly: GCA_016743235.1. Lineage (GTDB taxonomy): Bacteria > Cyanobacteriota > Cyanobacteriia > Leptolyngbyales > Leptolyngbyaceae > Pantanalinema. The sequence continues at coordinate 52,237 of VRZD01000026.1, read as the reverse complement.
TTCCCGTTGGCGACGCAAATCGAGCAGACATGATTGCCTTCCGCAAATAGCAATTCTACGGTCATGCGGCGGTATTCTTGCAGCTTTGGCGTTTGGGTATGAATCTGCATGCCCTCAGCGACCTGAGTCACACAAGCCGGAAATAGCCGATTACTCCCATCAATTTCCACTAAACAGAGACGACAGGCTCCCACATCGGTCACGCCATCCAGGTGACATAAGGTAGGGATGCTAACTCCCGCTTCTTTCGCGGCTTGCAGAATGGTGGCTCCTTCTTCGATCGCGATATCAATGTCATCAATTTTGAGTGTTTTAACAGACATACAGGTTCACCACCTCTTCAGACGTTGACTTTGCCATTGGGACTATCAGCCGATTTGAGCAGTTCCAAATACTCCGGTTTGAAATATTTCAGCGTACTCAGCACTGGATTCGGTGCCGTTTGACCTAACCCGCACAAACTAGTGTCTTTCACCATGTAGCAAAGCGCTTCCATCTTTTCTAGATCGGCTGGAGTGGCTTGCCGATTAATCAGCTTCGTCAACATGGCATACAGTTGCACGGTTCCGGTGCGACAGGGGACGCATTTACCGCAGGTTTCGCCCCGACAGAATTCCATGTAGAACCGAGCGATTTCCACCATACTGGTGTCCTCGTCCATCACGATCATGCCACCGGAACCCATGATTGTGCCCAGTTTTTGCAGCGATTCATAATCCACTGAGGTGTCAAATAAAGCCGCTGGAACACAACCGCCCGATGGACCTCCAGTCTGTACCGCTTTGACTTTGCCCCCATCTGCGACACCACCACCCATTTCCTCGACAATTTGACGAATGGTTGTGCCCATTGGGACTTCAATTAAGCCAGTGTTGTTGACTTTCCCAGTCAGAGCGAAGACTTTTGTGCCTTTACTTTTCTCTGTCCCGATGCTGGCGTACCAGTCCCCCCCGTTGCGAATAATCGGGGTGATATTGGCGTAGGTTTCCACGTTATTAATCAATGTGGGACAGCCCCATAAACCGGATTCTGCGGGATAGGGAGGACGGGGACGGGGATTGCCTCTCCCTCCCTGGATTGATTGAATGAGGGCTGTTTCTTCCCCACAGACGAAGGCACCCGCCCCAATCCGAATATCGATCTTGAAGTCGAAGGCGGTGTCAAAGATTTGGCTGCCTAACAAGCCATATTTCTTGGCTTGCTGAATCGCTTTCTGCAAGTGTTTAATCGCTAATGGATATTCTGCCCGCACATAGATGTAACCGTGATTCGCTCCGATCGCATAGCCCGCGATCGCCATACCTTCTAGAATCCGATGAGGATCACTTTCCAGCACACTCCGATCCATAAAGGCACCGGGATCGCCTTCATCGGCGTTACAGATTACATATTTTTGATCCCGAGGCATTTTGGCGACGGTTGCCCATTTCAAGCCAGTGGGATAACCGCCACCGCCGCGTCCCCGCAGTCCGCTCTTGGTGACTTCTTCTACCACCTGGGCTGGAGTCATCTCTGTCAGTACATGGTGTAACTGTTCGTAACCACCGACAGCAATGTATTCTTCAATCCGTTCGGGATCGATTTTGCCACTATTTTCTAATACGATCGGCATTTGGCGGGCGAAGAACGGATGATTCGGATCGCCTTTCATTGCCGTGGCGTTGCCACCTTTGAGCGCTCCGACGATCGAGGCTGTATCTTCAGGAGTGACCTGTTCGTAGAGAGTACCTGTGGGTGCAACTTCGACTAAGGGACCCCGCCCACAGAACCGCATGCAGCCCACACTACAGACTTCTACTTCTGCCTCTAGCCCCGCACTTTGAACGGCAGCTTCTAAGCCATGTTTGACACCAGCCGAGCCGGATGACAAGCAGCCAGCCGCTGTACAACAGCGAATTCGGGTGGGTTTGCGGCGTTCCCGTTCCTGTTCAGCAATTTCGTGTAGTTCAGTAATATCCATAGTCTATCTCTTCTTTGCTTCTGCGATCGGTGGGCGTTGATGCCTGACGATTCAACAGTTTGGGTGATTCTGGCTCAATGCTCGGTTCACAGGTTATCCCTGCTGTAAGCTCCTGACTTTATCCAATGCTGACTCTGGACTCTGCTTACCACTGACACTGCCATCCACCACCATGGCTGGAGCGATCCCGCAGGCTCCCAAACAGCGCGCTGCCATCAGCGAGACTTTGCCATCTTCGGTCGTTTCGCCTACTTTGATGCCTAACTCCGCTTCTAGCGCCTCCATTAGCTTGCCGCTGCCCTTGACATAGCAAGCGGTGCCTAAACAAACTACACAGCTATGAGCACCGCTGGGTTTGAGGGAAAACAGGTGATAGAAGGTGGCAACACCATACACTCGGCTCAGCGGTAGTTTTAGTCCTCTAGCGATATAAATTAGGACATCTTCTTCCAGGTAGCCAAAGGACTCCTGGGCTTTGTGCAGGACTTCAATCAAAGCATCTGGTTTATATTGATGTCGCTTCATCGTCATATCAAGGGCTTTGAAGCGCCGATCGCCACTGGCATGATTCTTAGCTGGCGGTTTAGCGGCAGGGGCTGGAGGGGAAGCCGCATCAGAAGATTGAGCTTGGACGGGCGAGGAAGGCATAGATTTTCCTTGAATCACAATAAAGGGTTATCGCGTAGAGAAAGAGAATTATGATTAATTGATGACAAACCAAAAATTGAATTGGTGCAAACTAGCAGTGATGATTTTAGAAAGCCCATTTTCTATTAATTGATCCACTCAATTCTTAACTGAAATTTGAGAGTTTAATGGCTTAAAACTATGGAGCAATGACTTTGGTTATACATCAATTAGACAATATCAACCTCAATCAAAGAAAAATCTTACCAACTGTGCAAAAGCTTGTGAACTGTACATTCTCGGATTAATTCTTTAATCTTGATTAAGCAACTATTTTGTTGTTTTAGTTCATTGGTTACCCAAGATCTCAATCTCCACAACTATCTTATGAGATTGCTTTTCGGCGATCGAGGAAATCAGTGGTTTTTTTACAATTTAGCAATGAAAATTGATAATAACTGAACTGTTCTATGGGCTGTCTCAGCGCTAAAAATTAGAGCTATATGAAGATAGTTTGCCTATTTTTTAAGCTGACTCTTTCCTGGGATAGACGGAGAGACCTCTCAGACTGAGTAGGTTAGGGGAATAGCACTAAAACAGATTATGGAAAGAACTACACCATCCCAATCTTCAGGAACCCAGGCAGATAGCCAGGTGAGTGATACCGAACGCTGGACATCAATTATTGGTGGCAGTGCGATGGTGCTGCTAGGGTTACAACAACGATCGCTGCGTGGAGCTGTGATGGCGCTAGCTGGCGGTAGTCTAGCATTTCACGGCATTAAAGGTGAGAAAAGTCTAGCCGATCGCGTTACCGAAGCCGTTGATACCCATAAAGCCATCCAAGTAGAAAAAACCGTGACGATTAATAAGTCCGCCGAAGAACTTTACAACTTCTGGCATAACTTTACAAATCTGCCAATATTTATGAAGCATATTGAGTCGGTCACCCTGATCGGCGATCGGCGATCGCATTGGGTGGCAAAGGCTCCGATGGATCAAACGGTGGAATGGGATGCAGAGATTGTGGACGATCGCCCAAATGAATTGATCGCCTGGACATCCGTAGAAGGTTCGGATGTGGATAACTCTGGCTTTATTCGGTTTAAGTCCGCTCCGGGTGGACGCGGCACGGAAGTCAAAGTAGTGTTGGAATACAATTCTTTCGGTGGAGCTGTTGGCAATATCTTTGCCAAATTATTTGGTGAATCGCCTGAACAACAAATTGGGGATGAGTTAAACCGCTTTAAACAACTGATGGAAGCGGGTGAAATTGCCACTACTGAAGGACAACCCGCTTGCCGAGCCTAAAAGTTTCATTCGTTTTCTAATTAGGCATCATTGTTGCTCTAGTAGTTGCTGAAGCTGCGGCGCGATCGTCTGTGCATATTCATTCAATCGTTGCTCATCGTCCTGATCGAGGAATTGCCCATCCTGACGATTCAGGATCATAAACGATCCGAGTAATCGCCCCTGGTGGTGTAGTGGGATGCCTAAAGCCGAATTGATACCTAATGCCTCGACATAATCTTGCCGGACTCTCGGATCACCCTGAGCTTGGCAGACTAAAACCGAGTTCCCAGCTTGAAAGACGGCTCCACATAAACCAGAGGTAACCGCAGCTCCGCGTTTGCCGACAAGCACACTGGCATGTTTACCAACGGCTGCCACATGGTACACCGTTTGCCCCTCGGATTCTGCCAAAGATATGGCGACGGTTTCAGCATTAACTAAGGCTTGAACCTGCTGGGCAATCTGCTCCAGAGTTAGGGCTGTCATCACTTAATCTGCTCCACAAAAACAAAAATAGTCTGCCGCGATCGATCATATAAACCGATTGGCTAACACGATCGGGGAAAGCCTCTGACCTCAAAATTCGGTTTGATGACTATATCAGACCATAGGAAAGTGAGCACATGACAGTAGAACGCAAAATCGCTGCCACCTTCCAGATGAGTGAGGAAACTTGGGCATGACATGCCAATTCCTGGCGTGTATAGGCTCGCTTTACTGGGTTACCCATTTTGATCCAAAGTCTTCCAAATGCTCAGTTTTTTCCAGGTTGGGGAATCCTGTCAGCATTACTGTGGTGCAGTATTAGGAAAGACGGATGTTGAGTAGGGTGGCAACTCTATGGCGCGATCGCAGGTTCAGCCAGGATTGATCTGCTGGAGTAAATGGGGTTGGACGCGGTGGTTAGGGCTGCTAGTAGTCGCAGCGATCGTGACTGTAGTACTCCAAATTTCGCCTGGGCTTGCCTGGGAGTCTCACTACGCGGTCACCAGTCGAGCACCCTTTAATCAATTGAGTTATTACCCGGTGAAGCAAACCTTACCCACCGAGCTTTACCGTCCGGTGGGGAACTGGGTGGGGCGGTTAATTTTGCCCTCGGTCCAGGAACAACAGGGGAAAGACTGGGTGTGGCTAGAGGTGTATCATGCTCCACCGGAAGCGGCAGATTTAATCGGTAAACGGGTGAAGTTGACGTGGAGCCAGAAGCCAGAGGTGCAGCGTTATGTGGCGGCAGTGACGAGGGATGTACAGTTTACGCCTGACGTGGAAGCCTTGCAGCGAACAACGGGGAACTTATATCCCCAACGGTTGAATGGTCGATCGCAGGTGGGACCGTTACAGGCGATCGCGGGAGCCAGACCAAACGATGATGTGACCGTAACATTGGCGCAGGCAACCTTAACCCAACAGACAAATCAAGCTGAATTACAGATTGCTACGGAACCGTTGTTAGAGACGGGACGCTATTACACACTGGTTAAACTGCTGGGTACGGTCAAGCCGACTAAACCGCAATTTATTCCTAAAGCCTGTCCGGGCGGTCGTCCTTGTCCGAGTGAACTGTTTCGCGTCCAGCATTACAATCCTGCTACGGGTAATTTTGATGGTAAGCAGGAAACCGTCCGCATTCCCCAACAACCGATCGATGGCTTTGGCGTGTATGCCTCAACTCCACGGGACTTAGAAAAATCTCCGGCGGGAACGGCAGGTTGGTATCTGTATGGTGCCCAGGACAAAACTGGCTTGTTTACGGTGCAAGCGATCAAGCCGCGATCGTTGTTTCAACTCCAACCCAATCAGGTAATTTTGGGAGCCGGGAAAGGGCTGGATTACATTAACTACGATAATTGGAGCAACACAGAACAGCAGCAAGGCAAGATTCATACCGTCGTCATTGATAAAACTGCCCCGACTACTGAAGCCGCAATCGCCAACTGGAAAGCCGGCGATCGGGCATTAGTCATGCATTTGTTCGGGGGAAGAGGTGGGCAAAATGGTGAACCAGCAGCAATGGGAACGGTGACGGGTCACTTCTCCTACGGCATCGCGACGGTGATCCGTGATCCCTTTACCAATGAACTTCAGTTTGATCTGCACTATCAGCAGGTCTATGCCACCAATATTGAAGGAGTCATTTCTGGGACAAATACCTGGACAAATTACATGGGCAATCTGCAACGGGGATGGTTAGGGACTCGTCCCGTGACCGATGTGATTGTCAAATTAGATGAGATCGATAAGGATTATGATTTTGGTGGCACTCGCCTCTCGCCATTAGCCGAATTCAGCCGTCAATTGAGCATAATCAATGCTCGCTACCGCACTGGAGATGGCACAGGCGCCGCTAATGTGACTCCGGCAACCTCCTGTGTGCAGGATTCTAACCAGGCGTTATTCCTCACCATTCAACGGATTCGGGAATCTGTCGCAGCCAATCCGGCAATCCAAAGCTGGTGGGCATCGCATCCGGATGATCCCATGATTCAACGGTTTGAACGGTTGATTGCCTTGGGGGATGATTTGGCAGCTCAATTAATGCCCTTTGGGATTGTCCGAGGGGATTGGGAATCCAATGCCAATGCGTTATCAGGAACCCAAATTCAGCCGGAGAACTTTACTCGTACCGACTCAAACCTGCCAGAAAATACGCTAGCGGCGGTCACTAGCTGGCGGACGATTCTACCTCGACAAGCTCAGGATGAACTCAGCATTCTGTTTTTACGCCACGGGGCAACCCTCTGGTTCTTACAAACCAATCAAGTTGGCGGACATAATCCCGACATTCTTCCGATCGCGCCGACCCAAGCCTTCGCCCGCTGGATGATTCCTGGGACTGATGTACCGATCGTTTCTGTTTTATTTACGCGCATCTTAGGTGCCTTGAAGCTCCCGAATCTGCGGGACTGGAGTATCGCTCTCAGCACTTTGTTGGGGTATGGGGTATTGGCGACAGCGATCGGGGTTTCGCAAGGCTTGCTGCAAATTAAACCCTGGTCTGCCTCCCGCAAACACTATTTACTGTTAGCCGGACGATTATTTTTCTTACCCGCTCTGTTAGAAGAATGGCTATTTCGGGTGTTGCTGCTGCCCTATCCTCGGGCAGGTGTGACTGGACAAATGTGGATCACCTGGGCGATCGTCAGTCTGACTGTATTCGTGGCTTACCATGCGATCGTAGCTAAAACCATTGCCAAACATCGTGCCTCTACCTTGTTGCATCCGATCTTCCTGACATTGACCGGCTTACTCGGTGTTGCCTGCACTCTGGCTTACTGGCTGACTGGCTCCCTCCTGCTGATTACCCTGATTCACTGGGCTGTTGTTGTCGTTTGGTTAACTTTATTGGGCGGGATGGAGAAACTGCCTCGGTTGCGGCGATCGTTTAGTTAGACTAAACCCCTTTAGAATCAAAGCGAATAGATTACGATCGCCCCTCGCGATTCACCGCTATGCCTGTCCTACGACGATGGCACAGACAACCTGTACGAACTCTTTAATGGGGAATTGATTGAACTGCCACCGGAATCAGGAGAAAATGCCCAGATTGCTAATCGTCTCTTTTTACAGTTTGACCTCTTGCTTGGCACCGATCGAGGGCGGGGACATGGTTTAGAACTGGAAGTCAGAGGTGAGCCGAAAAATCGCTGTTCTGATCTAACAATTCTGCTCCCAGAGTCTATCGAGCAATTACAGTGACGAAATACGATTCGGCTCAGTATGGCTCCGCCTCTACTTGTGATTGAAGTTGTCAGCTCTGGAGAACTTCAGCGAGATCGAGATTACATTGCTAAACGATCGCAATATCAAGACTTAGGCATTCCTGAATACTAGATTGTTAATCCACTAGAAAAAACGATTTTGGTACTGGAACTTAGGGTCGCTGTTTATCAGGAAATGCCAACCTTTATTGGAACTGATCCGGTTCGATCGCCCCAATTTGCAGCATTTAACATGACGGCAGCTCAAATTTTGGGCATTTGAGGACGAACTCACCCAATAGGCTACTCATAAAACTGGACTACGACCTTACCCATATTCTTGCCACTCAGGAGATAGTTCACGGCGATCGGAATGGATTCGATGCCATGAAATGGCGTGGGATTAATGGCAACGCGAAGTTGATGGGTGTAGAACAGGTTGAGTAACCGATCGCGAGCTTCCACCATATATTCGGCATAATGGGGCATGAGAAAGGCGCGAACTGAAGCCGCTTTCCAAAATAGCTGGTGATAAATTCGGGGTTGGGAGACGACAGGCGGGACTTTGGCATATTCCGAAATAAACCCAACTACCACTAACCGTCCTCGCACGGCTAAATGGTCCAGACAGGTATCAAACACCGTACCACCGACGCAATCAAACACAAGGTTTATACCGTTGGGATATTCCTGTTTTAAGACCGCATTTAAATTTTCATGGTGATAGTTGATAACACGATCGCACCCTAATTCCTGTAACAGTTGTGCTTTCGCATCCGAACCACAGGTGCCAATCACATGATTTCCAGCTAATTTGGCTAACTGTACGGCTATATGTCCAGTGCCACCGGCAGCGGCTGTGATCAAGATAGTTTCTTGACTCTGCATTTCGCCAGCCTGCTCTAAGGCAACGAGAGCGGATATCCCAGTTGGCATCAAGGTCAGAATTTCGGGAATGGCTTCAGCTACCTTGAAGCCAAGCTGGGCAGGAATGAGTTGATACTCTCGATAGCCGCCACCACGCCCGGTTGTCGCAACGGCATCTCCGACTTGAAAGCCTTCGACCGCCTCCCCGATCGCCACCACTTCCCCCACCGCTTCAACTCCGAGATCAAATGGCGGAGTGAGATTGACGTAGGGAATGTTCCCCTGACAAATTAAGGTATCAAAGCCAGCATTGATGCCAGCAAATTTATTCCGAATCAGGATCTCGCCAGAATTGGGAGTGGGAATGGGCAGTTCCTCTATCGCGATCGCGGATTGAAAGTCTGAACTGAACTGTTTAGCAGTCAGCTTTTTATAAGTTTTAGCAGACATGTTGGCAATAGAACGTTTCATTGGCTGGCGATCGCACTCCTGCATTCTGAGTGTTTATCGGCACCTATTCCATTCAAACATGAGTCTGTTTGCTAACAAGGGTATAGCATTGGATTTACGGACTCAGTCAGCGGCTCTGATTGCAGATTCGTTCATTGAACCTACCCTTCAAAGCATTTGAGAGGCTGTAACGTCATGGGTGAAAAGAACCCATCCATATCTCCAGTCACAGATGATGGTTTAGAGACGACTCTAAGTCCAGAAGATTGGGGTGGTAATGGTCAAAGCCAGATGAATTTATCGGGGCGATGCACGGCGATCGCGTCAGAGCATCGATCGCGCCAATATCAGTATTTCGCTACCCATGATCTTCCTCAGCAAGCATGGCAGATTCATGGTCTACCTAACCAGCCTATAGCATCTACCTGCCAACTCCTGTCTTGGCATGACAATGGTGCTGCCACTACCAAAGTTTTATTGCCCTCCCAATGGGTAATGCCTGCGGGAAGATTTACGGCAGATTTAGAAATTTTTGTGCTGAGCGGCGCTATTCAGATGGGAGATTGGCAACTCGGCAAACATAGCTATTCCTTCCTCCCCGCAGGAGTCAGAGTTGGTCCCTGGAAAGTCCTGCATGGTGAGGTGGCAGAAATCTTGTGGATGGAAAATGGCAATCTCCGGTATCAAGATTTGCCCAACCACCCCCAAGCTAGACTGAATGAGTTTATTCCTGTGTTAGACAGCAAACTGCTGCCCTGGGGCAAGACCGACACCAGGCAATTTGTTGAATCGAGCAAAAAGTGGTTGAGAAAGGCAGCGAATGGGGGGGGCGTGTGGCTACTCACGATCTTGCCGCATTATGACGGTAGACAGGCAATGATTCAGTCCTATAACGAAGAAGCCTATTGCTTGGCGGGATGTTGCGACATTGGAGACTATCGATTTGTCAAAGATCACTTTGGCTATGTTCCCAGCTTCACTACATCGCTCAGACACATCTCAGAAGATGGCTGTTTATTCTTCATTCGCGTCGATCGCGATTTATCCCAATCTGGAACCGTCCTGTCCTACGCTCATGCCTAATTACTGTTGGCGTTCTTCCTGGATCAGGGTGCGCTGAAAGAGTTGATGATTTCTAAACCAGTGCCAGGTACGAGTGCGGTGATTGTTGCAAGGACTAATTTGAATCATTTCATAGAGGTAGAAATCTGGAACGGTTTTGTAGGAAAACCAAAGGATGAGGGTGGTCTCATCTACTTCCCAAGCGTGTCCTTGAATCCGCTCTGTGTCAAACCACAATTTTTTATCACGATAAACGCCAGGAAACTGATGTTCTTCCTGCTTGCCATTTGCCCAGGTGTAGCGATTGATTTGGTAGTAATCGTACTCGCCCTCCGGCGGAAACTGACAGGAAAGGTGGGCTTCATGCTGATCAAGAATTTTTGCTGCTGAATCAACCAACGTATAAGTGCCAAACCATTCCCCTTCATGACGGGCGAGAACTGGCATTTCTGCGCGAATGTTAGACATGGTGGTGCTTCCTTCCTTATGCAGAATTAATCCCTGAATAGCGCCGATTGAGGTTGCAGTAATCAATTGGTTACAAGATTTAACCAACAAATTTAGGATGGAAACCACCAGGGGTTGGCGATCGCTTGCGTTTTAATCAACAGGGCTTTTTTCCGCATAAATCGCTTCAGTGCTGCTGCGCCCATGCGGGATCCCCCCATGCCTGAGAACTTAAACGCATGTTTCTCACCTTCATATATGATTGCTGTCAGAGCGGCATCATTAATGCTAATTGCCGCAGCATTAAGCTGTTCAGCGATCGCGATCGCTTCAGCTTCTACCCCTGCAAACACAGCGGCACTCAATCCATAAATGGTGTCATTGGCTAGATTAATTGCTTCTTCAAGCGTGGAAAATGCCATCACAGGCATAATCGGGGCAAACGTCTCTTCTGTCATTACTTTCATTGAATGATTGACATTAGTCAGTACCGTTGGATGGCACCATAGCCCCCCTTCTAGCACTTCGACCTTGCCCCCACAGTGAGCGATCGCACCTTTCGCGATCGCATCCTGTAAATGGTCGGCAATGATAGTTGCCTGCCGTTCAGCAATAATCGGACCAATTTGCCCATCGTCCACCGTCGGATAAGCCAGCTTAAGAGCTTTGGCTTTGGTCACTAGTTGATCAACAAATTGTTCAAAGATGGAGTCGGCAACATAAATTCGTTCAATCGATAAACAGGATTGCCCTGTGTTAATCACTGAACCCCACAAAATTGCAGAGGTAGCTAACTCTAAGTCCGCAGTTTCTAGAACGATCGCGGGATCTTTACCGCCTAACTCTAAACAGGCGGGAATAAAGCGTTGAGCTGCTGCCGTGGCGACCTGACGACCCGTTGCCACACTGCCTGTAAAGCAAATCAGATCGACCTGCTCAATTAAATTTGCTCCGGTTGCTCCGGCTCCGGCGATGTAAGTTAGTACCGCTTGCAAAGCAGGCACTGCTGCGATCGTTTGCATTAACGGCTCCATAAACCGAGGAGCAATTTCACTCGGCTTGACCACTACTGCACAGCCAGCTAACAGCGCCGGAATCGTGTCGATCGTCGCCAGCAACAGGGGAAAATTCCAGGGGCTAATCACACCGACTAAGGGATAGGGCACAGCCGTTTGCTGTAAGCGAATAAACGGAATTGCTGTTTTCCGTTCTTCCCCCTGTAACAGCTCAGGAGCCAGCTTGCACCAGCGATCGAGGCTCCCTAAAAATGAATCTACTTCTAACACGGAAACAGATAGCCGCCCTGTATCGGCTACCAATGCCTGAATTAACGCATCCCGATGGACTTGAACAGCCTGCTGCCACTGTTGTAATGCCTCAATTCGTGCCGCCAAACCGCCCTGCTGCCAATCGATTTGAGCGTGGCGTAAGCGATCGCATTGTGCGGCTAAATCATCGACCGTAGGTGGCGTAATCCAATCATCGACCTCACCTGTACGAGGATTGCGAACTGCGATCGCTGCATTCATAGTATCGTGTCTCTCGATAATGGGCGGCTATACCGTTCTGGTCTTAGTCTAAATCACGTCTGAATCGGCTAACTGTGCGATCGTCTGCTGTTGAGTTCGCAAGAAGTGCTGGCGATCGACTTCGCCATTTAGCATCGTATTAGCTGGGTAAAACTGAGCCTGACGGTAGCTCTCAGCATACAGTTCAAACCGTTGCCGAGACAGTAGATTAGTTAAGCCGGGACGACGACGATAGCGCCGCAATGCTGCTAGATCAATTTCCGCGAACGCTGCCATACTTTCCCCAGTAGCGGTTTCAGTTAAGACCAAACCTCGATAATCAATGATTTTAGAACCACCATCGGCGGACGCGATCGGGATGGGAATTTGGGCAATCCCAGCGGTGTTAGCTGAAACAACGTATGCCATGTTTTCTACCGCGCGACTAATTTTGGCAATGTCTTTGGGCGATCGCTCCTTGCTGCCATACACTTCCGAGGTCGAGTGCAGAAACACTTCCGCGCCACGCATCATCAAACACCGGGCAACTTCGGGAAACAAAATCTCATCGGAGGCAAGGGCGGCTAGATTGCCAATCTCGGTCTTGGCTACGGGAAAAACGCCGTCTAGTCCGTAGTGATCCAGGTATTGATCCCAGACATCATGGGGAGTGGGCGCAAACATGGAGTTGAGGCGGCGATAGCGCAACACTACATTGCCGTTGGGAGCAATCACAAAACAGGTTTGAAAATACAATTTGGGAAAGTGCAGATCGAGTTCGTAGGCATTCCCCGCTAGAAAAATCCGATGCTTTTGGGCGATTTGCCCAAGTGCTTCATACTCAGCTCCCGCCATCTCTAAACAGACTTTATCTGCCCACACGGCGAAAGGTTCTCCCAGGGGAAATCCGGTCAGAAGATATTCTGGTAGAACGACCAACCGACAGTCAGTGCCAATGAAGGCAAGACTGGCAGCAATTTGGGCACCGATGCGATCGATCGCCTGTTGCATCAATGTCCGAGCTTCTGCGCGATCGGTCGCCTGATTAACCGCATGACAGGTCAACTGAAGTGCCAGTGCCCGATAGGCATCTATGGTAGTAGTTTGTTCCATATCAAAAGTTATACTAAATCCGCTGAATAATAGGGTCTTTATCACAGCAGATTACAGATTAGTTAGCTCTACTTTGAGGTTGCCTCCATATCCTTACTATCCGAACAACTTCATAGTCGTCGGTGTGCTTTCATGAAAAATTTGAAAATATGCGGAAAATTCGGGCTATTCAGCCTCAGCAGCATATTATGCAGAAATAATCTACATAAGTAGCAGATTTGGGGTGTTATGCAGAATCATTCTGCCTATTTACCTGCTATGGGTTCTTAGACGGCTATTCATGGTTACGCGGCTCAGGCTATTGGTAGGATGTAACCTAAAGCTCCTTTGTTTGTTTTGCCCTATGTTGATATGCAATTGTCGATGATGAGTAGGTTTTTGCTCGACACCAACATCGTGATTGCGCTGTTTACCAATGCAGCGATCGTCAAAAGCAATCTTACTCAAGCCAATGGATTTTCTATGCCAAATTTAGTCGTTGGTGAGCCATGGTTTGGGGATTGCATCAATTGCTAAACAACTTTTAGACCAAGTACTTTAGTCAATTTGCATATTTATTAAAGGTAGTTGCAACTGCTTAAAATCTGAGATTTAGCAGATATTTTCGTTAGACAATAGAAATGAAAGAAGTTAAGACATCCTAAGAATAGGAGTAAATATTTTATGAAAACTAGAAAAATATTTACAACGATTGCTTTGGGTTCAGTTCTGGCGATCTCGGTTTCTGTTCTCACTTCAATTACCACACAGGCTCGACCTGGATTCAGAGGCGAAAGTCCAGAAATAAGAGACTGTCCCCCAACTTTCTCACCAAAAGCTTTTCAGGGCAGGACTGGCAAAGTAGCCTTTTACAATGCGTGGGCTGTCCCCGCTGAAGTTGTTCTCTACCACCCAAATAGTCAGAGTGTTTATAACACTTATACTGTTGCCCCGCACCAAAATGAATTTCTTGGCGACATCACGGTTGGGGATGACTGGGGGGTATGCGTTAAATATAACGGCTCTGCATTTCGCTCAGGTTTCGTCAATAACCTAGGCAGAATTGCAATTTACAATCCAGATTACCAGGGCAACCCTCTGTTCATGATTCAAAACGATCGCATTAAATAGAACCATCCAGTGATCAATCAAGACACGCTCTCAGCATTAAATTATTCCCTGCTCCCCGGTTTACGTTGCAGGATGCAAAAGAGGGCTTGAGGAAACTGCTCCAGTGTCCCGTGATACACCGTGTGTTCGACTGATTGCACCACAAAGCGATCGCCGAAGATCTGGTTAATTTCTTCGGGAGTGAAGCGATAGGGACCCGATTCGCGGGTTTCTAAATGGCTGAAACACTTGAGGAATAAATAGCCGTTGGGGCGGACTAAGCGACTGATCACCGTGACATAATCGGCGCGCTGATCGGGCGGGAAAACGTGAAACACCCCGCGATCGAGGACATAGTGAAACGAGCGATCAAGATGACTGTTGAGGATATCATCTTGTTGGAAGGTAATATTTAACCCTTCTGCGGCGGCTTTTTGCTGTGCCAGAGTCACGGCTGTAACGGAGAGATCCGTTGCGGTGACTTGGAAACCCCGTTTCGCTAACGCGATCGCCTGAGTAGCAGGACCCGTGCCTAAATCGAGGAATGTACCGGATTGCAGATCTAAAACAATCAGGGCATGTTCTAAGTCGGGGTCAAGCTCTGGATTAAACCAGGGCATCGTTTCGACGGGTTTTTCTTGATAAAGCTGTTCCCAATCGGGAAATTCCCGTTCTTGAGTCATAGGTTATTCGAGTGGTAAGTGGCTGGGCTTTAAAGCAGTTTGTTGATTGATCTATTGGTAGTGATTTCCCTTAACAGACTACGGTGTACACAAAGCCGCTTTACTCAGTCGGAAAGCTGATCCGATCCCCCCAAATCCCCCTTAAAAAGGGGGACTTTGAATGCTGAAGCCCCCTTTTTAAGGGGGTTGGGGGATCAAATGCAGTGTTTCAAAGTTTTTCAAACTTGTGTATACACGGTGGCTTTATAAGGACGGTTAAAGAGGATCACCACGTTTTTAAGCAGACCCTAATGCCCCTTCAATTCTGGCATTAAATCCGTAGACTTCTCGACTACCGACATACGGCACTAACGTCACGGATTTTTCATCGCCCGGCTCAAATCGCACCGCCGTTCCAGCCGGAATATCTAATCGCATCCCTTTTGCCTGGTCACGATCGAAACTTAACGCCGCATTCACCTCATAAAAATGGAAATGGGAGCCGACCTGAATCGGACGATCGCCCGTGTTGGCAACCGTTATGGTCACCGTTGATCGTCCAGCATTCAGTTCAATCTCACCATCTTCAACCAACAGTTCTCCGGGAATCATCCTGTTCTCCTTTAGCCACACGCCCACGCAAACGCCACTTGATCGAGATGGGTGGCACATTGGGTAATGTGACCGCATCCGACATCGCCAAACATCACCGGTAAATTGTCTTCCGAATCGAGCTGAAACACTAATCGCATGGTCTGCCCACAGGTTGGACAATGGGGATATTCAATACCCTGAACCCATAGCGGATACCCTAACAACTTATCTCCTGCTTCAGGATAGTTTTCCAGAGCAGCTTCTTCTGACTCAGTCAATTCAATTCCTAACACCCGCCGTTCTGAGTAACCAGGGAAATCGTCCATCACTTGCCAATCGACGATCGTTTTGGGCGGCAAGTAGTTCTCCATCGGGGGCAGGTCGCGATCGCTCGCGTCACCTACAGGCTGAATTACTCGGACTAAGGTACTGGTCGCAAACGGTGCCCATGCCTCACAATCGCATTCACATAACGGTTCTTCGCTGGTGCAGTAAAACAGTTGTAACAATCCCTGCCCCAATCTGTCCTGAACGCCTTCCGGCAACTCCGCCAAATTCAATTGCAGAAACAATGGCATTGGCTTGCTACAGTTGGGACAGCTAGGATAGGCTTCGTTTGCCGCTAACCACGGGTGTCCCGAAAACTTTGAGGCGGTGCGATCGCGATCGCCATCCTCGACCACAGGTTTCCAGGTGGATCGCACGTAGGTTTGCAGATTGGCAGGAATACTCATAGGAAGGTTGGCGTTAGAACGTTGTACCTATCACCGAATTGGATTATGTACCGTCACTAATTTTGTACCATCGGGAAAGGTGGCTTCCACCTGAACTTCATGAATCATTTCAGGAATGCCGTCCATGACTTGATCGCGCGTCAGTAAGGTGGTGCCGTAACTCATCAGGTCTGCCACCGTGCGCCCTTCTCTAGCTCCCTCCAAAATTCCGGCAGTAATGTAAGCGATCGCTTCCGGGTAGTTCAATTTGATCCCACGATCCTTGCGGCGTTCTGCCAGGAGTGCAGCGGTAAAAATCAATAGTTTGTCCTTTTCCTGGGGAGTTAATTGCATAGTTCATCTCTCTGTTAAAGCTGCCAAACTCGGGGGAGGCAGGTCGATCGTCCTAAATAGGATAAGCGTAGCAGTTGCCAGACCGCCACAAACCACTGGCGCACTTCGGTTGTGGAGTGACCTCGATAGCGACAGAGTAATCCGGACATTAATCGCGTTACCCCGATTTCACCAGTACTCCCCTGCCACAGCGATCGTGCTTGCGTTACCAGCTCCGGCTCTACCACCTGACCAATATAGGCGAAGCTACCGACGATCGGACAATTCGCTAATCCGTGGGGACTCTGCACCATTAACTCACTGCCAGGAAGCCATTGCCGATCGATCCACAAGGGTTTTCCAGCTTGCCAAACCTCTGTATGCGATCGCCAGTTCCCGGCTAAAAACTGTTCGCCTCGTGCCGTACGCCCAAAGCGGGTAATCTCCCACCCCAACCACTGAGCACTAGGAGCGAGATCAACCCGCATATCCTGCCGATAGATTGCCTGGTCAAACACGATCGTTTCCTGCGGCAACCATTCCAAACAGGCTCCTTCAGCCACATGTACCTGAATCGTTTGTCGGGCTTCCTGACCATTCGAGCGATACAGTTTACTCGCGGCTGCCGTCGTAATCAACGCCTGAGACTGCGGTTGCAATTGCAACTTCATCGACAGCCGATCGCCCCCAACGATGCCCCCTGCCGTATGCAGAATCACGTTATGGCAAACCTCATTGCCTTCGGGATAAAACGATCGCTGAAGTTTGAACGGAGCCTGACTGCGATCGTGGAGCAATTGGGTTGCCCCCGATCGGACTCCATAGGTTAACTCTAAATTGCCATGCCAGGCATTAGATAGTTTCTGCTCAGAATCAACATTGGCGATCGTCATTCTGGTGTGACACTTTTCCAAATTAGTGGGCACTTTAATGATTGGGGGATTGCCATCAATCAACCTCATATCGTGACAAGACCATGATTCGGTAGCTGCATAGATTCATCACCAGGGATGGAGCAACGGTTTCCCATCTAAGCCCCATTATTCCAACCTAGATCATATGCCCAAAGTCTCTCACCTATTTTGGTTAATTGCACCAGGACTGCTCTTGGTTAGCGGTTGCTCATTCTCTCAATCTCAGTCCCCATCATCTCCGTCGCCTCCATCCCGCCCGATTGCTCAACCGTCCGTTTCTGCTCAACCCACACCGACAGCTACAGTCACCACGACTAAACCTGCATCTCCCGAAGCTACCCCATTTATCACTCATTGTGATATGCAATACCTACTGGAGAATGATATGAGTTACCAGCGGGTGCAATCCATTTTGGGATCACCTGGGCAGAAGACCTTCGATCAGCGCTCCCAAAAGTATGAATGGAAGTGGGCTATACCGATTCAAAATGGTTTTGTCTTTCACTCCTATGTAGGCTATGTCAGAAATGGCAAGTTTAGATATCAGGGCATGGTCGGCGATCGACCTGAATTTAAGCGAGTTAAGGACGGTATGAGCATACGCCAAGTTGAGGCAATTCTGGGCAAACCTCAGAGCGTGATTCCAGAGAGAACTGTCCAGTATAACTGGCCTTGCCGTGATGATCTCCTTCGCACGATCAAAGTCATATTTGTGAATGATGCCTCTGTAGGTACTGGGTTATCATGGTCACCCGATCAGAAGTAGGAGAATGAACTGACCGATTTAGACTGCCAGGAAGCGTTGAATGACTTCATTGCTGAGTTCGCTAGTGGGTCCCTGAGCGACAATCCCCCCTTTTTGCATGGCGTAATACCAGTCTGCCTGGCGGACAAAATGGAGATGTTGCTCGACTAGTAACACCGAAATCCCCGTCTCCCGTACAATCCGTTTGACTGCCGCTTCAATCTCCAGAATAATCGAGGGTTGAATGCCTTCCGTGGGTTCATCCAGTACCAGTAAACGGGGACGACCCATCAACGCACGGGCGATCGCCAGTTGTTGTTGTTGTCCGCCACTTAAATCGCCACCCATCCGGTTCAGCATGGTTTTCAGAACCGGGAATAGCTCAAAGATATCATCGGGAATTTCCGACTTACCCTTGGCTCCCTTCGGTCGGGCTTCTAGCCCCAAAATCAGGTTTTCTTTGACACTTAAGCGGGGAATCACTTCGCGTCCTTGCGGCACATAACCAATACCTAAGCGAGCCCGCCGATCGGGCGTCAGCGAATTAATCACTCGACCTTCGAGGCGAATTTCGCCACTGCGCGGACTCAACAATCCCATGATGGTTTTGAGCAACGTGGTTTTGCCCACCCCATTGCGCCCAATCAAACACACCATTTTGCCGGGAGCCACACTCATATCCACATTCCGTAGAATATGGCTTTCCCCATAAAACACATTCAGCCCCGAAATTTGCACCATGTAAGAGGTGGCATCCGGGTTAGCGATCGACGCTTCCAATGTAGATGTCATGAAATTAGACCTCAATTTCCAGGCGGGTTAGGGTTTCGGGAGGCAGTTGCAGTAACTTGACCAATTCTTGGAACGCGATCGCCTCTAACTGGTTAATGGGTGATGGGTCGCCCTGACGGGTACTGGCTCGAATCACGTCATAACTCAGCTTGGCAATCAATTCCCGCTCTTGCTCACTCTCAATTTCGGCTAAAGCAGTCTCTAGAGGAACCTCTTGTAAGAAATACACCCGTAATTCCTCGCGGAGTTGCTGTTGCTGCTCTCGATCATCCGAGAATAAGCAGCTCAGTTGAGTTAGAAGTAGATTACTCTCTTCAGGTGAGAGTTCACCATCCGCCCAAGCCATTGCCGTCACGATCCGCAGGATCTTCATTTGATGGGGGGAGATGGAGGGTTGTTGTCCCAAGTACACCTCAATCACCCGTGGATCATTCTGGACTTCCTCAATGCTGCCTTCACACAGTACCGAGCCTTGGTGTAATACAGTCACTTTCCGGGCAATCTGCCGGACAAATTCCATATCATGTTCAATCACGATAATGGAGTGGCTTTCTGCCAGTGCCAGCAGCAAATCCCCCACCTTCTCGGTTTCTTCATCTGTCAATCCCGCGACAGGTTCGTCCACCAGTAACAAATCGGGGGACTGCGCCACTAGCATGCCAATTTCTAGCCGTTGTTTTTCCCCATGCGACAACAGTTCGGCGGGAATGTCGGCTTTCAGAGCTAGCCCGATCGTTTCCAGTAACCCCGTCACTGTCCGATGCTCTGCGGTGGAGGTGCGACCAAACAAGGACGCAAACACATGCTTTTGCCGAACACAGGATAGTTCCAAATTCTCCCGTGGTGTCAGTTTTTGATACACCCGAGGAGTTTGAAACTTGCGCCCAATCCCCATCCGGGCAATTTCATGTTCCGTATAGGGTCGCAGGTTTCTGCCTTTGAAAAAGACCTGTCCTTCCGTCGGTTTGGTTTTGCCCGTAATCACATCCATGAAGGTAGTTTTTCCGGCACCATTCGGACCAATCACCACCCGCAATTCACCTTCAGCCATGCTGAACGTCAGGTTGTTAATTGCCTTAAAGCCGTCAAAACTAACGGTCAGATTCTCGATCGCCAAGAGTTTCTCGTTCATATACCACTTCCGGATCTGATTCCAGGCTGGGATAGGTTTGCACAAGTTGCGGCCGACCAATTAGCGATCGGACCCAGTTCATACCATCGGTACGGAACCAGCCCAGAATGCCACTGGGTAGCACCGTCACCACAATCAAGAACAACGCGCCCTGGAAGAACAGCCAGAACTCAGGATATTGTTCGCTCAACAGCGTCCGGGCAAAGTTGACAATCAACGCCCCCAGAATGGCTCCGACCAACGTGGCGCGACCGCCGACGGCAACCCAGATTACCATTTCGATCGAGAAAGCCACATCCATCGCTTTAGGCGTAATAATCCCAGACTGCACCGTGTACAGCGCTCCAGCAACTCCCGCTAAAGCCGCGGAAATGGCAAACACGAAGACTTTATAGCCCGTGGGATTGTACCCCGAGAAGCGCACCCGCGTTTCATCATCCCGAATGGCAACTAGCATCCGTCCCATCCGTCCACTCGTCAACCAGCGACATAAAGCGTATCCACCTACCAGCAACAGCACACTCAAGGCATAAAACGCGCCCTGGATGATGGGACTACTACCGACTTGCAGCCCGAATAGTGTCGCCGTGTCCGTCTTCAGTCCATTGGTGCCATTGATCAGCTTCTGTTGACCATTGAAGAAGTTGAAAAAGACGATCAGAGCTGCTTGCGTCAAGATGGAGAAATACACCCCACGGATGCGGTTACGGAATACCAGGTAGCCCAAAACGGCAGCAACGATCGCTGGCACCAATACCACCGCTAACAGGGTAAATGGTAAGGAGTAAAACGGTTGCCAGAAAAGTGGTAACTGGCTAACGCCATACAGCGAAAAGAATTCGGGAATTTGTCCAGGCGTTTGTCCAGGTACAGGTTGTAGTTGCAAGAACATGGCGAAGGCGTAACCGCCTAGGGCAAAAAAGACCCCATGTCCCAAACTGAGTAATCCGGTGTACCCCCAGATCAGATCAATGCCTAACGCCACGATCGCCAGTGCCAGAAATCGCCCTAGCTGGTTAACCCGTACCCCCTGCCCGATCGCTGTGAGCAACGGAGGCATCACAAACAACAGGATCAGTGCTACCACCACCACGATCGCGACTTCTAGAATCAACGCTTTGCGGCGTTTTCGGGCAGTAATCCGTTGGGGAATTTCGGCAACTGTTTCGATTGATTTGACTGTCATCGTTGCCTCCTATGCATCTACTGAGCGTCCCTTCTGCGGGAACAGACCCGCCGGACGGAACTGCAAGAAGACAATAATCAAGGCAAACACCATGACTTTTGCCATACTAGCGGTAGCAAAGAACTCAAAGAAGCTCTTGAGCTCGGGATCAGCGACCAAATTGCCGATCGCATTCGAGCCAATCACATAGCTCAATGTCCCAATCACCCCCGCTGCCACAATACTGCCGACCAGCTTACCGACTCCACCGACGACAACGACCATAAAGGTATCGACGATATAAGACTGTCCGGTATTGGAACTGACGGAACCCAGCAAACTTACCGCGACTCCCGCGACTCCCGCCAGTCCTGACCCGATCGCGAAGGTCAACGCATCCACGGTTTTCGTCGGAATGCCTAAACAAGCACTCATACTGCGGTTTTGCGTGACCGCCCGGATTCGTAGTCCCCACGGAGTTTTGTTCAGGAACCAGTACACGCCAAACACACAAAGTGCTGTTAAGACAATGATGAACAATCGCGTATAAGGCAATTGCGAACCGCCCAACTGTAAGCCCCCCCGGAGCCAGGCGGGAGCCGTCACATCCACCCCTTGAGTACCAAACCAGGGCTTTGTAATAGCAAGCTTGAATGTTTGTCCTAATAGATTAGCGATCACTAGCGCGATCGCGGCTGACAGGGGGAACATAATGCCTAGCACCCAACTCCGAATCCGCTCAAAGTTGGGACGGCGAGACAACACCCACCAAGCCGCAAAAAACAGCCCACAGAAAATTGCCAGTCCGGTGACAAACTGCCAACTCACACTCCGGATGAACTGCTGCAAAATTAAACTCACCCCCCAGGTTGCCAGGAGGGTTTCCAGAGGTCTGCCGTAGAGATACCGCACGACTCCTCGCTCCAACAATAAGCCGAGCAGGGCAGTCACAATAAACGCGGCAATGAGTGCAAAAAAGATATAGACCTCAGATAAGGCGGTTTTCTTGAAGGCATTCTGCACCACAAAAGTAGTGTATGCCCCGATCATCATGAACTCCCCGTGAGCCATGTTGATCACGCCCATCAGTCCAAAAACGATCGCGAGACCCAATGCGGCTAATAGCAACACGGAGCCAATGCTCAATCCGCCGAATAACGATTCGAGAAGCTGTGTCAATGTTCTATCCCAACGCTTGCATGTTAACCATGGTCAATCCTGGTACAGACCGAAATCTGTAACCGAAGCTCCAAAATTTAAATAGATGATTAAATTTCCGGTTTTAAGAATGAGCGATCGCGCTGCGCTGGCTGGCAGCTATCCCTTGCAGAAGCAGTCAACGAGTTAGTTAACCTGAAACAGGCGAAGCATTTGGCAACACTTGAGGTATCAGTCCCATACAGGCATTGTCCAAATGCTTCACTTGCAACTCTCAACTTGCACTCACGGTAAAAAGGCTGCCACTTCGACAACTAGCTCATTTTGAACTTGCCTGGCGTATCCGGCGACTTCACATCGGTCTTCGTCCAATCACAAGTGTAGCCTTTGGTATCGGTAACGAATTGGTTCCAGGGTACAGGTTTAACTGCCGCTGTTGTAGAGTAAACAATCTCAAACAAGCCGTCATCCCGCACTTCGCCAATCCGCACCCACTTGGAAATGTGATGGTTAGGATTCATGGTGACAGAACCTTCAGGTGCGGCAAAGGTTTGCCCATAGGCAGCTGTCCGCACTTTCTCTAAATCATCTGCTGTGCCCGCTTTTTCAACGGCTTGCTTCCACAGGTACACCATGATGTAAGCCGCTTCCATCGGGTCATTGACTACCCGATCGTCGCCATACTTCTTCTTGAAGGCTTCCACAAACTTCTTGCTTTCAGGCGTATCGACTGTCTGGAAGTAGTTCCAAGCCGCATAGTGACCCTTGAGGTATTCCACCCCGATCGCCTTCACTTCCTCTTCCGCAATACTGACCGACATGGATGGGTACTTATCCGGTCCCATGCCTGCCCCTTGCAATTGTTTAAAGAAAGCGACATTACTATCACCATTCAAGGTGTTATAAATGATGCCGCCATCTGGCATGGCAGATTTAATCTTGGAGATAATTGGCGTCACTTCAGTACCACCCAGAGGAATGTAGTCCTCACCCACCACTTTGCCGCCTTTCGCTTCTAGCTGGGCTTTGATGATGGTATTGGCAGTCCGGGGGAAGACGTAATCAGAACCCACCAGGAAGAAGGGTTGACCCTTGTATTTTTCCATCAACCAGTCAACTGAGGGTTCAATCTGCTGGTTGGGAGCGGCTCCAGTATAGAAAATATTTTTGGAGCACTCCTGTCCCTCGTATTGCACGGGATACCACAACATGTGGTTCTTCGATTCAAACGTGGGTAGTACCGCTTTCCGGCTCGCAGAAGTCCAGCAACCAAATACCGTTGCGACTTTGTCTTGGTCAATGAGTTTCTTGGCTTTTTCGTTGAATGTGGGCCAATCGGATGCTCCATCCTCAACCACCGCTTCGATCTTCTTACCCAATACCCCACCGGCATTGTTGATCTCTTCGATCGCTAATTGCTCTGCATCTACCACACTCTTTTCACTAATTGCCATAGTGCCACTGAGTGAGTGGAGAATACCGACCTTAATCGCATCTCCAGATGTGGTGGTTGCAGCAGAAGTAGCTGTTGGAGAAGTCGTGTCTGCGGTTGGAGTGTTGCCCCCTGCGCAAGCCTTCAGCAATACACTACCAGCGGCCGTAGAGCCCAAAATGATAAATTCACGCCGACGAAACTGTCTTGTCATGGAGTGATTTGCTCCCCACTAAACCTAAGCCGAGCACAACAGAAACTCGGTAATAACCCTGAGATACTAAGATTACAACCAAAGAAAAATTGTATAACTGTATACAATTCTGAGTTATTCCTTAGTTAAAGGCATTTCATTTTATAAAGTTGGGGGAGCTACTTGTCAAATGCCACCTACTAAGAGGCAGAAATTGCCCTTAAACACCCCTATTACTCTATAAAGATGGGTTTCTCATACCTCTCACCCCGTTTGCTAATTGAATCATTGGTAGCCCTGCTCCTACTGGTGCTGATTGAATTGGAGCGTTTGGTTTAGTCATGCGGCAAATGGGCACAGGTTTGAATAAAGTTAATCACAGCCGGTAAGCCCTCACCCATTTTTAAATTGGTAAACACAAAGGGTTTATTCCCCCGCATTTTCTCAGTATCACGTTCCATTACGGTTAGATCAGCACCAACATAAGGCGCGAGGTCAATTTTGTTAATCACTAATAGATCGGATTTGGTGATGCCTGGTCCACCTTTCCGAGGAATCTTGTCACCGCCAGCGACATCAATCACATAAATGGTGGCATCGACTAATTCCGGGCTAAAGGTAGCGGCTAAATTATCACCGCCACTTTCCACAAACACCAAATCGAGGTCCAGAAAGCGACGTTCCAGATCTTCGATCGCCACTAAGTTCATCGAGGCATCTTCCCGAATGGCGGTATGGGGACATCCCCCCGTTTCTACACCAACAATCCGATCTCGTTCCAATGCCTGCGATCGCACTAAAAACTGCGCATCTTCTTGAGTATAGATATCGTTTGTCACTACCGCTAAATGGTAGCGATCGCGCATCGCCTTACATAACGCCTCTACTAATGCTGTTTTACCGGAACCGACTGGTCCTGCTACCCCAACTCGAAACGTACTCATAGAACTTCAGGAATTTAGATTGTTTCGATTTTAGGTGAACAGATGCAGAAGTGTCCTACAGCAGTCAGGAATTTGTTATTCCGCTCCTTAAGCTGAAAAGCATCCCCCATTTGCCTGAGTCCTTTAAGGTAACTCAGAAACACTATATGTTAAAGCCGATTCAGCCATCGATCGATTTCAAGCTTTGGTTACCGTTATTACTTGTTGCCCCTGCTTCTAGCCTTGGCATGCTCGCAATCAAACTGTTGCCAGGAATGATCGGCTCAAGCATTTTTGTAGCCTGTAGTTTATGGATGCACAGCCTACCGTTGATTTGGACGCTCCTGGTCGATCGCCAACCGCTGCATTTCACTCCACCCAAAAAGCGGGATTGGTTGGTTGGGATATGCTTGGGAATGTTATTGGCTGGTACCATTCTAGGATTATATGGAGTCGCCAGCCATTGGATTGATTTAACTGATGTGCGCGATCGGGTTGTGAGTAAAGTTGGTGAGCTGTCGCTGCCAACCTTCTTGGCTGGAGCGATGTTTATCGTACTGATTAACACTTTACTAGAAGAGTACGTCTGGCGCTGGTTTGTGTTTCGTAAGTGTGCGGCATGGCAACCTGGTATACTGGCGATCGCACTATCCGCTCTATTTTTTACATCGCATCATGTGATTGAACTTGCCACTTACTTCAATGATGGACGAGTGGTGTTACTCGGATCGCTCGCTGTATTTGCAGCTGGTATGATCTGGTCACGCTGCTATCAGGTGTATCGCTCTATCTGGATTGGTTATATCAGTCATGCCTTGGCTAGTGCCGCGATCGTGACTGTGGCATGGCATTTGTTATTTAGTAACAGAGTTCTTTAAGGTTAGTAGCTCTGACTCCGTTCAATACTGGAATAAACGTTAAACCGTTGTCTCCGCAGAGACCCAATGAGGGTAATGCCAAATTCCTGAACCACTGCAACCGCAAGACTACTGGGGGTAGATACTCCGCAAACGATCGCCACTCAGCAACACATTTTTGTAAAAGCTCAAAACTGGTGCGCTCACTGACTAAGACAATGCGATCGTGCCAAGGTAACTCTCGATTAGCACCGATCGTTTGTTTTAGCGCTGAGGTGCTGGGCGAATGACAAATCCGGGCGGCATTATCAATATGCTTACAGCCCATTGCTCGCACGGCTTTCTGGGTGACGTAGTAAGTTTCATTGACTGTGCTACGACTAGTGATATAAAGTCCCAGCCGATCGGGAGTCGTTTGGCGGATGCGATCGGCAATAAGGCGTAGCCATCACAAACGCCCTGATTCAACACATCCCAGGCATAGGTTAAGCGATCGCGGCTTTGCCAAATTTCCCGAAACACTTCCCAATAGTTGTTGGGATATTGCTTTCCTAATCCAAATGGCTTCCAGCTTGCCTAATGTTCAGGAGTCCAGCCTTTCTTCGGTCGGCGTAACATGATCCAGAAACCCCAACGCTATCTTTCAAGATCCGCTACCAAACCATGGAGAGAGTGGGGAAGGTGAAGTAATTAATTGATTGGGAGGCTGACCCGAACTATCGTGTGGTGGTTGGGTTCACTATCAATCACTAAATTACCGTTATAGATTTGGACTAATTGCCGGACGATCGCCAGCCCTAAACCTGAGCCTTGTTGCTCATAGAATTTACGCTCGAATTGCACATAAGCCCCCACATCAGTCACTTGAGCTGGGGTCATACCCCGTCCACAATCAGAGACTTCTAGAATGAAGCGATCGGATTGCAATTGGCTGATGATTTGAATTGGGCTACCTGGCTCGGAAAACTTGCAGGCATTATCTACCAATTCTTCAACAATTTTCATCAGATTAGATTCAGAAATTCGCACTGGAGCCGGATCGAGTTGCAGAGTGAGATCGGCTACGCGATTGGCAGTGGCAGCTGTCTTTTGAGCCACTTTGGCAATCACAGGATCTGATTGCTCTAAGCGATCGTGTAGATACTCTTGGGGGGTGACGGCTTCCTGAGTCAACAGATGTAGGCGGGCATACAGCAGCGTATTTTGCACCACTCGGGTTAGGCGTTGGGCAGACCGATTAATCAGCTCGGCTACTTCTAAAATTTCATCCGGTTTGATCGTTTGGTGAGATTCCTTCAGGTAATCAGACAATCCTGCCACTCCATTCAACGGAGTGAGTAACTCATGGGGCAAAGAATAGGAAATGCTACTACGCAAATCATCTAACTTATGCCGGTAGTGTTTGCTCACTGTCGCTTGCTTATCCAAACGAGAATTCACGGCATTCAGCAGTTCCGCTCGGGTAAAGGGCTTCGTCACATAATCATCCGCCCCTAGTTCCATCCCTTGCCGCATATCTGGCTTATCTGCCTTCGCCGACAAAAATACAAACGGAACTGTCGCCATTTGCGGATGCGATCGCAGGTGGGTAAGGACCCCATACCCATCTAGCTCCGGCATCATAATGTCACACAAAATCAAATCTGGCGTGTGAGCAACAGCGAGTTCAATACCCCGTGCCCCATTCTCAGCACTGATGACTTTAAAATCGACATCCTCAAGAAACTCTATAATAATTTCTCGAATGGTCGGTTCATCTTCAATCACTAAAATTGTTTTCATAATCAGAGTCAGTTATCGGAAACTAGCAAAACACTGTCATTCAGCCTTAATTTTTCACCAAATTCCTGATTCCTCCTGATTTGATTTGCCTGCGTCCTTCCCACTCTATTCTGCCTCCAGCACCCGAGGAATTTTCACTGTAAACTGAGTCCCCGCTCCCAATTCACTTTCAACCATAATATCTCCGCCATGGAGTTCTACTGCCCGTTTGACGATCGCCAACCCCAGACCCGTCCCCGCGATCGTTCCAACGTTGTTAGCACGATGAAATGACTCAAACAAGTGCTGTAAATCGGCTTGGGGAATCCCAATTCCTTGATCGCGAATTTGAAATATGGCAGTTTCATCGGTACACATTAAGTTAAACACAATTAAGCTATTGGCGGGAGAATATTTAATGGCATTGGATAGTAGATTTTGCAGAATTTGTCGTAGCAGTTTTTCATCAGCTTCGGCGGTCAATACGGCTCCAGAACAGGTGAATTGGATGGTGTGATGATTGCGAGTCATGGAATGCATTTCATCCACCAGGCGATGGCAAAACGCTTCTAAATTCAGCACTACTGGATGGAATGGTAGTTTGCCAGCCTCACTTTTACTAATGGTCAAAACATCATCTAATAGTTGAGTCATATGCTGCACGGCTGCCCGGATCTGACCATAGTGTTTTTGTTTCTTCTCATCAGTCCAGCGATGGCTACTATATTCCAGCAGTTCTGTTGACCCCAGGATGGTAGTGAGCGGGGTGCGGAATTCATGTGAGGCTGTAGAAATAAAGCGCGACTTTAATTCACTCAATTCCTTCTCACGTTCCAGTGCTCGTAACACTTCTGCCTCTGCCTGCTTGCGCGCCGTAATATCGGTAGAAATGCCTCCTACAGCATAGGGAACGCCTTCTCGATCGAACAAAGGGAATTTTACAGAAAGATAAGTGTGAAGCGTATTATCCTGAAGGGTAAATTCTTCAAATGCCATACTGGTTTTCGATTCCAATACCTTGCGATCGTTCGTTTGACTCACATAGGCTAGTTCTGGCGGGAGTAAATCGTAGTCGGTCTGACCCAGAATTTGTTCTAGAGGTAGGTGAAATAGGGTTTGAAACTTTTGGTTGACCAGGATATATCGTCCCTGAATATCCTTTAAATAAATCGCCGTTTGGGCATTATCCAAAATCGCCTGTAAGCGCTCATCGCTTTCGCGTAACGCTTCTTCCGCTTGCTTACGAGCTGTCATATCTCGAATGATGCCAACGATATAGCGATTATTAAACGAATCAATAAATCGACTATTTTTAGTAGAAATATATCTAACCTGACCATTGGCATCCGTAATATATTCTTCGTCCTCCTGAATTGCTCCAGTGGTCAGCAGCTGATTATCTTTTTCCCAAAACACCTGAGCCTGTTCGGGAGAAAAGATATCGTAGTCACATTTATCCAGCAGATCCTCTCGGCTGTAACCAACAAAATCACAAAACTTTTGGTTCAGTAAAACCCAGCGATGCTGTTCATCCTTCACAAAGATGGGATCAGAGGCAGCATCCAAAACCGTTGAGAGAAATTCTTGAGTTGTTCCCAACTCCTGATTAGCGATTTCTAAATCCAGAGCTTGTTGTTGCAAGCTTTTATTTAGCCGTAAAATTTGCGCTTCGGCTTGCTTGCGATCGCTAACGTCAAAAATGGCTCCATCCAGATATAACAGAAAGCCATCCTTATTCCACACGCCCTGCCCTTTTTGATAGACCCAGCGAATTCCCCCATTCCGATTAATCATGCGATATTCCAAGACAAACGGTTGCCGTTGAGCCAGCGCTCGTTCAGTCACCTGCTGAACCATCAACCAATCATTGGGATGGCAACAATCGATCAGACTCCGCACCCGATTATTGATAAACTCTGCCGCTGGATAGCCAGTAATCTTCTCAATCTCATCACTAATAAAAACTACCGTCCAGCGCTCATCCGGTAGATAGCGATAGATCACCCCTGGCACATTGGCAACTAGACTTCTAAATTTTTGTTCACTTTTTTGTAGAGCCACTTCCGCGGCTTTACGCGCGCTAATGTCGCGCACAATGACACACTTAAACTCCTTGCCATTGAACTGTAAGTAATTGGAACTCATCTCGATCGGGAATTCCCGACCGTCCTTCATCCGATTGATTGATTCTGCCCGTCGCCATCCCTGCTGTTTCAATGTTTGCCAGTGTTCTGCCCATAACTCCGGCGTATAGGCGGGATAGACATCAAACATCGTTAGATTCAGCAGTTCTTGCTGCGAGTAGCCCAAGGACTGACAAGCCGCTTCATTCACATAAAGGAATTGGGCATTCGGTTTGACCAGATAGACCGCATCACTCACACGATCGAGAGAAAACTGAGCCAGCCGTAATGACGCTTCTGCCTGCTTGCGATCGCTAATATCCCGCACGATACAGACATAGCCCCCATCACTCAAAGCCGTTAACGAAAGTTCTTGATAAACTCGCTCTCCAGAACTCCGCTTACCAACCGTTTCTCCTTTCCAGTAGCCCTGTCGGCGCAATACTGGCATAATTTCATGTTCAATTCGGAGGTGTTCTTCCCCGTCGTACAGCGATCGCCAATTTCTGCCCATCAAGAAATCTGGACTGGTATAGCCGTAAATTTCCGCATGTGCCTGGTTCAGATAGCTATACTCCAACTCACGATTCAGAATCGCAATCCCATCTCGGGAGGCTGAGATCGCCGCTGACTGCTGATAGATCACCTGCTGAGTCCGAGCCCGTTCGATCGCATACCGGACGGCTCGGATGAGTAGTGGGTAGGCAATCTGCCCTTTGACCAAATAATCCTGTGCCCCTCGACGTAGGGCTTCCAAACTCATTACTTCATCATCCAGTCCCGTCAGAACGACGATCGGCATGGTGGGGGAGACATCATGAATCCGTGCCAGCATATCCAATCCCTGGGCATCGGGCAGGGACAAATCCAGCAAAACCAGATCAAATTCCTGTTGTTTCAGATAGTGCAATGCCTCACTTAGCCGCTCTACATGAGTCAGCTGCCATGCCGGTTCGTCCTGTTCGTCAATAATTTCCTGAAGCAGGTCAGCATCCGCAGGATTATCTTCAACTAGCAAAATGTTTAGCAGTAGAACAGGCATAATTTAGCAGCTAATCCGGATGGGGAGGCAATTTAACGGCAGTTAACCAGAATTGCTCAAGCACTTTCACCATTTGGACAAAGTCATCCAAACCTGTAGGTTTTGTGATATAGCAATTGGCATGTAACTCGTAAGCTCGACGAATATCTTCACTGGCAGCAGATGTTGTTAAAACAACTATAGGTATCGTGCCCAAATCCCGATCAGTTTTAACTTCTGCCAGAACCTCCCGCCCATCCTTCCGCGGCAAGTTCAAATCCAGCAAGATTAGATCGGGACGCGGCATATCCGCATATTGACCTTGACGCCGTAAGAACGCGAGCGCCTCCACCCCATCCTCTACTACATAGAGATGAGTTGGCAGCATTGCCTCTTCCATCACTTCCAGCAACAAATCAGCATCACTGGGAGAATCCTCAACCAGCAAAATATGAATTGTCATAGACCACCCTTATCGATCGCCTTGTGTCTACTCCTCAACCTCACTGTGCGGCATCTCTCCCTTTGGTAGCGTGAAGTAAAACGTTGCCCCCTGCCCCGGTTCCGACTCAACCCAGATGCGCCCTTTATGACGTTCCACGATTTTTTTGCAAACCGCTAATCCAATCCCTGTTCCGGCATATTCCCGTCGCGTATGCAACCGTTGAAAGATCACAAAAATCCGCTCGATGTATTGGGGTTCAATTCCAATCCCATTGTCTCGGATCCAGAAAACATACTCATGCTCTAACGCAACATTCGCGATCTCAGCCTTCTCCCTATCTGCCTCAACGTCCCCGTCTTCTCCACAGTTCCCTAATACCCCTACATGTACCTCCGGTGGCGTTTTATCACAATACTTAATCGCGTTTCCAATTAAATTTTGCAGCAGTTGCATAATTCGCCCCGCATCCACTAGCACCGTTGGTAAGCGATCGCAGGTAACAATAGCGGCTGATTCTGCGATCGCCACCTGAAGATTATGTAAGACCTTTTGCAGGAGTTCATTACAATCAGTCAGCTCTAGTTTGAGCTCTTGTCTGCCAACCCGGGAGTATGCCAAGAGATCAGTAATCAGTTGTTGCATCCGGCTAGAGCCGTCCACAATGTAACCAATATATTTATCCGCTTTAGCATCTAGTTGTCCCGCATACCGTTTGGCAAGGAGTTGGGTGTAGCTGGTAATCGTGCGCAACGGTTCTTGCAAATCGTGAGAAGCAATATAAGCGAACTGCTCTAACTCCTGGTTAGAGATCGCTAAACGTTCTGCTAACCGACCATGTTCCAGGATTTGATCTTGTAAGTAAAAATTCACCGCTGCCAACTCTTCCGTGCGCTCCTGCACCCGTGATTCCAACTCATCCCTTGCCTGCATCAGAGCCGCTTCCATATGCTTGCGAGTGGTAATATTCTGGATCAGCACTAACCCCGCAAACACATCATTTTGATCATTGCGGACAGGCACAACATAGATAATGTAAACTCGATTGCCAAATGGCAACTCTTGGGTAACCGATTGACCCTCTAATGCCTGGCGATAGAGGGGTTCCATAATCGGAACCAGTTCCGGTGGCAACGCTTCCCAGAGAGTTCTGCCCTCAAATTGCTCTCGACTCATCCCCATTGCCGCTAACTCTTGACCGTCAGTAAAAACATAGCGGAGATGGCGATCGAATAAATGCACTGCGCCATTGGGGAAGTTATGAATCAACGTGCGATACAACGCCTCACTATCCCGTAGGGCTTCTTCAATCCGTTTTTGCTCTGTAATATCAATCACGGCACTCAGCAAACAGAGGGTGCCATCTAATTCAATTTTGTCGCAGGATAACAATACCTTGCGAATTTCTCCTTTTTGGGTTTTGGAGTGCATCAGAAAGTTGCGGATTGATCCTTGTTCCCGCATCGCCTGCATAAACTGTTCCCGCTCTTCGACGAACTGCCAGAGTTCCAGTTCGTTCACTGTTCGCCCGATCGCCTGCTCCCGACTATATCCAGTACTCAGTACCCAACTATCATTGACATCTAAATGACAACTCTCCGGAAAGGTCGTTAGACACAACGGTACAGGGCTGGAATGAAACGCAGTGGCAAATCGGCGTTGGGACGCTTGGAGTTCGGCTTCAGCCTGTTTACGCTGGGTCACATCTAAAACTAATGACAATACCGAAATGAGATTACCCGATTCATCCACGAGTGCTGAGTTGTACCACTCACAATAAACCACTGCCCCACTTTTAGTCAGATTGCGGCTGCCATAAACGCTTTGAGCTTCACTGCCATTTAGCAACAGGGTAATCGCTGTCTGCACCGTCTGACGATCGGCGGCATAAACAAACTGCCAATCATCAGGGTGTTTGCCAAATACCTCTCTTGCTTGCCAGCCAAATAACTTTTCTGCTTGGGATGACCAACCCCGCACTTGAAAATCACTATCCCATTCCACCACCGCCAAGGGTGAGTTTTCAATCAATGAATTCAGTTCCTGGTAGGCTTCTTGCAGGGCTGCTGTGCGTTCTTGGACTCGGTGTTCTAATTCATCATGCGATCGCCGCAGCTCCTTAAAGAACCGATCGCGTTCTTCTTCCAGTTTTTTGCGATCGGTGATGTCCAGAATCATGCCATTCCACACAATATCGCCATTCTCCTGCCGGCCGGGTCGGGCAACCCCTTGCACCCACTTACAGCCACCAGACGGTGTTAAAATTCGCCACTCCATCTTCCAGGACTGTAACGTTTGGGCAGACAATTGTAGCGACTCTCGCAGCTCAGGCAAATCCTCTGGATGCGTCATCCGCCAGAGAAATTGGGGATCCTGTAACGCCAGGTCTTGTTCTATTTCAAAAATAGTGCGGCAGTTATAGCCAATAAAGGGAAAACTTTCAGAGCCATCAATATGCAGCATGTATTGATACAACATCCCTGGAACACTAGCGACTAATCGCCGCAACCGAGTTTCTCGCTTCTCCAGATCATTCGCCTTCTGTTCCAGCAGCAGGTCTTGTTCCACTAGATTTAGCAGATCTGTCCATTTCAACCCTTGTAACACCCGTTCCGGCGTGATGATGCCAACGACTCGATCGCTGCTATCGATCAGGGGTAGGTGATGTAACTGATGGCGGCGAAATAAATCAAATACACCGGCAATCGAAACATGAGCTTGTTTAATCGTGACCACATTAGGAGTCATCACAGCGCCCACCGTGATCGTCTCGGCAACGGCTCCGACCGCAATCAGCCGCACTACATCTATTGTGGTGAGAATTCCAACTAAGCGGGTTTCTTCCATCACCAACACGCAACTATGGCAAAGTGCGGCATTCCCACCACTACCTGACCCATCGTTGCAGGACTGGATTTGTGCCTGATGCATGATTTCGATCGCCTGACGTAAGGACTGATCTGGTGTGATCAGGAGGGGACGTAGCGCGATCGCCAAAACCAAGTCCGTCGCTAGAGCAGAAAAGTCAGACAACATAGGGGTGCAGATAGCAAGTTGCTGAGTAACAGGTCAACCTTCATCGCCACACGCTTTAGAGTATGGCTCTCCTTCAGAATGCCCGTTTCCGATCGCAGCTGCGACAACTCATTCATGATTCTCAACTGTTCAGCTCATCAGTACTGCGATCATGGGGGTGCTCCGCACATGCCCAGTAGCAAGTTAACTAGGTTAATCGCATCTTGCTGCCGTGAAACACCATCAGCTCAGACGATGACTACACCATCGGTTTCAGTCTTGATGGTTCTCTGATTTAAACCACAAACGACTTATCATCAAGCATCAATCACAGCGTATTAAACGACTCATTACTGGCACTCTTGATCACTTTTAGGTTAAAACTTTAGTTTCAGCCACAGTTCCGTTGCACTTTTAGGTCTACAACAGAGTATCCTAGTGAAAAATTGCGCATAATGTGGCAGCCGTACCCCCATTCTGTAACGCCGACTTCTAGCCGTCTTGAATCAGAAATTTCTCAGGTGTTTGGTTTCTAATTCTGTAGCTTCGATTCCACATTTTGCGTCAGTTACTACCAAGCTTTAGGAGCATTGAAATGACCAACAGTAACAATGAAGGTGCTGTGAGTAAGTCTAAACGGCAAGCCAAACAGCCTAAGTTTCAGCGATCGGTTGCCTATGTTCCAGTGGAAGCATTAGATGTGGCAAATACTCGCTTAAACGAGTTGGTCACAAATCGCCTCACACTGCAAACAGCTATTAGCAAGCTGTACGATCGCATTAAAGCTAGCCTTGAGCAAGGCATTTCTTATGAAGAGTTAGCAACGACGTTAACCGGGTCTGGTATTCAGATTACGGTGACCCGGCTGAAACAGCTCTTAACGGCTGAAGCTAAAGCGAGAGGAGTATCGCGTCGCCGGACAGGTGCACGGGGCAAGCAGAAGAATCAGGAGTCAGAACCAGCATCTGGAAATGGCACAGGTTCAACCTCAACTCCAACATTGAAGCTAACGGCACTGCCTGAGTTAAATGGTCAGTCCAACACTGAAGTTAGTCATGAAACGACCGATGGGGCATCTGCCAGTAAAGGCAGAAAGCGAGCTGCAAAAACCACTAAAGCTGCCGCATCAACTAAAGCTGCAACAAAGCCGACAACGAGCAAGCCTAAACGCACCAAAACAGCTGACACAGATATAACGTCTACTCCTGCTGCTGGGAAATCGGCTCGAGGAAGTAGCACAAGACGGCGTTCGACCAGTCGTAAAACTTCCTGAGCTTACCTCTGTAGGGGAGGTTTAGCTAAGACGGAATTGCCTTTACTATTCGCCTCCTCGCTATACCTTCCCCTACCTCTATCGATCGCGTAACAGCGGTTTAACGAGACTCTATCTAAATCTGCGCTGATCAATAGTGGCTACTGCTAATCGACAATTGTGCCCCTACAGCTTAAGTTGTACTTGATGCAATCTGTCCTGGGTAGTAGTTTGCTTACAGTATTATTTGTGAAAACAGTTGCTAGAGCGATCACTGATCAGGTCTAAGCTGCCTTAGTCACAGCATCCGATTGTTTCATGTTTTTATAGATCTAATTTCACTCCCCAAGCGTAACCACAAAGTCTCTCTTTCTGAACTAGAAAATTGGCTGACTTATTTGTATGGTTTTGTCAGGCTGGATGATTCTGCTTCAATCCAGCGCTGATCTAAGCTGAGGAACCTACATGAATTTTGTGAATATCTTCTTTATCCTGTTAGCCCTTTCGTCATTGCAGCCTGTGATTCAGAAACGGATGATTGAAGCCCGCCGGGTGGCAGCCATTCGATCGTTAGAACAGCAGCGGGGCAGCCGCGTCATTCTCTTAATCCATCGGCAAGAGTCAATTAGTTTATTGGGGATTCCTTTAGCCCGATATATCAGTATTGAAGATTCCGAACAGGTCTTGCGAGCTATCCGCCTCACCCCGCCCGATGTCCCGATCGATCTGGTATTGCATACCCCTGGCGGATTAGTGCTAGCCACAGAACAAATTGCCAGAGCTTTAGTGCGGCATCAAGCAAAAGTAACTGTCTTTATTCCGCACTATGCCATGAGTGGCGGCACAATGTTGGCAATGGCAGCCGACGAAATTGTGATGGATGAAAATGCTGTCCTAGGTCCTGTTGATCCACAATTAGGCAATGTCCCAGCCGCTAGCGTCCTGAAGGTTGTAGCAGAAAAGCCGCTTAGTGAGATTGATGACCAAACTCTAATTACCGCTGACATTGCTGACAAAGCTATTCGGCAAGTGCAGAAATTTGTTCGCACCTTATTAGAGGACACTATTCCTCAGCAAAAAATTCAACCAGAAAATATCGATCGCATTATCGAAACTCTCACGACTGGACAGGTGACCCACGATTACCCCATTTCGGTCGAAGAAGCCCAATTTATGGGCTTACCTGTGAGTGTCAAGTTACCAACCGAGATTTATGCGTTGATGGATCTGTATCCCCAGCCAATGACGGGTCGTCCTTCAGTGCAATATATTCCTTTACCTTACCAAAGCCGTCCTGCCATCCCAGAACCCGCTAAAACCAAAATTATGCCGCAGTAGGTCTTCTTCAAGTCTGAGGATTTCGGTTTCAAGCGCTAGTTATGGTTCCTAACTCCGCTGTTACTGTGCTCTCACCAGGGTTCATGATTAAGGGGTAGAGCAGACCTGATCGGCAAGCAACTGCTGCGCTTGGGTTTAACTCTACCCCTCAATGCATCAATCTTCACCATATTGTGACAGCCTACCGATCTGGGCATGGGTGCTGTTGAGATTGAACTGAGAGAGCTGAATAGTTTAAAGGCAAGGCGCTAATGGCACAGTGAAATCGCCATTATTCAATCGTTGCGCCGATATAAAAGACGCCATTAACCTGGAAACACAAATCCTTTCCAGGCATTTGCAGGCACGATCGCAGTTCCCACAGCCGCATAGCCACTTCAAGGGTTTGACAATGAACAATTAAACTGTCGTGCTGGAAGCGGACGGAGAGTGAGTGAGCGGATACACCAGCCTGCTGTACCCAAGACAACAGGGAGTAATCTGCGGCATTCAGTTCAAGCATAAAGAAAGGGATAGTCATTAAGAATATTGACCCCTAAAAAACCAAACTTAACTGTTCGTTTTGTAACTTTATTCAGAGTAAAATCCAGCTTTCTTTGTTCAGTCCTTTCGCTACAGCGGCTAAGCAACTCATTAGCTGGTTCAGCAAGGTCGTTCACTCACTCTGTTCTCGACTGTATCTACTAGGCACTTGGCGATTGCATAACCATACGAGCTAATCAGGCGTCGTAAGAACTCCGTTTAGCAAGAATTTTAGCCAAATAGCCTCACCTATTTGTCCCTTTCGATACATAATTAGATTTTAGAATTTGTATGTTATGCAACAAATTATTTCGTCACCGCTTTTTATGTACTCAAGCTGGGTATTGTATAAGAGTAGACAGATTTCGGGAGGAAGTTGTGAGCCAAAGAGTCACCATCGCTGTTCCTGATGCACTATTTGAGCGGCTTCAACCCGTTAAACAGCACTTCAATATTTCTGCTATTTGCCAGGAGGCATTAGAGATGGTTATTACTCAAGAAGAACTGAAGCTCCGCGTTGCCCAAGCAGACAATCTGGTAGAGCGTTTGCAAACTGAAAAGAAAGTACTGCTGAACAAAGTTCGTCAGGAAGGGTTTGAACTAGGCATTCGCTCCAGTGCCAAACTTGCCTACAAAGAGTTTCGGCATTTTGAACGGGTTGCATCCTTAACCACTGCCCTGGACGAGGATGTGTTGGAATACCTGTGGAGCTTTTTGGATCTGAAGGAGTACCCCCAAACCTCCCGACTACATGACCCTGACTTTGCTTATTTGTTAGAGGTCGATCCGCAAAGCCGGATAGTGTTTGCGCAAGGGTGGATCGAGGGAGTATTGTCTGTTTGGCAGACGATTAAAGCCCAAGTAGACACCATGCAGTGAAGCGGGCTAACTTCCTGACCTATTAGTGAGATTCGTTTAAACCACTAACAAGAGTCACAGGGCACTTCCCGAGCGATCGTCTTAGCGGTGGGATGAGTAATCGAGTTGATATTGACCACTCATCCCTGCCTATATTAGTCCTGATTGAGGCAGAAAGGTTTTCACCGCAGATAGGCGACTAGGCGGATAAACCATCTCCTCGCTTCAACAGTTCTTTCAAGAACCAACGCTGTTTTTGGTGAATTTGCACTAGGCGTGTGTATAGATCTGCCGTGCCAATATCTCCTACATTGGTTGCTACTTCAGCATCTTCATGCATTTCCGCAATGATGATGTCATGGTTGGCGATCGCTTCTTCTACCATTTGCCGGACCGAGAGTTGCCCTTCGGACGGCTTAACCGTCGTAGCAGGTAGGTAGTGTTCCGGATCTGCGAGCGGGGTTCCGTCTAACATGAGTGTCCGTTCAGCTAATTCATCCACCATCGCTAATACTTCCGTAGCATGCTCTTCAAACAGCAAATGCAGGTCACGGAACAACGGTCCGAACGTGAGCCAGTGGTACTTTTTGTAATTCAGGTAAGTCACTAAGGCATTTGCCTGTTGGCGATTCAACGTCAACAGCAGCTCTGCTGCCTGAGTTGATTCAGCCTTGCGGGTGTTTAGTGTCGTCGTCATAAATTCATTCCTGTATGTCATATATAAATCATACTCGTTATGACTACGACTTGCTATTCGAATCTCCAGAATCACCCGATCGGTGGAGCTAGTACCGCGTCTCCCAGCAATGATGAATCTACAGAGGTCGCATTGGTTCGCAGTAGCATACCAATAGCGACCAAAGCAGCGATCACGCGCCCCTGGTCGCTAAGGTGTCCGAAGTTAATCTGCGATCCTCTTGCTCTGTGGCAAAATCCTGCCGATCAACTACTCTTTGAAGTCACAGACATACTTGAGCGCCGTATAGGCACTACTTCCTGGCTTCGGTTGTGCCAAACTGCCAGCGTCTCCATAGGTGAAGCGTTGAATCAGCTTGCGATTTTTATCGTAGGCAGTCACCTGCCGCAACCGTTGGATCATACTGGCACAGTCGGCTGACCAGCCAATCACAACGCCGTGTACAGGCTGTTCTACAGCTTCCTCCAGAAAGGCATTATTGGGCTGGGGAAACTCGCGAAATTCCCAGTACCGCACAATATCACCATTACGCTGAATGGCACTTTTGTCGATCGAAAATGCGTCACCCACAGAATTTTTGGCAACATTCACCCATTCTGCTGCCATTACCGCAGGGGTAGATAATAGAGTGGCTGCAGCAGTTAGCCCTGAGAGCAAGCGTTTCATGGATTTCCCCCCACCGATGGATTAACTGCCAGTACCGATCGCTCTAACAACGAACCGTCGATCGTTTTGTAGTCGGCAATTTTCCAACTGCCATTAACTAATTCCAGTGTGTAGCGAACTTGCTGGGCAGAAAAGTCTGTTTGTTGGGGCGCGATCGTTCCTTTCAGGTAGAGTGTGCGGTCTTCCGTAACTTTGACTTCGATCGTGGCACGGCTCTGATTAGCCGCAAACCGTTCGATCGAGTCCACGGTTTGAACCCCGTAACGATAATAGGCTTGATTGGTTTTTAACCAGGTCAGAACCCCATCGGGTTTAACTAGGGCATCGTACAGTTCGCCGGTGGTTAGATTTGTCGCCTGCTGTTGGTCAAACGGCGGCGCAAAAATTTGGGCTTTGGCTTGCAACCATTGGTTAATCAATCCCAATGCTTGTTGTTGGGTGATCGGCGCTGGTATGGCAGCCGTGGCGATCGTCGGTGCGGTTGATGCTTGGGTCGTCGTGGCAGCGGTTGCTATCGGCTGGGTAGCTGGCTGGGTTGAGGTGGTTGGCTTTTCTCCTCGCAGATATGCTTCTACATTGCGAACAGCTTGCGTTGCATAGCTATCACTCGGTCGTTCATCCAGCGCTCGTTTGAAGTACAGCAACGCCGTTTGATGTTGTTTTTTCTCAGTCGCTGCATAACCCGCTTTCATATAGCGATCGTATGCTGTTCCTTGCTTAGCAGCCGCTGGCTTGTCAGTGTTATCCGGGGTTGCGGGTGTCGCCGGTTTATCGGTTGGACCAGTCGCCGCAGAACCAGAAGCCGCCGTGGATTTTCGTTTTTGGTATAAGTTGAGCACGACCTGGGTGTAAGCGGTCGTATCTTTACTGTCGTACTTTGTTGGATCCCCGGTCATCCACCAAGCTGCCGATCGCCGGACGGCCAAAGCTTCGTTCTTTCCACTTGCTTGATACTCGTCCCGCAGCACATCCCGCATGACACAGGTGATGACTTTCCGGGCGGTTGCCTGGTCAGACTCAAACTGGGCTGGAGTTACAGTCTTACCCAGACAGGATTTTGACCAGCGGGTAACGTTATCCGGCTTCACCTGCCAATCACTGTAATACCCATCATCGCCACTCCCGGTTTGCGGAGCCGCTAACCGTAATGCCTCCACTAAGGCATTAACCTGAGCATCTATCATTTGAGCTTGGGCTGGCAGGTGGCTCAAACCTAAACTGAATCCGAGACTAAGCAATAGTCCAAAGCGCCATAACTTCATAAGTCGCCTTGCTAAAATTTACGCGTGCTATGGAGGCACTATTCTACTCTGGTTTCCGAAATAAGCGATCGCGCATCCCTGTAATCACGATATATAACATGGGGACGACAAACAAACTTAAAAAGGTCGCAATAAACATGCCACCAAATACTGCTGTACCCAAAGAAATTCGACTGCTAGCGCCCGCTCCCGTAGCCACAGTCAGAGGATAAATCCCTAACAGGGTAGAAAATGCCGTCATTAAAATCGGTCGCAGGCGCTCCTGAGAAGCTTCGATCGCAGCTTTAGTGGTTGATAGCCCTTCTGCCCGTAACTGGTTGGCAAACTCCACAATCAGAATCGAGTTTTTACTGGCTAACCCAATGAGCATGACTAACCCTACCTGACAGTAGACATCGTTCGCCAGCCCCCGTAAGGATTGAGCCAGTAAGGCGCCAAACACTGCCAACGGCACAGCCAACATGATGATCAGCGGATCAACAAAATTCTCATACTGGGCGGACAGTACCAGGAAGACAAACACTAACCCTAAGCCAAAGATGACAGGAGCCATCCCACCCGATTGCAGTTCCTCCAGGGCTGTACCTGCCCACTCATATCCAAAGCCAGGTGGCAGTAGCCGATTGGCTAACTGTTGCATCGATTGAATCGCATTCCCAGAACTCACACCAGGAGCCGGATTACCAGAGATTTCGATCGCTCGGAATAAATTGAAATGGTTAATGGTTTGTGCCCCAGTTTTGGGAGTAATGGTCACCAAATTGCTCAGCGGTACCATTTCTCCTTGCGCCGATCGCACATACAGACTGCCAATATCATTGGGATTTCCCCGGAATTGCTGGTCGGCTTGGACATAAACCCGGTAGCTCCGTTGTCCCAAGTTGAAATCATTAACATACTGCGATCCCAGTGCCGTTTGTAAGGTCGTGAAAATCGTATCGACTGAAATCCCTAAGGATTTAGCTAAATCCCGATTGACATCAATCTCAAACTGGGGGGTACTAGCAGCAAACTGCGTGAATACTCGCTGTAAACCAGTTCCCGGAGCATTGGCTTGCCCAATTAACTGCTGGGCTGACTGCAATAAGGCTTGAATCTCAGCATTGCCGCGTCGATCTTGTAATTGAAATTGGAAGCCGCCAAAACTGCCTAATCCCCGAATGGCAGGTGGATTTACCGCTAAGATTCTCGCTTCGGTAATGCTACTCACCTTACCAAACAGCTTACCGACTAAGGCTTGAGCAGACTGGTTAGGATTGCGTCGGTCTTTCCAAGGTTTAAGCGGCGTGAAAATGACACCTGTATTCGCGGTACTGCCACTAAAGCCAAAGCCACCCACCGCAAAGGTGCCCACCACTTCTGGAAACTCTTTCTCATCCAGCAGAATTTTTTCGACCTTGGACATCACCTGATCGGTGTAGTTCAGAGATACGCCTTCTGGGGCTTGCACGATCGTGATGAAGTAGCCCTGATCTTCTTCGGGTAAAAAGGCTTGGGGCACCTGGAGATATAACCAAACCGTTGCGCCCAATGACAGGATAAACAGTCCGATCACAACCGATTTGAACCGAACTAAGAAGTTGAGGGCACGTTGATAGCCCCGCCGTACCCAGTCTTGCCCACGGTTAAACAGATTGAAAAACCAGGCAATCCAGCGGGGCGGATGTTGTCCTTGACGTAATAACAACGCGCATAGGGATGGCGTTAAGGTCAAGGCGAGAAACGTCGAAATCGCGATCGAAAAGGCGATCGTTAAGGCAAATTGTTGATACAGTGCTCCCGTTGTTCCAGGAAAAAATGCCACTGGGATAAACACTGCCATTAACACGAGTGACGTGGCAATCACCGCACTGGTCAATTCCCGCATCGACTCTAACGCCGCCTGCATCGGTCGCATTCCTTTGTCTTGGATATAGCGACTGATGTTTTCCACCACAATGATGGCATCATCCACGACCATCCCCGTTGCCAAGGTTAAGCCAAACAGCGTCAAACTATTAATTGAAAAATTGAAGGCTTT
Source organism: Pantanalinema sp. GBBB05 (assembly GCA_016743235.1). GTDB lineage: Bacteria > Cyanobacteriota > Cyanobacteriia > Leptolyngbyales > Leptolyngbyaceae > Pantanalinema. The sequence goes on along the minus strand of VRZD01000026.1, from coordinate 9,533 downwards.
GACAAAGGCAAACGTACCCACCAGAGACAACGGAATCGTGATAGCTGGAATCAGCGTCGTGCGCCAATCCTGCAAGAAAATAAAGATCACAATCACGACTAGCCCGATCGCTTCCAGCAGAGTTTTTTGCACCTCTGCCAGTGACTCTTCAATATATAGCGTCGTGTCAAAAGCAATTTTGTAGGTTAATCCGGGGGGAAAGGATGTCGATAGTTTTTCGATTTCCTGCTTAACCCCTTCTGCCACCTCGATCGCATTACTGCCTGGAGTTGGAAAAATCCCTAACCCCACCGCCGGATTGCCTCTAAATCGCAGAAATGTCGTGTAGTTTTCGGCACCCAGTTCTGCCCGTCCCACATCCCGTAGCTTGATTAATGTCCCGTTCTCTTCCCGAATCGTAATATTTTCAAATTCCGATGGTTCTTGGAGTCGTCCGAGTGCCCGCAAATCAATCTGATACAGCTGCTCTTTGGGGGTGGGAGACTGCCCAATCCGTCCTGCCCCGACCTGAATATTCTGCTCTCGGAGCGCACTGACCACATCCTGAACCACTAAATTCCGGCTAGCTAACTGTTCTGGATCTAGCCATAGCCGCATCGAGTAACGACGTTCACCAAAGATGCGGACTTCACCAACCCCTTCCACCCGTTTCAAGGCATCGGCAATATAGAGATCCGCATAGTTGCTCAAAAATACATCGCTATACTGATTCTTATCTCCATACAAACCGATCGCCAAAAGAATATTATTCGATTGTTTGCTGACCCGCACTCCCGTCTGCTGCACGGTTTCAGGTAACTGCGATGTCACAGAAGAAATTCGGTTTTGCACATCAACCGCCGCAATATCCTTATCGCGATCGGATTCAAAAGTGGCTGTGATGGTGCTAGTACCATCATTGCTACTACTAGAACTGAGATAACGCAGTCCTTCTACCCCATTGATCTGCCGTTCCAGAATTGTGGTCACCGCACTTTCCACCACTTCTGCACTGGCTCCAGGGTAGTTAGCCGTGACGCTGACCTGAATCGGGCTGATATCCGGAAATTGGTCTACTGGCAAGGAAGGAATGGCGATCGCTCCTACCAGCAAGATAATCAGGGAACAAACAATGGAAAAGACCGGTCGTCTGATGAAGAAATCGACGAACATAAGGCAGAAGGTAGATAGAGGTCAGGGAACTTGGGGACTACAGCAGGTAAAGGGGATGGGGCAGAGCAGGGAGTGTAGAAAAGACGCTATTGAGGCGCGATCGGGGCACAATCTGACAAGTTAAGAATGCCAGAGACCACAACCCGTTCCCCCGACTTCAGCCCTTGAATCACTGGATAAGCATTGCCCTGAATGGTGTCACCGAGCTTGACAGCCCGTTGATGGGCAACGAGTGCCGGCGGGCTAGCCGCAGGAGGTGCCCCAGGGGCAGCTTCTTTGCAGGTATCATCCGGAGCTTGAGCTACAAATACAAATGTTTCTCCCCCCAACCGGGAGATCGCCGAAGCTGGAATTAAAATTCCGGGTTGTTGTTGCCAAACCACTCTGGCACTGACGAATTGCCCGTCACGTAACCGCCCCTGAGAATTGTCAAAGGTCGCTTTTGCCAGTACACTTTGGGCTCGCGTATCAACTTTAGGGGCAATAAAGCTAATTTGACCATTACTCAGAACATTACCTTTACTGTTGATTAATTGCACTCGCAAACCCGGACGCAACTCGGCAGCTCGAGTGATCGGAATTTGCAGCCGCAGATCTAACGATTGATTCTGCGTAATCGTTGTCAACGTATCATCTGTGGTGACTAGCTGTCCCAGGCGGACGGGGATATCGCCCACTGTCCCGGTAAATGGAGCCACGATCGTCGTATCTTGTAATTGCTCAGAGGCTAGATTGGCATTGGCTTGGGCAGTTTTTAGATCCGCATCCGCTTGAGCCAGATTTGCCCCTTCTGCCTGAATTCGCTTATTAATCGCATTCAGTAACGCGATCGCCCGGTTGCGATCGCGCTGTACCTGGTCTAATCGCTGCTGCGATAAAGCCCCTTCTCTAACTAACTCTGAGATCCGGCGATATTCGTCATTCTGTAATTCCACATCGGCGACGTTGGCAGCCCGTTCGGCTTCCAAGGCTTGCAGTTCCGCCTGAGCATTATTCCGGTTGGCACGGGCAGAATTTACCTGTGCCAGTCCGCCTGCTACTTCCGCCTGTCGTTTATCGGGTCTCAGTTGCACCACAGGTGTGCCGGTCGTGACCCGATCGCCCGCCTGCACCAAAATTTCACTGATCCGACCTGTAATTTCCGGCTTCAGGGCGACTGAACTTTGAGATTCTAACGAGCCGACAAATGTAGAGGTTTCCTGAATACTGGCTAACTTAGTTGTTTGCACCGTTACAGGTAATGCCTGCGGTTGACCTGATGCGGCTCCAGCAGGAGCCTGAGCCGCAGAATTCGCTTGCCACCAGCGCCAACCAAACCCCACTCCTAAGGTTAATAAGACTAGACCCACGATCGCGAGCCACCGTTGAGAGTGAGAACGCTTCGGCGATCGAGGTAATTCTGTATTAGCAGCCCTTGAAGATAACGGCTGCTCCTGCATTGCCACAGAACTGGGTGACCCTGACTCATCCACCAGATGTTTAGACGGTTCGGACATAGGTGACTCCTGATTTTAATCCGCTGATCAACAACCACAGCAGGACATTGTGAGATGGCAGTGGGATAGCTGTAAGCGGGCAAATAACAAACATAAGATCAATAAAATCGATGGTTAGCCATACTTCACTGCCTGACATAACGCCTTGAGGGGGGGGCTCAGCAGTGATGAATTGATCAATAAAGCTTTACATTGCCATCATAGAGGAAGCATAGAACTGATGCAATGATCTGATATATCAGTTTGATATAATCCACTTGAAAGAATATTGATCAGCCCCACAAATGTTTGAACTGGCAACATTAGGTTTACTGCAACAAGAACCTCTCCACGGCTATCGGTTAAAACAACAGTTAGAACTCTTCATGAGTAGTTGTATTAGTGTGAACTACGGCACAATCTATCCTTTGCTAAAACGTCTAGAAGAGCGCGGGGCAATCGTGGTGTTGTCTGAAGCCAGTGGCGAAGCGGGCTGTAGCCGTAAGATTTACAGCATCACCGAGGCTGGTCGCCAACTCTGGAAACAGAAAATGCTGGAGCATCCCCATGAAAGTTGGGTCAATTCACGATCGCGCTTTATGATCAAATACTTCTTTTTCAACCATTTGGAACCCTCCGAACGGGTTAAGTTGCTGAATCATCGTTTGATGACCTGCCAACTTCGGCTAGAGAACCAAGAACTGGAACCCCTGTCTGGCGATCGCTACAAAGCCCTGGCATGGCAACGGTGTTTGGAGGTTCTACGCCACGAAATTACCTGGCTCACCGAACAATTGGCGACCGAACAAACTGCCACAATTGCTAGCTCCACCCTTTAAAATAGAGATCAATGTAACAAAATGTAAGGTTTTCTCATGGCAGACCAGCTCATTCGGGCAACGGCGGCAGACGGTGGCATCCGGGCGGTTGGTGTGATTACAACTCGCCTGACCGATGAAGCCAGGCAACGCCACAAACTTTCCTACGTGGCAACCGCAGCCCTAGGACGCACGATGTCCGCCGGACTGCTGTTTGCCTCCAGCATGAAACGGGCAGAATCACGCGTCAATATTCGAATTAAAGGCAATGGTCCTCTTGGCGGCATTCTCGTTGATGCTCGCTTAGATGGTACGGTACGGGGCTATGTGGAAAATCCCGATGTGGAATTACCGCCTAACGCCAACGGTAAATTGGATGTGGGCGGGGCAGTGGGTCACGATGGCTATCTCTATGTGATCCGGGATGTTGGTTACGGTTACCCCTATTCCAGTACGGTGGAGTTAGTTTCGGGTGAAATTGGGGACGATCTAACCCATTATTTAGTCACCTCCGAACAAACTCCTTCCGCTTTGATTTTAGGTGTATTCGTAGATGCGACAGGAGTTACTGCGGCCGGAGGTCTACTGATTCAAGTGTTACCAAAAGCCGCGAGAGATGAAGCGCTAGTGGAACTCCTAGAATCTCGGCTAGCCAGCTTAACCAGCTTTACAAATTTGCTCCGAGCCGGAAAAACGTTACCGGAAATGTTGGAGCAGGTTTTAGGTGATCTGGGCTTAGAGATTTTGCCCGAAGTTCAACTAGTCCGATTCCACTGTGGTTGTTCGCGCGAACGAGCTTTAGGAGCATTAAGGCTATTTAGCCAAGCCGAATTGCAAGACATGATTGAGCAGGATAAAGGCGCAGAGGCGACCTGTGATTTTTGCAGTACGGTGTATCGGGCAAGTGAAGCCGATCTAGCCGAACTGTTGGCAGACGTGCGAGCTGAGTAGCGACGATCAGCCATAAAGGCAGGTAACGTTGCAGTCAATTTAAATTTGGCTTTTTCGGACTAGGAGAGTAGGATGGCAACTAGATTTCTTGCGATCGTTGACTTTTGTTAAGACAAAACTCAACCTTTCCCAACTACAATGCTTGGACTGAAGCAAGAAATCCACTGTGGTTGAGGAACTGACACGGGGTTGCCGTTGTCCCTAGCGTATGAGTAACGATCGCCGAATTCCAGACCGTCAGCCTCCTGGCAAGCCATCAGACCTGCGGGAGCAAGGTCGATCGCCTAGGAAAATTCCGACTCGGACCATGCCAGGGCAATCTGTTAATCATTCGGTGCCGCTACAACAGGGTTCAGCCAATGGCTCCTCATCAGGGTCAAATCCTCGGTTGGATGCCACCTATGCCAAATTCAAACAGCGGGCAGCCACCCAACCATCGCAACAGCGGTCATCAAAGACTCATCACTCGTCTCCAACCGTTGTTTCACCTGGTGCTTCAGAGTCATCCCAGACGAGTCGGCAATGGTGGCAGTGGTTACTGAGCTGGAAAATGGCGCTGATTGCGGCTGGATTATTAACCGTCGGCAGTAGTACGCTAGCCGTCGCGTATCTACTACAGTTGCCCGGACTCCCCAACTGTCCTGCGGTTTTCTGGCCATTAGCTTCGGCTTCAATGCGATTTGAATGCGCTCGCATTGCCTCCAGTAAGCGCACGGCAAAGGATTTATTAGAAGCGATCGCGTTAGTGGATGGCTTACCTGCCGATCACCCGATGCGCCAAGAAGCCGATCGCTTAATTGAACTCTGGTCACAGGATGTTTTAGATTTAGCTGGAGAATTATTTAATCAAGGCAAACTGGCAGACGCGATCGCATCGGCGCGGCAGATTCCCAGCAAAGTCGCTGCCTACAAGCTAGTGGAAGACCGGATTAAACTTTGGCAATCCATTTGGGCACAAGGGGAAGATATTTATCGGCGGGCAGAAGCTGCCATGCGCAAACGAGAATGGCGACAGGCATTTCTCCAAGCCATTCGCTTACTCTCGCTCGATTGTCAATATTGGCAAACCACTCGCTATGATGACCTGACCAATCGGATTAACACCGCTCGTAAAGATGGGGAACGACTCTATGAAGCGGAACGCTTAGCCGATGATGGGGGACTGGAGAACTTACTGAAAGCGATTAAACTGGCGCGGCAAATTCGCCCAGAAAGCTATGTGTTTCAGGAAGCTCAGAAAGCAATTAATCGGTTTGGGCGCAAGATGATGAATTTGGCGCAGGCAACCCTAGAGCAAAAGGATCTTCAGGGGGCGCTAGATATTGTCGGAAAATTGCCGGAGGAAGCCAAGCTGGAAGAGGAAGCCAAAGACTTTACAATTTTGGCAAATGCCCATTCCCATGTTTGGCAGGGTACAGTCGCCGGATTGGAGGAGGCGATCGGGCAAGCCCAACGGATTGTGGCGGGTCGTCCGTATTACCAACGGGCGCAGCAGTTAATTACCCGTTGGCAATTAGAAATTGAAGCTGTGGCGCGGTTGGAGAATGCCCGGCTGTTGGCTGATCAGGGGGATGTGGCTAACCTGGAAGCCGCGATCGCCAAAGCTTCCGAAGTCCAGGAGTCTAATCCGCGCTGGAACGAAGCACAGCAGGAGATTCAAAAATGGCGAGCGCAAGCTGAAACGATCCGCGATCAACCGATTCTGGAACTGGCAGAACAATATGCTGCCCAAGGAGATATTACTTCTCTGCAAACCGCGATCGCCCAAGCGAACCAAATCGTTAAGGGACGAGCACTATATCAAGACGCTCAGGATAAAATTCGCCAGTGGGATGCCCAAATTCAACGCATTCAGGATCAACCTTTCCTGGATCAAGCCCGCACCTATGCCCTGGCAGGGAACTTGGCAGCGGCGATCGCGGCCGCGGAGCAAATTCGTCCCGGACGAGCGTTATATAGTGACGCCCAGGCGGATATTGCCAACTGGCGTAAAACCCTGCAAGTGGAAGCGGCGCAAATTCAGGCAGACCAATATCTCCAACAAGCACGGCAAGCCGCTAGTGGAGCCACGGTTGATGCTCTGGCAGAAGCAATTCGAATTGCGAATCAAGTCTCTGGGTATACGCCGCTCCGAGCGGATGCGGATGCATTAATTAATGAGTGGAGTGGGCAATTACTCCAAACGGCTAAAAACCAGGCAATCTATAATCCTGCTGTTGCCATCACGATCGCTCAACATATTCCATCCAACTCAACGGCCTACAGCGAGGCTCAGTCTCAGATTGCCAACTGGAAATCGCTTCAGCAAGCGCAACAGGGCACTAGTACTCAACCACCCGCCTCGAACCGGTAAACAGACTTTTGGGGCTGAAGAAATAACAAATGGAGCAGCCGTTATAACAAATGGAGCAGCAAAAGTTACAAACGGAGCAGCCGTTATAACAAACGGAGCAGCAAAAGTTACAAATGGAGCAGCCGTTATAACAAATGGAGCAGCAAAAGTTACAAACGGAGCAGCCGTTATAACAAACAGAGCAGCAAAAGTTACAAATGGAGCAGCCGTTATAGCAAACAGAGCAGCAAAAGTTACAAATGGAGCAGCCGTTATAACAAACAGAGCAGCAAAAGTTACAAACGGAGCAGCAAAAGTTATAAATGGAGCAGCTGTTATAACAAACGGAGCAGCGGAAACAACAAATGCTGGAGATAGAGGGAAACCGCGATCGTCCTAAATCACTGGTTGTAGCGATTAAGCGGTTTGGTTGAGACTGGAGCTGCGATCGATATTCGTATTCAGTATCATCAGCTATTGGAAAGTTACAATTATGCCCTGAACTGCCCCCTCCAATTCTGGGGAGAACCGGATTCAAAGTCTTCCAGAGTTGAGGGCTTAAAGCCCTACGGGCATGCTAGAAAAAGGGGCTAGTAAATCAATCGCTTTGATACTTTTAAAATATCCTCTGAGAGCGGTAGCCAAGGACGATAAATGGGAGCATGGGCTGAAGATACTTTTGGGAACGACACAGCTTGCGACTGGATTAGCTCGTTTCTTGACAATCCAGGATTGGATGTTGTCCACTCAGAAATCCAAGTTGTTTTGGAAACCGAAGGCTATCTTGATAGCGACGAGGCGTGTAAATGTCTTGCAGCCTGTGAGGTAATCGCACGCCTACAAGGGAGATGGGGACTTCGCAACTCTTATTCCGAAGAACTCGACAACTGGATCGAGTCTAACCCGACTGAAATTCCCCATGACCTAAAATCTGCTGCTGATTCAGCGATCGAGCGAATTCTAGGTGCAGATTCTGAACTCCTAGAATTGTGGGATGACGGCGGGCGAAACGATGCTTGGCATAACTCTATTAATGATCTCCGTGAACGAATATGGGGATAACGAACCAATGTACCCGAGCGGTGAATTGGGACCTTTTCCAATGTTCTGGATGACTGGAGGACTGGCTGCTGGAACAGGTTCACTACACGATCGCTCCTTTTTCCCTCACGATGATAAACAATTGCGATGGACTTTCCTAAAGATCTGAAATTATGCGGAAAAATTCTTGCGATACAGCTTGAGCGACGTATTATGCAGAAATAATCTGCATAAGTATTAATTTTGGGGTGTTATACCAAATCATTCTGCCTATCCGCCCGCTATAGGATCATTAGACGGAAAATTTCCGTCTATTCATTGTTAGCTAGAGTTTGGTTTGTACAGTCACATTTGATCATCTAGGTTTAGTGATGAAAGCAATTTTAGTTTTCTGTACCACAGGTTTTATCTTGTTTCTTAGTTCTCCACTGGCAGCAGCTAGCCCCAAAGCAGCCTCATATTTTGAGGGGATATGGATTGGAGAAGGGTATAGTTGTGAACAAGGCGGATTAAGAGAAAAGGTACAAATTAGTATTAGTGGAAACTCTTTGATTGCAAGGAAGTTGACTGGCGACAACTGTGTTCCAGCAGGAAATATCACTTTTCAAGGAACTCTTCCAAATTCTGTAGATTCTGGGAGTTCCTTTCCAGTAACTTGGACAGTTGGCACACCACAGAATCCTGCAAGCGGTAGGACTCAACAAAATCTAACTATATTGGATAACAAATCATTTACCTCATTTGGTGTCAAATTCACAAGGGAAGGTAACATCCGTAAGGAAAGAGTAAAAGTCTGGTTGAATACATTTATACCAACTCGTGTGGCTGAAATTCGTATAGGAAAAAATCCATTAGTATGTTTACATGCTGATAATCGTGGCTTTTCCTCAGATTTGAATGTAAGCAGCCGAACACATCAGGTGATTGAGCTTGAAGTTGAGACTGATGGCAACCAAGTTACCAACATTGCTCCAATTACAACAGACGAGAGAAATCGTGTTGGAGAATCTTATTTTGCAGATTGCAGAACAGGAAATCGATTAGATAAACTTCCTTCTAGACGTGCCTCAATCCGAGATATAAGCAACTCATGGGAGCAGCAGGGAAATAATGTAATTGTTAAGTTTTTTGGGAGAATAGGATTGCCACTACTCCCATCTTGTCCAATTGATTTTGATATAAATGTTTTAATTGATCCAATTGCTAAAACATATCGTGTTGTAGGTGGACGCGATGGCTTTCCAGCATATGAAGCTTATCTTCAAGTAGGTAATAACTCGCTAAAGCCGATTCTGAATTATAATCCCATACCTCTTGGAATCAATCCTGTCTCTGCTAATGGTTTATGTATGTGGGACAAACGCAATCCTGTAAGTGAAAGTGGTAAATTCTGAACGAACAGCTAACAACGCCCATGCACACCGACCGCTGAGAGTTGATCGGCTATGATGCAGAGGTTATCTACGGCGGGTGATGGGCAACGTTATACATGACCGAAATTGTTGTTGAGTTTGTCTGTCTCCAACCGAGCTTAGGCAAGCTGAAATAGCTGACTTCATTGATAAGTCTTGAGAAGAGGCTCGGTGACTGCACATCGAGTCTTTTGTTGTTATATTCAGAAAATAGAAGAGTGATAGGGGTGCGTGTCACCTTCTTGGGAGAAAAATTAGGCTAGGAGAGAAGCCTATTGTCCCAACTGTCGTATGACCCCAGAAGATCAAGCGCAACTGCAACAAAGCATTGATACCATTGCCCAGATTCTCT
>VRZD01000091.1 GCA_016743235.1 Pantanalinema sp. GBBB05 | reverse complement strand
GTCGGCTGAAGATTTCGGGGGCACGGTGGAAGACGGAGCATGTTCCAACCGTTCTAGCTCATCGTTGTGCTTATCTCAACAACCAGTTGTAATCTATTTTCCTCTCAAGGAGGTGACACGCACCCATCAGGGATTGGCAAGGGGACGACCGGAGATCCATCATAGCGATCAGGGAGTGCAGTATGCGGCAAATGAGTATGTGAAACTGCTGCAACAGCACGGGGCTAAGTTGAGCATGGCAGAAGTCGGACAGGCATGGCAAAACGGGTATGCAGAGCGAACGATTAAAGAGGAAGAAGTTGACTTGTCGGAGTATCGCAATTTCACAGAAGCATATGAACAGATTGAGCAGTTTTTGGAGAATGTGTATATGAGAAAGAGAATGTATTCATCATTAAATTATCTAACACCGGATGAGTACGAAAAGAGATGGAATGAACAACAAAAGAAGAGTCTGATATAAAAGAAACACTTCCTTAAATTTTCCATTCTCTGTCCGAATTTAAGGGTTCACTTCAAACGCAATGCTCAAACAGCCACAATTGATTGGTGTTTCTCTACCACCGATGCACGGGTGAAATTACAACGTTCTTACCCGGTTATAACCCACCAATCCTAATGTGGTGGACTAGTAGAACTGAGTTTGTTTACCTTACCATTGGCTGGTTTTTGCGACACAACCACATTTTTCGATTAGTGCTAAGTTCAGCGGCTCACTCACAAATTCGGATTCATAACAACTTTCGGTATTAAGCAATTATCTTTCCAAATCTACTTCTCTGGGTAGATGCCTAAGTGAGGCTAATGCACCTATATTCCGACCTAGGTAGTGCTTTACTCGTTTGGAAAACTTTGAATGATTGCTCTACCAGAGGTTTCGATTCAGACCCAGATTTATGAAAGCGGTACGTCACAGGTATACCGGGGCGTTAGAGTGCAAGATGGTCGATCGATCATTCTTAAATTGCTTAAAAAGGATTACCCTTCTCCACAGGAATTAACGCGGTATAAACAAGAATATGTCATTACCCGCTCTCTGGATGTACCAGGCGTAATCAAAGCGTATGACCAGCTAAACTATCAACGCACACTGATGATTCTGTTGGAAGACTTTGGGGGTGAGTCCCTGAAGCATTGGAAGCAGCAGTGTTCAAGCTTTTACCCCATGCCCTTAGCTCGCTTCCTACGTTTAGCGATCGATATCGCCGATATTCTAGGTAGGATTCATGCGGCTGGTGTTGTACATAAGGATATTAACCCTGGCAATATTGTCCTTAATGTCGAGACGGGCATTGTTAAAATCATTGACTTTGGAATTGCGACTCGATTCAACCGTACCAATCCAACATTCAAAAGCGCCCATGTATTAGAAGGAACGCTGGCTTATCTTTCTCCAGAGCAGACTGGACGAATGAACCGTTTGCTGGACTATCGGACGGATTTTTACTCACTTGGCATCACATTTTACGAGCTGTTGACCGGACAATTACCCTTTCTCACAACCGATATCTTTGAACTCGTTCACTGTCATCTCGCCAAATCGCCTGTACCGCCGCACGAACTGAATGTAGCGATTCCCAAAGCAATTTCGGATATCGTTTTGAAGTTAATGGCAAAGAATGCAGAGGATCGCTATCAGAATGCCTGGGGTATCAAAGCAGATTTAGAAAATTGTGTCTCCCAACTCAGTGAAAATGGTCAGGTCTACAGCATTCCACTCGGTTTGCAGGATGTTTCCCATCAGTTTCAAATTCCTCAAAAGTTGTACGGTAGAAACGTAGAGATTGAAGCATTACTAGCGGCCTTTGAGCGGATGACCAGCGGGGAAAATGCAGATACTCTATACAATGTAGAAATGATGCTAGTGACTGGTTATGCTGGCATCGGTAAATCAGCATTGGTTCAGGAGTTATACAAACCGATTACAAAGAAGCGGGGCTATTTTATCTCTGGTAAGTTCGATCAATTTCAGCGCCATACTCCCTACAGCGCGATCGCGGATGCTCTACGCAAACTAGTTCAACAACTGCTCAGTGAACCCGACGAGCAATTGCAAAAATGGCAGTCTCACCTGCTCACAGCATTAGGAAGCAACGGACAATTGATCATTGATGTCATTCCAGGGCTTGAGTTAATTATTGGTTCGCAACCGCCCATCCCAGACGTGGGAGCAACGGAAACTCAAAATCGTTTTCATCGCGTCTTTCAACAGTTTCTTCGAGCCTTTTGTGCTGAAAAAAATCCACTGGTTATTTTCTTAGATGATTTGCAGTGGATTGATTCTGCCACGTTGAAATTAATTGAACTGATATTGCTGGATCAAAAAATTCAGTTTTTATTTTTGATTGGTGCCTATCGAGATAATGAGGTAGATCCAAGTCATCCGCTGATGTTAGTGCTAGAAAAGCTACGAAAGCAAGGAGCAAAACTTCAGCAGATTACTCTAGAACCGTTAACGTTGCCGCCGATTAATCAGCTCATCGCTGAGACACTTCATCAAGATTCTGCGACCGTTCGTCCTTTAGCTGAATTAGTTCTGCGCAAAACTGAAGGAAATCCCTTCTTTGTGGGTGAATTTTTGCGATCGCTCTACAGCGAAAATCTGTTGAGCTTTAGTGCAGAGCACCGAAACTGGCAGTGGAACATGGCTCAAATCCAAGCCCAGAATATTACTGATAATGTGGTGGAGTTGCTGTTAAGTCAGCTAAAGAAGCTACCCACGACGACTCAGCAATTGCTTCAAGTCGCGGCTTGTATTGGGACTGAGTTTGATTTGGGGACTTTAGCGATTGTTTGTGAGCGATCGCCTCAAACGGTTTCTCAGGATTTGTTCGCCGCAGTCCAGGCTAGGTTGATTCAGCCGCTCTCGGAACTGGATATCGATCTATTGATTCACGACTATAAGTTTTTGCATGATCGGGTACAGCAAGCCGCCTACGCTTTAATTGATGCATCACAGAAACAAGCCGTTCATCTCCAGATTGGTTGCAATTTGCTCAAAACGATAGCACCAGAGGAACTGTTAGAGCGACTATTTGAAATTGTGGATCATCTGAATCATGGGATTGAACGGGTGTCTGAGCCATCTGAACGCAATCGAATCGCTCACTTGAATCTAACGGCAGGGCAAAAAGCAAAAGGGGCGATCGCCTATAGCGTCGCTAAACACTATTTAGCAATGGGGCGATCGTGGCTAGCAGATTCTAGCTGGCAAACAAATTATGATCTGACTTTAGCGTTATATCTAGAAACAACAGAAGTTGCTTATTTGTGTGGTGAGTTTGAGCAGGTAGAAAATTGGTCGGCGATCGTGTTGCAGTCAGGCAGGACGATTCTCGACACGGTGAAAGTGTATGAGGTCAAAATTCAAACTGATATAGCACAGGGTCAACCCTTGAAAGCAATTAATACTGCATTGCAAGTCTTAGAGAAACTGGGAATCTGTTTTCCTGAAGTACCGGGTGAGGCAGATATTCAACTTGAAATAAATGCAATTAAATCCTATTTCAAGCGTCAGAAGATTGGAGATCTGATTAATTTGCCAGAAATGGCTGAACTCAATCAATTAGCAGCAATGCGAATTCTATCCAGTATTAATGTAGCTGCCTATGTAGCTGCTCCTAACTTGCTGCCCTTGCTGGCATCGAAACAAGTCAACCTATCCATACAGTATGGAAATGCCTTAGAGTCTCCCTTTGCATATGCTAATTTTGGGTTGATTCTTTGTGGAATGGCTGGTGATATTCCTACTGCTTACCAGTTTGGTCAACTTGCACTCACGTTATTATCCAGATCTCAGACCCATCCGCTCAGAGCTAGAACATTGCTTGTTGTCAATGATTTCATCATTCACTGGAAACAGCATGTGAGAGAAATTGCAAAGCCATTACTAGAGGGTTATCAAAATGGGCTGGAAACAGGTGATTTAGAATATGCTTCCTACTGTGCTCATGCTTACTGCTTTCAATCCTTCGTTGTAGGCAAGAACCTTGTCGAACTCGAACGTGAAATCACCGTATACAGCGAAGCAATTCGCCAAATTAAACAGGAGGCAGCACTGATATGGAACCAAATATTTCACCAATCTATTTTGAATTTGATGGGGCGTTCGGTCAATCCATTTCAGCTCATTGGTCAGGCATACAACGAGGAGAATTGCCCATCCAAACAAGGAATAGATAGAACGGTATTCTTTCTCATCCATATCAACAAACTTTTTCTCTGCTATCTGTTTTCTAGATATGCTGATGCGTTCGAACATGCAACCCAGGCCGAGCAGTTTTTGATCCAGGTGATCGCATCTCCCTTGGAGCCTTTATATTACCTCTATAGCTCTCTAGCAAAGCTGACAGCTTATTCTAGAAGTACCGCTCAAGTTCAGGCAGAAATCTTGGCAGGGGTTGCGATCGCCCAGGAAAAAATTAAATATTGGGCAGACCACGCTCCCATGAACTGTTTGCACAAGTATTATCTGGTTGAGGCGGAAAAAGCACGAGTGCTGGGGCAGTTACTGGAGGCAGAAGAGTTTTACGAACAGGCGATTCAAGGGGCTAGAGAAAATGAATATATCCAGGAAGAAGCCTTAGCCTATGAATTAGCGGCAAAGTTTTATCTAGAGCGGGGCAGAGACAAATTCGCTCAAACTTATATAAAAGAGGCGCATTATTGCTATGCCCGCTGGGGAGCCACAGCAAAGGTTAACGATTTAGAAACTCGCTATCCGCAGTTCTTTACTTCAGCTTCTAGCCCGACCGCTACGCCGTTCCAGACCACTACCGGAAGTACGGCAAATACCTCACAGGTCACGTTTGATTTAGCGGCAGTTTTGAAAGCATCTCAAGCCATTTCTCGTGAAATTGAGCTGGAACAATTGCTGAATTCCTTGATGCAAATTCTAATTGAGAATGCAGGTGCCCAAACTGGTTATCTGATCTTGGAAAAGGCAGGGGAGTGGGTGATTGAAGCGGCGTGCGAGTCCAACCATGCCGGTCAGGGCGATGTCGCACAAGTGCTGCGATCGCTTCCCATTAACAATCGCTTACCCGAATCGGTGATTCAGTATGTCATTCGGACTCATGAATCCGTCATTCTCCATAATGCAACTCAGGAGGGTCATTTCGTCAACGATCCCTATATTCAACATCACCGAGCTCAATCAATTTTATGTTTACCATTACTGAATCAAAATCAGTTGGTTGGCGTTTTGTATCTAGAAAATCAGTTAACCACTGGAGCATTTACGCCTGAGCGATCGCAAGTCTTAACTCTTCTATCAGTTCAAGCCGCGATCGCGATTGAAAATGCCAAACTGTATGCCAAGCTTCGTAGCAGTGAAAACCGGATTGCTCAATTTTTAGAAGCAGTTCCAGTCGGAATTGTAGCGGTTGATCCAAGGGGACATCTCAATTACTTTAACCAGCGAGCGATCCAGCTATTAGGTCAAGGGATCAATTCTGCCATTGCACCGGGACAACTTTCAGAGGCTTATCAGCTTTATCAGGCAGGCACCGATCACTATTACCCAGCAGAAAAATTACCTGGAATTCGAGCCTTGAGCGGTGAACAGAGCACTGTTGACGATATAGAAATTCATCAAAACAATGTCGTTGTTTCGGTTGAAGCCTGGGGAACCCCAATTTTTAATGAGCAGGGAAATGTGAGTTGTGCGATCGCTGCCTTTCAAGATATTACCGAACGCAAACAAGCCGAGAAACTGTTAGCCGATTATAACCGTACCCTAGAGCAACAAGTTACAGAACGCACAGCCGCGTTACAGAAAAGTGAAGCCGAGCTGCGTACTCGCGAGCAAGAATTACGACTGATTACAGACGCTCTCCCGGTTGGGATTGGTTACATAGATGCTGATCTACGCCAGCGATTTGTCAATCGCACCTATGAGATTTGGCGTGACTGTAGCCGAGATGAAATTTTAGGTAAGTCTATTCGTGAACTGGTGGATGATGCGACGTATCAAGTGTTAGAACCCTATGTTAATCAGGCTTTAGCGGGACAAACGACAACGTTTGAAGCAGAAATACTCCTGCCAACAGGCAAAAAGTATTTGAGTGTAACCTTAATTCCCGATTTCGACGTTAATGCTCAAGTGATTGGGTTCTATGCCCTCAATACAGATATCGGCGATCGCAAGCGGGCTGAAGCCGCCTCGATTTTAGAGGAGCGCAACCGCATGGCGCGAGAGATCCACGATACACTGGCGCAAGCCTTTACGGGCATTCTGGTTCAGGCGGGTGGCGCAAGTCAGGTGCTAGCCGACGATTTAGAAGCAACTCAGGCTCATTTAGACATGATTGATGAACTGGCACGAATGGGACTGGCTGAAGCGCGGCGTTCAGTGGCAGCTCTTCGTCCCCAGTTTTTGGAGCAAGGCGATTTACCCAGTGCATTACATCATCTCGTGGTTCAGATGAGATCTGCAACGGATACGGCTCTAAGCTACGAAACCCAAGGTACAGCCTACCCTCTGCCCCCGGAAGTTGAGAATAACTTACTGCGGATGGGGCAGGAAGCCCTGACTAATGCAATTAAATATGCGGATGCTGATACAATCTGGATTGAGTTGGCATACGAAGCAACGAACTGCATCTTACGGGTTAAAGATAATGGGCGAGGCTTTGGTGTAGGTAGCATTCCCCTCGTGGGTGGCTTTGGTTTGTTAGGGATG
>VRZD01000001.1 GCA_016743235.1 Pantanalinema sp. GBBB05 | reverse complement strand
GAGGTAGGATTGTGTAGAGATTACCCATGATTATTTTGGTCATCAACTATCTGCATAAAATTGCCAGATCAACGGACAATATAAAGTATATAAAAGTAGTCGATTCGAATACAGAAAATTCTCTTTTATCGGGTCAGGTCAATTAGAGTTAGCGGCGAAATCCTGCTTGGTACAGCTGATATAACTTAGCTTAAATCAAAAATTGTGAAAATCCTGTGGCTGTTTATCTATGTGGATTGCGGTTTTCTGGTAAAAATTAGTAGAAAATAATCTAATTCAACTGAGAACCAATAATAGTACCCTAGCTAATTTGGAACATTTAGTAGACTTTAACTTGGAGGTTCGGCTGAACTAGAGTCTGGTGATGTTGAGGTAAAGACTGCTGAACTGGAATCTGAATTGTGAATGTAGTCCCTTCACCGATCGTAGAAAAACATGTCAATTTACCCTGATGCTTTTCGGTAATAATTTGATGGCTAATTGGCATTCCCATTCCTGTTCCTTTGCCAACAGGCTTGGTCGTAAAAAAGGGTTCAAATAACCTTTTACGGGTAGTTTCTGCCATCCCTATTCCGTTATCGGTAACTGTAATTTCTACCCATTGATGAGCAATGATTGTTGTCCGAATCGTAATCCGATTCGGTGATTCTTGCATCTCTTGGTAATTTCGACTGACAGTCTTCTCTTCTAAAGCATCAATGGCATTTACCAATAGGTTCATAAATACCTGATTTAACGGACCGGGGTAACATTCTACTAAGGGTAAGCTGCCATACTCCTTCACTACCAAAATTTCAGGTCGTTCGGGTCGAGCTTTTAATCGATGTTGCAAAATTAATAAGGTACTATCGATGCCTTCGCGCAGATCAACTGCTTTCAATTCTGCTTCATCTAGACGAGAGAAATTGCGCAGAGAAAGGACAATTTGACAGATCCGCTCAGTTCCTAATCTCATGGAATTCAGAGTTTTTGGTAAGTCTTCCTGTAAAAACTCTAGGTCGATCGCTTGGGCCTGGGTAGCAATTTCAGGTGTAGGATGAGGATAGTGAGCTTGATAGAGTTGAATAAAGCTTAATAGATCTTCGGCATACTCTTGAACATGGGTGAGATTACCGTGAATAAAGTTAACTGGATTATTAATTTCATGGGCAACTCCAGCCACCAGTTGTCCCAAACTTGACATTTTCTCAGCTTGGATCATCTGAGATTGAGTTTGTTGTAATCGGTGTAGTGTCTGTTCTAAATCGAGAGTTTTTTCGTGCAGAGCTATTGTCCGTTCATGGACTTTTTGTTCTAAGGTTTGGCTATAAACCTCTAATTCCTGCGTTCGCTCTTGAACTTTTTGCTCTAAGGTTTGGTTATAGATTTCCAGGTTATGCTTGGCTTCTGCTTGTTCATAGAGCAACTGTTGAACTCGCTGTAATAACAAATTCAAAGATTTAGCCAATACCCCCACTTCACTATCCTGATTGCTCACTTCTGCCTGAATCGTGAAGTCAGCTTTCTCCGTGACTTTTTGAGCTAGTTCAGCTAAGTCATTTAACGGCGCAGATAGTTTATGCGAAAAGCGCAGGATGACTCCAGTTGTAACGGCTCCTAACCCGAGAAAAAATAATCCAAATATAGAGACAAGCTGATAGCCGTCAGCTTGAATTTGGGCAAGTTTTACAGACGTTACCGCTACCCAGTTCGTTTGTGGAATTGTTGCTAACGTGTACTGTCGATCGCCATCACTCCATGTAGCAAGTCGAATACCTGTATAAATCGGCGAAAACCTATGGTCTGATAATTTTTGTAAGGGTTGAACCTGTTGCCGGATACCAACTTTTCCAGGGATTTCTTGAATACTGCTGATACCTTGCGCATTAATTGTAGCGATGGCAGTCATGGGTTCCCCGATCGCTAAAATCTGCAATTGCTCAGAGCCATGAAATTGTAGATTGCGTAATTCTTCTTTTAAGTATTTTAAATGACTGGTATCATATCCTCCCTTCAAAACTCCCATAAACTTGTTGGAAGCTGGATCATGAATGGCATGAATAATCTCGATCGTCACTTTTTGAGTTGATTGGTCAAACTCGGGTACTCCAATCCAGTGTTTGAGCTGTTTGCCATTATTCCACCACTGTTCATCTCGCTGAACAAAGTCGCTAGTGGGTCGGCTATAAGCGATGTTAAATCCATATTTTTCAGTGACAAAAACTTCAGCAAAGTTACCAATTCTGGCGATGTCTCTTAAGTAGTCCTCAATGAGCCGGTTGGGTTGTAGTTCCTTGCGATTGGCAAACTTAGCTTCTACTTGCGGAATGGGTAGGTTAGGTAGATTGGCAATTTCTGCCTGTTGTGTTCCTGCTCGGACACTTTCTAAAATGAGTGGGTTAGCAGCTAGTGATGCTAATAATGTCGTCTTATTATCTAAATCTTTAGAAGTTAACTCAGCCGTAATAATCGCTAAATTACGTAAGCGCAATTCGGCTTGTTGAGCTGTTCGTTGATAGGTAAAGGCGCCACTGATTCCTCCCGCGATGACTAATGGGAGTAATCCGATCGGCAGGAAGGTCAGTAACAGTTTTTGACGTAGGGTTATAGCTGCTTTACCAGGCTGAGGCGATCGCGTTGGCTCTAAACAGTTCATTGGTAAATAGTCTTAAATAAAATTACAAAGCTATGAACACTAATGAGTGTCTATTTTCTTGCACGGTATAAATGTGCATTTGCTAGTCCTGATTACTATGTAGTGCTGGAAACCCTGTATAGGCATAGCATTAGGCAACTTCTTATTGCAGCAAGCTACAACTGATCGCGCTAATGCTATGCCCCAATGTTCTGATATGAACCAGGAGGCAACTATCTGTTCTGATGGGTGCTTATTGCTCCAACTTAAACACTAATTGTGAAAATCACGTGACTTTTTTAAATTCAGCCTATCTTTCTTGGTTGGGATTAAGCCGGAGAAGGAGTGTCAACCAGCGACAAATCCTGGTAATATGCAGTAATAAGGGTGACTAGCGCAACGGTAGCGCATCGGACTCTTAATCCGCTGGTTCTGGGTTCGAATCCCAGGTCACCCATCTAACTTCATCTGCTGTGTACTTCAAGCTAGCGATCGCCTGCGCTCCAGGGCAATCTAGCGGAGGCTCTGTATTACAGTTTAAAAAAATTGTCAGGCGATCGAGGTGAGCTTTCCGGATCCGCGATCGCGAGGAGAGTGGATTGTGAGTGTAGATGTTGAGATCACATTCCCACGGGAACAAGTCCTCCCTCCAGTTCAGTCACAAGGATGCAAGTAGCGATAAACCCATTCCAATCAGTTCATCGGTTGATTGCCCCGTCTTCGCAGGAGAGTCAGGCTATCGGTCTCTCCTGGATTTGTCCAACTATCAGGGAATGGACATCTTTGTATCTATCCGGTGGCGTTGATTGAACTGATCTTCCTGAAGTTTTAAGCAAGGTACATAGTCGTGAAACTGCTCTGGTTACTCCCAGCCATGCTGGGATCAATTTTGCTGTCCTCATCCGCCCAAGCTGCCAACCTCCAATTTTGGCGCTTCGATCGCACTCAAAATCGCTTGGAACTGGCAACTGACGAGGGTATCCAACCTCGTGCCCAAATTGTTTCCAACCCCACTCGCTTGGTGATTGATCTGCCGGGGGTAAAGCTAGGTGGTCCCAAGCAGACCCTGCCGGTTGATGGCATTGTCAACAATATGCGGGTAGCCCAATTCGATCCTCAAACGACCCGGATTGTGATGGAATTGGCTCCTGGCTATACGATCGACCCCCGCCAGGTCAAATTTCAGTATGCCTCAGCCCGGCAATGGACGGTAGACATGCCACGTCCGCAATTTTCCCCGCAACGTGCCAGTGCTGCTCCACCGACGCAAGCGATCGCGGTACCTAGTGCGCCTGGAGTGGCTGTTGTCCCCACGCTGCCTCCGACTTCAAACGGGCGACCGACCCCAACTTCTTCAATTCCCCCTGGCAGCATTGTTGTGGTTACAGAACCACGACCACAAGCTCCTACTCGTCCTTCCACTGGTTCAACTAACCCCTTACCCCGTCCAACTACACCCCTCCCTAATCCCAGTACGAGTAATCCCAAACCAAGCCCAACCTTACCGCAAGTTCCCAACGGCAAGTTTGTGGTTGTGGTTGATCCAGGACATGGAGGACCTGATCCGGGCGCGATCGGCATTGGTGGGTTGCGCGAAACGGATGCTGTATTGGCGATTTCTAAACAAGTGGCTACCCTGTTAGAACGGCAGGGAGTCCAAGCGATACTGACTCGTCAGGATGAGCGCGATTTGGATCTACAGCCTCGAGTCGATATTGCTGATCGCGTTAACGCCACCGTTTTTGTCAGTATTCACGCCAACTCGTTTGATGCGAATCGTTCGGATGTGAATGGGTTAGAAACTTATTACTATGACTCCGGTTATAACCTGGCAAAAACCATTCACCAAAGCATTATGGAAACAACCGATATGCGTGATCGGGGAGTGAAGCAAGCCAATTTTTATGTGATGAAATATTCTTCGATGCCAGCCGTTTTAGTCGAAGTCGGTTTTGTCACCGGACGGGAGGATGCTCAGCGGCTATCCGATGCGAATGGACGCAGCCAACTTGCCTCGGCGATCGCTCAAGGCATTTTGCGCTACCTCCAACGCAATTAAGTGGTTGGCGATCGGCATAGGGAATGGGTAAACCTTGATTCCCTATGCCAATGTGCTTTACTTACCCATGCCTAACTGCTGGGCTTTTTGGTACACCTTGCCTTCTGTCAACAATGATGGCGCAATCACTACTTCCACTTGTTGCATCTCTTTGATGTTCTTTGCCCCTAAGGTGCCCATGCTAGTTTGCAATGCTCCTAGCAGGTTATGCGTACCATCATCCAACTGGGCTGGACCTCGTAGAATTTGCTCCAGAGTCCCTGTAGTGCTAACTCGAATCCGAGTTCCACGGGGTAATACCGGGCTAGGTGTTGCCATGCCCCAGTGGTAGCCACGTCCGGGTGCCTCTTTCGCTCTAGCGAACGGTGAGCCAATCATCACGCCATCCGCACCACAGGCAATACACTTGCAAATGTCGCCACCCGTAATCAACCCACCATCGGCAATTACAGGCACATAGTTACCCGTCTCCCGATGATAGTCATCGCGAGCAGCAGCACAATCAGCGATCGCAGTTGCCTGGGGAACACCCACCCCTAACACTCCGCGCGAGGTACAAGCCGCACCGGGTCCAATCCCGACTAGAATGCCTGCTGCTCCGGCTTTCATCAGGTTAAGAGTCACTTCGTAGGTGACGCAGTTGCCAAGTACCACCGGAATCGGCATCTCTTGACAGAAATTCGCGAGATCTAGGGGAGTAATGGATTCGGGTGATAGGTGGGCAGTCGAAACTACCGTTGCCTGTACAAAGAACAGATCGGCTTCGGCTCTAGCCACAGCTTCACCATATTTCAAGGCTCCGGCTGGAGTCGCGCTGACGGCGGCAATCCCACCTTGTTGTTTAATCTCTCGGATGCGTTGCTCGATCAATTCTGGCTTGATCGGTTCAGCATATAGTTCTTGCATGAGAGTGACAAACTCATCTTTGCCAACCGATGCAATGCGATCGAGGATCGGATTGGGGTCCGCATAGCGAGTCTGAATCCCCTCCAGGTTCAAAACGCCTAATGCCCCCAGTTGGGACAACCGCACGGCCATACCCACATCCACGACGCCATCCATAGCGCTAGCGATAATGGGAATTTCACGTTCAATTCCGCCGATCGTCCAGCGGGTATCTGCCAACACGGGATCGAGAGTTCTTGGTCCCGGTGCTAGGGCAATTTCATCAATGCCATACGCTCTACGGGCAGTTTTGCCCCTTCCAATTTGAATATCCACGTTCCCCGTTCCCAAGAGTGTATTTAAGCTAGGTTAGCAAATTTAGGGACTTTGATTGAATAGCGATCACACGTATCAGATTATTGGCTGCTTGTCTGTTTCGACGCATACCAGATCAGAAATTCATCCTGAAGCAGAAATTTCTCTAGACTTAACGTGGTCATCTGGCAATTGCTTGACTCAGCGCGATCGCTACCTGCTGTAACTGCTCTGGTTGATGGGTTGCCATGACCGTTAAGCGCAAACGGCTGGTAGGAACTGTGGGGGGACGAATGGCTGGCACAAAAAAACCGGCTTGTTTCAGAGTTTGTCCTAATTGCAGTACTGTGGCTGGACTGTCAACCTGTAAACAGAGAATCGGCGATGCGGAAGGTAGCAGGGTATAAGCAGACGGTAGATCCATTAACGCCTGACTTAATCCCTGTTGTAGGGTCTGCACATTTTGCCAAAGTTGGTGACGTAGTTGGGGGGATTGCTGAACGATCGTGATCGCTGCCAGAGCCGCCGCCGTATCCGCTGGAGACAAGCCTGTGGTGTAAATCCAACTAGGGGCACGATTACGGAGAAAGTCAATGAGAGTCGCTGAACCCGCTACATATCCCCCCAAACTCCCCAAAGCTTTACTCAATGTCCCCATTTGAATGAGAGGTCGTCCGGTGCAGCCAAAATGCTCCACACATCCCGCTCCTGTATGACCCAGCACTCCAGTTGCATGAGCTTCATCAATCAGCAGCATGCTGTTAAACTGCTCCGCTAAATCCAGTAGTTGAGGTAAGGGACAAAGATCGCCATCCATACTGAACACACTATCGGTCAGAAGCAGGCAGCGACGGTAGCGATCGCGCTGTTGCTGTAATAACTCCTGGACCTGCAGAAGGTCATTGTGGCGATACTCAACGATCGTGGCGCCACTCAGGATGGCACCATTTTTGAGGCTGGAGTGGTTATAGTGATCGGTCAGAATTAGATCGCGCTTGCCGACTAAAGCGCCGATCGTACCAATGTTTGCCAGATAGCCAGAGCTGAATACCAAAGCGTCTTCGGTTTGTTTCAGTTGGGCAATCGTCTGTTCCAAGGCTTGGTGCAGGGGGCGATGTCCGGTAATTAACCGAGAACCTGTGCTGCCTGTGCCATATTTTTGGGTTGCTGCGATCGCGGCTTGAATTAAGCGATCGTCCCCAGCTAAGCCCAAATAATCGTTACTGGCAAAGTTAGTTAGGCATTGTCCATCTAAGTTGACAGTTGCGCCGGAGCGACCATGGATGGGGGTGACCGATCGATACCAATCTGCCCGATGAATGGTTGCCAAAGATGGTTCGATCCAGGCATAAGGATCAGTAGACATGCAGAATTACAGCAGATTACCTGTGACAGGGCTTGGCTTCAGTCTACCCTTCTATGCCATTGAGTTGCATGTAGCTGAGTAACCAGTTAGCGATGGTAGCACGCCGGGTTTTACGGGGGATCAGTTCATTGATTTTATAGCCCTCAAACCCCAGCTTTTCTTTGAGCAACTGCTTGTTCTCGGCTGGGATCGATCGCGTTAGTTTGACAGTAGCCGGACGACTTTCGATAAAGTTGGGTGGTTCAGGGTAGGACTCTCGCCATTCTGGGGCAACACTACTGTGATCCCATTCGCCCTTAGCCGCATCGTAGCGATAACCTAATCCCTGCCAGACCAAAGCATTAGCCGTTTGATCATCAATAGTATCGCGAATAATCGCCCAAATCGTATCAGTATTAAGGGTAGGAAGTTCGGATAGCATCACAACATCAAACAGATTTTTTCCTACTTAAATCATATAGATAAACGAACACACCGGGCTGACGATAGGTATCTAAGCGATCGCCAATTTGATCAAGATAAGCCCGAATCATTTGATTTTCTGCTTTGACTCGTGCATGGGAAAACAGCAACCAAACTCGTGGATGTCCTTGCAGTCGATCGAGATCTGCTTTATAGCGTTTTCGCTCTTTATCTGAAAGTCTCTTGCCATCATGAACATCTAAATCGTCAACTCCGAGTACATAATCATCCTGCTCAAATCCATATTTCTCCGCATAGTATTTGAACTGATGAATACCACGTTGATAGACATATAAAATGTCGCCTGATTGCTGATGTTGCTTGATATATTGCAATACTGGACGGATCTCTTGCCGTTGTTCAGGCTGAAAGATTAACACGGTAGCCTGACTCAGAGCAGGAGTTAGGAGTAAAACTGAGAAAATGATGCCAAATAATACGAATGGTTGTAATTGTGGCAACTGATGTAAGCGAGTTTTGTTTTGCAAGAGGGTATGAATTCCGATCGCAACTACCAAAATTAGGTTGGGAACTAGAAATAATAGTAAGCGATCGTGGAATGGATATTTCTCGAGATAGGCGGCGGCTAACGTAATACCGATCGGAGTTAATAGCAAAATTAAATTATCTCGGTGTTGTCGTCCTAAAGCGAAGCACCCTAATAGAAAAGCAAACACGGCTAGCCACGTGAAGGGCGACATGAAGCCTAAAGGATTGGCAAACATGTGGCTTAGTGCCGCAAATAGCCAGGAAATATCGAATAGCGATCGTGGAAAAGCTCTGCTCCAGGATGCTAAAAGTTCTTTGTCACGACTTAAGTTGGCTAAAGAAACTAGATAAATGCCTAAGAAACTCACTGACCAACTAAGGTATATCCAGAGCCGCTGCCAGCCATTAACCTGCTCTCGATTGAGCCAACAGCTCAGCCAATAACTTGCTTCAATGCCGACTAAAACGAAAATAGCAGGATGAGAAAACCAAATGGCGATCGCCCCAATCATACTAACTTGGACAATTTGCTGGTGTTGTAAGGTCGGTTGGCGGATATTCATCAAAACGAGATATAGCAGCAATCCGATCGTCACATCACTGGAATACTGTTTAACTTCAGTTGTGTAATAAATTAGGGATTCTAGACTAGAAAATAAAGCAGCTGCAATGACAATTGCCCCAGACGGAATTGTCCGTTTTGCTAATTGATAAAATAGAAATAATGAGGTGATACCACAAATAAATGGAAATGCTCTTAAGGTGTATTCCTGATCACCGAAAACCTCTACGATGAGTTTCTCAATTGTCAGAAATCCTAAGGGTGCCCCCTGTTCATATGCCAGAGGTTTAAACAGATCAACTAAAGGACGGTTAATAATATTCAGTGCTAAAGTTGCTTCATCTGCCCATAGCGATCGATTCGCAATGTATTGTACCGATCGGACCAAAATTCCCCAGCTAATTAACACTAAAGGTAATCGTTCTAGCGTGAATAGATAGAAGATTTTTTGATAAAATTCGACCTTTGGGAAAGCCATAAACTGCTAACTCATGATCCAGTGACATCTGGTGCTCTGTACGATACAAATAGGGTGAACCAAATAGTTATCCCTACCACCCTGGACATTCATTCTCATCTTGACAGAAAATATCTCAATTCAGTTCGGGATTATGGCAGACAAAATCAGAGTGCATGTGATTATTTCTGGGCAAGTGCAACGAGTTGGATTCCGTTACTCTACCCAGGATATGGCGATGGTGTACGGCTTAAATGGTTGGGTACGCAATTTGCCGGATGGTCGAGTCGAGGCAGCCTTTGAAGGTGATCGCGCTACGATCGACAAAATGCTCCGCTGGTGCCACAAAGGTCCACCAGCGGCAGTGGTCAAGCAGGTTGAGGTGAAGTACGAAGAACCCCTGAACTTACAAGAGTTCCTGATCCTGCGTTAAACTCGCGATCGCATAAATTGATCTAACTTCTTCATACCCCGATGAATGGTTTCTAAATCGGTGGCATAGGAGATGCGGATATAGCCATCACTGCCAAAGGCAATACTGGGGATCACCACCACTTGATGTTCTTCTAACAACGCTTCCCCAAACTCTAGAGATGATAGACCTGCCGCTTGAATGCTGGGCATCAGGTAAAAGGCTCCGTTTGGTTTGACGCAGGTCATTCCTGGCATGGCGGTTAGGTAGTCCAGCATTACCTGTCGCCGCTCGGCAAAAGCTAACCGCATCGCTTCTACACAGTTCTGCTCACCTTCCAGTGCCGCGATCGCACCATACTGGGCAAACGTGCAGACATTAGAGGTACTGTGTCCCTGAATGGTTATGCAGGCTTTAATCAAATCTACGGGACCTGCCAGGTAGCCAATGCGCCAACCGGTCATGGAGTAGGCTTTGGCGAACCCACTACTGACGATCGTGCGATCGTAGGCTTCCGGACTAACGGCTCCGATACTGAGATGCTCTGCCCCGTCGTAGAGCAACTTTTCATAGATCTCATCCGAGACAACATACAGGTTTTCCTCAACAATCACCGTGGCTAGTGCCCGAATCTCATCGGGAGTATAAACCACACCAGTGGGGTTAGAGGGAGAATTTAAGACAAATAATTTAGTTTTAGGTGTGATCGCTTGTCGCAACTGCTCCGGCGTAATTTTGAACTGATTAGCGGGATCCGTTTGCACAATTACAGGCACTCCGGCGGCCAGCTTCACCATTTCTGGATAGCTGACCCAATAAGGCGCTGGGATAATCACTTCATCGCCTGGATCGAGCAGCGCCATCATCAGGTTATACAGAGAATGTTTACCCCCGTTGGTAACAATAATGTTCTCTGCGCCATAACATAGCCCGTTTTCCTTTTGTAGTTTGTCAGCGATCGCGGTCCGTAATTTGGGTTCTCCGGCGACCGGACCATACTTGGTTTTTCCAGCTTCAAGTGCCTGGGTGGCTGCGACTCGAATATGTTCGGGTGTGGGAAAATCTGGTTCCCCGACACTAAAATTGCATACGCTGATGCCTTCAGCTTTCATTGCCTTTGCTTTGGCATCGATCGCCAGTGTCATGGAAGGACTGAGTTGACCGACTCTTGCTGCCAGTTTCATGATGATTAATGGAAATTCTGCTGCGGATGAATGGTTGCCCCTCAGACGTCGAGGGGTGTCTGGGCAGAGCCATTCTGGGTTCCTATCCTCAATCCATCCCTCAGATCAAGCTTGACAAACCACTAGTTCAGAATACTCTACCAAACCCAGAATGAACTTATCCAAGTAGTTTAACTCTAACTATTTTGTGTCTGGATTTGCCCACATTTGCGATGCCAGAGCCGGTAGAAGTAGCCACTCCAATACAACAGGTTGATCCCCACTAACAGACTCCGAGCTACCCAGGAAGTGAGTACCGGAAACAGGTAAATGCTGGCGACCAGAACCAACAGCTTTTCCACCACAGCTACGATCGTGCCATGATGCCGAGGATCCCAGTAAGACAGCGGACTGATCCAACGATAGTGGCTGAAGGGCAACCAGTGGCGATGAGCATCATCATGATGCACTGGTAAATCCCCCAACGAGTGCAGCACCATGCTCAAACCCAGCCAGGCGATCGCCTGACAATCCATAAAGTAGGCTACTGTTGTGGCGATCGCGGCTAAGGGAATCGAATGAAAGCTGTGATTGATTAGTTGCCACTGGGGATGCCAGTAGGTTCCTGTCCAAATCTGGCGTTCTGATTGCTGCTGCACTCCTTTTGCCCAGGCATACATGACAAACATTGGCACATCGGGTAAAACTGCCCCAACTGCGATCGGTAAAACCATCTGGGGCTGTCCCATCAACAAAGCAAGGTTGATCACAGCATGGCTTGGTGTATTCATCCTGAATTCATGACGACATCACGTTTCTCAATCTAGCGAATCTTGATGAATTGCGTGAGCGTAATTGATTCAGCCTGATTGCTATTTCTGCTTCAAGCCAATGGAAAAAAGATTTGTTGGTACAACGTCAGCAAGAACTCGCCCCAACAGGCAGCAATCATGGCACCTAACGCTAAAAATGGTCCAAAGGGCATGGGATGGCGCCGATCGAGCCAACCCAATGAGATCGCGGCTCCACCAGCAAAGGCGCCGATCGCACAGGCCAAAAAGCCGGCTAGCAGTAAATACTGCCAACCCAACCAGGCTCCCATCATCGCCGCGAGTTTGGCATCTCCGGCTCCCATTGCTGTTTGTCCTAAGACTAATGAACCGACGATCGAGATCAGCTCTAATAGCCACAGCCCTAGAACAGCCCCGACTACCCCTGTCATAAATTGGGTCACTGCACCTACAAGACTCGCGCTAACCAAGAACCCTAAAATGGCTTGAAATCCTAGTCCCACAACTAAGCCAGATTGGGTGAGGGGATTGGGTAGGGTCATGGTGTCCAGGTCAATTAACGACAGTGCCAGCAACCAGCTAAACAATGCCCAATAGCCAAAGGTTGGCCACGATAGATCAAATAACGAAAAAATCAGTAGAAACCCTAGCCCAGTAGCGGCTTCGACTAGCGGATAGCGGATAGAAATTGGTGTGTGACAGTGAGCGCATTTTCCCTTCAGCCACAGCCACCCCAGCACTGGAACATTTTCGTGTTTGCTTAAGCGGTGCAGACATGTGGGGCACCGGGAAGGCGGATATAGCAAGGACAACCCGGCAGGCAGACGGTAAACTACGACATTCAAAAAACTGCCGATCGCCGCACCGAGTGCAAACACAATCAGCCAGGTGAACCCAATGATTAAAATATCCATAGTTGGCAGTCAGGGACGCGGGGCTAAGAGCCTAGCCCCCAACCCCTTAATATAAGTCAGCTTCGATCAAGCTGAAGGGAATGAAACACTCTTGCGGTAGCAAGACCGGTTTACCCGCGAAGATCAGCTTGCCCCGGTGCGTAAATCGATCGATCGCCACGCCTAAGGGATTCTGAATTAACTCTGGATGCACTTCATAATAAGTTGTGTAGATTAGCCGTGCCGATCGAATCAGGGAAGGATCAAGCAGAACACTAAAATCCGTGTCTTCAGACGGGCTAGCGGTTTGCTTTTGTGAAACGTATACCACCGAATGTACCCCATGAATTTTGCTCGACTTTAGTATAGTCGCTCTCCTTTTGATGGAGTTAAAGAAATATGACGATGGGGAACAACTTTACAGTGAGCTACTACCCACATGACCAGTGACCAATGATTCAGTAAGTCATCAGTCTGAGCACAGTTCACATTCACTGTTACTGTTGCAGGATTTTGATCAGTGCTTCACCCATACCCTTGCAGCCTACAGCCGTCATGTTTTCAGACCAAATGTCTCCTGTTCGATAACCTTGATCCAGAACTTGCATGACCGCTTGCTCAATCCGATCGGCGGCAGCAGGTTGATCTAACCCATAACGCAACATCATGGCAGCGCTAAGAACTTGCGCCAGTGGATTCGCTTTATCCTGCCCAGCAATGTCCGGTGCAGAACCATGAACTGGTTCAAATAAGCCAGGGGTACCCGCGACTCCCATGCTGGCAGAGGGCAACATACCGATACTGCCAGTTAGCATCGCTGCCGCATCCGAGAGAATGTCCCCAAATAAGTTGCCTGTGACGATCGTGTCAAATTGTTTGGGATTACGCACCAGTTGCATGGCGGCGTTGTCTACATACATATGCGACAGTTCTACATCCGGGTACTCTGCGGCGAGGGCAGTGATGCGATCGCGCCAGAGCTGTGAGACTTCCAGGACATTGGCTTTATCGACAGAACACAGTTGTTTGCGCCGTTTCCGCGCTGCTTCAAAGGCAACTCGACCAATCCGATCGATTTCCGATTCGGTATACGCCATTGTGTTAACACCCCGCTGTTCGCCGGACTCTGTGGCAAACACGCCTCTGGGTTGTCCGAAATAAATGCCACCCGTCAGTTCCCGTACCACCATAATATCTACGCCTTCCACCACTTCTCGCTTCAAGCTGGAGGCATCAATCAACTGGGGCAGAATTTGGGCAGGACGCAGGTTAGCAAACAAACCTAAGCCCGATCGTAGGGCCAGTAGTCCTGTTTCGGGGCGTAAATGTCGGGGTAGAGTATCCCACTGATAGCCCCCGATCGCAGCCAACAACACAGCATCACTGGTTTTACACTGTTCTAGGGTTTTAGCTGGTAATGGTTCGCCTTCGGCATCGATCGCTGAACCACCGACCAAGGCTTCTTGAAACTCAAACGCTAGATCAAATTGTTGACCAATTACGTTCAGCACTTCGACGGCAATTGCCATAATTTCGGGACCAATGCCATCGCCTGGGAGCAGCGTGATGCGGTATTGCTGAGTCATAGAATGCGGCTAGAGAAATCTGAACGATGAAGATAAATTAACCAAGCTAAGTCAATCATCATACCCCGGAACCGGATGCACAGGAGGCAGCGCCGAGCCGATCAATGCTTCTAGCTCAGAGGGAAGGCTAGACTGAGAAATTTTTGCGCGTGACAGCAATTGTGGGTTCACTGTTCAGCTTGATTCACCGCTGATTTTGTGACTGCCAAGTAGCCCCTAAACGAAGTGATGGTTATCACTCGCTAATGTGATGAGGATCACGCTAGATGGTGATAAAAATTACCTCCTAATAATTCGTTGTTTCCGCAGAAAAACAAATTTTTGGCTCAAAAAATAATAATTTAAAATGAAGGCTAAAATCTTTCTAAATCAGAATTATTAGTGGTTATAACCTGTTGAATCTACACAAAACATTCCATTCTTTAAACAGTATGTGAAGTATGGATGTTCTACGTATAATCCCCCAAGCTTCTGTGAAATATGTCTATTAGGCTACAAATATAAGGAATTCACCCGGAGTAACTTGATGAAACGTGCTCTTTCTGCTTCCCTGCCTCTTTCTGCTTTAGCAACTGGTGTGGCACTTACCGCTTCTTTAGCCATATCTAAGCCAGCGGAAGCCTTCACCATTTCTTTCAATCCCCAATTTGGCAGCACAGAAAACACCGGAGCAACGGCTGATCTTGATTTCAATTTCGTTCAAGAGGGAAATGCCGTTCGCTTAAACCTCAATCTGGCTAACACCACCAATGGTTCTGCTGGACTGGGTGCTACCAGTGCTACGTTAGTAGGCTTTGCCTTTGACCTCGCTTCCAGTGCCACTTTTAATAGCTTCAGTGCTGGGAGAAGTAATTTTACGCAGGCATGGCAAAACGTTGAGCTCAATCCCTTTGGCGAATTTGATCTTGGGGTTAGCACTCCTCGCAACTCTTTCGCTGGTGGCAATGCGAATAGTGGGTTAACCGCTGGTCAAACCACTATGGTTAGCTTCTTGCTGAATAGTACCCTTAGTGCGGCTCAGGTTGAGAATGATTTCCTAACTGGCTTTACCAATGGCACTCTCGGTGCAGTCGCTCGATTCCAGCAAGTCAATGCTGGTGGTGGCAGTGATAAGGTGATTGGTGGTGTTAGCGGCAATAGTGCCGCCGTGCCCGAACCCGCAACCATTTTGGGTGTCGTCGCCGCTGGTGGGGCGTTGTTTGGGGCTAAAAAGCTGAAGCAAAACACTGAGGTTTAATTTAACGATCGCCACTGCCAGCTTGGCAGTTCCTTAAAACCGTAAGTTAATCTGCCAGGCGCTGATCATCTAGCTGTTCCAAAGCTTAAGTGATCAGCGCCCCTTTGTGATTTGGTGCTAATGCGGGAGCAAACGCTTTATTTACTGGAGCCAGTGATGCCCTGAAGTAACTGGGGTAAGTACCAAATTTGTTGGTCAGTCGCAATTTCCCCGGCTTTAATAAAGGTAGCTCCATCCTGAAAGGCGATCGGACCTTTGAACAAGTTAATGCTGCCGTCGCCTAAACCTTTGATAAAAGTATCAATGTAGGGTTGATTGCTACCTAGGGCTTTACCCGGCAAAAAGCCGATCATCGAGTTAGCTGAGTTGATATCTTTCCAGTCTGGTCCTAACCACATAAATTGGTCAGGGGTTTTGCCCTCACTCACTTGTTTAACCAGATCACCATAAGGCAATGCCCAGTTATAGTAGGGCACTCCTAAACAAATGTCAGGAGCCAGCTCGCATCCTGTTTTCAGGTCATAGTGCACAAATTTAACTGGTTTACCTGCTGCGGCGGCCTTTTTCCCTTGAATGGCGACTTCTGGTGTATCAATTCCGCTCATCACCACGTCATACCCGCCGTTATAAAAGTCATCAGCAACTTTCGTCGGATCGAGAGTAGTCCCAGGGATGTTAAACCAAAAGCCAATCCAAGTCACTTTGAATTCCAGATCTTGGGCGGGTTTTTTCCGGTAGGTTTCCCAACAATACTTGGCTCCCAGGTAAGCTGAAGACACATAGCGGCGCGTTTCATCATTAATTAATGGTCCCAGGTAGCCAATTTTGCCAGTTTCCGTACCCAGAGCAGCGGCACAACCAGCAATCATCTTGCCGTACTCCATTCGCCCCATCACATTACTTAAGTTGGGCTGGTTCTTGTAATTTTTGCCGGCCTTCCAGGCGTAGTCGCCAGATGCATGAACGATCGCCACATCTGGATGTTTCTTCGCGGTGGCTAGGGCATCATCTTTAAAGTCATCGGAGTTAAAAATAATTAGTTTTGCTCCTTTGGCAACCAGTTCATCCGCGACCTGCGCTCCAGTCACATTCTTGCGATCGGCAGGATTGACTTTATCGGCATACTCTAGTTTGCTACCGGGGATTTTCTCGGTGACAGTGGTAATTCCTTCAAAGTGTGCCTGATTCCAGCCCGCATCATTTTTCGGACCAACCAGAATCATCCCTACGGTTAAACCACTGCCTTCAGTCTCTGTTGGAGTTTGCGCAGATGGAGAACTAGTTGGTGTAGGGCTACCGCAGGCTCCTAAGATTAACCCTAACGCGACGATCGGCGATAACCGAAGATAGCAAGCAGATAATAGACTCCAACAACGGCGATTTAGCATTTTTCTACAGTTCACTCCATTTACACCTGACTTTAACCTACGGCGATCACTCAGCGATGAACTGTATCACGCCTGACGTTAGGGATAAGACAAAATAGAGGTAGATGGAGGATCGGAACAGCAGGTATCATTGCCAACTGCAAGGGTAGTTCGGCAAGAGTACGCTTTTGCAAGTTGGGGTTGCCCTGCACCTCACATCAATTCCAACCACTCCTTAACCAGTGATCTTCCGTAGGGATGTTAGACCATGCTTGAATCCTATCGTCAACACGTTGCTGAACGCGCGGCTCTGGGCATTCCGCCGTTACCGTTAACTGCCCAACAAATGTCGGAATTGGGCGAGTTGCTGAAGGCTCCACCCGCAGGAGAAGAAGCGTTTTTAGTGGAACTGTTGCGCGATCGTGTGCCGCCGGGAGTCGATCAGGCTGCCTATGTAAAAGCGGGATTTTTAACCGCGATCGCCAAAGGGGAAGTGACTAGTCCCCTCGTTTCGCCGAAATCTGCGGTGGAACTGCTCGGTACGATGATGGGTGGCTACAATGTGCAATCCCTGATCGATCTATTGCACTCTGCGGATGTCGAGATTGCCTCTACATCTGTGGTCGCCCTCAGTAAAACCTTGCTGGTGTACGATGCGTTTCATGATGTGTTGGAATTAGCGGAGCAGGGCAATTCCTACGCTAAGCAAGTGCTGGAATCCTGGGCGAATGCAGACTGGTTTACCAGTCGCCCGGAGCTGCCAGAATCGATTACGGTCACGGTGTTCAAGGTTCCCGGAGAAACCAATACGGATGATCTGTCTCCGGCTCCTCATGCTACCACCCGACCTGACATTCCCCTCCATGCCACGGTGATGCTGGAAACCCGGATGCCGGGAGGGCTGCAAACGATCGCCGAACTGAAACAAAAAGGCTATCCCGTCGCCTATGTCGGTGATGTAGTGGGTACAGGTTCCTCCCGCAAATCAGCGATTAACTCGGTGTTGTGGCATATCGGAGCCGATATTCCCTGTGTGCCGAATAAGCGATCGAGCGGCTATATTCTGGGTGGCAAAATTGCGCCCATTTTCTTCAATACGGCGGAAGATTCGGGAGCGCTCCCGATCGAGTGTGATGTTACCCGAATGGAGACGGGGGATGTCATTACGATCTATCCCTATAAAGGTGAGATCACCAATCAGGCTGGAGAAGTGATTTCCACCTTTAAACTCAAGCCCGACACGATTCTGGATGAAGTGCGGGCTGGGGGGCGGATTCCGCTGTTGATTGGGCGGACGTTAACCGATAAAACGCGATCGGCAATGGGGTTAGGTGTTAGCCCGATCTTTACCCGTCCCCAAATGCCAGATGATACGGGTAAAGGCTTCACGCTGGCGCAAAAAATGGTGGGGCAAGCCTGTGGTCTGCCGGGCATTCGTCCCGGTACATACTGCGAACCCGTGATGACTACCGTGGGTTCTCAAGACACAACCGGTCCGATGACCCGTGATGAATTGAAAGAACTGGCTTGTCTGGGGTTTGGTGCTGACTTAGTTATGCAAAGCTTCTGTCATACCGCTGCCTATCCCAAACCTGTAGACATCAATACGCACAAAAACTTGCCCGACTTTATCACTTCTCGGGGTGGGGTGTCGTTGCGTCCGGGGGATGGCATTATTCACTCCTGGCTGAACCGCATGTTGTTACCCGATACCGTAGGCACAGGCGGGGATTCCCATACTCGCTTCCCCTTAGGAATTTCTTTCCCGGCTGGGTCGGGATTGGTGGCTTTTGCAGCAGCGCTTGGTGTGATGCCATTAGACATGCCGGAATCGGTCTTAGTTCGGTTTAAGGGCAAATTACAACCGGGGGTGACCCTGCGGGATGTGGTGAATGCGATTCCCTATGTTGCCATGCAGCAAGGCAAGCTGACCGTCGAGAAGCAGAACAAACAGAATGTCTTCTCGGGTCGAATCATGGAAATGGAAGGGTTGCCCGATCTGAAACTGGAGCAAGCCTTTGAACTGACCGATGCGACGGCAGAACGCTCCTGCGCTGGCTCCACGATTAAACTCAGCACTGACACTGTGGCGGAATATCTGCGATCGAACGTCGCTCTGCTGAAAAACATGGTGGCGCGTGGATATGGCGATGCGCGGACGATTCTGCGCCGGGTTGCCAAGATGGAACAGTGGTTAGCCAATCCCACTTTAATGTCCGGTGATGCCGACGCGGACTATGCCGATGTGATTGAAGTGGATCTCGATCAAGTGAAGGAACCGTTAGTTGCGGCACCGAACGACCCAGACAACATCAAGTTAATGTCAGAATGTGCAGGTGATCCGATCCATGAGGTGTTCATTGGCTCTTGTATGACCAATATTGGTCACTACCGAGCTGCCGCCAAAGTGCTGGAAGGCGCAGGTCCCGTCAAAGTGCGGCTGTGGATTTGTCCGCCGACTCGCATGGATGAAAAGCAACTGCGGGAAGAAGGCTACTACGGCATTTTTGCTGCTGCCGGAGCCAGAACCGAAATGCCAGGATGTTCACTCTGTATGGGCAACCAGGCACGAGTCGCCGATGGTGTAACGGTGTTCTCAACCTCGACCCGTAATTTCAATAACCGGATGGGTAAGGATGCCAAGGTTTACCTCGGTTCGGCAGAACTGGCAGCTGTTTGCGCCCTCTTGGGTCGAATCCCCAGCGTTGACGAGTATCTGGAAATCGTCACGAAGAAGATCGACCCATTTGCCGGTGATCTATACCGCTACCTCAACTTCGACCAAATTGCTGGATTTGCCGATGAAGGTCGGGTGTTACCGAAAGAGGAAGAGGCTAGCCTAGTAGCTAGTGCTGGTTAGTTGAATTACTAGCGTTGTAGTTGTAGGGGCAGATGGTGCGGTTGAGCGAACTGTATCCAGTAGATCACCAACCTGCTAAATCCGCCTCTACGATGGCTTCGACCTTTGTCAGAAAACCATCAGGATTCCATTGCAATGGGTCATTGACCCCGATCGCTACTCATCTGACAAAACTTAGTTGAGTAGTATTGCTTATTAATCTAAAATTTTGTAACATAAACTACAGATTTGTTTCCAGTTTTGTTGTCGGCGTAGCAAATCCTGTGAACGTTGGCAGCAGATCGATCGTTGTTATCTGAATTATATTCATTGTGACCCATCAGTCTCCTGAAACCCGATCGTTCCAGGCTAGTTCCGATCGCAAATTTTCGCGGGCGCGGCGCATTCTGGAACGCAGCTTCCTCAAACCCTCTGCCACTCCGGCCCCACTCCGGCATCGGCTCAAGCGGTATGTCACCAAAATGCGAGGAGGAGTCGATCGTCCGCCCCGGTTGCCTTACAAATATGTGTTGTGTTCCTGGATGGGAGCTTTCTTAGGCATTACGGCCACTGGCTTTCCCGCCGCATTAACCCATGCCCCATTGTTGATTGCGCCATTTGGAGCCACCTGTGTGCTGATCTTTGGCGCACCAGACAGTCCACTGGCCCAACCTCGAAATGTGATTGGGGGACACTGCATTGCTACGCTGATTAGCCTGACGTTGCTGCACTTGTTTGGAGTCGATTGGTGGGTGATGGCGTTGGCGGTTGCTACCTCGATCGGGGTGATGCAACTGACTTCCACCCTCCATCCGCCGGCAGGAGCTACACCACTAGTCGTGATTATGACTAAAGCCGCATGGAGCTTTTTAGTGGTTCCCGTATTATCAGGAGCAATAATTCTGGTGATTTGTGCAGTGGTATTTAATAATCTGCTGGAGGATCGGCATTACCCCAAATATTGGTTCTAGGCGATCGCGCGGTTTACTCACCCATTGCAGTGTCTGACTTGGAATGGGTGAGCTATTACCCGCAAAAACGAGTTACTTACGTTCGGGATGGTTAACCTTCGTTAAACGGCAACTGCCTAAGCGATTAATTGCCGCAATCATTTGATACAGTCGCCCTAAATCGCGTTGGTTAAATTGCATGACTAACCGAGATAACCCGATCGTCATGTCTTGTGCTTCTTGGGGTAAGGCATGACTTTTCTCGATCCGCCCTTTCACCAAAATGTCGCTAAAGTTCTGGTTCAGGTATTCCACATCGTCATCCGAAAGTTCGCAGTTGAGGCGAAGCACCAGGCGATTGCCGACATAGCGGCAGGAATGGAACACACTGTAGAAACTGGCGATCGCGTCACAGGCGACATCAATGCGATCGGTAATCGTATACAAACTGGCATCATCGGGACTAATTAATCCCCGTCGCATCAGTTGCTTGTGAATGTAATCATTCCAGTCATGCCAATAATCACCACCGGGTTTATCGATTAACACCAGTGGCATCGGTGAGGATTTACCTGTTTGGCTCAAGGTAATACATTCAAAGGCTTCATCTTGGGTGCCGAAGCCTCCCGGAAATAAGGCGAGAGCATCACTTTCCCGGAGGAAAAATAATTTACGAGTGAAGAAATATTTGAAGGGAACGAGCTTGCGATCGCCTTCAATAAAGGGGTTGGCTCCCTGCTCAAACGGGAGTTGAATATTCAGCCCAAAGGATTTCTCTGCCCCGGCTCCTTCATTACCCGCCTGCATAATGCCGCCCCCTGCTCCCGTGATTACCATAAATCCCAGTTCAGTGATGCGACGGGCAAAGTCAACGGCGATCTGGTATTCCTCGGTATCTGGGGCGATGCGGGCAGACCCAAAAATCGCGATTTTGCGAATGTGGCGATAGTGGTAAAAGGTTTTGAATGCCCGTTCCATGTCCTGCAAGGAGGCGTTCAAAATTTTCCAGTCCAGGCGATCGATCTCCCCGTCAGCCATTTGAACGAGTGTAGATAACGCTAACTGAATTAGCTCTCCATGTTTGGTATTGGGTAGACGATCAAGCAACTTCATCACTTCGGCATGGAGCGCCTCAGAAGTGTCAAACGACGGAGATGAAGTCATGAATTCCTCCAGACTGGCAGCATTCTATTGTATCGAGATTTCGGACATACAAATTCGATCGCTGTGATTCAGCGATGAAAAAACGCCTCGATCGCAATCCGAGGCGCCTGGAAACTGAACTAATTTAGCTAGAAGGACTCAATCAAAGCCTGTAAGCTGCATCGTCTACGAATAGTCGAGACGGAAATCTGAAATCAGACAGACTCTTAAAGTAGGCTGATTCTTGTTCAGATCCAGAGAAACGTGAGTTAGAGGTATTTTTCCAGGGTGCTGGAAAGCGTCGTTTTAGGAACTGCGCCTACCACCATATCTACCCGTTGTCCGCCCTTGAAGATCATCAGGGTGGGGATACTGCGGATACCATATTGACTGGCAACGGTAGGATTCTCGTCAGTATTGACTTTGACAACTTTGACTTGTCCTTCGTATTGAGAAGCAATTTCATCAACGATCGGCGCTACCATGCGGCAGGGACCACACCAGGGTGCCCAAAAATCCACAAGAACCGGAACCTCACTCTCAAGGACCTCTTGTTTAAAAGTGGCATCTGTAACTTGCGCGGCTGCTGACATGCTCGGAATCCTTGCCTATACTGTTTTACAAGACACGCCCTAGTGAAAACTGTGAAAACTGGTATTCAAGAAGGGCAACATGCAAGGATTATAAGACTTTTGACAGTTCACTGCATCTTTAGTAACGCTTTGTATCGCACTTCGCTTACCCGATCCCCTAGTTGCCCTAGTTCGGTATCACCTGGTTTGTCTATCTAGAACACCACATACCCTAGCAACCTGGCATCTTGACACTTAGTGCATAGTGCACGACTCAGCGGCGATTCAGCTCCGCATTTGCGGCTAGCTGAGCTAGACTAGCCGCGATCGCCATCATGTAAGAGGTTAGAAGTAATACTAGTCAACCAACCCTTCAAGCCTTAAACGCTTTTAATCCCCAGGCTTGTGACGTTGTCATCTCTTGATAGGGCTGTGGTGTCAATTTATCACCGCAATGGTTGACATAAGTAGTGGTCGAACATCGATCGTTAGATGATCCAGTCGAGCAACCAAAAGTTTTTCCTCGGGTGCGGGACGAAATTTGGAGACGAGTAATTCATTGGAGTGCGACACGCAAAACTCGTTGAACAACTACGCTGAAGCAACTGTAACACCTAAGCAGATTCGGTCCTGTTAGTTGAACAACTCCAGCGCTTTTTGGAGAAAGGCTTTTAGTTTATCAGCCATTTCTGGAGTTGGGGAACGATCGCCGATAAACGTCCAACTTTCAACCGTGGACAGCCACCAGCGTTTGCCCGTGTGATCGAAGCCAGCCATTTCTGCCCCGATCGCCCGTCGAGCTTCTGTGAGTGGATCGGTGTAAAACCGCATTTGTAACAGGATACTGCGACTTTGTAGGCGGCGAGAAAAGCCGGGGAAGTGAAACCCAATATCGATCGAGTCGGGGTCAACTAATTCCCGCGTATCAGGATCGTTTGCCCACGGCTTCAGATCCGATCGGGCATCGGGAAACTCCGCCTTAAACAAATTGACGACAGCGGCAATCTTCGTGGCAGTTTCAATACTTCTTGCCTGTTCGGCAGCATTCACTCGCAATTCCCTCCCGGTCATTGAGAATTAGATGCAGAATAACTCAAAAATACTTTACAAACCACCCATTGATTATTCTGTGTGATTTGCAGCGGAATTTTGGCTTGGATCGTAGTGCATTAAGAAAACTGGGAACCCAAATCGGGCGGCTACAGCAGATAACCCAAATTTGCGCTGAAGCGATCGAGGTAACTTCTGCCACGACACTGGTTGAAATCCCAGGCGTTGATAAAACTGTGCCAACGTAGATCCTAAGCATTCCAGATACAACGGTTCGGTCGCCTGCTGGATTAAATGCTGCGTCAACGCAGAGCCTAATCCCTGTCTTCGCCAGTGTTTAGCCACTACCAGACTGCCTAACTCTTGGGCGGCTGGGAACGATCGCAGTTGTCCACAAGCAATCACCTGTTCGGCATGCTCAATTACCCAAAACTGTGACCAGCGTAACTGAGTTGGATCCAGTTTTGCCCCCAACACTAACCAGCGAATTGCTCCCAAGTCCTGATGCTGCGCCGGACGCAGGAGCAATCCCGATGGTAGAGCGGTAGGCATGGTTAGCGAGAACGGAGGTCGGAAATGGCGTTCATTGCCATGGAGGCGATCGCCTGTTCCGAGGCTTTGGGCAGATGATGATACTTACCACCGGCATGAGTGGCGAGTTCCTTGGCAAATCCGGTGGAAATGAACTTGTTTTCGGTATCGATCACCAATAATTGAAAGCCGGTCGCCCGAATTTTATCGGCAATATCCAGCAGTTCGGCTTTGATATCTGGTTTCTCACCTTCCCCGATCGGTTCGCCCAGCGATCGCGCTAGGGGGATATTGCCGCGACCATCGGTAATCGCCACAATTACCACCTGACCGATATCTCCTGATTGCTTGGCATTCATCCCTACCCGCACCGCTTGTGTCAGTCCATGTGCTAGGGGAGAGCCGCCACCACAAGGCAAGCGATCGAGACGACGTTTAGCCGCTTCAATCGATCGGGTCGGGGGCAACAAAACTTCGGCCTGTTCCCCCCGGAAGGGAATCAACGAGACTTGATCTCGATTCTGATAAGCCTCAGTCAATAACCGCATCACGGCTCCCTTAGCAGATTGCATCCGGTTGAGTGCCATGGAGCCAGAAGCATCCACCACAAACACAACTAACGCTCCGGCTTTTCGAGCTAATCGTTTGGAGCGCACATCGCCCTGCTCGACAAAGACCCGTTTGCGAGGTGGGGCTGAAGTAGAGGCACTTGCGGCTGCCCGTTGGCGTCTGGCTTTCTGGTAAGGAGCGGCTGCCCGTAAGGTGGCATCCACTGCAATCCGGCGCACTTTGCCCTTCGGCAACATAGGTTTCACGTACCGACCGCGATCGTCAGAGAAAATTAGTGTCCGACTACCCGACTTGCCTTGCCGAGTTGCCATCTGCGCAAAGTACAGCACCGACGGATCAAGAATCACCCCTTCCGCATCAAAGACAAACTCCTCCGGAATATTCAGCGAATCGGGTTCTGATTGTGACTCGTTTTCTTCCTCTTGCTCTTCTTCCTGCTCCTGTTCTTGCTCGGACTGATCTTGAGGTGGGGGCGGAGGCGGAGGCGGTGGTTGTTGTTCGGGAGGAGGCTCAATGATGATCGATCGCGGAATGATCACCAATTCCACCGCCCGCCGCAAATCATCGGCATTCACTTCTGTCCGTCCGTCTAGCGCTGCATGGGCTTTAGCCACTCGCAACGCAAATAATTCGGCTCGATGCCCCTGAACGCCCCCGCGTAAAGCTTCTGTAACTAGATACTGCACCTGATCGTGAGTCACCCGTACATCCTTCAGCCATTCCCGCGCCAGGACAATCTGGGTTTTTAAGGCATCTAGATCTTCCGTGTATTGATTCAGGAATGCTTGGGGTGAATCGGAGTAGCGAGTTACCTGCTCTACGGCTTGCACTCGATCGTCGATGCCCAGCACACTATCCGCCGATAACGCGATGGCAATCCGATCCAATAAATGGTTGCGTAAGTCCCCTTCTTCCGGGTTGTAGGTGGCAATCAACAACGGCTTACAAGGATGTTGAAAACTGATGCCTTCGCGCTCGATCTGGTTACGTCCTTCTGTTAGGGCTCCTAGCAACAGGTTCGCAATCTGGTCGTCTAGCAGATTAATTTCATCGACATACAACACGCCACGATGAGCCTCTGCCAACAGTCCGGGTTGGAAGACCGTTTCTCCTTGTTTAATCGATTGGCTGACATCAACAGAACCTAAAAGCCGATCTTCGGTCACGCCTAAGGGAATCTGGATAAAGGGGGCTGGAACTACTTGAGTCGGGATGCTGGCTGGGTCGTCAGCCTGTGCCCC
Organism: Pantanalinema sp. GBBB05; assembly: GCA_016743235.1. GTDB lineage: Bacteria > Cyanobacteriota > Cyanobacteriia > Leptolyngbyales > Leptolyngbyaceae > Pantanalinema. The sequence goes on along the minus strand of VRZD01000001.1, from coordinate 399,713 downwards.
TAATCGCTCGATCGTGGCATCGTCCCATTCCGATGGATAGCGGGGATCACAATTCAGCGAATCTGACACAACTTCGATCGGAGGTAGCAACGCATGAATGGCGCGTGCCATGACGGATTTTGCTGTGCCCCGTCGTCCGGCAATGACTACACCACCCAGCCCTGGATCAACGGCAGCCAATAATAGCGCTAATTTAATGGCTTCTTGACCAATAACTGCCGTCAGGGGAAAGATGGTGGAAGTGGGGGTAATGATTGCGGACATAAATTGAGATCTAAACGCGCTCCGGATCTCAGCATATATCAGGTTCGTTATCAGTTGGCGCTGTCATTTCATAGCAGGGGGATCAATCTGGTTTAAAATACGTTACGGCGACCCGGTTTACAGGGCTTTCAACTACTCGGGGTCGGTTTGGTGCGCCTGGTTGCAGGCAATCACTTTTTTCAATCACTTACTGTACGTGCGATCGCAAGGGAGAATATCTGCAATGGGCGAAATTATGAATGCCGCTTTTCTATCGTTTACCTTGATCCTGGTCGGTTTGGGTGTCGGCTTTCTTCTGCTAAAACTTCAAGGTGGTGAAGAATAGTTTTCCGACTACTTCAGGAGCTAAGCATCACAGCGCTGTCTGAGCAAGGTTTTCCTCTATAGGGAAGGTGTAAACCCCTCTGAATTGGCAACGGGTAAGGGCGGACAATTGTTCGTCCTTATTTGTGTTGAGCTCGATCGTCAGAGTCCAGCCTCATCCGGTTCATCTAGGTGTTCTGCAACCTCACGATAAAGATTTAACACATGGCTATCTTTCAGGCAGTAAAACACATTTCGCCCCTGTCGCCGATAACTGACTAAACGCATTGTCCGCAGCGTCCGCAGTTGATGGGAAACGGCAGACTCCGACATCTTGACGATCGCGGCTAGATCACACACGCATAATTCCTGGAGCGCTAACGCTGACAGAATCCGCAGGCGGTTAGGATCGCCCAGCAAACTAAAAAACTCTGCCATCCGCTGTGCTTTATCTAGATTCAGCACATCCCGATGGAGCTGCCGGATATGGCTGAGGTCAACCGGGTGTGACTCTGTGCAGTTTGGCGTTTCGGTGGTGGCTGGAGTGGCGCGATCCAATCCGGGAGCGATCGTCGCGGGGTCAGGGGTCGCCATGGTAAATTGCCGCGAAATGATAACGATAATCGATTCAGTCCCTTTAGCTTAATCGATCTGCTACTCGACGGTACATGAAACAGAAACCCCAGTCGGTTACTACGGTAGGCAGAACCGATGGGGCAAGAGACGCAGTTAGGAGGTATCTCGCCATTAAAGTAGCTAAAGAAATTCGATTTAGCCCCATCTTTTAATAAGATCTTAAACTCTAGGATAGGATGACTCAGGAATCCACCGATGCTTGGCGATGAACCGCTCCAGCACAGGTAGAGCGGCAGTTTCAATAAAAGATTTCACGGAATTCAAATCGGATAGTGATATGTCACAATCGGTAGAGAAAGCAGACCACCTACCTTAGCCTGTACCGTTTTCGTGGGATCGATCGCTGCTCATTTTCAATCGGTGTATGAATATGGTAAACGGCTGGCAAACTGTCATCACCTGTCAGGCTCGACTGCTCACCGTCTCTAAACTTGGGCACATTCAACCAATCCATCTTGGGCTGCATGTTGGGAACTCTGCTGAACGATCGCTACAAAATTATTCGCGGCTTGGGTAGCGGCGGCTTTGGGCAAACCTATTTAGCAGAAGATATTCGCCAGCCCAGTAGTCCCCGGTGTGTCGTTAAACAATTTCAGCCCGCCAGCCAGGACAGTAAATTTCTTACCGTTGCCCGCCGTTTGTTTCAAAGTGAAGTTGAAACGTTAAGGAAGCTGGGCAGCCACGATCGCATTCCCACCCTGCTAGATGACTTTGAGGAAAACCAACAGTTCTTTCTGGTGCAGGAATACATTGAGGGACGCCCCTTAAATGAAGAACTGGCAACAAAACGCCAGTTGCCCGAACCTGAGGTGATTGCTTTAGTGCGGGATGTGCTAGAGGTGTTGGAGTTTGTCCATAGCCATAATGTGATTCACCGGGATATTAAACCGGGTAACTTAATGCGGCGGCAACGGGATAGCAGAATCGTTCTGATTGATTTTGGGGCGGTGAAAGAGATGCAGACTCAACTGACCGCGATCGAACCAGGACTAACTAACATCACCGTGGGGATTGGAACGCAGGGCTACGGTGCTAGTGAACAACTGATGGGCAAGCCGCGCTACAGCAGTGATCTGTATGCATTAGGAATGACAGCCATTCAGGCGCTGACGGGTATCCACCCATCCCAGTTGCCTACTCACCCCGATACGGCTGAAGTGATTTGGCGCGATCGCGCTCAGGTGAGTCCCTGGTTAGCAGGCATTCTCGATCGCATGGTGCGGTTTCACTTTACGTACCGTTATCAGTTGGCAACGGATGTCTTGCGGGCATTAGATCAAACCACTGAGGAATTGGTAACTGAAGCCCCAGTCGATGAAACTTTAGTCCCAACAACGTTGTTCCCAGACTATCCTGCTCCGATCGTCGAGGAGAACCTGGAACATCCGCCGACTGTCACGCCTAAGCGGTGGCATGCCACCACGTTAGCCACGCTGGCAGTGGGAATGGCTAGTGCGATGATGACGGGCATGGTCGTAGGGTTGCGAGAACTGGGTTGGCTCCAACCACTGGAATTAACTGCCTACGATCGCATGGTGCAGTTTGCGCCCGATCCAGGGATTGATTCTCGGTTGTTGGTCGTTGGCATCACGGAAACGGATATTCAAACGCTGCGCCAATTTCCGATTACCGATCGTACGGTTGCCCAGCTACTCAAAGCATTGAAACGCCATCAACCCAGGGCGATCGGAGTCGATTTGCTGCGAGATATTCCTCAACCCCCGGGGACTCCGGAGTTACTCGCTGAGCTTCAGTCTCCCAGTGTGGTTGCCATTACCAATTTGGGGACGGCTGCCAGTCCACCGACACCCCCCCCACCTGGTGTCCCAGCTAAACAGGTGGGGTTTAACGATTTGGTGCTTGACCCGGATGGGGTCGTGCGGCGCAATCTGATCTTTGCCGATCATGATTCCACGACCTATCACTCCTTTGCCTCCCGATTAGCCTTACGGTATCTAGCCAAAGAAAACATCCGCTTTGCCGGAGATTCTGATGATCCAGATCGAGTCAAGTTAGCCCAAGCTGCCTTGCAACCGTTAGCACCAGACTCCGGTGGTTATCAAATGATCGACGATCGCGGGTATCAAATCTTGCTGCACTACCGCAGCCGCAATGTGGCACGGCAGGTTAGCTTAGGGGAGATCTTAGCTGGTAAGGTCAACCCCGAGTGGATTCGGGATAAAGCGGTTTTAATTGGCACAACGGCGGTGAGTGGGAAGGATTTGTTCTTTACGCCCTACAGTGCGGCTGATCTAGAAACTGCCCGGATGCCAGGGGTGATGATCCATGCCCAAATTTTGAGTCAGTTCTTAAGTGTGGCATTAGACGGCCAACCTTTATTTTGGTTTTGGTCCGAGCAATTAGAAATTCTGTGGATCGCACTTTGGGCAGTAGCGGGTGGAGCGGTTGCCTGGTGGTTGCGGCATCCAGTCCTGTTGGCGATCGGTGAAACAATCTTGTTAGTTTGTTTAAGCGGGATTGGTTATAGCTTATTCCTGCAACGGGGTTGGGTGCCGATCGCGGCTCCGGCTGTCGCTATTCTGACTACTGGCGGCATTGTAGTCGCCTATCGAGCCTATGGGACTGGGCAGCAGTTCCGCGATCGGTAACCTAAAGCCAAGATCTAGAGTTCAGCGTAAGCCCGTTCGACTAAACGACGTGCCAACGTTTGAACGCCCGTATGTCGGTAATACTTGACGTTCATATCTAACAATGCCCCGACGTAATCGGCTTTATCATCGGTAAAGTCAATAAAACCTTTGAGTCCACCTAACAAGCGTTCGCGGGTGGCTCCTGTGGAGGAGACAAAGTTAGTCATCCAGCCTTTGACCGAGTCAAAACTTTGGGTAATAAAGCCCAATTGCGCGGTGGGATTGCCACCTGGAATCAGATCTTTCACACCATTGAACGTTTGGTTGCCTTCTAATTCAGAAGGATTGGTTCCTTTCAGCATATCCAACGCTTTACCGGCAAATTCGGGACCTAAAGGAATAATGCCATCGAAGCACACCAAAGCTGCCATCCGCATGAGTGACTCACCACTGTAGTCCCCCAAGGCAGCGAGAAAGTCGCCCACACTATCTCCAGGAATGCCATTAATTTGGCAGAAGGCAACAATTTCAGTCACTAACTTCACACCTAAGTCAATACTTTGGGCGTTTTCGGGTTTGGGCGTAATGTTCTTCAAAAATCCCAGAAAGGTATCCTGTCCGATCCGGTTCGCCAAAGCGGCTGTGCCCAACATCCCCGAAGCGGAATCGACCGTGTCATATAGCCACATCGCTCGTTGGTAGCCTTGCGATTTATCGTTATACAACGTCACCGCCCGTTCACCAATTTGCTGAATTAAGCTCTCGTCTGTTTCGCCCGTTACCGTTCGAATGGTGTTATCGAAACCTACGGTATTTTGCCATTGTCCAGGCAGCAAAAAATCTAAGGAATTCAGTGCCATGACTGTAATTCCGCCCTTTGGTAGCTCATCTACCAACTCAAATATTGCTTTACTCACAATTGAGGCTCCTTAATTAAGGCGTTCTAAGCCGTTTAAGTTAAATTTGGCAATCCAAGCCACCCGATCCTGTGGGGTAAAGGACGGATCCCGAGAACTGACTTTGACCTGATAGCGATCGTTGACCAAAATCCCAGTTGTCTGGCTGCCTTGCTCTACCGCAGGATAGCCAGAAATCTTCTTCGTACTGTTCTGATACTTAGCGGCAGCCGATGGCACACTACTGGTATCGCTAATCGATAGCACGGCGACGTTCTTACCGCCTTTATTAACTTTGTGTTCAGCGAAGCCTTTCTTCTCTTGAGCCGGAACAATTTGATAGCCTGGTGCCGATTTCGGGAAAAACTTATTAAATTCGCTACCCTGAGTGGCATCTTTGGCAACAGCGGGTTCAGCACCTCGGCGGCTAGTTTCCTGTTGCACTTGATCATAGCGGGAAGGCGCTTCCGGCGCACAGGCAGAGACCAGCAACAATAAACTTAGAAAAATGGGAGCAAGAATCCTACGCCAACGGGGGGAAATCATTAATTGTCTCCTGCGACGAAATGGACTTAATCGAATCTTGTCGTAGATTGAGCGATTCTGTAGCAAACTACGCAAAAAATTAAGGTAGACCAGGAATATTCCTAGGGAACTGCCATCCCACGTGCTACAGCGGGACGAGCCTGCATGGTTTCAAACCAGCGGTTTAGATGGGGATGGTTGTCTAGCGTCAGTCCCTGGAAGTCATACACTGCGACCCAGGGAAATGTGGCAATATCTGCGATCGAATAGTCACCACAAATAAATTCTTGACTGGCAAGTTGTTGATCCAATACGCCATATAACCGCAAGGTTTCTTGTTCGTAGCGCTGGATCGCGTAGGGAATCGGTTCGGGAGCAAATCGCTTGAAATGGTTCAGCTGTCCAAACATGGGTCCGACGCTCGCCATTTGGAACATTAACCATTCCAATACCCGAAATCGACCCACTTGATCTGTCGGGAAGAATTTACCTGTCTTTTCCGCCAAATAAATCAAAATTGCGCCGGATTCAAACACGGTTATATGGGTGTCTTGATCAACGATCGCGGGAATTTTGCTATTGGGGTTAATGGCAACAAACTCAGGCGTAAATTGATCTCCTTGCCGGATATCAATCACATGTACCGTGTACGGTAGTCCCACTTCTTCCAACATAATCGAGGCTTTTCGACCGTTGGGAGTTGTAAACGTATAGAGGTCAATCATACGGTAGACTCCAGACAATACTGGTAGTCTAGCGTTTTATCTTCTTCAGCAACCGCTACTGGATCTACCTGCGAGCGTAGGCTAGGTTTTTTAACGATCGTACCCCTAACCAACCGAGAAAACTACCCACAAAGTACGCTGGGAAATCTGACCATAGAAAGGTATTTCCTAATACTAAGCGTCCAGGTAAAGTAGCGCGAATGGCTTGCAAAAATGGTGGTGTCCAAAGTTGGAGAAATTCGATCGCACAGGTGGCTAAACAAACGGCGATCGCGGCTTTCATTACTGAGAATTTAGGAAAGTAAAAGACAATCAATAGTATCCAAAATATTTCATAGGCAACACTACCAAAGAAGTCGCCAAATCCTCCCTGATCCACTTCAGAAAAGCGAATGATATAGCCTAACGGCACAATCACGATCATACTAATCAGGAGAATTAGCCGATAGCGAAAGTCAGAATGATTCGGCGAAAGTGGGGAGGTCATGTTGATTGTTGGGATAATCGTTTGAGTTCCTGCCCCCCTAATAATTTATGCGTTTCTATCAATAGTTGAGGAATTTTATCCGCGTGGGGACTCTGGCTTAAACATGCTTTCAATGTATCTGGAACAATGTCGTGTGCCTGAATACCGGGAAACCAATGCCCACCATTGCCCAGTAAGTTGTAGCGCATTTTGGCATAATCTACCATGTCATACGCGATCGCTAAATTGCGTAGCCATAGAATCACTCGAATATTTAAACCACCAGGAGTTTGCTCAATTGTGGGTAGTCCAATCTGCCAGGTGTGATACCACTCTGCCCCCAATCGCTCGATCGCCGCTTGTTCTAAACGGTCTAAAATGCTCGGTAAAATTTCATTCGCTCGATCGAGCCAAGCTAATGTCTTCAAATGTTCATCAAAATTCTGGGGGTTAGCTGCACCAATACTTAAAGTATGAACTTGCGGATGACTTAAACAAAACAGGTCGTTGAAGACGATCGGGCTTAACGGTTGACACAATTCCACTAATCGAGATGGGGGATTAAATAACAGACCACCTTTCTCAGTGGGACTGATAATAAACACACCCATATCGTGCCGATTTGCTGCCTCGATCGCTGCCCAGTTCGTTTGATTAATGTAGTACCAGTGAAGATTAACATAATCAAATTGATCGGTTGCAATCGCCTGCACAATCACATCTACTGGAGCGTGAGTGGAGAATCCAATAAAGCGGATCTTTCCCTGTTTTTGGAACTGCCGAGCCACCTCTAAACAGCCACCTGGTTTCACAGTCCAATCGATTAATTCTGGTGTATTAATCCCATGAATTCCGAGTAGATCAACATAGGGAAGTTGCAGGTTTGCTAGCGAAGTTTCTAACTTATACCGGAACTTTTCCGGGTCAGCTTCGGGCGACACTTTGGTTTGCACAATCAAGCGATCGCGGGGAAATTGCGGTAACACTTGCCCCAACTGCAACTCTGAAGTCCCATACCCTCGCGCCGTTTCAATGTGATTAATGCCAACGTCTAGCGATCGGCGAATTGTGGCAGCTAAACTCTCCTGCTGGTCAGCTGGAATCTCTGCTAGTGGCACATCTTGCCACTTGTACTGATACCGCATTCCCCCGCAGGAAAATACTGGCATTTGTAATTCAGTCCGTCCAAACCGTCGATATTGCATTCAGATTACGATCAAGAGCGTAGATTGTCCTTCTCCAGTGTAAATCTCAATAATTTTTCAAACAGCCCTTTGTCCTTGCTGATTAGTTAAATGACTGTGCTTGTAACCACTGAAGATGCTTGGGTAGTAGGGTGTTCATATCGTAGCGATCGACGATCGTCTGTCTGGCATTAGCGCGGATCTGAGCCATGCGATCGCGGTTATCTAATGCTTCTTCCAAGCGATCACAGATCTCTTCGGGTGAGAAGAAGTCGGCTAACAATCCGTTGTAGTTGTCTTCGATCACTTCCTGGACGGGAGCCGTTTTAGATGCCACCAGCAAACAGCCTGCTGACATCGATTCCAGCATCGACCAGGACAACACGAACGGGCGGGTTAGGTACACATGGGCAGAAGAAGCCTGCAACACCTGGAGATATTGGTTGTAGGGGAGTAGCCCAGTAAAGTGCAGCCGTGATAAATCTAACGGCAAGGTTTCTAACATCAGTTGCTTATAGGTCTTACCATCGGGGAGAGATTTGCCATAAGCAACCCGATCTTCACCGACAACGACCACATGACACTTGGGACGCCGTTTTTGCAGAAGGGAAACCGCCTGCATAAACTGAGGAAAGCCGCGATAAGGCTCCATCCCTCGCCCCACATAGGTAATCAGTTCATCGACTGCTGACAAATCCAAGTTGAGCGATGGTAAGACTAACTTGGCTCCCGGTTGGGGTTGAAAGAACTGGGTATCCACTCCGTCATGCAACACCGTAATCTTGCTCTGGAGTTCCTTGGGGAACTGCTGGTGTTGCCAGCCAGTAGGGGATAGACCCCGATCGCAATTCGTCGCATCCAACAAAATTGAGGCATTCTGGATTCTCACCCAGGCTTCATCATCGGCACTTAAGGGTTGGGCGGGATCAAAATCGGCATCGGACCCGTGGGCGTGATAAAACCACTCGAAATAACAGCGTAATTCTGTAGTGGGAAAGACATCTTTAATAAATAAACTATTGCCCCAACCCGAATGGGAATACACCACATCCGGCACAAACCCCTTGGCCTTTAATGCCGTTGCCATGCGATACACTGCCTGACCTTCCAGCACTGCATTTTCCAGCGATCGCACATAACGGTGAGTTTGAGGATTCGCTTGCCGCGAGGGGGCATAAATCGCTTTGACGACTCCTGGAATTGACCCTTCTCGCCGTTTCGTCCCAAAAATCACTTGGTTGCCAGGTTGCTGCGCCAATACAGTCGCTAAATGGCGAAATTGAGCCGGAAAGTTAGAGTGCAAAAATAAAATCCGCATAGGTGCTACCGTTGCCAGGTATGGGTTTGCAGCAGGCGATCGTCGAGCAATGGTCGTCAATCAGAGTTTTGCGGTCAGTACTTATCCACAACTTTAAGCTGACCAACCCTGAATGACGAGCCTTTCCTCAGTGATCTACGGTGTATCACCCAGTTTTATGCAACTTTTTAATTAACTCTAAGTAACTGCTTGGCTCAATTTACCAATCCATTCCTGTAACAACGGATTGACCAATTCTGGAGCTTCATCCTGCGGACAATGCCCGACGCCCTCGATCGGAATAAACGCCTGGACTTGCGGAAATGCAGCCCATTCCCGTCCCAGAGCGATCGGTTCCCAAGGATCATCTGCTCCCCACAGTAGCACCGCAGGGCAGGGCAACACCTCTAACAGATCCTCGGGTAATGGTCCTTGAGAGTAGCCCGTAAAGGCTAGAAACACATCTGCCGCACCGGGATCTCGGGCTGGCTCCATTAACAAATCAACTAATTCCTCAGTAACGGCTTCGGCTTGAATGTAGGCTTTCAGCAAAATCTTGCGGACTGTCTCTGGTCGAGCAATTTGGTTAAAGAAGGCTCGTCCGATCGCAGGAAACTTCAAAATCTGCTGAAGTAATGGGGCGCCAAGTTGCTTGTACCAGGGTTGAGTGGCGCGGCGGCGATCGTGGAGTAACCGCAAGGAACAATTGATCATCACCACCCCCTGAGTAAGGTCTGGAGCCACGATCGCCGCTTGCATGGCTGCAATACAACCGATCGAGTTACCGACCAATACGACGGGTTCACCCACCACTTCTCGACAAAAATCAGCGATCTGTTGTCCCCAAGTGTCGAAAGTGTAATCTATCTCGGCGCCAGGCTTGGGTTTTGCCGAACCTCCAAAGCCAATTAAGTCCAGCGCATACACTCGATTAGTGGCTGCCAGTATAGGTAAATTTTTCCGCCAATGCCCTAAGGAGGCGCCAAAGCCATGAATCAACACCACAGCGCTCCCTTGCTGCCCTTGCGTTTGGTAGGTAATGGGAAATCCCTGCCATTGCCAAATCAGTGTTGCTGGAGCAGTAGAATTTAGGGATGGTGAAAGAGATGTCATAAATTTTGATAAAAATTAATACTTCCCTCTCAATCCTATATCTTACTGAGCTAAACCAGGATCCAAGAGGATAGCGGGTGCGGATTTCCCTACCCTAGCCAGTCGGAAACTCCAACTTGCCAAAATTAGGTGTTTATCCTTAAACTCTGACTACGAAATTATCCTCGGCTAATGGTGGACAAGTAATTCCACTAGTTAATTCCCTGACGGTTCCCTGACTCGACAAGATACAACAGCTCTCAAAACAGATCAAAAGCCCATGAACACTAGCCTGGTTGATACAACGACGAATTTCTATCTTTAGGGAGTAGATGCGATCTGATCCATCTGATTACCTTGAGTGACACAGTTGGGTCATCCACAGGATTCAGTTCGTTTCATTGCCTGTCCTGATTAGACAGCGCCTTAATCTCATACAGCGCTACTGACGGTTGCTTTTGAAATTGTTCTAAGTTTCATTTTGACGAGGTGAAGGTATGGTAAGTCTCAACGAAAAGCCTGGTACATCTAGCCCCAATAGATTGCCCAAGTCCCCTTTTGTCTCAGCACGTTCCAATGCTCCCGGACGCCAAGCGATCGCGTTGATTTCTGATCACGGCGATCCTGCTGCTGAGATCGGTAAAGAGGAAGCTGGCGGACAAAATGTCTATGTGCGACAGGTCGGTGAGGCATTAGCCAAATTGGGTTGGCAGGTGGATATGTTTACCCGCAAAGTTAGACCGGAAGATCCCAAAATCGTCCAGCACTCTCCTCATTGTCGCACCATCCGACTCACTGCTGGACCTGAACAATTTATTCCGCGAGATCAACTGTTTAATTACCTACCAGAATTTGTCGAAGCATTTCAAACATTTCAAAGCAAAGAAGGTACCAATTACCCTTTAATTCATACCAACTATTGGATGTCCGCCTGGATTGGCTTGCAACTTAAACAACACAGTAATATCCAGCTGATTCACACCTATCATTCTCTAGGAGCGGTGAAATATCAGACGGTTCCTGCTCGACCTGCGATCGCGGATACTCGGCTGGCAGTGGAACGAGACATTCTGGAACTGGCAGACTGTGTGGTTGCCACTAGTCCTCAAGAACATGACACGTTACGTTCTTTGGTCTCTGATCAAGGCTGCATTGAGGTCATTCCTTGTGGAACTAATGTTGAAACCTTCCATAGTATTCCTCAAACCGCTGCTCGTGAACAGTTAGGGTTTGCCCCGGACGAAGCGATCGTTCTGTATGTCGGACGCTTTGATCCCCGCAAAGGCATTGAAACTCTAGTCCGGGCTTTCGCCCAATTGCGAGCCGGCAACCGGAAAGACTGGCTTGATCCGGCGAAACTACGACTGGTGATTGTTGGGGGTAGCGATCCCGATCAGATTGATGGTCAAGAACGACAGCGGATCAAGGGCATTGTGCAGGAACTAGGGCTGACTGAGCAAACTCAATTTGTCGGTCGTGTGGGGCATGATTTATTACCGCTCTACTACACAGCTGCTAATGTTTGTGTAATCCCTAGTCACTATGAGCCGTTTGGTCTAGTCGCGATCGAGGCAATGGCTTGTGGGACACCGGTGGTTGCCTCGGATGTCGGTGGCTTGAAGTTTACAGTCATTCCTGAAGAAACTGGCTTACTTGCTCCTGTAGAAGATGAAACGGCTTTTGCTCAAGCGATCGAGCGGATTTTGAGTGATGAACTTTGGGCAAGAAAATTACGCCGACAAGCTTCTCTGCGAGTTCAGCAAAACTTTAGTTGGTCAGGGGTTGCGGCGCGATTAAGTGATCTATATCGGCGGTTGTTGGCACAATCAATTTCCCATGAGATTTTCTGGGGAGCACCAACCGAGCAAACTACGATCGCGACTCCAGTCAGCTCTCGATCGTTAGTGACCACACCCACAACTCTAACCAAAGCTTCTTAAGACTCGCTCAACCGGCTCATGCATCAGCTGGTACGACCTTTCGTGCCTGTTGTGATCTATTTAAATGCTGAAATGGCGTGATTAGCCTGTGCCCAAATTCAATTAGGATAATCAAGAATGACCTTTTAACTAACGTGCCATCCCATGACTCTTGCGCCGCACAAGAAGGCTAAAGCACTCAAGCCCTCCAGTCGTCGTCCTGCGAAAGAACTGTGCAGTGAATGTGGACTGTGCGATACCTATTACATTCATTATGTAAAATCCGCCTGTGCCTTCCTCAATCAGCAGATTGCCGACTTAGAAGCCACCATTCATGGACGCAGTCGCGATCTAGACAACCAGGACGAGTGGTATTTTGGGGTGAGCCAGGACATGATGGCAGCTCGGAAAAAGGAACCAATTCCGGGCGCGCAATGGACGGGAATTGTCAGCACGATCGCGATCGAAATGTTGACTCGCGGCATGGTAGAAGGCGTGGTCTGTGTGCAGAATACAGAGGACGATCGCTTCCAACCGAAACCTGTAATTGCCCGGACACCCGAAGAGATTCTGGCGGCGCGGGTCAATAAGCCTACGCTGTCACCCAATTTGTCAGTCTTGGAACAAATCGAACAGTCCGGCATGAAGCGGCTGTTGGTGATTGGAGTCGGCTGTCAAATTCAAGCGCTCCGAGCCGTCGAGCAAGAGTTGGGTCTAGAAAAGCTTTATGTATTAGGCACACCCTGTGTCGATAATGTGACTCGCGCCGGGTTGCAGAAATTCTTGGATACCACCAGTCGATCGCCCTCTACAGTGGTCTACTACGAATTCATGCAGGATTTCCGGGTGCATTTCAAGCACGAAGATGGCTCAACGGAAACGGTGCCCTTTTTTGGGCTGAATACCAAGGAACTGAAGGATGTGTTTGCTCCGTCCTGCATGAGTTGTTTTGATTACGTTAACTCACTGGCGGATCTGGTCGTTGGCTATATGGGCGCTCCGTTTGGCTGGCAATGGATTGTCGTGCGGAACGATCGTGGTCAGGAAATGTTGGATCTGGTGCAGGACCAGATTGATACGCAACCAGTAGACTCGAAGGGCGATCGCCGGAATGCGGTGCAACAAAGTATCCCTGCCTATGACAAAGGGGTAACGTTACCAATGTGGGCAGCCAAACTAATGGGGGTAGTGATTGAACGAGTTGGTCCGAAAGGCTTGGAATATGCCCGCTTTTCGATCGACTCTCACTTCACTCGCAACTATCTATACGTCAAACGCCATCATCCGGAGATTCTGGACGATCACGTTCCTGAGTACGCTAAACGGATTGTTGGTCAGTACAAGCTACCTGATTAGGGATAGAGATAGTGTCAATCTAAATGACGAGGGCGCATAACGATGCGCCCCTACCCTAGACTCAAAAGTGGTTGCCCTGATGATTATTTCTCTTCAGAGTCGGGTTTCGAACCGTAGTTAAACAAATCATGGAAAGCGGTTTCTTCGGCTACCGTCTTACCTTCATTCATCAGGTAATCGAAGAAGGTTTGAGCAATAATCGATAGCTGTTTGCCTGCTGGATAGACGATGTACCAGTAGCGCTGAATCGGAAAACTTTCAGCATCCAGAATCGTAAGCGGGCTACTCGGTCCTTCTAATGCCATTGTGTGGAGTGACAGCACCGAAATGCCTAACCCCCCGGCGATCGCTTGTTTAATCGCTTCATTGCTGCCTAAGTCGAGCTTGACTTTCAGTTCTAAGCCTTGATCATCAAACAAGCGTTGTACGGCTTTCCGCGTTCCCGAACCCGGTTCCCGCATGATAAACGGTTCTTCGGCTAACCGCTTTAGGGAAATGTTTTTCTCGTTGGCTAGAGGGTGGTTCCGCCATGCCAATACCACTAACGGATTTTCCAGAAACGGATGGATCGAAACATCCAGATCTTCTGGGGGCTGACTCAGGATGTAGAGGTCATCCCGGTTGTCCACCAAGTTTTCAATCACTCGCTCGTGGTTGTTAACGGTCAGCGACACATCAATGCCAGGATACCGTTGGCAGAAGGGACCCAGTAAGCGGGGAATCACATACTTAGCGGTTGTGACCACTGCCAGTCGGAGTGACCCTTGTTTGAGTCCTTTTAAGTCAGCGATCGCGATTTCAAACTGGGACAGACGCTCGAAGATTTCCCGGCAGGTGGTGTAGAGTTCCTTGCCTGCTTCGGTTAAATACAACCGCTTACCGACCTGTTCAAACAGAGGCAACCCGACGACTTTAGACAGTTGCTTGACCTGCATGGATACCGTCGGTTGGGTGAGAAACAATTCCTCAGCTGCCCGAGTGAAACTGTTGTGGCGAGCGACAGCTTCAAAGACTTTAAGCTGATGGAGAGTGGCTTGTCTCAAGAGCAATTCTCCTGATGAAGTGGATCATAGATAATATTCTATTCTGACAATCAGAAACAGCGATTTTTATTTATAACTTTACCCAGTATAGTTCTAATTAAGAGTCTATGCTCCCTTCCATGAGGCGTTGCACAGTCCAGTCATCATTTTCTCCGAGTGTGTAACGCCTTTCCTAAAAAAATTGACTGAACTGATTAAACCCATGGCTGACATTGTTGACATTGCAGTTGGAGCAGGAGCGTTTAAGACGTTAGTAACAGCCGTGCAAGCGGCGGGTTTGGTCGAGACGCTAAAAAGTCCTGGTCCGTTTACGGTGTTTGCTCCAAATGATGAGGCATTTGCCAAGCTTCCACCAGGAACCATTCAAACTCTCGTTCAAAATATTCCCCAATTAACTAGAATATTAACCTTTCATGTGGTTCCTGGCAGATTAAAACAAGCTGACTTAGCTCAGTTAGGAACTGTGACCTCAGTTGAAGGTTCACCAATCCCAATTGATTGTTCCGATGGGTTTGAGGTCAAGAATGCTACGGTAGTCGCCGCTGATATTGAAGCCGATAACGGCATCATTCATGTCCTCGATCGCGTCATTTTAATGGGATAGCTTGAGTTTTTGGTTGGTTAGAGTAGTTTGCTCGGTACCTTGTAACAAGTGATCAGGGGGATAAACATCCCCTTTTTTTGTGTTGATGACCAATCAACAGGGTTTAGTCAAAGGGTTGATTCAATGTACTCAGCAACGGTTCCCCACGATCGCGGTACAAGATGTGACGCTGCTTGCCCCATTACGCTTGCCACCGCAAATTCAGAAAAGCATTGACGAACAATTTGCCTCCCAACAAGCCGCCCAAACGGCTGAATCCAATCGCCGTAAAGCCGAAGCTGAAGCAGCTGCCAATGTGGCTGAAGCGAAAGGTGAGGCAAAAGTGACGATCGAACAAGCCCGCGCCGAAGCTGAAGCGAACCGCTTACGTGCCGCTTCGATTACCCCCCAGCTTCTAGAATTAGAACGTTTACAGGTGGAACGGGCCCGGATTGAAAAATGGAATGGGCAACAGGCTCCGACCATTCAAACACCAAATGTGCAAATTGGTGGGACTCCCCAAGAGCCTGCTAAGTAAATCAAGCTGGGTGGAGTGAATCGAATCTGCACCCCACCCACATCAAGATTCAGAATTAATAGTGGTTGCCAACCTTGCGATGGTGGACGGCTGTCATCGCATCCACTTTAGAGACGCGCCCAGAGTTAACGGTGCTATAGACAATCCAGTGATCGCTGCACTCCATCCGGCTAGTGACTTCGCATTCTAGGTATGCTAGCGCATCAGCCAGAATCGGAGAACCGTTGGCAGCCGGATAGGTTTTCACATCGGCAAACCGATCGGCACCGGGTGGAAATCGCTTCAGAAAGTGTTTCATCAACGTCTGATAGTTTCCTTCTGCCAGGACGTTCAGGACAAAGTGATCACCGACATGCATGAAGGTTTCGATTGCCCGATCTTTAGCGACCGCGATCGAAATCCCTAAAGGTTCAAAGCTAGCCTGGGCAACCCAGGAAGCCAGCATGGCACTAGAAGCCGAATCCTTCTGCGCTGTAATAATGTAAAGTCCGCCACTGATTCGACCCAGAGCTTTATCCAGATCGCCATCTAGAGATTTCATTTGTTTGATGCTGCGATCGCGGGTGAGCCATTGCCCTAAGTCAGTTCCCGCTTCAGTACACAGTTGATAGGTGGCAATCGTGGGAGCTTCTTTAATCAAGATCGGCTGAAAGGCTTCGACAATGCCAGCTTCTTGAAACTTATTGCGCAACGGATACACCGATTCATCATCCCCTCCACCTGTTTCGAATAATCCAAAGGCTTGCTTGGCGTGGGTCGATGCCAGAATCGTACTGAGTAACGCGTGGGTTTGAGCAGCATAGTCACCGGATTGGGGCGGCATCCCAATCACAATCCCGGAAGCCAGATCCACCAAGCCCCGGACTTCCTGGGTATCTACAGTGCGCAAATCAACCAGTTCGACCGCAACCCCTGTTTTGCTAATGCCATTGGCGATCGCCTGCGCTAACCGATCGCTATCGCCATATTCCGAGACATAGAACACGACCGATAACGTCTCAGCTTTTGCCTGTGCCTGACTCCACTCCCGGTAGCGTCCGACTAATTCAGTCACATGATGTTGGAGTAAGGGACCGTGACCAGTGGCGATTAACCGAATTTCACCCAGATCGCCCATCCGTTTCAGAGCGGATAGCACCGATCGGGCGTTGGGACCCATTAAGCAGTCGTAATAGGTTTGAAAATCGGCTTCGAGTAATTCCAGCTTTTCATCAAAGGTATCGTCATCGCAGTAATGCATCCCAAAGGCATCGCAGGTGTAGAGAATCTGCGTTTTGTGGTCATAGGTAAAGATGGTATCGGGCCAATGCAGGTTTGGAGCCGAAACAAATTCCAACACATGACCATTGCCTAAATCTAACTGATCGCCATTTTTGACAATTTTTCGCTCAAACGGCCAGTGGATCAGGTCTTCCAGAAATTGGATGGCGACCTTGGCTCCGACTACGATCGCGTGAGGAGCCAGTTCCAGGATATCTTTGACCAAACCACTGTGATCCGGTTCGGTATGACTGATGATCAAATAGTCGATCGTGGCGGGATCAATTTTGCCCTTGAGCGTATCCAAGTACAGTTGCTGGAACTTGGCATGGGAGGTATCAATCAGCGCTACTTTTTCCCCTTCAATTAAGAAAGAGTTATAGGTCGTGCCATTCGTTAAAGCAAATTCAATATCGAAGCGATCTCGATCCCAATCTAACGAACGAAAGGCGGTTGTATTGTCCGCTAACTCAAGGATTTGCATTGTCAAGCGGGCTAAAGCGCGTTCTGTCAGTGCGACCATGCATGAACCTCCCTGCAAACAATCTACCGGAATGTGAGCTTTTCCTCATTATGAGTCTGACTTACCTATTTTTGTAAAGTTTTGTCAGATAAAGTGATTGATTAGCTTGGCTTATGATTTGACTGACAAAAGTCAGGAACCATGAATAGTCGGCGCTTCCGCCTCTTGTCCTGGATTTGCCGATGGTTTGCCCAGGCGAGATTGCCGCAAGTCACAGATTGCTGTTTGGAGCCGCGATCGCAGATCTTCCGCTAACTGCATGATCATTGCCCGTTTTGGAGCCAGTTGGGGGGCTGTGGTGATGGCAATGGGAGGTTGTACCCAGGGTTGCCAAATAGGTTGTAAGTAATAGCGTAACCGCGATCGCATTGCCCAAACTCCCATGGAGGGAAACAGGATAAAGGCAAGCATGAGCGGCGAGAGCGGAAACATGGGGAGCTTCAGCCAACGAGCCAATGGCTTGATGTTGAGGGTAAACGGATGCAGGGCTTCACTTCCCAAGCAGGCAACGGGGACAACTGGCGTTTGATAGCGAATACTGAGCCGCACAAAGCTGGGATCAAATTGTGTCAGCTGATAACGCTGTTGCCACCCTTTTGCCAGCCCTCGCCAGCCTTCTGGCGCATACAGCAAGATCGTTTTTTGCGCGATCGCGGCTTCAAAATGTTGTGCCTCTGCCCGTACCCCGCCTAATGCCTGTGCCCATCCCGAAGGGAGCCACCAGCGTAGCCAAGGATGGTCAAAGAATAACGGATGTGCCAGCGGTTGAACGCACCACCCTTTGTGCTGGCTGAGGAGCAGGGTTAAGCCGACAAAATCCCAGGGAAAACACATCCCGGCGTGATTCATCGCAATGATGACGGAACCTGAATCGGGTAGATGTTCCAGGTGATGAAGTTCGCCACGGAAATAGTGTTGCACGATCGGAGACAGAATTTCTGCCCGAAAAGCTTGTTGATAGTCGGGGTCAGGATCGATAGCCACCTGGCTTGTAGGCGATCGTCCGCCTAACCGTAACCATCGGATGGCTAAAGCGAGATAAAATCCTCCAGGCAACAGAAACAACATATATTCCAACCAAATCCAGCCTTCTGGATCAGGTTTATAGTGTTGCCAATGGCGATTAAACAGAATTAGCCATCCCGGTGGATACCAGAGACAGAACCAATCAAACCAGCTAAATCGGTAAGGTTGCAAGGGGTAAATTAACACCTCAAAACTAATGAGCTAAAGCTTCTTAGCTCTTAGCATGTCTCACTTAACGATGTCCACTAACTGATGGGGGTTGTCAAGATTCGCTGTTTTGTCCTCCCGTAGCGGGTAGCTCCAAGCAATAGCCAGCGCCATAGACCGTTTTGATATAGCGGGGATGCCGGGGATCAGGCTCTAGTTTGGTCCGGAGATGACGGACATGAACCCGAATGGTTTCAATATCATCATTGGGTTCATATCCCCAAACTTCCTTGAGGATCTCGCCGGGAGAGACGGTTTGACCATGCCGTTGGAGTAAACAATGGAGAAGTTCAAACTCTAAATGAGTTAGTTTCACGGTCTGGTCAAACCAGATGGCTTCAAACCGTTCCGGGACTAAGGTTAACGGTCCATAGTTGAGGATTTCGCTATGTTTGGCGGCTTGCGGAATGCGATCGGTACGGCGCAGCAGTGCCCGCACCCGAGCCAGCATTTCCTCAACTTCAAACGGTTTGGTCAGGTAGTCATCAGCACCAGCATTAAACCCTTCTACCTTATCCTGGGTTTGTCCGAGGGCTGTCAGCATCAGTACCGGAATATCTGCTGTGCGCTCATCTCGACGCAGACGCTGACAGACGGTGAATCCATCTACTTTCGGTAGCATCAGATCCAACATGATCAAGTCTGGTTGCAGTTGCAGAGCCATAGCTTGACCCTTTATGCCATCGGCAGCTTGACTAACGTCATAGCCAGCCATTTCCAGGTTGATGGCGACAAGTTCTGAAATTGCAGGGTCATCGTCTATGACGAGTATCCGGGGCATCATTAAAAAGGTTTAGTAGGGTACAGGGTTACGTTAAGTAATAACGACTTCAGGATGGACGAATATCCTTGTAAAGATTATAAGCAAGGAACCTCAATGTTTCTAAATTAGAGTAGACCTACCGATAAAGTTTTTCATCAAACTCAAACAGTTTTTAACCAAATTGCCGCATTTTGTCTACTTAAAGAGGATCTGGTTGCCCCGATTGGGTCGGCTTGCTCCTCCCTCATCGATCACCAATTGTGCTTCCCAACGGACTTCAGTAACCAACCGATACAATTCCTCAAGCAGTCCTCACCCTCTCTTGTTCATTAGAGTGTGGGTGTGAAGCTGGGTCACGATCGCCAGCTCTTGTATGCCTGATCATCACTAATTGGTGATTTGTTCTTTACGATAGCCTCAGGTTTACTAACGTCACGACAATGCGATCGCGGCGACGCCGATCTCTCCATCTCCCTGCAGGGTCATGAAACTCGATACTGTTGTTCTCGTTCTGATTGAAATTCTGATTGTCATCGGACTATCTCGGCTAGTCGGTCTAGGATTTCGCCGGATTAAGCAACCCTTAGTCATTGGTGAAATTGTGGCTGGGATCATGCTAGGTCCCTCATTATTTGGGTTGCTAGCTCCTGATCTAACCGCAACTCTATTTCCACCAAGTACGATTTCCTACCTGGGGGTGCTATCCCAGATTGGACTGATTTTCTTCATGTTTCTGATTGGCTTAGAGCTGGATCCAAAATACCTGAAGAACCAATTAGATGTAGCGATATTAACCTCCCATGTCAGTATTCTCGTGCCGTTTTCGTTAGGCACTCTACTGTCGTTATTGCTATATCCCATGGTTTCAAGTGCTGGAGTGTCCTTCACGGCCTTTGCTTTATTCCTCGGCGCCGCAATGTCGATTACGGCCTTTCCAGTCTTGGCTCGCATCTTGACCGAAAACAATTTGCAGAACACCCAGTTGGGAACTCTAGCCCTTACCTGTGCGGCAGTTGATGATGTGACCGCCTGGTGTTTACTGGCCCTGGCGATCGCGGTGACGCGCACCAATAGTATGCTGGCGGCGGTGCCGACGATTTTGGAGGCAGTGTTATACACAGCGCTGATGGTGACGGTGGTGCAACAGTTTTTGCGGCGGCTGTCTACCCACTATGACCGGGCTGGGCGGTTAAGCCAGTTTACGCTGGCAACCATTTATATGGGAGTTGTGGTATCGGCGCTGATTACTGAGCTGATCGGCATCCATCTGATTTTTGGCGCCTTTTTATTAGGGGCAGTGATGCCCAAGCATGCAGGACTGACAAGAGAACTCGCTCAAAAAACCGAAGATTTTGTCTTAACGTTTTTGCTGCCCATTTTCTTTGCCTATAGTGGTTTGCGTACTCAAATTGGACTGTTGAATAGTCCGATTTTGTGGCTCCTTTGTGCCTCCGTCCTACTGGTCGCGATCGGGGGCAAATATTTTGGGACTTATGTGGCGGCTAGATTTTGTCGAATTGAGCATCGGGAAGCCTCAGCGCTGGGCTGGCTGATGAACACCAGAGGTTTAACTGAACTGATTGTGCTCAATATTGGTCTGAGTTTGAATGTGATTTCTCCCTTGCTGTTCACCATGCTGGTGATCATGGCGCTAGTCACCACATTTATGACCTCACCGTTGTTGGAATGGACGTACCCGCAGCAGAAAATCTTGGAAGATATTGTTGAACCCACGCCCGCCGAAATTGAGGCAGACTATCGAATTCTGGTGCCGATCGCGAATCCGAATACCCAACAAGGACTGATTCAATTAGCTGTAGCGATTGCTTTGGGCAACACTCCCCAATCAGCAGACACGCCAGTTTCTGCCGTAGTGCATCCCCTCAGTTTGATCCAACTCGAAGAAGATTACGCTTACGAAAGTATTCCGGCAGAAGTCGATCGCCTAAAAGAGCAACGCATGAGGCAAGTCCGGGAATTAGTCAACTCATTAGATTTACCGTATGGGCAAGCTTCGGTGTATCCGATTGTTCGAGTCACTAATGATGTTGCCCAAGAAGTGAACCTGATTGCCGAACGGGATCAAATTGATCTCGTTCTTTTAGGTTGGCATCGTCCTGCTTTTAGTAAGAATCGCTTGGGAGGCAGAGTTGGACAAATTTTGAGTACGACCCGGACTGATGTCGCCGTCTTTGTCGATCGCCAGCATGGCAAGCTCGAAAACCTACTTGTGCCTTACATCCCGAATATTCATAATGATCTCGGTTTAGAGATTGCGCTCCGGTTGCTCGTCAATTGTCGCAATACCTCTTTAACCGTTCTGCGGGTGACTCAAGAGCAGGCATCGAACACGCTAACGTATGAATTCCGGACTTTACTGGGTCAGATTCCCAGTGATGTGCGCGATCGTATTCATATCCCACTCATTGAAGCGAGTAATCCTTTGGAAGCAGTGATTGAGGCATCGGGGCAGGCTGACTTGACGATCGCGGGAGCCAGCCGCGAATGGGGATTAGATCGCCAAACTCTGGGTTTCTATACTGATGAATTAGCCGTTCGTTGTCGTTCTTCCTTACTCATCACCCGTCGCTACAGCCAAGTGACCTCTCATTTAGCTTCTGTCCTAGAAACTAGTAGTTTGGAACCCAATGCCAGTTCCGAAAAGCCGGAGGTCGGAGCATGAGTAAATTCTTTAGCCCACGATCGCTGATCTTCTACGGTGGCAGTATTGGCTTTGTCATGGTGCTGTTTAGTGTGGTTTCAGCGTATGGCGAAGCGAACCTGAAAGCCCCTAACCACATTAATGGACGCTACCCGATCGCCGCTTCTAACTTACCTGGGTGTTTACAAAATCAGTCATTAGTCCTGTTAGTCCAACAATCTGGCGTCTTTTTAAATGGCTCATTAGTCCCACTAGATGCCCCTGAAAAAGTAGCTCGGATTGCTGAAGAACGTCCTTCTTTAACCGGACATTGGGACAATCGGACTCTCACCCTACAGGGAACAACCGCCTATTTACCCGACTGCTCACTCCCGATCAACCTTCAGGGAAGCGTTGAGGATAACAGCCTCAAAGGCACCATTCGGCTCACTTCTAGTAGTGAGACTGCTCCTTTTACCGCCAGTCGAGAAGTGACCCAAGAGAAACAGCAAGAGGGCGGGCATTAGGTGAGGTGGATGGGAAGATGATGAGGCTGAGGAAGGTGGGGATGTAAGGAGGCGAAGGCAGTTTCTGATCTCCCTCATCTCCCTGATCTTCCCTATCTGCCTGATCTCCCTCACCTTCACTTATCCCCGCTCCGACTTACCAAACCCTAAATCCGTCCCCTTACCGGCATGGACTAACGCCAACTTTTCATAGCGTTGGGCATGGGTAATCAAATCACTAGCTTCCTGCTCAGACACTTGCCGCACGACTTTGCCGGGAATTCCGACAACGAGCGATCGCGGGGGGACATCTTTGGTAACAACCGCTCCCGCCCCAATAATGCTGCCTGCTCCCACTCGCACCCCATCCAACACCGTAGCGCCAATCCCAATCAAGCTGCCTCGCTCAACATGAGCCCCGTGGACGACTGCCCGATGTCCGACTGTTACGTGATCCTCCAAAATCGTCAGCAGACCTGGATCACCGTGTAGAATGGCTCCATCTTGAATATTTGTGCAAGCGCCTAGAACGATTTGTTCGACATCTCCTCGCACAACGGCTCCATACCAAATACTGACTCCTGGCGCGATTGTGACCTGTCCAATCACTGTCGCATTCGTCGCAATAAAGGCGGCTTGGGAGCAGTCAGGTGAAGGCCAGAAGGCAGGGGAAGGAGTGGAGCGATCGCAGGAATTATTCACGATAAACCTAAACTGCTGCTAGAGTGCCAGTAGAATCCTTAGGGAAGGATGAACTCCCCGTAGCTATAATAAAACCACTGGCACTGAGTATTACGAGAATTGCCTTAGCGCTCTGAATGATCAACCCCGCCTTGCAGTACCCCATCTTTGGTCCAGAGATTCAGTGCCCTCACTGCCGCCAAACCATCCCGGCACTGACCCTAACTGACACTTATCTGTGCCAGCGACATGGTGCGTTTGAAGCCAACCCGAAAACGGGTGAGTTGATTCATCTCCAGTCTGGACGACACTGGAAGCAGTGGGAAAACGAGTGGTATCGGCAACATACCCACCCAGACGGTATTCGGTTTGAAATTCATGAAGCCCTCGATCGCCTATATACTCAAGGCTATCGAGCCACACGGGTGATCATTGCCCAACGCTACAAAGACTTGATTAGTACCTATTTGGAGCGCAGTACTCCCTGGCGGGGGCAAACAGAAGCGCCTCGACCTCGCTTGTATGGGCTACCTGTTGAGTTCAGTCCTGATCCTGCCGAAGCACCCTGTTGGGAAGTGATTAACTTTGATTTGGAGAAGGAACCGGGAGCACCTGTGCGCTATCCGTACTTCCGACTATTTGAGTAAATGACGGCTGTCATTGCCAAATTTGACCCTGTACATACATCTTCAATTTCTTGAGCGATCCTAGCTTGATTCCTCTACAGCTCTGTGCTGGCATACCGCTGTGCTGGAACTTCACGCTCCATAACTGGCTGCGGTTGAAGAGTAGTTGTCGCTTTGGGTGAGCACTTCAAACAGCCCAAGTTGTTTTGCTTGTTTAAAGGCTTTTTCTAGAGAAACTCCCTGACGCGTCGCGATATGCATTAAAGCGATCGCGGCAGAGCGCACGGCATTATCACAATGCACCAGCGTTGGTTTCGGCAGAGTATTAATTTGTTGCAAAATATGGGTGGCGGTTTCATCGTCCACCGCTTCGGGTTTAAACGGAAAATTCACATAATATAATCCTGCCAACTCAACTTTCTGTTGTTCGTTCAGCAGAAAACCAATTTCCTCGGGCGATCGCAAATTCAAGACCGAACGGAAGCCCTCTTGAGCAAGCTGAGGCAACTGGTCAACAGTAATCTGTCCGGCGATCGACAATTCATCGGTAATTTTTCTAATTGGTTCCATTGCCGTCTCCCTCACCGTTGCCTAGTGGCGGCTAGCCGTTGACTTCAGCCGTTAAAACTCTGATGATTGCTTATTCATGAGGGTAGGCGAACAATTTGAGGAACTTGTGAAGAAAAGATTAGTTCCAACCTAGTACGGCTGCCACTTGTGCTGCTAATTGCAATGGATCAAAGGGCTTCGCGATCGTGGCTTTAACTCCTAGCTCGGTATAGCGCTGGCGATCGGAAGCTTGAACTTTCGCCGTGAGCAGAATTACTGGAATGGACTGGGTCGTTGGGTTGCCCTGTAACGCTTGAAAAGTGGCGACTCCATCTAGATCTGGCATCATCACATCTAACAAAATGGCATCCGGTTGTTCGACCGTTGCCTTCGTAACCCCCTCCTTGCCAGAACTCGCTGTACTCACTTGCCATCCGGCTACCGTGCGCAAGCAAATCTGGGCTATTTCTTGAATGTAGGGTTCATTGTCAATCACAAGAATATGTTTTGAGGTAGTCATAGAACACTTAAGGCAGGTAGAAACGGTGAAGGAGATCGCAGCTTAAGCAACCAAGCCAGAAACCTCAGGGGAAAGAGGCAACGTAAAGCGAAAAATGCTTCCTTGACCTAGTTCACTTTCAACCCAGATGTCGCCTCCGTGTTGCTGCACAATGCTACGACAAATGGCTAATCCTAACCCCGTACCATCCTGATTGCGGGAATCAGAGGCATCGACTTGTTGAAACCGCTCGAAAATTTTCCCGAGCTTGTCAGCCGGAATTCCCCGACCTTGATCTTTAACCGTGAACAGAATGTGGGCAGTAGAAGCCAATGTCGGTAGGGACGACGAGGGTGATGGGGAAAATGAGGGCGATAGGGAAGATGACGTCAGAGGTTCAGAGGTTGGGCTGCTGCATGGCTGATCGCTTTGGGACGGTGGAGGATCTCCCGGTTGGAGTAATGTAGCTGAGAGCCAAACCGTGTTGCCCGGAAGCGAGAACTTAATGGCATTACTGAGTAAATTGGTGAGCGTTTGGATGACTCGATCGCCGTCTGCTTGTAGTTCTACAGAGGCAGTGGATACAGACAATGTAATGCCAGCTTTATCCGCGATCGGTTGCATGATGTTAACGGCTTGATTGATCACATCTGTGCTGTTGCAGGGAGACAACTCCATCCGCACTTTGCCCGATTCAATGCGTTCTATGTCCAAAACATCGTTGATCAGACGAACTAAGCGATCGGTGCTCTCTACAGCGATTTGGAGCAGGCGTTGACTAGTACCAGGTTCAGCATTCAGTAGTCCGCTTGCCAACATCCTCAGAGAGCCGTGAATTGAGGTGAGGGGGGTTCTTAATTCATGACTGACGACGGAAATAAACTCATCTTTCATCCGCTCTACCATCTCACGATCGCTCACATCTCGCAAAATCACCGTATAAACGCGATCGTTACCCATTTCCAATTTCGAGATCGATGCCTCGGCAGGAAACTCTTCCCCATTTTTACGGCGACCATAAATTATTCCTCGTTCTCCCATCCGTCGGGCAGGACTCGCAGATTTGCCGAAATCTTGCACATGCTGACGATGTCCGAGTACAGCCTGAATGGGTAACAGAATATCTAATGGTTGCCCTAATGCCTCACGCGCTGTGTAGCCAAAGATCTTCTCAGCGCCCTGGTTAAATAACGTAATACACTGGGTTTGATCGACGGAAATGATGGCATCATCGGCAATTTCTAAAATGCCAGCAAACCGGGCTTGAGACACCCGTAACGCCGATTCGATCCGTTTGCGCTCTTCCAGTTCTAGCTGTAAGCGGCGGTTGACACTGACCACTTCGGCTGTCCGTTCAGCCACCCGCAATTCAGTTTCATCTTTGGTTTTGCGGAGAGCTTGCTCCTGCCGTTGTTGGGCGGCTGTGGTCGAAGCGAAATCAGCTAAATGCCGATGCAGTTCTAGCTGGGTCATGACCTGTCGTCCCAAGGTTTGTAGAGCCGTAATTTGCTTGGAACTCAGCGTATGGGGCTCTGAACTCAGCACTGCTAAAGTGCCCAAGGCATACCCCTCTGAAGTAATTAATGGCACTCCAGCATAAAACCGGATTTGGGGAGGGTCCGTCACCAGGGGATGGTGAACAAACCGACTGTCGATCGCGGTGTCGGGAATGATCAACATATCGGCATGCAGAATGGTATAGGCACATAGAGTTGCATGGCGCGGTAGCTCTGCTGCCTCAAACCCCACTTTGGATTTGAACCATTGCCGATCGGCATCAATCAAGCTAATCCAGGCGATCGGGGTATCACTGATCTGTACCGCTAGATGCACTAGATCATCAAAACTAGACTCAGGCGCTGTGTCGAGGATCTGGTATTGTCGTAGGGCAAGCAGGCGAGCGGCTTCGTTGTCGGGGTGGGGAGTAGGAGTAGCCAGGGATGCCGCCGGTGGGGCAGAGGGTGACCGTGAGGTAGATCGGGGCGAATCAGTCGCTTGGGCGGATGGGGATGATTCGGATTGGTACTGCTCGATTGCCTGGCGAAGCGTTGCGAGCAACTCAGGGAGGAGCTTGAGTTGGTTGAAGCTGAGGGGATGGGTGGCTTCGCGCAGAATATGTTCAATTTTGCGGGCAAGCTTAGAGCCCTGAGCTAACCCAAAGCTGCCCAAGGCTCCGGCTAGAGAGTGAGCGTCTCGTTCCGCTTGCTGGCGTAATTCTTCGGTAATTTGGGTTTGGGTTAATGCAACGATCGCTTGCTCCAAAACCGCTAGTTGCGAGTGAATTCGCTCTTGAAAGCGATGCCAGAGATCCGCGATCGCGGCAAGGGTTTGTTGTTGGGTGTCTGGACTCACAGTTGAGACGTTGGCTGATTTACCAGCTTTTTTCTTAGCTTTTGCTGCCCCTTCTTCCAGGGGTTTCAAACGGTAGCCGATGCCATACACCGTTTCGACTAAATCCGTTGGTGCCCCTGCTGCCTTTAATTTTTGTCGTAAGCCTTTGATATGAGTCCGTACTGCCTCTTCCCCCGGTGTGTCTTCAAACGACCAGAGATGCTCCAAGATCATGGAACAGCTATAAACCCGATGATGATTGCGCAGAAACAATTCTAATAAGGCATATTCTTTGGGCGTTAGCGGTAATAATCGCGCCCCATAACTCACTTCACAGGTACTTGGATCAAGCCGCAAGTTGCTCCACTCCAGCACTGGGGTAGTTGCTGCTCCCCCACGCCGCAGTAAAGCGCGAATTCGGGCAACCAGTTCTTCCGCATTAAACGGCTTCACCACATAATCGTCGGCTCCGGCATCAAGACCGATCGCTTTATCATGTCCGGTGTCACGCCCAGTTAATAACAGAATGGGCATCTGAAGTCCGCGCGATCGCATGCGCTGACATAAGCTAATGCCATCTAACTTCGGTAGCATGACATCTAGCAAAATTAAGTCATAGCTAAAAGATTCCACCAGTTCCCACCCAGCTTCGCCATCAGCTGCTGTTTCTATGGCATAGTTTTGGTCAGACAAAAGGCTGCCGAGGGCTTTGGCTGTAAATTCATCATCTTCTACGATTAAGATTCGCATGATGCACTATGAATGAACGAATGAGGGGCAAAGCGGGTTAAACCCTGGCTCAATCTCTGGACTAACAAATTCCCCTGATGATCACTGTTTTGGCACAAGATGCGGAGGATTGACGGATCTGCCACCATTGATCTGAATAAACTAAATGGATGCATTCTACTTTTGGTTTCCAGTTTCCGTCGTCTGGTCATGTTCTCAATATCTGATTAGATGAATAGGATAGCTGAAGGGACAGTTCTCCCCATACACTCAAAAGATAAGTCTTTCATGTTTTCCAGCGAGGCAGTTTGTTCATGAGCCATCCCTCTCCTCTATCCTCGATCGCTAGCGGCATTAAATTCGGTACTGATGGTTGGCGAGGGGTGATTGCCGCAGATTTCACATTCGATCGACTCAAACTGGTTGCCCCGATCGCGGCTCAAGTGCTAGCAGATACCTATGGCAGTACCACCCAAAGTCGGTTAGTGATTGTGGGGTACGATCGTCGCTTCCTTTCTGAGGAGTTTGCTCAGGCAACCGCTGAGGCAGTCTGTATGGCGGGATTCGATGTTTTACTCTCCGATCGCTATGCTCCTACTCCAGCCTTTAGTTGGGCTGCCAAGCAGTTTAATGCCTTGGGAGCTTTGGTGATTACCGCCAGCCATAACCCCGGAAAATATTCTGGTTTAAAGATAAAAAGTGCTTTTGGTGGCTCCGTACCCCCATCGGTGACACAACAGGTAGAAGCTCGATTAGCTGAACCATTAGCGGCTACGGCAACTCCGGGCAAACTGGAGATGTTTAATCCCTGGTTAGGATACTGTGAAGGACTGCGTCCGAAGGTAAATATTGCGGCAATTCGGGAGGCAATTCAGCAGGGACGACTAACAGTGTTTGCTGATGTGATGCATGGAGCCGCCGCTGGGGGATTGGCGCAATTGCTGGAAGTACCCATTCATGAGATTAATAGCGATCGTGATCCGTTGTTTGAAGGTGGCTCCCCGGAACCATTACCCCGTT
Organism: Pantanalinema sp. GBBB05; assembly: GCA_016743235.1. Classification (GTDB taxonomy): domain Bacteria; phylum Cyanobacteriota; class Cyanobacteriia; order Leptolyngbyales; family Leptolyngbyaceae; genus Pantanalinema. Next base: position 370,934 of record VRZD01000001.1, on the reverse strand, counting down.
ACTTAACCAAATTATCGGAGCAGGTAGCCCAGTCGCACCAGGGATCTACCCTCACTGTAGGACTAGCGTTTGATGGAGATAGCGATCGGATTGCGGCAATGGACAGCCAGGGAAACTTCCTCAGTTCCCAAATTTTGATTCCGATTCTGATTGAACATTTGGTCAAACATCACAACTTCCAAGGAGAAGTAGTGAAAACGTTGAGTGGTTCAGATTTAATGCCCAAAGTGGCGGCATTACATGGACTATCAGTCTTTGAAACAGCGATCGGATACAAATACATCGCTGATCGGATGTTGGAAACCCAGGTGCTCTTGGGGGGCGAAGAGTCGGGTGGCATTGGCTATGGTACGCATATTCCCGAACGGGATGCATTGTTATCTGCTTTATATGTGTTAGAAGCGATTGTGCAGTTTGGGGCAGATTTGAGCGATCTCTATTGTCAGCTACAACAGCGCTGTGAGTTTATTTCTGAGTATGATCGCATTGATTTACCCTTAGCCAATATGGAGGCTCGTGCTCGCTTGTTGCATCAACTGCAAACCCAACCCTTAACTGAAGTGGCTGGTCGTAAAGTGATCGACTGCAATCCGCTTGATGGTTATAAATTGCGGTTAGCGGATCAAAGTTGGTTGCTGATCCGGTTTAGTGGGACTGAACCCGTATTGCGGCTGTACTGCGAAGCGGCAACCTTAGAAACAGTTCATGCAACCTTAAATTGGGCAAAGGCATGGGCAGATAAAGCGTAACGCTAATAGTTTCCATGATCTGAGTTGATCGAGCTTGGGAGTAATCGTACACTCTCGCTTTCAGGTCAACATGGCATAGTTTAAAACAGGCTGGAAATTAGCGAAGTGGGCAACCCATGTTTAGCGGCAATAGGTAAACCGTCCCATGAAATTAGCTGCACCAACAGCCCCTTCACAGAGGACCGATTGAGACACATTTCCAATCGGTGTATTTTCAGTCCAAACTTTTCCCATGTAGCCTTTAAAGTCACGTTTAGGAATGGCACTTGCCGTGGCTCCATTCACCCGTGCTCCAGCTTGATTTCTATGATTAGCAAAGCGTTGGATTGCGTAGCTGTATTGAGCAGTATTGGGAATTTTTAACCCAAGCTGTGCCAAATTACTGGCATAACTATTTTTTTCTAAAAAGTATGCTTGCTGCGATCGCAAAATCCCACTCACATGTAATTGGGCTTCAGATTGTTGGGCTCGTTTAATTTGACCTGCAAACGATGGAATTGCGATCGCGGCTAGAATTCCCAGAATCACCATTACAATCACTAACTCCAGGAGCGTCATACCTTGCTCTAAGTTTGAGTCAGAGATCGTCGAGCGGTGCTGGGTTGCACCAAGTTTGTGAAGCAGGAATTGAGTGACCATAAATCACGCATGAAATCGAGTGGTTCAGGATATTTAGAGGCAATCATGGTTTGAAGTGGGGATTCTCCATTGCCCATGCGCCTGATCAAAGCACCTATACCCTCGTTCTAAGAATCAGCGCGATTCCCGGTGTTTTTAGTTAAAGAGGAAATAAACTTCGCGTCATATTTGTGAGGTTCTGATTAGTTCTATTACTTCACCGGTTCTAATCGCCGACTGAGCAGTGACATCGTGTAGCAAAATAGCCAATAAATCAGCCCAATAAATAGATAAACTTCGGCATTGCGTCCCAAAAATTGGGGTTGTGCCAGGATCGATCGCCCAATTCCGGTAAGTTCTAGCAGCGCGAACAGAGAGAGCAGCGATGTGTCCTTAAACAACGAAATAAATTGCCCGACAATACTGGGAACAGCAATCCGCAGTGCCTGCGGTAGCACCACCAGCAGCAAGGTCTGGAACAGATTTAATCCTAAGGCTTTAGCTGCTTCCGTTTGCCCCCGAGGAATTGACTGCAAGCCACCTCGCACATTCTCTGCCAGATATGCGGCATTAAACAACACTAATCCCGCGATCGCCCGGAGCACCCGATCTAATCGCCATTGTCCTGGTAGCACTAACGGCAGCATGACCTGTGCCATAAATAGGATGCCAATTAATGGCAAGCCTCGAATAATTTCAATGTAGGTTGTACAGGCTCCCCGCAATACAGGCAGTGAACTACGTCGCCCTAGCGCCAGCAATACGCCCAAAGGAAAGGCTAGGACAATGCTTGTAATAGAAACAAACAACGTTAGCAGCAGACCACCCCAGAGATTCGTGCTAACTGGTGTTAATCCGAATCCCCCCCCCATTAGCCAGAGGATCAAACCAACCGCGATTGGTAAAAGGATGAATAAGCTCTGTTTTAGCCGCGCTTTAGTTGGTTGATGGTTAATCATGACCTGAGTTAACCCGAGTCCGAGTAGCGCCACAACGATCGCGGCGACCCAGCCCAATCGCCATGCCAGATCCACCGGATAGCGACCCATGAAGAACAAGCGCAGGTTAGTTGTAACCACTGCCCATTGCGCTGAGTTGGTTACCCAACCAGCCACTCCTGTGATCACTTGGTAAATCACGATGAAGCAAGCGATCGTCAGCAAACTGTTGTACCAGGTATTAAATAAGTTCTTCCGCAACCAGACGATCGCGGTGTTGGATGAGGCAGGAGCAGAAGACATCGCGATGAACCAAAATTACAGTGGTAGAGACAGATGGCATAACCCTCCGACTGTATCTTGGGAACAGCGTCTAAACAACGCTTGACAATCCAGCAATCCAGTCGGCATACTGATAAACTGTCGTCTATTCCTGCTCGGATCAGGTCAGACACAATCAAAAGCCTTTACAGGCTACCTGTACGGCAATCTCTAGGGCAATTTCATGGCTTACGCAATTATTGAAACGGGCGGAAAACAACTTCGGGTAGAGCCAGGTCGGTTCTATGACGTAGAACGGCTAGCAGTGGAACCGGATAGTTCGGTCAGCATTGATAAGGTGCTGTTTGTGCAGAATGATGGCGAAGTGACCATTGGTCAACCTTGGGTCGCCGGAGCTACGGTAGAAGGCACTGTGATGCGCCACCTGCGGGGACGCAAGGTTATCGTCTATAAAATGCGCCCGAAGAAGAAGACCCGCAAGAAGCAAGGTCATCGTCAGGAACTCACCCGGTTAATGATCACCAGCATCACTGTGGGTGGAACCGCGATCGCAGCCGCAACAACCGCTGAATAGGTGGTTCTGCTAACGTGTCAGTAGGGCATTTCAATCCTGACAATCTTTTATAGTCACGATCGTAAGGACGAGAGGAAACAATGGCTCATAAGAAAGGGACAGGTAGTACACGTAACGGACGGGACTCGAATGCCCAGCGGTTAGGTGTGAAACGGTATGGTGGACAAGTGGTCAAAGCTGGCAATATCCTGGTGCGCCAACGCGGCACCAAGATCCATCCTGGCAATAATGTGGGACGGGGCAATGATGATACTTTGTTTGCCCTAATCCAAGGTGTGGTCACCTTTGAACGCTTTGGTAAAAACCGGAAAAAAGTGAGTGTCTATCCGGTAGCGGCAGAAGCGGCAGCGGAAGCATAATCATTATCTCTGATAGAAACTTCGATCTACGGTGCTGTCCAGGTTATCTGGGCAGCTTCTTTTTTGGGGAGGCGCTGCCATAAAAAACGATCGCCTTCCTCAATAAGGCGATCGCCAATTTATTGTCATTAACGCTTAGGCGCGGCTGGTAGCCAGTTCTGCTCGACTATTAAATTTCGCGACTAAGGCATCGACATTCTTTTTGGCATCCCCAAACAACATTCGGGTGTTTTCTTTGTAGAACACCGGATTATCGACACCGGCATAGCCGCTCGCCATCCCCCGTTTCATAATCACAACTGTTCCCGACTTCCAAACTTCCAGGACTGGCATGCCTGCGATCGGGCTATTCGGATCTTCCATGGCACTAGAGTTCACCGTATCATTAGCGCCTACCACTAGCACCACATCGGTTTCCGGGAAGTCTTCGTTGATTTCTTCCATTTCCAGCACGATGTCGTAAGGGACATTCGCTTCTGCCAACAGCACGTTCATGTGTCCTGGCATCCGTCCGGCAACTGGGTGAATGCCAAACCGGACTTTTGTCCCCCGATCGCGCAGATACTTGGTGATTTGGGAAATCGGGTACTGAGCTTGGGCCACTGCCATGCCATATCCCGGCACAATAATCACGCTCTTAGCATTTTCCAGCAGTTCGGCAGTTTCTTCCACATTCGCTTCGGTGACCGTTCCTGTGGGTTGGACACTCTGACTGGTTCCCGTGGCACCGGCTCCAAATCCACCCATAATCACACTAATAAAGGAGCGATTCATGGCGCGACACATGATGTAGCTGAGGATTGCCCCACTACTACCCACCAGTGCCCCAGTAATAATCAGTAGGTCATTGGAGAGCATGAATCCGGCGGCGGCGGCGGCCCAACCAGAGTAGCTATTCAGCATCGAGATTACCACGGGCATATCGGCACCCCCGATCGCCATGACCAGATGCAGACCTAGAATACCGGCGATCACGCTCATAGCGAGCAGCGATTGTAGTCCGGTTAGCAGACTACCGCCCATAAACTCCACACCTAACCATACACAAGTTAGGAGCATGGCTAAGTTGAGGAAATGACGGGCTGGGAGGGTCAACGGCTTACTGCTGATGATGCCACGTAGTTTGCCAAAGGCAATAATTGAACCTGTAAAGGTAATTGCCCCAATAAACACGCCAATGTAGATCTCAATTTCATGGATCGTCGCTTCTACACCCTGGAGCGAACTATCGGGACTGAGATAATTGGCAAATCCGACCAGTACTGCTGCTAAACCGACAAAGCTATGCAGAATTGCCACTAGCTCTGGCATCGAGGTCATGGCAACCCGGGAAGCGAGGATAGCGCCAACGATCGCGCCGGGTAAAACGACCCCTGAGAGCAAGCCATAGGCACTCACACTACTAACCGCCGTGGCAATAAAGGCAATTAGCATTCCAGCAATACCAAATGTATTGCCTTTACGAGCAGTTTCCTGGTTGGACAAGCCTGCCAAGCTCAGGATAAATAACGCACTCGCCGCAATATAGGCGACGGTCAGAAGATTATTCGACATAGACCTTTTCGTTCAAGGTGGAAATGGGATGAGGCTGGTGGGATAGGTAGGGAAGCCAGATCTTGATTGCGTTAGACCTGATTCCTTGACACAACAGGGATAATTACCGCTGAAACATCTTCAGCATCCGTTGGGTCACCAGGAAGCCACCGGAAATATTGATCGTGCCAATCAGAATGGCGATCGCGCCCAGAATGGTGGTGGCAGAGTTGAAAGAGCCAGAAATCTGCAACATCCCGCCAATGATGATGATGCCGCTAATTGCATTCGTCACACTCATCAAAGGAGTATGGAGGGCGGGGGTAACATTCCAAATCACCTGCCAACCGACGAAACAGGCTAATACAAACACTGTGAAGTGAGACAAGAAGGAAGGCGGCGCGACGCTACCAATGCCAAATAGCAAGGCTCCGATCAGCCCCATCCAGATTAAGCCCGTATTGACTTGAGACGTTTTGGCTGGAGTAGCGGTTGCCACGACCGTTGGAACTGGAGCCGGTGAGGGAGGTGCTGGCGGTGTGGCTGGTTTGGGGGGCGGGTAGGTAATGGTGCCGTTGTGCAGGACTAATGCACCCCGAATTACTTCGTCGTCCAGATCGACTTTGTAGCCTTCGGCTCCACCCATGTCTTCCAGCAGATAGCACAGGTTTTTGCCATACAGTTGACTAGCTTGGTTCGCCATCCGGCTTGGCAGATCGGTTAACCCGATAATTGTCACCCCGTGATGCTGGCAAACTTCTCCTGGCTGGGTGACTTCACAGTTGCCGCCTTGTTCAGCTGCCATATCTACCACGACCGAGCCTTCTTTCATGCTCTCTACCATGTCACGAGTAATCAAGATCGGCGCGCGTTTGCCCGGAATCAGGGCTGTAGTAATGATGATATCGACTTCTTTGGCTTGAGCGGCAAACAATGCCATTTCGGCGTCAATGAACTCTTTGCTCATGACTTTGGCGTAACCACCTTCACCCGTGCCATCTTCCGCGAACTGAAGTTCTAGAAATTCGGCTCCCAGACTTTGCACCTGCTCTTTCACTACAGGGCGAGTATCAAAGGCTCGGACGATCGCTCCTAGGCTTCTGGCAGTCCCGATCGCGGCTAGTCCAGCGACCCCAGCGCCGATAATCAATACTTTGGCAGGGGGAACTTTACCTGCGGCAGTAATTTGTCCGGTAAAGAAGCGACCAAATCGATTTGCCGCTTCGATCACTGCCCGATATCCAGCAATATTTGCCATGGAACTCAAAGCATCCAGCTTCTGAGCCCGACTGATCCGGGGTACAGCATCCATTGCCAATACCGTTGCTTGCCGTTGAGCTAACTGGTCTAACAGAGCGGCATTTTGAGCGGGATAGATGAAACTAATTAAGGTTCCACCTTCTCTCAGTAACTCAGTCTCATGCTTACCCAAGGTTGGGTGCATTTCTGGTGGACGCACTTTGAGAACGATGTCTGCTTCGTTCCACAATGTGGGCGCATCAGCGACAATCTGGCATCCGGCTTGTTGGTAGACTTCATCAGAAAAGTTTGCGGCTTCACCAGCTTGATGTTCAATCAACACCTCAAACCCCAGTTTTTGCAGAATCTTGGCAGTATCCGGAGTGGCCGCAACTCGACACTCATTCGGAAAAATTTCTTTGGGAATGCCAATTTTGAGATGCGCCTTGTCCTCAGTGAGACGCTGTTCGCCTTCAGCCGCTTGTTTATCAATCGCTATGGTCATTGGCTCTCACAACTCTAAAATCAATGCTTAAGTGAATCATCCGTAGCAAGGAAGCTGTCAGACTGCTTAATGTCATGCAAACAATGGAAACTCAACATCTGCGATCGCAGGATAGCCGCTCTCTTCAGAGATAGTTCCAGGTGAAAAATTCAGGCAGTTTAGCAAATACCAACCTATTAATTTCAGCCTACTTGTAATGCAAATTTACACTTCCGATATTCAGCAAACTGGTTCAGGCAATGATCCTAAAGTTGATTCCCAAATAGTCCCAACGATCTTTAACTTATCTTATGATTTCAATTCATCTAAATAAAAATTTCTTTATAAAGGTTCAACGTTTTAGGGGTCTCCAATCATGGCAATCAACCTTTATGGAACCTTTAGCGGAAAATCCCGTCTGCCTGAGAAGTGCTGATAGTTCAGGTAAATCGCTACCATAAGGTGGTAGTTCAATGAGTGATTTTACTCATGAAATCCTGATAGAGTTTTAAGATTAAGGTGTAGTGAAGTGTCGAATAACCTCTGCCAATTGGGGAAAGGGCTTATGTCTTCTAGTTCTCGGATGCAATATGTGGTTTCTAGCCTCATCGCAGGCTGTCTGGCAGTGGGAATTCCTGCTATGAGTTTGGCTCAAGGCTTGCCCGGACTAACGATCTTCGGTGGAGTCAAGGGCGAAGATAACCTGAACTATCGCCTCGACTACGGCGGCAGACCGAACGGTTGGGATCGCTACCGCTTAAGAATCCCTGCCAAAAAAATGAAGCTAGCTGTTGCCCAATTCGCGATTTCTTACCCCGACTACTTCAAAGGCACTTTCAACCCCAAGATGATTGAAGTACGGGTCAAAGATAAAGCGGTTCCTCTACAAGAAGTCAATTGGAATAAAGAGAATCATTTGCTAGAGATTTTTCCTAAAGAGCCGATTCCTGCTGGAAATAGTGTAGAAATTTGGCTGCAAGATGTGAAAAACCCTAGTTTTGGTGGCATGTTCTACTTTAATTGCCAAATCCTGTCGCCTGGAGATGTGCCCTTACTACGCTACTTGGGCACCTGGGTCATTCAGATTTCCTAATCTGGGATTGTCAGGGCGAATGGGTCAAACTGAATGGGCTTAGTACTTTCGAGACTTGTTCGCCCATTGCCTGCAACCTAATGATATAATCGTACACTGTGACTTTTTTGGAACCTCCATTGGGACGCGAGCGGAGAAGATAATATGACTCAACGGACATTAGGTGGAACTTGTCGGAAGCGTAAAAGAACGTCTGGTTTTCGGGCTCGGATGCGCACCAAGAATGGTCAGCGGGTGCTAAAAGCTCGCAGAAGTAAGGGACGGGTACGTCTAGCGGTTGCTTAGAGTCATCACCGATTTAATGAAGTGGGGTTGATGTGGCGTTGCCGAGGGCGAATCGCCTAAAGTTACGGCGAGATTTTGACCTGGTTTACCAACGGGGAACTCGACGTAGAGGCAAACACCTTACGATTAGGCTAGTACGCCAAAAGCTGCCGATCGCCGATCGCCGAAATCAACCCACTCCAAGTGAGTCTCCTCCACTTCGCAACATCGTTCAACCTGTAACCCGGATTGGCATTTCCATTAGCCAAAAGGTTCATAAGCGAGCTGTGGTGCGAAACCGAATTAAGCGGCAGCTGCGGGCAATTTGTCGGCGGCTTTTGCCTCGATTAGCTCAGGGGTGGGATTTAGTGATTACCGTCCATCCCCAGGCGTTGCAATGCGATTATCAGCAATTTCTGCAAGAATTAGAGCAGTTGCTAACAGACGCTGAGGTGCTAGATGGGTATTCGTGAAGAAGTCTACTATGAGGGTGGTCCCCATATTGGGGATTTAATCATTAATATTCTGCTCGGATTTACGGTGATTTGTCTGCCGCTTACTATTGCTGCGATCGTCCGAGCCTTATGGTTGCGCTATCGCATTACTGATCGTCGGGTATCGGTGATCGGTGGCTGGATGGGACGCGATCGCTCAGATATCATTTATTCAGAAATTGCCAAAATTGTCACTGTCCCTCGCGGTCTTGGCGGCTGGGGAGATATGGTGATTACCCTCAAGGATGGTAGCCGTCTGGAACTCCGGGCAGTACCTAAATTCCGTGAGGTTTACAGCTACATTAATGAGCACTTATCGCCCCGAGCTCAGCAGGCGAGTGGCTCACTGGGTAGTCAAGGATGATCCAGAAAAAGTAATTCATTGTCGGCAACAGCGTGTATGTTGGGGTCGATCTTTGGATAGACTTAGATTCAGAAAACTCGAAGAACGAGGGTCAGGTTAGAGCGAATGGACTTTGGTATTGGGTTTCTTTCCAACAATGTAATGCTGCCGATCCTGGATTTTTTCTATGGGATCGTGCCGAGCTATGGTCTGGCGATCGTGGCTTTAACGCTGGTTATTCGCTTCGCGTTGTACCCTCTCAGCGCTGGTTCTATCCGGAACATGCGGCGGATGAAGGTGGTTCAGCCCATTATGCAGAAGCGCCAGCAAGAAATCCGGGAGCGCTACAAAAATGATCCTGCCAAGCAGCAGGAAGAAATGGCGAAAGTCATGCAGGAGTTGGGAAACCCGCTGGCAGGGTGCTTGCCCTTGCTCTTTCAGATGCCAGTTTTGTTCGCTCTATTTGCCACCCTGCGAGGATCACCCTTCTCAGATGTGCCTTACACGCTGAATTTTCAAATTCTACCCAAGGAACAGATTGAGCAGATCCAGCCGCAGGCGTTTACTAGTAATCCGCAAAATATCTATCTCACGGATGGAATTCATGCCCGGGTAGCGGCGATCGTTCCTGGTGGAACCAAGCTAGCCGTGGGTGAGACCGCTACTGTGGAATACCAAACGTTAGAAGGTAAGCCGCTCAAAGATCTGTTGGAAGAGTATCCAGAGACAAAAGCTAAGCTGACTCCAAAGCTCGAAGTGGTGAATGGCGCTGAGCGGATCAAGATTAATGAGGATGGGACGCTCGTCGCTCTACAACCTGGAGATGTTTCGATTAAGGGCGTCATTCCTGGTCTGGCAGCTGATAAAGGGTTCTTGTTTATTGATGCCTTAGGTCGGGTCGGCGCGATCGATCCAGATGGCAAAATTCACTGGGATATCGTGGGGATGATTATCTTCTTCGGTATCAGCATCTATGTGAACCAACTGTTGTCGGGTCAAGGACCTAGCTCCAATCCAAGCCAGGATACGGTTAACAAAATTACGCCGATCATCTTCTCCGGGATGTTTCTGTTTTTCCCACTTCCGGCAGGGGTGTTGATGTACATGGTAATTGCTAACATCTTCCAGACTCTGCAAACCTTCATCCTGTCGCGTGAAGCCCTTCCTGAAGAGATTCAAAAGATTGTGGATGCGGAAACTAAGACGGTTGATGTGAAAGCCACGGGTAAAACGACATTACCGTTTGAGCCAGGTAATCGGACTAAGAAGAAAGCCCAAAGCTAGTACCCTGTCAGACAGCGTTTGAACTATCCAGATAGTTCAAACGCTGTCTCTCTTCTGCATAATTCATTGGTGAACTTGACACGGTACTCGTTATGGACAGCACTCAAATACAGCGCGGACAGCAATGGTTGCAGGAATTTCTGCGGTTAGCAGGGTTACCGGCGGCGGTCACAACTGAAATGAGCTCTGCGATCGGGGAAAGTAGCTGTTGGCTCACGATCGATGACACGCAACTAACTCCTGAACAGATTCAAGGGCTAACGGGTGCAGATGGCTCTGTAATTGATTCCGTGCAGTACTTGGCGAATACGATTCTAAATATTGGCGTCGAGTCAGACCAGCAGGGAGCCTTCACCATTGATCTGGATGGCTATCGTCAGCGTCGTTATGCCGAGTTACAGGCGATCGCCGATCGGGCGGCGGAGCGGGTGCGTGAAACTGGGGCAGAGTATGAGTTGCAGTCATTATCAGCTGCAGAACGACGGCAGTTACATACGTTATTGAAAGAGTGCCCGGATTTGGAAACCTACAGTCGGGGTCAAGAGCCTGATCGCCGACTAGTCGTGAAATTACGGGAAGGCTAAATCCTCTTTCCGGGAATTGAGGCAGGTGAGAGAGCATGGAATCAATTTATATTCCTCGTCTGACGAGGTTACCCAATCGCACCGAGCGCATTGAGTTTAGTGAAGTGATCGCTGGGTTAGAAACGCTGACTCCAGTGCAAGGATGGGTTCAAGTTGTTCATCAAGGTAATTATCTAGAAGTGTCAGCCAAGGCTGAGGCGATTGTGACATTGAGTTGTCATCGGTGTTTGCAGCAGTATAACTACCGGTTGTCGATCGCTCCGACTGAGTTGATCTGGTTAAGCGAAACTCCCGACAATACCGATTTGGCATTATTTGAGCGGGACATTTCTTCCGAAGATTTAATTGAAACGCTGTCGCCTCAAGGCTATTTTGAGCTGGAAACCTGGTTGTACGAACAACTATGCTTGGAACTCCCTCAACGCCAACTTTGCGACCAGAACTGCCAGGGGATTGAAGTTCAGGAATCAACTCCGGCTCAACCAGCGATCGATCGGCGCTGGGCATCCCTAGAGTCCTTAAAGAATCAACTTTCGGATCGGAATTAGCAACTCAAACGGAAAACGGCACAATGGAAGGGGAGCGATGTGAAGTCACCGTTGGCAACCCCTGAACTTTTGTGTGTTTAAATTTTTACCATGAGCTTTAATGACGAATTTGAATTGCTGTTGCGGGCACGTTATCCCCTCATTTATATTCCAACTCACGAAGAAGAACGGATTGAAGCGACGATCGCGCAATCAGCGGCTCGGCTAGGTAATCGGGCAGTTTATATTTGGGATTTTGTGGATGGTTATGAAGGCAATCCTAACGATCGAGGTTTCGGTAAACGGAATCCGCTGCAAGCCTTGGAATTTGTCGAAAAACTCCCCGATTCTGCGGCGGCAATCTTCGTTCTGCGTGACTTTCATCGGTTTTTGGAAGATGTTTCGGTATCCCGCAAACTGCGTAATTTAGCTCGACGGCTCAAATCTCAGCCTAAAAATCTTGTCATAATTTCGGCGCAAATCAATATTCCTGACGAGTTGAGTGAAGCCCTAACGATCTTGGAGTTTCCCCTACCGAATGGATTGGAAATTCGAGATGAAGTCAAGCGGCTACTGGATGCCACTGGCAAAACGATCGATAATCGAGCGCTTGACGATCTAATTCGCTCCTGTCAGGGGCTCTCAATTGAACGAATTCGCCGTGTATTGGCACGAGCGATCGCTACGCATGGAGAATTACGGGGTGACGATGTAGACCTGATCCTGGAAGAAAAACGTCAGACCATCCGTCAAACCCAAATTCTTGACTTCTATCCGACTGCCACGAATATTTCTGATATTGGCGGTTTAGATAATTTGAAAGATTGGTTATTACGACGTGGAGGCGCGTTTTCGGACCGGGCGCGGGAATATGGTTTACCTCATCCTAGAGGCTTACTGTTAGTGGGAATTCAAGGCACGGGTAAATCACTGACTGCAAAAGCGATTTCTCACCACTGGCATTTACCACTTTTACGCTTGGATGTTGGACGCTTGTTTGCTGAGCTAGTGGGGCAGTCGGAATCGCGGACGCGCCAAATGATTCAGCTTGCCGAAGCCTTAGCTCCCTGCGTTTTGTGGATTGACGAGATTGATAAAGCCTTTGCTGGAGCCGATGGTAAAGGTGATAGCGGTACAACTAGCCGGGTATTTGGGACATTCATTACTTGGTTAGCCGAGAAAACCTCTCCGGTGTTTGTGGTAGCGACCGCAAATAATATCCGAGCCTTGCCACCAGAAATGTTACGCAAAGGGCGATTTGATGAGATCTTTTTTGTTGGGTTGCCGAGTCACGAAGAGCGCCGAGCCATCTTTGAAGTTCATTTAGCTCGACTTCGATCGTATCGATTGAAGGACTATGACCTCGATCGCTTAGCGTATGAGACTCCTGACTTTTCGGGAGCCGAAATTGAGCAAACGATCGTTGAGGCGATGCATATTGGATTTAGCCAAGATCGAGAATTTACGACCGATGACATTTTGGAAGCCGCTAGCCAAATCGTCCCTTTAGCCCGAACTGCTCAGGAACAAATTCAACTGCTGCAAGATTGGGCGGCTTCTGGCAAAGCCCGATTAGCCTCTAAGCACAATAGCTTGAGCCAACGGATCCAACGACAAATTCAGCAGCCTGATTAGTTGGGCAATCTCTAGATCCGATCGGGTGAGAGGGTGTTCATCCTAGCGATGACTGTTTCGATCTCTACGGAGGAAGGATTTAGCTTCGGAGCAGCAGTAAGCTAACGATATGGAATGAACTAGTGGCAACTTACCTGAAGTAGAATCTACACCCCAGCTAATTAACTGGGGTCTTTTTTGGGCAAATGAGCTGAAAATCAGCATTTTACTGGCTACTGCACCAACTTTTTGGTAGTATCCTGATCTTTGGGGTCTCAGTGTGATTAAATCTTTCAGGTAATCACTAAATCCGCCAGTTGGTGTAGATCATTTAATCCATCTAGAGGACGTTAGGGATTAATCAGTTTGACAAACTAAGGTGTTCTATACGATTGCAAAAAGGAGGTTAAAGCGATGCAGGGGATTAAAAGCATGACCAATCTTTTAGTTTCTGCTTTATCAACACCCCACTCCTTGCGATCGAGTAGTCCTAGGCAGCAGAGCCAATCGCAGACCCACCCTCAAAAGCAAACTCAAGGGTATATCGATGGTTACACTTACCGGCGAGTTGCCAGTAGTGCTGAAGCCGTCACAGCAATCAATGAGTTTTATTTGAATTTCCTCGGGCGTGAGGCGGATGGTCATGATGTTCGGTCGTACCTGTACCAGTGGAACCGGGGACGATCGCTGAGAAGCATCCGCGATGAAATTGCCAATTGCCATGAAGCCCAAAAAGGGCGTTGGGCATAATCACTTAGCCATCGGGAGGTCAATCATGCTGTCCCGATGGCATCTGCTTTAGCTATGAAACGGAATCATGGCTAGGGGCAGCAGGCTTAGCAATAGCCATGTCCATGCCCACCCATCCGTGGAATTGGTGCTAGGAGCTTCGGTTAACAAGGCATCGATCCGCTCTGTTAAGCGATCGCGCAATGCCAGATCGCCAAAAGCCGCTGCTAATTCAGGTTGCACTGTTGGAGTGCTAACTACAGTCAGGAGGGCTTCTGCTAACAATAAACTATCGACTTGTTCTGCTGCCCATCGATCTGCCCGTAGTTCTCGTAATACCAATAATTCTTGCCAGAGAGCTTCGGTTTGGGGGAGCCAGCAGGTTAGCCGCCGCAACCATCCCAAACCAAAGAACCAAAAGGTATCCCGGTAATGAAAATGCGCCTGTTCATGAATTAACACGGCTTCTAAATGATCGTTAGTCAAGAGCTGTAATAGTCCTTGACTCACTACGAGTTCTGGTTTCCAAAAGCCGATTTGTGCCACAAATGGATACATACTCTTAAGTAAGCGGCTGGGTTTACCTTTCACCTCAATTTGAGTGTAGGTGCGCACCTGCTTGATCGATCGCCAGGCTTGCCAACTCAGCCCAAGTAATAGTACGAGTGCGACTACCAAAAAGCCACTGACCAAGCCGTAGCTCAGCCAGCCTTCCCACCAATACACCATCTGTCCCTGTGGTCCCATTGCCAGTACCGCGATCGCCGTCGTTAGCAGCAATACAGGCGGAAACATAAATAGACCTAATGCTTGCTGCCAGCGCTGCGACCAATCTCCTGAGTCCTGGAAGCTTTGGCAGCGAATTCCCCAGGCAACCAGAAGCGCAATTAAGATCATGACCAGATGCATCATTGTTCCTCCTCCCTGGATCGACGCACGGCTTGCAAACGTTGGGCGATCGCTTCTAACTGCTCAACACTAGCTTGATCAAGGTGATCGGCAAAGGCGGCGACAACATCGGGATTACCGATCGCCAAAAATTGGTTTAATTGCTCATAAGCTAGCAAGGCTTGCGCTTCTGGACGAGTTACCAGTGGTCGCCAGATAAAACTCCGTCCATGCTTTTCTCGGGTCAGCCAGCCTTTCTTCGTCAGCCGATTCAGTACTGTGGTGACTGAGGTATAGGCAAGTTCGCGATCGGGGTCAGCCAGAATTTGTTCATGCACATCTTTGACACTGGCTGTATTAAGAGTCCAAAGAATATGCAGAATTTCAGTTTCTAACGGTCCCAACGATAACTGTCGGGGACGATGATGGGGAAGAGAAACCATATAATTTCAATTTTGAATCTTTTACTAGAATATCGTCGTTTAGTAATCCGTGAGCTTGGGCGATCGCCGCATCTCAAGTTCGACAACCTGTCTATTGACGCTGAGGATAGACAGGCAGACAATAATGGCACATTCTAACGAACTGCCGAGTTAAGAGGATATCCCCTTGAGAGCGATCGGATTAAACCGGATTTTAACCGTCCTACTGCTAGCACTGGTACTGTTTAGTGCTATCTTGGTTCGTCCCGTGTTTGCGGATGAAGCGGATACATTACGCTTAGGAGCCAAGGTATTTGGGGCAAATTGTGCCGCCTGTCATCTTAATGGCAACAACGTTGTGATGGCCAACAAGAATTTGAAACAGACAGCACTGAAAGAATATGGGATGGATTCGCAGCAGGCAATTGTGGCACAAGTTACCAATGGCAAAAATGCCATGCCTGCCTTCAAAGGACGGTTAAATGATGAAGAAATCCAGGCGGTAGCAACTTATGTCTTAGCCCAAGCTGAGCGGGATTGGAAACCGCAATAACGTCCTTGCCTGCAAGCGTTTGCCAGGGCAGGCTCAGTGACAATCTCACCCTCTGACGGGATCACAACTCCGCTTTTGTACCATGAAAAGCCTAGTATTAGATCCCTTCTGAACCCTAAATCTTGCGTACACGCAAAGCATGAGTTCAGTGACCTGAACATAAATTTCAGGTTTGACTCCAGGCTTTGCTTTTTCGTTATTGAAATTGCAATTGATCACTTGGCGGCGCTCACTGCATAGTTCCATCTGCGGATGGGTTGCCTTATTGCTAACCACATCCTGTACCTCACCGACCAAGCCACCGTTAGCTGTGGCTCCTTCTATAGTGGCTCAACCTAGTCCAGCGATCGCTGACACCACCTATACCCTCCCTCATAGTGTGGTGCATGTACTCACCATTCCAGCCGCAGGTCGCTACACCGTAGTTCCCATGGTTTCAGACAGATTGGCATCGGTAGAATCATGGGCGCAACGCTCTGGTGCGATCGCTGTGATTAACGGTGGTTTCTTTGATCCGCAAAATGCCAAATCCACCTCGTATATCGTCACACAGGGCAAACAGGTCGCTGATCCGCGTCAGAATGAGCGATTGATCAATAATCCTGATTTGGCTCCCTATATAGATAAAATTCTGAATCGCTCAGAATTTCGCCAGTACCAGTGTGGGCAGGGCATCCGCTATGACATTACTCAACACCAATCACCTGTGCCTACAGGTTGCAAATTAGTGCATGCCTTAGCCGCCGGTCCACAGCTACTACCCCAATCAACAGCTGTAGCGGAGGGCTTTCTTGATTCTGCAAATGGCGTGATCATTCGGGATGCCATAGGGAGTCAACAGCCCAATGCTCGCAGTGCAGTAGGTATCACTGGCGATGGCACGGTTGTTTGGGTTATGGCGGCACAAAAGCCAGATCAGCCAACTGGTTCAGGATTAACGTTACCGGAACTGGCAGAATTTATGCGATCGCTGTCTGTAGAACGAGCGCTCAATCTGGATGGAGGTAGTTCTGCTGCACTTTATTACCAGGGTAAGACAGTTTATGGCAAGCTAGATGCAGAAGGCAGACCAGTCAAACGCCAGGTGAAGTCAGTTTTGTTGGTTCCAAGGTTGTGAGTTGGGCTGGCAATCCCAGGCTTAACTAAGAATGCTCATGTTTATGATGCTCGCTGCCTTTCATCCCCGCGATCGAGCGAGAACACACCCAGTTAGTGGGGACAGAAGCGGGCCATCCCATGCGAAGGGCTTCGGGACAGATTGTATAGATCGTTAGCTGGCAATCGATCATTTGCAGCCCAGCTTTTTCAACTTGCTTCAATCCCTGCTTCAGAATCGAATCATTTTCAAACTCGAAGGTCTGGTTACACTGGACGCAAACCAAGTGGTGGTGCTGGTGAGGGGAAGCCGTATTCAGTTCATAATGCTTATGCCCTTCTGCCAGTTCCAGTTCCCGCAAAATTCCCATGCGTGCCATGAGTTTAACAGTGCGGTAGACCGTTGATAGACTGACTGGCTCACCCCGATTGATTAATAATTCGTGCAAATCTTCTGCGCTTAAATGATTCCCTTTCGGCAGGTTTTGAAAAACTTGCAGGATAATTTCTCGTTGCGGTGTTAGTCGCCAACCTTTCGCGTTAAGTTCTGCCTTGAGTGAATTAGCCGTATAAGAAAGCATGAGTTGCCTCTGTGCAATAAGGCTTGATATTGACAATGATAGGTGCAATATCAGCAGAATTGCAAGAAGACAGTTTATTGAGAATATATAGCAGAGATAAATCTGATCAATGCTACCCTTTCGCTCGGTGAGTAGGCAATACAGGTCTTAGAAGTCTTGTCAAGAGAAAAAGTTTTGGTTGCCCTAACTTGCACTAACTCTAGATATAAAGTGCTACTGGCTCTCAATACCAGGATTGTATGGGCTGAGAGAACTTGTAGCAGAATTTTCTCAATAAGCAGATAAAATCAGCTAGTGTTAAGAAAAGTTTATTTTCTCTGCTGCCGTTTTAATGCGATCGCTCCCAGTCCAATGGCTAAAGCACCCGCAACTGCCCCAATTTGCCAGACTAGAGGGGAGGCATCAGTCGCTTGCCCAAGCGCATCTCTGGCGACTACGCTGGTTGGCTGTTCCGTAGATTTTTGGGCAACAGGACGAGGCGGTCCAGCAGTCACGGTAATTGGATAAGTCAGCTCAAATGCTTGAAAATTTGCGCCAGCTTTAGGAGTGCCACTCAATGCCATAAGATAGAGTCCCGATTGCGGAAAGGTAACTTCTGCGCCAGGAATGCCTTGATAGCGTTCAGCATCGATCGACTTTAAGGCGGGTTGTAGTACTGGTAGAGATCCAGGTGAGCGTGGCTCTGGGTAAATGGCTAATCGACAGTTGCACTGCTTGAGGGGAATTAATTCGCCGCCCTGCCGAGTTAAAGCAAACCAGACCAGTGCTGGTTCTCCAGCTTTGGGATTATGGTTTGGTTCCAAATGCATCGTTGCGGCAACATCACCGGCTACTTCAACGTTATGGGCGATCGCAGATGGAACGCTTGCTCCTAACTCCACACAGCTGTAGAGAAATAAAAGCATCAGGTAGAAGCTACGATTTTGGTTGGGCAGGAGTGCCATAAAACTGCTCCAGAGAAAACAACGACCAAACCCAGCGCGATCGTATGAACAAGACGCTTAGGGTCATTATGCTTAGCAGAACGGCACCAATTTTCTGAGCCATTGTCCATTGCAATCCGCCCAAGTAGCTAGAGCCTGCCAAAACTGCATGGATGGTGCAAAGCACTAGGGCAGGAACGCTGAGTAGATGGACTTGCCGCCACCGTTTACCCATTGCTTGTGCAATCCAATCAGCACTAGTGACAGCCGCTGGAGTCAGCAGAATCAGCGCGAGAATGCCGATCCAAATCCCGAGTTGGTAAAGGGGGAGCGTAAACCCAATTGCCTGGATATTCCAATTGAAGGTATGGTCAAGCATATGTAGCAGGTGGGCGATCGACAAGACAAACGCTCCCACTCCTAGCGCCCGGCGGTAGCGTAACGGAAATGACCAGATACGGCTGAGCGGTCGGGCAATCAACGCCAGCATTAAGCAAAACAGCGCTGCATGTCCGGTGTAGTCCACCATGTCACTGGTGCGCAACAGCATAAGGATCCCGATCGCTAATGTCACCCAACCCCCGATGCGAAAGAGTTGGCTACGGCGATCGGCGCTCAAAAACGCTGTTGATACTCCCACCCCTACCATGACAGGCAATGTGCCTGCTCCAAACGCCAACATGGTTGCAGCACCCATCCAAGGACTGCCAGTGGCGGCGGCTTTAATTTGAGCGGCATACAAAAAACCGCAGGGAATGAATCCCCAGGTCATGCCTAATAGAGCCGGCGTTGCCCAGTGCGGGTCTAGCGATAGCCGCATCATGACATGACTCAAGCGTTGATGCCCATCGCCTGGCAACAGCGGATGTAACAGGGGCAATTTGGGCAAGAATCCAGGTTGAATTTGGGTTAACCCAAACCAGACCAATAAGCACCCGGTCAAAATGGCGATACCTCGCCGCAATAGGCTATCAATCCCTGCTAGTTGTCCCCCCGCGATTAAGGCTGACCCTAAGGCTCCGATCGCTGCCCCAACTAATACATAACTAATAACGCGTCCCAGGTTTAATAGGCTATGAAAATATAGATGCTGTTGCCAATTAGGCTGAGAGGGGGATGGTTGGGATAACGAAAATGCCACTGCGACTGGACCACACATACCAGCACAATGACCAAAACTCCCTAAAAAACCTAGGGTGAAAATTAATAGTAAATCCAGCATCCAATCTTCAGGTGGGAGGAAGTGTGCCAATCGGCATCATTTCAGGCAGATCTCACCAGTCTGTTGCCTATAGACAGACGGCAATTCTCCCATACAGAGATGCTGGGGTCAAAAGACACCTTGTAAAAATCCAGACTCTAGCCCTGAGAAATTTTTACTCCTCGATACATCCGTACCGTCATCTGCCCTTGGGTGGTTGACGCTTCCGTTGCTTGCCCATCGGTGGCTGCGATCGGATGATGCCATTGGCAACCACGGTATTTTCCAGACAGCGTCTCATTCCCTGGTTCCTCAAGGTCGGGGGCAGGTGACACTGACTTATAGTTAGCCCCTCGGTAAGTCAGTAGACTTAACTGCTCAGCATCAGCTGGAACGGGAGTAGGCGCAGACCCTGAAGAGGATGGGGTGAACTCAGGCTGAATAGTCACAGTAGGGGCAGGCTGACCCACAGTTTCGGACGAAGTGATGGCAAATTGGGTGATTGCAAAGCCCAGCGCTAAAACCAGTAGCAAGATATACCAAGGCGCTTTGAATAGTCCAATTAATGGTAGAGCGATCGCAGCTAGGCTCAGTACGGCAACCAGAGTGAGGCGGAGTAGTGACATGCTTACACCTCCATTTCTAGGAGTATCTGCATCGTACACCGATCGCCTCAGTATCGGCGACCACTAATGCAAGCATTACCTGACATTAGAACCCAAATTTCAGCTTATCTGACTATCTTTTGCAGTTGTTCTAGAGAAAAAGCTATTGGTTGTAATTCAGAGCATTGCTAAAAATTATGATTAAGCTGTGTAGTGGATTGCTCCACAAACTACCAAATGATCGCCTAAAGCATCTTTTAGAAGCAACTAATTAAAATTATAATCGTAGTAAAATCGTAGTTTATCCTCTCTAGCAAGACTATTATCTCAACAGAGCTGAGAATTTATTGCATTAAGCTTGTGCAAATCCCTAAATTCCTTTATGCTTCTTTTTTGAAAGATTATCTCAATAAGCTGCTCGCAACTTAACTGCATATAGGAGCATAACTGTCAACAATGAAGATTTCTCGACGTATTTTGCTAGCTTCTGGGACAGCGCTAGCAATGGTAGCCGCCGGATACGTAGGCAAGGTTTATCTTGCTAATGCCCAAGCTAACCGGGTCGTCAATCTCTACTCGGCGCGGCATTACGACACGGATAATGCCATTTACCAAGGTTTTACGAAGAAAACAGGGATTAAAGTCAATCTGGTGGAAGCGGATGCTGACAAGCTGATTGAGCGGATTAGAAGTGAAGGTGCTAATAGCCCGGCTGATGTGCTGATTACAGTAGATGCCGGACGGCTATCACGGGCACAGGCGGCTGGAATTTTGCAACCTGTGAACTCACAGGCATTGCGATCGGCTGTGCCTGCCAACCTGCGTGACCCTAACAATCACTGGTTTGGCTTATCTAAGCGAGCCCGCGTGATTGTATATAACAAAGCCCGGGTAAAACCAGCAGAACTTGCAAGTTATGAAGCGCTGGCTGATGCGAAATGGAAAGGGCGGTTGATTTCCCGCTCCTCCAATCATGTGTACAATCAATCGCTGATTGGCTCTATTCTGGCGGCTCGAGGTCCGCAAGCTACAGAAAAATGGGCACGGGGCATCGTCGGCAATTTTGCTAGCCCACCTGAAGGCAACGATACGGCTCAGATTAAGAAAGTGGCTTCAGGGGCAGCAGATGTTACGTTTGTAAATACCTACTACGTGGCACGGCTGATGGAATCGAAGAAGCCGGAAGATCAAGCTGTTGCCGCCAAAATTGGGGTAATTTTTCCCAATCAACGCGATCGTGGCACCCATATCAATATCAGTGGGGGTGGGGTTGTGAAAACGTCACGGAACCGGGATGCGGCAGTGAAGTTTTTGGAGTATTTAGCCAGCCCTGAAGCCCAAGCAATTTTTGCCCGCAGTAATAATGAATATCCGGTGCGGGCAGGGGTGACACTAGACCCAGTTGTCGCTCGGATGGGCAAGTTTAAGGAAGACAAATTGAATGCTTCTACCTTTGGTCGCAATAATGCTGAAGCCTTGAAGATCGCCGATCGAGCAGGTTGGAAGTAGTCCATTGCGCGATGGTTGAACAGAATTGGTCGTTGATACCTCACAATCAATGACCAATTGCTGACTTGGATAGCTCATGCTAGCGCTGAAAATCTATGAGGCAGATTCCGGTTGCGATTCCAGGACTTTGGCAAATTCATAACGACTCTTACCTTGTTGCTTGGCCCGGTACATGGCTAAGTCTGCTTCCTTCACCAAAGTATCGGCATCACCTCCATCATGAGGGTAGAGGGCAATCCCAATGCTGCTGGTCACTGAAATGATTTGATTTTCTAGTAAGAACTCGTCGGACAAGGTTTTGAGAATTTTTTCAGCTACCCTTGCGGCATCTTGAGCACTTGGAATCGCTGGCAAAATGACTGTAAACTCATCGCCTCCTAAGCGTGAGACAGTATCACTGCCCCGCAACGATCGTGTCAGGCGTTGAGCCACAGCTTTGAGCAATAAATCACCAACATCATGCCCTAATGTATCGTTAATTAGTTTGAAGCCATCTAAATCCAGAAATAGCAATCCAACTTGTTGTTGATTGGTCACTGCCCATTCCAATGCTTGAGTCAATCGTTCATAAAACAGCTTGCGGTTGGGTAAGCCGGTTAAGGTATCGTGATTGGCTAAATGGCTCAGTTGAGTGGCTGATCGTTGCAGCTCAGCATTCGATCGTACCAACTCTGCCGCTGTGCGTTTGAGTTCCTCTTCCATCCGCTTGCGTTCGGTGATGTCGCGGATGATGCCTACTAGAAAGAGGTTTCCCGCTCCATCTTTATGCAGCGATCGCTTTGTTTCAATGAAATAGGTGATGCCACTGCGATTGGTAAATGATTCTTCGTTTTCGTATTCTCGTTCAGTGTTAAATACCTGTTGATCTTGTTGGCGGAAAACGTCAGCTTCATGCTGGGGAAACACATCGTAATCCGACTTGTGCAGCACTTCTTCAACGGGATAGCCAAGGAATTTGCAAAAGGCCTGATTCAGTACAATCCAGCGATGCTGACTGTCCTTAACAAAAATTGGATCAGGAATGGTGTTAATAATGGTGTTGAGAAATTCCTTCGATCGCTTCAATTCTTCTTCTAAATGGGCGATGTGCGCAATGATAGCAATTGCTGCTCCTGCCATTGCCATCATGGGTGGTACAACTGGCAACCACCACCCTTGCAGAAAGGCTAAATAGGTAATACTGATTAATCCTGAGCCAGAAATCAGGATCGCAATGGCTGATTTATGGGGCGATCGTAGGCTCCAACTCAATCGGGCTCCCATCCAAGCCCAGACGAAAATCCACAGCCACTCTACAGGATCAGACCAAACTTGGATTTGTGAGCGTCCTTCCAGGGCTGAACTAATAATTTGGCTAACTAAATTGGCTTGCAACTCGACCCCAGCAATTTTGAGGGGTTCATTAATCAATTTGCCACTGTAGGAGGTGTAGAAAAAATCTTTGAGGCTAGAAGCGGTATGCCCAACCATGACAATGCGATCGCGGAATACCTCTGGTGAAACTTGTCCCTGTAAAACCTGGCTCATGGGGATCGTTTGAAAGGTGCCCGCTGGTCCTCGGAGATTAGCTAAAAATTGGTAGCCTCCCGCATCTGTCGAGACATAACCTCCATCATTGGCTTGAAACGGCGGAAAAATTGTTTTACCCAGTTGCATTGAGCCATCGGCCGCAGCTTTGGGCGTAATTCCTTTTGGCTGTAGGTAGAGAAATGCCAGTGTTAGGGCAAAACTTTTGCGAACACTACCATCTTCTAACCTCCAGTACAATAAGCCGCGGCGGACTACACCATCTGGATCTGCGACTAAATTATTAAAGCCAACCTGATCGTGATCACCAAGAATCGGTGGCGCAGAAACTCCCGGACTCGTTCTGTCTTGGATCTGTTCAATCCCAATCAAGTTAGGAGTGGTGCGATAGAGCTTAAGTAACTCTGTATGTCCGGGCTCTACTACCAGATTGCGGTAAACATCTAACCCGATCGCTCGTGGTTTAGCGGCTCGAATTTGTTTCAATAGTTGTGCCATGACATCGTCTGGCAATGGCCAACGCCCCACCTTGCGTAAATCTGGTTCATCAATACCAACCAAAACAATCCGCTGATCGACGGGTTCTAAAGGACGCAAGCGAAAGAATTGATCGAGTGCCACTAACTCGATCGACTGAATCCAACCTGCTAACCGCAATACAATAACGCAACCGGTCACTCCTACAGAGGTAAGTAAAACTCGATGACCGCGCCACGCCCTTTGTTGCAAGGTTGCCCAACGCTTTGTTTGACGTGTATTTGATTGCATGGCGGAATCTGAACCAGGGTTGGGGAGGAAACGTTGGGTAAAGGGGGACTACATGATATTTAGGTTGCCCCATCCTTAGGGATCAATGATCAGAACGGCGGTTGTAAACAGTCATTTCCAAGTATGGCAGTTGCATCAGAGAAGCTGTTTGAATCAAAACAGTCTCTTACAGTTGCCCTCAAGCCTACCAGTAGAGCAAGGCTCTTGCTCGGGAATAGAAGAACCCGACCAATGGTTTTTTGTGATCAGAAGAATATTGTGCGCTATGTTTTACAATCCAGTCAAAACCCCATTGGGTCTAAGACAGCAGAGCGCTATCAACCCAGAGTCAGGAGGAAGTGATGATAGATGCTGATGTATCGCGATCGCCTGTTGTTTGGGCAAAAGTGTGTGGGTTAGCCACTGTTCAAGGGGCAATTGGTTTGATGTGGGTAATTTACAACTTGTATTTGCCTAGTTTACTAAAACAGTTGGGGTTTCCACCGCAGCTCAGCATTGGGTTGCTAATTGTGGAGAATATTCTGGCGATCGCTCTAGAACCAATCATGGGAGGACTTTCTGATCGGGCCCGTATCTGGGTGGGTAGCCGCTTCCCGCTGATTATTTTAGGCGTGGTGTTATCAGCCGCCAGTTTCATCTTGATCCCAGCCGTCATGGTCATAGGTAACACGACCGCTGTGCTGCACTGGCTACTGCCAGTCGTTATGGTCATTTGGGCGATCGCCATGACGATTTTTCGTAGTCCAGCTCTGGCGTTACTAGGGCAATATGCCTTTGAAAGCCGCCTGCCCCAAGCTGCCAGCATTCTCATGTTAATGGGAGCATTAGCAGGGGCGATCGGGGTGTTTGCGGCTCCCAGCAAGTTGATCCTGAGCTTGGGACCAACAATGGCATTTGCCATTGGCTCGATCGTGGCACTGTTAACCGCGATGCTGCTGCGCCTGTTGGATGCTCAGTCACCTAATCCGCTCTCTGCTGCTCCTGCTGCCGCACCCCTTGTACAGAGTATTCGTTCATTACTGCCCGCCCTCGGTCGAATTTTTGGGGCAGGTGTTGGCATTGCCTTAGGGAGTCGCTTGCTGAATACGTTACTCAATCAAGTCCAACCCTCTCCTGGCTCCCTCACAGGAGTTTTTTCGCTCGCCCTTCTATTGGCAACGTTGCCAGCCGGGTGGCTAGCGGTCAAGATTGGGAATCGGTCAGCGATGTTAACGGGGTTTAGCATCCTAGCCGGTTTATTAGGACTGATGACATTAGTGGAAAGTCTGCGATCGCAAGTGGGGATGACACTGTTATTAGGGATTGCTTTCAGCCCGATTAACAATGGCACAATTCCCTTTGCGTTCTCGTTAGTGCCTCCCGATCGCGGTGGGTTAGGCGTAGGAGTATTTTTTGGCGGTAGTGCCCTAGCTGCAACATTATTTGGTATGGCTATCAACCAGTTTGGGTCAGTAACTCCGCTTCCAGCCACCCTAGGAGGCATACTGGCATTTCTGATCGCTGGCTTATGTGTGTATAGCCGCCGTTGGCAACCAGAGCTGAAAGAGTATAAATAACCCCGGTTAGGTCGGCTGACACGCTGAGTTAGGTCGGCAGAATGTCTGATCTAGCCGAAAATTACGCTCCGGCTAGAGAATCTTTGGCAAATATATTGACTGTGTGATGCTTGGTTTCAATTTCCGAAATCAGGCTGCCAACTGGTGTAGGGAGAGGCTAGTCTAGCGTTAACTGTGCTTGGCGGTTAACGCTTACAGTTCCTTACTCGACGTTGTAACCTGATATGCCGAAAGAACTGGCAATTTCTACGCGCGGGCTAACCAAACAATTCGATCGGCAGATTGCTGTCCATGACATTGATCTGCATGTAGAAGCGGGAGAAGTCTACGGATTGATTGGTCCCAATGGGGCAGGGAAAACCACCCTGATCCGCATGTTGGCAACTTCCGAAGAACCCACTTTGGGCGAGATTTATATTAACGGTGAACGCTTATTGCGCGACCAAAGTAACCCGTCCTTAAAACGCCAGATTGGGTATTTGCCCGATGATTATCCGTTGTATGACGATCTTACGGTTTGGGATTATTTAGACTACTTTGCCCGGCTGTATCAGCTTAGAGAGCCTCGCCGGAGCCAACGGATGCGGGAAGTGCTGGAGCTAGTGCAGTTAAGCCACAAGCGCCATAGCCAGATTGCGACCCTATCGCGTGGGATGAAACAACGGCTCAGTCTTGCCCGCACAATTATTCATGAACCGTTGGTGCTGCTCCTGGATGAACCCGTGTCAGGACTCGATCCGATCGCACGGGTGCAGTTCCGGGAAATTATTAAGGTTCTGCAAGAAGCGGGGATGACTGTGCTGATTTCTTCCCATGTCCTGAGTGACCTGGAAGAACTCTGTACTTCGGTCGGCGTGATGGAACTGGGCTACCTGGTAGAAAGTGCATCGTTGGATAGCTTATTCCGGCGTCTCAGTCGCCAACAGATTGTTTTATCGACATTGGGTGATCTAGAAGCATTGAAGTCAGAACTGAAGAACTGTCCCCATGTTGAAGGGATGGAAGTGTTAACCGGAACGCCCAAAGTGCGGGTGCATTTTTCTGGAACGTCAGAGGATAGCGCGGAGTTATTGCGATCGCTAATCTACGCCGGAATTCCCCTCACCGAATTTCAACCGACTCAGGAAAACCTGGAAACGATCTTCCTCAAACTCGGACACCAACAAGCCTCCTAACTCAAGGATTCTGATGATGGCAAATCTGCTGCTATATGCAACTGAGTGGAATCCTCAATTGTTTCGAGAGGTGAAAGGGCGATTTAAACGGTTGCCGATTACGATCGCCGTTACCGCTTCCCTAGCCATTCAAGGACTGATGCTGCTGTATTTCTGGCTCCAGCTGCCTCCTCGTTATTATACTTACCATCGGTATTATCCTAACCCGAATGGGAAAGTTGGTGGTTCTCAAGTTCTGGATGCTTTGGGTCACCCAATGATTAATTGGTCGGTTTGGTGGGCAGATATTTTCCAGTCGTTAAGTTGGCTGCTGCCACTGGTATTACTGACCGCTGGAAGCTATATGTTAATTAGTGATCTGGCAAAAGAAGAGAAACAGGGCACCCTGAATTTTATTCGTCTTAGCCCGCAAACAAGCCAGAGTATCTTGTTGGGTAAGTTGGTAGGTGTACCGCTGCTGCCGATCGTGACAGTGGTAGCCGCCGTTCCATTCCATCTGATCGCAGGTCTGCTGTCCGGAGCCGGATTTGGCACAGTACTGAGTATTTATTTACTGACGATCGCGGCTTGTGCCTTCTTTTACACAACAGCACTATTTTTTGTCTTGCAGGGAGCTACCCAACCTAGCATTGGACCAATTCTTGTCGTAGGAGCTTACTTCTTTTTCGCCCTTAGCTACCACTACTCCTATGATAATTCTTATTATGAATATTATTGGTGGCATGGGCAATGGTTCTATGTATGGCTTGGTGAATCTTTACTGCCAACAGTTGGATTTGGCGTAACGATTTTAGTCGTAGGGACGTTCTGGATCTGGCAAGCCGTGAATCGCCGCTTCCGTAATCCTAATCGGACGTTAATCAGTAAGACTCAAAGCTATGGGTTAACCGCCTGTGTGCAACTGTTCCTATTTGGCTTTGTGCTGCGCCAAACCTCTCCTGGCTTTGAGCACAGTTGGGATTTAATGGCGTTATTAGGCATGAATCTAGTCTGGTTCTTGATCATCATTGCTACTCTGACTCCGCAGCGGCAAACTTTGTTGGACTGGGCAAGATTTCGGTATGTGTCAGTAGCAGAACCGCATTACCACTCACGATCGTCAACCAAGCGTTCGTTGCGACAAGAGTTGCTCCGGGGAGAAGACAGCCCCGCCGTGTTAGCGATCGCAGTTAACCTGCTCATTCCGATCGGGCTATTCACCCCCTGGATTCTCTCCTGGTTGAGTCCTGATTCCTTCCGGGCAGCGCCTCAACTTCGTGCCTTTGGCAGTTTGGTGATCTTCTCGCTATTTATGTTGATTTGTGCGGTGTTAGTGCAACTGATCCTGTTGAGTAAGTTCAACCACCGTGGCGATCTGGCGATCGGGTTAGCTGCTGGAATAATTACGATTCCGCCGTTGCTGCTGGCACTGCTCCATGTTTATGGTCTGGGTAGTATTGCCTCGGCTCTTTGGTTATTTACAGCGATTGGCTTCATTCCCCTGTTGGCCCAAGTAGTTTCTCCTCTGACGGTGTTCTTTAGCCTCGTAGGGTGCTTGGGTCTATTTAGCCTACTAACTCAGCGTTTGGTGTATCGGCTCCATCAAGTCGGAGCGTCTGAGTTCAATCTGATGACCGCAGACCGTTAGTTTATCGTTTTGTGATCGATCGTCCCTTTGGAGACTCTGCCCATGATTCCCAACCTACTTCTGCAAGCTACAGAGTGGAATCCTCAACTGTTTCGTGAAATTAAAGGTCGCTTGAAACAGCGCAACTTGATCTTGACTGGAGGTCTGTCTCTACTTGCCCAAGGCATTATCCTGCTGTACTTTTGGATGGTATTGCCGTCCAGTGAAACTAAGTATAGTCGCTACTTTCAGGGTAATGATCCCTATGGTTATAATCAGCAGATTTTAGATGCCCTAGGAAATCCGGTGATTAACTGGCAACTCTGGTGGTCTGATATGTTTCAGGTACTGAGTTGGCTATTGCCCTTTGCCATGTTGATGGCTGGCGTATACATGCTGATTGATGACCTGGCAAAAGAGGAACGACGGGGAACACTCAATTTCATTCGCCTTAGTCCTCAAACAAGTCAGAACATTTTGGTTGGTAAGTTGCTAGGAGTACCAATTGTTCCCACGATCGCGGTTGCCCTAGCCGTACCCTTGCATGGATTAGCTGCCATACAGGGTGGAATTCCCGCTAGTGAAGTATTGAGTATTTATGTGCTGACGGCTGGAGCCTGCGCTTTCTTCTACACGGCGGCTGTATTCTATGCCTTTTTTGGTGGGGCACATAGTTGGTTAGGGGCAATCATCATTACCTTGTGCTATCTGATGTTCTTCCAGGTTTACCAATTTAGTAACCGTACCTATTACCCAACCGATGACTATCGTTATCTGGGTATAGGGCAATGGTTTTATGTTTGGATTGGGCACAGTTTGGCGATGGCAGTTGGGTTTGCCCTGGTTAATTTTGCGGTAGGCACTTTCTGGTTGTGGAAGTCCATTAATCGCCGCTTCCGTAACCCTAATCAAACACTGGTGAGTAAGAAACATAGCTATCTGATCACCCTTTGCTTTGAGGTGATGATGTTTGGTTTTGTGTTTCGAGACAATAGTTACTCTTACTCGCGCCCAACCGATGATTTAGGCATCATGTCAATCTTTAACTTGATGTGGTTCTCAATCATGATTGCGGCTCTGACTCCGCATCGTCAGACCTTGTTGGACTGGGCACGCTATCGTCGGGAAACTCAGGATGGTCAAAATCGTTGGGGAAAACAGGTTTGGAATCGGTCTTTAGGAAAAGACTTAATCTGGGATGAGAAAAGTCCAGCGATACTAGCGATCGCGATTAATCTCCTGATTCCTGTGGTGCTATTTACCCCGTGGATCCTCAGTTGGGCAGGGGTGAACTACGCGGGTACAACCGGAACAACTTTTATCCTAAGAGGATTGGCGAGTCTGGGCATGTTGACGATGTTTCTATTAGTGGCAGCCGCCCTGACTCAATTGTTGCTATTCATGAAATCGAAGCGTCGGAATATCTTTGCAGCGGTGATTGTGGGTGCATTGATTATTGTCCCGCCTTTGTTTTTGGCGATGCTCTCCAGTTATGCCTATAGCTATAGCGAGAGTGTCAAAATCTTCTGGTACTTTACGGCATTTAGTTTCTTACCGTTGTTGGCAGAAGGAGCCGCATTAACCACGGTTTGCTTTACTTTCCTGATGCATTTGGGGGCTCTTACCATGCTGACTAATCGGATGACCTATTTACTCCGTAAAGCTGGAGAGTCAGAGTTTAAGGCGTTAACCGCTGGAAATCGGGCATAATTCTAGCTACCGATTCTGCAGATCTGATGTCAGGGTAGGTTGAGCAAAGATGATCGGGTTACTACCGGTGAATCAATGCCCAGCCTACCTTGATTGGTTTAAATCTGGTAGTTTTTGCGAGTTGCGATCGCTAATCCCATCACAAAAAAAGTCAAAATTCCAGCCAGATACAGTGGGTAGCCATAGGTGGCTGGCTCAGATTGGTGGATTAAGGTGCCAGCAATCACTGGTCCAAACGCATTAGAGGCACTCAGGTAAGAGGCATTTAACCCTAAGGCAGTGCCTTGGTCTTCTGGACGAGCATTTAAAGAAATGAGAGCGTTAATTGTTGGCTGTACCAAGGAATTGAATAACGAAAAAATGATGCTGATGGCAACGAAGTAAGCCACGTTTGCCCAAATTGGCATTAAAACGAAGGATGAACTGCGAATCAATAGCGCCAGAAACAGAATATAAACTAAGTTAAATTTTCGGGTCAGTAGGGCAATACCCCACGTTTGCATTAATATTCCCAATACGCCGAATAAGAGAAACATCAGGGTTAACGTATTACTATTTTGATCTAAAACATGAATGAAATAAGGCTGAAAGGCATAGGTAAAAATTGTAAATGTTGTACCAATTAAAAAGTTGATAATTAGTAGTATTCCTACCCGGGGAAAGGTTAATCCTTTAACTAAGTTGCCTAAGCCTAAATCAAACCAGTGCTGGGAAATAGTCCTTTTTTGAGGTAGAGTTTCGGGCAGCCAACCCACGGTTAATAGGAGCGCAACCGAGGCGATCGCGGCTGACACTAAAAATGCAGCTCCCAAGGAAATCTGTTGCGCTAGCAAGCTGATTGCAGGTCCCAAAACAAAGCCAAAGCCAAAGGCAGCTCCATTAATCCCAAAGCCTCTGGCTCGATTTTCTGGGGTTGTGACATCTGATATCACCGCCTGAGCGATAGCTGCATTTCCGCCAGTAATACCATCTAGGAACCGAGCGAAAAATAAAACAGCGGCAGCAGATGCTGTACCAGCGATTAAATTCGCGATGACTGTTCCTAGTAAACTTATAACTAATAATGGTTTTCTGCCAAAGCGATCGGAGAGTTTACCAATTACTGGAGTAGCAAAAAACTGAGAAAACGCATAGGTGGAAAATAATAGACTAGTCTGAAAATCAGTCAGACCAAATTGCCGTCCATATAAATAGATAACTGGGATCAGAATAGTAAAGCTAAGAGAATTAACCAGCGAAATTAACGCAATAATCCAAAAGTTACGATTCATGTATGAGCTAACAATCAGCCTAGATGGTGAGAATAGATGCCGCTTAAATCCTAGCTCTTTTTGGTTGCTCTGCAATGAATCTGAGCGAGTTGCTGTCTGGTGAATAATTAACAACTCGCGATCGCGACTAACCGTCCAAAACTAATCGGTTGGTCGATCGAAGCATCTAATGCCTGACTATGCGGAAAGTGTTTTTTCAGGAAGATTAATAGAGTTTTTAGCGTCGGGAAGTCCCACTGAGCCCGATACACTAACTGACCATAGTTGTTGATCTCAGAAATTTTTAGTTGATACTTGGCGTTAGGATGAGCGCCGCTACGAAACTGAATGCTGTGCCGATAGGAGTGAGAAGTCATAGAAGTAAATGCCGTGTTGGAATCTATGTTGTTATCATCACGGATTTCTCAATGCTCTCAAGTGAGTGTAATCCAGTTCCCAAGTTGATTCCTGCCTCTCTAGTTGAGTGAGATCAACCCTGAGACAGATTGATCCATGTCACGTCCTTTGAGGGTACAACCCCTAGAATCGCTTCAGCACAGCAAATTCCCCCGTTGCCATTTCTGGAAACCAGAGGAATTCTCGACTGTTGTAGCTTGCTAAGTTAGCTAATAAAAATATCGCTGCTTAGTCACAAATTGCTCAGAATTTCTGTTGTCAGTAGTTTATTCCTTTGATTTCATCGACAAGGTAGACAATCTTTGGGTCGGTAGGGGATACCGTTCCCCTACCTAGCCTTCTTGACTAAATTTACGGTGCACACTGCTGGATTATGCATTGGGCAAGGTGCTACTGGTATAAGCATCTAAGCTATAGGCAGGAACGCGAGTATTGTAGTCAATCTTGGTTCCAGTCACTGCTTCAGACAATTGCTCGAACGAGGTCGATCGCCAGTTGCGCTCATGAATGGGTTTCGTCTGCTCGCCCCGGAAGTACGCCATCGTGCCTAATACAGACGCTGCCACCCAACCGGTTACGAATAGTGCTATCAGAATCGTCATGGATGCCTCCAAGAGTAAATCTTTATTTCGTTATGTAAATTACTGTAACAATTACTTGTCAAATATGTAAATCCACCCTTTGGTGTGAAAACCGAACCCTGGTTGGTGATGCGCCAAATGGAATGGGCTAGAAATTTGGGAGCCTGGTTCTGCTCTAGGGCATTCTAAGAAAGGCAAATCACCTGTGAGGCAATCACTATGACAAACCCTTCGTTAAATCTGCTGGATCGAGCTAAGCAGGGAGATCCCAAAGCGATCGCCGCATTAATGAATCGCTCTTTACAGCCCAAGGGGATCTTCGTAAAGACTGAGTTGCAGGGTGATTGCCTTGAGGTATTTTTAGAAGCTTTAGATATTCCAGAACAACAAACTCTGACCGCCTATATTCGTCGAGGGCTGGAGAATCTGAGACTGCGATCGATTACGACTGTAAGAGTCTATGGTCACAAAACGGGGGATGAGCAGCCCGCTTGGAGTGATGAATTTGGTCTGGAGGTCAGCGAAGCAGAAGATTTTGTGTCTGACTTTGAATCACCAGTTCAACAGCCTAGGATCCCTTCCTTTCAGGGTAGCCAGACCAGAACCTTCCCACCTGCTAGTTTAGGTTCAGCCCGATCGACCACCTACCAATCCAGTCCCTCGGCGGATTCGGGAGACCAGGCTCAGGAAATAATTCAAGACACGATCGCCGCCTTCAAGCTATTTATTATGAATCCTGTGGGTGGATTGCCAGCACTTTATGAGGAGATTGGGAAACAACGGGCGCTAAAAGTAGGAATTGTTTTCTCGTTGTTTTATATTATTTGCCTTTTATTCAGTGTAAATAAAACCTTTGGCATGTATTTGGAAGTAATTAAATTTAACTTTACTAATATCTTAATTATTGGGGCTACCCAGATCCTAGGGTTCTGGGCCGCGATCGCCCTAAGCCGAAAGATGTTCAAAGGTTACGGCTCGATCGAGGGCGATATTTTTATCGTAGGAATCTCTTGGCTCTCTTCAGCACTATTGCTAATGATTAGTAGCATCATTGGTATCTTAAACTTTGAAGCAATCTTCTTTTTATCAATGGTTGCGATTAGCCACTCAACTCTTGCCCTTTATGCAGGCTGTAATCGCATTTCCAAGATCTCAGAAGCCCTCTCTCCGATGGCAGTTGCTTTCTCTCTGATATTTACTGCCTGGATATCTAAAGTGGTTGTCACTTCTATGCTCCAATCAATGTTGCAAAACACCTATCGAGGTGGACTTTAAGGAATTAAGGGGCATTGTCAAGCTTGGCTCGATCGCTGTTCTCTTGCCACACCTGTGGCGATCGAAAATGGTAGATATCTTCAATGACTTTTACCCACCCCTCTGCCAGAGAAGCCAAAATGCGCTCGCCCTTCTCAGGTGTCGCTGTCGTAGGATCACCGATTACTCCACTTTGGCTAATATCACGAGTCACCCACGCAAATGGTAGCTTGCCTTCCAAACTTAAAAGGCTGGTTGCTGGTAAAGGAGGGGGATACTCAGCGATCGCCTGTTCCATCTTGACGTGATCGGGCAAAAGTGCCAGTAATAAGCTAGTTTCCGCGTCTCCGGCATGGATCCCCCATTCCCGTTCTTGTGGAGTGAGTAACTCTGCCGCCATATTCGGCACCCGCCAGGTAAATAGCGGAAAGACCATGAAATCGGCATAGCGTTGATGTAAATCCCGCGCCACTATCTCGACAATTTGTGGCTGTCCTCCATGAGAATTCATCAATACCAGTTTGCGAAAGCCGGCCCGATAAATACTTTCTCCCACTTCCATTAACACGGCGATCAACGTTTGACTACTTAACGTAATCGTTCCGGGAAAATGCCAGTGCTCATTGGATTTGCCATAGTCCAACGACGGCAGCGCATAGGCAGGAATCTCAGCTGCCAATCTGGCTAATGCTTTGCCTAATACGGCTACTCCGATCGCCGCATCAACCGCTAGCGGTAAATGGTGACCATGCTGTTCGATCGCACCAATTGGCTGAATAATCACCACGTTTTCTTTATCGGGCATCGCTTGAATATCAGACCACGAGAGGTAGGCGAAAAAGCGATCGGATGGAATAAAGCCGTGCAGCATAGGGGAAAGATGGGAAAGATTAGGGAGGGAGAGCAGATGAGGGAAATGAAATCGCTCTGCTCCATCCTTCGACAATACCTGATCGACAGAGTCCTGATGGCATTTCTACGGGTTACGGTTGCTTGTTTGCTGTTGACAAAATATCGTGTATGCTAAGTACGGTATTCCTATCAAGTTATAGGGATTTATTCCCTCCTTCAACGGCATGACTGCTATTTCCCCTCGTTCTGCAACCACTCGGCACAATCCCCTGGACTGGTTAAAGCAGATCCATCTAACCTGGTGGATTACAATTTCCTACCTGTCTATCATGCTATTTCTTCCTGGTGCGGCTTTGCTGGCTAAAGCGAGTACCGCTGGATGGGACGGGTTCTGGAAAGTGGCGACTAGCCCGATCGCGATTTCTGCTTATCAAGTTACATTTGTCACCGCTTTAGGGGCGGCGCTGTTAAATGGGTTCTTTGGTACTTTAATCGCTTGGGTGCTGATTCGGTATGACTTTCCACTGAAGCGAATTATTGATGCGGCTGTCGATTTGCCGTTTGCTTTGCCTACGTCCGTTGCCGGTCTGACTCTGGCAACAGTCTATAGCGAAAATGGTTGGATTGGTTCGCTCTTTGCCCCTTTTGGCATTAAGCTGGCCTTTACCCGCACTGGGGTCGCGATCGCGATGGTCTTCATTTCCTTACCCTTTGTGGTTCGGACTGTGCAACCTGTTTTAGGTGAAATGGAACGAGATGTGGAAGAGGCTGCCTGGTCTTTAGGCGCATCTAAATTCCAGACTTTTTGGCGAGTTGTATTACCCCCGTTAATGCCGCCTGTTCTGACTGGTGTTGCTTTAGGATTTGCCCGTGCTGTGGGTGAATTTGGTTCCACGGTGATCATTGCATCAAATACCCCTTTTGTAGACTTAATCGCTCCTGTCTTGGTGTTTCAACGCTTGGAACAGTACGACTACGCTGGGGCAACGGTGATTGGCTTAATGTTGCTAATTCTGTCATTAGTGATATTGGTATGTATTAATCTTTTACAGGCATGGGGACGGCGCTATGGCTAATGTAGAAAAGCTGGCTCGACAGGTTACGCCATCGGCTACTCCAGCCAAATCGCGAGATTGGGTCAAGATTGGGTTAATTACCGTTGCAGTTGGCTATCTGGGGCTAGTGCTGTTTATTCCTGCTTTGAATGTCTTTATCCAGGCGTTCAAAAAGGGATTGGCTCCATTGCTACATAACATGAGTCAGCCCGTCTTTTTACATGCGGTTCAGCTCACACTAATTTGTGCCCTCATTGCTGTTCCCCTCAACACCGTTTTTGGGCTATGCGCTGCCTGGGCAATTACTCGGCATCGGT
The DNA here is from genome assembly GCA_016743235.1 of Pantanalinema sp. GBBB05. Classification (GTDB taxonomy): domain Bacteria; phylum Cyanobacteriota; class Cyanobacteriia; order Leptolyngbyales; family Leptolyngbyaceae; genus Pantanalinema. The sequence goes on along the minus strand of VRZD01000001.1, from coordinate 335,381 downwards.
TCCCTGGTCGTGCCTTTGTTGTCAGTGTATTGGATGTGCCGTTTGCGATTTCTCCGGTTGTCGCTGGTTTAATGCTGGTCCTCCTATACGGTCGGAATGGCTGGTTTGGTGAATTCCTCCAAAATCAAGACATCAAAATTATCTTTGCCTTGCCTGGCATGATTTTGGCAACAGCCTTTGTCACTTTGCCCTTTGTGGCGCGTGAAGTGATTCCAGTCCTGGAAGAAGTGGGAACGGATCAGGAGGAAGCAGCTAGAACTCTGGGAGCTAAGGATTGGCAGGTGTTCTGGCGAGTTACCTTACCGAACATTCGGTGGGCATTGTTGTATGGGGTGATTCTGACCAATGCTAGAGCCATGGGTGAATTCGGGGCTGTATCAGTGGTTTCCGGCAACATCATCGGTAAGACTCAAACCTTGCCGTTATATGTGGAAGAAGCGTACAAGCAGTATGAAACGGAAGCGGCATTTTCAGCGGCTCTCTTACTAGCACTTCTGGCTGTTGTGACCTTAGTGCTGAAAGAAATTTTGGAACGGAAAACCAGGATTGAAGAGGTCAAGGAGGATACCTAAGATGACAATTCGCGATCGTCACAATCTCTCAACTGAGATTGAAGAGACATCTGCCGATACCAGCCGCCTGACTCAAGCTCGCATTCGGATTCGGATTCCCAAAAACTACCATGAGGAACCTGTGATTTCGCGATTGGTTTCTCATCACGGGCTAACGGTGAACATTGCTGCCGCTCTCCTGGGAGCTAATGCCAGGGATGATGGCTGGTTTGATTTGGAATTACGAGGTAACCAGGAACAGATTCGTAGTGCCTTGCTCTACTTGAATGAGTTAGATCTAGAAATTTGGCAAGATACTCCTGGATCCCAACTGGATGGGTGGTAAACCGGAATTTAGTCTTACCCTAGGCAAGCAATATAGTGCAATAAACAAGCGGTGTTTGGTAGAAACCAAACACCGCTTTGGTTAAAGGTCTTCGCTAGAACAGAGTAGAGTTCTAAGCCATATTGTTTTCGATCGCCCAGCGGGCTAACTCAGTCCGGTTATGTAATCCGGTCTTACCCAGCATATTACTGACGTGACTTTCGATCGTTCGTTGACTCACGTTAAGCTCCTCAGCAATTTCTCGGTTTGCCATCCCACGGGCAACAAACTGCACGACTTTTAGTTCGGTTGGAGTCAGTTCGACATCAAAGGGCACTTGAATCTTCGGTGCAGCATCGGGAGCTCTGCCGGGTCGCTCAGCAATTCGAGCAGCCTGTTTAAGGGATGATTCCACCTGAGCAACCAATTCCTCTGGCTCAAAGGGTTTCACCATATAAACATCAGCCCCTGTGTTTAACCCCTTCACCCGATCCTGGCTTTGACCTTTGGCAGACAGAAACAATACGGGAATCCAACTAGTCCGTGGATCTTCCCGCACATGCCTGACTAGAGAATAGCCATCCATTTCTGGCATCATGACATCGCAGATGATCATATCTGGGATGTCACTTTCCAGCACCTCCAACGCCTCTCGACCATTCTCTGCGGTGACGACTTCATAACCCCGGAACTCCAGGTAGTCTTTAACCAATAGGATCAAGTTAGGGTCGTCATCAATGAGCAGAAGTCGTCTGTGATTTCCTACGCTGGTTTCCTTCATCCTGTGCTACTCGCTTCTTCCTGGATTCTGATGCTTGAGTATCAATAGAGCCTGCAAAAAAACTCTCGAAATACTTAACATGCCGCTAGGTCTGCACCTACTCGCTAGATTAGCGCTTACCTGAAGCCTCTGAAACATATTTTAGGTAGCCTCCGCGTAATCGCTGAAATCTAAATAAATCTAAATACTAGTAACCATGCAGATTTGAAGGCATTGTCTCTTGTGATATTATATGCCACTTCTAAAAAGATAGAATTCATTCATCTTAGATGGACTAAACTCTTTAAACAGTTTGCTCACAATCAACAGGATTGGAAGTGCGATCGCACACCGCAGCATGAGCTAAATCAAGCTAGCAATTGTAAGTTTAGACTTAAGTCTTAAAAAAAATGTAAATAATACGATCGCGATCAGAATTTAGGTGGTAAAAGGCAACTTTTACAAGTATTTGATCAGAGGATCAGTATGAAAGAAACCTGAACAGTCCCTCATAATTAAGCAGGCAAACCTCTCTGGGCAGGCAAGCAAAAATAATTCGTTCAATCAAGCTGGATTAATAACCGTGGTTTTTGTCTAGTGTTGCATCAATTACTCTTCAGCAACGGCTGTGTTCTGAGGCAAGGGATGAATCAGAAAGGCATACTCCTGAACGATTTGATTGCCAATCAGATGTTCTTGAATAATCCGCTCAATCACCGCTGGAGTCGCGCTATGATACCAAACTCCGTCTGGATAAACGACTAAAATTGGTCCTTGGAGGCAAACTCGTAAACAGTTTGCCTTAGTCCGAAAAACACAATCTGGTCGAGTGGCTGTTGGTCGATCTAGCTGTAACTCTTTCAATCGATTTTTCAAGTAGTCCCAGGCGGCTAACCCAACTTCTTGCGAGCAGCACTTTGGCTTCGTTTGATCAGCACATAGCAACACATGCCGCTGAATTTGGGGCAAGGTCAGAGCTTGCACACAGTTTGCCAGATTTGCACACGCAGAGGATTCAGCAGCCATATTAAAACTTAAGGCGTTGACGATAGTTCGCAACGGATTGGATTAGCCCGATCGCGATAAAGTTCATCAGTAGGGCAGAGTTGCCGTAACTTAACCAGGGAAGTGGAATCCCAGTGACTGGAGACAAGCCGATCGTCATACCAATATTGACCACGACTTGGAACACAATCATTGACAGGACGCCGATCGCGAGTAAGGAGCCAAAACTCTCCTTGGCATTCTGGGCAATGATCACCAATCGGAAACAAATCATCCAAAAGGCTAGCAGGACTAGAATACAGCCGACAAATCCCAATTCCTCACCGACTGCTGTAAAAATGAAGTCGGTATGTTGTTCGGGAATGAAATTTAACTGCGTTTGAGTCCCTTTGTGTAAGCCCCGCCCCCAGACTTCTCCTGCCCCGATCGCAATCCGCGACTGAATCAAGTGATAACCACCCCCTAATGGATCTTGATCAGGATTCAGGAACATGGTTAGTCGTTGCTTCTGATAGGGTTTCAGAAGCTCCCAGAGCAGATGCCCTAATCCAGCCGAGATCAAATTCACCACGACAACAGCCAAAGTCCCCCAACGATACCAAGGTAGGCTTCGCCAGGCGACAACTCCAACCAAGACAATCCAGGCGAACCAGGCGGGTAGGTAGGCATTCAGCAAAATTGCCGAAATGAAGGGCGATAGCAAGATTAGCAACCAACCCGGATTGGCGTTTCCCCAGTACAACATGCCTAGTGTAATCGCCCCAAACACTAGCGAAGTACCCAAATTAGGCTCTAGAAAGACGAATAACCAGGGCACTGCGGTAATCGCTAAGGTCTTTAAGGCATAGGGAATTGTCGAAGCGGGTCGCTCATGCAGCAGTGAGGCGATCGTGATAATAATGCCCAACTTGGCATACTCCGAGGGTTGGATATAAAAGCCACCCACTCCAATCCAGCGTTGGGCACCCAATTCTTCGGTTCCTAAAATCATGACGGCAAGTAACGCCACATTGGTGATGCCATAAATCACCCAGCGCCATTGCAGCAATTGTTCATAGCGGGACCGGGCAACCAGTAGTGCTAATACTAAGCCAACCCCACCAGTCACCCAGTGGCGGGACCAATCGGTTAACCCCTGGTTCATTTCGACGCTCCGGATCATGACCCCACCCAGAACTGTCAAGCCGATCGGGATGACAAATAGCCACCAATCCACGTTTTGCCAGGGTTGAACGAAGGATCGCCAGCGAATTTGACTAAAGGAGCGTTGCAGCATTCGTTAGGGAAAAGGTTTACGTGAGGAGTCAGGTGTGGATTGTGGTCAAGGTGAGGGAAAGTGAGTTCCCAATTCTTGCTACCCAGGGAATAGATGCTTTTGCATCTTAGCAAAGTGCTTCTACTCTCCTACATCTCACAGGTCGGTACAGTCTATCCGGCTAAAGCTGCCACAGACACTCTAGCAGCAATTTGTTGAGCAATGGCAACTAGCGCCTGCGCTGATGCTGATTCGGGTGCTTGTAACACAATAGGTAGACCACGATCGCCGCCTTCTCGCAAGGAGATTTCTAGCGGTACACAGCCTAATAAGGGAACCTGTAACTCCTGAGCCGTTTTTTCGCCCCCTTGAGATCCAAAAATGTCGTAGCGGCGATCGGGTAAATCGGGTGGAATGAAATAGCTCATATTCTCCACAATGCCCAGGACGGGAACGCCTAGCTGTTGGAACATTTTTAAGCCCCGGCGCGAATCTAACAGGGCTACAGTTTGCGGCGTAGTGACAATGACCGCCCCAGCCATGGGCACAGCTTGTGCCAAAGTTAACTGGGCATCACCTGTTCCCGGTGGCATATCGACCAGCAAATAATCTAATTCTCCCCACTGCACCTGGTAGAGAAATTGCCGAATAATGCCGTTTAGCATCGGACCCCGCCAGATCACCGGCTGATCTTTATCGATCAAAAACCCCATTGAGACTAGCTTCACACCATGGTTAAAGGCGGGTTCTAAAATTTCTCCCTGGGCTCCTTGCTGCACCATGACCTGGGCATCGGCTAAGCCCAACATGGTTGGTGTATTGGGTCCATAAATGTCAGCATCAATTAGCCCCACTTTTGCGCCTGTCTGTGCCAGCGCCACAGCGACATTCACGGCAACGGTGCTTTTACCCACCCCGCCTTTACCGCTGGAAATTGCCAAAATATTTTTTACCCCAGCAATGCCGGTGCGATCGGGTAAGGACTTCTGCTGAGGAGTTTCGGCGGTGACCTCTACCGATACTGTTTTTACCCCCGGCAAGGTTTTGACAGCTCGTTCACAGTCATCCACAATAAATTGCCGCAGGGGGCAGGCTGGAGTGGTCAACACTAGGGTGAAGCTGACATTGCCATCATCCACCTTGACATTGCGGATCATGTTCAGATCCACCAAACTCTTGCGGAGTTCAGGATCTTCTACAGGTTTTAACACCTCCAAAATGGCAGTGGGACTCAGCGTATCGAGCATGTTTCCTCTCAGACCAGGCAGTTAGGGTAATAAAGCGTAACATTCTGATCTTACCGTCATCAGGCGAGTCCCAAGAGCCTGATCAATTTTTTTGCGCATAGTTTGCTTTTAGCCATGATTGAGCGGGTTGGCTATAAATCGATCGTCGCTTGTACCATGTCTTCCCCTAAAACCCGGTGGATCTGGAAGCCGAGTTTTTCGCAGACCCGCTGCATGCCGCGATTTTCGGTCAGGATATCGGCAATAATGCGGCGGATCGGTTGATCACTGTTCGTGCTTTCCTCTCGGGCAATTTGTAGGAGTCGTCGCAATAGTTCGCTACCGATGCCTTGGTACTGATACCGATCGCTGACTAACATCGCAAATTCAGCGTCATCTGTTCCTTGGATTTTTGTTAATCGGGCAACTGCCAGAATTTCATGCTGGTCGGTGACTGAGTTTTTGCGATCCATCACTAACGCGATGCCGCGATCGTAGTCAATGAAGCAAATGCGGGTCAGCCGTTCGTGCGTGATCCGATGGCTGAGTTTAACGAGATGGGCATAGCGCAGATAAATGCTTTCTTCCGACAATGATTGGTGGAACTGCACCATGAGCGGTTCGTCTTCGGGACGAATTGGGCGGATGGTGACTGGAGTGCCATCTTTCAGGGTCCAGGGGGCAACATATTGGATTGGGTACGGACGAATTGCCAGTTGCGGCAAGTGCTCTAACTGAGTGTCTGGCTGATGTAAAACCACTCTGGCATCCAATGCCACAATTTGATCGGGAGACGCCAGCATGGGATTAATATCAATTTCTTTGATCCAGCGTTGCTCGACGACCAATTGACTAAATTGCACCATGATCTGTTCTAGTTCTGCCAGGTCGATCGGCTTGCGTCCCCGGACTCCTTGCAGCGCTTTGTAAATCCGAGTTTGTTCCATCATCCGGCGAGCCAATGTCGTATTCAGTGGCGGTAGTGCCAACGCCCGATCTTGATACACTTCGACTAATTGACCACCGGAACCAAATAGCAGCACCGGACCAAACTGAGGATCGAGACTGCTGCCAATAATCAGTTCATAGCCATCAGTGCGAACCATCGGTTGAACGGTGACACCCAGGAAGGCTGGTGAGGACAGTGGGGCGGATGGGGAAGTATGCTTTTCGACCCAATATTGCACGTTGTCTGCAATCGTTGAGAATGCCCGCCGGACGGCATCGGCATCCATCAGGTTCAGTTGTACGCCGCCGACATCCGTTTTGTGGGTAATGGTTTGGGACAGCAGTTTGAGTACAACAGGATAGCCGATCGTCTCGGCATGGTGTACCGCTTGTTCGGCAGTGCTGGCAATCAATGTGCCGACTGTAGGAATACCATAGGCAGCCAGTAGTTGTTTTGATTCGGCTTCGGTTAATAGCGTCCGTCCGACTGCCCGAGCCGTTTGAATAATTTGGTTGACCAAGGTGCAATCGGGAATAGCCGCCTCTGAGTCAGCTGGTAGAACGGGAGTTTCGTAAATGCCACGCAGGTTATAGCTGTAACGCCACATGTAGTTAAACAGGCGGGCAGCTGTATCGGGATAGGGGAAGGTAGGAATGCTGGCTTGATTGAGAATTTGAGTGCCCATTGCCACAGATTCACCGCCCATCCAACTGGCTAGAATTGGTTTTCCCAGGTTGGCATAGGGTTTCAGTTTCTCCGCCGTTTGGGTCGGATCGGTCATGGCTTGAGGCGTCAGGATGACTAATAGACCATCACTATTGGGATCCTTGGCGGCAATTTCTAAGGCTTTGGCGTAGCGATCGGGGTCAGCGTCTCCTAACACATCGATCGGGTTATTGTGGCTCCAGTGGGGCGGGAGGAGGTGATTCAGGGCGTCATAGGTGTCGGTGGAGAGTTCTGCTAGTTTCCCTTGTTCCAGACTTAAGGCATCGGTAGCGATGACACCAGGACCACCTGCATTGGTCAGAATGGTTAAGCGTGGACCTTGGGGACGGGGTTGTTTAGCGAGAACTTCTGCCATGTAAAACAGGTAGGAAATGTTGTTCACCCGCAACACTCCAGATCGCCGGAAGGCAGCATCCAGAACGGCATCGCTACCTGCGAGGGTTCCCGTGTGAGAGGCCGCCGCTTTCGCTGCCGCTTCGGTATGCCCGGCTTTCATCACGATGATTGGTTTCGTTAAGGCGACTTCTCGGGCGGCAGAGAGGAATGATCGAGCATCGCCGATCGATTCCATGTAAATCACAATGCTTTGGGTATGGGGATCGTCGCCCAGGTAGTAGATTAAATCGCCCCAGTTGACATCGAGCATGGAGCCAAGCGACATAAAGGCACTAAATCCGACATTTTCTCGCATACTCCAATCCAAAATGGCAGTACATAAGGCGCCACTCTGGCTGATAAAGGCGATCTTGCCTGGTTTTGCCATGCCATGACCAAAAGAGGCATTCAACCCGGTTAGCGGACTCATCACACCCAAGCAGTTGGGACCAATAATCCGCATGTTGCCGCGTTGCGCCTGAGCCAAAATTTGTTGTTCCAGTTCTACTCCACTAGCCCCAATTTCCTTAAATCCAGCGGAGATGATGATGGCGCTTTTGACTCCGACATCTGCGCATTCGCCAATCACACCAGGAACGGTTGCCGCCGGAGTGATGACGATCGCTAAATCGACGGGTTCTGGCACCGCCGCGATCGTCGGATAGGCTTTGATTCCCAACACGCTATGTCGTTGGAGATTCACCGGAAATACGGTGCCACCAAATGGGTGACTGATCAAGTTCCATAACACCGTTCGCCCAACGCTGCCAGGGCGTTCAGTGGCGCCGATTACCGCGACGGTTTTAGGGGCAAAAATCGCATCTAGAGGATGTGGCTTATAGCGCCAGATATCACTGGCAGGATCAGCTGTCGGGCAAACAGAGGGTTGCATCATGTTTAGCATCGTAAGGTCTCCAAACCATGGAATCGGGAGATGAGCTTGCCCCCACCTCCCCATGTCTTCCTAGCGGACTGTCGAGCTATGTTTGACGGGGAACACCATTTAGAACATGGCTTAATCCAGCTGTGACCAAATTTAAGGTCGGGCAGAATTTTCTGGAGAAATTCTACTTGGTTGGGGTTAGCTCCCGTGGCTGAGCAGGCGTTGCTTCTACAGCATGACCGTGATACGCCTGAATAAACATCTCCTTCAGGTCTTGGATTAGCGGATATCGTGGGTTTGCTCCAGTACATTGATCGTCGAATGCCTGATCTGCTAGTTGTTCTAGCTTGCTGTAGAACAGGGTTTCTTGTCCGCCTAGACAGGCTTGAATGGTAGGCGGAATTTCGACCTGTCGCTTTAAGTGTTCGATCGCTGCAATTAAGTGATCGACCTTCTCATCTACAGAATTCCCTCCTAAGTCGAGATGATCCGCAATTCGAGCATAGCGATCTTTGACATTGGGATATTTGTATTGCGGGAAGATGGCTTGCTTGTACGGGGCATCAGTCGCGTTGTAGCGGATGACATGCGAAATCATCAATGCATTGGCTAATCCGTGCGGAATGTGGAATACAGCTCCTAGCTGGTGCGCCATTGAGTGACAAATACCAAGAAAGGCATTGGCAAAGGCTAATCCCGCGATCGTAGCGGCGTAATGCACTTTTTCTCTGGCTTTTAAGTTATTGGCATCTTGATACGAGAGCGGCAGATATTTCACGAGTAACCGGATCGCTTCTAATGCCAAACCATTAGTGAAATCGGTGGCTAGAACAGAAACATACGCCTCCAGAGCATGGGTTAATGCATCCACTCCCCCATAAGCCACCAGTTTCTGCGGCATTCCTAACACCAACTCGGGATCAACGATCGCGATATTCGGTGTCAATGCATAATCTGCCAATGGATATTTCACCCCACTCTCTTCATCGGTTACCACTGCAAATGGTGTGACTTCTGAACCTGTGCCCGATGTTGTGGGAATAGCTACCAGGATGGCTTTTTGACCGAGTGGGGGCAAATCATAGACCCGTTTGCGGATATCCATAAATCGCATTGCCAACCCCTCAAATTCAATCTCGGGATGTTCATACATCAGCCACATAACTTTGGCGGCATCCATCGGCGAACCACCCCCGATCGCAATAATCACATCGGGTTCGTAATTGTTGATTAGCTCTAAGCCGCGATGAACCGTAGACAGTTTTGGATCGGGTTCGACATCATAGAAAACATCGTGACGAATCTCCAATTCATCCAGAATTGTCGTTAGTTTATCCACCATCCCCAGTTCGTAGAGTGGCTTGTCGGTAATAATGAAGGCACGTTTTTTGCCGACCAGATCGCGTAGGGCGATCGGTAACGCGCCGTACTTAAAGTAGATTTTGGGCGGAATGCGGAACCACTGCATGTTTTCCCGCCGTTCCGTCACCGTTTTGATGTTGAGCAGGTTTTGTGGTCCGACGTTACCGGAAATCGAGTTGCCGCCCCAAGTCCCACAGCCTAGCGTCAGCGACGGATCAAGCTTGAAGTTATACAGATCCCCGATCGCTCCTTGCGAAGATGGCGTGTTAATCAATACCCGCGCTGTTTCCAAAACGCCCTTAAATTGCGCGATGCGATCGTAGTTGGTAGCTCCGGTGTACAACACTGATGTATGTCCGCGTCCGCCAAACTCAATTAACTGTTGCGCTTTGCGGGTCGCATCAGTAAAGTCGGTCGCTCGATACATGGCTAGCACGGGTGACAGTTTTTCGTAGGCAAATGGCTCTGTTTCATCGATCGCGGTCACTTCACCAATTAGAACTTTGACTGGGGTGCTGCGATTGCGGGCACTGAGATCCAACCCCGCTAACTCGGCAATCGCTAAGGCAGACTGACCGACAATATCGGCATTGAGTCGCCCTTGTTTGAGAATCACATTTGCCACTTTTTGCCGCTCTTCGGGTGAGAGGAAGTAAGCTCCCCGATCACTGAATTCTTGTTTCACGCGATCGTAAACGGCATCTCCAACGACCACTGACTGCTCCGAGGCACAGATCATACCGTTGTCAAAGGTTTTACTCAGCAGAATCGAACTGACTGCCATCGGAATATGAGCTGTTTCATCAATTACGGCGGGGGTGTTTCCAGCGCCTACCCCTAGAGAAGGACGACCAGACGAGTAAGCCGCTTTGACCATACCGGGACCTCCGGTTGCCAAAATCAACTTCACGTCGGGATGTTGCATTAGTGCTTGCGATAGCTCGACGGTTGGTTCATCAATCCAGCCAATAATATGTTCTGGTGCACCGGCGGCTACGGCAGCGTCAAGAATGATCTTGGCAGCAGTGATCGTGCAATGTTTGGCTCGCGGATGCGGAGAAAAGATAATAGCGTTTCGTGTTTTTAGGGTGATTAATGCCTTGAAAATTACCGTCGAAGTTGGGTTCGTCGTAGGAATAATTCCTGCCAAAATACCGACAGGTTCTGCGACCTTTTGAATGCCAAACGATCGGTCTTCCTCAATCACACCACAGGTCTTTTCAGTCCGATATTTGTTGTAGACTTCCTCAGAAGCAAAGTGGTTTTTAATCACCTTATCTTCCACAATTCCCATGCCTGTTTCCGCAACGGCTAATTTGGCTAAAGGAATGCGATCGGCATTAGCGGCTAACGCGGCTTTCTTGAAAATTCGGTCTACTTGTTCTTGGGAAAACGTAGCAAAGGTTACTTGAGCTGCCTTCACTTTCTGGATCAGTGCTTCCAGTTCTTGCACATTCGTAACTTTCATACAATTCTCTTCCTCGATGGATTCTGGGTAGCTAAAGCCCCAGGTGGGCTGTCATGATTTGATTTCAATCATGGGTTGAAGTGTCTTCAATGGTGCGTGGCAAACTATCAGCTTCCTCGGAGTTAAGCTGCGATCGTTGGAATACCGTGTTGCTGAAAAATCTCAACTACCGTTTGAACTTGTTCTGGTGTGGGAATGGCTGTGTCATACAGGTGGTACTCATATCCCAGTTGTTCCCACTTGTATTCCCCCATTTTGTGAAATGGTAAAATTTCGACGCGTTCCACATTGGTGAAGTCGGCAATAAATTTTGCTAACTCTTCCACATTGGCTCGATCATCAGTTAAACCTGGTACTAATACAAAGCGAATCCAGGTCGGTTTATGAAGTTGATTCAGGTACTTCGCTAACTCTAAAGTAGGTTCGATCGAAACATTCGTGACCTTTGTGTAAATTTCGGGATCAAAGGATTTGATATCTAACAAAACTAAATCAACCTGCTCCAGCACTGATTTTGCTGTGTTCAGATTGACAAATCCTGATGTATCTAATGTTGTGTGGAACCCTAATAGTTTGCACTGCCGAAACACCTCTTGCACAAACTCAGGCTGCATCAGGGGTTCTCCACCACTGATTGTGACTCCTCCAGGTGGCTTGAGATAGGAGGCATAACTTTGAATCTCAGTCATTAGTTGTTCAACCGTGACCGCCGCACCATCTTTTCCCTGCCGACAATCTGGGTTATGGCAGTAGAGACACCGTAATGGACATCCTTGCGTAAAGATGACAAACCGAATTCCAGGTCCATCAACTGTACCGCAGGTTTCGATCGAATGAATTTGACCAGTTACCGTTGTTACAGTTGGTTCTAGCGTGTGACTTAACATGCCTCTTGTTTCCCCAAGGGCTATAGTTCCAGCCCTTTTGACTTCACACTTCGAGTTATAGACAAAGACTATGAGGAAGTTGTGAAGAGGTGGTTAGGGAAGAACGGAGAGATGAAGAGTAGAGCAGAAGTTAAATTGTTAGTTATTTAACGTGAGACGATCGTGTGGTGAATAGGGGCAGATGGTGCGGAAATTGCCTATATAGCAAGCAGTTTGCTCCCAAAAATATGTCTATCTTGAGGTAGAAAAAATGTATCGCTCGTAACGACTAAGAACTGGGTATAATGACTTTCTTCCAGTCGAGATTAATTAAGCTTAATCGATTAATTTGATCCAAAAAACAGAGCCTCTGAAACTAGGAGAATTGAATGGCTTCTACTCTCCTTGAGCCCAGAAACTCTGAGTTCTGTTGTTTTTCTGTAAGGGGGAAGCGGGTGAAACTAAGCAGGACTCAGCTCTTTGGCGCTTGCTTGTAGGGAAGGCGCGATCGCGCTCATCAGATCATTTGAACCAATTAATTCTGTTAAATTTGGCATCTTTTGCCAACAGCCTGAGCAAAACCAGTAAATTTCCCGATGACGGATGTGGCGAACTAGAGGAGTCGAGCAGCAAGGGCAATTGTTCATGGTGGATTTACGGTTTTGTTAATTTGATTACTATTTAGGAAATGCCAAAGTTCATTCTATGAAAATAGATCAAAACTTTAGGTAAAAGATGAATTAGATATAAAACTTGAGAAATACATTTTTTAACAAAAATAGTAGTAATCAATACAGTTTTCCCATAGTTTTAACTCAAATCTATCTTTTGGTAGTTACCAATTTCATCTGGTATCCAACATTACAATTGCTGATCAATAGTAATTTGTAGTCGTCTTTAAGGTGGGTTTGGTCAAAGTCACCAATAGATTCACCGCCATCCGATTCATTTCCGCAGACATAGCATTGTGTGCAGGCTTTTCGATTGATTCTGTGAGGCATTGCTCCTGCTGCCTCTAACGTGGTTGTGCAGAGTCCCTCCAAGCTTCGTGCCTGAAATGCTTGGCATGGGTATGCCAAGGAGCACGGTCTATGGATGCTGCTACCAAGTCCTGGTGTCAACGGGTAAGTCACGATCGCCGCGATCGCTACCTAGAAGCTCCCTTGTTTAGCCAAAAGGTAACTGCGGGCAAGCCGCTTGATGGGGGTATCAACGTAAATCTGCGGGCAAGGAACCGCTTTGGCGCCAAAACTTGCCTTAAATGCTTTTACTCCTTTCATGCCACCACTGGGATTGAAATCAAACCAGCTATATCCTTGCTCACAAGAATTGCGAATGATTTCTAACATCATTAAGTTAACTGGTCGTAGCTCAAAGTATTGTTCTAAAGCACAACCATGCCAATACACGACATGATGTTTGGAATAGAAACAGAGTGCCCCACAAACAATTTGATTGTCGTAAACAGCCACCCATAGTTTAATATTCGGTGAATTCAGTTGTTGCATTACCTCAAATAGCTCCCAGGCATATCCACTCGAACTATGCCAGCGTTCTAAAGAGGCTTGATAAACTTGATAATACTCCCGCCACTCTTCTGGAGTTTGAATAACTTTGATTGAAACTCCTGCTTTACTCGCTTTCTTGGCTTTACGCACCGATGAACTTTGGCTTTTAAACAGACTATTAAAACCATCGTCCAAATTGAGCGTCTGGGTCTCATCCAGAATAAAAATGGGGTGACCAAGTTCTAATAGTGCTGAAATAGCTTTGGTAGAGTTTGGATCCTCTGGATTAATTAAGCAACAATTATGTTCAGCTTGGATTGGAATCTTAGAGAGTAAATCATCATATGGATTGATGCGCCAAGATAAATTACCTTTTAATTGATTGAGTAAAAAATCAATTAGTAATCTTATATGCTCCAAACGCAGATTATCACTAGAGATCCAACCACCGAATGTCCCTTCCATTGCGGAAGTATAGGTATTCATCAAGCCTTTAGCCCGTTGACGAAAAGCAAAGGGAAGTAAGGCTGTTTTTTGGTCAGAAAACTGAATGATTTTAGGCTCTGCTTGCGTTTGATCCTGGGTGAATCTCCGCCAAATCTCAATCCATTCCCTAGAATGAAAATAGGTGGCATAGCTGCATTCATGCCAAATTTTATCCCATGCTTCTTTTGAAGCTGGATAGGTGTTTGCAATAGCTATCATGTGAATTTTATTTTTTAAAAGAAAAATCTATTTTTAATCTCGCTTACTGGCTGGTAAATGTCAATCATTAACATCGCCAGTAAGATGATGTTTTTAAGTAATAATCATGAAGAAATCAAGAACTAGCATTGGCATCTGTATCTTGCCTACACTGGCTCTTAAGTTTGAGGCATTCAGGTTGATTCTTGGACCACGCCCAAGTTTTTATCGACACCCTAAACTGTCGCGGGTATTGGCTCCAGTCATGGGATTTACACCATCCGCGCGTTTACAGAGTTGGGTTGTCGTATAGCGATCGACAATAGCATCGGTGAAATCAGCCCCAGTAATGACGGCTTCATCCAGAATGCTATTTGATACGGTTGCTTCAGTCAGGATGGCATTCGATAGATCGGCTTTATAGAATGTGACGCGATCGATTAGTGCCCCGGTCAGATTTGCTCCCCGCAGATTGGCACCGAGCAGATTGCCTTTAGTCAGAATGGCATTCTTGAGATTGGCATCACTAAAATTGGCTTCTCGCATTTCTGCGGCTACAAACACCCCACCTTCAAGATCGAGATGAGAAAAATCACGCTGTTCCAAATGGGTGTTGCTGTAGTTAATCGTTTTCTCTTGTGCCCAAGCAGGTGTAGCACCCAGAACTATCCACAACCAGGCAAGCACGATCGCGCATAGTCCAACCAACAAGCGAACCAGAATAGACCGTAGTGTTTGGGTAACAGCCATCAGAGCAGAGGTCTGCGAATTTGCAGGGTCATATAGCGTACCTCTATAGGATATATCCCCCATTTACTAGTGGTGCAGGGTGTGGCTCTTTTCACTGGGAATCGCCCATAGACCGTGCGTTGCAGGTAGGACTTTGGCACCCTACCTTGACCTAAAACCTGATTGCTACAGTGGTGGGTTGTCCCTGACGGCTAATGGTGAACTGAGCATAACGAGGTGGACTGCTCATGAATTGCAGCACATCTTGGAAGCCGCTTAAAGGATTGCCATTAATTTCCAGCAATTGATCCCCTGCTTGTAGACCACTGTTGGCAGCAATTGACCCATTTTCGACTTCTCGGATCACTAGGGTACGAGTATCCATAATCACGCCTAAACGACCATTACTAGGAACTGAGGAGGGTAACCCTGAGCTATAGGTCGGTTCTTGAATGACTACATCATTGGTGGGTTGGCGGCGAATTGAGCGATCGCTCGCCTGCTCGATCGGTTGGTGGACTGGCAGATTTGGTAATGGGGTGGGCACAGGATTGCTGCGGGGCGTATAACTGGGTGGTGCGACGGCTACTCGCCCGGGACGATTCGCCTCAATGAACGCTTTAGTAGCTTCAATGCTGGTTGCAAAGCTGATACCTGTATTGCCACGGCGCGAGTCAAGAATGGCTTTATTGACGCCGACCATTTCGCCCTGATTGTTGAGTAAGGGACCACCGGAATTACCTGGACGTAAAATCACTTGAGATTGCAAATCGCCGTTTTCGCGTACCCGGCTGAAACTGCCAGTTGTCATCACGCCCGGACGACCATAGGGACTGCCGATCGCATACACTGAGTCACCAGGTTGGACGCTGCGACTGGCTAACCGCACGGCGGGTAATGTCTCTTGAGTGTCCAGTTGAATCAGGGCTAAATCTTTGCGGACATCGGTGGCAATGACCCGTCCAGGATAGCGAGTTCCGGCAGTAGTCCGTACAAAGACGTAACCATTCTGCGAGCCTCGAATGACATGGTTGTTCGTAATTACCAAACCATCTGTACTGACAATGCTACCTGAGCCAATTTCTCGACCTGCAAATACAGTTACCACTGCCGGATTCACTTGCTGGTAAACTTGATTGCCATTGTTTGCCAGTTGACTGGATTCGATCGCCACCTGCACGGGGGCACTCAACGAAGGTGATGGACCGATTAACAACAACGAAGCCGCAAACAATAAGAGATATTTCGCTTTCATAGGATGTTTGGTGTGTAGAGCAATCAGGTTGGTACAGTTGTCTCCCTAGTTCAGCGCAGCGATCGGGCAAGGACTCATGTTCGGCACATTGACACCACAATTCCCCTCTCCCCTCTCCACACTCCGACTATCTCAGTAGCTTTACGGAATTTAGGGGAATGGTGTGGTATGTACTTAGAGCAATGAATCTTGACCAGAGGTACTGCCTGGTACAGATTGACGGGCTGAGAAGCTTCAAGTACCCTTACCTTTCGAGGGCGTACCGATCGCATCCGGACAATTTTTTAAATGCTCTTGGTTGCCTCTGGTAACTGATTCACACCGGTTCTATTACCCTCAGGACAGCGATTATATGCTTGTAACGACAACGGACTCTTTAGAAGGCAAAACTATTGTGGCTTACTACGGAGTCGTCAGCGGTGAGGCAATTTTAGGTGCTAATATTTTCCGAGATTTCTTCGCCAGTATTCGGGATATTGTTGGTGGGCGATCGGGTATGTATGAAAAATCGTTGCGTGAGGCAAAGGAGATTGCCATGCGCGAAATGATTGAAGCCGCCCAAGCGATGGGAGCTAATGCGGTTATTGGGATTGATATCGACTATGAAAATATCAGCATTGGCGAGGGTGGCAGCATGTTGATGGTGGCGACTAGTGGCACAGCCGTCAAGTATCAATAACTATTGTTCAGGTTGTGAGTGTTGCCTGGCTAATTCCAACAGTAAACGCCGTTCGGCTCGGACGATCGCTTGATAGGTCGGTTCAATGGCATCAGGTTCTACAGAAATGGCTGTAATGCCCTCACGAATCAAATCCTCAACTAATTCGGGATATTGCACCGGGGCTTGCCCACAAATTGAACAAGGAATCTGGAGGTGACGAGCTTGTTGGATTAAGTGAGCGATCGCCCGTTGAACCGCAGGATGACGAGCATTATAAATTGCCGGAAGTTGGGGACTATCGCGATCGATGCCTAACAATAACTGGGTTAGATCATTCGACCCGATCGAAATGCCTTGAACTCCTGCCCGGACATATTCTGGTAATAGAAACAGGACAGAAGGTACTTCTGCCATTATCCACAGTTGAAATTGGGGAATTTGGGTTAGCCCAGCTCGTTCTACTCGTTCCCGACAAAAGGTAAACTCATCAACTAACCGCACAAAGGGCAGCATTAAATGGATGTTGGGATAGCCAGCCTGCTGGACGCGGGCTAAAGCGGCGAGCTCTAGATCAAATAAGGCGGGATGGGTCATGTACTGTAATGCCCCTCGCAGCCCTAATACGGGGTTAACTTCGGGAGCGGTTGTTTCGGCTACAGTTGTGGCTCTGAACTCGTGACTGCGTAAATCCAACGATCGATAAAATACTGGATGTGGCATGAAGGTCGCTGCAAATTGGCGAATTGCCTGCGCCATCCGATCGACAAATTCCGATTCTCGCCCTTGCTGTAACCACCACTGCGGATGGTGTCCATCCAGCACCTGACTGGCTAGTAATTCCGATCGCATCAGCCCGACTCCATCCACCGGTAAGGGCAGAGGCTGGGTCAAAGATTCTAGCTGACTCAGATTCACCATTAAGCGAGTGCCGATCACCGTAGGGGAACTCGGATCCGCTGCCAAGTTTAGGGGAAGTGTTCGTGGCTTGCTCATTGTTAGTTCCGCTAAAGCTGGCGGAGGTGTGGTTTCAGTCATCCGATAAACTACGCCAGCAGTGCCATCGACTAAAATCTGTTCTCCTGGTTGAATGCGTTGTGTAGCGCCAAAGGCAGCCATCACAGCTGGAATCCGGAGTTCTCTAGCCACAATGGCACTATGGCTTGTCATACCTCCTTGTTCAGTCACGATCGCAGCCACCTGCCGTAGTAATCGGATCCAGTTCAAAGGAATAGTTGGAGCGATTAATATTGTTCCTGTTGGGATGGCATCTAACGGTTGCTCCACATCACTGATCACAGTAGCCAGCGCGATTGTCTGTCCCGGTGAAGCGGCTAATCCAGTGACGATCGGCGTAGTAGCTAGCGCTAGGGTTGATTCAGGCTGGGAGACGATTTCAGCCGTTTCGGTTAGTTTAACCATTGAGTGGTCTGGTTTCAGAAAGACAGCCGATTTCGTTCTGGTTGCAGGTGTAGATTGAGGCGTAACTTGCGTTAACGATACCGTCGCACTGACATTTGGCGTTCGATGTAAAGTCCATTCCAGCTCCAAGCAATCGCCAACTTCAGCGATCACCGCTTGAGTTAACTGGATTACCTGCCGCAAATTATCTGCTTCCAGGGCATAGCGTTCCTGCTGCTCGTTCTCTAAGAAAAAGGATTGCAGGACTGTCAACGTGTCCGATCGCTCAGAATTCGTGCGGTAGGCGATCGTTTTTTGTCCCAGCTGTTGAATTTGAATACTGCCTGTATCTGCCTGAACTTGATAGAAATCGGGTACTACATCTCCCCAGTCAATTGCCATCCCTAAGCCAGTCGTTGCCTGAATCTCTATGAGACGATCGTGTGTTTGCACAATTCCTGCCGCGATCGTGGGTTGGATCGGCTGTACTAACACAGCCAGATTAACCTGTTGCAAATGAATCCCCGATCGCTGCCAGTAGAACAGGCTTTTGGCGCCAAATAGATCTGCCCAGACTCGTTTTAACCCTTGTGCCAAACTGGTTTGATCGGCGTGGCAAACCTGTATGTTGACCAAGCCAGAGGCTTTGAGGGGCAACATTGCCCGTAACTTATCCTTGCCTAATCTGCCATTTGATTGCATTGCCATCGAAGGTCGCAGAATCAGCGTCGAACAGCCTAAATCAGCCGCTGCGGCTGCCAACTCAGCTAATAAGGGGGGCGATAAAGTGGCTGTATTAATCTGATGGCGAATTTGTTGGGCAATAATTTGCAGTTGTTGAGGATTTTCAATATCCAGCCGTAGCGAAGAGTGTGATAAATCAGCAAACAACGGTTCCAACCAATCAATTGTCTCCAGAAAATCCCGCAGTACCTGTGCCGAAATCACAAATCCCGGTATGACTGGAAATCCTTTCTGAAGCAGGTAGCCTAGGTTAAATGCTTTACCACCCACCATAGAGTGATGCCCAGGCTGAAGCTGTGTAAGCCAGTAAACGTTTGCCACGAGTGCTTGCGATCGTGAATATGAATCTAATCTTAAAATCCCTGGGGATCAGTGATAAATTTTCCTCACGATAAATGCATGATCTGTCCCCATGCTAGACGATAGCCAACTTCCGCTGGTGGGTATGCTGAGAAAGAACAGATGTGTCCGGTTTAGATATGGGGATCAATGAGCATTAAAGTATGGAGCCAGCAATGGCACCGTTGGTTGGGAGTATTTTTGGAACATACTTGCCCTTTATGCCAGCGATCGACTGCCGAAACGATCTGTCCCGACTGCCAACGTCAGCTCCACCATTGTCAACTCCTGCCCGCAGAGCAGATCACACAAGACCAGCCAAATTCACTGACAATACTGGCTTGGGGCGGCTATCAAGGTCACTTGAAACGAGCGATCGCTGCTTTGAAGTACGACAATCATCCAGAACTAGCCGCGCCACTGGGTCATTGGTTAGCTCAAGTTTGGTTAGCCCATCACACTACCAATAAACCAAAGCTAACTGTTGTTCCGATCCCGCTCCATACCGATAAAAAACAGATCCGTGGCTTTAATCAAGCGGAACTTCTAGCAGAATATTTTTGTGACCTAACGGGCTTACCACTGCACCGACATGGATTAGTCCGAACTCGTTCTACCGAGGCACAGTTTCAGTTATCAGCCAGCGATCGTGCCCAAAACCTTACTGATGCGTTTAGCCTAGGGTCTGGCTGGAGCAAGCGACCACCAACTGGAGCCGTATTACTGTTGGATGATATTTATACGACAGGGGCAACAGTGCGATCGGCGGCCCAGACCCTACGGCGGCAAGGTATCCGAGTATATGGCATCACTGCACTGGCAAAAGCTAGAGCGACGCCCTCTAGGGCTACCCAGGTCGATCACTAATTGGCAAAATCACCAATTTCTACTCAGATCGAACGGCGTCCATCATGCCTGTAGTGGAATTCTGGTTCATGAGGCAACGGGTAGACCTAAAGAGGTTTTCTATATTTTTCTAACATTCAGTTCAAATGTCGAGCTTTCCGCTATTCTCCTGCTAAATTGAAGCATTGCAATTCACTCTAACCACTAGATACAGGGATCAACCGCATCTACTTGCTCTAGCAGTACAGAATATCTGCTCCCAACTGCTCTGAATCCTTTATACTTCAGTCGTGCGTTCGATATTTTCTCAGTGAGCAGCCTATGTCTCAGGATGCCAGCACCAATCCAGGTCTTCTTCACCCGTCGGGTCGTCCGCCTACTGAAGCTGATCATCAAAGGCTTCGTTCTCATACGGAATCCACTCCAGAGCCATTTGGCTTTGCAGTTGAGTCCTATGCAGATGATTTAATGGACGATCTGTTTGAGGAGGTTGAGCGGTTTCTCAATGGTGGTAATCCATCGTTACCAAATCCAACGTCCCCCGAAGAACCACCGCCGATCGCTCCACCGCTGCCATCTCCTCCCCCTGCCGTTACCACCTCTCAACTGGTCTTGCCCTCGGTCACTCAGCCACCATTAGAAGTGGCGCAAGAGCCGGATGAAAGCAGTGTCGAAGCATCACCTGCACCACTACCACCTCCCGTAGTCAGTACACGCCAGCCTGGTCGATCCTACGATCGGTTATTGCTAGGGCTAGGTTGCATTTCAATTTTGGTGACATTGGCAATTTGGTTAGTTAGCCAACAGACACAACGGCAGGCAACGGTTGTTGCTACCGCTAATCCCCAGCAGGCTTCAGTGAATCCGGCAACGGTCAGCGATCGCGAATTTGCAGAATATATGCAGCGATCGCTCCAAACAATTGATCAGCGCTCCACGTCCACAACTGGAGCCATTTTGTCCCCAACAGCAATGCAACCTAGTTCGGCATTGCCCACGGTTGCTGTCCCGGGTACGCCTACCATTCCACCTAATCCCAGTACTCCCACGGGGCGCACTCCGACTGGATTAGAGCGGGTGTATGTACCTGTTTATCAACTCCCACCGAATTTATTACAGCCTGGGGCAACCGTCGCTCCATTGCCAGGTGGCAGTTCAGCCATCCGGCTGCCGTCGGCTGTCACTTCAGCTGCAAAGCCAGCAAAACCTCCAGCGCCAACCACAGCTACGTCTGTGCCCCGCACTTTAGTTGGAGTGATGGACTTGGGCAATGATTCTGCTGCCCTCGTTGAGATTAACGGGGTGACTCAGCGCTATCGGGTCGGAGAAAGTATCAGCTCTAGTGGATGGGCATTAGTAGAAATTTCCAAAAATCAGGCAATTATCCGGCGCAATGGCGAAGTGCGATCGGTGTTTATCGGTCAGAGCTTTTAGAAATTGCTAGGGTTGAGTTATCACTAATTCGTGGTGGGCTTTGCTTGAAAGTCTGTAAACTGTCTTAAGTTGGTAGCCCTAAAACTGATATCTGGAGTTCTGCTATGGGTTTATTCGACGATTTCAGTCGGTTTCTTGAAACGCGCCTGGAAGAATTTCTGCGCAACAATCCCCACCTAGAATTACTAGTTTTAGAAGAAAAGCTGCGAGAACAGGAAGAAGAAACCCTGAAACTCATGACCGATCTGCGGATGCAAGAAAAGCGGATGCAGGATGAGATTATGGCTCTGGCTCGCGAAATTCAACTCTGGCATCTTCGGATTGAAAAGGCGCAAGCTGCTGGACGGTTAGATTTAGCCGAGCCTGCTCAGCAGCATGAAGCCACATTGCTGCGTCAGGGTAACCAGTTGTGGGGGCAGATGGAAGTCCTGAAGGAGCGCATCAAGCAAACCCATGTTCTCCAACAGCAGATTGAGCAACGACGCAAAGAAGTGCAGGCAAAAGTGGCAGAGTCTCAAGCGGCTCGTGTGAATGCTAAACCGGGCAGCAAATGGGATAGCACAACCTGGACAACCAGTACGAGCGATCGGAGTTTTCGCAATGTTGACTCCTTAGAACAGCAGTTTAGACGGTGGGAAGCGGAAGAGGAACTAGAACAACTGAAACGAGATATGGGACGTTAATCAATTTACTGCGCTCAGCTGCTCGTCCGTCGAATTGCAAGTTTTGCTGGTTTTAAGGCTTGGTTTGACTAAGATGAATGTTGTACTCAATTGCTGTAAAGATTGGGTTAGAGTACAGGTATAGGATATGACCTGGATAAGTCCCACGCCCTCGCTCCACCGAGCTTCTACCAATAGCTAGGTAACACGATCGATGCTTGGAATGTATGATCAATTAATTTTATAATTAGCGACTTCGACAGCTCTTATTTTCTACAGATGTAGAATAGCTATGATTTATCCGTTGGGCAGGAATGGAAAAATAGATCAGGCAGTAATTCAAGTCATGGTTCAAGTCACGGAATATTAGAGATTTCTG
The DNA here is from genome assembly GCA_016743235.1 of Pantanalinema sp. GBBB05. GTDB lineage: Bacteria > Cyanobacteriota > Cyanobacteriia > Leptolyngbyales > Leptolyngbyaceae > Pantanalinema. The sequence goes on along the minus strand of VRZD01000001.1, from coordinate 312,991 downwards.
AATCAGCTTGATGCAATTTGCATTCACGAACTGTACGGGTGGCTTTCTTCTCATGCCTTTGACGATCCTGGTAGCGGATGACGACTTAGGAACGCGTTTATCAATCGGAGATTACCTGGAAGCCGCAGGTTATTTAGTTGTACTGGCTGAAAATGGTCGAGATGCTTTGACGCTTGTAGAAAAATATCATCCGCATCTGATTGTGACTGACATTACCATGCCGCAAATGGATGGCTATGAGTTTGTGCGGCAGGTACGGCAAAACCCTGCCCTACGGTTGCTGCCGGTGATTTTCCTCACGGCTCGAACAGATATGCACGATCGCATTCGGGGCTACCAGTTAGGCTGTGATGTGTACCTACCCAAGCCGTTTGAACTACAAGAATTGGGAGCTGTAGTCCGGAATTTATTAGAACGGCTTCAGATGATTGAGATGGAATGGCGTTCCCGGTCTCTAGAAGTCACTGCTCAACCCGTGTCTTCAGCCGCGAGTTTGAAGCCAACCACTTCCCCGCTGTTACCCGCGCCGAGTCTGACCCAACGGGAGCATGAAGTCCTACGTCTGTTAGCCGATGGTTTGCCGAATACCCAGATTGGCGATCGCCTGCATCTTAGTCCTCGCACGATCGAAAAGTATGTGAGTAATTTACTCCGCAAAACCGATACAAATAATCGAGCTGAGTTAGTTCGATTTGCAATGGATCATCACTTAGTAGACTAATCGGTGACTCTAGCTTTGCCGTGTGGCTAGCTGAGGCTTAATTTCCTCTAACAGTCCAGCACAGGCATCTATTAATAGATCAATCACCTGATTGAACCCTTCTGCCCCTCCATAGTAGGGATCGGGCACTTCCCGCAGCGCATGGTGAGTACAAAAATCACACATCAATCGCACTTTATGCCGATACTTGCCATCGGGATCTAGGGCACAGATATCTAGATAATTATCCCGATCCATTGCCAGGATCAAATCAAATGTGGTGAAATCATCTGCATTAAATTGGCGGGCTCGACTACCCAGAGGAATTCCCCGTTGGTGGGCGGCGGCAGTCATCCGCCGATCAGGAGAACTGCCCACGTGATAACTGGAGGTTCCAGCCGAGTCACAGGTAATTTGTCCGCTCAAGCCAGCTTGTTTAATTAAATGATTCATAATGCCCTCAGCCGCTGGAGACCGACAAATATTTCCCAAACAAACAAATAGTAATTTGTAGGACATTGGTTACAACTAGATTGAATGATGCAACAACTATGACGTTCTCAAGCCAAAGAGCTGAGAATGTACGATCATCGATCGAATCCTCAGCCCTTTGTAGCGCTCACGGCATTGATTTCAGTAGCCTAAAGAGCCGATCGTGGCATCTCTGCTCTCAAGCGATAGGTTGCGGCTGGCGAGAGAAAGCCGCTAGAGCCCCAAGCTTTAAGAGCTCACAACTATAGCCCTGGGAGATTTAAGCCGCCTGTAAGTTCTTCCATTTTTTCCCGCATCGTATCTGTAGACTTGCGGTAGGCGTTCTGCATGGCGGTCAAGATCAGGTCCGAGACCGTTTCTGGACTTTCCTTCAGGGCATCTGGTGAAACTGTCACATGACGGGGTTCCTGGTTGCCACTCAGAACAACCTTCACCAGTCCGCCACCAGCTTCACCCTCAATTTCCATTTGCTCCAGTTCTTCTTGAAGCCGCTTAGCGCCTTCCTGAACCTGTTGAGCTTTTTTAAAGGCTTCTGTCAGCTCTTTCATTTTGCCGAGACCGAAGCCAAATCCCTGTCCTTGTGCCATACGTATTTTATGAATGAGGTACGAGTTGAGTGTACACAACCAATGGTTTCATTATGACACTGCCGATCGAAGCAGGGTCATTTTTTGTAAAATTTGCCTAACGACCACTTAAGCCGCCTGAAACTCTCCCAAAATCTTGACTTCCGGTTCCAGTCTAAGTGCCCAATGCTTTTCGACCTGCTGTTGCACATGCCGAATCAGCTGGAAAATATCAGTTGCCGTAGCACCACCACAGTTGAGAATAAAATTGGCATGACGTTGAGCAATTTGTGCCCCACCAATTTGATGCCCTTTCAATCCAGCTTGTTCAATTAACCAGCCAGCTTTGTAAGCATCGGGATTACGAAACACACTGCCACAACTCGGTAAATGATAGGGTTGGGTTGCCCGCCGTTGATTCAAGTGATGGCTAGTGTCAGCCGTTACCTTCGCTGGATCAGCTCCAGGTTGCATTTGAAATGTAGCTTGTGTAACGAGCCAATCTTTCCCTTGCAGGAGGGAGGTGCGGTACTGGTAGTTGAGCTCGGCTGGCGTCAGGAGTTTGGTTGTGCCATTTGGCAGCAAAATTTGGGCATTCACCAGATAATCGGCTGTGCAACTATTATGGGCACCCGCGTTCATCACTACTGCCCCGCCGACGGTTCCTGGAATGCCGACTGACCACTCTAGACCTTGCCAGCCCCGATCGGCGGCTTGCCAAGCTAAGCGGGGAATGGGTTCGCCTGCACCAACAGTAACCTGTCCCAGGTCGGCATTAAATTCTAAATGGCGGAGCCGTCGAGTACTAATGACTAAACCAGGTAAACCGCGATCGCTGATCAATAAATTTGATCCAGCTCCTAACAACGTCACGGGTAACCGTTGGCAGTAAGCCCATTCAAAACTTGCCTGCAACTCTTCCAGATGTTGAGGAGCAACATACCACTCAGCAGGACCCCCAACCCGGAAGGAGGTAAACGCCGACAAAGAAACATTTGCTTTAATCAGGCAATCTGTACCAGGGAGTCGAATCTGCTGCATATCAGCAATGGTCGAACGCTGGAGTTTAGACACTTTAGGTTGCAAACTGGCTGTGTCAGAGGATGCCACTTTAGGAGGATTGTAGGAGAGAGTCATAGTGAAGTCGCTGCGATTATGCCCCAATATTCAGAAACCTGTTAGGGTTCTGGTTCGTTAAAATTGCTCAAATCAGTGTTCAGTTTTATCCATTAGGCTTGGTTACACCAGGTTTGTGACAAGCTCTGCTCAACTTCTTGGTGGAACGCCATGACTTCGGGAATTAACTGATTGAGATTACCGGCTCCCAAAAATAGGGCAATATCGCCTGGCATCAGCACTTGGTTTAAGAGCTGACTGATTGAGGGAAGAGAGGGTTGGTAGTAAACCTGAGGATGGTGCTTCGCTACTAGACTGGCAACCTGTTCACCCGTTAAGTTGCCAGGATTGGGTTCCCCTGCACTATAGATATCACTGAGTACTACCACATCGGCATCCCCAAACGATTCGGCAAACTCTGATAAAAAAGTTTGGGTGCGACTATAGCGGTGGGGTTGGAAGATCGCGACTACTCGTTTCCGTGGGCAAACTGGAGTATTTTGCACTTGCAGGCGGGCTGCGGCTAAGGTTGCCCGCAACTCACTGGGGTGATGGGCATAATCATCAATGAACAAGATGCCGTTATATTCGCCGCGTTGTTCAAACCGCCGTCTTGCTCCTTCAAAGGTAGCGATCGCCTGAGCAATGACAGAGAACTCTAAACCGAGTAACCGCCCCACGGCTACAGCGGCTAAAGCATTACTCAAATTATGTTGTCCAAGCAGCTTCACGTTCAGCCGCCCGAGAATTGCTCCCCGTTCCCAAACTCTGGCTGTAGTGCCCTCTGCTCGATAGCTAATGCCATCAACGGTATAATCAGCTCCAGTGCTAGTGTCGAGGCTATAGCTAATGGTGGGAGGGAGGCGATCTCGAACTGTTGGACAATCCAGACAACCAATTACCGTCTGGCAGTTCTGAGTAAAGGTTCTGAAGATTTCGACAACTTCATCCAGGCTTTTATAGTGATCAGGATGGTCGAGTTCAATATTGGTAATAATGCCAATTTGAGCAGCCAATTTGGCTAAAGAACCGTCGGACTCATCGGCTTCAGCGACTAGATGGGCTCCCTGACCGACCCGAGCATTGCCTTGCCAGACGTTTACTTCGCCACCAACGACGATCGTCGGATCGAGTCCGGCTTGTACCATTAAGTAGCCGATTAAACTGCTGGTCGTTGTTTTACCATGAGTTCCAGCGACAGCAATCCCTTGATAGTCCTGCATTAGTCCCGCCAGGACATCAGACCGGTGGAAAATGGGACAGCCTAACTCCAGTGCTGCTTGGTATTCAGGATTATTTGAGTGAATTGCCGTTGAGCAAATGACCTGGGGTAGCTTTGGCACGAATGAGGTATGGCTAACCTCTGGATGTTCAGTTGACTTGACTTCGGTTAGTGAAGTTACTACTCCTGCTGTTGGGGTTGCGACAGGTTGAGCCGTCTTGATCTTAGATTGAAAAAATTCCAAGTTTGTTGGCTCTTGACTCCAAAAAATATGGGCTCCGTTTTCTTGCAGCCGTTGAGTAATGTGACTGAGGCGTAAATCTGAGCCAGACACAGGTAGGCCACGCTTAGCCAGTACGTAAGCCAGTGCTGACATTCCAATTCCACCTATACCGATAAAGTGAAACGGTCTGCCGCCGAAATCGACAGAATTTGGCATCTTGAGATCCTCACACACCACACCGTACCAATTCTCACGCGTTATCATATCAAGAATTACCTTTTCGGCATACCGCCTGATTAAGGATTTATTGCTCTAGGCAGATTTTGCTCTGAACTCATATTTATCTCGGTTCCAAATTTTGGCATAGACCATATTTCTCCTCTAAACGTGATGGTTTGGAGATGCATTTGATGAGTAGGGAGTTGGAATCTGCCCATTTGTATTGAGTGTTCTGAAAGTTATATCACTACCTCTCAATTTTTTTCGTTTAATCTAATGGCTTTAGAAAAATTGAGATCTAAATTTAGATGGGTAGTAACCAGGAAGTAACATATTGAGCATTGGTGCTGCATCTGCCCTATGCTAGTTAATCACTATTTTCCGGGCTGAATTTGGCTCAGCTACTATTTATCACACCTCAACAATCCAGCCATCCGGTGACTCCTGAGAATTTGCGGCAGTTAATGGTTGGCTGGAGTCATCTGTAGGGGTAACTGTCTGTATATGAATGTAGCCATTTTTGGTGGCAGCTTTAATCCAGTCCATTGGGGTCATCGCTTAATTGCCGAAACGGCATTGAACCAGGTGGTTCTCGATCGCGTGATCTGGGTCCCAACATATTGTCCTCCTCACAAAACACAAGCTTTATTAGAGTTCCCGCATCGCCTAGAAATGGTACGACGGGCGATCGCAAACCATCCTTTATTTATGGTTTCTGATATTGAGGCCCGTCGGGGTGGAGTATCTTTTGCTGTTGCGACGCTACGGGATTTGCAAACCCAATATTCCAACACAAATTGGTATTGGATTATAGGCCTAGATGCCTTCCAAACCTTACCGCATTGGCAGGGGTGTGAAGAACTTGCCCATTACTGTACCTGGCTGATTGCCCCGCGTAACGGCAAACCGGAAGCCACGATCGATCGGGTAATCCACCAACTGGCACCACGATCAATCCAACTGCGCTGGCAACTTCTTCCGCTCACTCCCATTCATCTGTCCTCTAGTTTGATTCGGCAACGCTGTCAGCTGGACCAGTCGGTTGACGAACTTGTCCCGGAAGCGGTGTGCTCATACATTGTCGCTCATAATCTGTACAAATAAGTTAAAATACCTACTCATTATGTTAATATATCGATACAAAGGCTTAAGCAAGTGACAACCAGGGACAACCCTGAGTCAGGGGTACCCTACATCGCCCTCATGAGATTGGCTAATCATCAGTGATAGCCCATGGTTGGACAGTCATCTCGCGATCGATGACTCGTCTAAATCCTGCTTTCCTCAGTTAATTTGGGCAGTTGTACCCACATGATTCGGTTATTGCACTCGGTTCCACTACCGCCTTATGATCGGGTTTGACTATCGGTATCTATTTAGTAGACAGAGGGCAAGACGCAGTGATTAGAGTAGCGATTAACGGCTTCGGACGTATTGGGCGCAACTTCATGCGTTGCTGGCTAACCAGGCAAGATAGCCAGATTGAAATAGTTGCGATTAATGACACTTCTGACCCCAGAACGAACGCTCACTTACTGAGATACGATTCGATGCTGGGTAAGCTCAGTGCAGATATTGACGCGGATGAGAATACCCTGACCGTCAATGGCAAAGTCATCAAGTGTACATCCGACCGTAATCCCGAGAACTTGCCCTGGAAAGCCTGGGATATTGATCTCATTATTGAATCTACTGGGGTTTTCGTTAGCAAGGAAGGGGCTTCTAAACACCTGAATGCAGGTGCAAAGAAAGTGTTGATTACGGCACCCGGTAAAAATGAAGATGGCACGTTTGTGGTGGGTGTGAACCATCAGGACTACGATCACCACAAGCACAACATTATTAGTAATGCCAGCTGTACCACGAACTGTCTTGCTCCGGTTGCTAAAGTGCTGAATGATAACTTCGGCATCATCAAAGGGACAATGACCACCACGCACAGCTACACGGGTGACCAACGGTTACTGGATGCTAGCCACCGCGATTTGCGGCGGGCCCGGGCAGCAGCGATGAACATTGTGCCAACCTCGACTGGTGCGGCTAAGGCTGTGGCTTTGGTGCTACCTGAACTGAGTGGGAAGCTGAACGGGATTGCCTTGCGGGTTCCTACTCCCAATGTCTCAGTGGTCGATCTAGTGGTGCAAGTCGAAAAGAGCACCATCTCCGAGCAAGTGAATGAAGTGCTGAAAGCGGCCTCTGAAGGTCCAATGAAAGGGATTCTGAAGTACTGCGATCTGCCCTTGGTGTCTAGCGACCATGCGGGGACAGATGAGTCTTCGATCGTCGATGCAGCTCTGACCATGGTCATGGGCGGCGACATGGTGAAAGTCGTGGCTTGGTATGACAACGAGTGGGGCTATAGCCAACGGGTGGTTGACCTCGCTGAAGTGGTGGCTCGTAACTGGGTTGCTTAAACTGATTTGAAGTTAAGCAAGCCTGTAGTTGACTCTACGGCAAATCAAACCCCCTTGTCTGCTCGGTTAGGCAAGGGGGTTTGCCATTTGAGGTGGTTAACTATTGAAAGCATAAATAACGCCAATGATATTGGAAATGACTTATAAGCAGCATTGAACTTAAGCTAGAGTCAGTCCCCTAAAAGTCGTAGACTTAAACCAGAAGCATGGTTGATTTCTCCCGCTCCAAGGGCGCCAAACTAGCCGTTCTGTTAGCCCTGCGATGTGGCTAGCCGCGCTTGATATCTACTTTGTACTTGTTTACCCTTTACGCCCTGACCAAACTGTATGGCTGATGTGAGACCTCGCGACGTTCAAGTTGCCCAGATTGGTGAGAACACGACTGTCCTGCGATCGCGTACCTGGGATCGCCTCAAGTTTGAAGTGGAGTATGCCCGGCAACGGGGAACTACTGCCAATTCTTACTTAATTCAAGCGAGTAAGAGTGCCTTAATCGATCCGCCCGGTGGCTCCTTCACGCAAATTTATGTGACTGAGTTGCACCAGCAGGTTTACTTCCAAAAGCTCAACTATTTGATTTTGGGGCACATCAACCCCAATCGGATGGAAACGTTGAAAGTGCTGCTGGAATTGGCAGCGCAGGCAGTCGTGATCTGTTCTAAACCAGGCGCGATCGCCTTAAAATCAGCCTTTCCCGATTTGGAGCTGCGGATTGATCCAGTCCGAGGCGATGAAGTCTTAGATTTAGGCATGGGGCATGAACTGCAATTTTGTTTTGTGCCGACTCCCCGGTGGCCTGATGCTCTCTGTACCTACGATCCAAAAACTCGGATCCTCTACACCGATAAGTTATTTGGAGCGCATGTCTGTGATGAAGAAGTGATGGATGAGCATTGGCGCTCACTAGCTGACGATCGAGCTTACTATTTCAATTGTCTTCATGCCGTACAAGCCCAACAAGTAGAAGCGGCAATGGAGCGGTTAGCCAGTTTTCCAGCTCGCATCTATGCTCCAGCCCATGGTCCGGTTGTGCGGCACAGCTTCAGTCGGTTGACCCTGGATTACCAACTCTGGTGTCAACAACAACAAACGAAGGAACTTAGTGTGGCTTTGCTCTACACGTCTGCCTATGGCAATACGGCAACAGTGGCACAAGCGATCGCCCAAGGGATTACTGAATCTGAAGTTGCGGTGCAAAGCATTAATTGTGAATTCGCGGCTCCCGCCGAAATTACGAGTGCGATCGAACAATGTGATGGCTTTATTATTGGGTCGCCCACGTTGGGTGGTCATGCCCCGACGCAAATTCAGACCGCGTTAGGAATTATTCTGTCTACTGCCGCTAAAACCAAAGTAGCGGGGGTATTTGGCTCCTATGGTTGGAGTGGTGAAGCTGTTGATTTGTTAGAAGGTAAGCTTCAGGATGCGGGATATCCGTTTGGGTTTGAGCCAATTCGGGTGAAGTTTGCCGCTACAGAGGAGGTTTTGCAACAGTGTAAAGCCGCAGGTAGTGAGTTTGCTCAAGTGCTGAAAAAGTCCAAAAAAGCCTATGCCCCTCGCCAAATGGCAGCCGAAGCCCAAACCGATCGCACCGGTCAAGCCGTCGGACGGATTCCTGGTTCTTTATGTGTGGTGACGGCTAAGCTAGGTGGAACGCAATTTGGCTTTCTGACTTCGTGGGTATCGCAAGCGAGTTTTAGCCCACCTGGATTAACGATCGCACTTGCCAAAAACCATGCGGCAGAAATGCTGATTCATCCAGGCGAACAATTTGTCATTAATATTCTTAAAGAAGGGAGGAATGTCCGTCGCCATTTCTTGAGGCAACGGGTTCCGGGAGAATATATGTTTGCTGATGTCACCACGGATGAAGCGGCGAATGGCTGTCCAATTTTGACAGAAGCTCTGGCGTATCTAGAATGTACTGTGCAGAATCGTATGGAGTGTGGCGATCATTGGTTGCTATATGCGATCGTCAATAATGGTAAAGTACTGGAGCCAACGGGGGTCACTGCCGTCAACCACCGGAAAACTGGCAACCAATACTAGGCTGCAACCCGATCCGGTTGCTTAAGGTTGAGGCGGATTTGGTTGAACACATTACCGAATGTTTAGCAGAGCTGTTCAGCTCAACTCGCCTCTCACTGCAAGCAATGGGATGACGGTAATCATCTGAGACATTATCCAATCAAGTTGGGACAGGACTCTTGTAGCCAAAATTGGAGATTGCCGCCCTGCACCACGATTTCACCCACTGCCGTCGTGATGTAGAGCTTACCATGACGCATTTTGACGACCTGGCGTAAATCGGGTCGGAGCGCAGCGGTACTTATCCCTGCCTCACTATCATCGACTTGCTTTGGCAGCGCCGCAGGATGATGTGAGCCAACTGCTTCAGGTCGATCTGGAGCAGTTGAACGAACCACAGTAGGTCTACCTAATTTGTCATAGGTATATTGAACTGTGGGAGCAGCGGCTGGGTTTTGACTGAAGCTTCTAGCCGCATCAAGAGCTTCTCCCGGGAGGCGACTGAGCCAAATCACCTGATCCGTACCCTGAAGCATCACTTCAGTCACTAGGGTACTAATAAATACAGTCCCTTGATTGCAGGCAATTTCTCGAATGGGATACCAGGTGTTACGGGTAAAGATCAGTAAATTGGTTTGAATGCTGCTCCGATTACCGTGGCGAGCTGACATCCACCATTCTTTCCATAAAGCTCTCGCTTCCGTGCAGTTGAGTTTATACCCGGCTGGCACTCGACACAGACAATATTGTTCGAAGCCAGATGCATCAATTACCCCGGTAGGCATAAAGGAGCGATCGAGCAAGCATTGATGAACCAAGCCGTAGTAATCTGAATCTCGTCTTAGTAAGACAGCCAGCCCCTCGGAACTCTGTTTAATGGTGGCGATCAATCCGCCCCGCTTTGCCAATAATTGAATAGAGTCAAATACCGATTCAACTCGCAAACGTTGATTTGCTAACAGAGTTGTTTCGCCCCGGATAAACTTTTGGATTAAGACCAGATCGTCAAGTGTGTTCATGATTGGCAGAGCAGGTAGGTAGAGTGACGCAAGTGTGACCGCTTGCCAAGAGTGCAAACGATCGCTAGAGACGCAGACTTAATCAGTAGAAAAAGAATTTGGGGGCGAAAATACTTGGAACGGTAGGCTAGTGCTGATCACAACCCAATGACATGCACCTTAGCCTGGCTCACAGTTAATCGTTGAAATTTAGGTCTGAGAGCAAATTAATCTATTTCTTAAATGCTAGGCGAACTCAGGGCGATCGCGGGTCAACTTCACTGACTCTTCGCATAGAATCACGGTTTCTAAGCACCAAATAAAGTTTATCCCTTAAGTATTACCACTGAGCTTTCAATGTATCTAAAAGCCCTTTGCTGAGCATTGCTGATGTTGCTAAACAAATGAGGGCTGGTTTGAGGAGGATTCTCTATCCTGCGCTCAAACCAGCCCTTAAAATCCGAGCTTAGCAGAACATTTGCATTAGTTCACGGCTGCCGCTTCCCGGGCTGCTGCTGCTTCATCGGGGTGAATCCCTAAACGGGTCAGGTTGATCCGCCCGCGGTTATCAATCTCCCGCACTTTCACAATCACTTCATCGCCAACCGTAACTTCATCTTCCACTTTGCCAACGCGGTAATCGGCGAGTTGGGAAATGTGAATCATGCCTTCTTTGCCAGGCAGGAATTCCACAAACGCCCCGATCGGAATAATCCGCGTCACCTTACCGACATAAACATCGCCCGTATTCAGCTTGCGGGTCATGCCTTGGATGATATTACGGGCGCGCTTGGCTTGTTCAGCATCCAGCGAGGAAATGGTGACAATGCCGGTATCTTCGATATCAATCTTGGCGCCTGTTTCCTCGGTAATTCCCTTAATCGTCTTCCCACCAGGACCAATAATCATGCCGATCATTTCTGGATCAATCCGCATCGTTAGCAAACGAGGTGCAAAGGGAGACATTTCACTGCGCGGCTGATTGATCGCTTCCAGCATTTTGCTGAGAATATGCAGCCGGGCTGGTTTAGCCTGTTTGATCGCCTGAGCAATCACATCCAGGGGCAAGCCATTGATTTTCATATCCAATTGCAGGGCCGTAATGCCGCTATCGGTCCCCGCCACCTTAAAGTCCATATCGCCTAGGAAGTCTTCAATGCCCTGAATGTCGGTGAGGACTCGAATTTCATCTCCTTCCTTGATCAGTCCCATCGCGGCCCCACCAACGGGTTTAGTAATCGGCACTCCCGCATCCATCAGCGCCAGGGTAGAACCGGATACCGATCCCATTGAGGTAGAACCGTTAGACGATAACACTTCCGATACCACACGGATGACATAGGGAAACTCTTCTTTGGGTGGCAAGACGGGAACTAAAGCCCGTTCGGCTAAGGCTCCATGACCAATTTCCCGGCGACCGGGCGATCGCATCGGGCGAGTTTCACCCACAGAGTAAGGAGGGAAGTTGTAATGATGCAAATACCGCTTTTGCTCATCGGGATGCAAATCATCTAATTCCTGCGCATCACCGGGAGTGCCCAAGGTAACCGCAGACATTACCTGAGTCAGACCCCGGTTAAACAGCGCACTACCATGGACTCGGCGGGGCAATACCCCAGTCCGACAGGAGATCGCGCGCACCTCATCTAACTTCCGGCCATCTACCCGCACGTTATCCTCAATCACCTGACGCCGCATCAATTGCTTGGTGACATCTTTAAATACATTGCCGAGGGCTTTTTCGTTGCCACTAGCCGCCACCCGGACTGGATCATCCTCCGCTAGTTCAGCGATCGCGGTGGAGATTGAAGCTTTGACTTCATCCAGGGCATTATCCCGCACATGCTTATCTTTCTCAAACCGACCCAAAATTTCTTTGACTGGCGCCGCCGCTCGTTCCCGAATGAAAGTTTCCAGGGTAGTGTCCACGACGGGAGGTTGCTCATGCACCTGCTCAATTCCCATTGCCGCCAGCAATTCGCGCTGAGCTTGAATCAAATCACGAACCGCTTCATAGCCAAAGTCGATCGCCTCAATCATGTCCTGCTCTGGCAATTGATTGGCTCCGGCTTCCACCATGATCACGCCTTCGGGCGATCCAGCCACAATCAGATCAAGATCACTAGATTCAATCTCATTGTAAGAAGGATTAATAATAAAGTCGTCGCCAATTAAGCCCACCCGCACGGCAGCCATCGGACCATTGAAGGGGATTTTAGCCAGCAAAACCGCGATCGAAGCGCCAGTTACCGCCAGCACATCAGGGGGCACTCGTTCATCCATCGCCACCGTGGTCGCCACCACCTGGATATCATCCCGGAGCCAGGAGGGAAACAAGGGACGTAAGGGGCGATCGACCAACCGGCTGATTAACGTCGCTTTTTCCGGAGGACGACCTTCCCGCCGCAGAAATCCACCGGGAATGCGTCCGGCGGCATACATCCGCTCTTCATAATCAACTAGCAGAGGGAGAAAATCTATGCCTTCTCTGGCAGCCGCTCGCGTTGCGGTCACTAATACAGCTGTATCTTCGGATTCAATCAGAACGGCACCGCCAGCCTGTGGAGCGAGTAGACCGACCTTTAGCCGAATATCCCGACCATCGAAGGATATCGACTTATTAACTTCTTCCATGTAGTGTGCTATCCTTTCTCGTCTTTTTCTTTCTTCTGTCGCAATCGTAGCACTGATATACGAGGACTGCCCTTTGTTACAGTCGTGCAGCAATTCAATTGGCGACCGTTTCGAAATTTATCCAATTACGATCGCTGAATTGAGGAACAGTCAGTTGGAAATGGGGTTTACTAGCTTCCTGTTATCCCCGTTCAGTGGCTCTAACTTATTTTATTAGACTCGATCGGGCAGCAAAATTCTAAAGATTTTCTAATACTTATTGCAGCCAAGTCTACCCGTTAGTTTGGGCAAAAATTGCTGCCCCAATTTTCGTCCACGAAACCAAAGCTAGCAGCAATCCAGACGGCACTAGATCTAAGCAGGCTTGCCCTAGGGGGGATCGGGAGGTGATTTAGGATTGGTCTACACCGATACTTGCAGAAGTTAGGTTGTACAATGACAGATATTGTGCAGTGTAATCTCTGCCGCCGCGAGATTTGAGTTAACTAGCTCGAATTTCTCGCCATCTTTTTGCATGGATGGACGGCGTTAGTTCAAATCAAAGATGCAGTCAGATAGGGGTTGCTCTGCCATTACGATCGCATCGATATAAAGCCATTTCCGCAAGGGACAAAATCTCGTTCACCCGATCGCTGCCTCCGCGATTGATCTGTGGCAATAGAGGAGTTCGATACACTGGATGAAGCTAATTTCTCAGCAGAGAACCGCAGAGTCGCCCTAACATGAATCTATATTTCAGCCGTGTGATTCGGGTGTGGAAATATCCGATAACCAACGGTGAATTGGTGATTTTAGCAAGATTTGATCAAGTCCTCTAGGCTGGCACACTCCCCCCGATTGTTTGCACCGTCTGACCCTCCTTAATATCGAATGGCAATCCTACACGGTAGCTGGATACTTGAAGCACAACAGACCATTACGGCAGATCCTCAAGGCAGTATGGCTGTTCCCACACAGGGCTTATTGATTTGGGGAGAAGTTTGGCGCCGATTACCAGTCAAAGACGCGAATCTAGAGCGTTCTGAACCCTCACTGACTGACCTAGCGTGCCCACCGCATCCCTTTGCCATGTCACCGGTTGAGTTAGTGGAATGGTTGCGATCGCTGCACCAGTCAGGGCAAGTAAAGTTACCCCTGGCAGAGAATTGGTTGACTTTACCTACTGACTCAACGCCCTCGACGGTCACCAAAGGCACTCGCAAAGGTCGGACAACGAAATCAAAACCGGCTGAAATAGAGGCGGTATCCCCTAGCCGGTGGCGGCAGCAGACGATCGCTCTGCCATCTTACTTAGTCGAGGCGGGAACTACCCTTGATCCAGAATGGGTCTTACCGCAACTGTCTGCGAGTACTGAGGCGGCTAGCGATCGTCCTGAGTTTCTCTATCCCTGGCAGGTGCATGGCATTCTGTTGTCTCCCAACGAAGCTTTGCAGTTTTTGAATGCCTTGCCTCTGGGTAGTACTGTGACAACGGAAGAATCATGGCTAGGGAGTGATCTACGCTTCTGGTCACATATTGCTCGTTGGAGTTTGGATTTACTAGCACGCTGTAAATTTCTACCCGGATTACAGGTTAATCCAGAGACTGAGGCGGCAAAAGCGCCAAAAGCGATTTGGGAACCGTTACTAGAAAGTGGTGTGGATCAAATTCGCTTGACTCAGTTCTGCGATCGGATGCCATCTGCTTGTCGAACTTATCAAAGTGGGAGATGGGGAGCTCAGGAGATCGGGAAGATGGGGAGCCAGGATGCTCCGGTTTCAGTGTGGGCGATCGATCTGCCAACTGAGCCGCAGGTGTTACTGCACGATTTCCTCCAAAGCATTTTAGATGCTCAGGTGCGGCAGGTCGCCGGACAGCAAGCCTTACCGAACCCAGCTTCTGAACCAGGTATGAGGAAAGGAGCTGGTTCACCGATCGCGTCGCCGATGCAGGAATGGCTACAAGCATTAGGGCAGGAGGCGGGACAGGTAACAGCGGAAGAGTTACCCTCGCTACGGACAGCCTTAGAAACGTGGACAATTCCGCTGCAATCGCGCCGGGCAGAAAGTCAGTTTCGCACTTGTTTATATTTGCATCCACCGGAGCAGGCGAGCCAAACTGGACAGATCAATTGGCGGCTGGAATACTTTCTGCAATTGACCGATCAACCGGAATTTTTAGTGAGTGCGGCAACGATCTGGAATAATCCGGTGGAGCGGCTATCCTACCGGGGGAAAACAGTGATTCAGCCGCAGGAAACCTTTTTGATGGGGCTGGGGCTGGCATCTCGGCTGTATGCCCCGATCGAGCCTAGCTTACAAGCCTCCCGCCCCCAGTTCTGTACCCTGACTCCGATCCAGGCGTATGATTTCCTCAAGTCGGCAGCTTGGCGATTACAGGATAGTGGGTTAGGCGTGATTGTGCCACCCAGCTTGGCGAATCAGGGGGGATGGGCAAATCGATTAGGGCTAAGAATCCAAGCGCAAACGGGCAAGCTTAAGCAAGGGCAACGCCTGGGATTACAAAGTCTGTTGAATTTCCGCTGGGAACTGACGATCGGGGGGCAAAGCCTGACTAAAGAAGAATTCGATCGCTTGGTGGCGTTGAATACGCCGCTGGTCGAAATTAACGGTGAATGGGTCGAGTTGCGTTCACAGGACATTCGAGCGGCGCAGTCATTCTTTGCCAGTCGGAAAGATCAACCGGCGTTGTCGCTGGAAGATGCGTTGCGAATTAGCACTGGCGATACCCAGATGATTGAAAAACTGCCAGTCGTCAGCTTTGAAGCCTCTGGTTCGTTGGAAGCCTTGATCAATACCCTGACTGGAAAACGGACGATCGAAGCGATCGAGACTCCCGAAAGCTTTCAAGGGGAATTACGTCCCTATCAATCGCGAGGGGTGGGCTGGCTGGCATTTCTGGAACAGTGGGGTTTGGGGGCTTGCCTGGCTGATGACATGGGTTTAGGCAAAACGCCGCAGTTAATTGCTTTTCTCCTCCACCTCAAGCAACAGGAAGCGCTGACGGCTCCGACATTGATCGTGTGTCCAACGTCGGTGTTAGGCAACTGGGAACGGGAAGTCAAACGATTTGCCCCCAGCCTGAAGGTGTTATTGCATCATGGCGAAGGGCGACCGAAAGGCAAGGGGTTTGCCAAAGCGGTACAAAGTAAAGATGTAATTATTACGAGCTACGCTTTGGTACAGCGGGATGTCAAAGATCTGCAAACGGTGTCCTGGCAAGGAATTGTGCTGGATGAAGCGC
This sequence comes from Pantanalinema sp. GBBB05, assembly GCA_016743235.1. Taxonomy (GTDB): domain Bacteria; phylum Cyanobacteriota; class Cyanobacteriia; order Leptolyngbyales; family Leptolyngbyaceae; genus Pantanalinema. The sequence goes on along the minus strand of VRZD01000001.1, from coordinate 297,135 downwards.
AGAATATTAAAAACCCGGATGCAAAGCAGTCCCAGGCTGTCCGCCAACTAGAAGCCCAATTCCGCATCGCCTTAACCGGAACTCCAGTCGAAAACCGTTTATCAGAACTGTGGTCAATTTTGGATTTCCTCAATCCGGCTTATTTAGGTCCCAAGAATTTCTTTCAACGTCGCTTTGCCACCCCGATCGAGCGTTATGGCGATACATCGTCGTTGCAAACTCTGCGATCGCTGGTGCAACCGTTCATTCTGCGCCGCTTAAAAACCGATAAAGACATCATTCAAGACCTGCCCGAAAAACAGGAAATGACCGTGTTCTGCGGTTTAACCAATGAACAAGCCTCGTTGTATCAACACATGGTCGAGAAATCTTTGGCTGAAATTGATGCTGCCGAAGGGATTCAACGGAAAGGGATTATTCTGGCATTGCTGACGAAACTGAAGCAAATTTGTAATCACCCAACTCTATTTTTGAAGGAATCTGATTCATCAATGACTGATGGAGCAACCTTGCCCTTTGATCGGCGATCGGGCAAAGTTCAGCGGTTAGAAGAAATGTTGGAAGAAGTAGTTGCAGAAGGCGATCGGGCGTTGATTTTCACTCAATTCGCGGAGTGGGGTAAGTTACTCAAAGCCCATTTAGACAAACAATTGGGACGAGAAACCCTATTCCTCTATGGCAGTACCTCTAAGAAGCAACGAGAAGAAATGATCGATCGCTTCCAGCATGATCCGCAAGCTCCCCGCATCTTCATTTTGTCGCTGAAAGCAGGTGGCGTCGGCTTAAATTTAACTCGTGCCAATCATGTATTTCACTTCGATCGCTGGTGGAATCCGGCAGTAGAGAATCAAGCCACCGATCGAGTATTTCGGATTGGTCAAACTCGTAATGTGCAAGTCCACAAATTTGTCTGCTCTGGCACGCTAGAAGAAAAAATTCATGACTTAATTGAAAGCAAAAAAGCCTTAGCTGAACAAGTCGTTGGTGCCGGTGAAAACTGGTTGACGGAACTGAATACGGATCAATTACGAGACTTATTATTGCTCGATCGTAGTGCTGTGATTGGTGAGGAATAAATCAATGAACGATCCCTATCAACAACCCAGCCGCGAATGGTGGGCACAACGTTGGATTGATGTACTGGAATCCTTTGGTTATGCCCGCAGACTGGCGCGAGCGCGAGTATATGCGCGGGAAGGCAATGTCCTGAGTATCGAATTCAAAGGGTCTAAAGTGATTGCTTATGTGCAGGGCACGGCTCCCGAACCGTACAAAGTCACGTTGTCACTTGATCCGTTTACGGACGAAGAATGGGGTTATGTGGTGGAGTCGATGGCAGAACGGGCAATTTTTTCAGCCAAGTTGTTGTCGGGAGAAATGCCCCTGAATATTGAGGAAGTGTTTACTGCCAATGGCTTAAGTCTGTTTCCATTCACCAAGTTTGATATTCATAGCCGCTGTTCTTGTCCCGATCCGGCGAATCCTTGCAAACATATTGGGGCAGTGTATTACCAACTCGGCGATCGCTTTGGTGATGATCCGTTTGTGTTATTTCAATTGCGAGGACAAAGCAAAGAACAAATTATTGAAGCCCTGCGAAAAATTCGGGGTCAAGGTGGAGCCGAAACGGAAGAAGTCACTCCGGATGAGCAGCCAGACGTTACCCCGCTTTACACTCCGCCGTCTCTAGAGGAGTTTTGGCAGTATGCCGATCAACTGGAGCCATCTCTGGTTGTGATTGTGCCACCGCCGAGTAGTGAAACCGTATTGGATGTATTGGGAACAATCCCGTTGAAACCAGAGGCGATCGGATCTGCCGAGGCAGGCATGGAGTATTTGAAAACGGTCTACCAGATGGTGAGTCAGCAGGCAGTGTTGGCGGCGTTGAGTACGGATGGATGAGGGAGATCGCGATCGATGTTTGTAGGGGCGGGTTCCCTCAATCATGTGACAGCACACAGGCAACCGTTAACCAAAGCCGCCCTGGATTAAGGATGAGTCATTTGTTCTGGACGGACAATACGATCGAAGTCTTCGCCATTGAGAAAGCCTAAATCAATGCAGGCTTCCCGCAGGGTGGTGCAGTCGTTGTAGGCTTTTTTGGCGACTTGAGCTGCCCGATCGTACCCAATATGGGGATTCAGGGCGGTGACTAGCATTAGGGAGTTAGTCAGGAAGTGGTGGATTTGCTCACGATTGGGTTCAATGCCGACGACGAGATGATCCGTGAAGGAGGCACAGGCATCGGCAAGTAGGCGGATGGAGTGCAGCAGGTTATGGATCATCACAGGTTTGAACACATTCAGCTCAAAGTTACCTTGTGAGCCTGCGATCGCGATCGTTGTGTCATTGCCGATCACCTGCACACAGACCATCGTCATGGCTTCACTTTGAGTGGGATTGACTTTCCCTGGCATAATCGATGAGCCGGGTTCATTGGCAGGCAGCACTAATTCGCCTAAGCCGCAGCGAGGTCCTGAGCCTAACCAGCGCAAATCATTAGCGATTTTCATTAACGAAGTGGCCAGAGTCTTTAATGCCCCACTCGCCATGACGATCGCATCATGGGAAGCCAACGCCGCGAATTTGTTGGGAGCCGTAACAAACGGTAGTCCGGTAATTTGGGCAATTTGCTCCGCGACCCGGACGGCAAATTCGGGATGGGTGTTTAATCCCGTGCCGACGGCAGTACCGCCGATCGCCAGTTCATATAAATCGGGTAGAACAGCTTGCAGGCGATCGAGGTCTTTGTTCAGTTGGGCGACGTAACCGGAAAACTCCTGTCCCAGGGTTAGCGGGACGGCATCCATTAGATGGGTTCGCCCAATTTTGACAATCTGATCAAACTCTGTCATTTTGGCGACCAGAGCATCCCGCAACTTAGCCAACATCGGCAGCAAGCGATGGGTGATTTGTTCGGCAGCGGCAATATGCATCGCGGTGGGAAAGGTGTCATTCGACGACTGCGACATATTCACATGATCATTCGGATGCACGGGTTCTTTGCTACCCAGCACACCTCCTGCCAGCTCGATCGCGCGATTGGCAATCACCTCATTGGCATTCATATTGGTTTGGGTGCCACTGCCGGTTTGCCAGATCCGCAGGGGAAAGTGATCATCTAACGTTCCAGCGATCACTTCATCTGCCGCTTGCATCATCCAACTGGCTTTATCCTCTGGTAACTTGCCCAGATCCCGATTGACGATCGCGGCGGCTTGTTTGAGAATGCCGATTGCGCGGATCAATTCTCGCGGCATGGTATCATCCCCGATCGCAAAGTAGACCAGGGAACGCTGGGTTTGCGCGCCCCAATAGCGATCAGAGGGCACAGCGATCGCGCCCATGCTATCGGTTTCCAGGCGAGTATTAGCGGGGGTGGAGTCAGTCATGGTATGGCAGGTTTCGGTGCGTCGTAACGCATTTTACCCGGATGCCACGCGACTTAACCGACTAAATCGGGAAACACCTCCTGAACGGCGGGATGAATTAAATGATTGCCCTGGACATTCAGTCCTTTGGCGAGATAGGGATCGCGATCGAAGGCAGCTAAGCCATAATCTGCCAGCTTCAACACGTAAGGTAAAGTGCTGTTATTCAGGGCTTGGGTGGAAGTCCAGGGGACGGCTCCGGGCATATTGGGCACCCCGTAATGGACAACGCCTTCCTCTAAATAGGTGGGATGGGAGTGAGAGGTTGGACGCACCGTTTCTACACAACCACCTTGATCAACCGCTACATCGACAATCACCGAACCGGGACGCATGCGTTTGACCAACGATCGTGACACCAGGGTAGGTGCCCGTCGCGCCAGAATCAACACGCCCCCAATCAACAGATCCGCTTCGGGAACAGCGGCTTCAATTTGGCTCGTCGTGCTGTAGAGTAGCTCCACTCGCGAACCAAACAGGGTTTCTAAATAGGACAGACGATCGACATTCACATCCAGAATTTGCACCTGAGCACCCATGCCGACCGCAATTCGCGCCGCTTCTGTCCCCACGACGCCCCCACCGAGAATCACTACTTTCCCCGGTTTCACGCCAGGAATGCCACCAAGTAAGACGCCCCGTCCGCCTTGTTGCCGCTCCAGATAACGGGCACCGAACTGCACCGCCAACCGTCCGGCGATCACGCTCATGGGAGCTAGTAACGGTAGGCGTTTGTCGGGTAACTCCACGGTTTCATAGGCGATCGCGGTGGTGCCGCTGGTGAGGAGATGTTCCGTCAGTTCTCGATCGGCGGCGAGGTGCAGGTAAGTGAATAGCAGTTGTCCTTTTTTTAGGTAGGAATACTCTGCCTTTAGCGGTTCCTTCACCTTCACGACTAACTCGCGATCCCAGGCATCTTTTGCCGTAGGCACGATCGTCGCCCCGGCTTGAACGTAGTCGGTATCCGTAAAGCCAGCCCCATCTCCGGCAACCGTTTCCACAAACACCGAGTGACCGTGTTCGATCAAGACCCGCACACTTCCAGGACTCAGCCCCACCCGGTATTCTTGATCCTTGGTTTCCTTGGGTACGCCGATTTCCATCATCTACCTCACTAAGGAGCTTTCTTTCTAGCTTAAGCTGGCTCTCCGGTAGGTAGTGTGCTACTTGAGCGGAACTGGGTGGGAAACTTAATCGAAAATGTTGTCCAACTATTCTGGCTGATCACATTGATCTTGCCTTGCAGATGATCGACTAGACGTTTCACCAATGCTAGTCCCAGTCCAGTGCCACTGGTTTCCCAGGAATTGGCTTGAGGCACCCGATAGAACTTATCAAAAATCCGATCGAGTTCGATCGCGGAAATTTCTGCCTGATTGCGCAGGATAAAGGTAAGGGTGCCATCGTCCGGGTCGTGAGTAATTTCTAACGCAATTTCACCCTTGGCAGGCGTATATTTCTGGGCATTGCGTAATAGTTCCAGTAACACCCGTCGGAGGCTGGCCCGATCGGAAATCATCCTAGGCAGGGTCGTTGGCAGGTTAAGCGTAAACTGTTGGTGTTTGGCTTGTACCCGTTGTTGCATCGGCGCCAGGATCGTGGGTAGCCACTCGGGTAAAGTGATTGCTTCTAGGAGGAACTTAGGGTAGCTTTCGGCTTCTAACTGTTGGAGATCGAGTAAATCGGTAATCAATTCCGTTTCGCGATCGCACTCGGCTTGCAGAATTTCTAAACAGCGGGTGCGTTGGGCTTCTGTCTTGGTAATCTGCAATAAATGCAACGCCATTTTGATGTTGGTTAAGGGTGTGCGTAACTCATGCGATACCGTACTCAGGAAATCATGTTTTAGCGCATTGACTCGCTGGAGTTCCATCATCTGAGTTTGCGCTGCCTGATATAAGCGAGCCTGGCGGAGCGCGATCGCACATTGACTGGCAACCTGCTGTACCAGTTGCACCTGATGGGGTGTTAAGGCGGTTTCACAGGAACTAAAGCACCACAGATCGCCTAAGACATCTTGATGATCGACGATCGGGCAAGCCAGAATCGATACTTGGCTGCGAGCCGGATCGGTTGTCAGTTCACAGAATTGAAATTCTTGCCCTTGCAGCAGTTGCCGATAACATTCTGGAAACTCTTTCATATCCACTGCCCTAAACTGACTGGGTTTGAGTACAGCCGTTGGAGCGGTGTAGGTGCAATTCACCTGCGATCGTTGTTGTTCTAAGTCGTAAATCCCCGTGTCACAGGCAACTAAATTTAAGGCGATCGTTAATTCTTGCACCACGGTTTGCAGAATTTGGGGTTCATCCAAACTTTCGCGCAACTGATTGCTAATTTGCTGTAACGTCGCATCCAACGTTGCCCGCTGCATGAGCGCTGCATTCACCGATCGCAGTTGTTGTTCTGTCTGCTTTTGGGTCGTCAAATCTCGTAGTAGGAAGCGGTACGAACTAGGCTGACCTTGAGCATCTCGAACTACAGCTACTTTTAAGGCAACCTCTAACTGGTTGCCGTGCTGCCGTTGCAACGTCAATTCCCATTCCTGCTCGTGACCGTGCTGGGCGAGATGGGCTAACTTGAGGCGAAACGATCGGCGATCGGTAGGGGCAATCAAGGTCGCGAATGGCTTACCGGTGAGATAAGTCGTCGATCGCTGCAATAGTTGCGTAGCTGCCCGATTTACTTCCTGAATTTGTCCCTGACCATTGGTCACCAGATAGGCATCAGGTGCAAATTCAAATAATTCTTGATAGCGCTGCCGTTCCTGTTCTAGCAGAGATTGAGTATCTAATAGGGCTTCATTTTGTTGGCGCAGCTCTTCTTCAGCCAATTGCAATTTTTCTAATGCCAATTGCAATTCCTGCAACGCATCCGGCAATAACTCCTGCGGCATTGGAGTTTGAATTGCCCGCCGACATATTTTCTTTACGCGGCGATAAAGGAATTTATTTTCATTAGAAAAGTCTATAGGATTCATCGACATACCATTGCTGCTTGATTGCCACAGCTAATTTTTCTAGTTTGTAGAAAGAGAAATTAAAATCTAATAAACTTAGTCGAAGATAAACTAGCAATCCTGAATGTTGCTATTTAGATTGAATGGTCTTTGCGATTATTTCGGTCATCTTTGGCTAACGATCATAACCCCAAAAACATCTTAATCCAAGACAGGAATGAACCCATTGAAGCCCCAACTTGTTGATGTGGATAGATTTGCCCGTCAGGTGACTGCCATGCACGATCGGGTTGCGCACCTGTTAAATGAAGTCCATACAACGGTTACTCCCGTAGAGCCTAGAGCCAGTTTTATCCCGACTATTTGTAAAGAGTTAGGAGTAGCGTCGGAAGAGTTACAGGTGGCTGTAGAAGAACTGCAACGGCAAAATCAAGTTTTGGTTGAAGCCTTAGCGATCGCTCGAATGGAGCAACAACGCTATCAGGAATTATTTGCTGCTCTCCCGGATGCGTATGTGGTTACGGATCATCGGGGGTGTATCCAAGAGGTGAATCGAAGTGCTGCCCAATTATTAGGAATTGCCGAAAGATTTTTAGTGGGCAAACCGTTAGCGTTGTTCCTCAAAGATCTGCGTCAGCAATCGATTTTGGAGCAGTTAATCCAGGCAGGAAAAGCAACACCTCCGCGCACCTGGCGACTGCACCTGGAGCCTCGGGATCGCCCACCGCTGATGGTTACTTGTATAGTCACTATTCATCATTCTATCGACGAGATCACTACATTTCGGTGGCTGATTCGGGAAATTGCGATTTGCGAAGAAGACATATTGGCAAAGCCCCATAATTCTACGGCTGCAATCAACCATGCCGCTCTACCGTTAGCAGGAAATCAGTTACAAGAACGCGTGTTGTCACGATACAAACTCGGAGAAGCGATCGTCACCTCTCCGCAATCCTGCTGTTATATCACGCAGGGATTAGTCAAATTAACGACATTCACTCAAACGGGCGACGAAGTTTTGTTAGGTGTTTTAGGGGCAGGCATGCCCTTTGGTGGGCATTTAACAGACCTATCAAACTATCAAGCGATCGCGTTATCTAACGTAGAGATTGTATCAATTTCAACCAGCGAAATTAATAGTTCACCCGTGCTAGCTCAATGGTTTGTTGACAAAGTGACTCGCCGCTTGCGCCATACTGAAACATTACTGGCTATTACTGGACACCGTCGAGTCGGCGATCGACTAGAACAAATTTTAGATTTTTTTAAGAAAGAGTTGGGACAGATAATTCCGGAGGGAATTCGATTAAGTGTACGCTTGACCCATGAAGATTTAGCCAATGCTTGTTGTACAACTCGCGTCACAATCACCCGTTGGTTAGGCAAATTTCACCAACAAGGTAGGATTCTTTTTGATCGAAAGTATCACATTATTTTATTAGAGCGTGGCAAGGGCAGATAGGTATGACTATTCATGAAGAGGATTTTTTTTACAGTCGTGTGAAAGCAGTTGAAACTCATACTATTGAGCTATACCAAAGGATGAGGGAAATTCCTTGGAAGCAGCCTCAAATTGTCATTAACTGTTTGGAAGAATTACAGATTGCCTTAGAAGAACTACGGATTGCGGAAGAGGAATTGCGACAACAAAACGAGGAATTGCTGATCACCCAACAAAGGGCTGAGTCTGAGCAAAAACGCTACCAGGAACTGTTTGAATTTGCTCCGGATGGTTATTTGGTCACAGATTGCAGCGGTAATATTCAGGAAGCGAACCGGGTTGCCGCCAGGTTGTTAAATATTCGCCGACAGCATTTAATTCGCAAGCCTTTAGTTAGTTTTGTGGTAGAGGAGCAACGGCGATCGTTTCGGCAGTTACTCAACCAAATTCCCACGATGCATCGGGTGCAGGATTGGGAAGTGCAGTTATGTGGTCGTGAAGACCAACCCTTTATTGCCGCGTTAACGGTAGAAACAGTCCAGGATCAGCAGGAGCAAACGATCGGATTACGTTGGCTCGTGCGGGATATTTCAGCTCGCAAGCAAACGGAGGAATGTCTCCGGCAAGTGCAACTCCAGAATTTGGAGTTACAGGAAGCCGATCGCTTAAAGAACCAGTTTCTAGCGATGGTATCCCATGAATTGCGTACGCCGATGAATGCGATTCTGGGATTTTCGGAAGTGTTATTGCGGCGGTTTCACCATCAGCAAGATCTGCAATATGCCGGAATGCTGGAGCGAATTTTCCGTAATGGCAAACATTTGCTGACGTTAATTGAAGATCTATTAGACGTTTCTAAAATTCAGGCTGAACAGTTAGAACTGCACTTAGAACCCTTTAATCTGGCTGAATTAATTGCGAGTACGATCGATGATTTACGATCGCTGGCTGACCAGAAAGCCTTGGCGCTCCAGCTCTGCCTGCCAGACTCAGAGATTGCTGTGGTCAACGATCGCTTACGGATGCAACAGGTATTAATCAACTTATTATCTAATGCGATTAAATTTACACCGGCGGGTAGCGTCAAGATTGAGGTGTTAGAGCTACCAGAAGGACGGTTGGCGATCGCGGTTAGCGACACGGGCATTGGGATTGCCTCGACCAATCAAAGCCAAATTTTTCAAAAGTTCTGGCAGGTGAATCAGTCTACCACTCGGCAACATGGCGGCACGGGGTTAGGGTTAGCGATTTCTAAAGCCCTGATTGAATTGATGCAGGGTAGCATTTCGGTCGAAAGCCAATTGGGTGAAGGCACCACTTTCCGAATTGAAATTCCGCGCTGTATTAAACGTTGATTGGCTCATTTGTGGATTAGTCAGTTGGTTGAGCGGTGGATGCGCCAGCTCGATGTTGGGTGTCATACTCCCAGCTAGTCTTCAGTGTCCTTGACTCTTCAAATCCCGATTCGGACTCTTCAAACAAGCTGTTTGACTCTTCAAATACGGTTTAGGACTTCTCAAATAAGCTGTTTGACTCCTCAAACAAGGTTTAGGACTTCTCAAACAAGCTGTTTGACTCTTCAAATACGGTTTAGGACTTCTCAAATAAGCTGTTTGACTCTTCAAATACGGTTTAGGACTCCTCAAATAAGCTGTTTGACTCCTCAAATACTGATTCGGACTTCTCAAATCTCGATTCAGACTCTTCAAACATGCTGTTTAGCAAGCATGATTTGCCCTCATCCCCAACCCTTCTCCCCGAGGAGAAGGGGGCTAGAATCTTTGTTCCCTCTCCCACGGGAGAGGGCTAGGGTGAGGGCACTGGCAATTCATCTTTTGATGCCGTAACGCCGGTTTTTTGACTTCTCAAATCCCGATTCAGACTCCTCAAACCTGGTTGATGAAGAGCGATCGCAAGAACAGTCTGTTTCTTAAGGATCACAAGCTCAACCACGCGGAACAGCCGCTCTACACTGAGCCATCCGTTACAGATCGTCTTCAATTGGCATTAACGCCGTTTCTAATAAGTGAAGCAACCGGACGATCGCTAGATGAATTTGCTGAAAACAGTGCTGTCGTTGTTGATCTGATAATTGAGTGTGGTCTAGTTTCAGGAGTTCTGTTGCTGTTGCAATCACCGTTAATGGAGTGCGGAATTCATGATTGACTCTGATGACAAAATCAGTTTTAAGCTGGTTTAGGGAAGATGACTTGAGCAATGCAGCGGCAATGTCAGTCGATCGCGGACACTTTAACTGCTGGCTTTGGGTAATCAAGAGTTGACTATGCTGGAGCAACTTGGCACTCCGCAACTTTAATAAAGCATTGTGCTGAAGCTGCTGCTGACTTTGCGATCGGGTCGCTCTGACGTGATTGATTAAAGGGTGATTCCGTATCAACTTCTGCTCCCTCCTACAGCCAGCCCAAATCCTTTTGTCACAAGAATCTATTTCCAAAACACTAGGGAAACCGGTGATCAATCTGGTATAACCAGCTTAATTACTTTAGCCTGGCAACCTTACTGTCACCAGAGGAATAAACGTATGCCGAATCGCGACATGATTGTCGTTGGCGCCTCTGCCGGTGGAGTAGAGGCACTGACCCAGTTGGTGCAAGGTTTACCAGTTGATTTTCCGGCAGCGATATTTGTGGTGCTGCATTTTCCGCCATTTAGTGTCAGTGCTCTGCCCCAGATCCTCAGTCGAGTAGGTAAGTTACCCGCCTTGCATCCTGGCGATCGCACTATCATTAAACCAGGACAAGTTTATATTGCGCCCCCGAACTATCATTTACTGATTCAGCCTGGTCATATCCGTTTGAGTCAGGGTCCGCGAGAACATGGACTACGTCCAGCCATTGACACGACATTTCGGTCAGCCGCGCGAGCTTATAACTCCCAGGTGATCGGTGTAATCCTGACAGGAGCATTAGATGATGGTACGGCGGGTCTATTGACGATTAAGAGTCAGGGCGGATTGACGATCGTTCAAGACCCAGACGAGGCAATGTTCGATGGGATGCCGCGCAGTGCGCTCAAGTATGTCGCGGTTGACCACATTGTTAAACTATCGGATTTAGCCGCCTGTTTAAGCCAGTTGATCGATGAGCCAATTAAGGAGGATAGTCCTGTGTCTGAGCCGTTAGACCAAGAAGCCGCGATCGTGGCCCAAGATAAAGCCGAGCGGGAACGGGGAGAACATCCGGGCGATCCCTCTCCTTTAACCTGTCCTGATTGTGGCGGGGTGTTATGGGAATTGCAGGAAGGCAACTTAGTCCGATTTCGCTGCCATGTGGGTCATGCTTATTCGATCGAGAGTATGGCGTCAGAACAAGCCAGTGAGGTGGAAAAAGCCTTATGGTCAGCCAATCGGGCACTAGAAGAAAAAGCCGCTCTAGCTCGCCGTATGGCGGTACAAGCTCGGCAGCACCACCGCAACCTATCAGAAGCAAAATTTTTAGCACGGGCAGAGGAAGCTGAGCAACATGCGGCGTTATTACGGCAAATCATTTTGCAACAGGATAAGGTGCCACCCCAATTAGATGCTGAGGCTAGTGATAGTGCATGACCAGCGACAGTTCTGTGGCATCATTTCTATTTGCAAATGCCGCCTTTGATCTAGTGGCGATCGCCACTTCGGCGGGGGGGCTACATGCCTTAGAAGTGATTCTCACCGATTTACCTAAAGACTTTCCTGCCGCGATCGCGATCGTGCAACATCTATCACCGGAGAGTCCAGGTTTGTTAGCAGGCATTCTCAACCGTCACACTCCGTTACTCGTGAAACAGGCAATGGCAGACGATCGTCTCCAGGCAGGGATGGTGTATGTCGCTCCCCCCGATCGTCATCTACTGATCAACGCCTCAGGCATAATAAAATTAGCTCAGACCAAGCGGGTTAACTTTGCTCGCCCCTCTGCCGATGTCTTATTCACCTCTGTTGCCCAGAGCTTTCGGCAACGAGCGATTGCTGTCATCCTCACAGGAAGAGGTCGAGATGGAGCGACGGGCATTCAGCAAATTAAACAATTAGGGGGCACCACGATCGCACAAGACCAAACTACGGCAGAATTTTTTGATATGCCTCGGGCCGCCATTCAAACCTTAGCGGTTGACTTCGTTTTGCCTCTGGCTGAAATTGCTCCCATGTTGGTGAAATTGGTGTGGAAGGACAAACCAAGCTGTGACTAATACCAGTGAGAATCCTGAGTTTGAAGCGTTGTTAGACTATGTCAAGCGTAACCGTGGCTTTGATTTTACTGGCTACAAACGCTCTAGCTTAATGCGCCGGGTGACTAAACGGATGCAAACGGTGGATATCGAGGGCTATAGCAGCTATCAGGATTATTTAGAAGTTCATCCTGAAGAATTCAATTTTTTATTTAATACATTGTTGATTAATGTCACTTCGTTCTTCCGTGATCGTTCAGCATGGGAATACATCGCCAGTGAAGTGATTCCGCGGATTATTGCCTATAAAGAACCGGGTGAACCGATTCGGATTTGGAGTGCAGGTTGTGCTTCAGGCGAGGAAGCTTACACGATCGCGATTATGCTAGCGGAAATCATTGGGGTAGAGCAATTTCGAGAGCGGGTGAAAATCTATGCCACCGATGTGGATGAAGAAGCGCTCAACCAGGCCCGCCAAGCAAGCTATTGGGCACAAGACATGGGCGGGTTAACGGCTCAGCAACTGAAGCAATTCTTTGAACAAGTAGACGAGCGCTATGTGTTTCGCAAAGATCTGCGGCGATCGGTAATCTTTGGGCGCCACGATTTAATTCAGGATGCCCCGATTTCTCGGATTGATTTATTGGTCTGCCGCAATACCCTGATGTATTTCAATGCCGAAACCCAAAGCCGGATTTTGGCTCGCTTTCATTTTGCCTTGCGGGATGGCGGCTTTTTATTTTTGGGTAAAGCTGAAATGTTGCTCACCCACACGAATACCTTTACGCCTGTACAGCTGAAGTGCCGGATCTTTACGAAAGTCCAAAAGCTGAATCTGCGCGATCGGCTGCTTGTTGTTGCCCAAACTGGTCATAATGAAACAGTGAACCATCTATCAAACCATGTCCGGTTACGTGAGGCTGCATTCGATAGTGGACCAATGGCTCGGATAGTTGTGGATGCCAGTGGAGCGTTGGCATTGGTGAATGAACGGGCTCGTATGCTGTTTAACCTGTATCCACGGGATATTGGGCGATTATTTCAAGATCTGGAAATTTCTTATCGTCCGGTAGAATTGCGCTCTTGCATCGAACAAACCTATATCGATCGGCGATCGGTTAGCTTGCGTGATATTGAGTGGCGGACCTCGCAAAACGAAGCCATCTACCTGGATGTGCAGGTGGCTCCGTTGATTGACAACACCAACAATATTCTCGGAGTCAGCATTAACTTCATTGATGTCACTCGCTACAAACGCCTCCAAGAAGAATTGGAACACTCCAATCAAGAACTGGAAATGGCGTATGAAGAATTACAATCTACCAATGAGGAATTAGAAACAACGAATGAAGAATTGCAATCGAGTAATGAAGAGCTAGAAACAACGAATGAGGAATTGCAATCCACTAATGAAGAATTGGAAACGATGAATGAGGAATTGCAATCCACCAATGAAGAATTACAGACGGTGAATGATGAGTTACAACGCAGTAGTGAAGAACTGAATCAAAGTAATGCGTTTTTAGAATCAATTCTCACCAGCTTAAAAGGTGGGGTGGTGGTGGTTGATCTCGATCTGCGAGTGCAGATTTGGAACAATAAATCGGAAGATCTGTGGGGGTTACGAGCGGAAGAAGCCGTGGCACAGAATTTCCTCAATCTCGATCTTGGTTTACCCGTTGAGCAACTCCGACAACCAATTCGATCGTGTTTATCCGGTTTGTCAGATCAGGTGTCAGAAGTAATCCTGGAAGCGATCAACCGTCGCGGTCGCAGTTTTCCTTGCCGGGTGACCTGCACACCGTTAGTGGGAATCCACGGGCAAACTCAAGGCGTGATCTTGCTGATGGAAGAAGGCAGTGATCCTGGATCGTGAAACTTCTCCCCGACCTGAGGGATTTAGGAACGTCAACGCTAGAACTTAGGCACGAAAGTTTACGGTGACCTGGTAAGGCTCTTAAACCTTCTGAACAAACGATCGCCCGAGTAATCCCTGCGGTCGAATCAAGAGGATGGCAAACAGTAGCCCAAAGGCGATCGCATCTTTGTAAGCGGAATACTCCCCTGGCACAAAGGCTTCAACTAAGCCAATCAGTAAGCCTCCCACTACCGCTCCGGGAATGCTGCCCAGTCCGCCTAACACAATCACTGCCAATCCCTTTAACCCAAACCCAATCCCGAAGTAAGGTCCGGCAATACTGACACTGGAACCAACTAATGTTCCAGCTAATCCCGCCAGAAAACTGCTGACAAAAAAGGTAATCACAATAAAGCGATCGGGGTTAATCCCTAATAAACTGGCGGTCGTCGCATCCTCTGCTACAGCCCGCATCGCCTTGCCGTATTTCGTGGCATTAATCAAATAGGTGAGAATGGCCAGAATCACTACCGACACCCCAAAGATGACAATCTGCACCGTCCGAATTGGAATCGGATTCTCGGCGGTGCCAAAGTTGATCGCGGCTGGCAAACTGCCGTAAGTATCCGCCGGAAACGTGTAATTCTCTGCTCCCACCAGATATTGAATTAAATTAACGATCACCAACGCCACACCCAAACTTGACACCACCGTCAGTAACGGATCAGACCGCTTCCGCCGCAACGGTCGAAACGCTAACCGCTCGATCGCGACTCCGACTAATCCCGCTAACCCGCCACTGACGATCGCGGCTAACCAAAACGGTAAATTAATCGGTAACTGCGCATTCGCCAACAATCCATTAAAGCCCGTGCCACCCCCCATCAAGAAATAGGTGAAATACGCTCCCAGCGTAAACACCGCTCCATGGGCAAAGTTAATGATGCCCAGAATCGAAAAGATCAAGGTGTAGCCCAGCGCAAAGATCGCGTAGACACTACCGATCGATAAACCGTTAAGGACGTTTTGCAGAAATAGCGTAAAAGTCATGCGGGATGAATAGTATCAAAACTAGGCAATATACAACGTTTTAGTCAAAGTCCCCCTTGAAAAGGGGGATTTAGGGGGATCTCCACACAATCCTGCAAACAGCCGATCCCCCAACCCCCTTAATCAGGGGGCTAAGAAAGAGTTGCACATGATGTAGAGTTGCATGAGATCTTCCATAGTCTATAGCGATCGCGATAGAAAAAAACCCCCTAGCCGTTCTGTGATCCAGAAAAACTAGGAGGACAATCAATTGCACTGATTTCAATTCAATTGCGGACGATCGTCGGGGTAGGTTTAGAGAGCAGAGTTCACTGCAAGACCGACCCCGACTCAGGATTAGCGTGATTCTACGAAATCGGCATCCAGCACATCATCCTGACCACCTGTAGAACCCGCCGCGTCATTGGCAGCACTCTGACCATTGCCATTGTTGGCATTGGCATAGATCGCCTGACCGACTTGCATTAAGGCTTGTTGCAGTTCAGCCGTCAGAGACTTCATGCGATCGTAGTTCTCGGCAGTAATGGCTTCCCGCAGATCCTTAACTAAGGCTTGCACCCGCTCTTTATCGGCTACCGGCACTTGCCCGTTCAGATCTTGCAGTTGCTTCTCCGCCTGGTATGCCAGGGAATCCGCCGTGTTCTTGGTATCGATCTGTTCGCGCCGCTGACGATCGGCATCGGCATTGCGTTCGGCATCCTTCACCATGCGATCGACTTCGGCATCATCCAGTGTCGAAGCTCCAGTAATGGTAATCGATTGCTCTTTACCCGTGCCTTTGTCCTTCGCCGACACCGAGAGAATCCCGTTCGCATCCAGATCAAAGGTGACTTCGATTTGCGGAATCCCACGTGGAGCAGACGGAATCCCATCTAACCGGAAGGTACCCAGACTCTTGTTGTCGCCGGCCATTTCCCGTTCGCCTTGCAGCACATGGATTTCGACATTGCTTTGCCCATCGGCTGCTGTCGAGAAGGTTTCTGACTTGCGGACTGGAATCGTGGTGTTACGCGGAATAATCCGAGTCATCACCCCACCCATCGTTTCCACACCCAAGGAGAGTGGTGTGACATCCAGCAACACCATACCCGTGACATCACCGGACAATACCCCGGCTTGCACCGCCGCGCCAACTGCCACCACTTCATCCGGGTTCACCGTCATATTGGGGTCTTTGTTGGTCAGTTGCCGCACCAGATTTTGCACTGCCGGAATCCGAGTGGAACCACCCACTAACACCACTTCATCAATATCTTTGGCAGTCATTTTGGCATCCCGTAATGCCTGTTCAACAGGAACTCGGCAACGATCGAGCAGGTCAGCACACAGTTGCTCAAACTGCGATCGGGTCAGAGTTAAATCAATGTGCTTCGGTCCATCTTGCGTCGCCGTGATAAAGGGCAAGTTAATTGTCGTTTGGGTTGAATTCGACAACTCAATTTTGGCTTTCTCGGCGGCTTCCGTTAAGCGTTGCAAGGCTTGCTTATCTTTGCGCAGATCAACCCCTTCATTGCGTTGGAATTCCGCTGCAATCCAATCGACAATCTTCTTGTCAAAGTCATCCCCACCTAAGTGAGTGTCCCCACTGGTGGATTTTACTTCTACAATGCCATCCCCAACTTCCAGCAAGGAAACATCAAACGTGCCACCGCCTAAGTCAAACACCAGGATGGTTTCATCTTCTTGCTTGTCTAAGCCATACGCCAACGCGGCGGCGGTCGGTTCGTTGACAATCCGCAAAACTTCAATCCCGGCAACTTTCCCAGCATCCTTGGTCGCTTGCCGTTGGGAATCATTAAAGTAAGCCGGCACCGTAATCACCGCTTGCGTCACCTTCTCACCCAGATATTTGCTGGCATCATCCACCAGCTTCCGCAATACCTGAGCCGAGATTTCTTCTGGGGCAAACTGCTTGCCCTGAGCTGGAGACTCTAGCTTGACGCTACTGCCATCCCGCACCACTTTATAAGCCACTTGCTGCGATTCCTGACCGACTTCATCGGCTTTACGACCAATGAAGCGCTTCACGGAATAGTAAGTGTTCTCGGGATTAATCACCCCCTGTCGCTTGGCAATTTGCCCGACCAAGCGATCGCCATTTTTGGCATAGGCCACCACAGAAGGAGTCGTTCGCGTTCCTTCCGCATTCGCAATCACAACCGGCTGACCACCTTCCATTACCGCCACGCAGGAGTTCGTCGTACCCAAGTCAATTCCAACCACTTTAGCCATATGCGTTTAACCTCTCACTCTCGCCAAGGACATGAATAATTTCTGTATGTGTCCACGGTAACGACTGGCGAGGAGATCCAGGGTTCGGCTAGCACACCCCCCGTCACGGGTGATTGCCGTACCAGTCACTATTCAAGTATTAGTTACTCAACCTCTTAATCAATTACATTACTAAAGTACATAAGGAATAATCGCAATAAATAGCAAAAGATATACCTAGCAATAATTTTAATGATTATTATTTTTTGAAGATATATGAAAAATTACTAGATCATCTTTTTGCCAAGGCTACTATTGAATAGAGCCTAATAGTTAACTAGTTAGACTATTAAGCTTTAGCATAATGCATTGACCACTTTGCAATTGCATCAATGTTTAGCTTGTCTATATTCAAGACTTAGTATTTGCAGCACTGAGTTATATGCCTGTGATATTCATTTCAATTTCAGATTGAAGAATATTTCAGTGTTCAGACAGGTGTTTAGCTAGGATAAAGTTTCTTAATTTATTAGTGAAAGCTGGCTCAATTTATGACACAAACAAATGAAGTTTTTCTTGAGCAGTTGATCAAAAACCAGTATAAAGCAGCGCAAGAAATGGCTGTTGCTACAACGATTTACGTCATGCTTGCGGTATTGGCTTTACTAGGCTTACCTATCCTTTTCCAAGGTGTACCCTTTGATAAGTTGGCAGGGCTTTTGGGCGGAAGTATATTTAGCGGTTTAGGCTATACCCCTGCCAAGGAGATTTTGGATCGTCGAGAAAGAGCTAGGAATCTAGAAGCTACGCGACCATTACTCCAAGAGATCCAAAAAAGTGACACTGCCCTTAGCCTAGATGAGCAGCAAAAAATTAAAGAAGGTCTGCTAAAACTGATTGAAAAAACCGTATCCAACTAAACCTATGTCTTTCTCACAAGATGAAATCAATTCTCTTATTGAACGGTCTGAAGAAAGCCAAATAAGAGCACGCAAGCGCAACATCATAGCAGTTACTATTCCTACAGTTGCCGCAGTTCTGTACTTAGCTTTAACAGGATTTCTAATTGTTAAAGCTCAAGACAAGCTAGTTCAATTAAATAAAGAAGTAGATCAGCTTAATCAGAAAAAAGCACAGCTTGCCCAACTGATTACTGCTCAACAAAACCTAATTGCTGAAATCCCTCAACCGATTGTTCAAAGTGCTTATGCAGCAAATCCCAGTATAGCGAAGAAAGCTCCTTTAGTTTATATTCAGATTCGTGATCAATCACAGAAAAAGATAGCGCAAAGCCTTTCCAACACTTTGACTAAAGAAGGTTTCATTGTTCCAGGGTTAGATCAGGTTAATACAGGACCTAATAATAGAACACAAGTGCGTTATTTTAGACCACAAGATAAGGAGATTGCAGATAGCCTGGTCAAAACTCTTCAAACTTCAGGGATTCAAGGTCAAGTAGTTTCACAATTAACAAAACCTAGTAAAGCCAATCAAAAGCATTTCGAGATTTGGTTTAGCCCCAACGTACATTAACTTGCTTTTGATCGTAGTTGTGGAAGCATATTCTCTATAACTAAGACTCTTCTAGTTTTTAGAGCAGCAAAAGTTATTAGCTGTTTGGGATTTGGATATACTAAGACTAGACAATCTTAGTCTGCCAGAAAGATGCGATCGCATGACAAACCGTGAGCAATTAATACAGGAACTTGAACAGGCTCCTGATGAAGTAGTCCAAACGCTGCTGGACTTTTTACATCGAGTCAAGGCAGTCCGCGAGACTCACCCTCTGGCAAAGTTTGCTGGCATTTTAAGTAACTCCGAGGCTGAAGAACTCCAGCAAGTCATTGCGGCAGAATGTCGGCAGGTAGATGCTGATGAGTGGTGAGATTGCCCTAGATACTTCTGTGGCGATTCGCTTTTTGAATGGAGATACAGCCGTCACTACAAAGGTATTGGCAATACCGGAAATAGTTTTACCAGTTGTGGTTGTGGGCGAGTTGCTATTTGGGGCAGAAAATTCCACACGTCCACTCCAAAATTTGCCTCGTTATCTAGAGTTTGTATCAGCTTGTGTCGTTGTCCCATTGGGAAGAGATACAGCAACAATCTATGCTCGAACCCGACTAGCCTTGAAGCAGAAGGGACGACCAATCCCCATGAATGATGTATGGATTGCTGCCCAGTGCATAGAACAGGGTTGGGTGCTGGTGACAGATGATCAGGATTTTAGTTACGTGGATGGGTTGATTTTAGAACGTTGGTAGCTTGGTTTAACACAGCGTAGATGCTTGAGCATTGCCAAATAATTAGCAGCAGAATTTAGCCTGGGGTAGAGGCAGGCAACGATCGCATCCGTCAAAATAACGGAGAAGCGATGCAGTTGGCGAATCTGGAGTCAGGTTCGACTTCGGTTTGCCCGATTTTGGTGTGAGAAAAGACAATATCAAGGAATTGTAATATTTACTACACTCCCTCTCATAATTGTGCATGATGGGAAGTAGGAGAGCCGCTCTTAAATCTAGCGACTGTATTACACACGGCTACTCACGATCGCAGAATTTGCTGAATCCAATTTGTCTGAATTTTGACCACTCTTTTTCTCATAAAGAGTGATAAAAATCACATTAGGAGTTTTCCAATGCGCTTTCAAAACGCTCTGGTAGGCTTGAGCGATCAGGCTATTCTTGTCTTTAAAAATGTGACGTTGAAAATGAGTGAACTCCGCTATGCCCTGGATCTAGCCAACAGCCAGATGGCAGAAGCGATGATGACAGAATTGCAGGCTCAAGAAATTGAAATTGATTTGGGTAGATATACACCAGAGGGGCAATGGAGCCGGGTCGATTCTCCCGCATGGTTTCAGCAGGGGATTGCCTGTGATGTATTACAGCCCGATGTCCCCGTAGCTCAACCGGGGCGGCTGAAGCTAAAAATTCAATTAGAATTCTGTCCGGACGACCCTGAGAACTGCGATCGCTGACAAGGCTCGTAGTAGCATGGCTAACAGCACTCATTCCCTTGTGATCAACTGTGAGCCATCCCCGCGTTCTCTGTCTTGGTGAAATTCTGTATGACTTCCTGTCCGATCAACCAGGATTGCCGTTAGACCAGGTGAAGTCCTGGACTCCCTATCCAGGCGGCGCGCCAGCGAATGTAGCCACGGCATTAGTCAAGTTAGGGACAAGCAGCGGATTTATTGGCTGTGTCGGACAGGATCACTTAGGTGAATCATTAGTGCAGTTGATCGGCGAAATTGGGGTTGATCGAACTGGGGTTCAACGCCATGCTACGGCTCCCACACGGGGAGTTTATGTGGTGCGATCGCTGACCAACGATCGTAGTTTTGCCGGGTTTGGTGACTATCAAACCACAGAATTTGCTGACACTCATTTGCAAGCCGAGCAGATTCCGGTCAGTTTATTTGAATCGGCAGAATATTTAGTGTTAGGCACATTAGAAATGGCATATCCCGATAGCCTGCACGCGATCGAGCGAGCCTTGCAATTAGCCGATGACCACTATGTCAAAATTCTGCTAGATGTTAACTGGCGACCTGTGTTCTGGCAAGATCCAACGATCGCACCTCAAATGATTCACGACTTAATGGCGCGGGTGGATTTTCTCAAATTGTCAGATGAAGAAGCCGAATGGCTGTTTGACACCACCGATCCGGGCGCGATCGCCCAACGTCTAGAGCATGTGGAAGGAGTGTTAGTCACGGCTGGAGAAAAAGGTTGTGCTTATTACCTGAGTGGCAATCAAGGTCAGGTGCCCGTGTTTCCGGTGGAAGTAGAAGATACCACTGGAGCCGGGGATAGTTTTGTCGCGGGCTTTTTGCATCAACTGTGTAAATTCGGTGTTCAACAGCTCACTAATCCAGAAATCGCCCATCGGATGGTGACTTACGCCAGTGCCGTAGGAGCCTTGACCACGACCCGACCCGGCGCGATCTCGGCCCAACCCACTGCTGCCGAAGTCGAAGCCTTCCTGCATCTGCAACAACAACCCAGCTAGGACTATTGGGATTGAGTCAACCTACCTCTGAAGCACCCAGTCATTGGCAAATCGGTTTGATTCTGATGATTGGCATTCTGGCAGCTTCCACAGCTGCTATTTTGATTCGATTGGCGATCGCTAGCGCCGATCAGCGAGGAGTTGGCTTTAGTTTAGTGTTAGCCGCTTCCCGGTTAACCATTGCCTCGATCGCGCTACTACCCACCTGGCGATCAATCCAGCGTCAACCACCCTCGATCGCTGCCTGCCGTTATGCTGCCGCCGCAGGAATTGCCTTAGCCATTCACTTCGCAACCTGGATTACCTCACTGTCTTACACCTCGATCGCCGCTTCTACCACGCTTGTTACTACAAATCCAATCTGGGTAGCGTTGTTCTCCTGGCTCTGGCTGAAAGAAATTCCGTCTCGGTTAACGCTGATTGGAATTGCGATCGCTCTATCCGGCGGCATTCTGATCAGTGTAGGCAGTGACTCATCCACGGTGATCAGTAGTCAGCCCTGGCTCGGAAATGGCTTGGCATTAATAGGAGCCTGGGCGGCTAGTGCCTATTTTCTGTTGGGACGGGAAGCCCAACGGCAAGGACTGGGAATTGGTCATTATGCGACAGTGGCTTATACTGTTGCTGCGATCGTGCTACTGCCATTACCGCTACTGCTGGGAACATCCTATAGCGGCTATCCGGCGCTCACCTATGGCTATATGGTACTGATGGCATTGTTGCCGCAGTTAGTTGGACATACGAGTTTCAATTGGGCAGTCCGCTGGGTATCTCCGACCCTGGTAACGTTGGTCATTCTCTTTGAACCTGTAGTCTCCAGTCTGTTAGGGTACTGGGTTTTCGGTGAAATCCCAGGATCAACGGTTTTGATTGGCGCTGGGGTGATGTTGCTGGGAGTGGCACTAGCTGCCATTAATCGCTAGCAATTCCAGGCAAAGCAACTGAGCAATGCCATGAGATCACCGTTAAAAGTGATGAATATCACATCTAAGTATGATCACGATCGCTTCCTAAAGTTGCATTAACAGAGATACTAAAGAAGACTCAACTTTAGCCGAGTCATCAACAGGGAACACACGACTGGCCGATCGGTTTCATCGAGACCGTCGGTTTTTTGTTTTAAACCGAGTTCATATCGTGACGAGAATCACTGGATCGGTTGATGATGATCGCTTACCCAATCAGTAAAAACCGAGATATTAGAGGAGACTCAACTTTAGCCGAGTCATCAACAGGGAACACACGACTGGCCGACTGGTTTCATCGAGACCGTCGGTTTTTTGTTTTAAAGGATTCTAGCGGTTAGTGATCAAGGTCACAAGGTTGCCTGACTGCGATCGCTTACCCAATCAGTAAAAACCGAGATATTAGAGGAGACTCAACTTTAGCCGAGTCATCAACAGGGAACATACGACTGGCCGATCGGTTTCATCGAGACCGTCGGTTTTTTGTTTTAAACCTAATTCATATTGTGACAATAATCACCCTGTAGGTTGATACCGATCTCTCACAGAACACTAGGGAATTGGTCTAATAAAGGAGACTCAACTTTAGCCGAGTCATCAACAGGGAACACACGACTGGCCGACTGGTTTCATCGAGACCGTCGGTTTTTTATTTTAAAGGATTCTAGCGGTTAGTGATCAAAATCACAAGGTCATCTGACCCCGATCGCTCACCGAATCAGTGAAACCCCAGATACTAAAGGAGACTCAACTTTAGCCGAGTCATCAACAGGGAACACACGACTGGCCGATCGGTTTCATCGAGACCG
Organism: Pantanalinema sp. GBBB05; assembly: GCA_016743235.1. Lineage (GTDB taxonomy): Bacteria > Cyanobacteriota > Cyanobacteriia > Leptolyngbyales > Leptolyngbyaceae > Pantanalinema. Next base: position 274,230 of record VRZD01000001.1, on the reverse strand, counting down.
TCGGTTTTTTGTTTCAAATTACATCTTCTACCGCATCGCTGCCATCGTGTTCTTCCACGACAGTTCCTTACACAACACCATCAATGCTCGTTGATCTGCACCACTAAATAACTGGCTATCAATTAATTCCGTCAATACCTGCTGCGTCAGTTGGGAAGCAAACGTCCCTCCACAGCGTAATAAGTGACTGTAATAGCAAAACTGCGGCTTTTGGGCTGCATTTAAGTGAAACCGATACACCTCTTGTTGAGTCATGGTGTAAACCGGCGTATTGGCTGGAACCACCACTCTGGGAATGCCGTGCACCCCATAGAAGGTGTTATTTTCCCACTCCAATATGCCAATCAACACTGTCCAGAGTAAGGTGCGGGTTTCGGTAATCAGGTCAGGGGTAAAGACTGGATCGGGTTCACTGGAGAGTCGGGGACCCATATTCAAAAACATGGGATTGAACAGTTGCGAGTTGTAAACAATCCCGATCGCCCAATGGCGATCGTCGGAGTCTAACCGCACAAAGCTACCAAAGCCATAATCATCGGGCTGCGGTGGTTCGGCATAATCCATCGCATCATCCAACTGCACAATATAGTCACAGTGAGAATTGGATTTGACCACTTTGCCTAAACGCATTGCTGCTGCTCCTCAATGTCCAGTCATTCTAAGGATACGCGGGAATCATAAAATCTGAACACCTGTACTGAGGCAACGATCGTGCAACAATCCTGATTCATCCCACTGTCAAACATCCGGCAACACCGTTCTAAATAATCGTTGTACAGCTTGTCTAGCGGCCATAAAGCCACCGTCAAAGTAGATTGCCGCGATCGCCGCTTCCAGAGTTTCCACTAATACTTGGGGTTGTTCTTCGACTCGTTGTTGCCGTTCCGCCGCACTCAGTTTGATCAAGTAGCCTAACCCGATCGTCGTACTCACTTGGCTTAAAACAGTTTCTCGCTCCAGTTCTAATTCCAGCTTTTTCACCGATAGTTCTGCTCCGGTTTGATACCCCGCTCGCACCAAACATTCGGTCAGTACCATCGTGACGATCGCATTCCCCAACATCACGTAGGCTTCCTGATGCTCACACGGTTGCGGTTGTTCCAACGCATAAGCTTTCCGCGTCAACGCCCGAATCAATAACCGCTTATCAAAAAAGTAATACCCTAACTTCTCTTCAACCACCTGAGACATAACTTCCCCATCTCCCTCATCTCCCCATCTTCCCCAACGCCCTCACCCCTGACCACCCCACTGCGAATACGGATACTTCACCAAATTCGAGTTGTAGTAACGCGGATCATGGGACACTTCCTCGCCAATCCAACTGGGCAGGTCGATCGCCTGATTGGCATCGCTTAATTCCACCTCCGCCATAATCAGTCCTTGATTGTCGCCCGCAAACTCATCCACTTCCCACACCAAACCGGATTGCTCAATCTTGTACCGCGTTTTTTCGATTAACGGTCGATCGCAGAGCGTGTGTAACATTTCCCTGGCATCCTCGATCGGAATGACGTACTCATATTCACTCCGAGTAATGCCTTGCGTTGCCCCTTTAATTGTCAGGTATCCATGTTCTCCGGCAATCCGAACTCGGACGACTCGCCCCTCAGTCTTGGCAATATAGCCTTGAGAGTAGGCTACACCATCGGCTAGAGTGCGCCAGTCGTCACCGATGACTAAGAATTTGCGTTCAATTTCGGTGGGCATAAGTCAGGTGAGGATGGGGGAGATAGGGCAGGCAGGGGAGGTGAGGAAGATAAGGAGAATAGTTTGGGTTAGGAATGGGCGATCGCGGGGGTGATGGCTTGTTGGAGGGTTTGCAGGGTTTGTTGGACTTGTCCGGTTTGTAACAGGGTTTCGGCGTGGGTGATGCCATCGGCGATCGTCGGGCAACCCCCTAACCGCCATAGGTAAAAGCCACCATTCCAGAGGGTCGATCTCCAGAGTTCGGAGGGTTCTCCCTGTAATACAGTGTGCATGGCTGTCACCAAATTCGCTGGCGTGTCTAGTGGCACGTTGCTGCCTTCAAACCCATAATCACGAGGATGCAGGTGTAAGCGCTCAAAGTCACGATCGCGATCTTGCATGCCAATAATGCCCGTCCGCTCTCTGGGTAGATCACAACTGCCTTCTAGACCTTTAACAGTTGTAAATTGGGTAATCCCTCGGTGAGCAAACGTCTCCCGAAACCGTTCTTCGGTCGGAGGATGGACATATCCAGCCACTACATGGGCTTCACCTGCATAGGGCGACCACATCAGTTCCATCGTGGCTAACGGGGGACGTTTACCAATCTGCTCCCGATAGGGCACTAAGCCGTAAGCTAACGGAAAATGGGTCGGTAGATAGACAAAGCCAATGCCAGTAGTTTCCAGTACAGTCTGAGTTTGGCTTAAGGAAAGTAGCGACCAATCAACCCCCAATTCTTTCCAGTAATCGATTAAGGGATCACCTTCTTTCGTCGGCATCCGATCGCCCCCATGCATCAGCACTGGACATCCGGCGGTCGCCAGAATCAAAGCCGTCAAGGGCAAGATGGGAGCCGTTCGCGATCGCCCATCATAGGGAACGCCAAACACAGTCATGGGACGATCAGCCGCGATCGGGGACAACTGGGGTCCTAGTTCCGCATAAGCATCCAACATTCCTGCCAGTTCGGTACTGGTGGGGCGACGAATCCGGTGGGCAATCATAAATGCGCCAATTTGGGCGGGGGTCGCTTCCTGAAGCAACATCATCCGCATGGCAGCAGCAGACTCCTGGCGGGTTAAGCTCTCGCTGGTATGGGTGCCACTCCCAATCTTGCGAAGCAGCTCTCGAAAGGCATGACTCATAGATAACAATGACGAGGAGCTACGGATAAGCCATTGTAAAGGCTATTGCGTCAGAGTTGAACCAGCAAAAGGTCATCAGTTGGTCGCAAGAGTCAGGGCGATCGCATTAGCTTCTCCCGTATCCAGCCTTGATTCTGGTTGCAGTTCGTCAGCAGGTTGAAACCATTCATTACAAGATCAATAGCTCAACTTTTGCCTGCACCTCCTCAACTAAGCTGTCTAGAACAGTTTCAATGAACTGAATGTTACGGGCTGTCCAATCCAAACACTTGATTTGGTCCGCCAGGATTACTCCTTGAATCTGCAACTCAGGCGGCAAGAGAACTTCAAAGTTAGATCGCCCGATTCGCTAATTACAAAGCGTTACTGACCCCGCCCTAGCTGGCAATCTGCAAAACCCAATGCCTCTGTATCAAGAAAACTTGCGATCGCCATCTCGATCACGGCTTCGATGGGATACTCAATTTCAGCAGCACGCCCAATCAGAGCCGCCCGAATTCGTTCTGGTAAACGCCCTAAGATGGCTTCAGCATCAACCGGAGAAAGCTGCTCTTGAAGTTTGGCTTGCATAGCAATCACTGTCCAGTAGGAATTTGGGCATTGTGAGGGGGTTCAGTTTTACCTGAGCCATGAAGGTGGCAATTTCCGCAACAGTGGAGGGAGGAGATCAAGCGAATGCCCTACATAAAATAGAATAGGCTAACGGCTAAATTGAGCATCGGTGTGTGATCTAGAACGTAAATGTAAAAATTCTCAATCACTGCTCCAATGACTTGTTGCTGGTTTACCAAAATCTACTAATTCAAAAAACTTTCGTATTTGTCATGCTCACCAATCCAGAACCAGTAATAATCTTCACCTTCTTTTAAGGCTAAGGCTCGATAGCCAGCACTGATCCGAGCAGACCAAAGTTTTTTACCAACTTTTTTGAAATGTAGAGAGGGATGAAGTGAGTTTTCCTTCCAAAGCCTGTACGCTTTTCGCGCTTGCTCTTTCATGTCAGGTGACAATTCAGCATAGGCTTGCCAGAAATCAGCCGTCGCGAAGGATTTCATCCAGATCTCGGATATTGTTGGTCGCTATATCTGCCTCTGCTCTAGCAATCAGGTGATCTAATTTCCCTGCTGCCACATCTGCTTCAATCTGTCTGTCCCACATTTCATCAAGATATTCTTGCAGCCAGTTTGCCAGAGCGCGAATTTCACTCTCTGGCAGTTGCTTAATCGCTAACTCGACTTCTAGGCGATTAGTCATATGACAATTTCATATTTACAGATTATGCCCATTTTATCGCCAGTTATGGCTTGGAGGTCAGTACTATTGGCATTCCATTAGATAGTAGTTGCTTGACCGATCGCAGCACACGACACCACGATCGCTTCTAGCTTGCAACGATTTCAATGAAGAAAATGCCTGTTTGCTTTCTGTTTTTATGTTTTCTATAAGCAAATAGGCATTTGGCTAACTCATTTTGCCTATTTGCTAACTCATTTACAGGTTTTGAGTAAGTCAACAGGCGATCGACTGTCTCATTTTGGTGTTTTCCGCAAGCAAATTGACCATTTGCTTTCTCAAACTGGAGTTTGCTTTCTCATTTCAGTATTTTCCGCAAACAAACAGAGCATTGGCTAACTAATTTCAGTCAATGGTGAATACATCGCCCCGATCGCTCAAAGCACCTTGCGTCACGCCTTCAAATTTCCCGAAGAAGATAACGGCTCTAGCCAGCGGCTGTGAGCCATGCTACCCCGACTATAGATCAATCTTGCCAGCCTGCTTGCACTAGACTTGTTATGATGCGATCACTTCACATTTCGCTATATTCAATATCCTGAATCTCTCAAGGCTTACTCTTCAACCTTTTACCCCATCTAACCGAGAAGTATTTGAGGTGAGTTGAAACGAAGAAAATGAACAAAAATATACCTATCATCATGGACGCAATCATCAATGACTTATCCCAAGTCAAATTGGCTTTTCGGCTCGTAAAGTGATGACCGATCACAGCTAATGGAGAAATGACAGCACCGAGTAGACCAAGATAATATCCTTTGTCACCAACTTGCCAGAGAGCAGACAGAATTCTACTTTTCTTTCTCAGTTCTTCATAATCATGATAGTCAAGCGACATAGCTTGTTCTGTAGATATCAAGAAGTCTCTTTTAGGCAATCCTCATCATCATTCTAGATATCAAATTAGATTTATGAACTGCCCACACACTATAAAGAACTTAAAACAAAACTGCAATTTAGGTGTTCAAAACGATTAAGGGAGAAAGCTACTTTCCAAGTCTGTCCGCTAGCCGAGAAATTCAGCACCATCTCTTCACAGGCGATTCAAGCAACATAACAATGAATAGACTGAAAATTTTCGCCTAAGATCCCAATTCGGGGTGGATAGGCAGAATGATTCGGCATGATACCAAAAATTCACTGTTTCGGTAATTTTTTTTGCATCATGCGTTGCTTAAGCTGAATAGCCCGATCGTTGTTGCACTATAAATAACAACCTAATCAGCTATCTACACAAACGGGGGGTAAGGGATGCTGATAGACCTGTGAGGGTAGTTGCTCTACGACTAAATTAAAAAAGTGTTGAATTGGGGGAATTTGGAGCCGATCGCGGGTCGTCACCATTACCACCTGCCGAGTTAAGGGCGGATCAAACAAAGGATTGGCTGATGTGGTGGCATCATTGACGATCGGGCGCACGGCTAAAGTTGGATCGGGATAGGCTTCGACTAAAGCGGCTTCCGGTAATAGGGCAATTAATTCTCCCTGTCGAACTACACCTCGAAAAGCATCCGGCGTATTCAGTTCCAACGCCGCTCGGAGGGGAACACCCTGACGTTCAAATCGTTCCTGCACAATCCGCTGCATCCCATAGCCATCTTTAAATACGACTTGGGGATATTTCACCAATTCGCTCCAGGGCACAGCGTCATACACGGCGAGAGGATGTTTGGCAGCGACTAACAGCTTAATCGGTTCATCGTATAACACCTGCACCACCATATCGGGACTGGTCGTGAGAAAGCGATTATTCATAACGATCGCCACATCGACTAAACCATCCTTCAGCACTTTAAGGGAGCGATCGCTGCCTAACGCCGTTACCCGCAGTTGCACATCGGGATAATCGCGACAAAACTGTTGCAAAATCGGTGGCAAATGATAGGCACAGATGGAGTGAATTGCCGCCACACACAATTCCGGCTGTTTGCCTGCCATTAAATCACTCAGTTCTTGAGTCGCGGTTTGCCATTCATGGCAGATTTTTTTAGCTCGAGGAAATAATCGATCACCCGCGATAGTTAGTTTGGCTTGCGTCGATCGATGAAATAAAGATACGCCCAAATCAGATTCCAGTCCTTGAATCTGCCGACTAATCGCTGATTGGGTCACTCCACATTTGTGTGCCGCTTTCTGAAAACTCCCTGTTTCCGCCACAGCCAAAAATGCTTGTAGCTGTTCTAACCGCATGTAACCAAACTGTTATGAGGATCACAAACCAAACCTGAAGTGACCTTACACGGATTGCGATCGTCAGTTCGGTAGGAGTTGATACAGCCAGATCAGCCAAATTATTTAGTTGAGTAAATTTCTCGATTAAAAATGCGCCCTGCTCAGGGGCAGGGCACAGTGTACCAAACCTTTCACCAGGAGTAACCTCGATCGCCTAAACAATCTCTCTCATTACGAATTACCGAAGTTTTGACAATTCGCACGGTCTGGTTCATAGTTAGACGAACTTCTCAATGTCCTAGTTCCTTGCTTTATATAAGTAAACATTCCTTAGTTTAAGTTTACAATTATGGGTAGGTTTGAACTGGGACAACCGAATGGTTGATCAAAACAGACCAGGCTCTAGTAAACTGCTGATGGCAGTTTCAGCCTTATTTAAGTTGAACAACCCAAATTTAAGCTGTGTGAGTGCATTTCACAAAACTTTATTTGGGAGCAAGACGTATCGTATACTACGCGATGGTGGTTGAAAGGAGTAGACGTCAATGTCGGAGGCAGTAAAGCCCCTGACGGTGCCCAGGGAATTGATTGGTCCCCCCGGTGACTTCAATCCCACGTTGATTATGTTTCTGTCAGCCGTGGTGATAGCGACCCTATCCACCATTGGCTACTTTCACTGGCATTGGTATAACTGGTGCTGCTTCAGCCTCAATGTGCTGGCATTGCACATGGTCGGAACTGTGATCCACGATGCCTGTCACAACGTCGCGCACCGGAATCGAATTGTAAATGCCATGTTGGGGCATGGCAGCGCTTTAATGCTCTGTTTTTCCTTCCCTGTGTTTACCCGGGTTCACATGCAGCACCATGCCCATGTGAATGATCCAGATAACGATCCTGATCATGTGGTATCCACGATGGGGCCGCTCTGGTTCATTAACGCCCGGTTTCTTTACCACGAAGTCTACTTCTTTAAGCGTCGGCTCTGGCGCAAATTTGAATTAGGGGAATGGATTATCGCCCGATCGCTGCTAGCCGTTGTGCTGGTGTGCGCCTACCACTTTGGGTTTATCGGGTATATCTACAACTTCTGGTTTGTGCCGCTGGCACTAGTCGGCTTGGCGTTGGGATTATTTTTTGATTACCTGCCGCATCGACCCTTTCAGGAGCGGAATCGCTGGAAAAACGCCCGAGTGTATCCCAGTAATATTCTCAACTGGCTAATCATGGGGCAGAACTATCATCTGATCCATCATTTATGGCCCTCGATTCCCTGGTATAACTATCGCCCGGTCTATCACGCCATGAAGCCGTTACTGGATCAAAAAGGGTCGCCCCAATGCCTGGGCATCCTCCAGTCCGAACAAGATTTGTGGGGCGTTATCTATGATGTCTTCATCGGGATTCGCTTCCATAAACGGCGATCGCCAGCAGAAGCGCCAACTGAGTCTGAGAAAGTGTTGCCAGACCTGCCGGAAATCCCAGAATTGTCAGAATTTCTGACTCCCAATCTGGATGTTTTATCGGAGCTTACCTCTGAGGAATTAGTCTCCAGTTCAGCGAAAAAATAATTCAGGCGAATTTCGCAAGTCTTAGTAGGGCTGTTGATTGCAGCTCTACTATTTTTTTATGCGATCGCCTGACGAGTAGTGGGTTTGTTTGCCCCCCAGACGACAAAACCTACTCGGAAAACCCAGTCAGCAGGTACACTGATGAAATTGGATAAACCCTGGCAGAGTTATGGCGACGTTTTTGTTAGAAGTGGGGACGGAGGAATTGCCCGCCAATTTTGTGGATGAAGCGCTGACCCAGTGGCGATCGCGGATTCCCCAAAGCTTGACCGAGCATTATCTGACGCCCGAAGAAATTGAATTTTACGGCACTCCCCGTCGCCTGGCTGTGCTGATTTGGGGGCTGCCCGATCGCCAACCGGATCAGGAAGAAGAGGTAAAGGGTCCGCCTGCCCAAGCGGCATTTAAAGATGGTCAGCCAACGAAAGCGGCGATCGGCTTTGCCCAAAAGCAAGGGGTAGAGGTATCCGCGTTAGAAATTCGCCCCACTGAGAAGGGAGAATTTGTCTTTGTCCGCAAAACGATCGTCGGACAACCGACTACCGAAATTTTGAAAACTCTGATTCCCCAGTGGATCACCGGACTGGAAGGCAAACGCTTCATGCGTTGGGCAGAAGGAGATCTGCGGTTTCCCCGCCCGATTCGCTGGCTCGTCACCCTACTGGATAGTGAGGTATTGCCGCTGGAACTGGTGAATGCTTCCCAAAGTTGCCGCAGCGATCGCCATTCTCAAGGTCATCGGGTATTACATCCCCAACCGATCACCATTCCCCATGCGGAGGAATATGTCAAAACGTTGGATGCGGCGTGTGTCCAGGTGAATGTAGACAAGCGGCAAGCTTTGATTGAGCAGCAAGTTAAAACTGCTGCCAGCGAATTAGGGGGTGTAGCTGTCATCAATCCCGATCTGTTGCGGGAAGTGACCAACTTGGTGGAATATCCGACGGCGGTTGTGGGTAAATTCGACGCTGAATTTCTGGAGCTACCATCGGAAGTGATCGTAACGGAAATGGAAAGCCATCAACGCTACTTCCCGGTATTGAAGCAAGCCAATTCCGATGAATTGTTACCGTACTTCATCACCGCCTCGAATGGTGATCCAGCCAAATCGGAAATTATTGCTGCCGGAAATGAACGGGTGATTCGGGCGCGGCTTTCGGATGGCAAATTCTTTTTTGATGCCGATCGCGCCACTCCGTTAGAAGGCTTTCTGCCCAAACTGGAAACCGTGACCTTTCAGGAAAGTTTGGGTTCAGTGCGAGCCAAGGTCGATCGGATTGTCCAGATCGCCCAGCAAATCGCTACCCAACTTCAGATCAAGCAACCGCAAGACATCCAACGAGCCGCCCTGTTATGTAAAGCCGATCTCGTCACCCAAATGGTCGGTGAGTTCCCGGAACTCCAGGGCGTCATGGGACAGAAATATGCCCTCACCAGTGGCGAATCTGCCGCCGTTGCCAATGCCATTTTTGAACACTATTTACCGCGTGGTGCGGGCGATCGTCTGCCAGAAACGCTTCCCGGTCAGATTGTCGGACTCGCCGATCGCCTGGATACTCTGGTCAGTATTTTTGGCTTAGGCATGGTGCCGTCGGGTTCTTCTGACCCGTTTGCCCTGCGTCGAGCCGCCACCGCGATCGTCAATATTCTCTGGTCAGCCGATCTACCGCTGAATTTAGAGGCTGTATTACAGCAAGTGACGAGCGATTTTGCTCAAGCCTTTGCCAAGGTGATCAAACCTAGTTTGGCAGAACTACAACAGCAATTACGAGAATTCTTTCTGCAACGAATTCGCACCTTACTACAAGACGATCGCCAGATTGACTATGACCTGGTGAACGCTGTTTTAGGTGAAAACGACCCCGAGTATACAGAACGCGCCTTAGTCAATCCGATCGATGTTCGCGATCGGGCGTTGTTCCTGCAAGCGATTCGGAATGATGGCAGATTGGCAACCATTTATGAGACCGTCAACCGAGCTTCTCGCTTAGCCGCTCAGGGCGATTTAGATACCGAGCAACTTGATCCAACGAAAGTGGTTAAACCAAACTTGTTCCAAAAGTCCTCTGAGCAGGCGTTTTATGATGCTCTCGGACAATTGCATCAGCAAATGCAGGGACAACAGGATTATCAAAAACTGGTCGCCGCTCTTAGCCAAATTGCTCCCACCGTCAGCCAGTTTTTTGATGGGGCAGAGAGTGTCCTGGTGATGGATCCCGATCCCGATATCAAGCGGAATCGGTTAAATCTGTTGGGAGTGCTACGCAATCATGCGCGGTTGCTAGCAGACTTTGGGGCGATCGTAAAGAGTTAGGCTGGCATCGGAAGTTATGAAAGCGTGTGTGATTGGTCTGGGCAAATCGGGAGTGGCAGCAGCGCGACTCCTAAAGCGGGAAGGATGGCAAGTAACCGTCAGCGATCGGGGCAATTCAACCGACCTGCAACGCCAACAGCAGGAACTGGCAGCAGATGGGATTCGGGTGGAATTAGGGGATGCCTTCAATCCAGAATTGGACTCCCCGAAATTAGTCGTCGTCAGTCCCGGTGTGCCCTGGGATATTCCCGGATTGCAGCAAGCCCGATCGCTCGGCATTGAAACGATCGGCGAAATGGAACTGGCTTGGCGACATCTGCAAGACATTCCCTGGGTAACCGTGACGGGCACAAATGGCAAAACCACCACCACCGCCCTGATCGCCGCCATCTTTCAAGCCGCTGGATTAGATGCTCCCGCCTTTGGCAATATTGGCTACGCTGCCTGTGAAGTAGCATTGTTAGCCCAGAAACCTGATTGGGCGATCGCGGAACTGAGCAGCTATCAAATTGAAGCTTCTCCTTCGGTCGCTCCTAAGATTGCCGTCTGGACCACCTTTACTCCCGATCATCTCAGCCGCCATAAAACCCTGGAGCGCTACTACAACATCAAAGCCCATTTACTGCATCAAGCTCAGTATCAAGTGTTCAACGGCGATGATCCTTATTTACGCAATGTCGGCAAGTTGTTAGCGGCTCCCGTCCGGGCAGAGGCGTGCTGGACGAGTGTGAAAGGTAAAGCCGACCTGATTGGCAACCCCGAATTGGGCGTTTACATTGAAGATGCCTGGGTCAGAACCGCGCAGGAATTAATTCTGCCCGCTAACCTGCTGAAAATGCCCGGTCGCCATAACCAGCAAAACTTGCTGATGGCAGTTGCCGCCGCCCGATTAGCCGGAATTGATAAAGCCGCGATCGCCCAAGCTATTGCCTCATTCCCCGGTGTGCCACATCGGTTGGAGCATATCTGCACCTGGCAGGGTGTCGATTACATTAACGACAGCAAAGCTACTAATTACGATGCTGCTCAAGTGGGATTAGCGTCGGTCAATAGTCCGGCGATTCTAATTGCCGGAGGGGAAGCCAAAATTGGCGATGATTCGCTCTGGATTGATACCATCCGAGAGAAAGCAGCGGCGGTTCTCCTGATTGGCAATGCGGCACCGAGTTTTGCCCAACGGCTGCAAGAGTCAAGCTACTCCAACTACGAAATTGTCGAAACCATGGAGCGAGCTGTCCAACGATCGCCAGAGCTAGCGAAACAAACCAATGCCTCGGTAGTCTTGCTATCCCCTGCCTGTGCCAGCTTTGATCAATATCAAAACTTTGAGCAACGCGGCGATCACTTCCGCCAACTCTGTCAAATGTTAGGTCAATAGCTAAGGTCGATCGGGATTGCGAACTCGATCTTCAATGTCATCCAAGGTTTGGAGTACCAGGCGTTTTGCCTGCAATTGCCAACCCCATTTTTGGATTCTGAACGCCGCGATCGCACCGATTACCGTCGCGACGAAATCGATCGGTTGCGAAAACGAAATCCCAAATAATAATCCCAGTCCAGCAATGCCCCAGAAGGGCAGGGCGATCGCCTGACGTTGATCTTCCACCAGTTTGCTCAAGCCTGATTGGGGCAATTCTGCTTCTAAGGCGGCTTTTACCTGTTTTTGTTCCGCCGCCGACACAGATAAGCCAATCTTCTGCCGTAATTTCTCAATCTTGCGGGCATCGGTACTGTATTGCGTCAGTTCATCCTCTGCCATCAAGACTAAGCGTTCATACTGTCCCACGGTCTATCCTCACGAGCACTCATTCACCTCAACTACTATGCCAGCAGACCGAGCTTTTTACCATTGTCCTTGGCTAACCGGATTAGGCCTTGACGCTGAGTGCTGTCAATCCCCAGACGATTGCAGAAGTTGGTAATGGTTTGGCAGTGCAGCGCGATCGCTTTTCCCCGAATTTGGTTGAACTTCGGTTTACCCATCCAGTCACGAACTAGAACAACGATTGGTGCAAACATGTCAAGGACTCCTTTAGGTTTGTTACAAAATTTAACTTGTTGCAACAATTCTAAACACTGTGATTCGCGATCGTCAAGGTAGTGGTGAGTATTTTTGCTCAACTCGTTTTTTGCCCGACTAATTAGGCTGTTCCGTTTCACCGGAACCCTTTGTGGGCTGGTTAGGATGGGGGATGAAGTTATGCGCGCCGTGTTCTACGGGAAGAGGTCAAAGCATGAAAGGTTGGCGTTGGTTGACGGCGATCGCAGGCATTACAGTAGTAACCACAACCATGGGATGGAGTCAGCTCACTATTGCCCAAGACAACAATGGTTGCTATATGGTGATGCCATCGGGTAGCACCGTGAATCTGGATCGCCTGTGTGGGGGGAGCGCTAGTCCCAGTGGAACGAATCGTGCCAGTAGCCCTGCCGTGGCGAAAGATATTTATACTGCTCGGATTAAATATCGGCTATCTGGGACTCCCGTAATTGACGTTACCTTCAATGGTTCTCGCACCTTCGAGATGATTGTCGATACAGGAGCCAGTGGGACGCTGATCACGCGATCGATGGCAACTGCCCTAAATGTCACCCCGTTCAACAAAAGTATTGCCACTATGGCAGATGGCAGAATGGTGGCGTTTGATATTGGTCGAGTCAATTCCATTGCCATAGATGGGGCTGAAATGCGCAATGTCCCTGTTGCGATCGCCGATCGCACGAATATTGGCTTATTAGGACATGATTTCTTTGGTAACTATGACGTGAAGATCAAGCAAGATGTCGTAGAATTCTACCGACGCTAGGGAGATCAACTGAACTCATATGCCCCGATGGACGTTATTGCTGTTAGTGCTTGGCTGCCTGACCTTACCCCTGGCGGCTTGTGGTGGTGATGCGGAACAGAGTGGTACAGGCGGACAATCCTCAGGACGACTGGCCAGGGTACTCAGTCGTGGCAGTCTAGTTTGTGGAGTTAGTGGGGAACTGCCAGGGTTTAGTTTTGTCGGGCAGGATGGTAAATACTCTGGCTTGGATGTCGATATTTGTCGAGCTGTAGCCGCCGCCTTATTTGACAATCCTGATGCGGTGGAATTCCGCAATCTTAATGCCAAAGAGCGGTTTACGGCTGTCCAAACCGGGGAAGTCGATATTCTCAGCCGCAATACTACCTGGACATTAGGTCGAGATACTTCGACCGGGTTGGATTTCGCTCCCGTTGTCTTCTTTGACGGTCAAGGCATTATGGTGAAGCGAGCCAGTGGCATCAAAACGCTGGCAGACTTGAAAGGGAAGTCAATCTGTATTCAGACCGGCACTACTACCGAGCAAAACTTGACTGATCAAATGCAGAAACGGGGCATTCCTTACAAACCGGTGGTATTTGAGGATGTGAACACGACTTTTGCCACCTACGCGCAAGGTCGGTGTGACGGGGTTACCGCCGATCGCTCGCAGCTAATCTCCCGTCGCACTGCCTTTCCTAAACCCGATGATCATGTCGTGCTGGATGAAGTCCTTTCCAAAGAACCGCTGGCTCCAGCGACGGCAAACGGTGATGCTGGATGGAGTGATGTGGTGCGGTGGAGTGTTTTTACCTTGTTTGAGGCAGAAGAATTGGGCATCACCTCCAAAAATTTGGCGCAGTTTAATACCAGTAAAGATCCATCGATTCGGCGCTTTTTGGGACAGGATGGTGACTTAGGCAAAGGAATGGGAGTATCGAATGATTTTGCTGCCCGGATTGTCAAACATGTGGGCAATTATGGCGAAATTTACGATCGTCATTTGGGACCACAAACCCGTCTAAACTTACCGCGAGGAAAAAATAATTTGTGGACCAATGGTGGGCTGATGATTGCTCCGCCGTTCCGTTAAGATCCAGTTTCTTGTCTGCTATTTTTGCTGGGTTTAATTATGGACTATTGCATCCTGGGTCTTGATCCAGGATTAGCTACATTAGGGTTTGGAGCGTTGCAATGCCAGCGCTCAACTATGGGCAGTCGTGATCTAGCCGCAACAGTTGTGCCGTTAGATTATGGAGTGATTCGGACTCCGGCCCATACGGACATTGGCGATCGATTATGTATGATCTACGACGATCTGCATACCGTATTAAAAGCGGTTAAGCCTGATTTGGTCGCGATCGAAAAACTATTTTTCTATCGGATGGGGAATACGATCGCGGTGGCTCAAGCCCGTGGAGTTGTCATGTTAGTGCTGGCTCAATACAAAGTGCCATTAATAGAATTTACTCCTGCTCAAATTAAACAAGCGCTGACCGGATACGGCAATTCTAAAAAGTTGGCAGTGCAGGAAGCCGTTGCCCGCGAGTTAAATCTCGATACGATTCCTGAACCGGATGATGCAGCGGATGCCTTAGCGGTAGCGTTAACCGCTTGGTTTCAAAATTAGGTTTCATGGACTCATTTGCCTGGTGGGTTTAACCGCCACTCGCTTTTGCTTTGTAGCCCAATTGCAGCAAAAATTGCACAATTTTCTGTTTGTGATCGCCCTGAATTTCAATTTCGTTCTCTTTAATTGTGCCGCCTGCGCCACACAGCGTTTTCAACTTTTTAAGTAAGTCTGCTAAGGTATCGGAGCTGGCTTGAAAGCCTCGGATAATAGTCACTGTTTTGCCTTTACGCCCTTTGCTGGAGGCTTCTACCCGCACCTGCTGTTGATTGGGGGGGAGGTCGGGCACCGCTCGCTGAAAAGCCTCTGGATTGGCACGATTGCCAAATTCTGAGTAAGCCACGCGATCGGTCGCTGCCCCAGGCGATGGTATAGATTTTGATTTTTTAGCCGCTGCCATAGAGAAATAATCAATGAAATAAATAGGCTACCAACGATCCAGCAATCACTGGATTTATCTGCCGTTGTTTTCGGCTGGGAAGGCGGCAGGTTTCACTTGCAAGGTTTGGGTTTGCCCATTGCGAATAATTTCCACCTGAAGGGTTTCTCCGATCGCGGTTGCCTCAACTTTTTGTTGCACATCGGCAGCCGTTTTCACGTCTTTGCTATCAATTTTCTGAATAATATCACCTTGCTGAAACCCGGCTTGATCGGCTGGCGAGTCATCAATGACACGCACGACTAAAACACCATCATCCTGATTAATTTTCAGTTTAAAGTCACTATCTTGACTCAGTTCTTTGCGGATAGCAGCGGTCAAATCGACCATTTGAATCCCCAAAAATGGATGTTCAACTTTGCCTTTGGCAAATAACTGTTCTGCCACTCGCTGCGCTGTCTCGATCGGAATGGCAAAGCCTAACCCTTGAGCATCAGCTCGGATGGCGGTATTAACGCCAATTACCTCGCCCTGATCGTTCAGCAAGGGACCACCCGAATTACCTGGATTAATTGCCGCATCCGTTTGGATAAAGCTGACTCGTTTATCCGGTACACCGACCTGAAAACTGGAACGACCCGTCGCACTAATAATTCCAGCTGTAACTGTGTTATCCAGCCCTAAGGGGTTGCCGATCGCGATCGCCCATTGTCCTGGAATCAGGGTTTCTGACTTGCCTAATCTAGCCGTGGGTAATCCGTTCGCGTCAATTTTGATCACAGCTACATCCGTGACTGGATCAGCACCAACCACCTTACCTTCAAACGATCGTCCGTCTTTTAGCGTCACTTCTACTAAATCAGTGCCGGCGACGACATGAGCATTGGTCAGAATCCGCCCATCCGTTGACAAAATGAAGCCGGAGCCAGTTCCCCGTTCTACCCGTTCTTTCGGCATAGGTGCATCATCGCCAAAAAATCGCCGGAAGAAGGGATTTTGGATGGCATCTGGTAGATCGCTGGAAATACGACGAGCCGCATCAATCCGAACTACAGCAGGACCGACTTGCTCAACGGCAGAAGCAATGAAATTCGCATTATTAGTACTCCCTGGCGCTAAGGCAATCGCTCGATCGCTGGAGTTAGATAACGGTCTCAGCAGCGAAGCTGATTCTGATGGAGTGGATTGCGAGCGTCCTTGACTGATCAGATATTGGCTGCCTAGCAAGCCCGCACCACCCCCAATGATGAGTAATGATGCATAAGTGGCTAATTGCTTGAACGATAACGACATGATCGTAAGTGAAGAATAGCGGTCATCCTTCCTTACTCTAACTGGAACTTACACCGCCTGGGAGGAATCTTCAATCCCAGTGAGTCAGTTACGATCTAATCATTTGAACATAACCTATGAAGCTGAATCGGTTGTTACAGTTGGGGCTCTTCCTATTTCTGGGAGGAGGACTGATGGATCAGAGCTTGACTCAATTACCCCTTCAGGCACAGACTCCAGTGCCACCAACCTGTGACTCGCCGGTGTTGGCGCGCTTAATTCGACATCGGGTGGCATCGGGTGAAACGATCGCCAGCATTGCCCAGAAGTATGACTTAATTCCAGCCACGTTAATGGGGATGAATCCTAGTTTGCGTAGTGGCAAAGCCCCAGTCGGCAGCGAAATTTTGGTGCCCCCGTACAACGGGATCCGAGTTGAACTAGCCGCAGGTCAGACCTTAAAGGATTTAGCTAAAAAATATAACGTCCGTCCTGATGTATTGTTTGAAGTCAATGGTTGCCAACCTAATCCCAGAATCGTCTTTGTCCCAGGGGTGAATTGGTCGCCGATCGCAGCTCCTAATGCTACCCCTTCATCCCAAGAGCGCCGAATTCTGTCGGGTTCGCCATTGGCTGGACAAAGTACTCAACCGATCGAAATTCTGGGGTATGGCTGGGTGGTGCACTCTACTACAGGTAAAGTGGCTTTTCACAGCGGTATTGACTTGGAAGCTGCCCTCAATACTCCTGTTGTTGCCGTTGGCAATGGTACCGTTGCCTTTGCCGGAACTCAGGGGGCTTATGGCAACCTTGTGGTGATTAACCACGCCGAAGGTCTGCAAACTCGCTACGCCCAACTGGCAACCATGCAGGTCAAAGCCGGACAAGTGGTCAAGCGGGGACAACAGCTTGGAACGGTAGGCACTAGCGGACAACCCAGTTCTACAGCTCCCCATTTGCATTTTGAAGTGAGATCGCGCTCTCGCTTAGGCTGGGTTGCCGAGAATCCGAAAAACTACCTCGCGGGCAATCTCTAACCTGATTCAGCTTCTCGTTCTAGCAGGATTGTGACTGGTCCATCATTCTCGATCGTCACTTGCATCATGGCGCCAAACTGACCCGTTTCTACCCGCAATCCCGACGATCGCAGGTTGGTGACAAATTGGTTGTACAACGCTTCGGCTTGGGGTGGGGCAGCGGCGCGATCGAAGGACGGACGGCGACCTTTGCGGCAATCTCCATATAACGTGAATTGGCTGACCACTAACAACTCACCGCCAATTTCCTGCACAGACTGATCAAACCGCCCACCTTCCCCATCGGGAAATAACCGCAGTTCCAAACACTTTCGGGTCATCCAATCCAGTTCAGCGGTGGTGTCTGTGTCCGTGATCCCGACCAATAGATTCAGCCCCCGCCCAATGCTGCCGATGACCTGCCCATCGACTAGGACTTGAGACGATCGCACTCGCTGCACCACAACCCGCATAACTCAATCAGTAGATGAAATGAAAGGCAGAGTAATAGTATAGGTGGGTTCAGTTCCGCTCATGCGGACGATCGCACTCAACACCAGCGCTATCATGGGTTCGTCTCCAGTTCTGCAAAATTACATCAATGGGCAATGGGTCGCTTCCAGTACCACCGAGTTTCTGGAGGTGGTGAATCCGGCGACAACGGAAGTTCTAGCGACTGTGCCCCTATCGCTTGCCAGTGAAGTCGATCAGGCGGCTCAAGCCGCGGCGACTGCCTTTGTTAGTTGGCGACGAACGCCTGCCAGCGATCGCATTCAATATTTGTTCAAACTCAAGGCGTTACTAGAAGAACATCTGGAATCCCTGGCTCGCACGATCACAATGGAATGTGGCAAGACCCTGGCAGAATCCAAAGGTGAACTGCGACGGGCGATCGAAAATGTCGAAGTTGCCTGTGGTATTCCCATGATGATGCAAGGGTATAACTCGGAGGACATCGCCAGAGGAATTGACGAATTCATGATCCGGCAACCCCTGGGCGTCACGGCAATTATCGCCCCATTTAACTTTCCGGGGATGATCCCATTCTGGTTTATGCCCTACGCGATCGCCTGCGGCAATACCTGTGTGATCAAACCCTCGGAAAAAGTGCCACTGACCTTACAGCAGATCATGCAATTGCTGGAACAAACTGGTTTACCAACCGGTGTCGTAAATCTGGTGAATGGCGCGAAAACGGTAGTGGATGCCATCCTTGACCATCCCACCATTCGGGCGATTAGTTTTGTCGGTTCGACCCCGATCGCCCGTTATGTCTACAGTCGAGCCGCAGCTAATGGCAAACGGGCACAGTGTCAGGGCGGAGCAAAAAATCCCGTGATTGTGTTACCCGATGCTGACATGGAGTTAACCACCCGGATTATGGCAGACAGCGCCTTTGGCTGTGCCGGTCAACGGTGTTTAGCCGCTTCCGTCGCCATTACTGTTGGGGCAGCCAAACAGACCTTTACGGAAGCGATCGCGGATACTGCCCAATCGCGGCGAGTTGGTTATGGCTTAGAGGATGGGGTACAAATGGGACCCGTGATTACGGCTCAAAGTCGCGATCGTATCCATCACTTGATCCAACAGGGCGCTAACTCTGGCGCTACCGTACTCGTCGATGGACGCGAGCCAGCGATCCCCGGTTATGAGCAGGGGTATTTTGTCCGACCGACGATCCTGCAAAACCTTGATCCCACTAGCGAACTGGCGCACACGGAAATCTTTGGTCCTGTACTGAGTCTGATCCATTTAGAGACGATCGACGACGCGATCGCCCTAATTAACCAGGGGCAATACGGCAACATGGCTTGTTTATTTACCAGTAGTGGTGCAGCTGCCCGAAAATTTCGCTATGAAGCTGAAGCGGGCAATATTGGGATCAACATTGGCGTTGCCGCTCCCATGGCCTTCTTCCCCTTTAGTGGCTGGAAAGACAGCTTCTTTGGCGACCTGCATGGTCAGGGTCAGCAAGCCGTCGAGTTTTTTACCCAAACTAAAGTGGTTGTGGAACGTTGGCAGGACTGGACGCGCCAATTCTAGTCTTCGCTGTAGCCCTGGATATTTTCCGGCTCAAACTGTTTAATAATCCGGGTGGCTTGTCGGGTCAGGGCTTCGGATCCCTTAACCACAATCAAATATTTGCCAGCATTCAGCCGATTTCGGTAGGGTAAGGCATCTCCACCCCCGATCGCCAGCCCCACACCGCCGCCGACAAAGAAACTGCCCATTGCCCCAGACACCGCCCCTAGCAAACCACCAATCAGATGGTTACCAATCTCTCCCGCCCAGGCAAAGGTATCAAGGTTGGTGATTAGGCTAAACGTTACGCCAGCAGCAAAGCCAAACGGCACCAACCAGAAGGACATCAGTCTGGCTAATTGACTCGCGCGTTTGTTGGGATCAATCAATCCATACTCATCAGCCGTTTGATAGCCTTTGCCCAAAATTGCCACATTACTCATCTGTAACTCTGCTTTCTCCAAGGCTGAGTAAGCGGCTTCTGCCTGGATACGATCGCGCAATACAGCAATCAGATAATTCATAACCCTATATTTCCTCAGTCAGCACCACTCTTTAGGGTAACAGGAGCAGGGATAGGGAAGTGGAGCAGATGCAGAGAACTGGATTGATGGAACTAATTAAAATAATCGGGCGGTTTCAATAAATTGGGATCCAAAATAACGTATTGTAAATAGCCTGACCGATCGGCAATAGCAATCTCTGTCTTAATTTGAGAGAGTTTATCCTGACTGATTACGTAGTTAATTCACGCTGGTTACCACTCTCAAAATGATCTGTTGCCGCATAGGGCTACCTGTTGTTTGTTCACTCGTATCTGTTGATCATGCCTAAGGTTCTTGTTTCTGATCCGATCGACCAGGTTGGAATTGATATTCTGTCGCAGGTTGCCCAGGTTGATGTGAAAACGAACCTGTCGCCAGAAGAACTGATTAAAACCATTCCCGAATATGACGCCCTGATGATTCGCTCAGGGACTCGGGTCACGCAGGATGTGATTGAAGCCAGCCAAAATCTCAAGATTATTGGTCGAGCAGGGGTCGGTGTCGATAACGTCGATGTGATGGCGGCAACCCGGAAGGGGATCGTCGTGGTCAATTCCCCTGAAGGCAATACGATCGCTGCGGCGGAACATACGTTAGCAATGATGCTATCCATGTCTCGCTACATCCCTGCCGCTAACCAATCTGTGAAAGGTGGCAAGTGGGATCGTAAAAGCTTCACTGGGGTTGAAGTTTACAAGAAAACGCTAGGAATTGTGGGCTTAGGCAAGATCGGTGCCCATGTGGCGACTGTAGCTCAAGCTATGGGCATGAAGCTGTTAGCGTATGATCCGTTTGTCTCGAATGAGCGGGCGGAACAGTTGGGCTGTCGGCTCGTTGATCTCGACATCCTGTTGCAGGAAGCGGATTACATTACCCTGCACCTGCCCAAAACCGCTGAAACCACCAATCTGATTAATGCCAGCGCGATCGCCAAAATGAAGCCCAACGCTCGTATTGTGAACTGTGCCCGAGGTGGGATTGTCGATGAGGCTGCCCTAGCAGATGCCCTCAAAGAAGGGAAAATTGCCGGAGCGGCGCTGGATGTGTTTGCCTCCGAACCGTTGGGTGAATCATCACTGCGGGAATTGGGCAAGGAAATGGTGTTGACCCCCCACTTGGGCGCGTCCACTGAAGAAGCTCAGGTCAATGTCGCGATCGATGTAGCCGAACAAATCCGCGATGTGCTGCTGGGTCTACCGGCGCGATCGGCGGTGAATATTCCCGGTCTGCGTCCCGATCTATTGGAGCAACTCCGTCCTTATCTGCAACTGGCAGAAACGCTGGGCAATCTGGTCGCTCAACTGGCAGGCGGTCGGATCGAGTCCTTGAATATTCGCCTCCAAGGGGAACTGGCAACCAACCAAAGCCAACCGATCGTCGTCGCTGCACTGAAGGGCTTGCTCTCCCATGCGCTGCAAGAACGGGTCAACTACGTCAATGCCAGCCTGGAAGCCAAGGAACGAGGGATTCATGTGATTGAAACTCGGGATGCGGCGATTCGGGATTACACGGGATCACTCCATTTATCGGCGACTGGCTCTTTAGGTGAACACTCGGTTTCTGGAGCGCTGTTAGGTGACTCGGAAATTCGCATTACCAGCGTCGATGAGTTTCCGGTGAACGTGCCGCCGAACCGCTATATGCTATTTACCCTTCACCGCGATATGCCGGGGATCATTGGTAAAATTGGCTCCCTGCTAGGTAGCTTCAATGTCAATATCGCTAGTATGCAGGTCGGTCGGAAGATCGTGCGGGGCGATGCCGTCATGGTACTCAGCATTGATGATCCCCTCCCAGACGGGATTCTAGCAGAAATCATGAAAGTGCCGGGCATCCGTGATGCCTATACCGTTACTCTATAGCGATCGAGCCGATGGTAATGGCATAAAGCCAATTTAGGTTATCCCTAGAAGCATTTATCCCCATAGATCGTAGGGGTTTGGCATTCGGTCAACTGTCTTGGCAATTCGTTTAGAGATGATCTGCCGAATGCTAAACCCCTACAGGGATATTATCTTCCTCGGAAGCCTTCTTGGTAATAACAGTATTAGTAGGGGCGAGCGGTTGTTCGCCCTTTGCCATTGAGGTGAAAGTTAATCCAGATGACTAAAGTGATTGAAATTTTAGATATTGCGATCGCGATCGCTCGTTAGTCTACCAAAATCGCCTATTCTGACAACTGAGTACGCATTACTAATGACGGATTGCGATCGGGGCTATGGCATCAAGCTGGTGGGAAATTCAGATTCTATGTGACCCAATGCTAGAAGAAACGATCTTCTGGCGTTTAGATGATTTTGGTTGCCGAGGCATGTCCAGTGAAAACAGCGGCTACTCTCGCCTGATCTGTGCCTATCTACCCCAACAACAAGCACAGTTACTCGATCTTTCAGCATTAGGATTATTACTGCGTCAGGATGCTCTCTGTGTGGGGTTAGCAGTTCCAGCGATTCAATGGGATTTAATTGATGAGGAAGATTGGTCAAGTAGCTGGAAGGCGCACTGGGAGCCGCAGGAAATTGGCGATCGCTTCTTAATCAATCCTGCCTGGTTACCTCTGCCGGAGCAGACCGATCGCTTAATCATTAAGCTAGAGCCGGGTGTAGCATTTGGGACTGGGGATCACGCCACCACCCAGCTCTGCCTGGAAGCGCTGGAAATGCGATTAGGGGAACGGGCTTCAGAACAAATCATTGCTGATGTGGGCTGTGGCTCAGGCATTCTGGGGATTGGTGCCTTACTGCTAGGCGCCCAAAGAGCCTATGCTGTGGATACGGATCCCTTAGCCGTGCAGTCGGCTCTGGAAAATCGGGAATTGAATGAGGTGGATCCCGATCGGTTAATTGTGGCAGAGGGCAGCGTCGATCGGCTAATGACCATGATTGACCGTCCCGTTGATGGCATCGTTTGCAATATTTTGGCAGAAGTCATTATTGATTTAATTCCGCAAATGACCGCCTTAACCAAGCCGCAAACCTGGGGGATTCTTAGCGGGATTTTGTTAGAACAAGCTAAGCCAGTTGCTGATACTTTGGAAGAAAATGGTTGGATCGTGGCGACATTATGGCGACGGCAGGATTGGTGCTGCTTGAATATCCGGCGATCGTAATTCCTTATTTGAAGAAATACCTGTTAGATGATAGATGAAATTTACTGAAACTTTAAGCTAGTAGCTTGACAAGCCTGGTTGAGTAATTTTTCAGTAAAGTCTATTCGTGTTTGCCAATATCCCAAGTATCACATGTTAAACCTATAATTCAGTTTCCGTGTATACACTTAGTGTCGATTGGTAGGTAATCTTCGATCGGACTTTAGTTAACTCTATATGCGCTCCTGCCTTACCGTTGTCCTGGAGCCGCTTGATACTTAGTGTCTTGCTACTCTTTGCTAACAAGTCTTTATACAAATAATTACTGATGCCATGTTTATCCTAGGCAACTACCTAAAATAAAAATCGCCTTGCACAGCTCATTAGGCTTTAACTCACTCGATCGACCAATTGAGCTGTTGGGTAAATCGGCAATTGTAGACCCTGGATGATGATCCGTTTGCGACCATAGCCACCGCTAACTTCTGCTTGCCTAGCCAACCGCTAAGGTTGGAACTCTACACTTCACCCCTGACTTGGAGCTATCTATGTTTTATATCAATGATGTATTTGAAAGTGAACGGGATCCTGAAGCTCAAACTCTCACGACTGCCTTCACCTTTACAGTAACGCGAACTAATCCTGTCGGAGAGGCTAGTGTCGAATACACTACCAGTGCCTTAACAGGTGCTGGTGCGGCTACACCAGAGCAGGACTTTGTCCCGATTAACGGCGTTCTTAACTTTGCGGATGGAGAAACCAGTAAAACAATTACCGTACTGGTTAACCGAGATCTCCTTTATGAGCCAGATGAATCTTTTGAGGTTATTTTACTGAACCCGATCGGAGATACGATCGCGGATAACTCAGGCACGGGCGGAATTCGTAACGATGATGCCGCTCCCACAGTATCTATCTCACCAATTAGCATCGCTCAACTAGAAGGTAACAGTGGCACGACTGCTTATACCTTTACCGTTGAACTGTCTAAACCGATCGCTCAGCCAGTGGTCATCAATTACAGTACTAATGACGGTACTGCCACTCTGGTTAACACTGACTATCAAGACAATGATGGCACTCTTACTTTTAATCCTGGAGAGCCATTGAGCCAAACCATTACAGTTTTAGTCAATGGTGATACTCAGTCAGAGTCCAATGAAACCTTTACCGTCAGTCTGAACTCAGCGACTAATGCTGCTCTCGCACCAAATCAAAGAGTTGCCACTGCAACGATCGAAAATGACGAATTAAGCTATAGCCTGGCGCTTGCCTCTGCTAACTCTTCAACCGTATTAGAGAGTAACAGCGGTACTATCACCTTCGTGATTAATCGGAATGGCGCTACCCAACAAGCTAGTACCCTTGATTTCACCTTGGGTGGGTCTGCCACATTAGAAACTGACTACACTCTGGTTGGGGTAGCGGGATCTGGAGTTGCTGTTTCCGGTAACACGATCCAGTTTGCGGCTGGCGCTACAACCGCTACCATTACTTTGGCAGTCCAAGACGATACGCAGTTTGAGGCGGAGGAAGACATTCTTCTGACCCTCAGTGATCCGGCAGGATTTGCCACGATCGCAGGTAGCCCCGGCAGAATTACCATCGTTGATAACGATCTGCCAACGGTCAGTATCATTGCTAGCGACGCCAGTGCCGCTGAAGCGGGGAGCGATCCTGGAACCTTTACCATCACTCGTACAGGGAATACCAGCACAGCCTTAACGGTGACCTATACGATCGGTGGCACAGCAACAAATGGCATCGATTACACCCCTACCCTCGCAAGATCGGTGACTATTCCTGCCGGACAATCATCGGTAAATATTACAATTCCTCCAATTGATGATACTGCTACCGAGTTGGACGAGTCTGTCATCCTAACGTTGGTGAATTCTCCCAACTATAACGTTGGGGCAACCACTGCCACGATTACTATTGCTGATAATGATACAGCTGGTGTAGCCATTTCACCAATCAGTAACTTAGTCACGACTGAAGCAGGTGGTACTGCCACCTTTACAGTGCAATTGACTTCTCAACCAACTTCAGATGTCACTATTCCTCTCAGTAGTAGTAACTTGGCTGAAGGTAGCATTTCTACTCCAGTTTTAACCTTCAACTCCAGTAACTGGGATCAACCCCAAACTGTTATAGTCACTGGTGTAGACGATACAGCAGTAGACGGAAATATTGCTTATACAATTGTTACTGCCCCAATTATTAGTACTGATTCTAACTACAACGGTCTCAATCCAGTTGATGTTGCTATCACTAATTTGGATAACGATGAGCTAGCACCGCCGCCTTTACCCACCGTCAGTATCTCCGCTACCGATGCTAATGCGACTGAAACTGGTAATGAACCGGGAGTATTCACCATTACTCGCACGGGTAACACTACTGAAGCATTAATAGTCACTTATACTGTTGGTGATACTGCCACCAACGGTATTGACTACAATGCTGTAATAGGAACGGTCACGATTCCGGCTGGACAAAGTTCCACTACTGTCACCATTACACCCATTGACGATGCTATCGTGGAAGGTAGTGAAGTCGTCAGCTTAACCTTAACGGATACCGCTCTCTATAACCTTGGGGCTAGCAGTGCTACCGTTACCATTGCCGACAATGATACGGCAGGTATAATCATTGCCCCGATCGCAGATTTAGTCACAACTGAAGCGGGTGGTACTGCCACCTTTACAGTGCAGCTCAATTCTCAACCCACTCAAGCGGTTACGATTAACCTCAGTAGCAGTAATTTGGCTGAAGGTAGCATTTCCACGCCAGCGTTAATCTTTGATACTCGCAATTGGGCTCAACCCCAAACTGTAGTAGTTACTGGAGTGGACGATGCGGTAGTAGATGGAGCTATTGCTTACACGATCGTGACTGCCCCAATCATCAGCGATGATCCTAACTATGCCGGACTCAATCCGGTTGATGTGGCAGTCACTAACTTAGATGACGATGTGCTGATCCCACCCCCCTTACCAACCTTAAGTGTTAGCAGTATTAGCCTTGTCGAAGATAACAGTGGTACAACGGCTTTTACCTTTACTGTGAACTTATCGGCAGCTAGCAGTTCAGCTATCACGGTGGAATATGCTACAGCAGATGGTTCGGCTACGGGATTGAATGATTACACTACTATTCCTTTGACTCCTTTGAACTTTGCTCCTGGGCAAACTAGTCAAACGATTACGGTGAATGTCCAGGGTGATTTGGAGGTTGAAGGAGACGAAACTTTCTTTGTCAATCTCAGTAATCCAACTGGAGCGACGATCGCTGTGGCTCAAGGTACTGGCACGATTCTCAATGATGATGTGCCAATTGTTGTGAATGCTCCACCTGTCGCGATCGATGACCAGGGGAATGTCACCGAAGGAGAGTCGGTCACGATCGCCGTCTTGGAGAATGATTTTGATCCGGAGGGTGATCCGCTAACCCTTGATAGCTTTACCAACCCGCAATTCGGCATACTAATCCGTAACGATGACGGCACATTGACCTACCAGGCTAATTTGGACTTTGCCGGGACTGATTACTTTACCTATCAAATTCGTGATGCTCAAGGTGGCATCGCTCAGGCTACGGTGGTTATGACGATCGACCCCTTAAACCTAATTGGGACAGACTGCTGTGATTACCTAAGCGGCACTAACACTGGGAATCGGATTGAAGGCAGAAGTGGCAACGATTGGATTGAAGGGCAGGGCGGGAATGACTGGCTGAATGGAGAAGCCGGATGGGATACCCTAATCGGAGGAACAGGCGCCGATCGCTTTGTTTTTGCTTCTAGCTCAGCCTTTACCCCTTGCAGCCTGGGCGTTGATACTATTGTGGACTTCGATCGTCGCCAAGGAGATGCAATCGTCCTCAGCAAAACGACTTTTACGGCGCTATCCAGTCAGCTGGGTAACTCACTGAGTGCTGATGATTTTGCGATCGTTAATTCGGCTTGTCATGGCGCCACTTTAGCTGCGGCCAGCGTTGCCCGGATTGTGTTTAATCAGGCAACAGGTGATCTGTTCTATAACCAGAATGGTAGTTGCTGCGGGTTTGGCTCGGGGGGGCGGTTTGCGACCCTATCGGTCAACTCGTCCACCGCTCCCCTGCAAGCTTCGGATTTTCGGGTGATGGCTTAGGATTACTACTGGACGGGTGGGGTCCAATTCGCCAACAGGTTGGGGCGAGGCAGAGAGGGCGAGAACAACGATTTAAACGCCGTTTTGCGATCGCGCTCTGGCTCTCCCGTCCGACTCCATAAAGTTTCGTAGAAAAAGAATGAAATGCCTTCAAACCCCTGTTGGCGAACGACCTGGGCTTGTTCCTGAATCTGCTGGAACGGTATCGGTTTATCTTTAAGCCCAGTCAGGATTCCAACTCCTGTAGGAATCCGACGGCGAGCCTCTTGAATCGATGGACGTTGCAACTCGGCGATGAAGGATGGCAAGCTATCGCGATAGATCTGGACGAGCAGTTCTTCGATTAGTCCTTGTTGTTGCCAGGTTGGCCAGTCTTGTAATGAGTGTTCGTAGGCATAAGGATAAGCATTGGGAGACAGGGAGACGATCGCTTGCCGTTTGCGAGCTTTAACGGACTGGAAGACTCGGCGGGTGAACTCCGTAATTTTGTTCGCTCGCCACCTGACCCAATCGGGATCACGCGGATCGATCGGGGGCGTTTTGCCAGGATTTTCCTGGGTGTAGAGCTGCATAGTGTAAGCATCGTAGCCAAAGTCATACGGTAGCCCAAAGTGATCATCAAATTGGATACCATCAACGTCATACTGGGTGACAATTTCCATGACTAAATCAAGGATGAATTGCTGCACTTCAGGCTTAAACGGGTTTAACCAAACGCGAGGATGAATGCCTTCCATCCAAACCTGACTGTTATCCTGCCGACTGGTCAACCAATCGGGATGTAGCCTCGCTAATTCTGAGTCTTCTGGAGCCATGAACCCAAACTCGAACCAGGGAATGACCGCTAACCCCCGTTGGTGTCCCTGCTGAACCATCTCCGCTAATATATTCCGTCCCTGAAGTCCGATCGCCTCGGGTCGTGGATCATAAGCTACCCCCATGGTGCGCTGCGCTACTGCACTGGGATACAGCGTATACCCCCAGTTCCAGACAGCAGGATATAGGGTATTAAAATTGAGCTGCGCTAAGTCTTGAATAGCGTTACTTAAGCGATTTTGCTCAAACAACACTTCACTATCCACATTGGTAATCCATACCCCCCGAATTTCGCGGGTAGGCATCACCGGGGTGGGCGGCACTGTGGTGTCGCTCACGGGCAGAACTACGGTTCCCGGTGGATTGATAGCTGACGGGGTTGGGCTAGGTGAGTTCACGATCGGCGGTAAGGTACTCGTCGCCCCATTACTCGCAACATACTGATTAGGAATTAGGGCGGCTGTCCTGGGTTGCGCTCGACAAAACAACGCAGCAATTTCCCCCCGAGTGGCCACCTGATTGGGATTCAGTCTTTTCACATCGGGATAATTGACGATCAAGCGATTTTCTAACGCTGCCGCGATCTCCGTTTTGGCATAGGCTGGAATCGTCTGAGCATCATTAAACACTGTACTAAGGTTCTGGGACGCGGGCTGATTCGTTACCTGCCGCAACCCACCCGCTAAAGCCCCGATCGCCTGTACCCGCACAATTTGTTCTGAGGGGTTAAACTTGCCACCGGGATAGCCGGACAAAAAGCCTGTCTGATAAGTATATTCAATGGCTTTGGCTGCCCAGTGACTGGTTGGGACATCTTTAAATGGGCTGGAAGGACGGATGCGGCTCATGGTAGAAAACGCACTATCCACCATCACCGCGAATTCAGCCCGCGTCACTGGAGCGTTGGGGCGGAAGGTGCCATCTGGATAACCATTAATAATCCGCTGTTGTGCCAGTGATTCAATACAATTTTGTGCCCAATGTCCCTGCACATCCTTGAATTTGGCGGGAGCAGATACCGAGACATCTACCTTAGAGAACACCACCATCGTCAACGTGGCGGTAAAGATCATTACCCAGATTATCCAAACCTGCGATCGACGAAACTTCCACATGCTCAAAATTTCTCTTACTGTCCTTAGCTTTCGCAACTTTCCGTTGGTGATCGGGAAAGAAGCAATGGCAAAGCAGTATAAACGCGATCGTGCATATTAACTGCATCTTTCGATCGAACGAATTAATCACCAGCTTCTATCAATAGCTTGATGAAACCTTTGGCTCTAGCCGACACCATGAACAGACGTACACCACCCTGTTTGACTCTGGTCTCTGAGGTAAGGTATGGAGGACATCCGGTATGAATGGTTCTGAGTTCTGGCGTAAAAGTTACCTACGTAGCACATCGCTGCTACTATCTGCCCTGATGACTGTGCCTGTATTAGCAAGTTGCGGTGGCTCAAATCAATCTAACCTGCCCCCGATCGACGATTCCCGCACCAATAACACCTCCTATCCCAACCCTCAAGCCCGGCGGAAGGGACTATCTAACGGACAAAAAGTGGCGATCTTGGCAGGGGCAGCCGCACTTTACTACATGTACAACCAGCACCAAAATCGGCAAGAGGCAGGGGCAGAAGGGCAGTATTACCTATCTAAAAACGGACGGGTTTACTACCGGGATGCTCAGGGTCGCCCCCATTGGGTCACACCACCCCGAGAGGGCATTCAAGTTCCAGCCGCCGAAGCAGAACGATACCGAGAATTTCAAGGGTATAACGGTCGCCAAACGGGTCGTGACTTACGTAGCCTCCCAGAAACCAGTGATTCCTATGGCTATCGGCAACCCCAGTCTGCTTACTAAGCCAGCTCAGGTAGTCTGTCAATTCAATGGAAGCAAATTAGGCTAAACGCCTGAAATGCAGTGTTTTAAGCCAATTGGAGGATTTATCATGGTAGACGGTTTTTTCCGCAAGATTCAGGAAGCCCTAACTGATGACCAGGGCAACTATTTTGAGCCGGACGATCGCCGAGTTCGTCCAGCTAGCGAAGATCCCTATGGTGACCCAGCCGACCAATCCGGTGATGGCTTGGATGGTTTTGGTCATGTGCGCTCTGCCGATCAAGATCCCTACGGTGACCCAGCCGATCAATATGGGGGCGGCTTTGGCAATATCCGCCCTGCCAGCCAGGATCCCTACGGCGATCCAGCCGATCAATATGGTGATGGGTTTGACGGCTTTGGTAACGTGCGATCGGTTAGCGAGGATCCCTACGGTGATCCAGCTGATGAAGACCCCCGTTATTTCCGCTAACGCTTGATCTCTGGTTAAACCCAGGTTTGCAG
Source organism: Pantanalinema sp. GBBB05 (assembly GCA_016743235.1). Classification (GTDB taxonomy): domain Bacteria; phylum Cyanobacteriota; class Cyanobacteriia; order Leptolyngbyales; family Leptolyngbyaceae; genus Pantanalinema. The sequence continues at coordinate 243,991 of VRZD01000001.1, read as the reverse complement.
CGGGTCGTTGTATTAATCAGCGACCCGTTGATTTTGTCTGAAAAAATCTGTTAATTAGCTATTTTCACTCAAAATTATCGACTTGCGGCTACTGATTAAATTAGCAGGAATACCATTAACTTTTTAGCTAGATTCTCTCTGGAAAAAATGATTGAACCAAGATAACTGTTTTACTAGAGAATAATTATCTTGCTGCTAAAAAAAGTTTGGATCCCTTGCGTCTCTCACGATAATTTCAGGCTGCTATGGAATTAACTCAATTAAGGTACTGAGACTTTGGATAAAATTCTTAAGACTTTTTCAGGCTTTGTAAGATTGACTGGAAAACCTGGGTGGGTCGTCTACAATAAAAGAAGCGGAGACGCATGTTTCCGTTCACTCCTCACACCACACTCCGCCTGAACTTTGGTTCGGGCGGTTCCTTTTTAAAGGCAATTTGCCACGATCGTCGATCGTTCCCAGTTAACCATAAATCTTGGAAAACGGATATTATTCTCCAGATTGAGCTAAATCGACGCAATTCTGCCAAATATCATTGGTTAGCTAAGCAACGGTAGTCAGGGGTTCTGACCTTATACCCTTTAAAACACCAAAACCCTCTCAATGAGAGGGTTTGAACCAATCGGAGCGGCGGGATTCGAACCCACGACCCCTACTACCCCAAAGTAGTGCGCTACCAAGCTGCGCTACGCCCCGGTTCGTTTGTCGGCTTAACAACTATAACATAGGTAAGCGATCGTTTTGTAAACACATCCACAAATTAATCCAACAAATTTCAAAACACTTGCAAGGACTGGACGGCTTGAAGCACCTTAGGTACAACAGCAGAGAGCCAGCGACCTTCACCTCCTCGACCTGTGAGTAAGATGACATGCAGACTGTAGGCATGGGGGTACCCTTCAGCTTCTAGCCAAACTAAATCGGTTTCGACCTCACAGGCGATCGTTTCTTCGTCCATCAGTTCATGGCTGATTTGGGCGATCGTTGTAGTTAGTTGGTTCACTAGGCGGCAAAAGTCATCCAGTTCAGCTGCGGTTAGTTCTAATGCCCAGTCGTCTGTGCCAATCAAGCCTTGAAATTCAGGGGCTTCAGCATCATAGCCAATGCGCCACCCTGACCCACTTTTGACTAAACGTGCCATGTCAAAGCTTACGGTTGCGTGGGAGTTGTCGGCGTCGATGAACTGGCGGTAAACGCATCGACTAACGCTTGGACTAAGGCGTCTCGTTGGGCGCGAGTCAGGCCTCTGATCGCCACAATGTCTGCCTCCATCGGATTCTGGTTCAAGGTGTCACGGCTGGGATAATCGGTTTCGTCCATCCGCTCGTTTACCCCCAGGTAATCTGCCAGACTAATTTTCCAATCGAGGCGATAGAAAGGCAGCCGACCTTTGCTATAGAGGTGGTAGCGAATAAACCGACCCACCAGTGTATTGTCTGTTGCCACTTTTTTGGTTTCTTTACTGACGTACTGGTTTTCTAGCGGTAGAGTAGGGACTCGCTGGTAGATTTGTTGCCAGACCCCATCTGGACGAACTCTAGGAATGACCTGGGCGATCGCCGGAGAGTTAGCCTGATGTTCAGTAATTGTGAAACCGCCGATCGTACAAAGCGCGATCGCAACCATGACGCTCAACCAGCGCCGAACCCGCTTTTGCTTACTCATGGAGGATAGGGGTGAAAGGGGAAGAGGTCATTAGTCACTTGTCAAATGACCAATGACCAGAATCAGAACAACTACTCGCCAATAATTTCGGGCTGAGTCAGTTCGTCAGACATTTCGATAATTGCCCGCATCACTGGCTTGACCGCAGAGTCTTCATTATTGTCAAAATCTTCAAACCGACGACGCTTAGCACGATTCGCCACCTGAACGGTAATCCGGTAACGGTTGGAGGCGTGCGAAATCAGGTCATCTGCCCGGCGCATCAATTGGCTACTGTCGAATGTGGGACGCTTGTGCATAGACTCCCGATCTAAAACAATTCATCTAGTCTATCAAGAGACTTAGAAGCTGAGTATCCCTGATAAGTTCCCGATCGCCCTAAACCTCGATCGGTTCTTTAGGGGCTGGGGTGTGAAAGCCGCCATGGGAGTCAAATTCCACCTGAAGGAGTTCGGCTTCCCCGGTGATCAGACGGGCACCCCGGTTACGGGTGAAGTAGTTCCAGCCCCACTGGATCATCACAATCAGTTTGTTGTCGAATTCGATCAGGTAATAGATATGAGCGAACACCCAAATCAACCAGGCTATCAGTCCAGAGAAGCGAGCAAATCCCAGATCGACCACGGCATGGTTTTGTCCAATGACGGCGAGGCTGCCGAACTCCTCATATTTAAATGGAGCAAGGGTTAGCCCCTGTAACCGCTGTTTAATTAATTTCGCAACATATTCCCCTTCCTGCATCGCCACCGGAGCGACACCCGGTAACGGTTTGTCATCCTGATGGGCAAAGTGGGACAAGTCGCCAATCACAAAAATATTGGGATAGCCAGCCAAACTTAAATCCGCTTCTACCATCACCCGACCGACCCGATCGAGATTCGCCCCTGTCCGTTCTGCTAACACCTTTCCCAGGCTAGAGGCTTTGACTCCGGCGGCCCAGAGAATGGTATGAGCGGGAATTTCTTCCGTACGATCGCCTTCCTTCACCGTCACCACATTGTCAGCAATATTAGTCACTAAGGTCTTCGTCCGAATGGTGACGCCTAAATCTTCCAGGGACTTGGCCGCTTTTTCCGATAGGTCAGCAGGATAGGGTGGCAGCACCCGATCGACCCCTTCTAACAAAATAATTTGGGTTTCCGAAGTGTCGATCGTCCGAAAATCATGTTTCAGCGTATTAAATGCCAGTTCCGCGATCGCGCCTGCGAGTTCCACGCCAGTTGGTCCAGCGCCCACAATCACGAAAGTTAGCCAACCCCGGCGTTTGGCGGGATCGGGTTCCTTTTCTGCCGCTTCAAAGGCCATGAAAATCCGGCGACGGACTTCTAGGGCATCTTCAACCGTCTTTAAACCAGGAGCGGTTGTTTTCCATTGGTCATTGCCGAAGTAGTGATGGCTAACGCCCGTGGCAATAATCAGTGTGTCGTAACCCAGTTCTCCACCCCGCATGATCAACTTTTGTTGCTGCGGATCCAGATCAACCACTTCTTCCATCAGGACTTTAGTATTGCGATTGCGGCTGAGAATCCCCCGCAGCGGTGAGGAGATATCTGCCGGGGAGAGTGAGCCGGTGGCGACTTGATACAGCAATGGTTGGAATAGGTGAAAGTTCCGTTTGTCGATCAGTGTCACTTCGACGGGCGATCGACCGAGGGCTTTGGCAGCATACAATCCACCAAATCCACCACCGACAATGACAACCCGATGGGGTGACTGTTGTGCAATATCCGACATGCTAACGTCCCTTCCTTGGTACAGTCTGATTTGTTATGCAGCTAGACCTAAACTAACGATCTGGGTCATTTTGTCAAGCCCTCTGTAGCTTAGCGTGGACTTATAGGTAATCTAGGTAGCGATGGTTACGAAGATGCAGGTCGGCGGGCAGAGAAGATGAGGGAGATGAGGGAGATGAGGGAGATGAGGGGGAGGTTAGCGATCGAGGCGGAATTCGCTATGGATTTGCCAACGTTTACCATCGTGGCGCAGGAGGGTGAGGTGGGAGACGGTGAATTGGGCGGAGAAGGGGCGGTGTTGGAAGTCAGCCCAAGCGGTTTTGAAGTGTTGGCGGGTGAGGTCACGGAAGGCCACAGTGAGGTGAGGGGAAAAGGGACGGCGTTGCTCGACGGAATCGCTCAGGTTTAAGGTGGTGGCTAAGTCAGCCATTAAAGCGGCTTTTAACGCGAGTAGCTCCGGCGTCTTGAGGACATTGATATAAATGACGCGAGGGGGGAAGGCGGCAAATCCTTCTAGAGCGATCGGCACAGGAGCGTGTTGCAGAGCAAATTCATTCAACTGTTGATCCAGAACTGCCAGGTCGTCTGATTCCCACTTGAATGGCGGTTGCAAGGTGATGTGGGGAGGAGATTTGAGGGCGGCTCGACTGTTGTAGCGATCGCAGAAGTGTTGCTTAATCTCAGTCGCTTGCTGCTGAATCTCCGCTGGTGGCAGCAGGGCAATGAAATAAAGGTTAGGGCTCATCGATGTCTGTTTTTCCGAGAGTCACTGGTTCCAGCATAGTCATACCAGCGCAATCGCGCGATCGATGGTTATTGATGATTAGCTGACTTAACTAGCTTGACCTGCCCATCGGCTTCAACTCCTATAGGGGTCCAACCGAGATGCAGATAGAAACCATAAGCCCTTAAAGCGGGATCATTCCCAGTTAATAGCCAAATCGGGTCAGTACCTTGCGACCACAGCCAGGCTTCGGCTTGCTCCATTAAGCGGCGACCAGCGCCCCGTCCTTCAAAGCCCGGCAAAACAAACATCGCAAATATGGTTCGTTCTGCGGCATTGGCCATTGAAAAGGCGATCGGTTCGCCATTCATCTCGGCAATCCAGGCACAGCAGGTACTTTGCAGCATCTCGGCAATGGTCTGGGGAGTAATGCCTAAGCTGGTCAGTTCTTCACGCGATTGGTAATTCTCAACCACGCTAGTTCTGATCTGAAATAGCGTTTCAATATCTGTACTTTTGGCTGCTCGAATATTTATCACGATCGCACCTTGAGCAAAGACCAATCACTAATAGTAGTTTTCTATTTTAGAAAATTATTTGACTGATCAAATACTTCTCTTTAGATGCCAATCAAGTACTGATAGCTGTCCAGTTAACTGTACTCTGCTTGAATAGCATAAACATATTTTTGGACATCGCTAGCATAGAAGCTGGAACTATTTATGTTATTGAATTCAAGCACTTTGAGCCCATGTTCTGTCATACCGATGTCAACCACGAACGACTCGATCGGAACCCACCTTTTAATTATTTCGTTTGCGTATTCAATAACAGTTGATTCTACTAAATTTGATATTTGGGGTTTGCCTGAAACCTTGTAAACCGAACCGGTTATAACTCTGTTATTGACTACAAAAATTCGATATTCTCGGTAGATCTTTTTTACAGGTGATACCACTACATCAACATTGTATAAATAGCTCTTAGTCGGATCTTGACACCAATCTTTTAGTATTTCGTTGTCGATTACCATACCATCAAAGGCTTTGTTATCTTCTAAAGGGCGAATGAAAAATTTTGTAAATTGATCTGGTTTGATATTAGATAGCTTACCAGTCGTAATATCAACGTTTAAGAGTTCATCCCCTAACTCTTTGAGCCAGATGTCGAACCTGAATTGGTCGTTGAGAAAGCTACCTGGCATCCAACCTCTGCCTTGGGCAATTTTAGCCATTTTAATCGCGCCACAGATATAAACTTTACCCATGGGATCTACATTTGGCTCTAGCTCATAGGTGCCTCTTGGAATAGATACGGATGTATATTGCACACCCATACTTTCAAGCGTATTAGTGAGTAGTTTGTAATTATCTGGCTTGAAAATACTTTGCTGTATCACCCAATGCATCTAGTTCTCCATGCGATCCATGCATCACGATGTGACTTACTCACCGTAAATGACTTTTGGGATATTTCCTACCATTCTGCCTCAACCTGTTAATGAGTAGGCACGATCGTAGCAATTCTTGGGACATGCGAATCACTCAGTAAATATGCTGTCAGAAGATATTCTATTGATGAAGATTTCCTTGATCACACCGGAGTCAATATGATTGTTAATTGTTTATCTTGACTTAGTACAGTCAGGGTATCAGTTCGGCATCCCCAATTGCGTTGCAGCCAGATAGATGTTTGTTGATCTTGGCATTCTACAAAATCAAGGAAATTCAATGCCACGTCCCAAATGCAGTTTTCAGGTGCTGGATAAGGCGGAACGTCGAATTGCTACCACCAAAGCAGATCAGTCGTGGGAGGATCAAGATGCAAACACCACCAGTAGCTTGTAGACCTTTGGTAGACTGGCTAGGGCAAAGTGTGCGCTTTCAGGGATATTTAAATCACTGGGAAACGGCTAACAAAACTGGGGATACAGCGTTTCTCCTGCGAAACGTCAAAGTGGTTCCTTACAAAGGGTGTAAGGAGCAAATGAGAATGCTGGATCATATTTGGATTTATCTAAATAAAGATGTCCATGCCACCACCAAATTTGAACGGCTTGGCGGCTACGAAGCAGTTGGACAAGTAGTCAGCTATATCAGGAGTAATGGCACAAAAGACTACGCGATCGATATCAAACCCTACGTTCCGATCGAAACCCACTTTGAACTATTGCAGTTACACAAAGCACCTAAGCTTGATGACATTAGAACTAGGAAACAACTGCTCGAAATCACATTAAATTTACTCGAAATTGAAGAATTAAATTTTAGTATTCATTTAGCGTACAAAGATGTTTACCAGCTTTTTCAGAGTGAATACGAATTTTGTCAAAAACAGGTTGAAATCAACGATCGTTATGACGCTAAGAAACAGTACCGCCCTAAATCTAAAACTAAGGTCGTCAACTTCGGATCGGCAGCATCAAAATCAACCAAAGTAGCCGGTAAAGGTTTCGCAACCTCATGAATTCTGACTCCCTTACTGTTCTGCTAACGATGCCTATCACCCATTGCGGATAGCCTATCAATTCCAACAAATAATTCTCAGCGATCGCTGACTTGAAGAAAATCATCAGTATGGTGCGTTCTCAGGGATCTGTTGATGAAATGGGAAAAGTTGTATTCAGGGATTCGTTCTACGGAGATAGTTCTGGGAAAAACCCGCCCCTATCGAAGGTAGGATTTTATTTAATTTCTATTCCTTACTGTTGTAGGTTGAGAAAGTCTGTAATAGTAGTTGCAACCTGTTGCTGCTCTATTTGCCAGTTGCTAAACCAACCCAAGGTAGAATAAGCAGGCAATTTTTCACCAGATTTTAGCACCAGATGAACTGGATGAATTGGTGTTCCTTCTGTATCTGCCTGCCTTAACTCAAGTCGGCTAATTTCTGCAAGCGGTTTTTCAAGAGTTGTCTTTGTCAACAACTGTTTTTCAAGTTTCAACATCCCTGTCTCCTTATCTAAAGTCAAGGTAATGATCGTTAACCATGAATAGAAGAAGAATAGGGTGAATACCATAAAAGGAATTACAATCCATTGATACCGCTGAGTAGGGTTTGGCGGAATCTCGTAGCCAAATAAGAGCATATAAAATTCTGCTACAACAAATAGGCTAACGAATAGCCATATTTTCACAGGTTTACTGTATATTACTAATTTTGTTGAAGTTTGCTCCCGGATCTCCATCCTTCCCTCCTAGCTGAATGGCTTTTATTGCTCTTAAGATTCAGATAAGTTCAAAAAACTATCCAATCAAAAATGTTTTGATTGACCTGCCAGACTATCTATTCTGCTTTTTTCTAGAATCAAGCTGTAAATTGCTGTCATCACTGATAAATCGAGTAGCCTAACTTGTAATTAGACAAAATTCTATCTGCCTAATATCCTAAGTCAGAGGATTAGGCGGAATAAAATCTGCATAAGATTCCAAAACTAGGAATGAGATAGACTTCTGCATAATAGCCACCACTGGTGGAGTTAGGTGGAAAGCTTCAGTAAATTTTCTCATTTGAAAATTTAATATAGGGTGTGGCTGTTGTTTCCAGGTAAATCTGGAGAAATGAAGTAATTTGTAGAGTCTGGAACTATAGCCTGATCGGTGGTGGATCAGGTACACACGCACTACTAGACCACAATTCCGATTCAGTAAAGATGAGAGCGATCGCGGCTTCTACTGCTGCCAGACGTTCCTCTAACGAACTATTAGCTATCATTGCCATCCCTACTTGTTGAGTGCTACTAAAAATCCAGTTCACATCGCTCTCATATCGATTTTACTCAACATTCAACAGGCGCAGGATTTCAATATGAGAAGCGATCGCTATGCATAGGTGTTAGATGGCGATCGCTGATTTGAAGCAATTTATCAGCATGGTGCGTTCCCAAAAAACTATCTATGAAATTGGCAAAGTTGCATTAAGAAACGTACTCTATGCAGACTCAGCGATAACTTTTGCATTCAGCAAGATGAAAATTCGATCGAGTTCTAAAATGCCAGTTAGTTCTACTGCTTCATCTGGTGACAATTTCGATTCTCGTTGTTTCTTGTTCAGGCTCTCTAAGCGCTCTTGCAAGTCCTCACTGAATTTGAATAAGAACAATCCTCGAACTGGCTTGATTTGAATACCCGCATCAATAAAGGAGGAAGGTTGGATCATCAGTTGTGCCTTCATGGTTCACCTCAGAGGCCACGTTATGCTGTGCTACCCCTACAAAAGCCGTGTTGAATGGCATAACCAATCCCATTCAACTGCCGCGATCGTCAACTAACAGCGTTATTGTCCACGCTCTGGTTTACAATCTGCAAACCCCAAGGCTTCCGAATCAAGAAAGCTGGCGATCGCCATCTCAACTACTGCTTCGATTGGATATTCAATTTCAGCCGCACGCGCCATGAGAGCGGTACGAATTCGATCGGGCAAGTGTCCTAAAATCACCTCTGCATCGGCTGGAGAAAGTTGCTCTTGAAGTTTGGCTTGCATGGCATCACCTTACAGATAATTCTCAGCGATCGCTGTTTATGGGGGTTAGACCGCGATCGCTGGCTTGAAGCAATTCATCAGCACGGTGTGGCTTCAAAAATCTATCTGTGAAATGGGGAAAGTTACATCCAGGAATGTACGCTACAAGAGCAGCGATCGAACTAACGATCCCATTGAGCGGTTACAGGTCAACCGGTATTACAACCCAAGGTGAATTATCATTCACTCCAACAGAGTTATTAGCCTTTTTAATTATAAGTTTTAGCAAAAAAATACTACAATCTACCGTATGCTCGTAACAGACGTGCTGTATCTACCCCATCAATTATGCAATATTGTGCTATCTTACCTTGCAATTGATTTTCATTAACCTTCCCTTCAATATCTTTTACAACATAGTCAGATATCGAACCTACAAATTGAATAACAAAAAGTTGAGCAGGCGAATCTAAAAGCCTTACGATCTGATCGCCATTTTTGCCACACTCTTTAATTTCAAGCACTTTTTTCCTAAGCCCATTGCCTTTTAGAAGGAATGCAGCTGCCACCCTGTTACCGTCAAGCAGAATATTTGATGTATATAAATCATTTATTTCTCCACCCCAATCTTTTTTATGAAATGGAACATCAAGGATCTCTTCTAAGCTAATTTGTATGAAATCCTCTGGCTGATCTAAATAGCCATTAACAAGTAATTCTGATACGTCTTCTGGCTTGACTTTCCGGATCTTACTAAAATTATCGATATCATCAATATAAATTCTTAGTACTCTTAGATCATCATATCGATTTAAATTGCTTCTAACTACTTGATCAAGCATGTTAATTCTATGCTGTAGCAAGCTTCTAAGAGCATGATGAGCTGAGATTGACGAGAGAGCAGCAACATCAGGGTTCAGTAAGCGGCTAAATGTTTTCAATTCGAAGCTGCTAGGAAACACAGAATTGATAAATCCTATTGCAAACGCAGTCCATTGATCCACAAGAGCACACTGCTTCTGATCATCTTCTAATGTAAATGTTCCTTGCCGTGTTTTGTTTATAAACTCTGCTTGAATCGTATCAAGGATACTATAGCCAGCATTTAATAAATCAAGCAACTCGCACTCAATCCTAGTTTTAGCTTTTTTAAGTTGCATATCAAAAATAATTTAGTTTGCAAAACTATTAGGCTAACTTGTGATTAGACGAACAGCGTTTACCTATTTACCATATCAGGGAAGTTAGGTAGGATTTTGTCTGTATCAGATCCTAAATTGGAGAATTATGTATGATAAAGCCTACCTAAGCTCCCAATCTTAGAGGTTAGAGAGAAAGCTTTTTGCATAATAGCCATTGCTAGAGGAATTAATCAGAAAGTTTCAGTAAATCTTCAGATAATCAAATTCAATATAGGGTATGGCTATTGTTTCCAGATAAGTCTAGGTTCTGGGCAAATGAAGCAATTTGTGGGTCTGGAACTATATCCTGACAGGTGGTGGAGCAGGTACAGTGCCCCACTGAAACTACAGCTCTGATTACTGAAGCTGGGGGAGATCGCCCCTGCAACCTCGCTGAACCTTTTTCCTTCAGCCGCTAACCAAAAACATTCAGCCGCTAAAGTCAAACATTCACGCGCTAAAGTCAAACATTAAGCGCTGAACCTCAGACTTTAACGCGCTAAAGTCAAACATTCACGCGCTAAAGTCAAACATTAAGCGCTGAACCTTAGACTTTAAGCCGCTAAGCAAAAACATTCAGCGACTAAGCTCAGAGATTCAGCGCTGAAGCTCAAACATTCAAGTGGTGAGCTTAGAGGTTGTTTTAACGGGTATGGTTTGTTGTATCCGTCACTCAGAGATCCCCCTAGCCCCCTTAAAAAGGAGGAAACAGCCTCAAAGTCCCCCTTCTCAAGGGGGATTTAGGGGGATCTGGAGGATATCCTACAGGCAATAGTGCTTTACCGTTAAAGCATTCTCTCACCCTAGCTAACCCCGATCGCAGCCCCATCCCCACTCCCAGATCCGTTAACCGCTTAGAACTGTTGCAGGAAGCGGAGATCGCTGGTGTAGAGGCGACGAATATCGTCAATTTGGTGCAAGACTGCTGCCAGTCGCTCCACGCCCAAACCACCCGCAAAGCCCGTATACACTTCGGGGTCGTAGCCCACCGACTTCAACACATTTGGGTCAACCATACCGCAACCCATAATTTCCAGCCAGCGACCTTTCCATTGCAGATCCACCTCTGCCGAAGGTTCCGTGAACGGGAAGAAACTGGGACGCATCCGAATTGGGACTTCTCCGAACAGTTGCTCCAGGAACATCCGCAGCGTGCCCTTGAGGTCAGTGAAGGTCAGTCCTTCATCGATCGCCAGGAATTCAATTTGGTTGAAGACTGCCGTATGGGTCGCATCCACCGTATCCCGGCGATAACAGCGACCCGGCATCACAATCCGGATTGGGGGTTCATTCGCTTCCATATAGCGAATCTGCACCGAGGAGGTATGCGTCCGCATAATGTTGCCATCCGGCAGATATAGCGTATCCTGCATATCCCGAGCCGGGTGGTCAGGCAAAAAGTTTAACGCTTCAAAGTTGTAGTAGTCCGTCTCCATTTCGGGACCTTCGGCAACGGTGTAGCCCATGCCGACAAAAATATCAATCACGCGATCGCTCATTGCATTTAAAGGATGCGTCCGTCCCTGCGGCCAGTAGGTTCCTGGCATCGTCACATCCAGAGTTTCGGCATCCAATTGTGCCTGAAGCTGCGCCGCTTGCAGAGCCACCCGGCGTTGTTCCAAATCCGACTGAATCGCTTCCTTCACGTCATTCGCCAGGGAACCAATCCGCGGCCGATCGGCGGCATCCAATTTCCCCATGCTGCCCAACACTTGAGGAATGGGACCTTTTTTACCAAGATATTTGATCCGAAGTTGTTCTAATTGCTCTAACGCCTCAGTCGCCGCCAGGGCTTGCTGAGCTTCCAGGCGGATCGCTTCTAGTTGAGCTTCAAGTTCTTTGGGCTGAACAGTCATACGAAGGGTTTAAATAGGAGACGAGTGCTACGTGACCAAAAATCACGCACTTTACCAGTGTAGAGGGTGGGCTGATCTTCTGACAGTAGAGTTGGCAGCAAAAGTGATTTTTTGCCAAGCCACCTCTAGCCTCAGCTACCCTGTAGACCTATAACGAATTGATCCTCCCCAACCCTCCTTATTAAGGAGGGAGCCGACCAAATACGTTCAAAGTCCCCCTTTTTTAAGGCTACTGTGTACACACAAGTCGAACCGATCCTCCCCAACCCTCCTTAATAAGGAGGGAGCCGAACCAAAGATGTTCAAAGTCCCCCTTTTTAAGGGAGATTTAGGGGGATCAAATCCAGGTTTACAGTCGAAGTTAGAGATGTGTGTACACGGTAGCTTTTTAAGGGGGATTGCGGGGGATCACCCCCATCTACCTCCCAACCCTAGACCCCGTGCAAGCGATCGAGTGATTGAGTCATGAAACTTCTGATTAGTAACGACGATGGCATTTCAGCATTAGGCATTCGCACCTTAGCGAATAGCCTGGCAGAGGCAGGACATGAAGTCAGCGTCGTGTGCCCCGATCAAGAGCGATCGGCAACCGGACACGGACTCACCCTGCATCATCCGATTCGTGCCGAAGAGGTAACGTCCATCTTCCATCCGGATGTCCGAGCCTGGGCTTGTTCTGGCACTCCGGCTGATTGTGTCAAACTCGCCCTCTGGGCATTACTAGATAGCCCACCGGATCTGGTGTTATCCGGGATTAATCACGGTTCCAATCTCGGTACGGATGTGTTGTACTCCGGCACAGTGTCCGCTGCCATGGAAGGAGTGATCGAAGGCATTCCCAGTGTGGCGTTTAGCCTCACCAGTTACTCTTCTAAAGAGTTTGGGGTCGCCGCGAACTTTGCCCGATCGCTGGTCACCCAAATGGAGAAGCACCCCTTACCAGAATTACTCCTGCTCAATGTGAATGTTCCGGCGGTACCCGCAGACGCGATCGCGGGGGTAATGATTACCCGTCAGGGCATTCGTCGGTACATTGATGTATTCGAGAAACGGGTTGATCCCAGAGGCAAAACCTACTACTGGCTCTCAGGTGAGGCACTCCTGGAAGATGTGGAAGCGGCGTCAGAGTTAGCCGATCTTGTCCCGACAGATGTGCAGGCAACGCGAGAGAACTACATCACCATCACTCCTTTGCAATACAATCTCACTTCCGTTCCTGGCATTGCTAGCTTGAAAGATTGGCAATTGCAGTTTTCGGTCTAAACCTCGTTAGGGGCAAAGCATGATTGGGTAGGAGCGGGGGGCACCGACAGATTAGATTGTCTGCCAAACCCGCCCGCATCGGCTGCCGATTGATTAAATCGACAATCCTAAAGAGATTTCCGAGAAGGATATTATCCCTGTACGGGTTTAGCATTCGGCAGATCATCTCTGGTCGATTGCAAAGACGATTGACCGAATGCCAAACCCCTACCGTTTGTGAGGATAACTTCTGCTGGCAATGGCCTAAATAAACGATCGCCGAACCGAGGGTTCTGATTTAGGCGCCGCAATGCGGACAATCCGCTCGACTAACCAGGGCGCCAACCGACTACCCCATACCGCTAAATGACTCTGCCAACCGACCAACACCTCCGGGGCATCCTTTTGTAAGCCGATCGCTAACGCTTTAGCGACTTGCTCAGGTGTACTGGGAATCAATCCCTGAAACCATTGAAACTCTCGCACCATATCCGTAGTCGTAAGGGAAGGGAGCAGGGCGCAAACCCGCACATTATAGGGAGCCAGTTCGTTGCGCAACGCTTGGGTAAAGCCAACGATCGCAAACTTAGTGGCTGAATAGGTTGCCATTGTAGGAGCGGCAATTTTGCCCATCAAGCTGGAAACATTGACGATTGTACCTTCGCGTTGCACTACCATCCGGCGGGCAACCAGGCGAGTGATGGTATACATCCCCACTAAGTTCGTGGTGAGTTCATCCTGCACATATAACAACCGGGACTTGAGGAACGGAGTTTGATACGCCACTCCAGCACAGTTCACCAGTAAATGAATTGGCGCATAGGTGCGGCAGGCTTTGGCGATCGCACTATGGACTTCAATTGGTTTGGTTAAATCGAGCGGCAGCACGATCGCTTCTACGCCCAACAGTTCAACTTCACTGGCAACCAGGGCTAACCGTTCGGGGTTGCGAGCCACCAGTAATAGGCGGCTAACGCCTTGACGAGCCAGTTCTAATGCGATCGCGCGACCAATTCCCCGCGAGGCTCCAGTAACAAGAGCGGTTTTTCCTTGAATATTCATTGCTATAACCTCCTGAATTGAGGCTCACTACATGGTTCAGTTCTAGCGATCGGAAATCCAAATCAACGCCGTGTTGGCACAATGCAGTGAGATAACGTGTGTCTTGTGATGTCGAAATTGACTGATGCAGCCGTTGTTCTATCCTGATCAATCAATGGTGAAGCAAGTGCGAAAACACCCGACACAGGGACAATGTTGGTTCTAAGTTGTCAGGCGACTGCTAGCCCAAGGATGAGAAATAGATCACTTCATGACTCTAGATACGCCATAGGGGCAGTGCAACTGAGATGGATATTAACCGGAACAAACTACATCCGTGATTTTGAGGTTTCCAGAAAATCCGATCATTTTGCTAATACATTTCAGATTTCCATCTCAACAAAACAACTAAAGATGTTCTGGAACAAGATGCGTTATTTCCTAACTGGAAACTGGCTAATTCTACGCATGCATTACCTCCAAAGGAATTAAACTGACCTGTTTACAGACGTTAACACCGGGATCGGGTTCCTGCAATGTTTATTAACAAGAACGGTGTATATTTACATTGTTTAATAATTTCTCTAATTTTTTACTCCCGCTTGACTCGTTGGGGTAAATGACCTGAGACAGGTATCCTCAGGCGTTGCTAGCTTACCTTTGGATAACTGAACTCTGTAGATGAATATGAGAAGATCTCAGTAACTAGCTAGATTGGATGAAATAGTGAGGTAGATAAATAGCTGGCTTTTATATTGCTAATGTCTCTATTTCCTCAAGATGGAATTCGGTAAAAATTGTCACTTTTTTAAGTGTTCTTATTAGGAACTGTCCCTATGAAGGGTTGCAATTAACTCAAATGATTCAATGATGACTGTGATTTGAATTACACCGATTTCTAGCTTGGCACCTTAGATCTGCAAACACCGATCGTAAAATCATGCAGTTAACTCCTGAGTTAGCTTTTCCTCCTAACCGTTCAACTTCTACCATTGGGCGGATAGGCAAGTTAGGTCAATCGTTAGATGATGCCATCGTGAGGAGTTGCAATTACAGTGAAGGTCTTCTGGAATCGAAACACGGCAAGATCCCAGAGGGCTTTCCTTTTGAGCACCAAAGGGCATCGCTGATGTTCAGGCAATCTGGAGTTATTCCCTATCGCATCCGATCGCGAACTATTGAGATCCTACTAATCACGACCTCTAGTGGTAATCATTGGGGAATTCCTAAAGGTTGGATCAGTCTGTTCATGTCTCCCGCTGACTCCGCCGCCAAAGAAGCCTGGGAAGAAGCAGGAGTTCTGGGATCAGTCATCACTCCTGCGATCGGGGACTATCAGATTCGTAAATGGGGCTATCCCTGCCAGGTCAAAGTGTTTTTCATGCAGGTTCAGGAAGTCGCTGACCAGTATCCCGAAGTGAAACAACGCCAGCGACAGTGGTTCAGTTTAGACAAAGCCATCAAACGGGTCAAAGATCCAGAATTGCAAAGGTTATTCAGTCAGGTCGAACCATCCTTATTAATAGATGGGATAAAGCGCTCCAAACTCAGTCAGCGTTAAGATTCCAGGCTTTGATCACCCGATCGCTGCTGCCCGTGGCGATCGTTTGCCAATCCGAACTCACGACAAAATAATCAATATGATGACCGTAGCCTGTGAAGGTACGCATGACCTTGCCCGTGGTTAAATCCCATAACTTCACGCTGCCATCGCTACTGCTACTCGCTAAAGTTTTGCCATTGGGATGCACCGCTAACGCCATCACATACCCTGTATGTCCGGTCAACGTTTGCAATTCCTTGCCTATGGCTAAATCCCACAGTTTGATCGTTTTGTCGGCACTGCCACTAATTAAGGTTTTGCCATCAGGTGTGATGACGATCGCATTGACATAATCATCATGTCCCATCAGCGTTTGCTGGAGTTGACCGGTGGTTAAATTCCACAGTTTGATCGTTTTATCGGCACTGCCACTAGCCAGAATTCGATCGTCGGAACTAATGGCTAAGGTGTTCACGAAGCTCGTATGTCCAACCAACGTTCGGATTAATTGACCTGTCGCTAAGTTCCACAGTTTAATTGTCCGATCGGCACTGGCACTCACCAGGGTTTCCCCATCGGCGGTGATCGCCAGGGCATTGATAAAGCTGGTATGTCCCATCAGGACGCGAAGTTGTTTGCCAGTCGCCAAATCCCAGACTCGGATCGTGCGATCGGCACTACCACTAACTAAGGTGGAACCATCGGGAGAGACAGCTAGGGCATTAACGAAACTTGTGTGACCAGTCAGCGTCTGAAGTTCCTGCCCGGTCGCCAAATCCCACAGTTTAATCGTTTTATCGGCACTGCCACTAATCAGGGTTTCGCCATCGGGGCTTAAGGCTAATACATTCACATAACTGGTATGCCCGGCGAGAGTCGTAGTCACTACGATTGGTTGCTCCACCCGATCGCGAGCCATGAACCGATAGCCTTGCCATCCCCCGATCGCGATCAGACCTAAGATCGTAGCGATGGCTCCACTGAGTAACCAGCGTTTGGCTCTAGTCGGCTGAGTGATTGGGGTGAGTGCATGATCAGAGTGGCTGATTCGATCCACCACACCCCCTTGCCGTAAACGGGATCTCTGAAGCTGCGTGGGAGGACTGACATCCTGAAGGTAAGTAAACGGAGCCGCCTTCCAGGGAGGTAAGGTTGAAGCGGTCACCGGGGTTGAGGTTTGTAGCGTTGCCGTCAGGTGGGTGAGTCGCTGCAATTCAGCCAAAATTTCTTGGGTATTTTTGGGCCGATCGATGGGACGAGGGGCAATCAAGCGATCGAGGAAGTCAGCGAATTGCCGTGACACATGGGGCGCATATTGTCGCCAGCGGATTTCTCCCGTCTGAGCATCATAAATACTGCCATCCGTTAACTGCACTCCCGTTAATAGATAGACAAACGTACGTCCCAACGCATAAAAATCGGATTGTGGGACGGCATGCCCCATATCCTGTTCCGGTGGTGTGTAGCCGGGAGAACTAATCTGGGTAATACTGGAATTCCCTAAATGTGCCAGATAGGTATAGGTCATTTGCCGCGCCGTACCAAAGTCAATCAGCACCAGTTGCCCGGTCGATCGCAGCATAATATTTTGTGGCTTAATATCCCGATGAAAATAATTTTGCTGATGCACTTGATGCAAGACTTCTGCCAATTGCTGTAACCAGTTCAACGCTTGCCGTTCATTAATCGGCTGATCGCCTTGTTGCTGCATCCACTGACTGAGATTTAGCCCATCAATTTTCTCCATCACAATGCAGTGGACGGGTTCAGCTTGACCTTTGGGCATCATCTGAAAGTAACCATCACTCCCAATTTTGGGTACCGCTAGACTGTGGATGCGACTTAAGACTTCAGCTTCCTGCCGAAATAGTTCAACGGCTTTGGCATTGTGGTTATGGATCGCCTTCAGGGCTTTGAGGATTTTGGGCGTGGTATGTTCATAGGCTTCATAGACAATGCCAAATCCCGTCGTATCACTTAAGACACGCATGACTCGATACCGTCCTTGTAGCACCAAGTCTGACCCGCAACTTTGACAGATGCGACTATCATCATTGCCAGGATGATCCGGTTGAGCACAGTGAGGATTGATACACAAACTCATGGAGACTGCTCATGACGTAGATGCAGAGGCGTGTATCCCTACTATAGTCGCCCGCATCGGTTGGCAACGTTTGATCTGCTGAGCTTATCCCAGGGCAATATCCAAAAACATCATGGTGACAAAGCCGAGCATGATCCCGATCGTGCCTTCTTTTTCCAACCCTTTGCGGTGCGACTCGGGAATAATTTCATCACTGATGACAAACAACATGGCTCCCGCCGCAAACGCCATGCCCCAGGGCAAGATGAAATTACCCAGATGCACGATGCTGACTCCGACTAACCCGCCGATCGGTTCGACTAATCCCGTCAGCAACGACACGCGCAGCGCATGACCCACAGAATAACTTTGGGCAAGCAGCGCCACTGCTACCACTAACCCCTCTGGCATATTCTGTAAGCCAATTCCCAGCGCTACAGGTAGTCCTTCTTGGATATTCCCACTGCCAAAACTCACACCAACTGCCAAGCCTTCCGGAAAGTTATGCAGAGTAATCGCTGCAATGAATAGCCATAACCGGGCTAAATTAGCGCGATTAGCCGCCGTTTCTTCCTTAAAAAAATGTTCGTGGGGAAAGTGGGCATGCACGAAGTTTAAGCACCACCCTCCGAACAAAATGCCGCCTACCATAATTAATGCCGCGATCGCTTTCGGAAAGCCTTGTGACATGGCGGCTTCCGTACCGGGCAGAATCAATGAAAACGCTGTTGCGGCTAACATGACCCCGCCCCCAAATCCCAACAGCATACCTTCGGCTCGTTTGGTCAGGCTAGGAATAAACAGAATGGGCAAAGCGCCGATCGCAGTGGCAAGTCCAGCAATCAGACTAGCGAGAAATCCAGTCAGAATAATCGGCATGGGAGAGGTAAGTATCGGGTAGGAATAAATAATGACAAACGCACTGGGCAACTAATTTGCCCTCATCCCAACCCTTCTCCCTAAGGAGAAGGGCTTTCAGACAGTTCTGGTTCCCTCGCCCTTTGGGAGAGGGCTAGGGTGAGGGCAGTCTTTACAACCAAATGACTATTGCCGCTTCTTGCGTCCTTCTAAGCGAAACAACCAGACCATCAGTGCCACTACCCCTACCTGTAATGCCAGATTGGGTAAGGCGGACTCCACATCCCGACCTGCCAATGCTTGTATGAGGAAGACAAAGCCGCCGATCGCCCCAGACGCACCAAACACAATATAAATAAACTGGCGCAACCCTTTATAAGGAGCCGCCGCCTCCGCTTTCAAAAAAGCATACTTTTCTCGTTTAGACTGGGTTGATTCGGTCTGCGATGGTGTCGGCTCGGTCATAGAAATTGTTGGTTGGGTGAGTGCGATCGTGGCACGATTAACATCAATCAGAAATTAATCGCTAGACGGAGATTGCAGATGAGTCTTCTGGGAAATATTATCTGGCTGATTTTTGGCGGCTTCATGAGTGGGATTGGCTACATCATCGGCGGTTTCAGCATCTGCTTAACGATTATTGGTATTCCCTTTGGGATTGAAGCAATTAAACTTGGTGTTGCCACCTTTGCTCCATTTGGCAAGGAAGTTATTCCCAATCCCAGTGCTAATAGTACACTAGCCTTCATTTTCAACGTGATCTGGCTGGTGTTTTTTGGTTGGGGGATTGCCCTCTCTCACCTGATTTGGGGGTTAGTGCTGGCAATCACTGTGATTGGTCTACCGTTTGCTAAGCAACACTTCAAGCTCATGGTTTTAGCGTTAATGCCCTTTGGTCGAGATTTGGCTTGAAGCGATCGCCCTCTCCTACCTGGGCGATGCGAGATTTTTTTAGGTTAGCTCTGCTTTATGCCACAAATATTGTTACAATAATCTACTGTCAGTGCCGATGTGGCTCAGTGGTAGAGCACTCGATTCGTAATCGAGCGGTCGCGGGTTCAAATCCCGCCATCGGCTTAAAGAGAGAATCCCTGGAAATCATTGGTTTCCGGGGATTCTTTTATGTCATAGACCGATCTTTAGTAGTGCAAGTATTCTATCCGAAGGTAAAATTTTGGGTTAATCTCTGGCAATCTGGGTATTGTTTGGGTATCATCTGGGTGTTGAAACAGATGTACTAAGAGAGGCGAGTGCAAAGTAAGTCTTCGACAACGATCGCTCGGTGGGTTGGCAACTCTAGCCAAGTAATTGAAGAGCGATACCTTGACCGAATGAAGCTGGATCATTTGAGACCCAGCGATGTGTAGATATGAGTTACCATTTATGATAAATAACGCTCCCAAAATCCTGTGTTTTTAGCGCTTGTATGATTGCCCCTGACGATTGTCAGTCCGATTTACAAGAGATCTGTCGCCACTATGGGGAGTGGTGGACTAAAAATGCTTTAACAGATGCGATCTCCGCGCGACAAGCAATCTTCTCGTTTGAACAAATGGTATAAACGGAAGAAAGAGATTCAGAAGAGAGACCGAGGAAAATTACACTACCGATATTCACAGCAATTCAAGAGTATTTAAAGAGTAAGTTTTTACCTAAAAATCATTGTAAATTGGATAACATTCACAAACCAAAGCGAACTAATGTTCTCTTCACTACGCGGCTTCAAAGTCTTTTTGGTTTCCTTAATTTTGTGTGCTTCCAGTTCAGCAATTATTCACCTACTAATCGCTTTGTTTGCTGATGGCTTTCTACTCCTTACCCTACGGAATATATTAATTCTTCTGGCTATAGTTGCAGTTATTGGGTTATTCAAATCGCTGATAGTTAGTGCTGTTTCTTTCTTATTTCAACCCTCTTTACGATGGCGATTGATTATAGGAAGTACAGTAGCTTTATCTTTACTAGAGGCATGGAGTTACTATGAAATTTGGACAATGCCGCTTCCTTTTGGTTAGAGCAATCAAATCCAAGCTGTTGACCTGAAAATCTTTGGAAATTAGATAAATTTATCAACCAAAGCGAAACAAGGTTCTCTTCACTACGCGGCTCTAAAGTCTTCTTAGTTTCCTTAATTTTATGTATCCCTCTCTCAGCAATCATCTACTTATCAGTTTATGTGATTGTAAAAATTCGTCCTTCAACGCAGCTTATTTCTCCAGCTCAAACTGTATTATTTGTTCTAGCTATGGGTGCATTTGTTGGGTTATTCAAATCGCTGATAGTTAGCGGTGTTTCTTTTTTAGTTAAACCCTCTTTACGATCGTGGCTGATTCTAGGAGGTACAGTAGCTTTATCTATACTAGATACATGGATTTACTATGAACTTTTGATAATGCCATTTCCTGACATTGGTTAGTGCGATCAGCTATCTTAAGAAAGGATAATCAATATGCCTAAGGTTTTTAGCAGGATTTCTGCAAGTTATTTAAGGGAAAATTGATGCGGAAAGAATTAGTTAAAAGAGTTGTTGGTGCTTTCCTAACCTTAGGAGTTAATCTACTTATTTTTTTTATTACGGTCTTTCTTTATACTTCATACTACCAACCTGGAAACCCAATTCGACCCAAACGAATTGACATAGATATTATTGGACTAATCGGGTTTTATATCGGTTTATCTCAATTTATTTATCTTATTCCCATGATTATTTTCTTAAAAAGAAGGAATAAATGGAACTGGCTTAGAGGTGCAATTCTAGGGGCATTTATGACTGTAATACTTAACATTACGTTTTTTTTAACTCTATCAAGATTGTAGTGAGAGTGTACTAATTAGAGTTTTCTTATATATACCAGAAATTATCTTGAGAACTCGACTGAACTATATAAGTTTTCAGTAAGCAGAATTGAAGTCAACCGAGGATTAGGAAAAGCTTAAAATCATGATAATGAATAAGTTGAAGTCTTTAAAAACTGCTGTTGGATGGATTAGGATTGGTGGATTAGGATTACTTGTTGTTCTAACTGGGTGTTTATTAACTCGTCATTCTCTCCCATCTACTATTGCAATAGTAACTTTTTCCTCTAACCCGTTAGATCTTCTGGGTTCTGCTTCTGCTAAAGAATCTACTCAACTGAATCCATACAATAAATTGAGAGTAGTTGAAATTCACCATGTAGAATTACTAAAAGAGGTTAATCCTAACCTTGTTAAAGCAGAGGATAGTCTCAGACTTAAGTTGATTCCAAAACGCATTGTTTCTCCTAATGGCAACTGCTATATGGAAACAGTGTATCCTCACTTAGCTGGTTTAAGAGATGGCAAAACTCAAGCTAAAATCAATGTTGAATTCGCCAAACTTTCTGAATCTGCACGAAACTTTTATCAGCAAAAGCTAGAAAGATCAGATTACTGTACAACTCACGCTAAAAGTGAAACATTCATATCCTCGGTTAGGTTAGATCAATGTCAAATTGCATTTGCGCGAGACAACATTATTAGCATAGTGTGTCAAGAGATCCGTGCAAGTGGACTTTATCCAATTCTGTCAAGTCGTTCAATAACTTTGAACCTCCGTACTGGCAAAGTCTATCGGTATTCAGATCTTTTCAGACAGGATGTAGATTATGTGAAGATTGTTGGTCAATTGATTCGACAAGCCTATGCATCTTTCAGTCTTCCTAAATCAATGGAATCTGAACTTGAGCAACTCAGTCATGCAAATGCAAGTTTCTACCTCTCATCCTTTTGCAGTTCTTCCTCTAAGAAAGCGTTGCCTACCATTAAAAACACTTGCCTGGTTATTCCGAAGCAATTTGCTAGTGGAGTGAGACAAAAGCAGGTTGGCTCGATCGAACTGGCTCAGATTACAAAGATTTTGAGCTTTGACCCAGACCTACAAGTTCTACTTGAATAGTGCGCTCGCTCTGCTCTCTTGTAGTGATTGTTTTGCAATCGGGATCATCACCGAGTGCCCTCAAAGGCGTGATCACAGAGCATTAGTGATGGACAATAGGGCAGAGATCAGAGGTAGCTGAAAGCCAGGTGTTACAATAGCACCATTGATCGAAGCTGAGGTAGAGGAACGTGCAGCATGGAATTGGAATCCACCACTAACTCTGCTTACCAACCCCAAGCGATCGATACTTCTATAGAGTCTGATCTCTATCAGTTTGAGCTTTTGCGGCAAAAAACGCCGGGGGAACGATTTGCCATCGCCGCTCAGATGATTCGGTGGGCAAAAATTGTGGCACTGCGGGGCATGACAAAAGCCAGGGGTGAATTAGCTCCCCAATACTTTGCTCAGTCAGTCTTGCAAGAAAAATGGATACCCCGATTAACACCATCTGGAGACGCAACCATGTGGGTACAAGACCCCAGTGAAATTGCCCGGATGTTGCATTCAGTGTTTGCAGCGCTCAACCTTCCCTATTACATTACTAATGGTGTTTGCGCGATCGCCTATGGTGATCCTCGCACCACCCGCGACCTTGATGTTGTGGTAGAAATTGAGCCATCAGCAATCATGGCATTGGTGAGCCGACTGGAAGCCGAGGGGTTTTACTGTCCGCCGGGTGCTGTATCCGATATCCAATCAGGCAGAGCTAGAGTTCTCAGTGTCA
This sequence comes from Pantanalinema sp. GBBB05, assembly GCA_016743235.1. Classification (GTDB taxonomy): domain Bacteria; phylum Cyanobacteriota; class Cyanobacteriia; order Leptolyngbyales; family Leptolyngbyaceae; genus Pantanalinema. The sequence goes on along the minus strand of VRZD01000001.1, from coordinate 220,985 downwards.
CGCACATGCAACTGATCCTGAATGCTGACATTGTTCTGAATGCGCATACTGACTTCGATCGCGCAAAAATGGCACGCCGTAGATTGGAAGCGATCGGATTAGATGAGTCAGAACAATTTTGGCTAGCTGCCCCCGAAGATATCATTCTGGCGAAATTGCTCTGGGGACAACGCAGCCAATCCGAAAAGCAATGGCGGGATGTGTTGGGCATTCTGAAGGTGCAGGGCAATTCCCTGGATTTTGCCTATCTGACTCAATGGGCAGCACGACTAAATGTGACTGAGTTAGTGCAACGGGCAATCGCCGCCGCTGGATTAGAGGGGATGGGCGATCGTCCGATTTGATGGAAAAGTGCGATCGTAGAGCGACAAACCACTTGCCGCTCTACAGTCAGCTATGCAAGCGATCGCCTACTCGGTAGGAGTGAGGAATTTGGCGACGGTATGGACATCCTTGTCGCCGCGTCCAGAGCAGTTAATTACAATGCGGGGACTGCCAGATAGCTGTGGACAAAGGGTTTCTAAGAAGGCGATCGCGTGAGCCGTTTCCAGAGCAGGAATAATCCCTTCTAGTTTGGATAAGCGCTCAAAGGCGGCAAGAGCTTCCTTGTCCGTCACACTGAAATATTCAGCCCGACCTAAATCCTTCAAATAGCTATGTTCAGGACCAACACCGGGATAATCGAGTCCGGCACTGATCGAGTGCGGTTCAATTACTTGACCTTCGGTATCCTGAAGCAGATAGCTCATTGCACCATGCAACACTCCAACTCGACCCAGGGTTAAGGTCGCCGCATGTTTGCCAGTCTCCACCCCTTCCCCAGCCGCTTCAATGCCAATCAGCCGAACACTGGGTTCGTGGACAAACTCATGGAATAGACCCATCGCATTCGAACCACCCCCGACGCAAGCCAGCAGGATATCGGGCAAACCACCCCATTTTGCCTGACATTGAGCGCGGGTTTCCTGCCCAATAATTGCCTGAAAATCTCGGACTAACATTGGGTAAGGATGGGGACCCGCCACCGAACCCAGAATGTAATGGGTGGTTTCCACATTCGTCACCCAATCCCGAATGGCTTCTGAGGTGGCATCTTTCAAAGTGCCGGTTCCCGCAGCTACCGGACACACCTCTGCCCCCATTAGCCGCATCCGAAACACGTTGAGCGCTTGCCGCTCCATATCATGGATGCCCATGTAGATAATGCATTTCAAGCCAAACCGAGCACATACAGTTGCCGTAGCCACACCATGCTGACCGGCTCCCGTTTCGGCAATAATCCGCTGCTTGCCCATCCGTTTAGCCAGCAGCACCTGAGCCAGGGCATTATTGATTTTATGGGCTCCAGTATGATTCAGGTCTTCCCGCTTCAGGTAAATTTGTGCTCCTGTCCCATCTGGGCGGGCATAGTGAGTGGTCAGCCGCTCCGCAAAGTATAACGGGCTGGGTCGTCCCACATAGTCCTGTAATAATCCCTGAAGTTCCTGTTGAAAGCTCTGATCGCTCTTAGATTGCTTAAAGGCAGCTTCCAATTCTGCCAACGCAGGCATCAGGGTTTCGGGGACATATTTGCCCCCAAACTTGCCAAAGCGACCCAGAGAATCAGGTTGATTTGGGGAATAACTGGAAGATGGTTGGAGATTGGAAGGAAGCGGAGTCGTGGTCACAAGCCTGCTTGGAATAATGGAACAACGTCCATTATAAACTTCACGGCTAGTTCGCCCCTCAGTCTCTAGTCGTCGGTCTAACGATTAATCGAATCGGTCTGCATCATGCGATTCTTGCCGTAAGCTAAATGAGCCTGCCAGCATATCTTCCATCTCCATCCGTTGCTCCATCTGGCGCAGGAAGTAACCCGTCATCATTGCCGATGCTAGCAAGCCTGCCAGATTCTCACGATCGGTGGTGATTTTGACATTGAAGGCTTCTGACGGTAACATGCCGACCAATCCCTGAACGTTATGCGAAATGATTTGCTTCACTTCTGGCGTGACCGACTTCGCTACCTGAGCTAATACCTCTGGTGATTGGTGCTGGAGATACTTTAGTAATTGGTTCGCTTCATGTTCTTCGGCATCCGTACCAAAAAAATCCGCACTGTTCAGGTTAAAGACCATGGTAAATCCGATAGGTTACTTTTAACTATTTTGACATTTATAATCCTGACTTTGACCTGTACCATCAGGGTGAAAATCCCGAACCTCTAACCGAACTTTAGAGAAAATTCGCTGGACAGAAAGAAAAGTCTATCCATTAACGCCTGCCTGTTTGGGTGTGTTTGCAATGTAGCCCCATTCTGATCAAGGAGAATGGGATGGAATTTACAAACTGGGTTCTGTGGATGATTGGGGTTTAAGGTATTGATCCAATCCTTGAGGTAACTGGCTGAGCTGGAAATATTGATGAAACTTGTCCGTTACTTGTAACCAGTAGGACCGTCCATCGGATTGTCTCCGTTTACGGACGAATCCCTGTTCCACTAGTTCCTGCACATGCTGATAGGCATTTGACCCGCGCAGGTCTACCAGGACGGTTTGAGTCAGCGGTCCTTTCAGCGCGATCGCGGCTAATGTGCGTAACGCTCCTACTCCTAAATCTGTAGGAATTAAGGTTTGTACTAGATGCTGATAGCTTTCGCGCAGTTGTAGACTATACCCTTCTGGGGTTTCCACGACTTCTAAAGCACCGTCCCGATGGGCATACTCTGCCATCAGTTCAATTAATCCCTCTGCCACCGTTTCGCGATCGCTCCCGGCAAACTCAGCAATTTCGGCGATCGTCAACGAGCGTCCTTTGAGGTAGAGAATGGCTTCGATCGTATTGGCAAGACGAGACATGGTTGGTGGGGATGAGGGAGGTAGGGAAGATGGGGAAGCAGGAGCTAGCGCTGCATGCTATCCATTAATCCTCTAGCGAAGTCATCACCAGTTTAGTCCAGACCATCCGGAATGGAACTAGACGATACTTAAATCATCTCAGGAGGCTAGTCTACAGTTTCGATCTCGATCGCGCCACCCGCTTTTACCCACACAATCTGCGGAATCCGCCGATGGCGAGCATAATCATGCACTTCACCAGGAGTCCGGCTGCCTAAATCCAGTTCTACTTGTTGGGAGGGTGATGAACTGCGTAACGCCTGAGCATGAGCGAGCGCTGCACTGTAGGCTTGCGGGCTATCGGGGACCACCAGGCAATGACTGGAAGGAATGAATTGGGGTAACTGTCCCGTTGGCAACAGGACTTGATGCAGCTGCTCAATTTGCAGCGAGAATCCCACCCCTGGATAGCTTTGTCCCTGAGGATGATATAGCCCTAACAGTTGGTCGTAGCGTCCACCTTGTCCCAACACTTGCAGCCCAGCCGGATGTTCGCTTACCACTTCAAACACGATGCCGGTGTAATAGTCAAACGTCCGAATTAGGCTGAGATCAAGCACCAAGGAATTGGGGGATGGTAAAGCATCAGGAGTGGTTTGCAGCAATTCAACCAACGACTTCAAGCTATTCAAGGCTTTCCGTTGCGATGGGTTGAGATCAAGGCTACTAACTCGTGGTAACACATCAGCTGGATGCCCCCGCAAATCCATCAGGAACAGGGCGCGATCGCGCAATTCGGCAGACATCGGTAACATCTCTATAGTCATCCGATCGAGGTGCGCGATCGCATGACGCACTTTGGCTTGCAAGGGCTGGGGAAACTCTGATAACAGCGATCGGGTTAAGCCTGCTTCCCCCAGGATGACTGACCATTGGTTTAAACCCAACTGATGCAAACAATCAACTAGCAGTAACAAGACTTCCGTATCTGCCAGTAATCCACCCATGCCTAACAGTTCTACGCCAGCCTGGTAGCATTCTTGCTGCCGACTATGGCTCCCTTCCTGGGCTCGTCGGAACACATTGGCATTGTAATAGAGGCGCAGGGGATGGGCGGCTCCAGCCAGACGAGTGACCACGGTACGCGCGATCGAGGCAGTCAGTTCCGGACGTAAGCCCAATGCTCCTTCTTCGGCATCTTGCAGGTGAATTACGGTCGATCGCTCGATCGCGCCCCCTGCCATTAAAGTATCCAACCGTTCGAGCGTCGAGGTAATAATCCGGTGATAGCTCCAACGGTGAAACACCTGTTGCAGCCGATCTTCAATCCAGCGTTTTTGAGCGACATCCAGAGGCAATAGATCCCTGGCACCAGTGGGCGGTTGATATACCATTACTTCTTCTTCCCACCAAATAATCCAAACAATCCACCACTCGGCTTATCATTATTTGGCTTCGTTCCCGGTTTGCTAGCTTTGGGATCGGCTTTGGGTGGTGTTTTCTGCGTTCCAGCTTTTGCTCCGGCTGCCTTGCTAGACGCGGCGGCTCCTTCTAGCTGTTGCTTACCAATTTGCGCCATTTCGGTATCTGGATCATGCTCTAGTGCCTTATCAAAGTAAATCTTCGCCATTTTGGGCTGATTTTGTTTCAAATACACCATTCCCATCAAGGCGTGGCAGCGGCTATTTTTCGGTTCAATTTGTAAAGCATCCCGTAATTCTAGAATGGCTTGAGCAAAATTATTTTTGGCAACATGCCCTTCTGCCCGGCGGTAATACTGCTCGGCGATCGATTCCCGACGGGGTGGCGGGGGTGCAGCTGTTCCGCCAGGTTTAGCTATCGATTGAGAAGAATCAGGAATGTTGCTGCCGGTATAGAGAGGCTGCTTGGTGGAATTAGCGATCGCTTCCCCAGCGCCTTCTTTCCGCATCAAGAACACCAGATTTAACTCGCTGATTTGTGCGGTTAATTCCAGGGTTTGATCTAAGTGGTCATATTGTTGATCGGCAAGGCTTTTCAGCGAGGTGTGGTAGAAGTGATCCGGATTGCTAGCCGTCGAAAGCTGTTTGGCTAAATTACTCATTTCTCCGGAACTCTGCTGCCGTAGCCCTTGCTGTCCCTTCAATTTCAACAGCAGGATATACTCACTGCGGTCTTTCTCTTGTGAGAGTTTTTCCCAGGCAGGGTTAACCAGCTTCGATAATAATTCGCTGGCGCGTTGCTTGTCTGTCTCACTTTCAGAGGCACAACTGTCCGGATGCAACCGACGAGCGATTTTGAGATACCGCTTGCGGATGTCTTTAATCTCCGCATCTACTGGAATTCCCAAAATTGCATGATGGTCGATGAAGTCCAGAAGAAACAGCCCTCGCTCAATTTGAAAAGACATGATGGTGTCTGCTTACCTGCCGTTGGATTTTTTCTAGTGTAATCTGACCGTATCGCCTCTGCACTAGAGTCGTCTGGACTTTCTTGGCAAAGTTGTCTGGAAAGCGTGAAAATTATGCTTCCAGAGCCGAGTTGTCCCAAGGCTTCCGGCGATCGCTAAGGAAAATGGTTTAGATCTGCCCAGGATACCAGAGGCGGTACATCTAATAAAGCGTGGCTGAGGCTGGAATGCAGGTGACCATTGGTTGCCAAAAGCCGCCCGGATTGGAGTTGCAATGGGCTGCCATCATAGGCGGTTACCTTGCCACCCGCCTCCTCTACAATTACTATGCCCGCTGTGATGTCCCAAGGTGACAGGCCGCGCTCCCAATACCCATCTAATCTGCCACAAGCCACATGTACCAGATCCAGGGAAGCAGAACCACTGCGGCGAACGCCCTGTGTGAGATGAGTGAGATAGCAAAATTCGGCATAGTTATTGTCGGTGGTTTGGCGGCGATCGTAAGCAAATCCAGTCACCAAAAGGCTTTTGCTCAAGTCATCTGTCTGCGAAACGTGAATAGGTCGCCGATTACAGGTTGCCCCTAATCCATGCGCCGCCCGAAACAATTCCTGCCGAAACGGATCAAACACGACTCCAACCTGAGGAACACCCTCAATCAGTAACCCAACCGACACCGTGTAAGCCGGATACTGGTGAGCATAGTTCGTTGTGCCATCCAAGGGATCCACTGCCCATAAATACTTTGCTGTTTGATCCCCTAGCTGTCCTGATTCTTCTGCCAAAATTGCATGATCGGGAAAATGGCGCCGCAATACCGCTAATACAGCGTCCTCCGAGGCTTTATCTGCCTCTGTCACCAGATCCCCCGGACGCCCTTTTTCAACGACATGCTCCAATTTGCCCAAAAACGATCGCAGGACTTCCCCTCCGACCAGAGCGGCTTCAGTCGCAATATCGAGGTAGGTTTGGAGTTGATCAGACATAGATACTGTAGATCCGGGGAAAGGTGAGGGAGAGCGGGAGGGTGATGAAGGTCGGGGGATAGGGCAGGTGACGGAGTTAAGGCAGATAAGAGGTTCAGAGCATTTTCCCCATCTTCCCCATCCTCCTTATCTTCCCCATCTCTTTTCAACGCTGTTGTTGGCGAAATTCTACTGGAGTCAACCGCATAGGATGGTCAGGATCCCAGATGCCCAGCCCTAGCAGACGAGCCTGTTCTTGAGCATGGGCAAGCCGCTGGTCGTACTTACTGTTTGGGGGTTGGGGAACGGCTAGGGCGTAACCCTCGGCAACCAGTTGTTCGTTGAGCAATTTACCGTTATTCCAGACATAGGCTAATCGTCTGCCCTGGTCATCTCTGGATTCCGCATCAGACTCTAACACGATCGCGCTTCTACCGACCCAGTGTTCTAAATGCTGCTTTGCCATTTCACCCCAGGGAGCTTGATCAACATCGGGTGCATCAATCCCTACCAGGCGAACTCGCTCGGTGATGTCTGGATAACCAGAAAGCCCTCCAACTTCCAGTTCACACCCACTGATCACCTGCCAAACGGGCAAGGCGAGGTTAGAGGCGGCGATCGCAGGTGGCTGAATTAGCAGAATCAGAGATACGACTAAATAACTGATGAGCGATCGCCAAGCTCCTTGCCACCAGTTGGCTGACTGGCAACGCTCAGGTCTAGTCTTCATCCAGCGGGAATCCACGTCTGACCTTACCTTTGCCGAAGTATTGCCCAAATTGAAGTTCGTACACTTCATCTTCATCCTGGGTTTCCACTTCTAGATCAGAGCAAGCATAGCTGACACATAGTAGGGCATAACCCCGTTTCTGTAGATCGGGAGAAAGTCCCATTGCTTCGGGCTGGCGTAATTCTCCAGATAGGACTCGCACGGCGCAGGCAGTACAGGCGCCATTTCGGCAGGAGAATGGTAGTTCAGCACCATGATGTTCTGCGGTATGTAAGATATATCGATCAGGTGGAACCTGCACCGTATGGAAGGTATCGGTGCGGCGATCGTGGATACGGACGGTATAAAGATTGCTCATGAATTAAATTTACGGGATTTGTTGCCAGAATGGGACAAGCTTCTGCTAATATAATCATTCGGTGGCGCAAGTTGTAGCGCTAGTCTCTTGGAGAGATGGCCGAGTGGTTGAAGGCGCAGCACTGGAAATGCTGTTTACTCGTAAGGGTAACGAGGGTTCGAATCCCTCTCTCTCCGTTCTCTTAGTTAGATTTTGCTTGTATCTGTAATCTGCTCAGGAAGTCCAGTTTCTTGAGTGGAGATGGCGTTAGACGTATTTGTACAATTCGACCTTAGTAGCTAGATCAAGACAGCAATCGGAAACGTGGTAAGTTGATCGATTGTCTTACCTCGCTGCAATGAGTGACAGCACCATAGTTGAGCCTTCTCGACGCATGGTCATCACTCAAGCCAAGATTCGTCAAGTATTGAAGCAGAAACGGCGGAAGCGAGTTCTCAACTTTAAGAAGAGAATCAAAGTATCGAAACGATGGCAGAAATTATCTAAGCCGGCGATCGCGCTCCAACATAAAGTTGCGAACCAAACACAAAATTGGCTACACGAATAGGCAGCTGGTTACTACAGAAAAACTCAATCTGAAAGACTGCCGAAACCGAGCAGGATCAACATACCCGTTAAACATCTGGGCTAAACTACTCAATTCTGGATAGGGGATGTTTCTTTAAGTTTTGGATTACGAGCTGATGAAAACAAGTGAAATGTTCATCGAAGTGCTCCACTCAAGCAGTTAAGCCGTCCAAAACCTGTTCAAATTGTGGTCATCAGGAAAAAAAGGACTTACTGTAGCTCGTTCTACGGGATCTCTGAGGCAATTTGGGGCGAAGAAGGGTGAGAAACTCCTAGCTCAGCATAGTGGCTAGGAGTAGTTCATTTAATAGCTATCTTCCCCTGCCACACGATCGCTCTCGCCCACCACACCAGGGTCAGGTAGAGTATCACCTAATTCTAAAGATGCGTCACGAATCGCTTGCCACTGATTAAACAGTTCCGGTTCTTTCAAGTCAGTCGCCAGATATGTTTGAACCGCTTGATCGACTTCTTGCAGAGTCTTGAAGACGGGGGTCGTCTGAGAGAGTTCTAGCATGAGGTTTGACTCAATGATGGACTAATGTTTATCATCCGTGCCTTGCCTCCAATTATAGGCAGGCATGTTATAAAACAGTAACAATTTATACAATTTTTATCGACTCTTTATGGTTTTTAGACATCCGCATACAATGCAGGTTAGTACACTTAGCCATTTCAGACTGTTGTCATATGCACAAAATTCTGTTGACTAGCTTCACCTTGGTCACTTTGATTTCCGGTAGCTTACCTGTCCTCCTGAGTAGCCAGCCGGCAACTGCCCAGGGAACTTGCCCTTCATTTAGACCTTTAACTCGGGCAACGTCAATCAGAACACCCATCCCTAACCTCAGCCGAGCCAAAAACTATGCCCGACAAGCGGCAGAAGCCGCGAATGGTGGCATCGGCAAATATCGAGCTGAGAACTCCATGCATGGTCAGGCAATGAATGCCCCGTTCGTTGAAAATAGTGATGGTACGATCACCTTTACCTTTCTGGGCTGTCTGGCGCCTGGTTTTTCTAAAGCCACTGTAGAAAGTCAAGTGACTGTCAATCCTAACGGTTGGAGAACAACCGTTAACTATAATGGTCCGATTCGCTCTAGTGGCAACTCTACTGGTACTGGCGCTCGCTAGTCTGAGATTCTAGTCAATTAACCCACTGACTGGGAAGCGATCGAGCATCCGAATCGCATCGATCGCGTTGCGCTTCAATCCTCCCGGTAAATGCGGGACATGGGGAATCTGCGATAGAAAATCTAAGGTGCGACGGAGAATCCGTACTACATCGCCTTCATCTAGACTGGTATTACTGCAAAGCTCCGTCCACTCGGTTCCCAGCGCCCATTGTTCGGCTAAACCAACAAACTCATATTCTAGCCAGACGGGTGGCATTTCAAAGGTTTGTCCGGGGTAGGTCCGCGTTAGTTCGCGTTGTTGCTGTCGTTGCGTCTGGAACAACCGGCGGCGAATTCCTCGTAAGCTTTCTAGGGCCTCTTCGACCTCCGGCGACAGGTTGTATCGTGTCCAGCTATCCGGGCGAGATACCTCTGTCACCAGGGCTAAACAGGTAGCGGCTAAATGCTGTGGCTCTAATGTATCCAGTTCACCTGATAGGAGAGCTAACCCCAACCAGAGTTCGTTATCTCCCCGAATGGCGGAGGCAGCCTGACCTGCTGGCGTGGGAGTAGTTTCGTCTAAATAGCCGAAGCTTTGCAGAATCGTGATTAGGCTGAGAAATTCATCCCAGCGCCGATGTAAGTTACGACCGAGTTTTTCCTCACGATCGCGCAATTCCTCCTGAATCGCGGTGATCCGTTTTTGCCGTTTCAAAATTGTGGTGCGATTGCCCCATTGTTGAACTGGGTGTGCCTCAATCTGCGCTTCGACTGCCTGCATCCGTTGTATTTGGGCATACACTTCTGGGGCGTCGTCCGGTAAGGATAATGTGGGAATTTGACGAGCGATCGCGGCTGTCTGCTCATTTCCACTCCGTGATTGCCCTGGCTTCAAGGGCATTTCGGGAGGGGGAGCTAAATCATCTACTCCCGCTAATCGAGGAATGTCGCCTCGCAAACTGATCACATCTCCTACTGTAATGACATACCAACGGTTGTCTTGCCCCAAACAAACGAGATAGGGAAACTGACCAGCCCCCGCCGTTTTTGTGACTAATACCGCTGATAGGGGCGTCTGCACTGGGACAAATTGCCCTTTCAAGCTCATCATGCTGCCTGCTACGGCGAAGGAAAGCGCGATCGCTAGATCACTCACTCGCATATCATCGGCTTGGGACTGTAAGGTCTTTAGCAGACGGCGTTCTTCCTTTAACCGTTCTTGCAACTTTTCATATTGAGCCAGCAATTTCCAATCTACTGCTCCGAGCTGCGCTTCTAGTTGGGCAAGTTCTGCTCGTAAGGTATTGATTGCCTCCTGTTGGGGACGAAGATAATCTGTTGCCAAATATTGCCCAAAACTGCGTTCTAGCAGATCTCTAGCGTCCTCTAAACTATGGGTTTGTAGCAGGTTTAACACCATGCCATAGCTGGGAGTAAACTGACTGACTAACGGATCAGCACCGACCGTAGCAAGATACGAAGCTTCCCGCGCTCCTTCAAAGGGGGTCTGTACCGTGACGACATGTCCTAGAATGTCCATCCCTCGTCGTCCGGCTCGTCCTGCCATCTGCAAAAACTCGGACGCTGTGAGGAGGCGATGTCCCAGATCTGTGCGTTTAGAGAGACTAGAAATAACTGTTGTACGGGCTGGCATATTAATTCCGGCTGCCAGCGTTTCAGTTGCAAATACGACCTTGATCAAGCCCAGCTGGAACAGTTCTTCAATTAATCCCTTCCAGGCAGGCAAAATTCCGGCATGGTGGGCAGCAATCCCCCGACATAGCGGTTCAACTTGTCCGGCTCGTCCTGCATCTGGGTTTGCCGCCAAAAACTCATTGACACGTTGTTTGAGCTGTTGCGCTTCAGCTTCCGTCACCAGCGATAAGGGCAGATTACTCACCTCCGCTACAGCCTGATCACACCCCCGACGACTAAAGATGAAGTAAATCGCCGGTAGCATATCTCGCTGTTGTAGCTGGGTCAAGACATACGCTAAATTAGGGCTTTCTTGCCGGGGACTGCGTCCTTTGCCAGCGGGCTTTGCTCCCTTTCCACCTTTAGGACGCAGACGCTGATTCATCCGTTTTCCACTGTCGTCTAACAGCGGAAACAACCCTTTGGGATTGCAGAAGTGGAACTTAAGGGGAACTGGGCGAAAGTCCGAATAAATGCGATCGGTCGGTCCATGCACTTGGGCAATCCAATCCGTCAGTTGGTCACTATTCGCTACCGTGGCGGATAGAGCAACCAGTTGGATTTCTGGGGGACAGTAGATGATGGATTCCTCCCAAACGGTACCTCGCTGCCGATCGTTCATATAGTGGCATTCGTCCAGCACTACCGCTTGCACCCCTACCAGGGAGGTACCCACTTCGCCGATCGGGGTGCCGTACAGCATATTGCGAAAGATTTCTGTCGTCATCACCAGAATGGGGGCCTCCCGACTGACCGAGATATCCCCCGTCAGTAACCCAACTCGATCGCTGCCAAATAGCTCGCGAAAATCCCGGAGCTTTTGGTTGGATAGTGCCTTCAGGGGCGTGGTGTAGAATACCCGCTGTCCTTGGGCTAGAGCACGATGAATGGCATACTCACCAACCAGCGTTTTACCAGAGCCAGTGGGAGCGCAAACGACGACCGATCGCCCTGCTTCTAAAGCAGCGATCGCCTGAAGTTGAAACTCATCTAACTGAAATGGGAACAGTTGCTTTAGATCAAGCCCTGACGGTTTAAGGGAAGCACTCACGCGAACATCAGAAGTAAAGAGCAAAGATATAGGAGATGAACATCATACTGGTCATGCTCATCCTGCATCATCTATATCCTTATTCTGTGATCTTTCGACTCGATTCACGAGCAATAATTAACTTTCTTCTTAATTTATGTTGAGTTATGTTGATTTTTTGCCGTTTAGATTCAGGGTTGACGGACGGAATTTGCCGAACTCCCTAACTTTGCTGAATTTGGTTAATTACTTTCTATGAGAGAGCTTATAAGTTTCGTGAACAACTACTTTAGGGCAGATGCAGAACCCAAAATGGGTGGGTTATAGTGGCTAGAGGATGAATAAAAACCCTGAAATGACTGCTTTGCCTCTTCATTACTAGAGCGCAAATTGTTTGAATTCCTGGCTAAAGACACACATTAGTTAATTATTCTCATGATGTCTATTTAAGTGGGTAGCCTAATCTGCAACCAAATCATGATGGAAGGTTTCGATCGTGAGTTTGGTTCAGAACGGAGGAACCAAATTTTAGGGGCTAATTTCAGCATACCTGAAAGAGACACCTTCCAGTCTTCGCCCGTCAGCTAACTCCGTCGGCAATGGGAGGAGTGCCTAAGACTAACGCTTTATGCAGCGGTCTGGAGTCTCCTGGTAGATTTAGCAGCACATCTTGACTGCTCCGTCTGTCGCCTGACCCACCTCTCGTCCGTGTTCTACTTTTTTTAGAGAGGTCAACCGTGAACATTACATCAATGCTTGCGCGTCTTGAGGGAGCGCTAGGTTGTAGCGACCTGACCCGGCAAATGTTACTTGTGCCTCCATCAGGTGGTTCCGCTCCGTCCAATACCGCTCAAGAGGTAACCTTGATGGTGGCATATAATGGTTCGCCCCGTAGCCAAATTGCCCTCGATTTAACTTTATGGATTGCTCATCAAACTCGGCTAGCTACCTCCAAAGCGGTGACGGTGCAGGTGGTCTATGTGATGGACTTGCAAAGTTCATGTAGTCCAGGTTTATCATCAAATCGCTCGGTAGCCTCTAAAAGTAAACCATTTTCCCGGAAAAAGCACCGGGAGTCTGCTCCTCTGGTGGCTTGTGGTCAAGCAGCGGTTCAGCCGCGCCCTAACAGTATCGCACCAGAGCTGACAGAATCTTGCCAACCGTCAGTCTCCGATGTGTCTTCATGTTGGGCAGATTCGTTTGAACAAGCCGATCGTATTCTGTGGCGGGCGCGGTATCTGGCTGATGAATGGCGCGGTTCATTAAAAACCCATCTGCGCTTTGGCGATTTGATCCCAGAACTAAAAAATGTAGTGCAGGCAGAGTCAGCCACGATGTTGATCGTAGGTTGTGAATCGGCAGAGCATCCGTTAGTTCGGCAGTTGGGGCGCTTTTTCCCTTGCCCTGTGGTGGGCATTCCACCTGCTTTATCTGATGGCTAGAATGAGAAACTGAACTCAAGAGTTAATCAGGGTCGGCGTTTTAGTGATCCGGCAATTTCGTTTAGGGCAGTCATTGGGCACTGCCCTTTTGCGCTTCTTAGCGAATTGTTTGCACCACACACCTTGGAGCGGATGGCAGCTTTTTTAATGGGCAGATGAGTATAATTACAAACTTGGAGTAATTCTTTAGATAAAGCAACGTTAAAGATCACAGAGATTTAGGGCAGTATAACCTAGAGGCAAAATTTGCTGTCGGGGATACGCAATACCAGAAGGAGGATTCAGAAATGTCGCTGGAAAGTGCGAATCGATTTCTGGAGGCAGCAGCTTACGATGCGACGCTGCGAGATAAATTCGAACATATTTCTAGCCCAGAAGAATTTTTAAGAATTACGGAGCAACTGGGTTATAGCTTTACGACTGAAGAACTGATGTCGATCGCCAGGGAACAAAGCCAGGGGGTGACGGTCAGACGACATACAGGGGTTTGGAAGTGGCTACGGAGTATTAATTGGGTCTGATGCTCTAAGTCAGAGCAGCCGAATGGGTCGTGATTTAACCAGCTTAGTTTGGGTCGTCAACAACCCTTGATTACGGAATTGGTATAAGGAGTGGTGCTGCTGTATCACTGGGGAGCAGCCGTGGTACTGTTGATGCGGAATGCTTGGAAAACCTTGATTGCCCGACCACCTCATGAAACTGTTCCGGACAACGGTCGCGATCGTGCTGCCTGCCCTGCTGACCTTAACGTGTATGGAACCCATCCTGGCTGATACCCTGACTCCTAACGAAAATTTAGTGGTTGAAGGCATCCCGCCCATCCCAGCCTCACTGGTGGATACAGTCAAACGCTATACCGAGTTTCGATCGGCGATATTGTCAAGCTGGCATCCAACGCAACGAGAGATGTTGATTTCTACTCGGTTTGCCAATACGGCTCAGGTGCATCGGGTGCGATCGCCGCTTGGAATGCGACAGCAGTTAACCTTTTTTGCCGAAGCCCCTACCGGAGCAACGTATCAACCGACGACAGGAGAATACTTTGTTTTTAGTCGAGATACTGGCGGTAACGAGTTTAACCAAAACTACCGTTACGATTTAGCGACGGGCGAGGTGACGCTGCTAACCGATGGTAAATCCAAGAATAGCCGGGGAGTTTGGTCAACGGCGGGCGATCGCATGGTCTATACCTCGACTCGCCGGAATGGGCAGGATAATGATCTGTATGTGATTGCTCCTCTGAATCCTCAGTCCAATCGCTTGTTACTGACTGTTGAGGGGGGCGGCTGGTCGCCGTTAGATTGGTCGCCGGATGATCGCCAGGTATTGGTATCCCAGTATCTCTCTGCTAACGAGAGCTATCTTTGGCTAGTAGATGCTCACTCCGGTGAGAAAACTCTGCTGACGCCTAAACCGGGGACTGAGCCTGTGGCATATGACGGGGCACTATTCAGTGGCGATGGTCGAGGGTTGTACGTCATCAGCGATCGAGGTTCAGAATTTCAACGCTTATCTTATTTCGATCTAGCAACTCGAACCTATACCGACCTAACAAGCCAGATTCCCTGGGATGTTGAGGATTTTGATCTGTCGCAGGATGGCAAGTTACTAGCCTTCGTCACTAATGAGGATGGTAGAAGTGTGCTGCATCTGCTTGATACCGCTACCCGCCAAGAGAAGCCTGTGCCTCAACTGCCGCCTGGCTTAATTTATGGGATTAGTTGGCATCCCAATAACAAAGACTTAGGGTTGACTCTACTGACGGCTCGGTTTCCAGCAGATGTCTATTCCTGGGATGTCACTACCAACCAACTGCAACGGTGGACTGAAAGCGAAACTGGCGGACTGAATACTGCCAACTTTGCCGAAGCTGAATTAGTCCGGTGGAAAAGTTTTGACAACAAAACGATTTCTGGCTTTCTATACCGACCCCCAAAGCGGTTTACCGGTAAGCGTCCAGTGATCATTGACATTCATGGAGGACCCGAAAGCCAATCTCGTCCGATTTTTCAGGGACGTGATAATTTCTTCTTAAATGAACTGGGGGTCGCCCTCCTTATGCCTAACGTGCGGGGGTCTACCGGATATGGTAAAACCTTTCTAAAACTCGATGACGGTAAACTTCGAGAAGATTCGGTGAAAGACATTGGCGCCCTCCTGGATTGGATTGCTACTCAACCGGATTTAGATCCAGATCGAATCTTGGTGATGGGGGGTAGCTATGGGGGGTACATGGCTCTAGCCGTCGCCACTCACTATAGCGATCGAATTCGAGCGGCGATCGATATCGTTGGCATTTCTAACTTCGTCACCTTTTTGGAGCGCACTGAAAATTATCGCCGTGATTTACGCCGAGTGGAGTATGGGGATGAACGTGATCCACAAATGCGCGACTTTCTGCTGCGAATCTCACCGCTGAATAATGCCAGTAAAATTCAACAGCCGTTATTTGTGATTCATGGCAAAAATGATCCACGCGTTCCCCTGGCTGAAGCTGAACAAATTGTGGCAACTGTCCGGAATAACCAGGTTCCGGTTTGGTATTTGATGGCAAAGGATGAAGGGCATGGATTTGCTAAAAAAGCCAATTTCGATTTTCAGTTTTATGCCACGGTCCTGTTTGTGCAACAGTTTTTGTTAAAACAGGAGCATTAGAAGATCAAGATAGGGCGATTGCTGATGAACGCTGGCTCTTTTGCCTCCTAAATTACTGTTAACTAATGATTGATTATGCGTAGCACTAAAGGGGAACGGACGATCGCCGGAGAACTCCGCAACCAATTTACGATTCTGTTGGGTTTAATCGCTGTGGCGTGGACGCTGGAGATCATTGATCAATTTCTCTTACGTTCAGTTTCACGTACCACCTTAGATGTATATGGCATTGTGCCGCAGAGTTTAATTGGACTGCGGGGAATTTTGTTTGCGCCCTTTCTCCACGGTAACTTTGCTCACTTGATTGGCAATACCATTCCCTTTGTGGTGTTGGGCTGGCTAGTGATGTTGCGGGAAACCAGTGATTTTTTCATCGTTAGTATCATTGCCGGATTATCCAGTGGGTTGGGCACCTGGTTGATCGGCAGACCAGGAACAATTCATATTGGGGCGAGTGGAGTCATTTTTGGTTATTTAGGCTATTTACTACTGCGCGGATTTTTTGAGCGGAGTGTTCTAGCGATCTCGCTCGCGATCGTTACGGCTATCCTATACGGCAGTTTAGTTTGGGGAGTTTTACCCTTCCAGTATGGGATTTCTTGGGAAGGTCATTTGTTCGGTTTTATTGGTGGCGTTGTGGCAGCCTGGATGCTGGCGAATGAACGCAAACGCGGAGGCTAAACCATTTGGCTAATTTAGCAATTGTTGGGTGTGGATATGTAGGTCTGGCTGTAGCGCAGATGTGGCGGCAACAAGGGCATACCGTCACCGCTACCACCACTACCGCAGCCCGAATTCCTGAACTAGAAACCATTGCCGATCGAGCGATGGTGCTGCAAGGTGAGGATGAGGTGGGCTGGCGATCACTGTTAAAAGACCAAACGGCTGTGCTGCTGTGTATGGGCGCACGGAATGCAGATGTTTATGCATCCACTTACCTAGGCACCGCTCAAACGCTGGTTAAGGTGTTACCAGAATTCCCTACTGTGCAACAGGTGATTTATACCGGGAGCTACGCGGTCTACGGCGATCGCCAGGGAGCCTGGGTTGATGAAACGGCGCCTGTAGCGCCGGTAACCCGCAATGGCGAAATCTTGGCAGCTACAGAACAGGTGTTGCTGAGTGCTGCTAGTACAGCCCAGAAGGTTTGCCTGTTTCGCTTGGGCGGCATTTTTGGTGAGGGGCGGGAACTGGCAAAAATCTATGGTCGTGTGGCTGGTACTACCCGTCCAGGGTCAGGTCAGGAAGCGGCAAACTGGGTGCATTTAGAGGATATTGTGGGGGCGATCGACTTTGCCCAGCGTGATGGTTTACAGGGTGTCTACAATTTGGTGTGTACTGTACCGCTCACCGTGGGGGAAGTGATCGATCGAGTCTGCACCACTCACAATCTGCCTCCTGTAACGTGGGATCCTAGTTTACCGAGTGCCCGTTCCTATAACGCCCGAGTCTCCAATCAAAAACTCAGAGCGGCAGGATATGAATTTGTGCATCCAGAAATTTTTGCCTCCAATCGCTGAGCATCCTTAATTGTTTCGTCGTCAACAACCCCTCCCACCGGATTTTGCTGGCTTCTGCAATAGGCTAAGATAACGAGGCACTTGCGGATGTTTTGCTGAATGCTGCTCTCAGACCCAACACAATCATTTTCTGCGATCGCTACAACCGATCCATTACTTCAATTACCGCCACTCCCATTGCACCGACCCCTGTTATTGATCGGTCATGGCACCCGGGATGATGACGGACGGCAAAGTTTATTAGATTTTGCGGCAGCTTACCAGGCGATCGATCCTTCCCGTCCAGTCTTACCCTGCTTTCTGGAGTTAACGGGTCCCACCATTCAGGAAGGAGTCGATCAGTGTGTGGCGCAAGGCTATACTGAATTATCAGTTTTACCCATCCTGTTATTCGCTGCCCGTCACAACAAGTTTGATGTTACCAACGAACTGGATCGGGCCCGTCAACGCCATCCCCAGGTGCAGTTTCACTATGGTAGACACTTTGGTATCACGCCTGGAATTCTTGAGTTGTGGCGATCGCGCCTTGCCGATCTCGATCGTCCTGAACACAACCCCCAAGCGATCAAGCGAGAGGATACAGTTCTGTTGTTTGTGGGGCGTGGTTCCAGTGACCCCGATGCCAATGGGGATGTCTATAAGTTGGCACGGATGTTGTGGGAAGGTAGCGGCTACCAAACGGTAGAAACCTGCTTTATTGGCATTACCCACCCTCGGCTGGAAGAAGGGTTCCGTCGTGCCCGGTTGTATCAACCCAAGCGGCTCATTGTCCTGCCCTACTTCTTGTTCACGGGTTTGTTGGTCAAGAAAATCTTTGACATCACCGCTCAACAACAAGCGCAATATCCGGATATTGAGATGCTCTGCCTGCCTGAAATGGGCTTACATCCCCAACTATTCGCCGTGTTACGAGAGCGCGAAATTGAAACGCAGTTAGGTCAGGTCCAAATGAACTGTGAAATGTGTAAGTTCCGATTAGCGGCATTAGTGAATGGTGATGGTAATGCTCATGGTCACGGGCATCACCATCACCATGCCGCTACGGATCACCCGCATCACGATCATGCGCATAGCCATGGTCACGATCACAGCCACGGTCATGCCCATCCAGCCGAAGATCCCTATGCGGATCCAGAGCGCTATCATCAAAAAATCTGGCAAGTTCCTTAACGTGCTTCGCTCGTTGACACAGATTCAGAACCGTGCAACAGATGAGAGGGAGAAGTAAGGCGTAAATTCCATTTCTCCCTCCTAACTATCGGTGCCATCAACCCATGTCTAATGATTTTTCGATCGGCGATCGCGTTCGTTTAATTGCGTTGCCACCCTACATTAAAACTGCTGATCCGATGCCAATGCTGCGTTCCTCCAGTCTAGTGATGCTGGGGGAGGAAGGAACTATCCTTGATCGCCGACCAGGCAATTATTGGAGTGTTCGGTTTGCGAAAGGAGCGTATTTGATCGATCAACAATACTTAGAGGTTGTAAAAAACAGTTGAGCAACTGGGTAAACTGTGATTAATGAGGGGAATGAAGCTGGTAGACCAGTGACGGACAGTTGGTTCTGCCTTTGCTGGATTCGATTGCTCCAATTTAGCGATCGCTGTTTTGCCCAAACACCTATAGCGATGACGGAGTTCCTACTAGCTACTAGTTTTAATAATTTAAATTCAGCTATTTTACCCGATACAGGCAAGTATTAAACAACTTCCTGAGTATTTATAAATACTCTACCAATAACTTATGTAAATCTACTGTAACGTTGTTATCAACAAAATATAAGTAGGGCAGAATAGCAATGCCAGTACAGGGTTATTAGCTATGCCGAACGTTGCAGGAACCTCTTTGGAGTCTGCTACTCTCCTCAACCTGACCTCCAGTGTTCAGAGCTTCCCAGACACCACTGCCTCCAATGCCAATGACTACTACCGATTTAATCTGACCTATCGGAGCAGTCTTAATCTATCCCTTACCGGATTGAGCGCAGATAGTGATGTATTTCTGCTCAACAGCGCGGGAACTGTACTGCAAAGTTCAACCAATACCGGGACGTTTGCCGAGTCCATCAATACCATCCTGGAGGTTGGCACCTACTATATTCGGGTGAGTCCTGGTGCGAGTGTGACCAGCGCGGACTATACCCTCAACGCATCTGCCAGCAATAATCTGACCACAAACCTCTTCTGGCGGGATTACACTCAGTTCAATAATGCGGTCTGGCTGCTCAACGGCACTGCATTTAGTACCGCTATTCTCCTCACAACTCCCACCGTTGGTCAGGGCTGGGTTGTTCAAGGTCTAGGTGACTTTAATAGTGATGGCAGCACTGATTTGCTCTGGCGCTATCCCGATCTCGGCGCTACAGCAGTTTGGTTCATGAATGGTTTAACCTACAGTACTGCTGTACTATTAGCCAATACTCGGGATAGTAGCTGGAGTATTGGAGGGGTAGGAGACTTCAATCATGACAGTAAACCCGACATTATTTGGCGTAATGCCACATCAGGGTTAACCGATATCTGGTTGATGAATGGTACGACATCAGTCTCCACGATCGCGTTGCCTTCAGCCGATGCCAGTTGGGTGATTGGGGGAACTGGTGACTTTAATGGGGATGGTCAGACTGACATTCTCTTGCGGAATGAATCACGAGGGTTGGCAGCCGTCTGGTTCATGAATGGTACCAGCTATAGCACTGCCCAGTTGATTGCCCCCAACGTCGGCAGTGGTTGGTTCATTAAAGGCACAGGGGATTTCAACAGTGATGGCAAAACTGATATCCTGTGGCACTATGCGCCGACTGGCGGCAATGGCATTTGGCTGATGGATGGGGTGAACTTGAGTACAACGGCAGCATTGCCCTCTCTAGGAGGACAATGGCAACCCCTGGCTCCTTTTATCCTGGCAGGTGCTCCGAATCCGATCGATGGGGCTGGCAATACGGTTACCGATGCCTTCAATATTGGTAGCAACCTCAGTGGTAGTGGAACCTATCGCGATCGGGTGGGTGGTACTGATCCGAATGATCTGTATCGATTTAATGTCGGCGCCACCAGTCAAGTGAATTTATCGCTGACCGGGCTGGGAGATAACCTGGATCTGCAATTGTTGGACGGTGCAGGAGTGATCCTCAACAGTTCCACGTTAGGGAGTTTGAATGCCGAGTCGATCGTCAGTACCCTAACGGCTGGAACCTATTATATCCGGGTCTTCCCAGCGAATAGTGGGCTGCAAGGTACCTATGCGCTGACAGTATCCGTCAATAATCTGCCCGTTCTGGTGACAAATACTGCCCTGACCTTAAGTGAAGGGACAACGGCAACACTCACGAATACACTGCTGAGTGCAACTGATAATGACAACACGGCAGCTCAAATTCTCTACACGCTGGGTAGTCTGCCCAGTAGGGGTAGTTTGTTGCTGAATGGAGTGGCGCTGACGACGGGCTCAACCTTTACTCAGCTGGATTTGAATGATGGGACTCGGCTACGGTACAACCACAACGGCAGCGAAACCCCCACAGATAGTTTTACCTTCACCATTTCTGATGGTTCTGGTGGCACGATTGCGACGAATACTTTCAGTATTACTGTGCTTCCAGTTAATGATGCGCCAGTTTTAACGGTCCCCACAGGCATCCAGGCGGCGGAACAGAATGCCAATGCTGCGATCGTTGGAGTCAGTGTTACCGATCCTGATGCCGCGAATGGTGAAATCACTGTGACGATCTCAGCTGGTAATGGTGCCCTCTCGCTGGGTTCTCTCAATAACCTAACCTTCAACCAAGGTGATGGGATTCAAGACAGCACCATGACCTTCCGGGGAACGCTGGCAGCGATTAATGCTGCTCTCGGTTTCTTGATTTATCGCAGTTCTACTACCTTTGAAGGGCAAGATGTCGTCACCATCACCGTCAATGATAATGGCAATACAGGCGGTGGTGCTTTAACTGACACGGATGCCATTACAGTGAATGTGTTGCCAGTCAATGATCCACCGGTCATTAGCTTGCCGTCAGCTCAAGTTGCCAGTGAAGATCTGAATCTGTCCATTTCTGGAATTAGCATTACCGATCCAGATGTGGCGACCCGCGATATGACTGTCAGCCTATCTGTAGTCAATGGCGTCCTCTCCTTAGGCAATACTGCTGGGCTTAATTTCTCGACTGGTACGGCTGGAACTCCTACGAATAATTTAGTGTTTACTGGAACACTAGCTGCCATCAATAATGCCCTTCGCAGCTTAATTTATCGAGGTAGTCAGGACTTTAATGGCACAGATGCCTTAACTATTAACGTGAGTGATTTAGGCAACACTGGAAATGGCGTTGCCCTATCTGACACTAAGGTTTTGGCAATTACAGTCAATCCTGTCAATGATGCCCCCGTATTGACCGTACCCGGAACCCAATCTGCCAACGAAAATACTGATCTGCGAATTACTGGAATCAGTATTACTGATGTTGATGCGGGTAGTGGCAATGTTACGGTGAGCCTATCTGTTGTCAGTGGTCAATTAACATTAGGATCCACGACAAACATCACCATATCCGAGGGTCGCAATCAAAGTAGCAGCATTGTCTTTAGTGGCTCTCTGGCTGCTGTAAACAATGCCCTAAATAATCTGATCTATCGGGGTAATCTTGACTTTAATGGTGCCGATTCTCTCACAATCAACGTCAGTGATAACGGCAATACTGGTTCTGGCATTCAGCTTGGGGATACAGAAACCATCACGATCAATGTCTTAGGAATTAATAGCGCTCCTACGATTACCCTACCCACCTCGCCAGAGATTACTCCCAATACCAATCTGCCCATTTCGGGCATCACGATCGCAGATCCGGATGCGGGTGGTGGTGTTTTGGATGTTTCAATTAGTGCCGCCAATGGGGTGTTATCGATCTCGACCGCAAATGGTATTACCCTGACGCAGGGTGATGGCACTCAAGACAGTCGGATTACGTTTAGTGGCACGATCGCAGCTATTAATACTGCTCTCAGTAGTTTGATCTATCGCAGCTTCCCGGGTTACACCGGGTTTGATCGCATTACTGTGAGTGTCAACGATCGTGGCAATACGGGCATTGGTTCACCCCTATCAGATACCCGCGCGCTCTTGGTGAATGTCGGTGGAGCGACGAATGTTGCACCAGTAGCGGTAGATGATGTCTACAACACGGCTGAGGATACGGCGCTAACTGGAACGACGGTCTTCGTGAATGATAATGATCCGGATAATACGGGTCCATTAACCGCTCAGTTAGTCAGTGGTCCGACCAATGCGGCTAACTTTGTTCTCAACTTTAACGGGACGTTTACCTATACCCCGACGGCTAACTTTAGTGGTAGTGATCGGTTCGTTTACACGATTAAAGATGCCTTAGGGGGAGTATCTAATTCGGCAACCGTGGTGATCAATGTTTCCTCTACTAACGACGCTCCGATCGCCACGGGCAATAGTTACACCTTGGCAGAGGATGGTACTCTCAATGGTGCATCGGTACTAGCAAATGATACCGATCCTGACAATACTCTACCCCTGACAGCGCAACAAGTTAGTAGTCCTGTCCATGCGGCTACTTTTACGCTGAACCCGGATGGGACTTTCACCTATATTCCTGTTGCTAACTTCAATGGTACAGATAGCTTTACTTATGTGGTTCGAGACGCTCTAGGAGCTGTGTCTAATACGGCGAGTGTCAACATTACAGTAACCCCTGTGAATGATCCACCTGTTGGCACTCCCGATACCTATAGTGTGAATGCCAATAGTACGCTGACGGTTCCAGTCGCGACGGGGGTATTGACGAATGACACTGATCCAGAAAATGCTGCGCTTACAGCGGTAGTGAACACAACTGCAGCTAATGGCACAGTGACCCTAAATCCCAATGGTTCCTTTGTCTATACCCCCAATGCTGGTTTCTCAGGGGTTGATACCTTTACCTATCGTGCGAATGATGGCACGATTGATGCCGCTGCCCCAACGACCGTGACGATTAATGTCAACGCCGTTGCTAATATTCCGCCCGTTGCCGGTTCTGATACCTTCAGTGTGGCGGAAGATGGCACATTAAATGGAACCAGCGTCTTGGTCAATGATACCGATCAAGACGGTAACCTGCCGCTCACGGCTCAACTAATCGCTGAGCCCGTTTTTAAGACCAGCTTCACCTTTAACCCGGTCGATGGCACCTTTACTTACGTGCCAATTAGTAATTTCAGTGGTTCTGATCGCTTTACCTATGTTGTGCGTGACCGTCTGGGGGCAATTTCCAATACAGCGACGGTCAGCATTGCTGTAACCTCTACAAACGATCCTCCGATCGCCGTAAACGATGAACCTTACACTACTGCCGCTAACACCCCATTAACCGTTGCCGCTGCCACTGGAGTCCTGAGCAATGATACCGATGTCGATGGTGATCCTCTATCCGCCTTCTTGCTAGATACACCGGGCAATGGGACTTTAACCCTCAATGCTGATGGTTCCTTTATCTACACTCCGAATGCCGGCTTCTCTGGAATTGATACCTTTACCTACCGGGCATTTGATGGCAGCGTTAGTTCGGCTAACTTAGCGACGGTCACGATTAGTGTGACGCAACCGGATAACGTGCTACCGATCGCGAATCCCGATAGTTTCACTGTGGTAGAAGACGGCACGTTGACGACAGACAATGTCCTGACCAACGACACGGATCCCGACAATAACTTGCCACTGACCGCTCAACTGATTGCGGGTCCAGCTAACGCTGCCCCTGGATTTACCCTGAACCCGAATGGCACTTTCACGTACATTCCCACGGCAAACTTTAATGGCAGCGATCGCTTTACCTATGTTGCTGTCGATGGACGAGGGGGAAGATCGGGGACCGCGACCGTTAGCCTGACCATTACTCCTGTTAATGACCTGCCGGTTGCTAATAATGATGGACCTTTTACAACAGGTGCGGGAACACCATTGACGGTGGCACTAGCAACGGGGGTGCTGAGCAATGATACTGATGTGGATGCCGGCACAACCTTAACAGCTGTATTGGGCACCAATCCTAGTAATGGCACTCTAGTTCTAAGTCCAAATGGTTCCTTTGTCTATACCCCCAATGCCGGTTTCTCGGGAATTGACACCTTTACCTATCGCGCGAATGATGGCACCGGGGATTCGACCAATCTGGCGACTGTAACGCTGAGTGTAACTCCGCCTCCCAATCAAGCCCCGATCGCCCTTCCTGACGACTTTACCGTGGCAGAAGATGGCACGTTGACGACAGACAATGTCCTGACCAACGACACGGATACCGACAATAACCTGCCGCTCACGGCTGAACTAGTCGGGGGGAACCCAACGAATGCGGCTAGTTTCACGCTCAATCCCAATGGCACGTTTACCTATATTCCTATCGCCAACTTTAATGGCATTGACAGCTTCACCTATATCACTCGCGATAGTCTAGGCGCTGCTTCTAACACCACGACCGCTCGTTTGACCGTGACTCCAGTTAATGATGCGCCGGTTGCGACCAATGACACCTTCCCTGCTGCTCAGAATACCCCGCTGACTGTAGCGCTGCCCGGAGTATTAGCGAATGACACAGATATTGATCTGGGTACAACCCTAACGGCAACGCTTGTCACGACGGCAAGCAATGGTAGTGTTACCCTCAATGCCAATGGCTCTTTTGTCTACACGCCAAATACTGATTTTGTAGGAACGGATACCTTTACCTATCGGGTCAATGATGGCACGGTGGATTCTGCCAATATTGCTACGGTGACGCTCAATGTCATTGCCAACACCGTACCAACAGCTCAGGATGATTTAGCCTACACCGTGGCAGAAGATCAAACCCTAAATGCCACCAGCGTTTTGACCAATGATACGGATCCGGATGGCAATTTACCCTTAACGGCACAATTGGTGGTGGGTTCAGGACCAGCCAATGCCGCTAGCTTTACGTTGAATCCGGATGGCACGTTTGTTTATATCCCGACGGCTAACTTCAGCGGTAGTGATCGCTTTACCTATCGAGCGGTGGATAGTTTAGGTGGGGCATCAACGATAGCCACCGTTAGTATCACGATTACAGCGGTAAATGATGCGCCGATCGCCGTGAATGATGCTGGAGCTAATCTGCTGGTCAATCCTGGTCAAACCTTAACGATCGCCGCACCGGGAGTGTTGGCGAATGATACTGATGTTGAGGGTAATCCGCTCACCGCTGTTCTAGGTAGCAATCCCGCGAATGGAACCCTCAATCTGCTGGCTAATGGATCGTTCACTTATACTCCGAATGCTGGATTTACTGGCACTGATACCTTCACGTATCGTGCCAATGATGGCAGCCTGGATTCGGCAAACCTGGCAACTGTCTCGATCCAGGTCAATGCTCCCCCTATTGCTAACAACAATACTTACAACACCAGTAATACTGCTCCACTCAGTATTCCCGCTGGCACGGGTGTGCTAACCAATGATAGCGATTTGGAAGGTAGTACTCTCACCGCCACGATCGTTGGGAATCCTACTAGTGGCACTGTGACCTTAAATCCCGATGGTTCCTTTGTCTACACTCCGAATACTGGATTTACCGGCACAGATAACTTTACCTATCGAGCCAGTGATGGTTTTAGTAACTCCAATCTAGCGACGGTACTGTTGACGGTTACAGCCTCAGTGAATGCTCCGCCGACGGCTGTGAATGATAGCTATACCGCGATCGCGGGGGCCAGCCGAACTGTTAGTGCCGTACAGGGAGTGTTAAGCAATGACACAGATCTGAACAGTGATCCGCTGACTGCAACTTCTGTATCGGGTCCAACCAGTGGCTCACTAACGTTGAGCCCGGATGGTTCCTTCGTGTATACGCCCAATACGGGCTTTACGGGAGCGGATAGCTTCGTATATCAGGTCAGTGATGGTACTGTTAGCTCCACAGCCACGGTGAGTTTGACGGTTGTGAATAACACTCCACCGGTGGCGAGTCCAGATACCTACACAGCGGTCGTCAATACGCCACTGTCCGTTGATATCTTGAATGGCGTATTGGGCAACGATACCGATGCGGAAGCAGTGGCTCCGCTGACTGCCAGTGTGGTGACAAATCCCGCCAGCGGTAGCTTGACTTTAGCCCCGAATGGTTCCTTTATCTATACGCCCAACGCTGGCTTCCAGGGTACTGATACGTTTGTGTATCAGGCGAATGATGGCACCGTCAACTCGGCTGTTCCTGCAACGGTCACGATCACGGTAACGACCAATAATCCTCCAGTGGCTAACCCCGATACTTACACGATCGCGGGGGGTGGAGCCAATACCATTAGCCCGATCGCGGGTGTGTTAGCGAATGATTCCGATGCGGATGGTAATCTGCTCACAGCAACCGTTGTGACAGGTCCAGCTCAAGGCTCATTGACCCTGAATCCGAATGGGGCTTTTGTCTACACACCGAATGCTGGGTTTACTGGGGTAGATACCTTTACTTATCAAGCTAGAGATGGCATTACCAACTCGGCACCCGCTACAGTGACCTTGTCTGTCGTCACCAATACGGCTCCAGTAATCCAGAATGACACCTACACGACTTCTGCCAATCGAGCGCTGAGTGTTAGTGTGGCAACCGCTGGGGTTCTGGCAAATGATACAGATGCGGACAATAACCCCCTATCCGCTGTAATAGTGGATCCAAGTAGCAATGGCACTCTATTGCTCAATAGGGATGGAACATTCTTATACACGCCGAATGCTGGATTTACTGGAACGGATCGATTCACTTACCGGGCTTCAGATGGACTCCAGTCCTCGAGTGTGGGTACAGTAACGATCGTCGTCAATGCTAATGCAACTCCTGTACCGCAGCCAGATAGCTACAGTGTGAACCGGAATAATGTTCTCAGTGTTCCCTTAGCTCAAGGCGTGTTGAACAATGATACTGATCCCAATGGTGATCCTTTAACGGCTGCGTTAGTGGGTAATGTGGCTAGCGGTACCCTAACCTTCAATCCGAATGGCACTTTTGTCTATACACCGAATACAGGATTTACCGGCAATGATGGCTTTACCTATCAAGTTAGTGACGGTAATTCCACCTCGGCACCGGTGAGTGTGACCATTACGGTGAATAACGCTAGTGCCCCACCGACTGCGGTTGCTGACAGTTACACGATCGGAGCGAATGGGGTTCTTAGTGTATCTACGGCATTAGGAGTGTTAGCTAATGATACTGATGCCGATGGTGATCTACTCCAAGCCACAGTGGTCAACGGACCTGCTCAGGGAACCTTAACCCTGAATCCCAATGGTTCCTTTGTTTACACCCCGAATCCGAATGTTCAGGCAACCGATACCTTTACCTATCGGGCAACGGATGGAATTAATAGCACAACGGCAACGGTGACGATCGCGATCGGCGGTCCAAACCAAGCCCCCGTGATCACCGTACCGGGTTCCCAAGTTGTTGTGCAAAATTCTAATCTCTTTATTCAATCTGGTCTGAGCGTGACAGATCCGGATGCGGGTGCCAATAGCATTAGCGTGACGTTAGCTGCAACCAATGGCAACCTAACACTCAGCACCACTAGTGGTCTGACTGTCACTGGAGATGGCACTAACAATGTCACAATTACAGGTAGTCAGGCAAACATTAATGCTGCCCTAACAAATCTGAGATATACGCCAATCGATCCACAATTCGTTGGTACGGATGCCATCACAATCACTGCTAATGACAATAGCAACACGGGATCGGGATCTGCGCAAACAGATACTGACTCAATTCTGATTAATGTCACTCCCGGTCCTGCCTTAGTGACGGATATCAACACGATTCCTAATGCTAGTGGAACAAATAGTGCTAACCCCACGAATCTAGTCGCTGTTGGCAGTCAGATTTACTTCGCTGCTAATGATGGCTTTAATGGGGTAGAACTATGGCGCAGCGACGGTGCAGCCATTACGACAACGCAGGTTGCTAACATCAATAGCACTCCTACACCTGGCAGTTCGGCTTCTCCGGCTAATCTCACGGTGATTGGGAATACGCTTTACTTCACGGCGAATGATGGAGTAAATGGTATAGAACTCTGGAAGACCGATTTGGGTAGTAACACCACAACGTTAGTCAGTAATATTCGCCCTGGCATCGCTAGTTCTACTCCGACAAATCTAGTGAACTTTAACGGTCAATTGTTCTTCCGAGCGGATGACGGATCAGGAAGTGCTCTATGGCGCAGTGATGGTACTAGTGCTGGAACGGTTAAAGTCGGTAGTGGTTTCACCCAACCCGGCAATCTCACCGTTGCAGGAGCGACGCTTTACTTCACTGGTGGTAATGGGACTCAAGTCTGGAAGACAAATGGTACCACTGCTGGAACAGTATTAATTAGCGACCTGGGAACGGGTGCTGGGATTACTAACCTTGTCGCGATCGAGAATACGCTCTTCTTCACTGCCAGTGATGCCACAAACGGAGTTGAGTTATGGCGCAGTGATGGTGTGACTAGTACCCGCATCAGTGACATCAATACGGGAACCGCGAATGCGAATCCCACTAATCTGGTGAATCTGAACGGAACCCTGTACTTCTTTGCGACAAGTGGTACGACCTTCGGGTTATACCGTAGCAGTATTGATGGCACCGTTTCCTTGGTTCAAGCGCTACCCTCGGCTAACCTACAACCCGCCAGTCTCACAGTCGTTGGTTCTACCCTATTCTTTGTAGTTGACGCGGGAACTAGTGGGAATCCTAACCAGCAGCTTTGGAGCAGTAATGGTACAACGGCGACCTTGGTGAGGGATCTTAATCCGGCAGGAAGTGATGCCCCCACCTCACTGACCAACTTCAATGGCACTCTGTTCTTCACCGCTACCGATGGGACTGGCACAAAACTCTGGCGCAGTGATGGTACGGCATTAGGAACGGTTGCTGTTAGTAATGCTTTTGTGGGCAGTGGTCCAACGAATTTGACTCCAGTGGGCAATCGCCTTTACTTCTCTGCCAATGATGGTTCCACGGGGATTGAACTCTGGGCGTTATAGGGAATTAACCCATAAAAAGCCCCTCTTTCTAGCGCGGGAGAGGGGCTGAGGGTGGAGGGTAAAGTTGGTTAAGTCTATTCAGCCGTTGGTAATTGAGCGGAGGGTTGACGTTGCTGAACGATCGCTCGCCGTAATCCTAGAACAATCAACATGTTGGAGAGGGTCAGGAAGGACTCGGCTATACCATGTAACCAATCCACATTGGCTAGCAACTCTCCATAGACAACTCTGGTATAAATGCCAGCCGGAATTGTGACAGCAACAAAAACTAATGTGCCATAAAAGCCGAGTAGAACCAGTCGCGGCACCTGGTGGGAACGGGTCAGAAACCAGAGAAATCCCACATAGGGAAATAACGACAGGATAAATAAAGTGTCTTTAGAAATCATGGGTCACTGAGGGAAACGCCTGGCGATGTACGCGATTACTGTGGGCGAAACGGCTGTTTCCACAGCCACCACCCTGCCAGCAGCAACGTACAGTTACCAATGAAGGTCATTGCTGCTTGAAGCAAACTTAACCATTGGAGGGCAGGGGCGTTATCAAACCAGTGCCAGGTACAAACCACGATCGCACTGGCTAAGGCGGGCAGCATGGCTAGTGATAACCCACGCCAAGCTCGGTTCTGGCTAACATCAGCATAAATCCATGCCAGGACAATCGCGATCGTCCACTCGGTTACACTGCCAATGTGAACCAGCCAGGTGGGAATTGATAGGGCGTGCATAGGTTCCTCCTAGCGTTATGGATTAAGCACCTTCGCTTTGGTTTTAGTCCTGGATGGTTTTGCCTCTTTTTTGCCATTACTGCTGACCTGCTGAAAGGTATTCAACTGTTGAAACGTTTCAGCCTGCTGCCGTAAGCGATCGCCAATCCGCCCACAAGCCAATTCGCAAAACTCGAATACCAACGGATCAGCGATTTCATAATAGGCACTGGTGCCCTTAGGTTGGCGCGATAATACACCCGCTTGAGCCATTACCTTGAGATGCTTAGACAGGTTTGCCTGACCTAATTCGGTGGCCTCACACAGTTCCATCACATTCATTGGTCCATCTTTCAGACATTGCAAGATATGTAATCGACTTGTTTCCGAGAGGATTTTGAAGTAGTCGGCAACGGCTTCCAAAATACTCACAGGTACAGCTGGTTTCAGGGGCTTTGGCATAGGGGATTAACTAGCGTCAAAAATTTTATAACTATATAGTATTCTAATCTAAATGCGAAACTACCCTGCTTTGTGAGATCGTAGAAATCACGTCAGCTATTGAAACGATCGCCGATCCATACAGAGGTCAGTGTTTCCAGTCTTCCCGATCGCAGGCATGACGGTAGCAATAATAACGTATTGCCCCTAATGCACTAATGAGAATGACCAGCTTGAGCATCCAGGACCTAAGATTAGACTGACCACCAGACTGATGATGGCCGCGATCGCAAAAAAGATAGTGAAGGCATCATCGGTATTCAGGCTCAAAAACCCTAGAACTGCTGCAATGAGTAAAGCGATTAAAGATGAAATAGGCATGTCCATCCTCTCTACTAAAGATTAGTCTTGAAACTAATACCTCTTGCCATCGCGGCAGCGAGCAAGGGAATGAGCAGGAAGCCAAATAGCTCGATTTTAATGACCCACGATAGGCGATCAACTTGGACGGGTTCTAAGCTGGGTGGGGCACCATACCGTAATGGTTTAAGCCAGGTGAGAAAGGAAATGGTGGGATACAGCGATAGGGCTCCGACTAGCAAAAAGCCGCTCACTTTCATGTAGAACAAGGGATTGTGCAAGTAGTAGTCAGTGCCTTTACCGAAATAAAGCACTCGCAAAATCCCGGTCACTAAGACGATCGTGGCAGAAATACCATACATCGCATCAGCCCAGACAATTTGCCAGGCGGCTGCCAAGCTGAGTTCTTTTTTCAAGCTGAACTGTTCCAGAGTTAAAGCTGCAAATGCCAGCATAAAGCTTGAGTAATGCAAATAAGCGGTAATAGCGCTACCCCACATCTTGACCTGCGCCTGTACAAAATTGAACTGAACATCCGAGGTGGTGAACCCAATAGTGACTAGGTTGCGCCAATCACCTGCATCAGGTGCAGGTGAATTCCTTTTTTCGGCTTTCCTCAATTAGCCACCCTGTATTACTATAACTATATAGTTATAAGTCAAAAAATGGATTCATGGATTTCTGTTACATTCAATACCACAATAAATTCCTCCAAGTCTTAGCCTAGAGCTAGCACTTTCCCTTCACGGCTTAATTGGTCTCATCATGCCACGCCCCAGTACTTGGGTGATTGGCGTCAAGCTTTTTTACGCAAATTCACTGAGAATTTTTCTCATTAATTGCAAGGCATTCTCTGCCACTTACCTAGGTCTCAATCCATTATGTGGTCGGGCTAAATTCCCTCATCCTCTGGTTTGTGGTTATATTAACCACGCTGTCTAGCAATCTTCGCAAGGAATTAAGTTAGGAGTATTTGTGAATTGTCATCAGTGTCGCCACACTTGCCATCCCAACCCATCTAAACGCCGACCGCCTTGGTGGCGCTGGAGTCGTAAGCAGAAATTACCGCGATCGTTTCATCTGCCTCAAGCCCTACCCAAAATTGCCTTGGTCGGGATGCCTAATGTGGGTAAAAGTGCATTATTTAACGCTCTAACCGGTAGTTATGTCACCGTTTCTAACTATCCCGGAACTACGGTTGAGGTTTCTCAAGGTCAGACTGTAATTGGTGAGCAAGTGGTGTCAGTCGTAGATACACCAGGCATGTATTCGCTCTTGCCAATTACTGAGGAAGAGAAGGTCGCCCGCGACTTATTACTGAGTACCGCGATGAATCTAGTTATTCATGTTGTAGATGCCAAGAATTTGGGTCGAATGCTGCCGCTAACGTTTCAACTGATCGAAGCAGGATTACCGGTGCTACTGGTACTTAATATGATGGATGAAGCCAGACACCTGCAAATTCATATTCAAACCGAGCCACTAGCCGCAGAGTTAGGGATTCCGGTGCTCAGGACGATCGCGGCTACCAATGTTGGGATTCGAGAACTCAAAACTACAATTGCTTCCTATGTCTACACTCCTCAGTTATCCGCAACCTATTGAACAGGCTGTTGCTCAAATTGAATTGATTTTGGCGCAAGAAACCGAACGTCTGTTGCCACCGCATTTGCCGCTGTCTTATCGCAGTCTGGCGTTATTGCTATTACAAGACGATCGTGGACTCTGGCAGCAATTGACTGTGAGTGATTGGGCTTACCAGCAGATTCACGCCATCATTGAGAATATGCAACAGCAGTTAGGCGAATCTCCTGTAGCCGCGATCGCTCGCACTCGCCAGCAAACTGCACGGCAGCTGGAACAGAGTGTTTTGTCAGAACCAGCAACTACCCAAATCACGATCGCGGAACGACTACATCAACTCACGGTTAATCCGCTGACTGGATTTCCGATTTTGTTAGGGATTCTTTATTTTGGTATCTATCAATTTGTTGGGCAATTTGGCGCTGGTATATTAGTCGATGCGATTGAGACTGCATTTGAAACGTATGTTTCTCCGGTTGTAAATCATGTCACAGCGGTTTTATTCCCCTGGCAACCGATCCAAGATTTAATTGCGAATGATTATGGTTTGATTACATTGGGGATTCGCTATGCCGTTGCGATTGTCTTGCCTATAGTAGCTACTTATTTTTTAATGTTTTCATTATTAGAGGATAGTGGTTATCTCCCTAGATTGTCATTGATGCTCGATCGCCTATTTAAGATAATCGGTTTGTCCGGTCGAGCTGTAATTCCAATGGTATTGGGATTAGGTTGTGACACAATGGCAACAATGGTGACGCGGACGCTAGAAACTAAGCGAGAGCGAATCATTGCTACGTTTTTGTTATCTTTAGCGATTCCTTGCGCAGCTCAGTGGGGAGTGATTTTAGGGTTGTTATCCCAACGACCATTAGCTTTATTAATTTGGGCAGGCTTTATCACAACTATTTTCCTAGTAATGGGGTTTCTAACGGCACAGCTATTGCCTGGTCAGAAAGCCGATTTCTTTATTGAAGTGCCCCCTTTACGCTTGCCGCGCTTAAAAAATATCTTGTTAAAAACCTATGTCCGGATGAAGTGGTATTTCTGGGAAATCATTCCCTTATTTCTCTGGGCATCCGTATTAATTTGGCTCGGGCGATTAACAGGATTATTTGAGCTAATTATTCAAGGAATTCAACCGATCGCGTTGTGGTTAGGCTTACCCGCCGCCTCCGCTCCGATTTTCCTCTATGGCTTCTTTCGCCGGGATTACGGTGCGGCTGGATTATTTGATCTACAACAGCAGGGAGCACTAGATGGGGTACAACTTTTAACGGCAGCCGTTGTGCTGACTTTATTTTTACCCTGTATTGCCCAGCTCCAGATCATGATTAAAGAACGGGGCTGGAAAATGACATTGGCAATGGCAACATTTATCATCCCATTTGCCTTTGTCATGGGATATGTTGTACAGCGATCGATTCATCTATTGGGAGTCAACCTATAATGATGTTGTCTACTGTTAAACCGGGCACGATTGCCACTGTCGCAGCTCTTGCAACTAACAATGATGCGATCGTCAAGAAGCTACTTGCAATGGGGATTTATCCGGGTGTGGAAATTGAGCTAGAACGGCGCTTCCCATCGTATGTGATTAAAATTGGTCGCAGCCGTGCTGCCTTTGATCAGCAAATTGCCCATTATATTTATCTGCGCCCCTGTGACTGCTAACTCCCTGTCAGGAAAGCTAAGGCAGTGAAATATGTTAATTAAACCTGTGATCAATCCTCAGTAGATCAATGATAGCTACTGAGGACTAATGGCGAGGTGCAACAAATTATTTGGTTTTATGGCTGTCCGGATTGATGTTCGTAATGGATATAAGCTGTTAATAAGCCTTTTAGCACCTCAGCTGAAGTCTCAAAAAGAGCTTGAGCTTTCGGCTCATTCACATCATGAATCCCCTGATGTAGCTGAGTAATGAGTTCGCTCAAGGTCCCTTTGATTTTGGCGGTATAACAATGAGGACTAGTACCAACAAGACTTTGTCTAGCCTGCATAACCAACCTCCCGGTTGAGAAGTTAATCCCTCCATGGTATCTAATGGCTAGGAGTAATCACTCTGTCCTGGGATAGGCTAACCGCAATTAGGACTCAACTTGCCCGATCGCTTGGCTCACTTTAGCAGGAGTCTCGTATTTCTCATCGGGTAATTGTTTGAGTACTGGGCAGATTGCTTGATCTGCGCCCCTTTTTGAGCATGTTCAAGCAGATCTTGTTTACTGACAGGATAATCAATCCCTTTAAGATGCTTCTGGATTTCGATCGGACTTACTTTAGCTATAGCTTCCTCCAGAGTTATTGCTAACATCTGCATTGCCCAATCACAATCTGGAAGGGATCCCAGCAATGACTGATGCAACACAGATCCAAAGTAAAAACCGTCCAATATCAGCTTCATCTAGTGCAATTGCCATGCGAACCATTGCCCCTAGTAAAGCCGCTAACATGAGCAAAAACAATAGCAGTTGCATGGCAATAGACATTGTTCCACCTTGCTGCCGAGTAGTTGAACTGGCTAAATCATGAACGTAAAAGTGGACTAAATAAATCCTACTTTTAACCGAACCATAGCTCCTACTCAAGTTTAGTTTTTCAACAACAAATCTCTGTATGAATAAATACTCAGGTTTGTCAAAGTATTTAATGCGCTTCAAAAGCTTTGATTGAGATAAATTACAATTACTTTCCCATTGTCTTTAAGATGGCTACCGACTACCTGAATTAGTCTAAACGTGTTGATTAATACTACGTAACTATAGGATGGCGATCGCTAACTCTTCCCGTTAGGTGAGAACAGCTTATCCCCACAGTATGAAGAGCAAGCTCTGTAGCAGCGATACCTTTATAGGTGTAAGTTATCAAGCTTGAGTTTTCGGTAGTGACTCAATCCTCCCTTTATGAGTTCACATTATGAGTCTATTATCAATTGATGAACTGAAAATACTGGCGGAACCATTCAGCAGCATTGGGGTATCTCTCTATATGCCTGCTTACCGGGTCGGCGTAGAAACTCAACAAAACCCAATTCGCTTCAAGAATTTAATTAGGCAAGCCGAAGCTGAGTTACAAGCTCATGGTTTCAGCCGCAGCGCCGCGACAACATTTCTTCAGCCTGCTCTGGAGCTTGATCGCCATGAGTTTTGGCAACATCAGGATGAGGGATTAGTTATTTTCTTGACTGAAGGTTTCTTCCGCTACTACTGTTTGCCTCTCAAGTTTGAAGAGTTAGTTGTGGTAAGCGATCGCTTCCACCTTAAGCCTCTACTGCCGTTGCTCACTGGAGATGGAGAATTTTATATTCTGGCATTGAGCCAAAAACAAGTGCGAGTGTTTCAGGGTAGTCGCTACAGCGTCGAGGAGTTAGAAGTAGCAGGCTTACCGCAGAGTATGGATGAAGCCTTGCAGTATGACGAAACCGCTCAGGATGGTCAGTTTCGCATCAGTACCTCGAAGGGTGGAACCGCAAATCCGATGCCACAGGCTGGTTCATTTCATGGTCAGGGTAGCCCCGATCGGGATGATATCAAACAGGATATTCTGCAATATTTCCATCTCATCGATCGAGCATTGCATGAGATGCTTCGTAACAAAACAGCTCCTTTAGTGTTAGCAGGTGTGGAATACTTGATGCCAATTTACCGAGAAGCCAACACTTATCAACATTTAGTGGAATCCGGTATTACTGAGAATCCAGAAATCCTGAAACCCGAAGAACTACAGGCTCAAGCTTGGTCAATTGTAGAACCTTACTTTTTGCAGACACAGCAGCAGGCGATTGCCCATTATCATGAACTGACCGGGACGGGAAAAACCTCTACCGACCTCAAAGAAGCCATTTCAGGGGCGTATTACGGGCGAGTAGAACAATTATTTGTCCCAGTTGGTCTTCAAGAATGGGGCAATTTTGATCCGCAGGCGAATGAGCTAAGCATTCATCCTGATGCTGAACCTGGAGACGAAGATTTACTGAATTCAGCCGCAATTCAGACTCTGTTGAATGGGGGAGAAGTGTATGCAGTTGAGCCAGATCAAGTTCCTGATCAAGCATTATTAGCGGCAGTATTTCGTTATTAACTAAGTAATGGAGCGATATCAATGAGTAGTGGTCATGCTAGCCATAAAAGCACATCAATGAAACCTAATCCTGATGCTGCTAAGGGACAGAATGCTGGGCAAGAAGAACAAGATACTCAGCCAGAAACGGGTTATCCCTACGATGCTGATTTAGAAACTGAAGTGAATCCAGCTGCCCTGCAACGAGATACATCCGACTCCCAATCATAAGCCCAGGTTTCAATGACAAGTTTTTCAACGATTTAACCTGAATAGGAGATACTATCAATGACACTGTTGAAAACCACTATTGCTGTACTGAGTACGATCGCTTTAGCTGCTGCTACTTCTGCCTGTGCTCCTAATAATAATGAACGGGCAGCAAATCCAGATCAGCCCAATGCCACTCTGCAATCTGATCAAACCGTGGCTCAATCTCGCAGTACAATTAGCACTCTTGATAACCAATTTGCCAATCAGGCAGGGGAAGCCGGTTTAACTGAAGTGCAACTGGGGCAGCTAGCCGTAGAACGTGCAGGTAGTAGCGAAGTTAAACAATATGCTCAAGAAATGATTCAAGAGCATACACAAGCGAATAATGAGCTGAAACAGTTAGCGGCTCAAAAAGGGATTACATTACCGCAAACCCTGAATCAGCAACACCAAACGGCTAAGGCTAACTTGTCGAGCTTGTCTGGTGCCGCTTTCGATCGTGCCTATATGGATCTGATGAAACAAGATCATGCTAAGGTTGTTTCTCTATTCCAACAACAAGCTAATCAAGGTCAAGACCCAGACTTGAAAAATTGGGCAGCCAAGACCTTACCAACGCTTCAGGAACATAAGCAGATGGCACAGTCTGTGTCTAACGATGTCACAGAAAAATAGTCATATCTGGTTTCAATCAAAATTACTTATCTAATCAGATTTAAC
Organism: Pantanalinema sp. GBBB05; assembly: GCA_016743235.1. Classification (GTDB taxonomy): domain Bacteria; phylum Cyanobacteriota; class Cyanobacteriia; order Leptolyngbyales; family Leptolyngbyaceae; genus Pantanalinema. The sequence continues at coordinate 183,581 of VRZD01000001.1, read as the reverse complement.
GCTTTATGGAGTGATTGATCAGAGTCATTCTATAAAGCGTTAACTACTACTAGATGTATGAATGATTTAGCCTTGACTGTAATTGAGCGATCGATGAATAGGACTCTAGAAAACTCTCAAGAAGTTGTTGATAAATTGGTATTATCTGTTGATAAATCGCTACATTCTGGCTCAGGGGCTGATGTGAATAGGTCACTTGAATGAGTTGGGCACTACTTTCTAGTGAATCTAGAATCCGAAATGCATAAAGTCCCAAGATGGCTGCGCCTAAACAAGAACTTTCATGTTGAGTTGGCACGATAATTTCTCGATTAAATATATCTGCCATCATCTGTCGGTACAGGGCAGATACACTCAGCCCACCACTTGCTCGGATTTGTGTAGTGGTACCAGTTGTATCCTGCAATGCCTGCCAGGTTAAGAGTAAGTTGAAGAGACCTCCCTCTAGAACGGCTCGCACAAGATGCCCTTTTGTATGGTTGATGCTTAAGCCGAAGAATGAGCCTCTAGCATCTGGAGTCCATAATGGCGATCGTTCGCCCAGAATATAAGGATGAAAAATTAAACCTGCTGCACCCGGTGGAGCCATTGCCGCTAGGGATAGTAATGACTCATAGCCATCTGCAATGGCGAGTTGATCCCGGAGCCATCGCAGTACAATCCCACCGTTATTACTAGCTCCTCCCACTAGCCAGTGGTGTTCGGTAAAGGGATAACAAAATAACCGCTGTTGTGGGTCCGTAATTGGCTGACAAGTAATTGTGCGTATAGCAGCACTTGTCCCGATCGTGATTGCTACAGCACCAGGATGAATAGCCCCTAATCCCAGGTTCGATAGCACTCCATCGCTAGCTCCAATCACAACAGGAGTGTCAGGTAAAATTCCCATAGCATCAGCTAGTTCCGAATGTATAGGCTGCAATATATGGGTTGTAGGAACGAGTTCGGATAATTGAGTCGGATGAATATTAGCTAGCGCTAAAGCCTCTGCGTCCCAATCTAGGGTGGCTAAATTGAGTAGACCTGTAGCAGCTGCGATCGCATAATCAACGATAAAACGTTGAAATAGTTGATAAAAAATATATTCTTTGATAGAGATAAACTTAGTGGCTTTTTGAAAAATTTCAGGATAGGTTTGGCGTAGCCAGACTAGTTTAACCAAAGGTAACGTCGTATGGAGAATAGCCCCTGTACGATGATAGAGCTGATGAATATTGGGAATTTGCTGAAGTTCATGTGCTACCAGACCACTGCGAGCATCTGCCCAAGTAATGCTATGAGTGAGTGGAATTCCGTTAGTGTCGATCGCAATTAAACTATGCATCGCGGCACTAAATGTCAAACAGAGAATCTGACTCGGCAGGATTTGGCTCTGATGAATAACCTGTTTTACAGTATTGAGTACTGCCAGCAAGACTTCGTCAGGATTTTGCTCTGCTGCTAAAGGGCTGGGAGAATATAAAGGATATTCAATGAGCTGTTTATGAATTGCTTGACCTTGAATATCGAATAGTATGGATTTCGTGCTGGATGTGCCAATATCGATTCCAATCACAAATTGCTGGCTAGACAAATTTCACTACCTAAATAAAAATAATATCCTATTCAATATTTGCTCTAATGATGAAAATCTCACTTGTAATTAAACAAGCGAGATTGCCACGTGAGTATATCTTAATAAACCAGATTGCAGCCTATTAAGAGTTTGGCATTGAAGCAACTGCACTTCGGTTTTGGGCACTTTCATCGGGTAAACGATGCCATTTACCATCTTCACCACGAGTATAATGAGGGTTTAGCTCGATCGTCTGCCAGGCTACCCGATGAGCCGCTGCCTCATCTTTGCTGTTAGTCAGAAAGCTATTATAAGCCGCAATAAAGATGTTTTGTGCTTCAACAGGCAATGACTCTTTGACATCTTGGGGTAGATTGTCGCTATTTAGTTGATTCATGAATACCTCCTATGATTGTTACTATCTGTCCCGATTTACCACCAAGTCCGCTCACCATTTTCATCGACACGCGCCTGTCGAATCACATCCGAGATTTCTTCAGCATCTTTTACATGATGTAAAGCTTTCTTTGTTCCGTCTGGTTCATCAACGACGAAGTAGGTTGGAACAACGATGTGATCGCCAGTGATGTCAGGGGCATCAACGGCAACCTGTTTGGCTTTTTCTTCCAATGTTTTGGAATTATCAATTCGATCGCCAGGATTAATGGATAAGCTTTTTCCAGCTCGATCGAGTTCTTCCTTCTGAGCTTGTTTTTGTGCAGGATCAACCTCTTGCGGAGTCATTGGTTGCCGAATTTCTCCGGGAGCTTGATCAATATTTGGAGTTGAATCTTTATTCATACAAAAATCCTGAAACGTTCTAAATTTTGTTTCATGCCTAATCTTATAGAAGTTCTGGATTGAGCACTTCATTCAAAAGAGATAACATCCATCAATTCGACAACTATAGAAATCTGCTTTATTAGGGATTAATTCTTGAGCAGATTTTCTCTAATATTGGTTTAGTTAGCAAAGCTGGATCAGTATACTGATGACTCAGCCTGATTAGGCGATCAGGTGAGCCATCAGAGAAAAATGATTTTATAGCCAAGTAATTTTATTCACTTCAGTACACATTTGTATCTTTGGATGGACGGACAGAGTAGGTTCATTTTCCTATGGTTGTATTAGGTCACGCAGATATGATCCGGAGCCGATTTCCCACATCTTCGGGGTTTACCGTTCCTACTGCATAGCGATTTAATTGTATAGATTAGGCATAGTAAGAATGATGAGCAAGTTGAATCCCCAGTTAGCTACTCAGGGGATACCTAATGGATTGATTGTAGAGACTCAGACACCAGACTATCTTAGAGCAGAACAGCAATTTATCCAGCTTCTGACAACTGAGAACTTGGATCAACAAGTGATTAGTGATTCAGATATAGTTAATACCTTTGAGCAGACGCTTCTAGCCGCACTAAGTATTGCCTATGCGAACACATCTGTACCTGAAACTGCTCGATCGGCAAACCGTTTCTTACAGCGAATTCTGTATCGTATTAATCGGCTGAATTTGTTCTGGTTTGATGATCTAAAACATTATATTAACGAGCGATCGGTTTATTTGCAGTGGGTACGCAGTCACATTGAAACTGCTTGGCAAACCTGGGAATTGACGCAATTAAATGTTGATCAATTGCGTCAGCTCGATGTGAAACAAGCACTGATTGAACGAGCCAAAGCAGACTTAGATCCACCCATATCAGACAACAAACGGTATTTGCGGGAAGAGATGACCACCGCAGGCTATCGTCACTTACTGGCGATCGCCTCTTTAGATGGCTTAGTAGAAGCGAGTCGGCTTTCTCGGATTCTGGGTGGTGCTAGTAATGAAATTCAGGCAACCCTAATCCGAGTACTATTAGAAGAGTATGGTAATGGTCGCTTTCATCGTAAACATTCGACCTTTTTTGCCAAAATGATGGCTGAATTAGACTTAGAGACCCAGCCAGAAGCCTATTTGGATTTAGTTCCCTGGGAAGTACTAGCTTCGATCAATCACAACTTTTTGTTGACTGAGTGTAAGCAACATTTTCTCCGTTATAACGGTGGATTGACCTATTTTGAAATTGCGGGTCCCTCGATCTATACAGACTACATGCTGGCAGCACAGCGATTAGGATTGTCAGAAACGGCGATGGGCTACTGGGAACTGCATATCCGTGAGGATGAGCGGCATGGACAATGGATGCTGGATGAGGTGGCTCTACCGTTGGCAGAGAAATATCCAGCCCAGGCATGGGAATTAGTGTTGGGCTATGACCAGGAAAAGCTAATAGGAGATCGGGCTGGAGCGGCTGTTATTCAAGCTATTAAGGCAGCAGAACAGTCTTTGCTTACTGAGGCGATTATTTAACAGACAGATTTTGAGCAACTTGGTGTTAATTTGCACCATAACTTTTTGATCCAGGCATTTTGCTTGGTGGATTTCCTAATGATTTAAAGTGAGGGTTTACCTTGAAAGAAGCATTATTGATTTCGGAAACATCGATCGCCGAACCGACGGTTGCAGGCTATTCTCCAACTGAGGTATTCTTCTGTCCTGAAGAATCTCAATTCTACTCACAGTGCTTAGAAAAAATGGTGTTCAACCAATGTACTCAGGGTGAGACAGTAATTGAATTTGGAGCTGGAGATGGTAGCCCAGTTATTAACTGTTTACTCAAAGTTAACTTTAATGGCTTAGTGCATGGATATGAACTAAATCCATCAGCTTGTGAGTTGGCTCGCTCTAGAACCCAACAATACAAACTGAGCCATAAATATATCATTCACAATACCTGCTTCTTTCAGGGTTTGCAGTCTAAAGCGGATTATTTAATTGCCAATCCACCCTACCTCCCAGCACCCGATAGTGATATTTGTATGCCAGCGCTACATGGGGGCGAGGATGGAGCAGAGATTACTAAAAAGCTGCTGACTGTTGGCTGTGAAAACGCGCTACTGATGATTTCGGCTTACTCTAATCCTGTAGAAACGATCGACTATGCGATCGCTCAAGGCTATCAGGTTAATGACTTTTTAATTTCACCGTTGCAGTTTGGTTACTATAGTTGTGAACCCAAAGTCAAAACTAGCATTACTGAATTACGCCACCAGCGTAAAGCGTTCTACTCTCAAAATATTTACTTCCTAGCTGGAGTGCTATTTGGTAAACAACAGCGATCGCAACCAGACTTATCTCGTGAACTGATCAAAGTTATGACTGCCCTTTAGAGGGTGGTTTAGAAAGTATCTAGAATCAAGTAAAGTGTGAGCCAGGATTTATATAACCCTGGCTCACAAACTAGCTCCAATCTGCTGGTTCGCCATCTCTTTTACCTAGATTCTCTAGCTCAAAGATTGGTGAATCGTAATATTTCGGCTTTGCATCGCCCGTTCAAATAAGTCAGTTGGCAATGCTTGTTCGACTGCCCATACGCCAGGTTTCTTTAACTCTCCAGCCAGCAATAGTTCGGCAATACTGCCAGTCCCCATGCCTGTGGCGATCGCAGCGTTATCATGTACAAAAGTTGAAGAATAACAGGTTGATTTTCCGGCTTTCTGTCCTTGCACCGCTGCCCGCATTGCCACGCCTGTACCGCTAAATTGATCGGTTACGGAAGTCATTGAGTGGCTAACATGCGACAAAAATTCAACAAAGTTGGGTTGCCGAATTAATGCCGGTGGGAATATATTGGCGGCCATCCAGGTTAGATGATTGTAGAAATCAGGGGCAGAACCAAACTTCGTGATTACTGTTTTGACGGGAAATGTTTCTGCCAATGTAAACGCTTCGGGCATATCAAACCAATAGACTCCCGTGCGACCAAATGGAGCTGGAAACTCGATCGTTTCCCGACCCGTGTAAGGTTTAACGGTTTTCCAACGTCCATCCATCCAAACTTCAAATGGACTTTGCAAACTTAGAAAGGTGGTTCGCATCACGGTCACGCCAGCACCACCAGAGCCAGCAACCACATAACTTAAATGAATCTGTTCTGCACTATCTAGCTGCTCAACTCCCTGACGCACCATACTGTTAGAAATGCCCGGAAATACACCTGTATTAATGATCGCCGTGACTCCAGCAGATTCTGCCGCTTCCCGATAGTTGAATGCCGTCCGGGTGAAGGTGCGATCGTCACTCACATCGAGATAGTCCACCCCATGAGCAATACAGGTTTTCAAGACCCCTTCATCCCGATAACGAAAGGGACCAGCACAGTGAATCACGAGATTGCTAGCCGCGATCGCCGTTTCCAAGTTATGAGGTGCTGCCAAATCTAAGGCTAAAAACTGCACTCTAGGGCTAAGTTCGTTACTGAACTGACTTTCTGAAGCGGGAGTTCGCCCTGTAATGGTAATTTTAGCCTGCGTATAAGCGAGCAAATCAGCAACGACACCGCTACCAATCCGCCCTCGTCCTCCAATCACTAACACCTGACTTGTCATTGTCTTTGTATCAATAATGTTTCCAATCTACTTACCAGTTTAGAAGCTTTACTAAACTCCCAATTAAACTCTACAGAGAAGGGTAAATAGAGATTTGTAACCTATCTGCTTACATCCTTCTCTGGAGTTTAATCACCACTTACGAGGAAGTTCTGAAAATCGACCCCACCGTTGATTTAAGTGACTCACCGGCATCTTTAAACATCTGCGCTAAGGGCTGCTGAGCATGCAGGAAAATCCGAGCGCAATTTCGACCTGGCATTCCAGAAATTGAGCCGCCGGGGTGAGTCCCCGCTCCAGTCAGAAATAATCCCTCGATCGGGGTTTTGTAGTTGGCTAATTCGGGCAACGGACGGAAAAAGATCATTTGCTCCAGCGTCATATCAATGTGGTAGTAGTTACCTTTATAGGCTCCTAACCGCGCTCCCAATTCCGCTGGACTTTCGACTTGACGCGCAATGATTGCGTTTTTCAAGTTAGGCGCATAAGTCGCTAATTTATCAAGCACTCGATCGGCGACCTGATTCTTCAATTCATCTGTCCAGCCCGTGCCATTCAGTCCTGTCCCTTCAGCATTTTCTACCTGATAGGGAGCAAAAAACTCAATCCACAGCGTATGCTGACCATTGGGAGCCATCGAGGGATCAAGCATGGTTGGCACAACGACATACATCGAAGGATCGGCATCGGGAATTTTGCCAACGCTAGGGTCAGAGTGCGCTTGCTCCACTTGCTTCACCGAATCGGCAATTAGGATAGAACCAGTTAAATACTCGTCCCGATGCTGATGATGCTCAAATCGTAAGGGTTCTGATAACGCACAATCAATTTTGAGAATCGTCTCGTTATTGTTAACAATGCGTCGTTCTAAGCGTTCCCGTAATTCTGGATCAGCCGCATCCGTATCTGCCTGATCAACCATTTGTAGGAATAGCCGTCTCGCATCGATATTGGAAATCACCCCCCGGTTGGCGCGATATTCAGTGCCGCCAGCAACCCGTACTCCCACTGCTCGACCATCATCGATTAAAACCTTTTCTACATGCTGGTCTACTAAAACTGTACCGCCCAAGCTTTGCACTAAGTTTAATAATGCCTTCGTCAATGCCCCTGTGCCCCCTTTAGGTCTTGCCATCCCAGGGTCATGACGCATTGCCATCATAATTGCCCCGATCGACAACATTTTTTGGCTGGGAGGTGCCCCTAATTCCGACGCTAACCGAGCTAAAGGAGCTTTGAGAAACTCTGAGTCAAAATACTCATTCAGCATATCCTCCGCACTAGTTAGCATGGTGCGGAGTAAATCCAGCGTTTTATCAGGCGGTCCCAACACCGATAGCAGATCCTTTAATTTCTGAAGATCATAATTACCAGCAATATCGACTATTGATTTAGGTGGTGCATTAAATATAGGAATAATGCCTTTTAACAGCCGTTGCCAAAAATCGGTAAACTCTGCATACCGCTGGGCATCCCGAGGACTGAAACGAGCAATTTCAGCACAGGTTTTCTCGATCGATCGATGTCCTAAGAAGTAGCTACCATCCGGATGGGGACAAAAGACGACCGGATCACAGAAGAGATACTCCAATCCGTATTTTGTAAGTTCCAACTCTTCGACAACAGGTCCGAGATGAATAAACTCATGATCGATCGCACAGCGGTTAAACTGAAAACCAGGAGCCGATTCCGGCATAATTTCCTCAGTTGTGGCCGCGCCTCCTGGAACGGAACGCTTTTCTAGCAGTAAGACACTATAACCCGCCTTTAGCAGGTAAGCGGCACAGACGAGTCCATTGTGACCTGCCCCAATGATGACAACATCAAATACTTGCATCCATGCAACTCCAGCGATATGGTTTTACCATTCTTAAACATAAGGATTTTTGCCCTGATTAACTTCTGCCTAAAGTATAGGATTCAAAGAGGCAGACTTTTGATCAATAGTCTACCTCTGCATCGTTTTAGCTGAATGGTCAGAAGTCAAGCAAATATTTTCAATTATTTATTCGCCAAAAGCCAGTTTTTCATTAGGCTAGAAAAAGCCATAAATCAAATGCTAGCAATTATTTCTTAAAGTCAATAAAAAAACCTTATTTATTGCAAGCAGTCTAACTGAAGTAGCTTTCCTGATTGTAAGGAAGAAAGTAAAATTATTTTACTGAATAAGAAATAATTTTAATCATCAAACTGAAATCAACAAACAGTAGAGTTTAGCTTGCATTGTTAATTGCTAGATTTTTTATTTATATACCTACAAATAGAACCAGCTAACTGACTCTGGACTTAACTAAGTTAATAGTAAATTAGCCCTGGATCAGTTAGCTGGAAACGATTAGAGGGAATTACCGAGTAGCATAGGGTAGCAGGTGGAGCAGATCGCGCACAACACTATAACCAGCCACATCCCACAGCAAATAAGCTAGAAAACCGATCATTGCAAATCGTCCATTCCAGATTTCGGCTTGTGGAGTAATGCCAAATAGAAAAGCATTACGATCTTGACCGTTATAGGCATTAGCAACAGGAGGTAAGTTAGGTGTCGAATTGCGAGTTTCCATGATTTCGTGCTCCTGAGTAAAGAATTGCAACGTTGTGTTTCAAAGTTAGTTGTTAATTCAGCAGATACTATCCATCTATGGTTATAGATTGCAGCGATTTGTAATAGGAAAATTATGAATAAAAGGTTTTACAAAGAATTAATCTATTTATAACTTTCACTGTAGTAATTCACACGCTGCCCAACATTTTTTTGATCAGTCCTATGGAAGATGAGGCAATGTGATTTATGTGGCATTTCTAGAGGTATTGCGTTCTAAACAAACCAGGAGAACATTAAAATGGTTATGACCCTTGATGATGCTAAGCGCACAGCGATCGGTGCGAAGTTAGCAGATATGAAACTATTGCAAAATCTGCTGATTGCTAATGAACAAAAATTGATGTCTAGCTGCGCAGACGATGACATTCGTAATGAGCTACAGCAGATGCTTGAGGCTGACCAGAAGAACATGGGCATTCTGGATACAGTCATCGTGCAATACGGTGTGAAGGTCGAGCCTAATCAGACCACGCAGAAGATGGTTGAAGAAGTTCAACGGCTGATGGAAGGTTCAGAGTTAACAGTATTTGAGAAAGCGAGTCAGCATGAGCTGCTGAAGCATAAGCAAACGATGGCAGGTCTACTCATTCATAAAGCGGCTCAAGTAGTTGGCGCCGATATAGAGGCTGCTATCACTCCCCTGAATACGATTAACTTTGAGAACCGTGCTCACCAAGAGAAAATGAAGGGTATTTTAGAAATCTTGGGTGTACGCGAATTAACCGGACAAGAGGCGAAGCAAGGTATCTGGGCGCGAGTTCAAGATGCGATCGCTGCCTTTAGTGGTGTAGCAGGTTCGGTGATTACTCGTACCGATGATGAAATGAATATTCAAGACATCATCCGGATGGATCATAACAAAGCCAACATGTTGTTTGCTCAGATCGACGGTACTCAAGATCCCCAAAAGATTCAGGAGTATTTCGGTCAGCTCTACAAAGACTTGTCTGCGCATGCTGAAGCTGAAGAAGAAGTTGTTTATCCGGCGGTTCGCTCCTTCTATGGTGAGGACAATGTTCAAGAGTTGTACAGCGAACAAGATGAAATGAAGCAGATGCTGAGTCAGCTTAAGTCGATGAACCCTGCTTCTAGTGAGTTTAAGAGCCTGATCAATCGCCTGAAAGATGTGGTTATGGATCACGTTCGTCAGGAAGAAAGCACCATGTTTGCGGCTATCCGTAATAACTGTACGGATGAGCAGAAGGAGCAGTTAGCAACTCAGTTCAAGACGGCGAAGAGCAAGCTACAAGACAAAATGGCAGCTTCTAGCAAATAGCCATTGTCATTCAAAGCTTACTGAGACTGAGGTTAGCTAAGTAAACCATTCTAACCTTTAAGTCGAAGCATTACCCATAATGACTTTTACAGCGTATGGGTAATGCTTCATTCCAACAGCAATTAAAAATGCTAATTAAGCTTCTTCTTAGCAAGAAATTATTTATATCTATTTAAGCTGATTAGTAGTTAGGTCAGCGATCGCTAGTTCTAGTTTCATTGGGAGTTTACTTATGTCACAATCTCAAACTCAGCCATTACAGCCTCCTCAACATCAAGAGCAACGACCAGGGCGAGAATCTGAAATGTCTCCCCCACCCAAGTTTGAAAATGATCAGTATCGTGGTAGTAGTAAACTCCAGGGAAAAGTGGCATTAATTACTGGAGGGGATAGCGGGATTGGTCGAGCGGTTGCAATTGCCTTTGCTAAGGAAGGCGCTGACATCGCGATCGTTTATTTGAACGAACATGATGACGCTAAAAGGACAAAGGCTGAAGTTGAACAGGAAGGTCGTCGTTGTCTGCTGATTGCTGGTGATATTGGTGATGAACCGTTTTGTCAGCAAGTAGTTCAAAAAACAGTGAGTGAACTAGGAAAATTAGATATTCTAGTTAATAATGCTGCCGAACAACATCCTCAAGAAAGCATTGAAAATATTAGTGCTGAACAACTGGAGCGTACCTTCCGTACTAATATTTTTGCAATGTTCTATTTAACAAAGGCAGCGCTTCCTCACTTACAGGAGGGTGCGGCAATCATCAACACCACATCTGTGACAGCTTATAAGGGTAACCCACAGCTACTGGATTACTCCACAACTAAAGGAGCGATCGTTGCATTTACGCGATCGTTATCTCAGGCTTTAGTCTCTAAAGGAATTCGTGTGAATGGAGTAGCTCCTGGTCCAATTTGGACTCCACTAATTCCCTCAACTTTTCCCGAAGAAAAAGTAGCTAGTTTTGGGCAGCAAGTTCCGATGCAGAGAGCAGGACAGCCGGAGGAAATTGCGCCTAGTTATGTCTTCTTAGCATCTAGCGATTCCTCTTATATTTCTGGTCAAATTTTGCATCCTAACGGCGGTGAAGTAGTAAATGGATAATTGGTAATAATAGCTTAAGCTTAAATCTTCTCTACTTGATCAAACTCAGTTCTCAGCGTTTTTACTTCTACTTGGCTCCCGCTCTACCAGGGAGCCAAATTTTTGGTTATTATCTCACAGTCTAGAAATTTTATTGAGTGGCGAAATCTTAATATGGATGTTTATATTCTCGATTTATTAGTTATTGGTTTACTTCTCCTAGTAGTTACATTGGGTTCGGGATTGATTGAGCGTCTACCGCTCTCCTATGCACTAATCTACTTGCTAGTTGGTGTTTTCCTAAGCCCTTATGGATTTAACTTGATTCAGTTACGACCAGATGCTGATTTCTTAGAGCACTTAACTGAATTTGTTGTAATTGTCTCTTTGTTTAGCTGTGGTCTAAAAATGAATCGACCACTCAATTTATGGGCATGGAATTCTACTATTCGCTTAATTGGATTACTAATGCCAATCTCAATTTTCGCGATCGCTGTGATCAGTCACTGGATTCTAGGAATGAATTGGGGAGCAGCTATTCTATTAGGTGCAATTTTGGCACCAACGGACCCAGTTCTGGCTTCTGAAGTTCAATTGAATCATCCTGACGATCGGGATGAACTAAGATTTGGCTTGACTTCAGAAGGTGGATTAAATGATGCCTTAGCCTTTCCCTTTGTCTATTTTGGGCTGTACTGCTTAAACGATGGTGACTTACAAAACTGGTTTAAAGATTGGGTATTAGTTGATCTGTTTTGGGCAATTGTAGCAGGATTAGTAATGGGCATAATTGTCCCCAGAAGTATAGTTTGGGTTGACAAACGCACACGTAAATTCACTACCGTTGATAATTTAATGGAGAACTTTATTGCCCTCAGCATTATTCTAATTACTTATTCTCTAACAGAGGTTGTTAATGGATATGGATTTCTAGCCGTGTTTGTTGCTGGAATTGTGACCCAGCGGAGCTATCACGATCCAGAAAAGCAGTTTTCCCAACTTGAATTTACTGAAACGATCGAAAAGCTACTGGAAGTTGGGACAATTTTACTTTTAGGTTCATTATTGCGGATTGAACCAATTTTAAAGTTTTTGCCACAAGCTCTGGTTGTTACGGGAGCTTTACTGTTTATTATCCGTCCTTTAGGCGCTTGGATTAGTACGATCGGAGAGTCATACAGCTCTATTCGGCGGTGGCTATTTGGTTGGTTTGGTATCCGTGGAGTTGGTTCTTTGTATTATCTGTTTTATGCCCTAGGAGAGGGCTTAAAGGGAGATATAGGGGAACAAATCGCATGGATCACCTTTATTACAGTTGTTCTCTCTGTTGTTATTCATGGTACTAGCTCAACGCCATTAATGAAATGGTACGAGCACAGGCTCGAGCGGCATAAACAGAAAATGAAGCAACTAATTGAATAAGTCTGCTTTTTTGTCATCGTCAACGCGCTTATGTAGGGAAGATCTATATTGCTTCATCTGGTTGGTCATTCTAGAAAAAGAAATTTATCCCCCTAAATGTATAAATCTGTTGCTACGAAGATCAACCTTATGACGGGTTCCTAAAAACTCTAGAGAAAAGTATTTTTGAAAAGACGAATTAGCTTGAAGTAAAGACTGATGGTAAAAGTAGGTGCTACTTACCTGGGAGATAGTCGTTGTCAATTTGTGGTTTGGGCACCATTGCTTGACCAGGTAGCAGTTAAGATATCCTCTTCCCCGAACCAATCTCATATCCTGCAGCAGGATTCAGATGGTTATTGGCAGGTAATGGTTGAGAATGTGCAGCCAGGCGATCACTATTTATATCTGTTAAATAATGAGAAGGAACGACCGGATCCCGCCTCTTATCTTCAGCCTAATGGCGTACATAGTGCGTCTCAAATCATTGATCATCAGAGCTTTCCGTGGACAGATCACCGTTGGTTGGGTGTCGCCTTGGACGACATGATTATCTATGAGTTGCACGTTGGCACATTCACTTCTGAAGGAACCTTTGCAGCTATAATTCCGCGCTTGGCTCGATTAAAAGAGTTAGGAATTACAGCGATCGAGTTAATGCCAGTTGCTCAATTTCCGGGGAATCGTAATTGGGGCTATGACGGTGTTTATCCCTATGCTGTGCAAAATTCTTATGGGGGACCAGATGGCTTAAAGGCGCTAGTTAATGCTTGTCATGATCAGGAAATTGCTGTGATTTTAGATGTGGTTTATAACCATGTTGGTCCTGAAGGGAATTATTTAGATGATTTTGCTCCTTACTTTACAAGCAAGTTTCGACCAGAGTGGGGTAATGCATTTAACTTTGATGATTCTTATTGTGATGGAGTTCGCAATTATTTTTTAGAAAATGCATTATATTGGTATGAAAGCTATCATATTGACGCCTTAAGGTTAGATGCTATTCAAGGTATTTATGATTTAGGTATAAAACATTTTCTGGAAGATTTGGTGGATGTAACTTATGAGTTCTCCCAGCAGCAAGGTAGAAAAATCTATTTAACCGCTGAAAGTGATTTAAATGATGTTAGAACTATTCGCACTAGAGACGCCGGTGGAATTGGAATTGATGCCCAATGGTGTGATGACTTTCACCACTCTTTACATGCTCTAGTAACTGGTGAACAGCAGGCTTACTATCAAGACTTTGGTAAACCTGCGGATTTAGAGAAAGCCTTTAAAGAAGGGTTTGTGTATTCTGGGCAGTATGCTCCTCATCGTAAACGACGACATGGAAGTTCTTCTACTGAGGAACCTGCTAACAAATTTATTGTTTTTTCTCAAAATCATGACCAGATTGGTAACCGTATTTTAGGTGATCGACTAACTCAAATCTTAAGCTTTGAAGCCTTAAAATTAGTGGCAGGAACAGTGTTACTTTCTCCATATGTTCCACTTTTGTTTATGGGAGAGGAATATGGTGACACTGCTCCTTTTCTTTATTTTATTAGTCACTCTGAGCCAGAGCTAATCAAATTAATCCAGCGATCGAAAGCCGAAGAATTTCGAGCAAAAGGTTTTGCGGAAGAATCCTATGATCCCCAAGATCCTGAAACATTTCATCGCTCCCAATTGAACTGGGAGATGCAGCAATCCGGTCAACATCAGATTCTATGGCAATTTTACCAGCGTTTGATTCATCTACGTCGGACTAACTCAACGTTAAATAAATTGAGTAAAAAAGGTTTAAGTATTTCTAGTTGTGAAAGTGAGCAGTTATTAATGATTCATCGCAGTAGTGAGGATGGTCAAGTCTTTTATATTTTTAATTTCAGCGATTGCCAAGTGGAATTTGAAGCAAGTCTACCAACCAATGACTGGCATAAAATTTTAGATTCTTCTGATGAGCGTTGGTCCGGTCTAGGAGCAATACTACCAGATACTTTAGCCCCATTCCAGCCATTAAAAATTCAAGCTAGCAGTTTTGCATTGTACCAAGCATAGGTAGTCAAAATGATGAGAATTCCTACAGCCACTTACCGTATTCAATTTCATAAAGATTTTCCTTTTGAAGCTGCCAGAAAAATTATTCGCTATCTAGCTGACTTAGGTGTTTCAGACCTTTATGCATCACCTATCTTTAAGGCCAGAGCTGGTAGTACTCATGGGTATGACGTAGTTGATCATACACAGTTTAATCCTGAACTAGGGACATCAGAACAGTTCGAAACATTAGTAAATGAACTCCAAAAGTTCCAAATGGGTTGGCTCCAAGATATTGTGCCTAATCACATGGCATATGATAGTGAAAATCCGTATTTAATGGATGTTTTGGAGAATGGAGCCAACTCTGAATTCTGTGATTTTTTTGATATTGAATGGAACCATGCCTACGAAGTTTTTCGGGGTAAGGTGCTTGCTCCCTTATTGGGAAACTTTTATGGAGAGTGTTTAGAAAATGGGGAAATTCAGCTTGTTTATGATGAATCTGGTTTAGGTATTAACTATTATGCTCTTAAGTTACCGGTTAGGATTGAGTCGTATAGTCAGTTCATTACTCAAAATCTAGGTCAACTTGCTCGATCTCTAGGACGAAAGCATCCTGACTTTATCAAACTCCTGGGAGCACTCTACTTAATTAAAAGTATTTCAGTTGAAACAAAAGGACGAGAACGCTACGATCAAATCACTTTTGTGAAGGGACTGTTATGGGAACTTTATAACCAAAACCCTGAAATCAAAGATTTTTTTGACTCTAATATTATCCTGTTTAATGGAGAGGTCGGTAAGCCAGAGAGTTTTAATCTTCTAGATAGTTTACTCTCTGATCAATTTTATCGGCTTTCCTTTTGGAAAGTTGGTGCAGAGGAAATTAACTATCGCCGGTTTTTTACAGTCAATGAGCTGATTTCAGTTAAAGTTGAAGAGCCAAAAGTTTTCCACAAAACTCATTCGCTAGTAGAAGAGTTAGTTAAATCACAAAAGGTTACTGGTTTAAGAATCGATCATATTGATGGTTTGTACAATCCAACTCAATATCTAGAACGTCTTCAAGAGAAGGTAGGAGATGTTTACATTACTGTTGAGAAGATTCTAGAACTGAAAGAAGACTTACCTTCTCTATGGAAAATTCAAGGGACAAGCGGTTATGAATCGCTTAACTATATTAATAGTATTTTCTGCCAAGTTAAGTATGAACAGAAGTTTCAAGCCATTTACTCAAGTTTTACTAATATTCGTACTCCTTACGAGGAATTAGTCGCCGAGAAAAAAAGGTTGATTATTGAAAGGAATCTAGCAGGAGATGTTTATAACCTGGCGCAAAAGCTTAAGGGAATTTCAGGACGAATGCGCCAAGGTGGAGACTTCACTGCTTATGGTTTAACAAAGGCGTTAACTGAAGTTTTAGCCTTGTTTCCAGTTTACCGAACTTATATCAGTTCCTCAGAGGTTAGCGAAGTCGATCGAGCGTATATTCAGACTACGATCGAGCAAGCGAAAGAGCGAGTGCCATTACTCTTTAAAGAACTTAATTTTATTGAACAACTACTATTACATGATAATGAAACGAGTCTAACTGAAGACCAAAAAGCAGAGCAACTGCATTTCGTGATGAAGCTGCAACAACTCACAGGTCCTTTAATGGCAAAGGGGGTTGAAGACACTTTATTGTATATCTATAATCGCTTGTTGTCTTTGAATGAAGTGGGTGGAAATCCAGGGCATTTTGGCATTTCCCTAGAGGCTTTTCATGAATTTAATCTTAAGAAGTGCGATCGCTGGCTACATTCCATGAATGCAACTGCAACCCATGATACTAAACGGGGCGAAGATGTTCGAGCTAGGTTAAATGTGATTTCTGAAATTCCAGAGGAATGGGAAAATCAGTTACAAAAATGGAGTGAATTGAATCGGCAGCACAAACTACGTATTAATGGGAAATTTGTGCCCGATCGTAATGATGAATATTTCTTATATCAGACTTTAATTGGAGCATTTCCGTTTAATCAGGCTGAATTCCCGGAGTTTATAGAGCGGATTAAAAATTATATGATTAAGGCAATCCGTGAAGCGAAGGTGCATACGGCATGGTTAAGACCCGATCAGGCTTATGAGGAAGGATACCTAAAGTTTGTAGAGCAGGTTTTAGCTGATGATAGTAGTAATGAATTCTTTCAAGTGTTCTGTCAATTCCAACAACGAGTTGCTGAGTACGGAATTTTCAATTCTCTCTCTCAAGTAATCTTGAAGAACACAATGCCTGGAGTGCCCGATCTCTATCAAGGTTGTGAACTTTGGGATTTGAGTCTGGTTGATCCTGATAATCGCCGCCCTGTTGATTATGATCAACGAATCTCCTATCTAGAGGAAGTTAAGCTAAAAATAGCACAAGATTCTTTAGCCCTGCTGAATGAACTCTTCTCTAGTAAAGAAGATGGTAAGATTAAGCTATTTTTGACTACTCAGGTTCTTCAAGCTCGGAAAAACTATTTTGATTTATTCCAGAAAGGTGATTATCAACCTATCAAGGTGTCTGGAAAGTTTGCAAATCATATCGTCGCATTTTCTAGAAGTTACCAGAATCAAGTAGCGATCGTGTTAATTCCCCGATTCTTAACTCAAATCATTCAACCGGGTGAATTCCCCCTAGGTCAAGAGATTTGGCAAGATACTCAGATTGAACTAAACCAGGAGATGCCAAGCAGTTGGCAAAATGCCATTACATTGCAGGGTATTCAAGGGAGTAATGCACTTCTAGTCGGAGAAATTCTAGAGCATTTCCCTGTTGCGTTGTTAGTAGGTTAATGGCTTGATTCCTTTAACTAGTGTTTAGCTCTTGGTCTTGCTATAGCCAAAACTTTTAATTCCCAGTATTCCTCAAACTCTTATTAAAGCCTCCTATTCAAAGGAGGCTTTTGACTATTCAGGGGAAAATTTGATTCTTCTACAGATAACCGGCTATGATCTTAGTTTCTTTGCAATAGAGCAGAGCCTTATATTTGCTGATACAAAACCAACTTACTTTTTGCCATCTTATAGAGGCAAAAATAGACACTTAAAAAGCCTCTATTTGATAATAGAGGCTTAGTTTTAAATACTTTGAAGGACTACCTTCTATTCTGTATTTCTGTCACTGTGTACTCGATCGATTAGTAAGGCTCAGCAGTTCTAGCTACATCAACCGTCCGAACATTACGTGCACCAACATAAGCTCCAAGCAGCGATGCTAAAAGACCTAGCAATGAACCTAGAGCAAATGACCAGCCAACTTTAGCCGCATTACCAGCAAGATCGCGGGTTTGTTGGGCGGTAATATTCTGATTTTGTGCATCATTTGGAGTAATACCGCTTTGCTGTGCTTGGTTAATGATGTCTCCAGCATTTGAAGCAACAACTCCAAATGCTCCTGCAACTCCACTAGACAATAACCAGGCGCTGACAGCTAACGTTGTTGCCCACAAAATAGCTCCATTCAATAATGCTGTGCTACGTTTCATTGGTCCACAAGCACGAGCTGTCACCCATCCACCTAAAAACAGAGAAATTAAAAGACTAATAATTGACCAAATTCCGACAGCAGAACCAACATTATCAGCATCAGAACGAGGTGCCCCGGATCCTGCAATACTGGTTAGACCAATAGCTGCACCAATACCACTTAAAACAAGCTGAGAACTAATTGCTACAACAAGTCCTGCAATGATTGGACCCCATCGAACTCGATCGTGATAATCTACAGCGTTAGAGTAAGCTGGACGCTCAATTACTCTACCTCTTGGCTCTTCTGTGTATGCCATCGCCTGTTTCCTCCTAGAAAAACATCAGCTATCAAAAGCTAAACTCAATAGTGTCAATTTTAAAGTATGAAAATATTGAGGTGTTTTTCATCTACCGCAAGAGAGAAGTATCAATCAGGGTATTCCTAGCCTCTTTAGATATTAGGTAGAAGCATACTCGGCTTAAGTAAATATTACCAATTTTCAACCCTACGTCTAGTGACATCCTAGAGGCTTAGATTGATTCGATTTAGTTGAATAATTCTTTAACTTGTGTGTTGAGTATTTGTGAGAAGATTGACAAGGATACTTTTGGGATACGATAGCCTTAGGCTCAGCAAATCTCTTAATATATTCTTCAAGAATTAGCCTATCTTCCAGCTTATTCCAGGTATGGACTAAGTAATTCGTTGAATCAGTTTGTTGACTCTCTTTTAGTGAGTTTTCTGGTTGATTGTAATAGGATCTGCGCAAACTCTGTTTTAGCGATCGCCGTATCCTTGGACTTAGTCTTGGGTTTTAGACTGAGCCAGCCTAGCCAAAAACAACTAATCATTGCCAGTTGCCCAAAGTCACCTAAAGATAGTGAGCCATCGACGATAGCGGCAGAACTTCTATCTAATATCCCAAATAGCCAAACTAGATTGCCAAATAACCAAGCTCTAATTTTGGAAGTGTTCGGAGTAGCCAGCTCTTCTGATACTTGATTGGGTGTCATAGGTATTCATTCCATGGATATAAACTAGATTTAACCGAATCTATCAAGAGAGTAGCTGTTGTTCTAACCTAGCAACTTCAATCTAAATATTAGGTTTAACCTAAGGCTTCGGTTGCTAAGCAGGAGTGAGAACTATAAAGGTCAACGAATCGTTTAAACAAGCTCATGGTTTCGTGGCTAGAAGCTTTCGTTAGCGTGGCAAAGCTTTTCTGGGATAGTCGTGCAAGATAGGGAAGATCCTCATAAAGAGTGAGATAAGATGCAGCATGCAAGAGAACCTGTAATAAAGATTTAGGCCATCCTAGGTTACTGTAGATATCAATAAGTAGTTCATGCTCTTTATGGCTAATAGGAACAACATTAAAGATTACAATAATACGTTTGTTTCCATAGGCTGGAACTTTCAGTTCGATTGTGTAAGGAGTATGTAAAACTAGTTCTGCTTCAGCTGTAGGTTGTCTCCAAATTTTTAAGACATTCAGTGGTGAGTCCAGAATTGTCTTAAATTTGAGAGCACCACCTAATCTAGTTGGGCGAAGGTGACCAACCTCGACTACCTTCAAATCATTTAGACTAAAGCTATGAACCATTTCTAAATGCTTCAAGTTTAATAGGTGATAGATTTGGCAAAGATAGGGAAATGGTAAAATGTGCCTCTGGCTAATTAGATGATAGTCTTTTAGCTCTAGCATTCTGGTCTGAGCAGCGGATAGATATAGCTTGTCCTGATTTTCAATTAAATTAGTTAAATAACCTTGCCCTGCCACTTCTTCGGCTACTGATAAGTTGCCTGGCTTTAAATATAACCAAATCAGCAATAGTAGGGAGATGACAAAAACTTGAGAGAATTCTGTAAATGAAACATAGTTATCAGCAAAGATAGAAATTCCTCTATCTAGCATGCCGAATATACATAATGGAATACCAACCAACCAGATAAAACTTTTCAGCCTAGCCATAAAAAATTCATCTCCACAAATTACAAATCTTTTTACCTCTTGTCTTTAACACTCAACTAATACCTTCTTAACTTATGGTAATAATTTGCCTACTATGACTGCCCTCTATCTATGGTTAAACTTGACTCTAGATTCTCTATAGATTAGGAGGTATCTACGCATTAGATAGATTTAATTAGCACGATCGTAAAGACTGAGATATGAGATCTCGCCACATTTAGACTGCGTTAATCGTTTGATTAGGTCTTAGAGCCGAAACGTGAAGCTGTTCACGCTAATACTTTTTTATTAAGTATCAAGAACGATTAGAACTGACAGTAGTTAAGAAAGCTATGAGTTTATGATTCAGCTATATGGATCTATTTAGCAATTTGAGCTAATTACTAAATGATTCAGGCTCTTCTTATCTGATACTCATAAAAGCTTAAGATCGTCATCTTCTGTCAGACAGAGAAACAAAGCTGCAACATCATTATTCTAGTGCCGCAAAAATATTGGATTGGAGAACTAGTACGATTTTAATCGCTTGCTTCTATCTAAAGGAGTAAATATTTTTGAATTTTAACTGTATTGATTAAGACATGTGTTTCTTGCTATTGAATATTAAGCTTAGAATGGCGTTCACTTGCTTAATTAACTCTATGCCTTTAGAGAGTTTAAAAAAGTAGGCTATGGAAGAATAGTTTAAGCAGATCGAGGTTTCTAAGTAAAATCGTTAGATGGTTCAATCCTTACTGTCATTACGACGAACTTTCTATTTACCTAGAATTAAATTTGCCACTCAATTAGAAAAGTGCATTATGGGTAGGCAAGCCAATCACATCTGTTGGCTTGTCAGCGAGCGCTACTTTCACACCTTATATTTTCTTCTAAAAACTGATAACAGTAAGGTGTTGATTCAAGAAGTGGTCTCTAACTCAAACTAATAGCAAGTACCAGGAAAGCTGCACATGAACACAATTAATTCATTGAGTCGGCGAGTTGCAATGATGCATGGGCGCTTGTCAGAGTTATACCAAAATGTAAATACTTCACCCTCTCCTTCTCCTGATCTTCTCCCAGTTGCCCTGAAAGAGCTTGGTGTGGTGTCCGAAGAACTGCAAGTCGCGATCGATGAACTGAGACGGCAAAATGAGCGATTAGTTTCCGCTCAGAACCAAGTTGAACAGGAACGACAGCGCTATCAAACTCTATTTGAATCTGTTTCTGATGCCTGTTTAGTGACAGATGCTAATAGTGTAATTCAGGAAGCGAATCAGGCAATGGCTGACCTGGTGAATGTGCAGACCGCCTCTCTAATTGGTAAATCCCTAGTTAATTTGATTCCTTTAGAAGAACAACCTGTGTTGCAGGCAAAACTAGCTTTATTAGCACAAAATCAGCAGGTGGAGTTTTCAGTTCGCTTGCAACGGCATTCATCCGAACTAGTCAATGTGGCTCTTACAGTCCAATCGGTTCAGAACCAAGCAGACGAGTCTGTATTCCTGCTGTGGATGCTTCGGGATATTACAGAACGCAAACGAGCCGAGGCGGCTTTAGAGAATCCTGATTACAATCTTTGCCAGGATCGCCCTTACTATCATTACAGCAAGGGTGAGATGATTCCGCTAGAAACCCAGTCAATTTGGTTAGTGTCTGAAGGCGTAGTCAAATTAACCACCTTGTCAGACCGGGGTGAGGAAATGTTAGTGGGACTAATTGGCGAAACGATGGTTTTCGGCTCTAACCTAACAACGTTACAGACTTACCAAGCGATCGCTTTATCAGACGTTAAGCTCAGTTTAATTTCTCTGACTGAAGTAGCTCAGTCTTCTCGACTGGCTCAATTACTGTTGCCCTCTGTAATTCGTCGCCTACAGCAAACAGAGAACCTCTTGGCAATTTATGAACAGATTCGCGTAGAAGATCGATTAAATCGGTTATTGCGCTTACTCAAACAGGCTATTGGTCAGCCGGTAGAACAAGGAACTCGTTTACGAGCCCGCCTAACGCACCAAGACTTTGCTGGAGCCTGTTGTACAACGAGAGTGACAATTACTCGCTTATTGGGCAAGTTACAACAGCAAGGGAAAGTGATTTTGGATGCTCATAATCATCTTGTGCTTAAAGATTAAGGAGTTTGTCCTTTTCTGGTGTACAAGTAGCTGATTCTGAGCAGTTCAGACGGTTCTAGACCGACTGCAAACGGGTTTAATCGGAATTTCAAGTCGAAATTCTGCTCCTTGCCCTAGCTCAGACAAACATTCGAAGCTCCCCCCATGTTTTTCCACCACAATCTGATAGCTAATCGATAGCCCTAACCCTGTGCCTTTACCAACGGGTTTAGTGGTGAAAAAGGGATCAAACAAATGCTTTCTGACTTCCTCAGTCATCCCAATCCCATTGTCACGGATTGAAATCCGCACCCGATCAGCGTTAAGCAATTCAGTCTGAATCCAGATCTTGGGCTCAGCTAACTCAGAGTTGGGAAATAATGCTGGGTCTTGAGATAGCTGAGTATCCGCTCTCGCCTCATCCAATGCTTCGATCGCATTTGCTAACACATTCATGAACACCTGATTGAGTTGTCCGGCGTAACACTCAACTTTTGGGAGATTACCGTATTCTTTGATGACTTGAATGGTAGGACTGTTAACCATTGGCTTCAGACGGCTTTGAAGAATAAGCAGGGTGCTATCAATCCCTTCATGAATGTCAACAGGCTTCATTTCTGCCTCATCCAATCGTGAGAAATTGCGTAATGATAAGACAATTTGGCGAATGCGTTCTGCCCCACTCATCATCGACGACAATAACTTAGGTAAATCTTCTGCGACAAATTCAATATCAATATCTTCTTCACAGGCTTGAATTTCAGGGAATGTCTCTGGGATATGCTGATGATATAGATCAATTAATTGCAGTAAATCTTGAATGTAATTACTAGCGTGAGTTAAGTTACCAGTGATGAAGTTAACTGGATTGTTAATCTCATGGGCAATACCAGCGACCATTTGTCCTAAGCTGGACATCTTCTCACTTTGAATCAGTTGGCTTTGGGTTTGCTTGAGGTTTTGTAGCGCCTGGCTCAGTTGTTGAGCTTGGGTTTGGGCAGCAAACGCAGCGGCGCGGGTTTGGGCATATAACTCTGCCTGGTCGATCGCAATAGCAATTTGATCAACCACGGCTTGTAATAATTCCACTTCCCGATCGCTCCAAGACCGAGCCCCGCTGCTATGACTACACATAATTGCACCCAGTTGCCCTGAACGCGTTTCTACCGGTAGCAAAAGTTGAGAGGTGATGCCTAAATCCTGTAAGACAGTGCGAGTTGTGTGATTGAGGTTGACTGCCGTTGCCACATGATCAATCCGGATTAAGCTAAGGCTTAACACCTGTTCACTTAAGGTAACGGCCTGCTCCTCGGGACATTCTCCGACTAAGCTGGGTAACTCTGGCAATTTCGATTCATGGGTAATGGCTAAAACGGATTGATTGGGATCAGACCAGCACCATAGAAAATGACAACGATCGATTTGTAAGAGTGCTCGAATTTCGTTAACCGCCTTACCTAAAATCGTGTCTAGATCCAGTGAGTTGCGAATTTGGTTAGCTAACCGAAATAACAGGGCCTCCCGGCTATCTAGTAATGCCTCTCTCGCCCAAGTGCGATCGATCGCCATAGCAATACTATGCGCTAACGATTCCAATACGGTTTGAGCTGCTGCGGTAAACGGTTGCCGACTGAACAATGCCATCACTCCAATCAGTTGATCTTCCAAGACCAACGGATAGCCTGCGAATGCTGTGATACCTTCTTGTTGGAGCCATTCTTTTGCCCCAATTACGAAATCATCGGTAGCGGTATTACTGAGATAAGCTGTACGATTTTGTGCGATAAAGCCAATAATTGAAATGCCTAATGGAATGCGACTATGAAACTCATCGGTATGGCTATGTTGCCCAGCGATTGCTTGTAATTCCAGTAGGTTTGCCTTTTGGTTAAAGGTCCAGAGGCGAACAGAGGCAAATCCAGGGTATTGCGCGATCGCTTGCAAACAGTGATCCAGAATTTCTGGTAAACGTCCAGCATGTGCTAATGCGGCGGCTACTTCTGTACTCAATGTCGATAATTGAGTGCGTTCCCCTAACTCAGTCGCCAGTTGGGCTGAGGTGATTGAGTGACGACGGGATTCTAAAAGGGTAGTGACTTGGCGCGCCAAAAGTTGAAGAATTTGCTGCTGTTCCGTTGTTAACTGCCGTGGTTGATAATCCAGCACACATAATACGCCTAGGGCGATGCCGTCCGAGTTAAGCAGCGGCATGCCAGCATAAAACTGTAGCTTGGGTGACTCTGTGACTAAGGGGCTATCGACAAATCGAGGATCAACTGAGGCATCGGGAACTATGAATAAATTAGGCTGCTGAATGGCATAGTTACAAAACGATCGTTCTCGCGGCACTTCTGTTAGAGTCAACCCAACTTTTGCCTTAAACCATTGACGGTTGGTGTCACTTAGACTCACTAGGGCGATCGGGGTTTGACAAACTTGAGCCGCTATCTGGGTAATATCGTCAAATGCTGGTTCTGGTTCTGTATCCAGAATTTGGTACTGTTGCAACACTTGTCGTCTCAGGGGGTGATCAATCAATGAGCAGGATGCCACAGCCGACAGAGTTGCCTTAACGGGCTGGTCAGAGGGAAGATGAATAGGTAATAAGTCTTGGTATTGCTGGTAATAGGTTTTCTGCATACCTGCGGCATCCACAGTGTTCGTCCAACTGTCAGCTTTAGAGTGCCCATCGCTGCTAGCTAGTATGCGATTGATTCACCTTTCGTTATGTAAATATGATAGTTTCGACAAAATACTTGAACTAGTGTCAGCACGATGCGATCCAGTAGGTCATCCCTAAACTTCCCTAACCCCAAGAGTTATACTTAAGAACTTAACTATGAAAAGAGTTTCATTGTTGCTTCAGGCGGCATTACTGCTCTAGAAGTATAAAAATTATTTAAGGGCTGTCTCTTATTGGCTAAAGACGGGCATCTCTAAAGTGAAAAGACTCAATTCATTCGGGGTATCTACGATCGCTTTTGTGCCCAAGTGAACTGACTTTCTCCCATCATCCAGATTGTTTGCAGGTCACTATGCTGAAAGTTTTAGCTGTGGACGACAGCCCCGTCATGCAAGAACTAATTCGACGGGCATTGGTTACCCATTATCAAGTCCTCGTTGCTGATAATGCGGTTGATGCACTCAGTACACTATCCCGTGAAGACATTACAGTGCTGTTATTAGATGTCTCCATGCCCGATATTGATGGCTTGGAACTTTGCCGCACGATTCGGAACTTACCCCAGTTTCAGGACTTACCGATCGTCATGCTAACGGCTCGCGATCGGGCTTTTGACAAAATCCAGGGTCGTCTCGCTGGAGCCACAGAGTATCTGACCAAGCCCTTCGATGCCGAACAACTCTGTGGCGTGGTGGGTAGATATATTAAAACTGGGGTCTAACCCCTAACAATGCTTCAAGATCCAGGTGCCGATGAGTTCATTGACCTGATCCGGCACTTCGTCATGAGGACAGTGACCTGCTCGGAGATAATATTCTGTTAATTGAGCATAATGCTGCCGAAATTTTGCTCCCCGCTCCCGAGAATTCATCCAGGGATCGGCTTCTCCCCAAATCATCAGTAACGGACAACTTAGTTGCTTAAGTAAGGTGTCAACTTTTTCCCCTTGAGGAGTCCGAAAAACTGACGCAAAAACCTTAGCAGCTCCATGATCACAGGATGGACGGTAGATGGCATCGACTAATTCATCCGTGATGGCACTTTGATCCAAATACACGCGTTCCAGGGTTTTCCGAATTGTCGATTTTTGCCGTACATACTGAAACAGCAGTGAACTTGCCCAATCCTGCTGAAATAAGGTTTGAATGGTTTTACCCATGACTTCCCGTAAGGGATTTGGGGGTGGTATGGGCTCTGGATCACTAAACGGTCCAGCACTGTTAATTAACACCAATCCAGCGACCGACTCAGACCGTTGAGCCGCTGTACAAAGCGAGGTATACCCCCCTAACGAGTTCCCAGCTAACACCGCTGGTTGCCCCATGACCTGAGTAATGAAATCATGCAGTTGGTCGCGCCACAGGTCGCCACTGTATCGCCAGTCTGGTTTTGCCGATCGCCCAAATCCTAACAAGTCGATCGCCCAAACATCAAACTCGGAACTTAAACCAGCTAAATTCTTGCGCCAGTGATCCGTGGATGCCCCAAACCCATGTACTAACAGTAACGGTGGACGATCGGGACGGCGTTCTCCCGCTTTAACATAGTAAATCGACTGACCTTGCCATTGCCAGTGCTGACCCAGAGTAGGAGCGACGATCGACGGTGACTGCATAGGAGACGCTGTATCAGAGTGTTAAGAGGTGTAAAACCACTCTCATTATTCTAGAACAGCCTTTCCCTCATTGGGATTGCCGTAGTTGCCGAACTCGCTGTCGAAACGCTCTCAATTAGCTCCGGGATAAGGCGGGTTGGGGGGCAGAGCGGTGGCGGCGCATCACCATGTCGATCCCACCGGCGGGAGCGATCGTGACCCCCCGACGTTGGGGCAGGACAGGGCGATCGTGGGCTAGGGCTAATTCGTAGCGAGTCAGAATGGTGACTAATACCAGCTTCATTTCGTACAGAGCGAAGGCGGCTCCAATACAGCGCCGATGTCCGCCGCCAAAGGGCAAATATTCATAGGGCGAAAATTGCCGCTCTAAAAAGCGATCGGGGCGGAACTCAAAGGAATTGGGATAGAGGTCTTCCCGATGATGTACCAGATAAATACACGGGGTAATTAAGGTGTCTGGTTCCAGCGCATAGCCGCCAATCTCGCAGGCTTCTCTAGCAATCCGAATCGTGCCCACAAATCCCACGGGATAAATCCGCAGCGTTTCTGAGCAGACGGCATTCAAGTAGGGGAGCCGCATGACTGCACTGGCATCCGGACGATCGCCTAAGGAGTCCAGTTCTGCCATTAACTTGGATTTCACGTCGGGTAGGCGATGAATCCAATACAAAGCCCAACTCAGTGCTGTGGCAGTCGTTTCATGCCCAGCGACCAACAAGGTCATCAGTTCGTCCCGCAATTCGATGTCGGTTAATGGTTCTCCGGCTTCATCGCGGGCGGCTAAGAGGAGGCTAAGAATGTCGGTCTGGTTAGGGTTTGGGTGTTGCCGACGATCGGCAATTTCGGCGTACAGCAGCTCATCCACTTGCTGTTTGAGGTATTGAAAATGCCCCCCCGGACTCCATCGCCCCCAATCTTGCTGCATAAAGGAGAAAAAGCCCATTGCGAAGCCAAACCGGGATGAGGTCAGATGGAGTAGAGTATTCAGTCGCTCCTTCAGATCGTGATAGCGTTGTCCTTCTGTGATGCCAAACACCGCTTGCATAATCACTTGCAAGGAAATGGCTTGCATAAATGGACGGGCGGCAAATGGGCGATCGGCTTCCCATTGCTGAGTGACAGTTTCGGTAATTTGGCAAATCAGATCCCCGTAGGCTTTCATCCGTTCGCCATGCAGGGGTGGCATGAGTAATTGCCGATGGCGTTGGTGCCGATCGCCGTCCAATAACAGCAAGGAGTTATCCCCTAACATCAATCGCAGCACGAAGTTCGCCCGTCCCGACTCAAATTGTTCATAACTGTTAGTAAAAATCTGCGCGATCGCGTCTGGGTGACTGAAGACGACTAAATTACGCAGTTTTCCGAGTTGGGGGGCAAAGCAGTCGCCATAACGGCGGGAGCAGTCATCTAAAAAATCTAAGGGGTTTAAAATCCATTGGCTGAGTTGCCATAAACCGGGAGCCGTCGGAACGGGAGGACGTTTGGTTGCCATCATG
Source organism: Pantanalinema sp. GBBB05 (assembly GCA_016743235.1). Classification (GTDB taxonomy): domain Bacteria; phylum Cyanobacteriota; class Cyanobacteriia; order Leptolyngbyales; family Leptolyngbyaceae; genus Pantanalinema. Next base: position 155,852 of record VRZD01000001.1, on the reverse strand, counting down.
GGAGCTTTAATCGATGTCAATGGTACGGTTTTGGGCAGATATCCCCATACCCACCATAGCCGAGGACACGCTAGATCTAGAGATAGATGAAAAGTTTGTCGTAAATAGAGACAAATAGAGTGGGCAGTAAAGGAGTGAAATTATGACATCCTGGCGCGATCGCCTCAACCGCATGACTGGCAAGACTCGTTTTGTAGTCTGTCGGCTGTTTCTGCATCTGGCAGGCAAAGAGGTAGCTCCCTTACTCGGAGTCTTAAACCAGGCGGGTCGAGATGCGATCGAGTCCGATGGCGATTTGCAGGTTTTGGGAGAAGGGTTGGTATCGATTTGCCAGGGGCTTCTAGAGTATGAAACCTATTGGCAATCGGCAGCAAATGAAGGGGATGTGTTTTGGGATGAAGGGGAAGCGGGTGATTATGTCACTGAGCTATTCACCGATTCTGCTCAGCGGTACGGCAGCGCCCCAGAACTCGATGACCTGGAGCAACCGGAGGATGCCGACTTTGCCCTGCCCGTGACCCATAATCTTGTCGTCATGATTACGGCGGCATTTGAGGGTGAAGTTCCAGAACTGGAAGTCGATCTGGCGAACATGACGGCAATGAAAGCCGGACTGAAAGCATTGATCAATCTCCACTATGGCGAGAGACTAAGAGCTATTCAGGTGCATTTCTCTCCCGCTCGGTTGGGAGATGAACTCACCGCCGATCAAACCCTGACCAATTTTCCAGAGTTAGTACCGCTGTAACACAACCATGTTGATTTCATCCATTCAAACTATGTTTCGTAAATTTGTGCTGTTCTCAATGGCACTGACCCTCGTGTGGTCAACGGTTGGGTGTGGCAATAATTCATCGCTAGGAGAGCCGTACTCCGACCTGCCCCAAAGCCAATCGGAAGGACGCACGATCGCGGCAGCGCAGCGTCTATCCGATGGTAAATATCCGATCCAGCAAGCCACCTACAACGATGCCGAAGGCGAATACCGGGTAGCCTTGTTAAACACCAAGCCGGGTGAATCTTCGATGTTTAGCAGCACCAACTTACCAATGGCGCGGCTAACGGATGAAGAGGTTGCGGCTAAGGAGAAAAGCTATCTCAAGGTTGAGAATGGTCAACCGTCGCTACACCTGACCGAGGACTACAAAATTGAGTATGTCCATAATGTAACGGAAACTCAAACGAATCCGGCGACGGGACAACCTCAAACTGTCGTGGTACGGCAACAGTCGAGCTTTTGGACTCCGTTTGCGGGGGCATTAGCGGGTCAGGCGATCGGAAGTCTGTTGTTCAGACCTCAATACTATATGCCGCCCGTTTACCAACCTGGAATTATGACCGGTTACGGTGGCTATGGCACGACCTATAACCAGGCGGTATCCAGTTATCAGCAACGGTATAGCCGCCCACCCGCCGAAGTCAGAAATCGTCAAGCCTTCCGCACGACTGGACAACTACGATCGCCGTCTTCTAGCCGCTCGCGCCTGAATACTCCCCGGACTTCCACCCGCGATCGGTCCACGGGTTCTGGATTCGGCACAAGCACTCTGCGTCGCAATAACAATCCCAGCTACAACCAGCGATCGCGCGGGAGTTTTGGTAGCGGTGGGAGCCGGATGCGCTCGAACCGGAGTTTCGGTAGCCGCCGCCGCTAAGCCAAAACTGAATAATCACTAATTGATAGAAGGGGCGATCGTCATTGGGCGATCGTCTCTTTTGGTATTCGTAGATTAACAGCTCTTGCTAAAGCCTCAGCCCATCAGAGAGCAAGATCATTGCTAGAATTTGTTAGTAGCAATAGTAAACCTGCCTAATCCCCAGGCTTAAAATACTGATTTATTTCCAGTAGACCCTATTACTTTATTTATTAGCTCTAAGCACATTAAACAAATAAGTCGAAAAGTATGTGGAAATTGGTTTGGACGAATGATGCACCAGACTCCCTCCATCTTGCACTTCTTCATCAGGGAGTAGATATTTGGAATGATTGGCGACAGCAAAATCCAAAGATTATTCCTAGCTTTCACAAAGCTGATCTGATTGAGGCAGATCTTAATCATGCAAATTTTAATAAGGCAGAATTTAAGGAAGCTAATTTAAGTGGATCTAATCTAAGTGGGGCTTCTTTCAATGAAGCAACTCTTACTAAAGCTAATCTTACTAAAGCTAATTTAAGCGGTGCTGGTTTTTATGAGGCTGATCTAACTGAAGTAGACCTTGCCAATGCCAACCTTGATTGCACTTGTTTTAATAAAGTTGATTTTAATGGTTCTAAATTTACTAATGCCACTTTTCATGTAATCAGAATATCTGACACTAACTGTAGCCAATGTGATTTCAGTGGTGCAAGCTTTCATGCCGGTGAAATAATGAGAACTAATCTTAATAAGACTAACTTTAGTAATACGGTATTTGATAGAACACTGTTTTTAGGAGCAAGATTGCATGGGGCAAATTTTAGTGGGGCTACATTAAACAATGTGAAAATGCCTGGAGCTTATCTGAATGGAGCTAAATTTAATAATGCTAATTTAGCTGGAATAGATTTAAGTGGTGCAGATTTAAGCAATGTAGATTTAAGTAGTGCAGACCTTAGTGATGCTAATCTTAGTGATGCTAACCTTAGTAATGCTAATTTTCATAAAGCAATTCTCAGTCGAGCTTGCTTAACACGAGTAAAGGCAATAAATACCGATTTTTCCGGAGTAGAATTAACAGGAGCCTGTATAGAAGATTGGATTGTTAATAAATCGAACTTAAATAATGTTTTCTGTCAATTTGTGTATTTAAAGTGTCATAAAGAGGAGCGCAGACCACTTGATCGTAACTTTGAAGAAAGTGAATTTACTAGGTTATATCAAGTAGCTCAAGATACTATTGAACTTGTATTTCGTAATGGTATTAATTGGCAAGCATTTGCTTTCGCTTTTACTGAAGCTAATGCCAATATTTATGATTTATCTGGTTATGAGCTTTATCTCAAAAAGTATGAAAGTCTTGGTGATGGCTTCATTCGTTTAGAAGTTATAGTTCCTTCAGGATTAGATCATGAGGATATTCAACGTGACTTAGTAATAAGATACGAACGCCAAATTGCTAAGTTGGAAGGAAAAGTAGAAGTACAGAGTGAATTTATAAGATCACTTCAGGATGAAAACAAACAGCTTTTACGAACACTAGCATTAGTACCTATTAACTATCATTTTCATCGCTCAGTCCATTTACAAACAGGAACGGGAAGCAATATGACAAATAATAACGGAGAAGGAGATACATATAATGTTGAACAAGCTGGAGCAGTGGGTAGATATGCACGTTCGGATTACAACACATTTATCCATTCTTGGGAAAAACAAACTCTTGCTGAATCAATCGAGGAAATTCTACACTTGATTAAACAGTTAGAAGAAAATAATCCATCTGCCAATGAATCTGATCAAATCACTTACATCAATGATGAGACTACACCTAGCTTTAAACGTCGCGTAGCTGGTGCCTTACAAGCATGTGGCGAAACTGCACTTGATGAATTTGTCTTAGAGAACAAGTATCTAAAGCTTGTTAAAGCAGTTATTAAAGGCTGGTTACAACCAGGTGGCTAAAAAAGATTTGTATAAAACGCAATGATCGCCCATAGACAGAAGTAGCGCGATCGCTCATTTGGAGAAGCGATCGGGCTCAACATCAAGCTATTGAGTTTCAGAGGGTCTTCCTCAGTTTTGCTAAAATGCAGTGTAACGGCTTTGCTCTAGAAGAGGTTGCTCAATGGCAATCATTGTTACCTTAAGTCCTGAATTAGAAGCATTATTGCGTGACAAAGCGGCACAGCGAGGTCAAGATGTTAATTTCGTTGCGTCTGAATTGTTAACCAGTGTCTTAGAGTGGGAAGCCCAAGATTCGGAAGCGGCTATTCAAGGGATTCAGCAAGGATTGGATGATTTTGAGGCAGAAAGGTCTCGGTCTTTTCAAGATTTTGCTGAAGAGCAACGTCGCAAGTATAATCTGTCAGCCGATTCATGAAATACCGGATCGAAATTTCCAGCGTGGCAGAGGCTGAAGTAGACGGTGCATTTCTACGGTTGTCTCAAGTTAGCTCTCCTACGCAGGCAAGCCAATGGTATTCAGAACTGCTACAAGCAATTGAGTCTTTGTCTCGATCGCCCAAACGCTGCGCTTTAGCAAGAGAGAATGAGTATTTCAGCCAAGAGATTCGCCAGTTACTTTACGGGCAGGGGCGTAATTCGTACAGAATCCTTTTTACTGTTTTAGAGGGGCAAAACGTATCAACGGTTCGCATTCTCCACATCCGTCACGCATCACAGCAAACAATTGGGGAAGACTCTGAAGAGCCCGACGCAACCTAATAACCCGGTTGAAGCAGACTGACAAGAGAACTTGGTCAGGTTATAAAGGTTACTTACATCTGCTCAACCGAACGGAGCAATGATTTCAAGCAACGTCTCAAGGATTGCCGCGATCGTTCTGGCTCATGCACCTATGCGGTAGTGATTGCTCTGGAGCGAGTCAATCGAGCGCGATCGGGATAACCTCTCCGCTTCGGGTTGTTATACAGATAAACTTCAGTCCTCAATAGTTGTCGAATTCGATATATCGCGATAGATTAAAAAAGTAGGCGATATATCGCGATACAACAAATAGCCCTTACAAGGAGTTAAGGATGTTCAGATCATTTCATTCCCATACCCCGATACTCGCCTGGGCAGAAGAAGGACCCAGAAATCAGTTCTTCATGAGTGGGCGACACGGACATGGGCGCAAAGGTACATGCGGCGGTGACTGGGGAGACGAGCCTCGCACCCGTCGTGGTGACATTAAATTCATCCTGCTGGAGCTGCTCGCTGAGCGTCCCCAGCATGGGTATGAGTTGATGAAAGAGCTAGAAGCTCGACGTGGAGGCTTTCGTCGTCCCAGTCCAGGCTCGGTTTATCCCACGCTGCAAATGCTGGAAGAAGGTGGTTATTTAACCAGTGAGGAGGTTGAGGGCAAGCGGGTTTATACAATTACCGAAAGTGGTAGACAATTCTTGCGCGATCGCAATCAGCAATTTGGTGCAAGTCACACGGATCGGTTTACGGATAGCAGACCGACTGAGTTGGTTGAGTTGCGGCAGACGTTAACTCAGTTGAATGATGCGGTTGCCCAGGTTGCTCGGAGTGGAAATTTGGAGCAAGCGAATCGAGTCCGCGAGTTACTGGCTCAGGTGAAGCGGGATATTTATAAGCTGCTGGCAGAACAGTAAGCGGGAGGTTGCGATCGCAGCCAAAAAGAAGAATTGATGCGCTGAATGTTCTACTTGATGGTGCGATCGCTTACGGTACTTCTTTACAGCGTTGCAGCCATGACAGTTCTAGACAGGCTGTAGAATAAGGGAGTCGGTAGCTTAATAAAGTGTTACGTTATGTCCCTCAACCCTCAGGTTGAACCAGAAATCTTGCAGATTAATGCAGGCAGCGACAGTTGCCCGCCGCCAAATGCTGAAACGATCTTATGTTCTCACTGTATAAGAACCGCCACAAACGGTATCAAGTGCCAGGGTCGGTGTGTAGCAGATAGCGACTATTAGAGGTCAGGTTGGTAGAGTTGCAAGGATGATATGAGGCAGTGCCCAAATCGTAGAAATCAGAGGCTCTACCACTCTCAGCTTTCGGTCTAAGCAAGGCTAAGTTGGGCAGTTGCTCTCAGCCGCTCTTCATCACGTATCGGTGGCGATCCAAAGAGCCGCTTGTACTCTCCGATTAAAGTGCGAGACAGATTTATCCTGCTGCAACTAACACGGAGCTGTTAGGTCAGATTACCGATCAAGATGTGGCTGAACAAAACGACAACGTTGTATGAGCAATACGGTATCTCACCCGATCGAGTCGCCAATGTTGTGGCGATTGCAATTAACCAGCTAGAAGACACTAACGTGAACAAATTTACGATTGGTCCAACTATGCAGCCTTGGTAAGGATAATGCTGGAGGCTGAGTGCGATCGCCTATGGCATGGCGCGCCCATCACAGCAACCGTGCAAGAGATGACCTAGGAGGTATGGAGGTTAAGACAGCTACTGTTATGCCGTTTAGGTAGGATGCTAGTTCTTCACCGCTATAGTTTTGCTCAAATCAAAACAGGGAGAACAATTGATGCCATTGCAATCCCCTGTTCTTATTTGAGCACCAAGTTGCCGACCTTCCGACGATCGCTGGATTCGGATGCGGGGGTTACATCCCATATAAAATGAATTCCTCTAAATCTTAGACTTTAATAGCTGGTATCAAACGAATCGATGAATCGTGGCATAGAGATTAGTAGCATCGATCGACATTCTAGGATCTGCCTGAAATCCAGCATCCAACGCGATGTCTCCTTGCCTATTGCTATAGTCAATGTTAGAAGAGGGTCGATAGAGGAATTTCCATTCGGATCAATTATATTGAAATTGATTGTCTTATTTCATTGTTTATAAAATTCCCATAGTCTATTTTAGCTCAGATAGACAATCTATTTAGCTTTAACTGCTAATTCTTAATAGCAATGCTTAATTCAATTTCTACAGTGGAAGTTTGACACTTTGTCTTTTGACTTTGACTTATCTTGCTATCAACATCAATGAAAGATTTTGTGCCGTTTTAGCGTTGGTGTGTAACCAATGCTAAAACAATTTTGGTGTGAGCTTCATTTAACTGAATTATGTACCTTTTACGATCGCTGTGTGCAACGGCTACACTCCCCTGTGGTCTGGTTTTTTATATGTCTTTCGCTGGTGCAACAGAGATTCAAGCGGATTCTGCGGCTCTAAATTTACGAGATTACCAATCACCGATTTCAGAGGCTCGATGGTTACAGTCTCAATGTTGTAACGAGATTAACCTAGGCTCAGAGAAATGTCGTGCGCTCAGCCAAAATTCAGCCGATATAGAGGCTGAGGGCGAGGAAGACGAAGTCGTTGTCGAGGGGCAGACGCAACCAGGCTCCTCATCTCCGGTCTATACCATTACAGGGGATGAAATTCAAAAGCAGGGTGTAGAGAGTCTAACCGAAGTGCTACGGAATCTGCCAGGATTTGCTGTTAATGACGCAGGATTTGGTGCCGATATTCATACAGGATTTTATTATCGGGGCACTACGCTGAACCAGAACTTGTTTCTGCTGAATGGACGATCGCTTAATACCAATATCAACACCTATCACGGGGCTACAGACTTCAATAATGTCTTGACCAGTGGCATTGATCGGATTGAACTGCTGAGCGGTACAGCCGCCACCCTGTATGGATCGGAAGCCTTTGGCGGCATTGTCAACATCATCACTAAAGATCCTACAGGGCAACCCTTTCGAGCCAATGTACTGGTGCAGGCAGGCTCCTATGGTCAGCAGAACTACCGGGCTAATATCTCCGGTTCAGCCAGTGCTTTAGGCTATGCGATCGGGTATGAACGGTTTCAGGCAGATAACGATTATTTCGTGCCACAAGCAGCTGCCAATCGCGGTCCTGATGGGCGCTTATTCAATGGTGATGTCAAATTTGACAATTACTTTGGGCGATTGACGTATCAGGTTGACCCTCGCAATATTTTGAGCCTGGATACGTTTAAGACGACCAGTCGTAAAGGGTTGTTATATTTCGGGTTTCCCCTGCAACGCGATCGCCTGGATCATGATGGTCTGAATATTGGGTTTTCCTGGCGGAGCTTAATCGGATCTGGGGATGATTCCATCCTGACAATGAACTTAGGCTATAACCGCGACTACTTTAATACCTATGGACCTACCCAAACCATCTTCTATCGCCAGGGCACAGTCGATTCTACGGGTCTGACCGCCCGGATTGAGCATAACTGGCAGGTTTCACCCAGCTACAATCTGCGCTATGGCATTGATGTGAAAGGAGAGCTATTCACAGGTGAAACGTTGAGCACTGTACCGCGATTGATACAACTGAATCAGGTGGAGGATCGCGATCGCACAAATATTGCCTTGTTTGCTCTCAATACCTTTAACATTCTGGACAATCTCCAGGTTGAGTTTGGATTGCGGCAAAACTTTAATACAGAGGTTGGTAATTCTGCCGATCCTAGCGTTGGGTTGCGGTGGGATCTCACACCCAATCTGGCTTGGCGAGGCAGTTGGGTCTCTGTACGACGACTTCCCGGACTCGACCAACTCTATTTGTTTGATACTGTACATAACTGGTTACCTAATCCAGATTTAAAGCAGGAGGTGGGTTCTGCCTGGACGACCGGAATCGACTTTCAGCTCAATTCCGATGTCACAGCCCAGCTCACTTACTTTGGCAATCGTCTAGAGAATCGACTGGCAGTCGTTGCCGGACGCTGGGAAAACATTGGACTTGTTGATACTCATGGATTCGAAGCGACTGTGCGTTGGAAAATTACACCGCAAGTTTCGGTTCTAGCCAACTACACTTACACGGATGCTCGGATTAAAACAGGAACCGATCGGGGGTTACAACTCAGTACAATCCCGTTCTCAGTTGCTCAAATTGGCTTGGGATACGATTGGAACGGCTGGCAGGTAAATCTTTATGCCAACTACCATAGTGGTTCTCGACGTGCCCTATTTACTGCTGTCGGAGATAATCCACGCGACTTCTCTCCTTCCTGGTTAAACCTGGATCTCAATGCCAGAATTCCTATTCTACAGAATGTAGGACTGCTGATTTATTTAGAGAACTTAGCAGATGCTAGTTACGAGAAAGTGAATCGGATCTATCAGCCTGGTCTAACGTTTCGAGTCGGTCTATCTGCAACTTTTTAGCAGCTTCTGCGATCGCCTTTGACTAAATCCGCAACCGTCGCGGGTTTGATGGTTTTTCACCGCGCAAAATTGCTTGAGCAGATTGATCTGTCACTGACGATCCGCGTCCTGCTCCTTATTTGTATTAATCCTTCCAGCTGATCTGAGCACTCGTCTGATCCCCTACTTCTAACTTCCTCATCCGGTGGTTGAGCAAATCGATCGTGCGTGACCCATGTTAAAGAACACAGTAGGTTTATAACTCATAAATAAGTTATCTATCTAAAAATATTAAACTTTATAGTTCAGTTGAGGCACTAATTGAAAGTGCGATTATTGGCGCTTTTGATGAATTTTATAATTTGATCTCTAGTTAGCTAAAAAACAATCCTAGCAGTTTTTAGTTTGAAGTTAATTCTTAAGAATTTTGGTCGATAGGATGGCAATCGTAGCAAAGATTACACTGCAATCATCAATGTTATTTTATTTGCTGTTAAATGAAGCGCCTCTAACGATTGCAGTTTAGGACTCTAAATCAATCTCCAAAGATCTGGTTAGAGTGCTTGTCCAAATCAATTGCCAAGGTTTTCCAGACCCATCTTTAGTCAAGAACTGAAATTAAACCAGAGCAAACAGTCGATAGAAGTGGGTTTTACTCAGTCCGTCTTAGACTGGATCAATTCATTCCAGCCTGCCCGGATACTCTAAGGAGCGGGTAAGCTCATGCCTCTAAGCTGTGAGATTGACACCCACAAAAAGCAATAGCATTAAATTTTTAGGCGTAAAAGAAAAAATAGTATAGTCAGACACTATACTAACTATGTCTTATGCAAATGTTGGTTAGGGTTCACCATTCTTCAGTTCACTAACTCGCTTCAAACTGAATCACGGTTTGGCTGAATTTGTCATGAAATCCTATGGTTTATGTCAAGTTTACGTCAATTTGAGTTGCTGCTTCTCTTAGTACAACCTATGCATTGCTCTTATCTGACCTGGTTAAGATCAACTTTTCTCCATCTACCTCGATCGACTGGTCAATGGTGGTCGGGTGGTTCATTTCCACTACTGGGATTGCTGCTCTTAATGATGACTCAGGCTTCCTGCCAGAGTACAAGTACTCAGGGAACTGCAACGCTAGCGATTCCAGTTAAACTGCAAGTGTTGCAATCGGACAAGGTTGCCAATAGTTCTGAATTTGTCGGCACGTTGGAATCAGCTGAAAAGGTCGATTTAAGACCGGAAACTCAGGGACGGATCACTGAGGTGTTGGTACAACCCGGCGATCGAGTGGCTCAGGGAGAGCCAATTCTCACCATCCAACCCGGTCAAACTCTCCCTCAGCTAGAAGGTGCTCAGGCAGGAGTTGGTGTTGCTCAAGCCAACCAGAGAGCCACAGTAGATCAGGTACGGGTTGCCGAGAAGAATTTAGAAGTTGCCCAGACTGAATTGGCGAGTTCCCGAGCTAGTCATAATTTGTCTAAAACTAATTTTGATCGGGCTGCTTTTCTGCTTAGCCAGGGCGCGATCGGTCAATATGACTACGATCGGGCGAAAACTGAATTAGAAATTGCAGGCAACCGAGTAGCTGCGGCTCAAACCAAGGTGGCGGCTGCCCAGGCCTCGGTGAGCCAGGCAAAATCCGTGGTGGGACAAGCCAATGCTGGTATTCGACAGGCGCAAGCTCAGGTAGATGCGGCGGCTGTCAGTGTTGGGTTTAAACAGGTGCTTGCTCCGATCACAGGGACAGTAGGTGAAGTCTTTGTGAAAGTTGGTGATACAGTTTCGACTGCCCAAACCATCACAAATATTGTGCAGAACGATGCTCTGGACTTACGCCTGTCTGTCCCATCTAGCCGATTAACTCAACTCCGCAAAGGCTTAACAGTGGAACTGATTGATCCTACTAGCCGCCAACGGATTAGCACGGGGCAGATCAACTTTATTTCACCCTCAGTAGATGCCACTGCCCAGGTGGTGCTGGTGAAAGCCCGTTTTCCCAATCGCAATGGGGGGTTGAGAAATGGGCAGTATGTTGAAGCTCGAATTATCTGGGATCGGGGATCTGGAGTGCTGATTCCGACGAATGCGGTTTTGCAGGTGAGTGGCAAGAGCTTTGCTTATGTGGCTGAAACTGATAATTCTCAGGGGCAAACACGGCTGGTTGCCCGGATGCGTCCCTTAACCCTGGGAGAGATCCAAGCCCAGAGTTATGAGGTAATCAAGGGCTTAAAACCAGGAGAAAACGTCGTCGTTTCAGGAATCTTACGGCTGAGAGATGGTGTGCCAATTCAACCGGAATCTTAGGAGGGGGAACCATGATTTTTTCGATCGCCACTCCGTTTATCAAACGTCCGGTTCTCACTACCGTTTGTACGTTAATTATTCTGCTGCTGGGAGCCGTTTGTATTCCGCTATTGCCGATTAATTATTTGCCAGATATTGCGCCCATTCAGATCCAAGTCTCGGCTCTTTATAGTGGGGCTGATGTTAATACGGTTGAAGATACGGTCACAACTGTACTGGAACGGCAGATCAATGGTGTGGAAGACATGGAATATATGACCTCCAATACCTTTGCTGGCAATAGTCAAATTTCCGTCTTCTTTAGTTCCAGTACGGATAAGAATACGAACCAAGTCAACGTGCAAAATCGGGTGGCACAGGCTACAGCTCAACTGCCTACAGCCGTGCAACAGTTAGGGGTTACGACCCGAGCTGCCTCTAGTAGTATTTTGCTGATTTATGGTGTCTATAGCGAAACTGATAATTACGATGACATTTTTATTAGCAACTATGTTGATCAAAATATCACTGAAGTTCTAAGACGTGTCCCTGGGGTGGGAGATGTGATGACCTTTGGGGACAAGCCTAATGCTATGCGCCTTTGGCTTGATCCGAATGCGCTGGCTAGCCGCAACCTGACTGCCCTTGATGTGGTTAATGCCCTCAGGTCGCAAAACGTGGTTGTGGGAGCGGGAGGAGTCGGACAGGAACCTGCACCAGCAGGGCAAAATTATGAGTTACCGCTACAAGTGCAAGGGCGCTTCCGGGATGCCAGGGAGTTTAGTAATTTGGTGATCCAGCGCAGCCAAGAGGGTGGGTTAATTCGCTTGCGAGATGTGGGACGAGCCGAGTTGGGGGCAGAACGCTATGTCAGTAATGCCAAAGTGGATGGCAAGGTCGGGATTGGAGTAGCGATTTACCAGGCTCCCAATAGCAATGCACTGGATATTGCCGATCGCATCGCTCAGGAGATGCAGGAGATTGAAGCCAATTTTCCCCCTGGAGTCAAAGCGAAGCTAGTATTTGATACCACTGAATTTGTTGAGGTTTCAATCCAGGAAGTGGTGATCACGCTATTGCAAGCTTTTGTGCTGGTTGTATTGGTGATTTTCATCTTCCTGCAAGACTGGCGTACTACTGTGATTCCATTGGTGGCAATTCCAGTAGCACTGATTGGGGCAATGGCATTTGCTTTCCTGTTTGGTTTCTCGATTAATAACCTGACGCTATTTGGATTAATTCTATCAACGGGGTTGGTGGTAGACGATGCGATCGTGATTGTCGAGTCTTGTACGGAAAAGATCCAAACTCAGGGTATGACGGCAAAACAGGCGGCTCTCACCTCGATGGAAGAATTGAGTGGTGCCACGATCGCCACCTCTTTAGTGTTAATGGCTGTGTTTATCCCGGTGGCATTTTTTCCGGGTTCCACCGGTAAGCTATATCAGCAGTTTGCCCTAATTATTGCCTTTGCGATCGCTGTTTCCACGTTCAATGCGCTCAGCTTTAGCCCCAGTATGGCTGGGATTTTGTTGGGACCGGCTAGACCGGCTAGAGGTCCACTGGGTTGGTTCTTCGGTAAGTTCAATCAAGGATTCGCCTGGGTCAGCGATCGCTTCCTGCGTTTGGTGGAACTCTTCATTCGCATCCGCTACATCATTCTGGGATTATTTATCGCAGGTTTGGTGACCACCGTTTATATGTTTGGGGCGGTGCCAACGGCCTTTGTGCCCAATGAAGATCAGGGGGCGTTTTTAGGGATTGTACAAGGTCCAGATGGCGTTTCGCTCAGTTATACCGATCGCGTGTTGGCTCAAGCCGAACAGCAGATGCGAGAAATGCCCGAAATTGAATCGACCTTTACGGTTAGCGGGGCAGGATTTGATGGGAATGGACCTAATTTGGGCTTGTTTTTTGCCAGACTCAAGCCGTGGGATCAGCGCCCCAACCCCGATCAAACCGTTGATGGTATTCTCAGCACCCTAAATGGCAAGTTTCGTACGATTACAGATGCGATTGTCATGGCACTCAATCCTTCCCCCATTCCCGGTTTCAGTGCCACGGGTGGAGTGGAAATGCAGTTGCAAGACCGCAGTGGGGGGCAATTGTCGATTGATGACTTTGCCCAAAATGCTCGTCAGATCATTGCTAAAGCCAATGAAATGCCTGCGACAGCGGGGGCTGTCTCCACCACCTTTACAACCGGAACCCCACGATTACGACTGGAGATCGATCGCAATCAGGTGGAATCCCTCAATATTGACTTTCAGCAGGCACTGAACACGGTTGGCGCGACCCTTGGCTCTCAGTTTGTCAACGATTTCACCCTGGGCAATCGCAACTATCGCGTGTTTGTTCAGGCTGATAGCGCTTACCGGGATTCTCCCGAAGACATCGGTAAACTTTATGTCCGCTCCAGAGATGGGGTATTAGTCCCGCTCTCTCAAATTGCGACGATCAGCCGCACGACTGGACCCCAGGTAATTGGGCGCTACAACGGCTATCGATCGATCAAACTGAGGGGATCAGAAGCATCCGGTTATAGCAGTGGGCAGGCGATTCAAGCGATGGATACGGCATTTAAGGAAACGGCATTGCCAGGGATAAGACGAGACTGGATCGGCATCGCTCGCGAACAACTGGCTGCTGGGAATTTGGGGGCATTGATCTTTCTGTTTGGCATCATCATGGTGTTTCTCACCCTGTCTGCCCAGTACGAAAGTTATATTGATCCCATCATTATTCTGCTCACTGTGCCCCTGGCCTTATTAGGAGCGCTAGGGGCGATCGCGCTGCGGGGTTTAAGCAACGATGTCTACGTCAATGTGGCATTGGTGATGCTAATTGGACTTGCCAGTAAAAACGCGATTTTGATTGTGGAATTTGCCAACCAGGCGCGGGCAGAGGGCTTAAAGCTGACCGAAGCAGCTCTGAAAGCCTCCAAAGAACGATTCCGTCCGATTATTATGACGGCTGCCTCTTCGTTGGTGGGCTTCTTTCCCCTGGTGATTGCTAGTGGAGCGGGGGCGGCAGCCCGGTGGTCGTTGGGAACAGCCTTGTTTGGTGGGCTACTGGTGGCGACGATTCTCAGTCTACTGGTTGTGCCTGTCCTTTACATTTTGATTAAAGGCATTGCCGAACAATGGCTCGACAAAGATTCCCGTCCTAAACCCCCATCCCCACCAACTGCACCTAAAACTCAACCTGAAGTGGTTGAAGAAGCTGCCCTCACCAGCAGTGCTAACTTCTCAATGGAAGTGGAGTCAGCGCCCGAGTAAGCGGAGTCAGCTGACTGTCAGAGTGTTGTAGCAAGATGATGATCGGTTTGCTTGCCTTCTAGTATCTCACTTCTATCCCTCATGCAAAACCCACTATGTTACTGAGTACCATCGCGGCAACGAGTCCGATCGAAGAAAATCTCCAGCAGTTTTTACTGATTATTTCTGCAGCCTTAATCGTGGCTACTATTTCACAAATTGTGCCCTGGTTACGGCAGGTTCCCTATACGCTGATGCTGGTAGTGACAGGGATGGGACTGGCACTTTTGGATGTGCGATTTTTCACCCCGTCACCGGAACTGATTCTGTGGATTTTTCTACCACCGCTTTTGTTTGAGGCTGCTTGGAACTTGAACTGGCAGGATTTGAAGCGCGATCTGGGGCAAATTGCCATTTACGTCACGATCGGGGTAGCAATCACGATCGGGGGAATTGCTCTCCCTCTAGTCCATTGGAGTGGCATTAGTCTACCCGTTGCCTTGCTGATTGGAGCCTGTCTTGCCGCCACCGACCCCGTTTCCGTTAGTGCCCTGTTAAAGGAACTAGGTGCTCCTCCTCGGCTGAAAGCCCTGGTAGAAGGGGAAAGCATGTTTAACGATGGTACAGCGGTAGTGGCGTTTAGTCTAATGTCGGGCATTGCTATGGGGACTGACAGCTTTAACCCGCAGAACCTCCTGGTGAATTTTCTCACCGTCGTTGGTGTGGGGCTGTTGGTCGGGCTGCTGCTAGGTTTTGGCATTTCCTATCTCACCCAGCGGTTTGATCTGCCTCTGGTAGAGCAATCCTTAACACTGGTGACCGCGTATTCTGCCTATTTGATTGCCGAAAAATTGGGGGGTTCTGGGGTAATTGCGACAGTGGCAGCTGGCTTGATTTTGGGGAATTTTGGTTCCCGGATTGGCATGAACCCGCGTACTCGGGTTGCAGCAAGTGAATTTTGGGAGTTTGTGGCGTTCTTTGCCAATTCCATTCTGTTCTTGTTGATTGGTGCGCAGTTTCGCTTTAATACGGATGGTGCCGATTTAGCCTTGGTGGGCATTGCCTTTGCGGCGGTTTTGCTGACCCGAGTTGTCGTAATTTATGGCTTGACTTTCTTCAACAACAGGCTCACCCAAGCCGATATTGACCTGCGAACTCAAACAATGCTGTGGTGGAGCGGTTTACGAGGTGGTGTTGCCCTAGCGCTGGCCTTGAGTGTATCGGAAGAATTGCCAGAACGACATGCGGTACTAGTGGCAGTCTTTGGCGTTGTCTTTCTCACGACTCTGCTTCAGGGAGCCACTGCAAAACCTGTTCTGGAAGCACTGAAACTAATTGAAGTCAGTCCTCTGCGCGATCGCTATCTGGAACTAATTTCTCGGCAGGCTGCCATGAGTCGAGTGCTTGATTATTTGCAGCAGTCTGCGTCTCAAGCCGGAATTGAGCCAGCCACCCATCAAGCTAAAGTAGCGACAGTGCGGCAGAAACTAGCTCTGCTCCAGGAGGAAAGCCACAAACTGTGCCAGCAAGACCCTGATTTGCTGGATATTGGAGCCCAACAACTTCAGCGTGATCTATTTGAGATTGAAGCTCGAACTTATACAGAATTTGTCCGATCGGGACGATTAACACAGGAATTACCAGGGCTGCTTGACCCAGTTAACCAGCATATTGCTGATGAAAGCGAACTGCCAGAACCCACTGTCCAGGAGGCGACATGAATTACAAAAGGTTGATTTTTGCTGGGGGAGTGACGATGGCGATCGGGATTGCCTTGGGCATTATTCTAGTGGTTCTGCTGCCGAGCCGTTACTCAGGAGGCTTTTACCAAAAGCGGCAACCGATTTTTATCACTGTTGGGGCCGCCTTAGGTTTACTCGTTGGCACTAGTCAAGAAGCTATTCGTCAACTGCAACAGAATCAAGATCAACAATGAGAATTAACCTCACTGTCCTCACCTATATGGTCATGTCAACATCATCTCGGCAACAGTAATAATCTTGGAGCTTGAGTACTTCAGCACTCCGGTTCCTCACCACCGATGTGAGGCGGCTCGACGATCCGCTTAGTTCTGGGCTCGACGGGGTAGGGGGTGGCGCAGGTGGGTCGTACCATTGTCTCGACTAGGCGCTCCAAGGCACGATCGAGTTGCTGACAGATCCCGGTATGCACTCGTGAGGTTTGAATTATTGTGCTCCGGGGTGCTACCAGCCAGTGGAAGCGCTCCCGTTGGGGGAGTTGACCAATCGGACCCGCGTCCTCACCGCCACGACAAATCAGAGGAATCGTCGCGAGGTAATCACGAATCACCGCGATATCCAGGGTGGCATCAAGGGTGATCAGCCGTGCCTGATTGAGTTCAATTTGAGCTTTCAGAAATTGGCGGGTGGGGCAGGACACGATCGCCCCCACGTTGATAAACTCTTCGCGCTCCACCTTAGGCACAACGCGAATGATGGCGTAATCATAGGTAACGGGATCGAGCATGAATCGCTGCCTCCACAAACACACGCGGTGACACTAGCCGCTGGATCAGGTACTCAATATACGCCTGCCGATGCTCGGCGCTGCTTTGAAAAGGCGAATCTACCACTAGCCAGGTTTCTGGGATGAGGTGAACAATGTGGTGAATCATCTCTGGTTTGAGTCGCTCTGTGAAGTCAATGTCTGTCGCCAACAGTGTATTGGCAAAGGGAAGGAGCACATGATCTTTGATGGCAGAGAAGGGATCGCGAGTCCGAGCCTGATAGTTGTTCCACGTATGGTGAAAGTAGAGCGTTGCCCCATGATCGATCAGCCAGAGGCGGTGATGCCAGATCAACAGATTGGTGTTGCGTGGGGTGCGATCGATGTTGGTCACGTAGGCATCAAACCAGACCACAGCAGAAGCTAGCTCCCCATCCAGTGTCTCGGCGATCGGGTCAAAGGTGATTGAACCCGGCAGATAATCGAGTGCTAGATTCAGCCCAGCACTGGCACGAATCAAATCTTGAATTTCAGGGTCAGGCTCGGTGCGAGCGAGGTCAGGGTCAAGGTCAATGAACACAATCTCCGGCACCAATAACCCTAAAGCCCGAGCCAGTTCCCCCGCCACGAGTTCCGCAATCAGGGCTTTCGGTCCCTGACCTGCCCCCCGAAATTTCAGGACATATAATCCATCATCATCTGCTTCCACGATTGCCGGAAGCGATCCACCTTCGCGTAGAGGCGTTACATAGCGGGTTGCCATCACTGTGCGCACGAGGAGTCTCCGTGAGGGGGTCTACTAGAATCGGCTGTCCTATTGCCATATCAACGTTGGCGATAGGAACAAGGGCTTAGGGTCTAGCGGCAAGAGATGCTCGGCGGTGTAGCGGTGTTGCTACTAGCGCGATCGGGGCGCTGACCATGAGTGGCACTTGCGGTAGGTAGAGAAATGCGGGGTGGTATGCTACGGGGTGCAATGGACAGTTGCCGCAGGGCATAAAATTCGGCTTTGAGTTGAGTCAGGAAGCGTTGGTGGCGTTCGTGTTGCCATTGCTGCCAAGTTTGCTCTGTGTAAAACCCGTCTGTGCTATCCACTGGGGGTGACATGGCGATTCCTCCAACCGTTGCAATGCAGTCAGGCTTTAGGATACTCCAAGTGGGGCAACCTGGAACGCCTCGATCGGTATGAATGGCTTGGGAATCGATGTTCCGTTTTTGCGGAGATGAAACTCCGGTAATCAACGCTATGTTATGAGCACTTCGGTATTAAACCAGTTGTTGGCAATCTCTGGCTCCGGAGGAAGTGAGCCAGACGTTCACCCCTATGAGTGAAGATTGGGAAGTGGCTGCATAAAGCCAAGTATCCTCCCGCATACAGGGTTAAGAGCACAACAGCGCTGCTCCCCCACAACGCTAAATTAGAGGATTTCCACCATGAAACGGTTCTTAACTGCCCCCATCGCCAAATTCAATCCCTTGATGGCTGTTTGCGCCCTGAGCCTGACAACTTTGGCACTACCGATCGCCGCCATTGCCCAGGATGCTTTACAGTCACCCGATACCCCAGCTCCGATGACGATCGCCCATAGCCGTCAGGGGATCTACGTCAATAACACGCAATGGTTAGTGGAATATGCCGACAATGGTCGCAATGGCGATTACCATGCCGTTCCCTGGGTGTTTTCGGCAGACGGAACGGTGCGAGCAGGTGATCTGTGGCATGGGGTTTGGAAAGTCAAGTCCAAAGACTCCATCCATGTCTCCATTACCATGCACGATCGCCATGCCACGATGGAACACTTCACCGTGAAGTTTACCAGTCCCGATCAGTTTACGGCGTACAAGAACGGACATGCCTATCGCTATGCGGTACGTCAGTACGCACATCACTAAGTGGTGACGTTAGATTAATGGACTTTGATTACTCCTGCTAATCGTGTGTTTTCCCTGTTGTTTCTCACTTGTTTTTCCCATCAGCTTCCAAACCCGGAATTCCTACACCTGAGATGATGAAACATCGCGATCTTTGTTCACGCTATTGGAAACATTTTAAAAGTTTTCAAATGTATTTACCAAACTACTGTAATTGTCTAAGTTAAATATATTAGTGAACCGCTATCAGATACTGATGATCCAGAGAACACTTCTGAAGTTGGGAAGCTAGATGAATTAGAACCATTTATCGGTATCAAGATGAACAAATCTGACTATAGACAGCCGTAGACCACTTTAGGCAGAGTGGTTATAGTACTGATACGTTTTGCCCCTTGTGATGCCTGACAATTCATGAAAAACCTATTGAGCTTATTGTTCAGTAATGATTAAATTCTTGTTGAGAAATTTTTACGGACTAATCTTAACTGATATACTCCGGGCTGTAAAACGTTTATTCAAGCTAGGATTTATAAGCCATGAAGTATGTCAGTTCCGCTGTGGTCGCGGGTGTAGCGATCGCGACTTTGGGGCTTGCTGTTGCGGCTAGAGCCGATACCGTTGATGCGCGCTGTGATGTATATCCCAAAGGGAGCGATCGCGCGAAATCTTCCGGTCTATGTACCTTTTCGCAACGGCAGGGAGTGGTTGGCATTCAATTGCAAAGTGGCAAACGCTATGACCTGGTTCCAGTAGGTAATCAGCCCGGTAACTATCGCGATCAGAACGGTAAAGCCGCTTATCGGCAGTCCGGACTGGGCGATCGTGGTCAAATCTACCGCCTCTCAAATGAATCTATCTATGTCTATTGGGACACTGCTCCTTACGGCAATCAGGGCGGGACGGCGGGTGGAAGTTCTACAGCGGCGGCTACCCAACCGGATGCGGGTACCACAGTGGCTCGCCTGAGTGACTTAGTTGGGGCAAGAGCAGGACAGGCAGAAAACACGCTCAAACAACGTGGCTATCGCTTTGTCAAGGCTTCTCCCTCTGGCAACTCTGTCTACAGTCAGTGGCTTGAAAGTAAAACCAATTACTGTGTGACTATTCAGACCCAAGAAGGTCGCTATCAGTCGATCGTGTATGCAGGCAATTCAGTAGATTGTCAAAAGTAATATCGCTATTACCCAGTCTTGGCAGGCTTCAGGTATGAGTCCCAGCCAACTAAGGGGAATCTCAAAGCTGTTCAGGAGCAAATTTAGCTATTGTTGGCATTGCTGAATCGGGAAATAATTTTCGTTGATGCCAAACGTGAGTGTATTGCTTCCACTTTTGCAGATGGGCAAAGATTTGAGATAGTGGTTTCAACTGCTATAACATTTGCTTCCCTAACTCTGAGGTGATGGCTTGGAGGCGCAGCGACATCAACCCTCTGAAGCCGCATTGAACTATCAAATTTAAAACCAAATACTGCCTATGAAAACGCAAGCCGTGCTGTTTACTGCTGCAAGTGCTGCCATCTCGCTTAGCGCTGGACTGGTTGCCAAGGCGGATACCGTGCCTGCCCACTGTGATCTCTACGCACCCCGCGAAGACTACCCTTCACTGTCTAGCAATTGTACTTTTTCCCAACGTCAGGGCTACATTGGCATTCAGCTGCAATCGAATGGGACTCGCTATGAGCTCTCTCCAATCCCTAATAGCCAGCCTGGAAATTTCCAAGATCAGCGGGGCAATCCGGTCTACCGCCAAAGTGGTCTCGGTAATCGAGGACAAATTTTCCGACTCTCCGATGGTTCGGCACTCTATGTTTACTGGGATCAAAGCAGTTCCTATGGTAGCCCACCGGTTCAAGGTGCAGCGCAGCGGATTGGAACTTTAGTGGCGCACGATCGCGGCTCCCAGATTAATTTACGGAGTGAATCGACGATGCGTTCTCGCGCAATTGGTTATGGATTGGCGGGCGATCGCGTCAATATTTTGCAATGCGGACAAGATACTGACACGCCTGGTAGCCGCTTGAACTGGTGCCGGGTGCAGTTTCTAGAATCTGGTGCCACCGGCTGGATTCGCGAATCTGGTGCCACCGGCTGGATTCGCAGCGACTTCATTATCTTTCCCAGCGATGGTCTGTAGTGCCTGAACGCGAATCATCCCTGATTTTCACCGCTACATACTCATTGAGGTAATAACTATGAAAACTCCGATTACCCTGCTGGCAATAGCGTTGATCGTTGGCAGCTCAAGCATTTGCCCTCCTGCCCAGGCTGACAGTATCGAAACAACTCCGTTCCAATTGGTTCAAGGGCAAGAGCCGGTTGCGCCTCAACGCACCTACATGACTCCCAAAAATAACAATCAAATTGCGGTGCAAATTACCGATGGTGAGTTTTTCTTTCGGGGCATTCTCAGCCGTAGTTCTGGCAATACTTATGTCGCCCAGGATCGACAGGTGCGGGTGATTTACGATCGTGAGGCAGGACGGGTCGTCGTCATCAACATCGTTACTGGAACAGAATTCTACAACTATCCCTACCGCGATAACCAGCGCAATACCAGTGAGGGGGCGTTGTAAATGGTGATCTGCCCTCAATCGTCGTAACCTGATGCCCCTTTCCTTCAGACGCCTCTTAACGCTTGTCCTCGCTGCTGCGATCGCCCTGGTCGTCACTTTATCGGTGGGATCACCTGTACAGGCTCAGTTCTCGCTGCCGGAGGGGTTGGGACAAAATAACAATATTAGCCCACCCGCCAAGGTGACCCGATACGGCAACCTGGAAACGATGGCAGTAGAGTCTCCGCTGAGCTTCCGCACATTATTTACCATTGCCTCTCCCACGATTTACGATCGCAGTCCGGCAGCACTGGCAGGTCGGCAGACGGTAGAACAACGGGCGCAGGAGATCGGGGCTCGTCTGCTGCTGTTGCTGAACCGTCCTATGAATCCGGAGACGTTGGGGTTTGATGTTTCACAACTCAATAACGTCAAGATTATTCGAGCGCAGGATACTCGATTTACAGAACCGCTGGTGTTGATGTCTGTGACAGAGCTAGACGCTCAGTTTAACGGGCTTCCCGTAGAGCAACTGGCAGAACAATGGCGCCGCGTTTTAGAACAGGAACTCCGCACTGGGCTGAACAATCTGCCGCAGAACCAACAGCGCATCCAGCAAATTCTGCTCTGGCTGGTGTTGCTGACGTCAATCGTCGTGGTGTTGAAGTCTGGTCTATCTCGCCACCAAAAGCAGTTGCGACGGCAAAAACAGGCGGTTAACACAGCAGTGATTTCACCTGAACTGAAGCCGCTGCAATCTGAATTGATGGAGAACAGCGCAGAGTCTGCGCTGGGGCAAATGCGAAACCAATTTTTGCAACGGCTATTGCCTCGGTTTAGCCTCGATCGTCAACTTGGTATGCTGGATTTGGTCCAGTGGCTATTATTTTGGCTATTAATCTTTGCCTGGTATGGTGGCGGTCTGTGGGTGGCGATGGTTTCGCCCTATCTGATCAGTGGGCAGTTCAGGTTTATAGAAGTCCCCATTGATTTGTTAGGGATCTGCTTCTTTACTGGACTATTAATTCGGGTGAGCCGATGGCTGATTGATCACTTTGCCGTTCGTTGGCAACGGGATGATCTGGCAAATTTTATCAGTCTGGGAGATGGTCAACGGCATCGGCTGCGAACTGCCACGATTGCAGGGGCAACCAAAGGAATGGTCACCATTGGGCTGCTGCTGCTGGGAGGGCTATGGGCACTGGGGGCAATCGGGATACCGACGGCTTCCACCGTTGCAATTCTGGGCTTATTGGCACTGGCGATTTCGTTTGGTTCGCGGCGCTTGGTTGAAGACTTGGTGAATGGGTTTTTGATTCTGGCGGAGGATCAGTTTGCGATCGGAGATTACATTGATCTAGGCACGGTGTCTGGATTAGTGGAAAACCTCAATCTGCGAGTTACTCAGTTACGCAGTGGCAGGGGTGAGATGATTACGATTCCCAATAGCAAGATCAGCGAAGTGAGAAACCTGACGCGCGGGTGGTCACGAATTGATTTCAGCATTGATGTAGCTTATCGGACTGATCCCGATCTCGCTCTGGCAGTGATGCAGGAAGTGGCTCAGGAGTTATACAACGACCCGGCATGGCATGACCAGATAGTGTCAGAACCGAAAGTGCTGGGCATCGATCGTATTTCTCACAATGGGATGACGATGACAACCTGGATTGAGACGCAGCCGGGTCAGCAGTGGTCGATCGGTCGAGAATTTCGCCTGCGGGTGCGACGAGCGTTGGCAGAAAATGGGATTGAAATTGGTACACCACAACAAACCTATGTATTGGAGCCACCATTTACTCCTTCAAATCATCACTCTCAAAAATCGATAGATGACAACAACTAAGTACCAAATATCAAATTGAATTGCCAGTTTAATTAATCTGATGCCAGCGATCGCAGCCTGAGTTCCATCTTCTACTCAAAAACACCTGAATTTGAGGTGCTTATGCCACAAACTGACCTTGCCCGAGTTCTTTATGGTTCGCCACTGAGTCGTCCTAAAAATGCGGTGGTTGCCGTCATCATTTTGGTCGTACTGTTGTTGATCAGCACATCTGCTTTGTTCCGTGGCTATTTTGTAGCCCTCTCTCCAGCTGCTTTCCAAGTGTTCACCCTCAGTTTTCTGGCTGTATCTCTGGTGACGCTGTTCCCCCTTGCCATTCTCTGGTTCCTGGATCGACGCGAACCGGAATCCCGTTGGCTTTACCTGATTGCCGTGTTATGGGGAGCACTGATTGCTACCGGATTGGCGCTGCCCATCAACAATATGATCTTCAAGAGCCTGGGGGAGTTTGCGGCGCTTCATTCCTAGAGCGATTTTGGGCGAAGGTGCTGGGAGGACGCTGGCAGCCCCGATCTCCGGCCCCATTGTCGAGGAAACCTCCAAAGGGTTGGGGGTTTTGCTCTTGTTTTGGTTATTCCGAACGGAGTTTGATAATGTGCGTGATGGCTTTATTTATGGAGCATTGGTCGGCATTGGGTTTAATTTGCTAGAAACTCCGCTTTACATCACTAATGGATTTAACGCCACTGGAGATGTGCCGCTGTATTTCCAAATCGCTGATCGCTTTGCACTGTTTGGGTTTGCGGGTCATGCCTTGTATACAGGGTTGTTTGGGATGGGCCTGGGGTTAGCCCGTCAAACCACCCGTCGCTGGTTGCGCTACGTGGCTCCGATCGGCGGTTGGCTGTTAGGGTTTTCAGGGCATTTTCTCAACAATGCCCTTGGGTTGTTCCTGTCACTGTTTGTCTATTTTGTAACGGGGCATCCCGTGGTTGATAAACCAGCGGCTGCAACAGCCTCACCCGTTGTCACGCAGCCGCTGCTGCTGGAGTGGTTACAGCACAGTGCCATACGCTTGGTTGGCTTTTTCCCGCTTTTCCTGATTGCCGGGGTGATGCTCTGGCAAAGCGGTATTTGGGAACGGTATGTGATTCGGGAACAGCTTGCCGATGAGCAGGAACCCGTGATTACACCGGAAGAGTATCAGACCATAAAGGACGATCGCAGCTTCCGCACCCGCCGTATTCCTGGATACAATCGCCGCCTCTCTGCTGCCATTGTAAAAGCTCAGGATGAACTAGCGTTTCGTAAATGGCGGGTGCAACAGCAGGGGCAGGATGTGAATCAGGATGAACTGGTGGCATCTTGGCGGGATGAATTACTGCGCCTACGTGGATCGATCACGCCCAATCTGGTGTTGGATGGAGCGAGTTGAGCACGATGAATTCATCCTCTCCCCCACCTGATTACACCGATCTTGTCACCCTCTATGGTGCGCCCAGTCAGGCAGGATTTGGCAGTGCCGTGTTTGATGAAATTATTGAACCAGGAACGGATCTAGAACCTATTGTCCTGCAGTACTACCGACACTTTGTCGGCAAACTTTGGGAACAGTATGGGGCAGATGCCTGGATGAGTACCTGGAAACCAGTGTATGTTCGTCCCGATGGAAGGCAGCCGGATATTGTTGCTGAACTAAAGGCGATCGCCGCTCCAGCAGCGCACTATGTCCCCATTTTGCTTCTGGATGAAACCGATGATCACGCTAGGGCACAGCAAGCGCTAGCAGCGGTTTTCGATGATCCACAGATGACAGATCTGAGGGTATACATGATTGGCGATGGCGCTGCCCTGTTTGGCTTGTTGCTGGCTGGATACCGTCCAAACAAAATGACGATTCTGATTTCATTATTAGATTGATTTTTGATTGCAGTTAGTCAGTTAGGTCTCGTGCCTTAACCCAACGATCGCAAGAAATTCGGCTGTTCACCTTTGCCCCCTCTCTGGAGTTATGAACGCTCGATGAAATCATCCATAAAGCAAACCATTGCCTTGTTCGGTGCCGGATTAAACCTGGCGTTTTGTGGCACCGCTCTGGTTTCCGCGCAGCTACCATCCTCCGATGCGATCGCCCAACTCCCCCAAAGTGGATCGTGGGAAATTCAGCGCACCCCCTCGGCGTCAACGTTGTATGTGCCGCGCTTTGTCCAGCAAGCCTACAAAAAGCAAACTCGCAGCCCTGATGGTAGACCCGGAAAAAACTACTGGCAGAATCGGTCAACCTACAAGATGAGCATCACCGTGATGCCGCCCAACCGCACGGTATCTGCCACAGAAGAAATTACCTACTTCAACAATAGCCCTGATTCCCTTTCTGAAATTCCGTTTCGGCTCTATCTGAATGCCCATAGACCGGAAGCAATCCGGGAGAAACCGATCGATGAGTCGTTTTTGTCCTCTGGAATTCAGGTGGATGAGTTCCGCATCAATGGTCAGGTGAAAGCCTGGAACGTATCTAACACGCCGGCAACAACCCTGCACATGATTAAGCTGGACAAGCCATTGCCACCCGGCGGGTCGATCACCTTCTCGATCCGGTGGCGCTACGACATCACCGCAGCAGGGGGCTGGAAGGAAGGATCGATCGATCAAACCACCTTCTTCCTGGCTTATTTCTTCCCGCGAGTGCATCCCTACAACGATACCAGTGGTCTGGATTTCGTTCCGTTTACCCTGGGGCGTGAGTTTAACAATGATTTTGGTGACTATACCTTTGAGGTCAAGGTACCCAAAAACTTTGTGGTGTGGGCGACGGGCGATCTGTTAAATCCTCAGGAAGTCCTCCAGCCCACCTATGCCCAGCGCCTGCAAGAGAGCTTCACCAGCGATCGGGTGATCACTATTGCCCAACCCGCAGAACTCCAACAAGGGCGGGTCACCGCCCAGAGCGATACCGTCACCTGGAAATGGCAGGCTAACAACGTGGCAGACGTCGCCATTGCCTTGAGCAACCACTATATTTGGGATGCCGGCAGCGTCGTGGTCGATCCGAAAACGGGTCGCCGGGCCAGTGTGCAATCTGCCTATACCGAAGCCGCGCCAGACTTTAAACCGATGGTTGAGGTTGGCAAGCGAACCCTAGCCTGGGCTTCGACCCAATATCCGGGAGTACCCTACCCTTACAGCAAGACCAGCATTATCTTCGGTGGCAACCCAGGTGCCGATGAGGAATATCCCATGATGGTGAATGACCAATCCAATCTGGATAGGGAAGGCAAGCCGAATTATGGGTTTACTCGCTTTGTCGCAACCCATGAACTGCTGCACTCCTGGTTCCCGTTTTACATGGGCATTAATGAAAAGCGGTATCCCTTTATGGATGAAGGGTGGACAACAGCCTTTGAGCACTTGCTTGCCAGAGAGGATATGGGAGTAGAGAATGCGATCGCCTTCTTTAAAGCCTTTCGGGTCACGACCTGGTCAACACCAGGAGTCGGCAATGATATCCCCATCATCACACCCCACGATACGCTGTTTGGGGCAGGCAGTTACGCTTTTGGCGACAATCCCTATGGCAAGGCCGCACTGGGATATTTAGCCCTGAAAGAACTGATGGGTGATGTCGCGTTTAAAGCAGCACTGCACGAATTCATGGTCCGCTGGAATGGCAAACATCCCCTGCCCTGGGATATGTTCAACACCTTCAACGATGCCTCAGGTCAAAACTACAACTGGTTTTTCAACAACTGGTTCTTTAGCTACAACTATTTAGATTTGGCGGTTAAGAGTGTGCAGCCGATCAAGGGCGGATGCATCCTTCAGGTCGAGAACGTGGGCGGGATGGCGATGCCCTTTGATGTCAACGTCGTCTATGCCGATGGCTCCAAAGCTAGCTTCCGGCAAAATCCTCGCATTTGGCAAGAGACTCCGCAGATGGCAATCATCCAAATCAAGAGCAATAAAACACTGAAGTCGTTAACCCTGGATGGCGGTATCTTTATGGATTTTAACCCTGCCGACAACACCTGGAAAGGCTCTTAAATCTGAGTCGGCATCATTTTCCAAACAAAAATTAGCTGATGACCTGAACCTGTAAACGTTTCTAACTGGAGATTATCAATGGATACACAAACCGATTCAAAAATAGATACACGAACCGATTCAAAAATTCGCCTGTTACTGCGAATTCTGCGGAACCCGATCGTCAACCTGCTGGTGTTCTACTACCTCATGTCC
Source organism: Pantanalinema sp. GBBB05 (assembly GCA_016743235.1). GTDB lineage: Bacteria > Cyanobacteriota > Cyanobacteriia > Leptolyngbyales > Leptolyngbyaceae > Pantanalinema. Next base: position 128,636 of record VRZD01000001.1, on the reverse strand, counting down.
AAGGCGAGGGACATTGGCTTCGCACACCTGCTTTCACCGGAGATCGCCCCAAACCAGGTGCAATCCCTGATTGGGGGCGTGCTAATCGTCGCGAACCTGCTGCTCGTATATTTCAGTTGGGGGCATTTCGTGGAACGCCGACGGATTAGCGAACTGGCCCTGCCCCCCCTGGGTCGTGAAATCGGCATCGGCCTGTTGCTCGGTTTCGGTCTAATGACCACCTGCGTTTTGATCGCGATCGCCTTCGGCGTTTACCGCATTGAAGGTCTCAACTGGCAGAACCTGGTGGCGGGGGTAACAGGGTTTGTGCTGCTTGTACCCATTTCCGAGGAGCTGATATTCCGGGGCGTGGTATTTCGCATTCTTGAGGGAGTCTTCGGCGGCTGGCTGGCGCTGGCGCTCTCGTCCGTGGTGTTCGGCCTCATACACATGGGGAACGAAGGCGAGTCCCTCGCAGGCATCGCAGGTATTGTCTGCGTATATGGACCGATGCTAGCCGCGCCCTATATGCTCACCCGCCACATGTGGGTGGGCTTCGGTCTCCACGCAGCTTGGAACTACACGATGGGCAAAGTTTACTCCGTCAACATATCCGGCGCTGAGGCGGAGGGGCTGTTTAAAGCCAGCCTCACAGGTCCGGAACTGCTCACTGGCGGCAGCGCTGGCATGGAGGGATCGCTGATCGGCATCGTGGTAGGTATCACGTTCACCGTGGTAACGCTGATCCTGGCGGTGCGACGCGGCACGATCGTGCCCCCGTCCTGGAAGCACAAAGCCGGATCTGGAGTCCGGTAGAGGGGGTGTCCCGATAATGCCTTGTCGAGGTCAACCCCGTATTTGAGTCTGAGTCATGCCCGCCATTTTGAATCTTAAGGTGTCCCATGTCGCTGACTGATACCGCCCGTGTTCTCTATGACTCACCCTTGAGCCGTCCTAAAAATGCGATCTTTGCTGTCATTGTTCTGGTGGTGCTGTTACTGACCAGTACGTTTTCGTTATTCCGTGTCTACTTTTCGACCCTCTCCCCCACGGCTGTCCAGGTTTATATCATGGGCTTGCTTGGTACGCTCCTGGTAACGCTGTGCCCCCTTGCCATCCTGTGGTTTCTGGATCGACGGGAACCAGAATCTCGCTGGCTTTATGTGATTGCCTTTCTGTGGGGGGCGCTGATTGCCTCGGGAATTGCGTTTCCTGTTAACAATGTTTTCTTCAAGAGCCTAGGTGATTTTGTGGTGCTTCACCCCGATATCAAAGGTGTTTTGGGCGAAGATGCCGTGATGCTGCTGACGGCACCCATTGCCGGGCCACTGGTGGAGGAAACCGCCAAAGGGTTGGGAGTCTTGCTGTTGTTCTGGCTATTCCGCAGTGAGTTTGACAATGTGCGCGACGGCTTCATTTATGGCGCATTGGTCGGTATTGGCTTTAATTTGCAAGAAACTCCGTTTTACATCACCAAAGGATTTATCAGCACCGGAGACATTCCACTGTATTATCAAATCGCCGATCGCCTCGCGATATTTGGGTTTGCGGGTCATCCCCTGTTTACCGGATTGTTTGGCATGGGGCTGGGGTTAGCCCGTCAAACTACCCGTCGCTGGTTACGCTATGCGGCTCCGGTGGGAGGTTGGCTGCTAGGGTTTTCGGCGCATTTCCTCAACAATATGATTGGGTTGACGATCGCACTGGTGATCTATTTTCAGACGGGCAAACCCGTGGCTGATCCACCCGCGACCGTTACCCCAGCTCTGGTGGCACCTTTCCTGAATCAGTGGGTACAGGAAAGCGCCATCAGACTGGTGAGTTATTTCCCATTTTTCCTGATTGTAGGCGTGATGCTGTGGCAGAGCGGCATCTGGGAGCGGCATGTGATTCGAGAACAGCTTGCCGATGAACAGGAACCGGTGATTACGCCGTCAGAATATGAAGCCGTGAAGGGCGATCGCATCTTCAGAACCCGCCGCATTCCTGGCTATGATCGCCGCATCTCTACCGCGATCGTCAGAGCGCAGGATGAACTGGCATTTCGCAAGTGGCGTGTACAGCAACAAGGACAGGATGTGAATACCGATGCCCTAGTGGGCTCCTGGCGAGCTGAGTTAGGGCGTTTGCGGGAAACAAATCAGCCGATCGGGGCACGAGTCGGCACCGCATGAGAAATCCATCTCCATCATGAGTATATTCGCTAACGAGAGGAGGGGGCTACAGGATGCTCCTAGTCAAGCTGGATTTGAGATTGCTGCCCTTGATTACGGGAACGATAGAACAGGAAGGGAGTGAAACGGATGGACGATCGGGTATTACGCTCAAAACCTAAAATTGCTGTCTTAGCGGCATTCATTTATACGGCAGTGATGGGTGGTGCCATGTTTTACATGAGAGCCGTCCAGGGCATCACCTATGGCGACCCCAAAATGATGACGGTGTTTTGGCTCGTATTACTGGGGCTGAATCTCCTGAATGTGTTTTGGGTGACTCGCTATTTTGGTTGGCAGGCGATCGGTTTTCGCCCTCTCAATCGTCAGCAATTGCTATGGTTTCTGCCCTCGATCGCGGTGTTAATGGCGATGTGGGTTGTTTGTCTGTCGGGATTGAGCCGTGCTGCCCTCAGTGCTGCCCAATGGCAGTTGTTTGCCATTGCTGGTTTCACCACCTTATTAGTCGGGTTGGGAGAAGAAACCATGTATCGCGGCATTGTCTTACACAGCTTTTTGACTACTGGTCGTGTGCGGTGGGCAATGCTTGTGAGTGCGATCGGCTTTGCGCTGCTGCATGCGGTGAATGTATTTGGAGGCGTTCCGTTACTGGGTATGCCCATGCAACTGATCATGACCTTTCTATTTGGCTTGTTCTTTGCGCCGCTGATGCTCAAACTCAACAACATCGTGCCGTTGCTCATTTTCCACTGGCTCTGGGATTTTGTGCTATTCGCCGCGCCCTTGATGGGTGAACAGGTTCACGCCTCTGTCGGGATAATCGGGATGCTCAACATTCCCATTGAAATCATTGGGGGGATTTGGCTGTGGTTGCAGCTTAAGCAAGTACCAGATCGGGCGATCGCTAATTTCCCCGATTCCCTGCTGGATGGCTCAATTTCTGATAAGGTTTAAGGCAGGTTAAGACCGCCGGGACAGCAGCAGCAGCGAGGCAGTGTTCGGCGAAAATCAATTAAACCTAACTGGAACCATTTCTAGCCATGACTGCAATTCAACCGAAACCAACGTTACTGCTTGCCACTCTGCAATCTACCGCGATCGAGAACCGCATTGGTCAGGTGGTTTGGACAATTGCTCGCGTGGCGGTGGGCTTACTGATGATCCATAACGGCTTTAGCAAGCTAGCGGATGTGCAAGGGTTTGCGAGCGGGGTTGTCAGTTTTATTGGTTTACCTTACCCAGTCTTCTTCACCTATTGTGCTGCCTACGCTGAGATTGGCAGTTCGATTCTGCTAGCCGCTGGATTATTGACTCGGCTCAATGCTTCAGTTTTGCTATTTACCATGCTGATTGCCATCTTCTTTCACCTCAAGAAAGATGGTTTGCAGATTCCTCCGTTGGAAACGGCTTCTCTGTATGCGCTGTGGTTTAGTTTTTTCTTGACGAATGGGGGTGGTTTGTTCTCCCTGGATACGGCGATCGCCAGTTGGTTAAGGAAATCCTCCTCTCCGTAAGGGGTCGCTGGGATAAGGCTGCTCATAGCCTTCTGGCGAGTAATTAGCTGTCAGAAAAAATTGATCTACCAGAAATTTGGGTTACCGTCATTGTTGGCGATCGGGATCCTCTTAATTTGGCATGGGCTTCAGTGAGAGGAGTCATTGGTGTGCCACTCTTGCTCAATTTCCTCCAGGTCTTTGGCAGCACCGAGTTGGCTAAAGAGTTGATGAGCGGTGTTGTAATATGCCTGAGCCTGTTCAGGATTGCCCCGTTGTCGCTCAAGTTGGGCAAGGTCATAATGATTGTGAGCAAGATGCCAGGTAGATCCTAGTTCCTGACTCAATTTCATAGATTTTCGATAGAGCGCTTCAGCAGCATCCCTGTTGCCCCGATGGTGCTCGATGCCGCCTAAGCATCCCCACGAGGCAGCTATGCCTGCACGATCGCCCAATTCTTCCTCAATTTGTAGACATTGGCGATAGAGCTGTTCTGCCGCATCCCAGTTGCCCCGATGGCGCTCGATGTCGCCTAAGAGTCCCCAAGAGGCAGCGATACCTACGCGATAACCCAGTTCTTCCTGTAGGTGCAGGGATTGACGATAGAGCTGTTCTGCCGCATCCCAGTTGCCCCGATGACGTTCGATGTCGCCTAAGAGTCCCCAAGAAGTTGCCATACCTGCGCGATAACCCAGCTCTTCCCGTAGGTGCAGGGATTGACGATAGAGCTGTTCTGCCGCATCCCAGTTGCCCCGATGACGTTCGATGTCGCCTAAGAGTCCCCAAGAAGTTGCCATACCAGATTTACTTCCTGCTTGGCGATCAAGTGTAAGTGCTTCTTGAAAGAAACGTTCAGCAGTGTCCCAATTGCCAAAATTGCGATAAATAATGCCAATTGCCCGTAAATGCCAACAGCGATCCCAGTCATCAACATGGGGGAGAAGTTGTTCACATAAATCTTTGAGTAAGTTCCAATGTCCCCATCGTTCTAAACATTCTTCTAAGTCGCCTTGAATGAGATTTGATGCTTCGTCATAGTTACCCAACTGAAAGGCGAAGTACTGAGCTTCCAAAACAGGGCGCAGGTCTTCCAGGGTTTTGGGCTGATCAATGGTTTTACCCGTGCGATAGAAAGAATAGACTCGCTTCAGTAAATCAGGTAATTCGGTCTGATATTCCGCCTGCAAAAATTCCACAATCAGGCGATGCAGGTCGTAGACATCCTCTCGCTTGTGTTCGTCGTAGCGGCACTGCACCAGGCAACTGTCTACCAGCCGATTCACCAGCACTTGGGTCTCCTGAATTTCTGCCTCCGTCAGTTCAGTAGATCTCCCAAACATAACCGCCCGACGAAATCGCTGAGATTCTTCTCCTTCCTGATACAGACGCAAAAACGTCAGCCCCCGCACATCAATTCCTACCCGTAGCACACACATCCGCTTCAGCAGTTCCCGTGCCGGTTCGCTCTGGCGGGTCAGTTGCTCCTGCAAAATTGGTTCTGCCCGTTGCGTCACCAGTTCCGGGTGTTGCCGCAAATAGCCCGGTCTACCCTTTGCCACCGCTGCCAACTGGGTCAACACAAACACATGCCCCTCCACCCGTTCTGCCACCCAGCGCCGATCGGTTTCCGAGTCCTGCACCTGTCGCTGGCTCAAGATCTCGGCTCCGGCAGCTACCTCCACACCCCCCAATCGCTCAATTCGGACTAGAACCGGGTCTGGTTCCGAGTTGGGATACCGCCGATCTGCCAGATCCAGGGGGACTTCCCGACTAGTGAGAATGACCTGCGACTGATGCGGACAGTGAACCAGGGCATTGAGCAACTGTCCCCATTCCGGCTGCACGGCTCGTCCGGCTTCTGGTTGGCTGGCTGGGTGCAAGATCACTTCCAGGTTATCCAGTACCAGTAAATACCGCCGTTGCTGCAACCCCTGGATCATCGACTGGATCTTCTGCTCCGCCTCTTTCAACGCTTCCACCGATTCGATCCCCAAGGCTGCCAGCAACACGCCTGCCACCTCATCAAAACTGCTGCCCTCCTCTGCCCGAAAACAAATTACCCCGGCATAGATACTCTGGTGCGCCAGTGCTGCCCGTCGCAGATCCACCCCCACCGCTTCCAGCAACTTCACTGCCAGACTGGTTTTACCAATGCCCCCCTGCCCAACCAGCGCTAAGACGATTGGACGAGGTTGGTTCGCCTCCTCGGCTGTACCCACAAACTCTCTATGTAGCTGCTCTAACAGTTGATCTCGCCCTACCCAGACGGGCACAGCCCGTAACACATCCAGTCCCACCACCAATTTTTTCGGGGTCTGGCTCTCTGCCTCTGTGGGAGTGGCTGGAGGCTCATCGGCTTGAGGTGTCTTAGGGGCAACTGACGGAACGGGTTCCGTTGCTCCATCCATCTGCTTCACCCGTTGCCAGAGTTCGGTAGCGGTGATATCAAACCCCTTTGCAAGCTTTTCAACCGTTGAATTTCGCGGTTCACCGATCTCACCATTCACCAGTTTGGACACGTAATCAGTTGCCAGACCAGCCCGTTTGGCAAACTCCCGTTGACTTAGTTGATGCTCCTCCAGCAGCCGTTTGACCGCTAATCCAAACCGTTTACTTTTCTCAGGTCTGTAAGAGTTGTCTGCTGTTGCCATGTAGAATTCAACGGTTGAATTGCAAACGGTTGATTTTCAATTGAACACGGGATACCTTCCCGCCCAAATTGATCCAGGTTTCAATCGAGACATAACCCAAGGGGAAACGCTCCTGCCCACTGCGACCAACAGTTCGGAACGCTCCCCAGGGATCACCCCAACTGGAGTAACCATGTCTCAATTTAACCTGTCCCTGTTTGTTTCGCTTGCTCTGATTATTCCCTCTGGCAGCACCGCTATCTACCTGGTCACCCAACCCAATCTGACTGCTGCCCAAATTCAAGTCCTGGAAACCAGCCTTCAGATCTGCTCCGGCTCCAGTACAGTCCTGTTGAGTGTGTTAGCCGCAAAGCGTACCCTGCCAGATCAGAAGCAATCTGACGATCAGTAAACCCGCAACGGCGATCGTGCCTGCCTCCAGGAGCGATCGCCGCCCTCACTGTTGCAGAACGGTTCTAGCCCGATCAAGAAGGACAGATATTCCTGCGATCGGGGCAACGACGCACCTGGATCAGTTCGGCGGTGATGCTAACGGCAATTTCCTCTGGTGTGAGTGCGCCAATTTCCACCCCGATCGGAGCATGAATCGTGGCTAGTTGACTTGCGGTAATCCCGCGTTCTTGCAAGGCTTGATAGACCTGCTGAACTCGACGTTTACTACCAATCATGCCAAGATACTGATAAGGAAGGTGGCAATTTAAAATTGCTGCTAAAGCTTCTAGATCATGCTTGTAGCCGCGGGTGACTAAAGCAATATAGAGTTGAGCCCGAGGGTCGAGTTGGGCGATCGTCTCAGTGATGGATTGAGTGAAAATCTGCGTAGCTTGAGGAAAGCGCTCAAGATTTGCCCACTCCGAACGATCGTCCTGAATCCACAGTTCAAATCCAACTAATGTAGCAACTTTGGCTAATTGTTCCCCTACATGTCCTGCTCCCACAATCAGTAGAACTGGATCGGGTTGTAACACTTCAACGAAGGCTTGATCCAACTCAATATCTAAACCTGACTCTAAGCAATAAGGGGACTGCTCCACACCGAACGGAGTGACAACGGTGAGCGATCTCCCAGCTTGGAGTTCCGTCAGCATCTGCCGCACTAATTCTCGTGCACCATCCCCAGACCAGCGCTCTAACCAGACCTGCATTCGCCCTCCACAAACACCGTGGGTATCGCGATCGGGGGCTCCAGTTAAATCAATCTCTACCGCCTGTTTAACTCCAGTTTGCAGCACCAGCCTTGCCTGCTGAATCACTTTAGCTTCCCCCGCTCCTCCACCAATTGTATTGAGTGTTTTACCATCCTCACAGATGAGCATTTTCGCGCCTACTTCTCTAGGTACAGAACCACGGGTCTGCACTACAGTTGCCAACACTGCCGCTCTACCAGTGGCTAAAATTTGGGCTAATTGGCGATAACAGGCGAGCATTAGGACTGGGTGAGCAAGGTTAATGCGGCATCTGGGGCAGCCGCTAACTCAGGGGATTGCACTTCTTCGATCGCCCGGAGAATTGCCTCGGGAGTTGCCGGAGCCGCTAACGGTACATACGACGGCTGTTGCCCAAAGGCAGCTACCGCCGATCGAATTGCCTCCCGCACTGAAATTGCCAGCATGAAGGGGGGTTCACCGACAGCTTTACTGCCGTAAATTACCCCATCCTGAGCTGCTCGTTCCAGGAGATGCACGTGAAAGTGTTCTGGCACTTCACTAATCGTGGGAATTTTATAGGTACTTGGAGCATAGGTTCGGAGGCGTCCCTGCGGATCCCACACTAGTTCTTCCATGGTTAACCAACCCATTCCTTGCACAAATCCACCTTCAATTTGCCCAAGATCAATCAAGGGATTTAGGGAGGCTCCGACATCGTGTACTATATCCACTTGTCGCAGTTTGAATGTCCCCGTAAAACCATCAATTTCTACTTCACTCACACAAGCACCAAAGGCATAGTAATAAAAAGGATGCCCTTTCCCGGTTTGAGCATCAAAATAAATGTTGGGGGTGCGGTAATAACCAGTAGCCGATAAACTCACGCGATCGATGTAAGCCTGTTGGACAACGGCGGCAAACTCTAGTTGCGTCGGGTGATCTGGATGGTAAATCTTATCATCAGCAAAGATTAATTCCGTTGTTGTATCGAGATGGAGTCGTTGAGCGGCTACCGCAGCCAATCGAGCTTTCAACGTTTCACAGGCATCCTTAACGGCTTGACCATTCAAATCTGCTCCACTGGATGCCGCTGTGGCTGAAGTGTTGGGCACTTTATCTGTACTGGTGGGCATCATGCGAAATCGGTGGATAGAGACTCCTAACGCTTGAGCCGCAACTTGCAACATTTTGGTGTGTAGACCCTGCCCCATTTCTGTGCCACCATGATTGAGCTGAATGCTGCCATCCTGGTAGATCAAAATCAACGCGCCTGCCTGGTTATATTCCGTTTTGGTAAACGAAATGCCAAATTTGACAGGAGTAATCGCTAATCCCCGCTTTTTGTAAGTCTGGGTTTGATTGAACTCGACGATCTCGGCTTGTCGTACTGCAACGTTAGCCTGGGTCTTGACTTCACTCCAAACTCGACTGATCCGGTTATCCCGAATCTCTTGTCCATAATGGGTGGTGTTAGTTTCCCCTGTGCCGTGATAGAAATTGCGTTCTCGCACCAGATCGGGGGGCAATCCCAGGGTCCGGGCAACCCGATCGAGAATGTCTTCAATTACCACCATGCCCTGCGGTCCACCAAAGCCCCGGAAGGCCGTGTTGGATACCTTATGGGTTTTGACAATGCGACCGCGGACTTCCAGATGAGGAATGTAGTAGGCATTATCAATATGAAACATGGCACGTTGCAAAATCGGTGGGGATAAATCTAGACTCCAGCCACCATCCGCGTACAGATCCACATCCAAGGCTTGCAGTTTCCCATCTGCTGCAAATCCTACCTGATAACAGCCGAGAAACCCATGCCGCTTGCCCGTCAGAATCATATCCTGATCGCGTCGCAACCGCCCTCGGACTGGACAGCCGGTTTTACGAGCCGCGATTGCTACGATCGCCGCTAATGGATTCGCCTGGGTTTCCTTGCCGCCAAAGCCGCCGCCCATACGTAAACAGGTCACCACAATCTGATTGTTAGGAATCCCCAAGACATGAGCCACGATCGCTTGCGTTTCGGAGGGATGCTGGGTAGAGGCATAGATTTGATAGTTGCCCTCTAAATCGGGAATTGCCCAACTGGTCTGAGTTTCCAGGTAAAAATGATCCTGCCCCCCAATTTCTATTTCACCCGCCAAGCGATACTCAGAGGCGGATAATGCCGATGCCACATTGCCCCGTTGCATCACCTTAGTTTCACTGTGAAACTGCTGCTGTGCGATCGCGGCTGAAATTGTCAGCACTGGTTCCAGAACGTCGTAGACGACCACTACCTGAGCCGCTCCCAGTCGAGCTGCTGCTTCCGTAGTTCCAACCACCCAGACGATCGCTTGTCCCCAATAACTGACCTCCTCAGTCGGCAGTAACACTTCATCATGTTTAAGCGTACCGGTATTGTTTTCACCGGGAATATCAGCGGCGGTAATGACGGTGACTACCCCCGCGATCGCCGTTGCCCCCGCGACATCAATCCTGACAATTCTGGCTCTAGCATGAGGCGATAACACTGGATGCAGATGCAACATACCTGCCTGTAAACGTTGATCGTCTGTGTAGACAGCCTGACCTGTAACATGCCCGATCGCGCTTTCATGACTCCGGTGTTGACCGACACTGCTCATACTCCCACCTCAGAATTGTCAGAATCGCCCTCAACAAAAAACTTTTCAAACAAATTTGCGACTAACAGGCGGCGATATGCCGCACTCCCTCGCATGTCCGTTAATGGGGTAAATGTCTCTCTCAACGCGGCTTTTACGCCTTGCACAATGGTCAAATTCCAGGGTTGTCCCAGCAAGCTTTGTTCCACGGCAATTGCTCGCATCGGAGTGGCAGCCACTCCGCCATACGCGAGTCGAGCATGAATAATGTGTTTCTGCGCATCCAGATCGACTGTAAAAGCCGCCGCAACAATGCTGATGTCATCGGTGCCTCGTTTACCAACTTTATAGGACTGGCTCAAACGACAGACCGCCTTGGGAGTTAAAGTTCTGGGAATCCTGACTGACACAATCACTTCTCCCACTTGCAATGCGGTTTGGCGATAACCTTGAAAGAAATCGGCGATCGCGATCGTTCTTCTACCTTGGTGACCAGCAATCAATAATTCGGCATCAAGCGCCAATAGCACTGGTGGCAAATCCCCAATGGGTGAAGCATTGCCAATATTGCCACCGATCGTGGCTCGGTTACGAATCTGGCGTGCGGCAAACCAATACAGCATTTCATCCAGGCTCGGAAAGATGCCTCGAAGTTGGTCAGCGATCGTGGTGAGGGTGACGGCAGCTCCGATCGTCACGGTGGTATCGGTAACCGTGATTTGCTTGAGTTCGGCGACGGCTTCAAGTGAAATCATCACTGGAAACTGTTGGCGATGATGGCTCAGTTCTAGCCCCAGATCAGTTGCTCCTGCAACAAGGACTGCGGTGGGGTGTTGTTGTAAGAGATCGAGTACTGTTTGGAGCTGAGTGGGGCGATAGAAGCTAGCTTGATGATTAGTATAGTTGAGTGCGGGTAAGTCACTCTTTGCCTCGGCTAACTGTTGGCTGAATTGATCAATCGGCGGGTGAGCCGCGATCGAGGTGATCATTTGTTGCACGGCTCGCCGAATCGCTAAGTAACCAGTACAGCGACACAGATTTCCTTCCACGGCACTGTCTGCCATCGTGCCATCATAGTAGGCAGCAAACAAACTCATGATAAATCCGGGTGTGCAATAGCCACATTGGGACCCACCTGTTTGCACCATCGCCGCTTGTACAGGATGCAACTGAGCGCTAGCAATGCCCTCGACCGTGAGAATCTCTCGTCCTGCCAATGCCGCGATCGGAATTAAGCAACTATTAACGGCTTGATAATGAGATTGACCATCACTACCCGGAGCAATTATCACCACGGTACAGGCGCCACAGTCTCCATCGCCGCATCCTTCCTTCGTGCCTGTGTGCCCCGCCTGTCGCAAATACTCTAGCAATGTTAAGGTGGGGCAAATTCCAGTCAGACGAACGATACTGCCATTAATCGTCAAGGTTAAACAGTCATCTAAGGCTTGATTCACTGGCTGTAGGACAGGAGAGGGTTACTAGAGTTACTGAAGGATAGTTTCGCCGTACACTATATATAACTTTAACTGGGATCACCGATGTATTCATGCGTACAGTTTCACGCGATCGGGGCGTCTCCCTGCCTTTTTCAGCTACCCTGCCACCATGCGCTACTCCCTTGAGCAACTGAACCAGATGAGCCAGGCAGAATTTGTCGAGGCATTAGGAGCTGTTTTTGAACATACTCCCACGATCGCTCAAGTTGCCTGGAACCAACGACCTTTTGCCGATCGCGCCAGCCTCTACCAATGCCTAGTGGATGTGATGCAAGCCTTGAGTCGAGAGCAACAATTAGCATTGATTCGGGCACACCCCGACTTAGGCAGTAAAGCTAAAATGGCAGCAGCTTCAGTGCAAGAGCAGGCTGGAGTTGGACTCGATCGCTTGACGGCTGCGGAATATCATTGCTTTCAAGCCTTAAACCAGGCGTATCAGGAAAAATTTGGGTTTCCCTTTATTGTTGCGGTCAAGCATCATACAAAAAGTAGTATTCTAGAGGCCTTTGAGCAACGTCTAAATCACCCGATTGAGCAAGAAATCCAACAAGCTTTGATTGAGATCGAGCAGATTGCTCATTTCCGCCTTCAGGATCTCGTCCAGTCCAATGAACTTTAACCGGTTAGCCATTATATGCTAATGTTCACGATCGTCATGGCAAGTGCCGCCCAATGGCTACCGCCTATGATTGCCCAAACTGCTTGTAGCCCTGCTTACCCAGAGATTTGTATTCCACCGCCGCCACCAGACTTGGATTGTAAGGACATCTCCTTCCGTAACTTTAAAGTGTTGTCACCCGACCCCCACCGCTTCGATCGCGACAAAGATGGGATTGGGTGTGAACAGTAGCTTGATTCATTGATTCACTCGGTGGTGTGCTGGCGAATTTTGATAATTTCTTCTACCCAACCCTGGCGATCGCGGTGGACCAGTTCCAGAATCTCGTCCAGCGACCAGTGAAAATGGTACGCAATGAAGGCTACCTCCTCTTGCAGCTTTTCGGAGGGGTAGCCTAAGATTCCCCCGATAGGGCTAACTCCACTTGAAAATGACTGCTACACCGAGGACATTGCACCGGAATCGTGGCTTCTCCCTGTTGATTGATGCGGTTATATAATTCCCGCAAATACGCCAGATCTAAGCTGAACAGATCCTCCAGGAGTTCTGGCGTCACAGTTGTTAACTCTCCTAATCGAGTAATTACCCGCGCTAACATAACTAATACGCCATAGGCTGGATCCGATTGAGTGCGGCGATCGCGCTGTACCCAAATTTCATCTCTGGCCGTAGCAAGGCGCATGACTCCCTGGCGATGCATCTTGCCCTCGGCATCAACTAACCCACGGGGTAACATAAACTCAAATTCCAGCACTGGTAGTGGTTCACTCCCCATATATCGTGTCCTCGCTCAGCAATCTGCTGATTAATTATAGAGACGCAGGCTATTTGTGCCTAGGATTCCTGTGGAATGGGAATTCGTTGCAGTGGTCACTCTACCAGGGATCAAGGCTCTAAATCAGTGAAACCCTGGGTCGAATCCCAAGGGCACTCCTGTTTAGGACGATTTCTTGTTAGGGTCTGCATCAGGAGACTGAGGGTCGATCGGTAACCCTAACTGACTTTTAGCTTGCGTAATTGTAAAATCCAAACTGTTCTTTCCAGCCGTCAATAAGGCTTTACCGGCTTCAGAAGCGACCTGATCGCCCGATCCTTCTGTACTGGATAACGTGCTATCCCACCAGGCTCTAGTATTTCGCCCAATTCCTACCGAAGTTTGCCAACCCCACTCAAACACTACTATCACTAAGCAAATCGTTAACCAGACAAGTAAAGCGGCTTCTACCAGGATTTTCCAGGTGACGGTAACGGCATTTTGATAGATGGCGAAGGTATCAGCAGACGTAATTAACTGTAATACTTTAGTCGCTTGAGCTTTAATTCGTTCCATATGCTGCTCCTCTCTCAAACAGGTTGCTAAACTGAGGGCATTTTAGCAACCTGACTGAACTCTTCGAGCGAGTCTCAGGAGAATTTTGGGTTTCACGTCGGGCTACTCAGTGCAATTTGTACCTATTGAATGCATCATGTTTTTTAACAAAAATTAATTAGTTTTTCAATCAAGAATTTACGCTTAAAGATGTTCATTTAACTGATTTTAGTGCTAGGGTGCTTTGCTAGGATGCTCTCTTGCCCTAAAGGTTGAGTATCTCTAGCTAACCCTCGGATCACTGAGATATGAGGATCAAGCTAGCTAGTTGTCGTCTATTCTCTCTGGTGATCATAATGCCGAAACGTAGAATCCCTAGTGGTAATGCTAAATCTCAACAAAGTCTGACTCCAGATGAAGGATTAATCGGTATTGGTTTGCTATCGATGGCGCTGGATGGCAAAGTCGAAAGTGTAGAAACAGAATTACTAGTTGAACTTCTGGATGAAATCGAGTACTTCGAAGAGTACTCTGAAGCAGAAATCGATGAATCTTTAAACAAGATTAAAAGTATTGCGCGGGAAGAAGGGGGAGCCGCTTTATTCAATGCTTCACTGGCAGCATTTGAAGATGAGGAATACCAGGAAGCAGCTCTCATGATTGCAATGTTAGTTGTATCTGTAGATGATGAGATTCCGGACGAGGAAGAAGAGTATTTGACGGAGATTCAGCAGCAATTAGGCATTTCGGACGAGCGATATGATGAGCTAATTGATGAATTATTTGGCGATGAAGAAGAGGAAGAGGAAGAAGAAGAAGAGGAAGAATAGAGTGAGCTGAGATGTTGCACTTAATGGTGCACGATCGCTATTGCTGGTTAGTAATCGCCGTTGTACGACCTTTTGCCAATTTTCCTGGATTGGGAGGCTCGAATTCGGTATCGCCTTGAGCGATCGCTTCCAAGCCCTCCCAATCCAGGACAGTAATTTTGCCACCCCGGCTATACGCAACAATGGTCTGAAGTTGCTTAAATAAACGGACACATTCTTCATAGGTGATCCCGATGCTACGGGCAATTTCATAGTGCGATAAGCGCAGCCGTAAGCAGTCTCCCTGGTCAGATCTTTCTGTGCCTTGCTCAGTGGCGGCATATTCAAGCAACCGTGCTAACCGCACGATCGCTCGTTCTGAAACTAACCCATGCACCATGTTATGTAGGCGTTGGATGCGTTGATTTAATACTGCCATCATCTCCAGGGCGATCGCCGGTTGAGTTTGAATTGCCTGTAACAGAGCATCGCGCTCGACCATTAACACCTGGACTTCTGCCTCAGCGGTAACTGTAGCGGGAGCCATGCCATCTCCAAATAGGGCGGGAGCCGCAAAAATATCCCCTGCCGATAAGATGCGGAGAATTGTTTCTTTGCCACTAGCGGCTGTTTTGGTGACCCGTAATAATCCTTGAATTAAGGCATACAAGCGGGCAGGCAAGCGATCGCCCTCATGCATCACAATCTCTCCCACTCGATAAGTTTGGATGATCGAATGGGCTTGTAACGCCTGGAGTGGCTCAGGCTGTAACCGAGTCAAAATCGAAATGCTGGCAAGTTGCTCAACCGTTGCTTTCATTATATGCAAACAAACATTTAACCTAAACCGCTCTCAAGCAACTGGGAATTGACCTGAGGGGTTAGTAATGCTTAATTGTAGTCTGTTTCAACCTAGCGGCGGTGAAGCGGGATCGTGGCAGTGGGTGAATGCACCGTAACATTTTCACTGCGATCGTCCGGTCAAGCGAAAACCTGTGGTTAACTAAGGGAGCGGATTTAGCGTGCTAGCCCTATGGATCAACGGTTGACTCGTTCTGGATTGACATCCCGCCGCCAGTTTCTTCAGTTTGCCTCGATCGGCGTAGCTGCTGCTGCCTTGCCTCCCCTGGTGAGTCAGCCATCTCAGGCTCAAGGTCATGTCACACCGGCTCAGATCACCCTGGCACAACCGTTCTCGATCGTTAAACCGCCGATGTTAAAGCCAGGAGACACCGTTGGGATGGTGGCTCCGGCGAGCAATGCTTATGAGTTAGAGGAAATTGCGATCGCCAAAGAAACAATGGAGCAATATGGCTTCAAGGTAATCTTGGGACAATATATTGCAGCTCAAAATGGTTATTTAGCCGGTACCGATCAACAGCGGGCTGATGATGTCAATCAGATGTTCCAACGTCCTGATATTCAGGGGATTGTTACCTTCATGGGGGGCTATGGCTGTAGCCGTATATTACCATTATTAGACTATGCTCAAATTCGTAGCCATCCCAAGGTAATTGTCGGACATAGCGATATTACTAGCTTGCTCCTAGCCATTCATCGCCAAACAGGACTGATCACCTTTCATGGGTCTTCTGGCTTAACCGGAGTGGGAGATTACGCTCGATCTCATTTCCGCCGAGTGATTATGTCAACGGCTCCGATCGGGGAGATCGCCAAACCGCCCCAAACCGCTACAGGAGAGGTAGAACGCAATCATCGGTTAATCACGATCGTTCCTGGTCAAGCCACCGGACAATTGATTGGTGGCAATTTAACCCTAGTGACGAATTTATTAGGGACTCCGTTTGAACCGGATACTAGAGATAAAATTTTCTTTTTAGAAGAAATTGGGGAAGAGCCTTATCGGGTCGATCGTATGTTGACCCAGCTTTGGTTAGCCGGAAAATTTCACCAAGCTGCCGGAATCGCCTTAGGGCATTTTGTCGATTGCTACTCAAAAGAATATCAACCGTCCTTTCCGCAAACCCTGAGTTTAGAAACAATTCTGCGCGATCGGTTTATGCCACTGCAAAAACCAACGCTGTATAACCTCATGTTTGGTCATATTCGGGAGAATGCTGTCCTGCCGATCGGGGCAACGGCTACCTTGGATGCTACAGCAAAAACACTAGCTATTGATGAGAATGCCGTGACCTAGCTAATCCATTCCAATTCCGTTTCAAATAAAGCAGGATTTAAATGAGGTGGAAAGACAAATAGTTGATGTCCCGCAGCCCATAATCGGTGGTAGAGAATAATTGCATCTCCTAGATCACAAAATTGAATTGGTATCCATCTGCCGCTGTAAAAATAGATAACTACACGATGAGCTACGTACTGTTCCATCGGGAGAGGATTACACCAGGGAGAAACCACGGCAATCCATCGCAAAGGTCCTCATCTGGTATACCTCGAACGGTCAGTGGACATATCAGCCTTGGGATATATAAACTACTCAATTCATTGAGGTATTCAATTATTTTAATTCTCTATAAATCTAATTTGATTACCATAATCTATGGCTATGAATTTAATTCATGTGTAGCAATTTGATCTGGATGATGAATCGGAGTGCTGTATTACCTCTGCGGCAAAGACCCTGTGGTTCCTAATTTAGGACGGTTATCAGTCTATTTGTTGAGCGAAATTGGCAATCTTACTGTAACCATACTGCCACTTCCGACATGGCTACTTAGCTCGATCGCACCCTGACAGGCCTCCACACAATGCTTGACGATCGCTAGTCCTAGTCCTGTACCCTCAAAATGGCTAACATTGCTGGCACGAAAGAATGGTTTGAATAACTTTTGGTGGTCCGCGGCAGGAATCCCGATCCCTTGATCTTGGATCCGGAATATCAGGTGGTCGGCAGCAACCAGCAATTCAAATGTGACTGTAGTGTTAGCAGGAGAATATTTAATCGCGTTGGATAATAGATTAACTAGAACTTGGCGCAGCACTTTTTCATCAACCTCCGTAGCATAGGCTGGAATTGAGCTACTGAATTGGATTGCACATTTGGATTGGGTTGCCAACTGCAACTCCGCCATGATTTCCTGACACAACTGTACTAGTTCTACCGTTGTGGGTTGGAGGGTCATCTGTCCTGACTCCAGTTCACTAATTGCCAGAATGTCATTTAACAGTTGATTCATTTGCTTCACTGACGATCGAATGCGATCGAGATATTCCTCCTGTTTGCTTGGCGAAAGTGTCAAGTCTTTTTGTTGTAATAACTGAGCCGCTAACGAAATATTAGTTAAAGGTAGGCGTAAATCATGAGAGGCCATTGCGGCAATGTACGCCCTAAACTGATTCAACTCTTGCTCCTTTGCCAACGTCTCTCGCAATTGGGTGGCAATGAGTTCTCGCTCAATAATTTCTGCCTGCAATTTCTGATTAGTTTGACTTAACTCATTCGTACGACGCTCAACTGTTTGATGCAAAAACTCCAGCAGTTCATACATCTCTAAGGGGTCAAACACCCGCAGGAGATTGCCTTGGGTCACAATTCCCTTTAGTTCTCCCTGCCTTCCGGTCACGACCAAGCGCCGGATACGATGTTGTTGCATCAATTGTTGGGCGGTTAGCAACGGGTCGGAGGGATGTACACTGAATAATGGTGTACTCATGACTGACTCAGCCGTCAGCTCGGTTAAGTCCAGTTCTAATGCTTGATATTGCACAATATCCCGTTCAGTAATCATTCCAACCGGATAAAGATGCGCTGGATCGGCTGGTTCTAGACCCGTTTGAGTTAAGACAACAGAACTAATTTGATATTGAATCATCTGTTGTGTCAACTCCAGCACGGTACTTGAAGCTGGCGCTGATACAACTTCATAGGACATGACATCTTTAATTTGTTTCCATTTCAGTAAATTCAACGGTTGCAGAGCTTTGCGAATACTACCGGAACTAATTAACCCTAAAATATTTCCCTGTTCGTCTAATACAGGTAAATGCCGAATGTGATACTCCCGAAAAATGGAAAGAGCCGTCAACAGGCTTTGTTCAGGAGTTTGGGTTAAGGTCATAACGGGTTGGCTCATTACCTCTTCAATCAACAAGCCTCGCCAGTTGGTTTGTGCAGCAGTCAGTTTCACCAAATCATGTTCTGTAAAAATGCCAATCAGCCGCGATCGCTCCACAACTAAAACTGCACTGGTTGGTTCTGGCAGCGTTGGGTCAAACTCAGAACTGGGAGATAAAAGGCATTGCTGATTCGGCACTTGACTCATCAAAGCAATGACCTGAAGCAAAGGTGTTCCCCGAGCAATCAAAATAGGATTAGGATCGATCGTAGTGTCTAGGGATGGTAGATATGCCGATAAGCTCTCTAGTTGCATGATTAGGAGATTTCTAGAAAATAAATTACTGATGTTGGGGTTGTCTAGCATGGGGGCATAGCTGTGCGCCCTTACCAAGGTAAAACCTGTCTCAGAAATCGCCTAAGCAGGGTAAAATCTTGAGTCTAATCAGGATGATGCCCAAGCTCACCAATGTTGGTATCGCTGTCTGAACTATCAGCAGGATAGAAGACTATCGGTTTCAGTTACCGAGCAATACCGCAACGGTATGATGATTGTAACTTGAGTTCCCATCCCAACTCGACTGGTGAGATTGAGTACCCCACCATGCAGATCCACGCAATCTTTAACGATCGATAGCCCTAACCCGGTGCCCGGAATCCTACCCACATTGCTGGCGCGGTGAAAAGGGTTAAACAGGCGTGATTGTTCTTCCTGAGGAATCCCAATTCCAGCATCATGGATATGAAATATAATCACCTGCTCCGGCAGGGAAGCATGCTTTTCCTGCAACTGATGTTGCAAATCAGCAGACAACGTCGTGAAGGGTTGAGCTTGCACCAGAAATTGCACTGTGGTTCCAGCTGCCGAATACTTCAAAGCGTTAGATAAAACATTCGTGAGAATATGGCGCAGTAGCTGTTCATCCATCCATACAGTCGCCTGAATATTTTCACAGGTAAAAGCGATCGTATGTTGATGACTAATGCTAGCCTGCACATCATCAATTAAACTGGCACAAAATTCCGGTAAGTTCATCCCAATGGGACGAAACTCTAAGCGACCAGACTCGGTTTTACCCACAATTAGGGTATCGTTCAACAACTGATTCATTTGTTGTACGGCGGTACGAATCCGCTGCAAAAATTTGGTTTTTGCTTCAAGCGTTTGTTGCCCCATCTTCTCTAACAGTTCCGCCGCCATCATGATACTGGTGAGGGGATTCTTGAGTTCATGCGACATTTGTGAAAAGAAATAGGCTCTGAGTTCCCGCCGCTCTCGCTCTGCCTCTAGCTCTTTACGGATAATTTCGGCTTGTTTGCGTTCAGTAATATCCCTCGAGTTGAGAACGATTTTGCCAGTCCCAAAGGATCCCGGTAAGCGCTTACCGATCGCTTCTAAAATCCGCCATTCACCGGACTGATGCTGCACTTGAAATTCAATCAATAAATTAATGTCTGGATGTTGTAATGACTGGGCGATTGCGTTCTGCACACAGCTCACATCATCAGGGTGCACATAAGTAAACAACGTGCGATCGAGTAAAGCCTCAGGGGCATATCCCAATACGCGTTGAGTTGAGGGACTGCTATAACTAATGATTCCCGTACTATCCAGTACAGTAATCATATCTAGAGCATTTTCGATTAATGCTCGAAATCGTTCTTCATTCTCGCGAATTAATTGCTCTGCCCACCGGCGCTGTTGCCGCTCTTGAGCCTCCCGCAGTTCCCGTTCTACAATCGGTACTAACCGAGTAAAATTCCCTTTCATCACGTAATCGTGGGCACCCGCTTTCATGATGGTGACAGCTGTTTCTTCGCCAATACTGCCCGACACAATAATAAAGGGGAGATCAAGCTGGTGTTGCTGCAACAGAGTTAGGGCTGCCAAAGCACTAAATTGAGGTAGGCTATAATCGGCAATCACGACATCCCAGGATTGCTCTGTCAGTGCGGCTGTCATTGCAGTTGCAGTTTCTACCCGTTGATGCGTGACAGCATATCCTGCCCGTTGTAAGGTTCTCACGATTAAAAACGCATCGTCTTCAGAATCTTCTACAACCAAAACTCGTAGAGGCGCACTCATTCCCTCACCCGCCCAATGAAGGGACTTCATTCAAAAGTAACCAATACATGCCCAGTTGGCGCACAGCATCGGCAAACTGAATAAAATCTACAGGCTTGCGCACATAACTATTACAACCGTTACTATAACTGTCCAGTAAATCCCGCTGTTCGTTAGAAGTGGTTAGCACAACCACAGGTAAAAAACGAGTCCGCTCATCTGTACGCAAGCGTTGTAACACTTCAATTCCATTGACTCGTGGCAGTTTGAGATCCAGTAGAACAACGGCGGGCTGAATATGCGTATCTCGTCCTGTATGCTGCCCTGTGCCGAATAAATAGTCCAACGCTTCTACTCCATCCCGCGCCACGACAATCTCGTTTAGTACTCCGCTGCGCCGTAATGCCCGAATCGCTAAATCCTCATCGTCTGGATTATCTTCTACTAATAGAATATTTCGTGGAGTCATGTATAACTTCATGCTAATTAGGTTATGTTTACTTTACTTCTAATGTAAAGAAAAATGTTGCTCCTTGTCCGATCGTGCTTTTACCCCAAATTTGCCCTCCATGTCGGTGCACAATCCGTTGAGCAGTCGCTAACCCAATCCCAGTGCCCGAAAATTCCTGAACACTATGTAGGCGTTGAAATGCCCCAAAGAGTTTGTCCGCATAGGTCATGTCAAATCCCGTACCGTCATCCCGAACAAAGTATAATAATTTACTATTGTCGTCTTTCGTGGTACCGAATTCAATCTGGGCTAGGGGTTGCTTAGAGGTAAATTTCCAAGCGTTATCGAGCAAATTGAGTAGTAACACTTTCAGTAGGGTGCGATCGCCCCAAGCAATCACATTAGCTTGAATGGTGCAGGTCACTTGGCGATCGGGGTTTATCGCCTGCAACTCTGTCAGGATTTCCTGAACTAATTCACTTAAGTTGACTGGCTGAAACGTCATGTCGCTACGAGTAATCCGGGACAGGATCAGCACATCATCAATCAGTTCACCCATCCGTTCCGTGGCGGCTCGAATGCGCTGAAGGTAACGTTGTCCAGCTTCATCCAAACGATCCCAACAATCTTCTAACAAGGCTTGACTGTAGCCGTTAATGCTGCGCAGCGGTGCTCGCAAGTCATGGGAAACGGAGTAACTAAAGGCTTCTAGCTCCCGGTTCACCGCTGTTAATTCCACCACAGATTTACTCAGCTCTTGATTTAAAGTTTGAACTGCAATTTCAGCTTGCTTGCGTTCGGTAATATCTAACATTGCCCCAAATAATCGAGTCACTTGTCCGGCTAGATTCCGAAAGGGCTGTCCCTTCATTGCCAAGTGACGGATTGATGTATCCGTGTGAATGATGCGTAGATCCAACTCGTAGACTATGCCTGCCTCGATCGCTTGCTGAATCGCGTCCAGCAGGGCAGGGCGATCGTCAGGATGAACACGATCGAGAAATTCGGTATAGCTTGGCTCCACTTGAGTTGGATCTAAACCAAACAGACGATAGGTTTCGTCTGACCAGGTTAATGTTTGCGTACTTAGGTCGTAGTCCCAATTGCCAATCCGGGCTAATCGCTGAGTTTCTTGCAATCGAGCCAGCAACTCAGATTGCTGAATTGCGACGCCGAATTGCTCACCTAATTGCACTAATAGCTCGATTTCTCCCAATTCCCACTGTCGGAAACTAGAGTTTTGGTAAGCAGCGAGTAGTCCCCAAAGCGTTTGCCCCACAAAAATGGGCACAATGGCGAAGGCTTTGGCTTGAAACTTTTCTAGTAAGGCAACGTGGCAATCCATCAAACCAGCTTGATAGATATTAGTAACTGCAAAGGTTTCCTGCTGGCGATAACGTCCACCCAACGTTTCTTGGAGATAAGTGTCTTCCCAAATGGTGTGGATGTCTGGACCGACCAGAGGTAACCATCCCGGCACAACATACTCAGCGACAAAGCCACCGCTCCAGTCAGGATTGAAGCGATAAACGGCGACCCGATCGACATTCAAAAGTTGACAAATTTCTTGAGTTGAGATTTGGAAAATCGTTGCTAAATCCAAATTCTCTCGAATGCGACTGATCACCCGTGCCAGAGCTTGCTGCCGTTCTAACTGTTGTTGAGTTTGGGCGAGCGCTTGAGTAATCGCGATAAACGGGGAATCCAGCGTGGCTGCTAGAACTTGCTTGAGGTGCTCAAACGCGGCATCATCTTTGCATAATTCTCGCAATTTGGCTAATTGTTGGAGGTCCATGAAGCCGATTTTACTAAGATCTGTGACTAATCACAAACTATCCTCAATGAAAATAGAGACTTAGCAAAGCAGGATTTGGAAAACTTCATTTTTCTCACTCTGCTACAGCTACAGTCTGTCGGCAGCAGGGATGAGGGGGAGTACCCACGATCGCCCAGCATGGGCGCTAAGTCGGCAACACAATTCCCTGCCTAAGCCACGCTGATTCGGTGCCAGCTATTCAACAGAGTGAGCAATGTATTGAAATCGATCGGTTTTGATAATACGTCATTAGCACCGACATTCAAGGTCTGTTCCTTGCTAATCCGAGCATCGGCAGTAATTAGGACGATCGGTAAGTCGCGTAATTGCAGGTCTTGGCGGATTACCTGTGTCACTTCATACCCATTCATCCCTGGCATCATGACATCTAGTAAAACTAAATCAGGTCGGGTAGTTTGGATTTTGCTTATGGCTAATTTGCCACTGTTTGCAGTTTCTACTTGATAACCTTCTGTTTCTAAAAAAAACTGGAGTAACGTCAGATTATCGGCATTGTCATCTACAACTAAGATCCGCAGCGATGGGGAAGACATAATTCACATTAGCTATTGTTACGCTTTTTAAATCTTTTACTAATTGTAGAATTTAAGTTAATGAGGTAGCCTGCAACTTAAGACTGAACTTTTATCTATTAATTCCATAAATTGGTAGAGAGATAAATCTATCTTTAGATAGTATTCTTGGGGAGTTAGCCCTCAAGCGGGCAGAATCGACTACTTTATAGGAAATGTTAAGCTTCGCTTTTCCTTGCCCGATCGGTCGAATGGCTTTTGAAGCATACGCGATCGCTAAAATCCGGTCACAGTGTAGTTACAGAAGGTTGAAAGTTGCATGACCGCCTTAGCAAATCTGTCTTTGCTAGTCGTGGATGATGATTTCGATAGTCGGCTATTGCTGACCTATATTTTGGAAGAAGAGGGGGCTAACGTTACAACGGCTGCTTCTGCGGCTGAGGCACTACAAGTGTTAGTGGAGCAACATCCAGATGTTCTGCTCAGTGATCTGGCGATGCCAGATACGGATGGCTATGTCCTGATTCATCAGATTAGAAGTCAAGGGTTGGATCGAGGTGGTCTGTTGCCCGCGATCGCGGTTTCAGCCTTAACAGGAGAAGAGAGCTGCCAACTGGCAATATCAGCCGGGTATCAGAGGTGCGTCGCTAAACCGATTGATCATGAGGAATTAGTCAACGCTATCAGAGATCTAGCTGCCCAACCCCACTCAGTCATCTAAAGCGAACCGTCGCTTAGCCCCGTTGAATTGAGAACTTTAACGATTCCAAGTCAATATATTGATCGGCTACATCAATCAAGCTATCGTTCGTCATCGATCGCAAACTGACAATTTCGATCCGGGTTCCTTGATAGGCGACCTTATTCACAGCATAGGCTAGGTCACCATCCCCACTGACCAAGATTAAGGTATCGCAGTGTTGCGCTAACATCATCATATCGATCGCCATTTCCACTTCCAAATTGGCTTTTTTAGAACCATCCGGAAATTGAATTAACTCTTTTGCCACAACTCGATAGCCATGCCGACGCATCCAATGTAAAAACCCTTGCTGTTTTTCGTTGCTTGGATCTACGCCAGTATAGAAATAAGCTCGCATTAATCGCCGATCGTGGGTTAGACAATGCAGTAATTTAATGTAATCAATTTCTAGATTGAGATAAGAAGCGGCATAAAACAAGTTAGAACCATCCACCAGAATCACGACTCGGTGGTGATTCTCGGGTTTAAGACCAACCTGATCCATCGGAGACATTCCTCCTAGCTGACTAGGCTGAGAGGTGATCTCTAACGCTGCACCGTTAAGTGCCTTGGGAGTGGGTATCCCTTGCCAAGGTTCAGACTCTGATAGCGGTGAATCAATCCGAGTCTTCTTGGGCTTTGGTAATAGCTGCATTTTTGCGACTCCTCAATGTGACTACTCCAGCCGCGTACCCATAGTTAATATTTCCTTTATATTTGGTTGATCCCTGAATTAGGGCGGACATCATACAAAAGTAAATGAACTTTAGATTTTTGCAATCGTCAGGGTGACCCCATTCGTTCCGAAGCTAATCAATGGATCTAGCTAAGAGCAGGCACATGCAGGGTTGACCAGCTTTAATCTAGGGATCACACCCGTACCTGAACCTAGCTCAGAGCTAAGAAAGATGATTACAAAATGTATAGATTTTTGTCTGGTGGTTCATCTTGTAATTAAGTAAATCAGGCGATCGCTGACCTGAAGTGCCAGCGATCGTCCAGCTTATAGCTAGACTCAGGCGTAAAAAAATAAATTTTCTTACTTAAATAATATAAATTTGGTTCTGGCTATGCTTCTGTAAAACCAGGGTTAGACGCCAATTTGACTTAGCGCCTTGAGCAATCCTGGAAAAAACCCAACTCATTCTTGAAAATCCACTGCCAGCATGATCTACGCCCCTCAACATTGCCGAGTTTCCCAGCCGTTACTCAGTTAGTCCACACAGAAGTAAAGAAATATAAACATGCTTAAAAACACTACTGCAATCTACTAAGCTTTTGAAAGTCTTAAGATTTACTTAATCCTTTTCTTCGACGAATAGGATTTCAACGGGCTGGGTCGCCAAAGCGATTTGCTTGGCAGCAACCTTCAAAGAACGCTACTTCATTTTGATCTTCTGTGAGGTCTCTATGTCTATTCTTCCAGGTACACTAGTGCGACTGCCGAATGGGCGGAGTGGAGTTGTGATTCCTGCTCCATTGTTCTCTCCAGGGCGGGTGCTGGTTAAAGTACAACATGGTAGAAAGCGCTGGTTTAAAGTTGATGAGTGTACTCCAATTCCAGTCCCTTGTTAATCATTGGCGTTGCTTAAGTTAACCCCCTCTAATGCGATCGCATTAGAGGGGGAGTGATTGTTCAGAGAACGTTATGCTTCAGATGGTTCGGCAACTGTTGCTAAGTCGAGTTGCTTTTGGGGAGGTTGGCGCCAAACTGCCCAGATTGCCTGAGCCACGAAGGTCATCATTGCCAATGCCCCAACTGTAAAAATGATATCGCCTGGAATCCGGAGCCAGACTGTCCACTCCATCCAGGGAGAGTGAATTACAGCTGCACTTCGGGCATACCAAGTGCCATGATTGACAGATTGAACAAATTGGTAAAAACCATTAGGAATCAGACCAAACAGCAGCATCACGACTAAACCGCCATTGATATGCCAGAACGCAAACTTTAGCAATTTCTCATTCCAGGCGGATTCTGGTGTGATTTCTCGCAGTGCGAATAGCATCAGGGCTAAGGCGAGGGAGCCATACACTCCAAACAAGGCGGCGTGAGCATGAATAGGTGTGGTATTTAACCCTTGCGAGTAGTAAAGCACGATCGGAGGGTTAATCAAGAAACCAAACACGCCAGCTCCCACCAGGTTCCAGACACAGGTAGCAATGAAAAAGCGTAAGGGCATCCGATAAAAGCCCTGGGCATTTTGCGACAACTTCAGGGATTTCACCACTTCAAATCCAATCAAGGTAAGTGGCACTACTTCTAGAGCAGAGGCAACCGCGCCCATTGCTGTAATGAAAACAGGAGTACCAGCAAAGTAGAGGTGGTGCAGAGTTCCAACTACACCGCTGCCAAGATACAGAATGGTGGTCAGGTAGGTTGCTCGTAAGGCGGATTGCCGATTCAGGAACCCTAACTCACTACACAAGTACGCGATCGCCACGGTTGCGAATACTTCAAAGAAGCCTTCGACCCACAGGTGAACTACCCACCAGCGCCAGTATTCAGCCACACTCATCGGGGTGTGATTGGAATACATTAAGCCTGCCGAGTAGAACAGCGGAATCGTAATCGCACTGTAAAGAAAGAAGTGATTCAGGCCAGTTTTAGAGCCTTCTTGTTTCAAAGCGGGTCGAAGTGCTCGATACATTAACCATAGCCAGAACGTCATGCCTCCAATTAACAGGATTTGCCAGATCCGACCCAGCTCTACATATTCATAACCCTGGTGCCCTAATAGAAAGCTCAGGCTGTTACCTAAAATGCCTTGAATGGCTGCCCAGGAACCGATCATGGAGCCAACGACGACAACGGTTAAGGCAGCCAACAATACACCATTGCCGATCGCTTGTCCTTTCGGTTCATGCTTGCCAAAGCGAGGAGCAAAATATAGTCCTGCTGCCAACCAGCAAGTGGCAATCCAGAAGACAGCTAATTGCAGATGCCAAGTCCGAGAAGCGGCATAAGGTAAGAAGCGATCGAGCGGCACACCATAGAACCCATCTCCCTCGACCGCATAGTGAGCGGTGACCATACCCATGCCAATTTGCACCAAGAATAGTGCCATCGCCACACCAAAAAACAGAGTCGTCACCTTTTGGCTAGCTGTAGGAACTCGTACAACTGGTCGAGTTTGCACAACTTGAATTTCTTCAGCGTCTTCTTGAGTCAGGTAGACGAAGAGAAAAACCCCAATGCCGCCCACTAGCAAAATTACAGACACGATCGACCAAATGATGAATTGTGGCGGTGCTGTATTGCCAATTAACGGATCATGGGGAAAGTTTGCGGTATAGGAAAACGGGGCATTAAAGCGATTCGCCGAAGCTGCCCAAGCTGTCCAGGCAAAGAAAGCTGTGACTTGACGAATCTGTTGATCATCTGTAAACCAACCACTGGGAATTGAGTGTGCTCGTGAGCCTTGAGTCAGCAGTTGATGATAGGCTGCAAACACGGGTGGGAGGGCTTGTACTTGGGCTGTTGTTAGCGTTAGTTCCTGAGTCTCTGGATTGTAACGGTTAGTCTTAAACTGCTCACTGACTCTAGCTTGCAAACTAGCCCGATCGCCGACCGATAAAGCTTCCAGATCCGTTTGATCAAAGTCGGGATTGCCGTTATACAGAACACCCGCCGTGGCTAATCCCCATTGATGGAGAAAATCGGCTGTCCAGTCGGGGGCTAAATAGCTCCCGTGTCCCCACACACTACCAATGTGCTGCCCTCCTCGTGCCAGATAAGTTTCCTGTCCAGACTGAATTTCAGCTTGCGTTAGAATAATTTCTTGTTGAGGAGAGACAACGATCGCTGGAACAGGCGGAGCATTTTTCCAAATCGCTGCTCCAGCACCTAGCAAAATCGTAAATGTAATTACACAGATCAACACTAACCAGGCAGGTAAGCTCAGCCTTCGCCTGTGCAGTTTTGTCTGTGGGGCAGCAACACGAATTGATGGACTGGTCATGGTGTAACTCTCAGTAAAGCATTAGTCACGAGCGAGCATCGGATTGAACGGCATCCTTTCCACAAAGCCAAGTGTTCCAGAGAGCCAGTAGATGGGTTGCCTGATCCTGTTCTGTCAGGATACATAGGGAACACTTGTCGTCAGATTAGACTGGGAATATGAGGAAACTATGAGCAATCCTGAAGATGCTGCACTTGCTTCTACTTTGCCAAACCCACTTGCTGACAACTATGAGCTAGCTCATAAACTGGTATCGCTACAGTTATGCCCTCATCCAGCACTAAACTATAGATACTATTTAATTTACGATTCTTAACTAGCGTTGTCGTGAATCGCCTAAAACTGGAATCGAACAATTAAAACCTAAAACGCGCTCTACCCTGGGTGTACAGGTCTAGAGCGCGATCGCGGATTGTCATCGATTAACCGACTTCGTAACCAAACAGATTGGGGTTCACTTCACCCAGGTTAATGTCTGCCAAGCCGTATTCCGACCACCGGCGATCGACCATTGCCGCAACCGCTGGATCAGATTCCAACACTTCTCCCCACTCATGTTCCGTTTCAGGTGGCATTTTGGTGGTGGCATCAATCCCCATCCGTCCGCCTAAACCCAGCTTTTGACTGGCAAAATCCAGCGTATCAAATGGGGTATCTGGCAAAATAAACACGTCTCGTGAGGGATCAACTTTAGAACTAATCGCCCACACCACCTGACGCGGATCGCGAATATTGATTGACTTATCCACCACAATCACAAACTTCGTATAAGTAAACTGCGGTAACGCTGACCAAAACGCTAACGCTGCCCGCCGTGCTTGCCCCGGATAGGCTTTATCGATCGAAATCACCGCCGCCTTATAACTCAAGGCTTCCATGGGTAAGAAGAAATCGACAATTTCAGGAATCTGTTGCCGCAGGATGGGCGTGTAGATGCGATTTAACGCGATCGCCATCATCGCTTCTTCCTTGGGCGGACGACCACTAAAGGTCGTGAGATAGATCGGGTCTTTACGGTGCGTCATGCAGTGGAAGCGAATTAACGGTGAATCTTCCACTCCACCGTAGTAGCCCATGTGATCACCAAAGGGTCCATCCGGTAACAGTTCCCCTGGGGTAATCGTTCCTTCCAAGACAAACTCCGAATCGGCAGGGACTTCCAGATCGACTGTTTTACATTTCGCCAAATTTACTCCCGAACCCCCATACAATCCGGCAAACAACCACTCCGATAAATCCACCGGAATCGGTGTGGCTGCCGCCATGATAATCAGGGGATCAACGCCCAACGCGATCGCCACTTCCAGCTTTTTCCCCTGTTCCGCCGCTTTTCTCAGGTGTCTGGCTCCCCCCCGCACCGAGAGCCAATGCACCGTCATCGTATTTTTCGATTGCAATTGCAGCCGATACACTCCCACATTCGGTGTGCCAGTTTCACAGTCCTTCGTAATCACCAATCCCAGGGTAATGATCTTGCCCGCATCTCCCGCATAGGGGCGAATCATCGGAATCTGGTTCAGATCGACCGCTTCATCTTTGATCACCACCTGCTGACAAGCCGGAAATAGATCCCGTTGCGGCTTGGCTTTCAGCACATCAAACAACACCTTGCCAAACTCGATCGCCTGCCCAATCTTCTTAGGAGGCTTCGGTTGTTGCAACATCGCCAGCCGTTTACCTAAATCCTCCAGTTCTTCCGGCTGTTGCATATTCATCGACCAGCAGATCCGCTCCACCGTTCCCATCAGGTTCGTCGCCACGGGATAAGGTGAGCCTTTCACCTGCTCAAACAGCAAAGCCGGTCCCCCACACTGCAACATCCGATTCGAAATTTCGGCAATCTCCAAGTCCGAATCAACTAACGCGGAGATGCGCCGCAATTGTCCCCGTTGTTCCAGCAGTTTGATAAAGCCTCGCAGATCTCTCGCCATGTTATGAAGCAATGTAAAGCGTCCACTTTCATTATGAAGCTCCGAGGACGATCGGTGAATTTTCTGGCACAAATGTCCATGCTAAAGACAGTCATCAAGCTGACTTAACCCGGAAAAACTTGACTTTTTCCTGTAGAGAATTCTTATTGGTATTGCCGATCGAACCACTGCCTGTGAATGACCCTACGATCCTGCATCAGATTTGTGCTGCTATTGCGCGGGCGATCGCCGTCGCTCATCACCAAACTCCCGAACTTTTGGTAGAAAAGTGCCGCGCCTTGCCCTGGCAGCATCCCGCTCATGCCCAGGTGTTTATTGAAAAACTATCGGCAAAACTAGCTGCGATCGCCTCAACGGAGGCGCTAATTCAAGAGATCGAAAAAGTTCTCAGGTTACTGTTACTCCCTACCTGGTTTGAGTCTGTGGCATTTTCTACACTGATTCAACACGTACAGGATTTGCTTAGTCCAAGTACGACCAGTCAAGCTACGCCGGAAACGTCTCGGCTAACTTCAACTGCAACGCCCGATCGTCAACGAACTTATCCAAGTGAAACCGCAATTCTGCTATTGGATGCCGAAAATCTGCAACCCGATCTGGAAACGGAAAAATTTCTCGCCAACACCTGCACCCATCCCCTGCGGGTGAAAATCGCCTTTGCCAACTGGCGCAAGTTAGGCAAATATGACCAGGAGTTACACGATCGCGGTTACGACCTGATGCATGTTCCAGCCGGAAATGATATGGCAGATGGCAAGATGATTGCGATCGGGTCGTCAATCCATGAACATTACCCAACGGTCCGCGAAATCCTGGTCTGCTCCTCCGATAAAGTCATGACTAGTCTTTGCACTAAATTGCGGCAGAAGGGCTTGATCGTCTATCAGGTGCGGAAGCAGAACGAGGCTGTAACAATCCTGAACTCCGAAACTGGGGAAATTAAGGCTTACTCAAATCAGCCGATGCCAACTGTCCCTTCTTTGGCAGAAAGCATTATGCGACTGAAAACTTTGATTCGAGAGGAACAACACCAAACTGCCTGCGCTTGGATTCGGCTCTCCAGAGTATCACAATGCTTCCAGCAAGCGACTGGAGTCACAATCAGCCAGGTGATGAATACCCATGCTGTGGGTAAACGTGCCAGAGATTTGTTTATTGATCGTCCGGCTGACTTCGTAGTGCATCAACCTCCAGACCAATCAGACCTATATATCAATTTATTTGAAGCTCCTAGCATCACTTCTACAGTGCAGGCTAAGGAAAGTAATGCCGAGCGGTCAACTTCAGAGCAGCCTTCTGGTAGTCAGCCAGCGAGTGCTTTACCGAAACCTACTTCTAACCCGGCATCAGCTTCAGTCAGCAATAATGGGATCAAGACATCGGCTCAGCTAGAACAGGCAATCGTGGAGTTGCTCAAGCCACTGTCAAAAACCACTCCCAGTGGTTGGGTCGATATCAGTGTTTTGGGGACTCAGTTTGCTCGGGTGCATCAACAACCGATCACAGCAGTAATTAAGGAGTTGGCGCTCAATCAGAAATATCCAACGTTTCTGAAGTCCTGTAAAACGCTGAAAGTCCAGCAACATGGGAAAATCTGGCAAGTAGGACTCAAATAATTATTTCTGATATGACAAAAGGATGACAAATCTATGACGGTCGGTTATATTCTAGGGGTGTGAGGAGCGAACCAGCGAGAGCGCCGAGACGAAACACGGACAGTCGTCGGCGCTCTTTCTGATCTAAATGGATCAGCTCATACCTAGATGAGATACCAACCTCACCAGCATTACAGATTTAAGGCATTGCGTATCTGTTTAGCTCTCATTCCTGACAGGGATTGGGTTGCCTATGTCCCAAAGGCAGACGCGAATCCTTTGGTATTAGCCTAAAGAATGAGAATCAACCCTAAAAATAAGTTCTTCCGATATTTCGTTAGGATGACAAATCTATGGCGGTCGGTTATATTCTAGGGGTGTGAGGAGCGAACCAGCGAGAGCGCCGAGACGAAACACGGACAGTCGTCGGCGCTCTTTCTGATTTAAACCAAACTGTCATGACAGTAGGAATTTCTCGATCGCTACAGCCGCACCATCCTCCTCTACACTAGGAGCTACCCAATCCGCGATCGCTTTCACATCATCCGGGGCATCTCCCATCGCTACCCCAATTCCAGCATATTGCAGCATTTCCACATCATTAAAATTGTCACCAACTGTCATAACCTGATGCGGTTGCAGTCCCAAATACTCCTCGGCTAGATATTGCACGGCTGTCCCTTTGTTGACTAAGGGATTAGTGGCTTCAAAGAACGTGGCAACGGAGGTTGTGAGATAGAGTTCAGCCGGGGTGTACTGCGCTCGCAGGTGTCCCAAAATGCGATCGATTAGGATAGCATCGTCCGTTAGTGCCAATACCTTAGTAGGTTCTCGATCGAGGGTGGTACGCAGATCTCCAACCGCGATCGGTTGAATCCCCGATCGTTCGGCGTAATTTTTACTTTCGGAACTAAGTTCGCGCACATACAACTGATCCTGAATGTAAAAATGTACTGATAGCAAATCCCGGAGTTCCGGTTGTTCAAAATAATCTAGCAGTTGGGCAGCAAGGTTTTTGGAGACTGTCCAGTGCCGCAGAACGGTCTGAGTGGCTGGATCTTGAATCAGCGCCCCTTGGTAGGTCATTAACGGCAAATCTGCCCCTAAATCATGATGAAAGCGGAGGGCAGAACGATACATCCGCCCCGTGGCGATCGCGACTTTAATCCCTTTTGCTTGAACCGCCTGAACGGTCTGCTTCACGGCGGCATTAATCTGATTCGAGACACCTGCGATCGTGCCATCAATATCTAAGACTAGTAAGCGAATGTCAGCAGCATCGCCGCTAGAGGACTGGGTTGGCTGACTGGCAGGTGATTGCTGCATGATGATGGCTCAATTTTCCGTAAATTCATTACTGAGGCTAACATTGATCATCCTTCCCATTCGGTGAGGATGTCGGTTATTGAGAACAAGTTCGTATCACTACTGAACAATCTCCAATTTTTTCGTGCATCCGGGGAAGGACTGCTGATAATGAAGACGGCATCAATTCAGGTGTGAACCTATGAGTGAGGTACAGGGTCGTCGTCGGGCGAGCCATCGGGTACTGTTAGCCGTCTTATGGTTAACCTTGTTAGTATTGGCGATGAAGCTATGGATTGGTTGGGCAACCCAGTCGATGAGTTTGGTGTCCCAGGCGTTACATACGTTAATTAGCAGCTTCAGTATTTTCTTGAGCTTAGTGGCGGTCTCTTCCCGGCATGGGGTTGAACGGGACTTATGGGGACATAACAAGGTAGAAGCGATTCTCACCTTGCTTCTGATTGCCTTCTTGGGCTTTGCCGGGTTCAATTTGTTGGCGATCGCAGTGCAACAACTGCAATTACTAGTAGCCAATCCTGGGATTCAGTTCCCAGTCAAAATCACCTTGCCGCTGATTCAGATTTTAGGTTTAGCGGCGGCAATTAGCTTCTGCCTCAGTTTCTTTATCCGCTTACAGGCTCGGCTACTGGAAAGTTCAACGCTGCGTATGAGCGTGGCACACAGTTTGCAGGATAGCTGGTTAGCGTTAGTGGTGCTGGCGGGATTAGTAGGAATTTGGCAGGGGTTGACTTGGCTCGATCCCCTCCTAACCCTTGTCATGGTAGCTCTGCTGATGCTGAACTGTTGGCAATTGCTGAACCGCCAGTTACCTTCAATGTTGCAGCAAGTCGCGATCGCACCAGAGGCGTTAGCCAAAACGATTCATCAGGTAGAAGGAATTCTACATTGTTATGACATTCGATCGCGAGGAATTGTGGGTCGCCTCGTGTATGTAGAAATGCATCTGATCCTCCATCCCGAATTTGCCAGTGTAACCCGAACGGTGATTGAGCGGGTCGAACGGGTGTTGCGTCAACACTATGGTCCGGTGCGAATTGTGGTTTATATTGATAGCGATCGACCTAGCCCAGAACATCCAGCTCAGTCGATCGCCTAATCGTAATATTTTAAGGACGAGTGATGGGAGAAAACCTTCCGGTGAAGGAACTAAATCGGGAAAACTCCTTATGGAAATAGAGCGACTAGTAATAAAAACCCAACTGTAAGAAGGGCGCATTGCAGAAATAGCGGTAATTCTGAATTGCCTTGAGGTAAGCTTCTGGCGTGACTAGTGATATGGAGGTTGGAAATCCGTTTCGTCATCAGTTCCTCCTGTTGACTTTGAAGTGAGGGAGCAATGTCATTGCCTCTAGCTAATTAAGACAATTCCTTGCCTTTATAAGTTTCCACCTTCTTGATGATTTTGCTTCTGTAATCCTACCATTATTATACTTTTTCATCTGTCAAGGCTTTGGTATATCTGCCAGGATTTACGGAATCAACATCGATTTTGCTTTACACCTCAACTTTTTTTAGCATAATTTTGCCATAAAGGTAAAGTTAGAGAAATGTATTGCTAAGCAGGCAGGACAGCCATTGTAGCGCTGAACTAATTATGAAAAAAGCTAGTTAAGCCAAAATTGATTAAACTTAAACTTGTAACAAAATTCCCAAATATTTTTCAGTAATTAATGGTTCGGGAGGGGAGATTGATTCGTAGGTTTAATAGAGGAATTCTGATAGGCGAGCGTGGGTGATTGTCCCTGATGATTGGCTTCGAAATAGTGAGAAAAGCTAAAGCTAAGGGCTAGTAAAAATCCTAAGAAAGCGAGTGGCAATGCTGCCATTTGAATAAATAGTTCTAGTTCGCTATTGGATGACTGGTGTTGCAGCTGGGTTTTCATCGTTTAACCATCCTGTATTGAGATGAGAGGTAATCATCAGAGTGGTATTTATTTACCTATCCCTGATGGCTTCTAAGTTAGAGCAAGATGTCCTGAAAAACCTCCTGCTAGAGAGTTAATTGCTCGGCAGTGTCTCTCTGTCATTAGATTTAGGTAAATTTGGGGATCGCCTTACCCCTATCGATCCCCGCTCAACTCGATACAATGGGGCATGTCCATCCACTCAGGTCAATCCCTTGGCTGCCGACTCCTCTCCAACTAAACCCATGCTGATTCTTGTTGACGGGCACTCGCTTGCCTTTCGTGCCTACTTCGCCTTTGCGAAAGGGCGTGATGGTGGGCTGAGAACTAAAAGCGGAATTCCGACTAGTGTTGCCTATGGTTTCCTGAAAGCGTTATTGGAGGTGATGGAAACTGAGCAGCCACAATATGTGGCGATCGCCTTTGATATGGGGGAGAAGACCTTTCGGCATGAAGCCGATACAACCTATAAAGCGGGTAGACCGGACGTACCAGAAGACTTTTTGCCTGATCTAGCCAATCTGCAAGAGTTATTGGCTGTATTGAATTTGCCTGTCCTAACGGCTCCCGGCTATGAAGCGGACGATATTATTGGCACACTGGCGCGACGAGCCAGCAACAATGGTTTTCGCGTCAAGATTCTTAGTGGCGATCGGGATTTGTTTCAACTCATTGATCCGGACGAAACGGTCAAGGTGTTATATCTCAGTAGTACGTTTGGTAAAGGCACACCGCCACCCAAAGAGTTTGGAGTCCAGGAAGTAAAAGCCAAATTAGGCGTACTACCATCGCAGGTGGTTGACTTCAAAGCCTTGTGTGGCGACTCCTCAGATAACATTCCTGGGGTACGGGGAATCGGTGAGAAAACGGCAACGCAATTGCTCAATACCTACGGTTCGCTGGAGCAGGTTTATGCAGCGATCGAGGAAATTAAGGGTGCGACTCGTAAGAAGCTGGAAGAGGGACGGGATAATGCACTGCACTCACAGTACCTGGCACAAATTCATTTGGATGTACCGCTTGATATTGCTCTAGAAGACTGCAAACTCAAAGGCTTTGATCAAAGTGTAGTCCTACCCTTTTTGGAGAAACTGGAATTTCGCTCATTTATTAATCGCTTCCAGAAATTACAGCAGCAATTTGGGGGGAGTTCTGTTGAGAATACAGCAGATGCGATCGAAGCAACGCTAAATACTTTGCCAGAAAAACCCCAGATTGCGGGACTGACGATCGCTCAAGACGATGATGATCTGTGGTTCTTTACTCCTGAGGAAACGGAACTGGCTCGTAGTCAACCGAAGATTGTTTTGAATCCGCAGATTATTGATACACCCGAGAAATTGCAGACGCTGGTGCAATCATTGCAAACCCGCAATCATCCTGAAACCCCTGTTGCCTGGGATACGGAAACTACTTCTCTAGAACCACGCGATGCGACGCTGGTGGGCATTGGGTGTTGTTGGGGAAATCAGCCCAATCAAGTGGCTTATATCCCAGTGGGTCATACCAGTGGTGCAAATCTCGATCGCGATTTAGCGTTAGAAACATTGCGACCCATACTAGAAAATCCGATTTATCCTAAGGTGTTGCAGAATGCCAAATACGATCGCTTAGTCCTGCAATTCCAGGGGATTCAATTACAGGGTGTCATCTTTGACACGATTTTAGCCAGTTATGTGATTAATCCAGAAGAAAGCCATACCTTGAGTGATCTGGGACGCAAACATTTAGGGATTATTGCCCAGAGTTATGAACAACTAGTTCCCAAAGGTAAAACGATCGCGGATATAGCCATTCCAGCCGTAGCAGATTATTGCGGTATGGATGCCTATACGACATTTCAACTGATGCCTATACTGGCAGAAGAACTCGAGAAAACTCCAGCCTTGAAACGACTATTACTAGAGGTGGAGCAACCCTTAGAGCCAGTATTGGCAGCAATGGAAGCGTTAGGAGTACGAATTGATTGTGCTTATCTGAATGAACTTTCGCAACATTTAGAACAAGAGTTAGCGGGGATTGAACAACGTGCTTATGAGATGGCAGGAGCAACCTTTAATCTCAGTTCTCCAAAGCAATTAAGTCAATTATTGTTTGAAACCTTGGGGCTCGATCGCAAGAAATCACGAAAAACTACATTGGGATATTCGACAGACGCGGTAGTGCTAGAGAAGTTACAAGGTGATCATCCAGTGATTGATGTGATTATTGAACATCGTACACTGTCAAAATTGAAGTCTACTTATGTGGATGCGTTGCCCAATTTGATTCGTCCCGATACTCAACGAGTTCATACCAACTTTAATCAAACGATCACGACGACTGGACGATTATCTTCATCCAACCCCAATCTGCAAAATATTCCGATTCGTACTGCATTCAGTCGGCAAATTCGTAAAGCTTTTATTCCAGCACCAGGATGGGTCATTGTTTCGGCTGATTATTCTCAAATTGAATTGCGCATCTTAGCGCACTTGAGCCAAGAAGCAGTATTAGTTGAGGCTTACCAAAATCGCCAAGATGTGCACACCCTCACAGCCCAACTGTTGTTTGAAAAAGACACGGTTACAGTGGAGGAACGGCGGCTAGGTAAGATCATTAACTTTGGAGTGATCTATGGCATGGGCGCCTCCCGGTTTGCCCGCGAAGCGAATGTGGGTCGCAGGCAAGCCCAAACATTTATCGATCGCTTTAATGAACGTTACCCTAAGGTATTTCGTTATTTGAAACAAATGCAACAAGAAGCGATCGCTCGGGGCTATGTTGAAACTATTTTAGGGCGACGACGGTACTTTAACTTTGTGGGAACGGAACTGAAAAAGCTGCGGGGAATGCCACCACAAGAGTTAAATCTAGATAGTATTAAAACCCGTGACAAAAATGATGCCCAATTACTCCGGGCAGCCGCTAACGCTCCGATTCAAGGGTCGAGCGCTGACATTATTAAAGTGGCAATGGTTAAACTACAGCAACAACTACAAGGGTATCAAGCCCGGATGTTGCTGCAAGTTCATGATGAATTGGTTTTAGAAATGCCTGCCGATGAATGGAATGTATTAAAACCGACGATTCAATCAACTATGGAGTCGGCTGCTCATCTATCTATTCCGTTAGCGGTAGAAATTCATGCTGGAAGTAATTGGATGGACGCCAAATAAATCTTTTTCAAAGTGTTTAAGGCGACATGATCGTCAACGAAATTATGTTTGATAGAAATTAGGATATAGGGACAACGCCTCTAGCGGTTTACTGAACAGTAACTTAACGGTACAGTAAGCCCCTCCCTATACGCTTTTAATTTTCTGTGAGCGTCCAATTATGTACCGTCGCTTTGCCCCCTACTTTGTTGCGATCGCTAGTGTCGCAATCTCATTATTATTAACGCTTTGGCTAGCCCCATTTCTCGACCGGACGATCGCAGCATTTTTCTATCTGGCAGTTATGGCAAGCTCCTGGTATGGGGGATGGCAACCGGGTATTTTAGCAGTTGTCCTATCCATGCTGGTGTTGGATTATTGGTTGATCCCACCGCGCTACCAGCTTGGCATTAGCGATCCGATCGAAGCTATCCGGTTAGCTATCTTTATGCTTGTCGCCGTTTTGATTAATTTATTAAGTGCCAATTTACGCTTCAGTAAGCGCCAGGTAGAACGCCTCAATCACCAAATTCATACTGAGAATGCTAGCCAATTGCGTATGGCATTAGCCGCTGCCCGGATGGGGATGTGGGATTGGAATATTGTGACGGGAGAAATTACATGGTCACCAGAACATGAACAGGTGTTTGGCTTTGCACCCAACACATTTGATGGGAAGTATGACAGCTTTGATGCGCGCATTCATCCCGACGATCGAGCGGGGATTGTTCAGGCCATTCAACACGCGTTGCAGGAACGGCAGATCTATCAGCATGAATATCGCATTATCTGGCCTGACGGCAGCCTGCATTGGGTAGAGGGGATTGGGCACGGAGTCTATGACGTCACCGGACAACCTCTGCGGATGACCGGAACAATTATGGATATTAGCGATCGCAAACAGGCAGAACTGGCTTTGCAACAGGCTAAGGAGGAATTGGAACAACGGGTTCAAGCCCGGACAGTAGAACTAACCCATCTCAACGATCGCTTATTGCAAACGTTAGTTGAACAACAGCAGACGCAAGCCACTCTATGGGAGCAAGCTAAACTGTTGGATTTGGCTCATGATACGATTATGACCCTCAATCTGGACTGGCAAATTACGTTTTGGAATCAGGGGGCTGAGCGAACCTATGGTTGGACAAAAGCGGAAGCTCTCGGGCAGCGATCGCATGATTTATTGCAGACTCAGTTTCCCAAACCGTTAGCAGAAATTACGGCTGAATTATTGCAGCAGGGATATTGGGAAGGTGAATTACTCCACCAACAGCGGGACGGACGGACAATCGTTGCGGCGAGTCGTTGGGTGCTGCTTCAAGATGAAGCAGGGCATCCAATCAAGATCATGGAGATCAATAACGATATCAGCCAACGCAAGCAAGCAGAACAGGCATTACAAGCGTCACAAGCCCGGTTTGCGGGCATTTTAGAGATTGCTAACGATGCGATTATTGCGATCGAATCGAATCAACAAATTACCTTGTTTAATCAAGGAGCAGAAAAGATTTTTGGCTACACGGCGGCTGAAGTGTTAGGACAACCGCTAAGTATCTTATTACCAGAGCGCTTTACCACTGCTCACTATCATCAGGTTAACCAGTTTGCTCAGTCGGCAGGACAAGCACGACGGATGGGTGAACGGGGTGAAATTATGGGTCGGCGCAAAGATGGAACTGAATTTCCTGCCGAAGCCTCAATCTCAAAACTGCAATTGGGTAACAACTATATTGTTACGGCAATCCTACGAGATATTAGCGATCGCAAACAGGCAGAAGCTTCAATGTCACAACTGGCGGCGATCGTAGAGTCATCTGAAGATGCCATTATTAGCGAAACTCTAGATGGAACGGTGATCAGTTGGAATGCTAGTGCCGAGCGGCTATTTGGCTATGCTGCGGACGACATTATTGGGCAACCAGTCAGAGCGATCATTCCGGCGGATCATTGGGGAGAGAAACAACAGATGCTGCAACAATTACAACGGGGAGAGCGGATTTACCATCATGAAACAGTGCGGCAACATCAGGATGGTACGCTGATTGATGTTGCTCTGACCATATCTCCGGTAAAAGATGCTTATGGCAGAATGATTGGGGTATCCAAAATTATTCGGGATATTACAGCGCAGCGGGCATTGGATCGAATGAAAAGTGAATTTATTTCGATCGTTAGCCATGAATTGCGGACTCCACTAACAGCCATTCGAGGTTCGCTAGGATTACTGGCATCTGGAGTGTATGACAATAAACCTGACAAAGTTAGACGCATGTTACAGGTTGCTTCTGAGCAAACCGATCGCTTAGTACGATTGGTGAATGACATTCTTGATTTACAACGGCTAGAATCGGGCAGAATGTCACTGATGATGCAAGTATGTGATGTGGCAACATTAATGCAAGCCGCGATGGATACGATGCTGGGCAGCGCTGAAAGTCAGCAGGTTCATCTGCTGATGACCCCACCAACCTCACTACTTGCCGTCTGGGCATCTCCAGATGCAATTATTCAAACTCTGATTAATCTCTTAAGTAACGCAATTAAGTTTTCAGAACCAGGAAGCACTGTTTGGTTATCTGCGGATGTTTGGCAGCAGAACGAGCAGAAAGATGAGGGGGATAGGGCAGATCAGGGAGCAGGTATCATGCCCATACGATCGCCATCCTCTTCATCTTCCGTGCCCTCCATTCTCTTCTCGATCAAAGACCAGGGACGAGGTATTCCAGCTGATAAGCTAGTCACTATTTTTGAGCGCTTTCAGCAAGTAGATGCATCTGATTCCCGTGATAAAGGTGGAACAGGATTGGGATTAGCAATTTGTCATAAAATTATCGAACAACATAGTGGTTGCCTTTGGGTTGAAAGTGTTTTAGGAAAAGGTAGTATATTTTATTTCACCTTACCAATCGCCCTCAACCCGCCATCTTGAGAGAACCGTCTAAAGACTCCTAAGGATCAGGCGGCTAGTGAAGGATTAGTTGAATCCGTTGCTCCTTGGCTGGTAGGGATAAGTGTCCATCCAGCATTAAACAGTTTTTGGTAGGTTGCCCAGCCTTTAGAACCCTTGGGAACCGGGTAGTCTGGAACGGCAATTCCGGCAAATTGGGTATAGGGTCGCCAAGGTTGGTGCGACTCTAACCTGAGATGTAGAATGAGTGCACCGTTAGTGCCGAATTTAGGTAGCCAACACATTTGTCCAGTCATCTGAAAATCCTCAAATCAGCAATAAATTCTGTGAATCAACGACTTGGTAGTAGCGACGATCGCAGTATCCAAATTAATTGCTATAAGTTGATTTCAAAGAACTTATGCTTATAGTTTTACTACCGAAAATCAGATTTAACTCTATCCATAGAGTAGGATTTTGCAAAAATTAGTTTGTTAAGTTTCAACATATAGTGGCTTGATTATTAGTTTTTGGTTTAATACACTCCTCACTGAGAAGCTAGTGTTTTTTCAGGGTCTGGTTTTCAACAAACTTGTTTGTAGTAATAGAGCTATCTTGGCTTAAGACTATGTCCTCGATTCACAGCATTAGCTAATTTGGGGTAGTCGCTAGGATTTTGCCAATGTGACTACTCTAATAAAACCATCACGGCTGAGCCGAAACAGCTCTGTCCTAAGAGGTAGGTATGTGCTGCCATTTAACTAGTGGTGATGACTAACTTGA
The DNA here is from genome assembly GCA_016743235.1 of Pantanalinema sp. GBBB05. Classification (GTDB taxonomy): domain Bacteria; phylum Cyanobacteriota; class Cyanobacteriia; order Leptolyngbyales; family Leptolyngbyaceae; genus Pantanalinema. The sequence goes on along the minus strand of VRZD01000001.1, from coordinate 87,187 downwards.
TAGGGCTTCTGTCACATGAGTGATTTTAATGAGATGCTTGGAGATCAATAATTTGATTTACTCTAGAAATTATTAATTTTATTAGATGTATAACTTTAAGGAAACTATAAAAATTTTATTGATGAAATTGATAAGGTGAAAATAAGTTTTTCTTAAGTTCTTAAACTGGGAGAACAGGTAGCTCGATCGTGAAGCATGTAGTGTTGTTATAACTAGTGACCCGAATTGAACCTTGTAAATGTTCCACTAATCGCTTCACTAATGCTAATCCTAACCCTGTTCCACCATGTTTCCAAGGATCGGTACTCAGAACTCGATAAAATGTGTCAAAAATGCGATCGCTGTCTGAAGGAGGGATTTCTACTCCAGTATTCGTCACACTAATTTCAATCGTAGCAGGAGGAGATGACTTAACCGATATTGCTGTCTCTGTGGCAAAGGCATGTTTTTGACCTACCTTTTGTTGGTCAATGACTTTGGCTGTTACAGTAATTCTTTCACCTGCTGGAGTGTACTTGCAGGCATTAGTCAATAGTTCAGTTACCACACGATTAAGGCTGGAAACATCTGTGTTAAGCAAGGGTAAATCGGCAGCAAGCTCTACCACTAACGCTTGTTGGCGTTGGGTAAGCCGAGTCTGAAAGGTATTTAGCACTAGAGGTAGCCAGTCATACAGATTAATCGTCGTGAGGCTGAGGGGCAGATCATCGGTGGTTAAATTCTGTAGATCGAGCAGGTCTTCTACGAGTTGCAGTTCGCGATCGCATTCGTCCTGCAAGATGGTTAAGTACTGAGTAATTTTTTGCTTTGGAGCGGCTTCTGAGATTTTTTCAAAAAATGTTTGTCCGTGCTGAGTGGCAATCATGAGCATTTGCACAACCATACGGATGTTAGTCAAGGGGGTACGCAATTCATGAGAAATTGTACTTAGAAAGTCATCTCTAAGTTGATTTAATAGGTGTAGTTCTTCGAGTGCCTGTTCTAAGTCTTGAGTTCGTTCCTGTACTTGCTGTTCAAGTTCATGATTGAAGTATTGAACCTGATGATAAAGTTCTGCTAACCGTCGGTGTTGTTGTTGGATAGTCAGTTGATGATTAATCCGAGCTAAAACTTCTGGAGAACGAAACGGCTTGGTTATATAATCACAGCCACCCATTTCAAATGCCCTCACTTTGTCTTCAATGTCATCAGAGGCACTGAGAAAAATGATTGGAATATCGGCTGTAATTACAGATTGCTTCAGAGTAGTGCAAACCTCAAACCCGTCCATTTGAGGCATTCGGATGTCTAACAGTAGTAGATCAGGTAATTGAGCATGGATTGTTTCTAGTGCCATTGTCCCACTCACGGCCTTTCTGACTTTGAATCCTTCATATTGCAAAATAGCTGAAAGTGCCCGCAGGTTATCCGGCTGGTCATCGACGATTAAGATACTGGCTTTGGTGTCTACTTGATCTGACGTAACCATTTCTACGATCTCCTGCTCAGGAGCTACATAGTTAGTATTCCTAATCACTGGCTCTCTCCACCATTGTCTCAGTCTTGTTTTACCAAGATCAATTCTTTTAAGCTAGTGGTCAGAATTAACTCGGAACAAAGAATATGTGACAGTTACCTCACTGGATAGTCCGAATCGCCACCCTGGCGGCAAATTAAGGGATTTCAACATCTCATCATGTGTACTTTTTAACTTTTCTGTTTCAGCTCTGTAATATCGCGACCCACCGATTGATATTCAATAAAGTTAGTCTGATTATTAATGATCATACGATTAATCCACTGTGTCCATCGCACTTCACCATTCACTACAACTCGGTTTTCGATCATTACTGTTGGGTTATCCGGACTGATAGATTGCACGAGCTGAGCGACACGCTCCTGGTCATCAGCAAAAATGAATGATTGATAGCTGATGCCGACCACCGCTTCAGGGCTAATGCTAAAGTAGCGGCAGTAAGCCTCATTCGCAAACACGATTGTGGTGTCTGGTAAATGTCGGCAGATCAACTCGGTCTGTTCTTGGACAATGGCACGATACCGTGCTTCGCTTTGACGCAGGGCTGCTTCTGCTTGCTGGCGCTCCGCTTCTGCCTGTTTACGATCGCTAATATCTCGAATCACCACGATCGCGTAATTCTTGCCCTCAAGAGTACAGATTTCGGCTGACAGTAATACGGTACGGGTCGTTCCTGATCTGAGACACTGCTCGGCTTCCAGGTTACGAACACTGCCTTGAGTTTGCAGCAAAGTCTGGAACTGCTGGCGGTCTTCTAGATGTAGCCACAACTTAAGTTCTAGGAGGGTATGATCCACTAACTCGTCATAGGCATACCCATAGAACTCAACAAACCGGTTGTTCGCGTCAAGAATCCGATCTTCGGTCAGGGCAATGATTACGATCGGGTCGGGGCTAGCCCGAAACACAGTTGTAAATTTTTCTTTCGATTCCTCTAAAGCGGTCTGGACATGTTCAAAAGAACGTTCGATCTCCTGAACCATCTGATTAAAGGAATGGTTTAACACTTCTAATTCAGTCAGCCAGGTATCTTCTTTTAACGGATAATCCCACCGACCAAGCATCAAATTCCGACTGGCACGGGCTAACCGCAAAATGGGTTGAGCGATCCAGGAGGCTGTCACTAAACTAAACAAGATCGCGGCTGTCAATGCGGCTAGACATAACAACATCGTGGTACGTGTGTTGTCATAGATTTGCTGCATAAATTCTGAGGCTGGTATGACAGTGACGATCAACCAATCCAGACCATACTGATCTTTGAATGGGGTCACTTGCCCAAAATATGCTTCTCCATCCACAGCAAACTCAAAGGGTTGACTGGTGGTCAGCGTAGCAAAATTGGGAATTCGATCGCGTAAATATCGCCCTGTTTGCTGAGCGAGAAAATTGCGGCTATCTTCTAGGCTAAATCGCCTGATTTGATGGGGCTGAGTCGTTTTAGTCAGGCGAAACAGTTTTTCTTGAGTAGAGGCAGCAATTAGTTGACCGTTGCGTTCAATGATGAAGATAGCGCCAGAGCGACCAACATCAATGGTTTTAAGAAACTCACTAATGTGATCAAGTGTAATATTGACAGAAAAAACTCCAATTAATTGCTTCAGGCTGGGCTGATAAACTGGCTGAAAGGCATTAATCATCAATTGATTGTCAATTGGTGATGGCAATGGTTGGCTCCAGCCCAGTCGCCTCCTTGTAATTGCCTGTTGATACCAGACGGCATTGTGCTGAAGGTTAAAGTTGCGGGTGGTTTGCAATAATTCACCTCGCTTGCCGTTAACATCTAGCTTGTAACGATACAGCTCAAGCGGGCGTTCCGGGTCGGCAACTTCCAGGTTAAGTTCTGGTAATCGATTAACCGCTCTAAATTGCCCAGAAGGACCAGCAAACTGAATGCCTGCAACTTCTGGATACTGAGTTAATCGGACCAACAGAAATTCTTCTAAGGTCAATAGATTTTGCGGATGTGTCCAGCCATGCTGAACGGCATCTGCATTGAGCCGATTAATTTGGTGAGGGGTGTCCAGACAGGTATCTAGCTTTTGGGTAATGCGATCGCCCACCTGATTCATAATCTGATGCGCCAGATTTTCGACTGCTTCTTGACCATTTTTAAAGGATAAGTAGCCGACTACTCCTACGGCTCCTACTGTTTGCAGCACAAACGGCACAACCAGCACTAGACGAAGCGGGATTTTTCGATCAAACCAATTAAACCAGCGGTTGGAAAGCCGGAAAGTCATGAAGATATGGGTGCAACAGCAACCTACGGGCAAGCATGAACCTGAGTTAGCCAAAGTAAGTTTTGGCTTCTACCCTCAATTATCACCAAAATTGTTGACCGACTTAGAAAGGAAAAATCAATCCTGGCGATATTTGCTTGGATGCCACTGCCGAGAGGTCAAGGTCTAACTAATATCTTGAACTTATAAGGGCAACGCTACGGTGAGACAGGTTAAATTATTAGCGCTTTCTACCCAAATTCGACCGTTTAATTGCTCAACCATTTTTTTCACCAAAGCTAAACCTAAACCTGTACCCCCATATTTCCAGGGATCATGATTAGGAATGCGATAAAACTTATCAAAAATGCGCGATAGTTCTGTTTCGGCAATTTCAACTCCGGTATTACTAACACTGATGAGTAATGTTGGTGCCGAGTTAGAGGTGATATCACCGTCGATCCAGTTAGCCGTTAGGGTGATTCTTTCTCCCGGTGGAGTATATTTGCAAGCATTGTTGATCAGTTCTTTGATAATTCGACCCAGACTAGGAAGATCGATCGCAATAGCAGGCAGCCTTTCAGCTAATCGCAAGTGTAACTGTTGTTGCTGCTCGCGAATTCGCATTTGAAAGGGTTCCAGAACATGAGGAATCCAATCTCGCAAATTTACAGTAGTCGGTTGGATCGGGTAAATTCCAGCTTCAAGATGTTGCAGTTTCAGCAGATCTTCAACTAGCTCTAATTCACGATCACACTCTTCCTGCAAGATGGAAAAATATTGCTCAACTCGATCACTACTAAGTTCTTGTTGGGCAGTATCCGCCAGGCAACTACGTCCACAATTGGTCAAGATGGTTAACATCTCAATCACCTGTTTAATATTAGCGATCGGGGTTCGAAGCTCATGAGAAATGGTGTAAAGAAAGTCGTCTTTTAGTTGATTGAGTCGTTGTAACTCCTGCACTTGGGCTTGGGCCGCTTCATATAATCGGGCTTGCCGGAGGGCGATCGCGCATTGGTTGGCAACCTGTTCAACTAAATGAATTTCGGGTTCGATAAATTCAGCCTGGAGCGGCTTGAACAACCACAAATCACCTAATGTGCCCTGTTGTTCTACCTGATCATCGAAGATTGGACAGGCCAAGATGGCAGAATGATTCCGAATTGGGCTGGGTTGAATTTGACAAAAGGCAAAATAGAACTTCTGCTGTAATTGCTCATACAGTTCTGGAACATCAGCCGTAAATAGTGTTTGCCCTTGAGTGGCTGGTAGCCCAGGTTGCACATGCTGATAGCGAATGGTTGAGGTAAGACGATCGGGACTGTAAAGCACTGCATCGCAACAATGAACTTCTAATGCTTTTGCCAGTTCTTCTACGGCTGATTGTAGGATCTGGTGGGAATCAAGGGAGTCCCGCACTTTATCAGAAATCCGTTTTAGGGTCGCTTCAAAATTGAGGGATTGCTGTAACTCTAGGGTACGCAAGTAGACTTTTTGTTCCAAATTGGCATTAAGTTGCCTGATCTCAGCTTCTGCCCGCTGACGTTCTTGAATTTCCTGCTGCAATTGTTGATTTTGTCTAATCAATTGGCGTTTTTGCTGCTGAATTAACAACTGATTTCTGACCCGAACCAGAACTTCTTGCTCCTGAAAAGGCTTAGTGATGTAATCTAAACCACCCAGATCAAAGGCACGAACTTTATCGCCTAGTTGATCGAGAGCACTAATAAAAATCACTGGAATTTGTTGAGTTGCTTCAGATTGTTTTAATTGCTGGCAAACTTCATAGCCATTCATTTCTGGCATATTAATATCTAGCAGGATTAAATCTGGTGGTTCTCGGTGAGCAGATTGCAGCGCCATCCTGCCACTCGTCGTTTTTCGCACTTTATAGCCTTGTGACTCCAGCATTTTGGCTAGTAAACGCAGGTTATCTGGAGTGTCATCTACTAACAGAATGTTGGCAATGTTTGTGTGGGAGGTGAGCTGCAATTGAGACATTACCATGTGGTTCCTACCTGGACTGAGTCAAGTCAATCAAAAATTCAAACCGGAAGTTATCGACCAGGGTTTTCAGGGTCAGGGCAAGCTCCTGCTGATCAGCAGGGATACTTTTGATCAGTTCATAAAGCCGGGCATCATCGAGATCAAGAGCCGCTTCATGAACTTGAATGATCCATTGAGCTGGCATCTCCTGGAGATCTTGAGTGGTTGGTAACTTAGTAGGCACACTTCCAGTGGCCAATGGCGAGTGAATTTCTTCGGCATAGCGATAGCGCACTCCCAAGTAATGGGCCATTTTGTCAAACAACACCGTTTCGCTAAACGGTTTAGCAATGTAGTCGTCACAACCGGCCTCAAGGCTGGCGGCTTGGTCATCTTTAAAGGCTTTAGCAGTGATAGCAATAATCTTGGTACGGTAATTAGGTAGTGAGGGTAAAGAAGTGATAACTTCTTCGCGATCTGCCAGCGCTCCCTCCAACTGGCGAATTTGCCGCGTGGCTTCGTACCCATTCATTACTGGCATTTGAATATCCATCCAAATTAGATCAGGATGCCAGTCTTGCCAAATTCCGATCGCTTCAGCACCATTTTCTGCGGTACGCACCTCAAACCCAGTCGTCTCTAGGAGTTTGACCATGAGTTGACGGTTTTCTAAATTATCTTCGGCAATTAAAATGCGGTAGGTTGGTTGTCCGGGTTCTAGCTCGACCACATAACGGGTTGCCGAGGCGGGGAGCACATCAATCTTGTCGATCGAGCTAAGTTGAACTTGGCAAGTGAAGGTAGACCCTTGCCCCAATCTACTCTGCACGGTAATATCGCCCCCCATAAGACGGGCAAATTGGCGACTAATGGATAATCCTAGCCCAGTTCCCTGAGCTTGCCGTCCTCGCTCAGTTTGCATAAAAGCTTCAAAGATGGTTCCGAATTCGTGATGAGGAATGCCGGGTCCGGTGTCCTCAACTTGAAAGAGTACGGTGAGGGTGGAATCGCAAACTTGAGCTGGACTGGGGTGGCAGTCTGCTGTAGGCGAGCCTGCAACTCTGACTCGGAGGACGACCTGTCCGATCGAGGTGAATTTGATCGCATTGCCCAGCAGGTTGATCAAAATTTGTCTGAGTTTACCTTCGTCCCCACACACATAGCCGGGAACATGGGGATGTACATCAATGATTAGATGCAGGCACTTGCTGGAGGCTTTGAGGGCAAATAAGTTTTTGATCGAGTAAATCAATCGATGCAGGTCGAAGCAACTTGGGGTCAATACCATTTGTCCCGCTTCGATTTTGGACATTTCCAGCACATCATTGATTAAGGTCAGCAGATGTTCACTACTGCGACTGACAACATCTAGGTGATTCCGGAATTCGTCGGACAAGCTACGATCGCGGTGCATCAATTGGGTGAAGCCGAGAATGGCGTTGAGAGGAGTCCGAAGTTCATGACTCATTTTGGCAAGGAACTGGCTCTTGGCTCGATTCGCGATCGCGGCACGTTCAGCTGTTTGCTCTAAAGCGGTTTGGGAAAACTCCAATACTGCCAACATTAAGGTGTTGCGCATTTCTAGAGCCGCTTCTATTTCTGGAGGTTGCCAGGGAGTTGAGCGTTCCCGGACTGTTTCTTTCCAGAGTTCAAAGGATTTGCGGGGCGACAGTTGCAACTGTCCTACTTCATTGATCGTCATGGCATCGTTGGGATTGCCTGCCCAGTTCACAGTCTGCACCTGTTCTGGTCTGAACCACAATAAATGGTAGGATTTCTGTTTGACATGGTTCAGCAAAATTGAGATCGCTAGCATTCCACTCGCCTGCTGTTTAAACTGGCTGGCGGCTGGATAAAGACTAGATAAGGCATCAGTCGCAAATACAGTCTCTTGGTTAGTTGAACATAACCAAGAGACTAGGTTATGCACTTCGGTTTCAGAGGGAGTTTGACCAATTAAGGTAACTGCTTGATCCAACAGAATAGCGGCTCCCTGCGCATGAACCAGATCTAACAGGCTAGCCGCATGGCGAATTAAGACCTGCTCAATAAAATTGGCATCCTGGAGCAACGCTTGTCGCAAACTATCCTGGATGGACTTAACGTGAGCCCGGTAAAGGCTAAGTTCTTGAGCTTGTTGATGGGCTAGTTCGATCGACGCGAGTTGTCCTAAGAATTCACAGGCTTTCCGGGTTTCATAGTCGATCATTCTGGGGCTGTAATGGTGGCAGGCAATCAGTCCCCACAACTTTTTTTCGCCAACCAAAGAAATCGTCATGGAGGCAGCCACTCCCATATTCTGCAAGTACTCTACATGAGGTGGGGCAACCCCCCGTAGACCTGCGGCACTTAAGTCTAAGGGTTGATCTGTGAGGGGATGGCGGGCAGGCAATAGGGGAACAGGCTGGTAATTGATGTCAGGAATCATGCGCAGCCAGTTTTGGTAAAACAGCTGGCGAGCCTTGGTGGGAATATCGATCGCGGGATAATGCAGACCCAAGTAACTTTCTAAATGGGGCTGTTTTTCTTCGGCAATCACTATTCCGCTTAAGTCGGCCTGAAATTGATAAACCATGACCCGATCGAAGCCGGTCATGCTTCTCACTTCTCTAGCTAAAGTAGTGGCTACTTCTGTCAGGCTAGTGGTATTCCGTAAGTGGGCAGTTGATGTTTTCAGATAATGATAGAACTGGGTGGGATTCGGACGTTCTGGCGATCGCTGAGGTTCTAATTCCAGAACAACGCCATTGTTAGTCCGATGTATGATCCCTTTAAAGGTCTGAGCTTTAGCACCGGCTCGATCGGAGGTGATCGATATTTTGAGATCAAAAGGATTGTAAGTGTCTAGGTTATCGTGTTCCAGGTAGCCAAGTAGAGTTTTAACTTGGGTTTGAGACAATAATTGCTGTAATGGTTGACCCAGTAGGGCTGAAGCCGTCACGGGGAACACGGACTCTATATTCTCGCTCACTTGCAGAATTTTCAAGTCTGGTTCTTGTAAGACCAAGAGGATACCGTGGGATTGAATGTAGCCAGGAGCCAAAATCGACTCGTTTTCACAGTTTGACCACGTTATCAGGTCAGATAAGGTCAATTCTGGTGGTTTGGCAAACTTCAAAGGTTTCATGACGTAGCACAAGGAGAGATAAACAAGGGAACGCTGGCAGAATGATTAAGGTGATCAAGATGAGGCTGTGGTTGGCACTAGCTGGAGAATTTGCTCAAATTGAAAATCATTGGTTAACTGGGTGAGGAGCGCTGCTAAATCAGCCTGGTCTGTGGGTAATTGGGTAATCAGGTGATGAACGGCCTCATCATCACAACAAAGGGCAGCCTCTTCAAGAGCCTTCGTCCAGGTAGGGGGCAGCGTGGCTAATCGCTTGGCTAGGCTCAGAACTGGCTGTGATGTCTCTACGGATAAATTAGAAGGGACTGGAAAAGGCAGTAGCGGTTGGTCCTCATGATTCACCGTTGGTTCAGCGTAAACGTAGTGTACCCCCAAATGTTCGGCTATCTTCGCTAGTAACTCTTTGGCTTGAAATGGCTTACTGACGTAGTCGTTACAGCCAGCCGTCAAGGCTTGTGAGCGATCGCTACAGGAGGCTTGGGCAGTCAATGCAATGATTTTGCTTGTTGTAGCAGCTTCTCGTTGTTCTTGTTGCTCTAATGCCCGAATCTGTCGGGTTGCCTCGTAGCCATCCACTACAGGCATCCGAATATCCATCAAAGTTAGGTGAGGACGCCAATTCTGCCAACAGACGATCGCTTCCTGCCCATTGGTGGCTTCCTGAATTTCAAAGCCTAATTGGGTGAATAGTTTGACCAGTAATAAACGGTTTTCTGGCTGGTCATCGACGATCAAAATTCGATAGGTTGGCTGACCGGGAGCCAGCCGAATCACTTGTGGACTAGGGCATTCGGGGGTGCCATCGGTTGCCGTTGCCAGTTGCACGGGGAGGAAAACCCGGAAAGTGCTGCCCTGAGCAAGCATACTACTGACCGTTAAATCACCGCCCATGAGCTGGATCAAGTGGCGGCTGATTGTTAGTCCTAAGCCTGTGCCACCAGTTATTGTTTTGCCGGTAGGCGCTTGTACAAAGGCATCAAAGATAGCCTCCAGATCATGGCTAGCAATGCCACTGCCAGTATCTTGAACTTCAAATACTAACCATGGCGTTGTGGAATCGCTGGGGTCGCCTAGAGTACGGTTGGCGATCAGGTTGGTTGTCCCTGTTGTAACCCTGAGGGTAATGCTACCCTGCTGAGTAAATTTGAGCGCATTGCCCAAGAGATTGATGAGGATCTGCCGGAGTTTATTCGGATCGGTGATGATGCAGATCGGCAGATCGGGAGCGAGGTGGAGGTTAAACTGGAGCCCTTTGGTGCTGGCTCGTTGCCGAAACATACTTTGTAAGGAGTCTAGTAAGGTTAGTAAATTAACGCTGGTATGATCGATCGTGGTGTGCCCAGCCTCAATTTTGGAAAGATCCAGGACATCGTTAATCAGACTCAGGAGATGATCTCCACTGCGGCGAATAATTTGCAGATTTTCCTGTTGTTCGGCATTCAGGGATGAGTCATGGCTCATGACTTGGGCAAACCCTAGAATCACGTTGAGGGGGGTACGTAATTCATGACTCATGTTCGCGAGAAATCGACTTTTTGCCTGGTTGGCAAGCTCAGCTGCTTCTTTGGCTTGTTGCAGTTCTAATTCAGCTTGCTTACGTTCCGTAATGTTTTGACCAATGCCGATGTGATAACCGTTCGAAAGGCGAACATTCGCCCAAGAGGTATATAACAGTTGTCCAGCAGCAGTTAGGGTAGTATAGTCTTGCCATTTACCATTGGCAGCTGCAATATGCTCTAACACCAGTTGCCGATAGGTTGGCTCGGGATAGCATTCAGCCAGAATATCGCGTTGCTGATAGTCTACTAATGAGTGACCTAGGGTTCGTTGCAGCTCAGGATTGATAAATTCCATCTGCTTCTGTTGATCTGACAATGCCACCATCACAGGAATGTGATCAAACATCGCCTGGAGAATTTCTTTTTGGTGTTTCAGTTCGATTTCAGCCCGTTTGCGATCGGTAATATTGCGCACCATGATCAGCACTTCATCAGCACGGAGCGGCACAATGCGCACTTCTTCATAACAGGTATTGTTGTGAATTAAGAGTTCGTGTTCATACACCTGTATGTTGCCTGTCGTTAAGGCTTGGAGGGCATAGTGCATCCGTGTTTGATCTGCCTGGGACAGGGTAATTTCAGTGACGCTGGCGGCTTGTCGGATTGGCTCAGGATAAATCAGGTTGAATTCGTCGCCAGCAATAAAGTCAAGATAGGTGCCATCGGAACGCATCCGAATCAGTAGATCAGGAATAGCTTCAATAATTGCTTGTTTGGTCGCTTCACTTTGAATTAAGGCTTCTTCCGCTTTGCGGCGATCGGTGATATCAACGGCAATACCACCCACAAAAACTTGTCCCGTTGCAGCGGGAATCGGGAACTTATAAATCAGAAAATCTCGAATTGAGCCGTCAATATAAGGAGCTACTTCGATCGTTTCCAGGACGCGACTCGTTTGGACAACGGTCTGAATATTGTCAATGAATTGTTGGGCAATCTGCTGAGGAAAGAGATCCAGTACCGATGTGCCCAGTGGTGATCTATCCGGTAACTGAAAGGTACTGAAGTAAGTTTGGTTGAGGTAGAGGATAACGCCATCAGCATCGGTGATCCAGGCAGGGGTAGGACTGTGGTTCATAAATGCCTGAAAGCGGGCTTCACTTTCTCGTAATGCCACCTCAACCTGTTTACGCTCAGAAATATCTCGTAGAATCGCAGTAAAAATTACTTCCCCGTTGATCTCTAATTTAGAGATGGATGCTTCGGCTGGAAATTCACTGCCATCTTTACGTCGCCCAAAGATCTCACTCCGTTCTGCCATCCGGCGGGCTTTACCGCTGGCTTGACCGAATCCCTGAACGTAAAGCCGGTGCTCTGCAAAACGGACGGGCAATAGGCAATCGATGGGTTGCCCTAAAATTTCAGCCGCCGAATAACCAAAAATCTTTTCTGCCCCTTGATTGAATAACGTAATACATTGATGCGCGTCAATCGAAATGATCGCATCGTTAGCAATTTCCAAGATGCCCGCGAACCGGGCTTGCGAAATCTGTAAGGCTTCCTCGGTACGTTTGCGATCGCTGATGTCACGGGCGATCGCTAGCACCGTTTGAACCGAGCCATCAGAGGCAAATTCGGGCACAATTCGAGACAGGTAATAGGTAAGACCTGTGGTAGCTGGAATCTCAAATTCAATCGCTTGGGGTGTTCCGGTCGCAAAGACATGGTCAATGCTGCAGCGCCAAAGGTCTGCCATCTCCTTAGAGGGATTAAGATCATCAATTGTTTTACCCAAAAAGGCACTGGTCGGGATCCCAGAATGTTGCTCAACGGTGGGATTGATGTAGAGGTAGCGATAATGACGATCGAGCCGCATGATAATATCAGGTGCGTTTTCTACCAGTGCCCGAAATTCTTGTTCGCGTTGTTGAAGAGCGACTTCAGCCTGTTTGCGATCGCTGATGTCCTTCATAAAACAGTGATGACCAATGAATTGTCCCTGGTCACTCTGGATGGCAATCATGACTAGCTGTTTGTAGAATACTTCGCCAGTGGGACGAATGCCTCTGGCTTCAATCTCTACTTTGCCCATTCGTTGCATCTCCTGGTAGGCAGCCAGCAGCGCCTCAACATCGTCGGGATGAACAGTCTGTTGCCATGCCATGCCAATCATGGCTTGGGCGGGATAGCCAGAAAAGCTGGCATAAGCATGATTGACAAACGTATATCGCCCGTGTTGGTCTATCCGGGAGATGCCAGACACAGCATTTTCAAGGACAACACTCATCTCTCGCAGCTGGGCTTCGGCACGTTTGCGATCGGTAATATCGGTATGGGAGCCTGCCATCCGAATCACTTGACCTGCGTCATCCCAGAGGGCTTGACCCCGATCGAGAATCCACTTGTATGAACCATCTCGACTTTGCATCCGATGTTCAGAAATATAAAATGGCGTTTTCTGAGCAAAGTGATCTTGAATTAATTGGGTGACCATCGCTAAATCGTCGGGATGGACACGGTGGCTCCACTCATCCAGGTGGTTGGCAATCTCATGGTCGGCATACCCTAACATTTCCTTCCAACGGCTAGAAAAAAACACGTCGTTGGTCCGGACATTCCAATCCCAAATCCCATCGTTGTTACCACGCAAGGCTAATTGCCAGCGTTCTTCACTTTCTTGTAAAGCGGCAACTGTTTGCTGGTGGGCGATCGCGGTTTGCTTGAGGTCGGTAATATTAGTAATATTACCGACATAGCCTTTAATTGTGCCCATGGGAGTGGGCTCGCCAACAGCTTGGGCTAAGACCCAAATGATTCGTCCATCTGGGTGTTGCAAGCGATATTCGGAACGGTAAGGGCAGTGGTGATGAATCGCGTCTTGCCACTCACGCACTACCTGCTGATAGTCAGCGGGATGGATACTTTTAAGCCACCCATTGCCGTGGGCTTCAGCACTAGTGATACCAGCCATTTCACTCCAGACAGCATTAACATACTGGTAGTAGCCATCAGCGTCAGTGTAAAAAATGCCAACGGGTAGAGCTTCTGCGATCGTGGCGTATAGAGAAGACATGGTTGAAAGAGCAAAATTCAAGTAATCTCTGGCAACAAAGAATTGACTACGAACTGGAGTTAATTTTCGTCAATTAATCTCCCATGCTCTCCAAATTTAAAGTCTGCTTCTGAGGAAATTCTGAGGACACCACCCAAACAGTGCCAAAGTAATAATTCTATACAATCCGGAATATTCTACCTAGACATTTTAACTGCTCAAGTTTAGTAGTGCTTCAACAAAGTTTACTTTGGCAGAATTGATCAACTGCCCATTCTGCTAAGCCGCTATTAGGTGCAATGCTTCTCCAGCCAAGGATCGAGCTAGCTCTCGATCGATATTTTTCCATGTGGGATTAATAGCTTTGCCCGTGTGCCACTGAAATTCTACCTGGCTAAAGTCTGCCCAGGAGGGTTTCTTGATTTGCGAAGAATAATGTTCAATCCAAACGAGCAGCTCCGGATCAAGGTGAAATTCATGGATAATTTGATTGATCAGAAATTCAACTTGGTAGGGAATAAACCAGTTGGCCTCTGAGCACATATCTGAGATGATCACGGTCTGCAATTCCGGGTGCGGATAGTAGATACAGAGCTGGCATTGCAGGTTCCAGACACCAAATATTTGACCCGGAATTTGACAATAATAGAGTTGTTCAATTTTCTGTCTTGTCGGCATGAAAAGTCCTTCCGTATTTGGCTAACGGAATCCTAAGGTGGGTCCAGAATGGCGGCGCTCAAACGGTCCAATCAGCATCCTACGGTTCTCACAGTACAGAGGAAAAATGAAGAACTCTTGAGGATTCACCCCATCCTGCCTCTATTGTGCGATCGTTGTTTAACAATTGCCCAAATCATGGCAATTTGTTATGCATCACCCACTTGCTCAGGGGCAATTCAGGTGAGTGCTCATTCATTGACTGGCACCGATCAGCGTGAAGGCTGCCCAATCTCGGGGATTAGGGTACTGTTGCCTGGTTACTAGCATTGCCTGGCGTAAAGCGGTGGCTTTATTAGAGGTCTGTTGTAGCTGGCGATAAAATTCGGTCATTAAGGTTTCGGTAGAAGCATCTGAGACAGCCCACAATGAAACCACAATGCTGGGAATGCCAGCCGCAATTAAAGAACGAGATAATCCGACGATGCCATCTCCAGTAATCTCGCCTAGACCTGTGTCGCAAGCACTAAATACCGCCAGCTCGGCTGGTATGCCCCAGGCAGACAGCGAGAGAATTTCATCGGCGCTAATCAAGCCATTATCGGGTAACCAGAGTTCGCCACTAGGAAATTTGAGTCTGATATCTACGCCGGTTTTGTTGAGTAAGGCGGCGAACGAAGCGGTTTGAGCATCCTTTGGGGCAACGACCGCGATCGCGCTATGTTCACCTCTCTTCTCATTAAGAATGCCATGAGTCGCCAAATGGATAATTCTGGCTTGCCGCATGTGTTGAAGAATAGCTTGTTTCGTCGCTTGATGCCCCAGGAGGGGTTGAGTATTGAATAATTGCGCGATCGCTTTGGCTTCTTGCTCCGTTCCAGGGAGGTCGGATAGTTCCATTGGCATCGGGGAAGGATTGCCTACGACTAATACTCCCTGACCAAATCGTTTCTGTTGCCTGATTTGTTGAGTTAACTCCAAAATTTGCATAGAAGGAGCGGTGAGTGGAGTGACTTTTTCAATCAGGTAATCTCCGTTGGCATCCACCAACGCTGGAAATGGAATATAGGCTAGGTCACTATCGGCAATAAAAATAACGCGCTCATTCGGATTTTGTGGCAGCAATTCACGAATGGGTTGGATCAGAATTTGATCGAACTGCTTTAAGCCAGGATGTCGATCGTCTAAGCCCAAGTTATCCCGTAAATCAGCGACTAAATCGTCAACTAACATATTGTGCCGCTGCAGGATTGGCGCTAAATCAACCCGACGAAAAGTCACTTGCCCCGTGGGTTGGATTACCCAGATCAATAGTTGTGTGGTTGATTGCAGATGGCGCTTGATTGCTGACCTAAACGATTGTTGGTGATTGAGGCATTCATGATGAAAAGGTTGATTGACAATCGAGTACTCAACTAGAGTAGCCTGTTGTGATTTAGCAATGTGCTGAAGTTGTGCGATCGTCGGTAGTGGGATAAGGCGTTGGGCAGTGGAAGTATGAGCGGCTAATAGCCTGAGTAAAGCTGTGGCTCTTCCCCGTTCGGCAATTTCTAAGGCTGCATGGGGTCGATTTTGAGCCACCAGTACTTGCTGGAGAGATTTCGAGATGTGATGTTGAGTTTCTAGCTTGATGCGGTTTTGCTCGTCTCCTATTTGAGCATCAAATACATCGGCAACTGGATAGGACTGGCGAGTGACAATTTCTGAGTCAGTTAGCGCCGATCTTAGGATCGGTTCGGCTTCGCTCAGTTTCCCCGCCCGAAATAGGGCATCCCCTAAATCGCCTAATGTTTCCCATTGCTCATCCCCAGTCATAATAGCGCTAGCTCGCTGATAGTTAGGAATGGCAAGTTCGAACTGTTTGAGGCAAACGTAAGTGTGACCTAGCTCTTTTGATAGCAGAAACTCCTTGTAGCGATCGCCCTGTTGCCGTGCTAGATCAAGTCGCTGCTGCCGGGACTCAACCATCCCCTGAGTGTCTCCAGCTTGACTGTAAACTCGATCAAGATCGGCTAAGACTGTATCGACATGCTGCATCTCCTGATGTTGCTGAAATAAGGTCAGCGCTTGTTTCAGGGATTGAATTGCGGCAGTAAATTGCCGCTGGTTTGCCTGCTCTAGTCCTTGATGATGCAAGGTTTGGGCCGCAGTGGATTGAGGACTCTGGCTTTGGGCAAGTCCTTGCAGCGTTGTCAGTTGCAGGATAACGGGGGCTTCTAGCAGAGTTGTGAAGAGTATCCAAGCCCCAAGTTGGAATAAGGAAGATAGCGGCTGCGATCGGCTAGGCACAGGTGCACATCTCCTGATCGAAAGTGACTAAGCCTATCATCCACGATTTGTTGGAGTTTGAATATGTTGCTCGGGCTGGCTTGCGCAGATTAAAGATTGGAACGCATCGTGATCATGATTGGCTTTCCAGTATGTTTGTGTGGGGCGTTAGCATCCTCGATCGTGACGGCGACTTTGGTGACTAACTCCTTAGAGCGATACGCTTTGGGTACCGCTGTCGTCTGCGTAACATTTCCTCGATCGTCTACCTGAAACACCTCAGTCAAGATTGCCTGCTTCGGATCCGTTGTGAACGGGGCATTCGGTTGCACTACTGTCCACAGGGCATAGACTTTACCCGGTGGTAAAGGAGGCAAGTTCTGGGCAGAAATTGTTGCTTCTAGCTTTTGTGGATTCACAACCACGATGACCGTAGCCGGATTACTAGTTTGCGTTGCCTTCAGGACATAGGTGAGTGCTGTCCCTGGAGTCGCCTCAGATTGGCGAACTAAGGACTGTTGCAACTGGTAATTGGTTATCCCTAGCGCCCCAATGATCCCTGCCGCTGCCACTTCCATCAGTCCTCGCCAGGGGAAAGCAAATCGTGACGCCGATCGTGGCACAATGACCGAATTGCTTGCTTCTGCTTGAGCCAGAATTGCCGCTCGCAGATGAGCTGGCGGAGCCACTTCTGAAGGAGCATAGGCTGTTTCTAGCGCCGCTTGCATTTGAGCAACCTCTGCCGCGAGCGTTGGATCGTGTGCCAACAATTGCTCAAAGGATGCTGCCTCCTCCGGGCTGAGATCACCCAGAACATATCCCGCGATCAGTAGCTGTAACTCGTCTGGAGGCATCGCCATCGCTATCACTACACCTATCTAGTAAAACTCGTTAGGGTTTGGCGCAGTTTGAGCAACCCGCGTCTAGCTCTTGCTTTCACCGTTCCCAAGGGGATATCCAACTGTTGAGCAATTTCAGATTGACTGAGACCATCGTAATAAGCCAACTGCAAAACCAGTTGTTCTGGCTCCGATAACTGGGCTAACGCTGTGCGCACTTCTTGGGATTGTTCCTGTTGAAAAACTTGTTCCAGTGGCAGATTCACACCGCTCTCCGCTGGTCTACCCCATTGCCAGCGATCGAGCATGCGGCGGTTACTGCTGCGTGATCGCAATCGATCCTTAGCCCGCGATTTCGTGAGGATGGCTAGGAATGTTCGTAACGATCCTCGCTGGGGGTTGTAGGTTGACCCTTTGGCAAGGATGAAAAAAATATCTTGAGTTAAATCCTCTGCTTCTTGCGCGTTACCCAGGGTGGCTAATGCCAGTCCATACACTAAGCCAGCATGACGATCGTAAAGTGTTCCTAAAGCAGCCGTCTGCCCATTCCTTAAGGCAAGAATTAACTCTGCATCAGTCTGGCTAAATGCAGTGGATTCTGGTTGACCAGATGGTTCAGCAGGCATACAAACATCGGGGGTTGGGAATGGCTCCCTACAGGTGAAAGCTGGGATAATGCCCGAAACACGGACAAGAGCGATCGCTAGCCGCCAGGGAACCGTTGACTCACGCCCAACCCTCATCCGTGTTCAGTAATATGATTAGCCGCCAGTATACTATGCCATTTGTGAATCGCTTACAGCGGTCGGAAAATTCCCCGCAATTCTCCTGCCCGATTCTGTTTGGTATGAATGTCTACATACAGTTTGCCAGTTGTTAATGCCTGGAGTTGTTCGCTCGTCAATGTATAGTCTCCCGAGAATTTCCCTCCCATCCCGGTTTGATCTCGCATCACCGTCAGCGCATATTGGAACGGTCCATTCTGGGTATTATCGCCCCGATGGATATGCACGGCAGAAGTGATTTTTGGGTTTGGAGGATTAACTGGATCGATCGCATAGTCCCGTAATGGACTAGATAAGCCCATAAAACTTCCTCGCACCGTTAAACGGTTACCCATAAGTGACGCTTCTGCCACACCCATCGCTGGAGTCGAAGGAGCGTTAGGAACCACACTGGCATTGATTAAGGGAGCTGCATAACGTTGCATCATCTGGTTAGACATACCCTGTGCCATTACCGCAGATGTATCTCCGCCGCTACCGGGCGGCATCGCCGCAGGCGTCACCAGACGACTCAAAGTAGGGGTTGTGGAAAACCCGATTAGCAATACACAGGTAACCACACCTAGCAACAGATTGGCTAAAGATCGCTTTGCGTTGTTCATAGGTATCCAAACATTGAATGAACTAGATTGCACTCAGAAATACGCAGCAAGCAGTGAGTTGGATGCAGCACAAATTCTCTTACGATTTCTAGTTATTCTCCAGAAAAATCAAATCTGATTAAATTGTGGCTATAGTATTTGACTGGTTTGCAGCTCTGGCTACTCTATTTGAGATGGCAACGGGTAAACTGCAAATGCTAAATCAACTGAACTGGAATTGTGATGACAAGCTCTGTGCCTTGCTCCGGCACTGAAGTTGCTTTAACTGTTACAGCATGGTTTTCAACCACAATGGCATCAGCGATCGCTAGCCCTATTCCTTGACCTACAGGTTTAGTCGTGAATAGAGCGACGATCGAGGTGCTGAACCCAGTGCCAGCGAAGTTTCCATGATGTCTAGTAGTAATCTACTGAGGGAAAGATGAGCTTTTTAGTTCGCCCAACTACGATCAATATTATTGAGGATACAAGGAGCGAATGATGGCATTAGATGGGGTACTGCTGGATATTGATGGCACTTTGGTATTAAGCAACGATGCTCACGCCCAAGCTTGGGTAGAAGCTTTTACAGAATATGGTTACATGATCACGTTCGAGCAAGTGCGATCGTTAATCGGTATGGGCGCTGATCAGGTGATTCCTCGCCTTGTACCCGAACTCAACAGCGAGACGGGTGTGGGCAAACAAATTGCTAGCTACCGCCGCGAATTGATCCTCAACAAGTTTGGTAAAACGCTAGTGTCAGCAAATGGTTCACGGGAACTAGTGCAAAAAATGCAGGATAACGGGCTTCATCTAATGATTGCCACATCGGCTACCGAGCAAGAAATGGATATGCTGCTAAAGGTGGCACAAGTTGATGATTTACTGCAAGAGTTCACTACTTCTGCTGATGCTGAGCAATCTAAACCCAAACCGGATATTGTAGAAGCTGCGTTAAATAAAAGCCAACTCAGTCCCGATCGGGCAATTATGTTGGGCGATACGCCCTATGATATTGAGTCGGCTGGCAAAGCTGGAGTAGGAGTGATCGCCTTCCGGTGTGGCGGGTTCAGTGATGAGCAATTATCCAATGCTGTAGCCATTTATGACGATCCTGCCGATTTACTCCAGCACTATGATCAATCTCCTCTATCTTCCTAAAAATTGATCCGAAAATCTTTGGGATTACAGTAACGCTATTGCAGTGCTTTAGTCCCATTCCTGCCCGTTTGGTAGGCTGCTCCCATATATTTTAGACATCGTCATAGTTTCCTCGATCGTCGGATTGAAGAGAAAATTCAGTAGCACATTAGTCAATTATTTGTTGATTGATTTGTTAACTAATTTGTCGATACTAACTGCAAACTATTGACTATAGAACTTGCTGGTTTCAGTAAATGACTTTTACCAGAGAATCGGCTGTTCTAGCCTGGATGATTCGGGAATCCCTAGGGATTCATCGCCCACTGATGCAAACTTTTACTCTAGGTTGTAATCAAAATTGAGGCTTGGATCGATTCGCAGTTCTGCAAAGCCATCCGACTACCTGTAACAGGCTCATAACGTCATCAAGATTTGCAAACTTGTCCCTGTTCGTTGTGAACAATTTTGGCTAAATTTGAACTAAGATCGCAAGAGTTTACGATCGTAAACTGAAAATTGCCAGATTAATTAACATTCCCTGACCTGATCTGTCAGCACGTCCGGAGAAGTAACGAATAAGATGGTAGGTGAAGCAATAAGTATTCCTAGCTTGGGTTTACTCTTGATGCTCAAATCAGCCCTATTATCAAAATCTTGACTATGAATCAATTCTCACTTCCTGCGGATGATAGTCCCCCGGCGACAATCACCCAACTTGATCAGCTATTACGGCGGCAGTTAGAATCGGCGGTCAGTAAGTATTTTTACGAATCTTGTGATGGGGTAACCCAGAGTTTACTGATCAGTTGTGAGTGGTATTTGACCATAACGGCTACAGCCTTAACCTTAGTGATTAACAGCCCGAACCAAGTGATTAATTGGCGGGTTCTCAACCATGTTGTGCCGATCGGGGGGTATTTAGAGTCCTTTGCTAGCACTGCCAGAATTCGGGTGTGTCCACCAGCAGACATTGGTACTCCCGTAGAAATCCGAGTCGATGAACTCGATATTTATCAAGATTCCCCCTAGGTTAAGGTGCTCGGGTTACACCAGCCTATGGCTGATCCCGATTATTGATAGGTTCTCGCTGCACTAGACGTTCCAATTCCTTCAAGTCAGTCACCAGCGTCACGCCAGCTGCCTGATTCGCTAACCATTGACCTGCCCTAGCCACAGGACGACCGATCGTGCGCTGTAGAATTTGCAGCATTACCCAGCCCAACACGCCACACCAGAATGCCTGCCATAGACCTAGCCCTAGGGTAGTTCGCATGGCAGTCAAAAACGCTAGAAAGCTCCAAATTGATAGAGCGATCGAAATTGGCACACCTAAATAGGGCAGGGCAATGAAGAAGCTGAAAATTTGTGGAGCATAGGACAACCCTAGAGACTGTCCCACAGTGATTAAGGAAGGATTAAGGCGAAATAAAACATTACAAGCGATCCAGGTACTCAGTGCCCAGAAGATCCAGCCAAACCCAAACAAAATGGCTGAGATTACCAGGCTGAGCATAAACCGCAGTGGTTTCACCCGATTAACAAATAAAATAATACCTTGACCGATCGCCTGGGATAACCCGGCAACCAATGTAACTCCCAGAGCAACCTCTAAACCACGGGGCAGTTGATTAATCAGTTGAAATACTTCTGGGTTAAGCCAAATGGCTCCCCATATCAGTTGCCCGGCTTGCTCGATCGCTGTTGTCATTGCGGAAATCCCAACCCCTCAGGAATCAATCTCAACTATGATCTATTACCTGTGACGAAAAATTAATCCGATTAATTTACTAAAGCTATGCCCTAGTCCTGTAATTATCTGTTGAAGGGCAGTTAACCAGCGCGGTTGGGACGCACGTTGTGCTATCGCTAAAGGGGCTGGCAAAGTTTCGCTGGGTTCGGCAGCCGCAATATCAATCACCTCATACAGAGAGTATTCTCCCGTTTTTCCTGGCAGTTTAACCTCAAAGGATTGATTAACGACCACCTGCTCCTTCACTTGCTGATAGGCTTCTTCTGAAATCAGAAACATTGTGCCTACTTGTTTATTGGCAGCTTCAATCCGACTGGCTAAATTGACGGCATCTCCGATCGCGGTCATTTTGGGATTGTTAGGATCCCCGATCGAGCCAATTACTGTCCAGCCATAATGTATTCCAATGCCAATCCGGAGGCGATGTTGGTATAACGCTTCGATCGATGGATTTAGCTCATCAACTGCTTGCAACATATCTAATCCAGCTCGAATGGCACGTTCTACAGCGCGATCGGGGTGGTCAACGCCAAATAATGCCATCAAACCATCACCCATATAGACATTGATTGTGCCGCCATGCCGACTGATCACCTGCCCCATTAACTGAAAGTATCGATTCAAAATGTAAATCACATCGTAGGGGAGCAATGCCTCAGAAAAGCTGGTGAATCCCCGAATATCGGCAAACAGGATCGCAATCTGTTGTTCCTGCCCTAGGGCGTGCGGCGATGTCTTCCCGATCACCTGATTGTGAAACAGCTCCAAATCATGGGCATCAAGCGACAGCCGTCGCAGTTTGATCAGACCCTCGCCTTGAATTTCGGTTTGGCAAGCTAATCTCACATTCGCATCAAATTGCAGTTGCTGGGCTAAACTTTGTTCGGCTGAGGTGCGAGGAGCGCAGTGTTCCAGACCTTCTAGAATCAGCACCCGACAGGTTGAGCAACGGGCATTACCCCCACAGACATGAGTATGGGGAATTCCCGTCTCTAGTGACACATCAAGTAAGGTAAACGCCTGCCCTGCATCAACGGTACGTTGATCTGGCAGATAATGAATTTGCAGCATACAGGGCACTCTGAGTCACCTGTTATGGATCTACACGGACGTAGATTGAGTGACCGGATAATCTGTACGCATTGTAAAGGGTTAATGCTTGCTCTTCCTAATCCTTTGAATTCCCTTCAACTATCTAGATATATAGCAATCTTATTTAGATTATGCCGAGGAGTTTTGTAGGGGTTCTGCTTCACAAAGTTGCTTGAATTCTATGCATCGTTTAAGAATGCTGATCTTGCTGCTTGGTCATAAAAAGCCCCCTGCCTCGATCGAAGCAGGGGAGCAAACAAACACCTCAGGAGACTTCTAACAAGCCCCATAATTTAGCTGAATCATGAACTGGGATTAAATCCGAACCCAATAGATTGAACTTAACAGGGAATTAGCAACTGACCGTAATTAGTTCGGATAGCAGTTGCAGCATATTAGATATACTGCGGACTGATCGTTCAATGATTGGCGTGTGTAGCTGACTTGGTTGGAAAACTCCTGATAGTTTTACCATAGCGCTCTTATCCGCCGCCAACTTCCCCTGCTGGGAGTAAGCAAATATTAGTTAAAAATGATGATCGGTTCACCCAATTGGAGGAAGTCAATAAAACCCTACCTTCAGTAAAGCAGATTTTGCTTAATGGGAATCTCGATCACAAATTCAGCACCTTGACCAGGAGACGAAATGCATTGTAATCTCCCTCGATGGCGATCGGTAATAATTTGATAACTAATTGACATCCCTAAGCCTGTTCCTTGACCAACCGGTTTAGTTGTGAAAAATGGATCAAATAAGCGTTGTTGAGTTTGACGAGACATACCAGGTCCATTATCCGAAATCCGGATCACCACCCGCTCTTGGCTCAAATATTCAGTCGTAATTAAAATGACACTGGGGTATTCTTCAATCTGTTCCCAGCTGCGGTGGCGATCGCGTTCCTCGAGCGCATCGATCGCGTTACTGAGAATATTCATAAAGACCTGATTGAGCTGTCCAGCGTAACACTCTACAAGTGGCAATTTGCCATATTCTTTGATAATTTTTACGGCTGGATGCTCTGGTTTTGCCTTCAACCGATTTTGCAGAATCATCAATGTGCTATCAATTCCTTCATGGATGTTGACAGCCTTCATTTCTGCCTCATCCATACGAGAAAAATTACGCAACGATAACACAATCTTTTGAATCCGTTCTGCCCCAATCTTCATAGAATTGAGTAGTTTGGGCAGGTCTGCCATTAAAAACTCTAAATCGATCTCTGTAGCTTCATCAGCAATTTCTGGTACTGGTTCTGAGTAGTGAGTTCGATAAAGCTGGACTAATCCTAATAAATCCTGGATGTAATTATTAGCATGGGCAAGATTGCCATAGATAAAGTTGACTGGATTATTAATTTCATGTGCCACACCTGCAACTAATTGACCCAATGAAGACATTTTCTCACTCTGAATCAATTGGGACTGAGTTCGTTGCAATTCCCGCAAAGTCTGTTCTAATTCTGCCGTCTGTTGCCGTAGCTGTGCTTCTGATTGCCGTAAGGCGGCTTCTGCTTGTTTTCGTTCAGTAATATCTTCAGTAATGATGAGTAAATATTCCGGCTCTCCCGTTTCATCAACGATCGCAGTTTTCTTAGTATGTAAGATTCGGATTTCTCCTTTGATTTTTACCTCTTCTTCCGGGATATCTAGAATTTGATGGCTGCTAAGTACATCGCGATCGATCTGGGTAAATAAATCTGCCTGTTCTTGAGGAAATAAATCATAATCATTTCGATCAAGTACTGCTTCTGGAGCTAATCCAAATAGTGCTGTTGCGGCTGGATTCAGCAATGCGAAGCGTAATTCTTTTGCCTCTTTAGCGAGTACAGCTACAGGTAAGTTATTCAGCACTGAGGAGAGAAATTGTTGAGTTTGTTGTAATTTGGCTTCTGCCTGTTTGCGATCGGTAATATCTCGCTGTACTCCAAAAATACCAGTTAAGCGATCGTCCCTATCATAGACTCCTAGAAAATCACCTTCAATCCAGATAGGCGTATCATCTAACTTCCGTGTTTGAGTTTCTAAATGTAGATGTTTATTGTCTAACAAGCGGCGGCAAGCTGTCCTTGCCTGCACGGTGCTGTTAGCAAATAACTCAGCAAATGATCTACCAATAAACTCATCCTGACTAGCGCCATACTGGGATAGCAGAGCGTGATTCACCCGAGTAATCTGCAGATGAGCTAACACATAATCTAAAACTTCTTGCTGATCAACCAAATCATCCCAATAAACAGGTTGATCGATTTGCATAAAGAAGAATCCCTCTAGAGATTGAGAGAAAAATAATTCTAACTGTGCCTGACTTTCTCCTAATGCTTGTTCTGCCTGTCTGCGATCGGTGACATCAATTAATAAGCCATCCCATAAAATTCCACCATTGGGTTTTACCTCGGGTCGGGATACGGCTTGGAGCCATTTTGTTTGCCCTTGATCGGTGATAATACGTCCTTCCCACCGCCAAGTTTGCAGAGTTTGAGCGGACAGAGAAATTGAGTCTAGAAATTGTTGTCGTTCGTCCGGATGTACTGCTCGGATCATTAAATTTGGATCTTGCTGTAACATCTCCGGTTCTATTTCGTAAATATCTCGACACCCGGAAGATAAGTATGGAACGACGATCGAGCCATCTGGATTCATCTGAAACTGATAGATCATTCCTGGCACATTGGCTGCCAATTTCTGAAAGCGACGTTCACTCTTACTTAATGTCACTTCAGCTTCTCGACGTTCCTTGGCCTCGAGTTCTAATTGCTCGATCGCTTGCAACAGTTCAGCCGTGCGCTCCTCAATCCGAGCTTCTAGATCGTCATTCAGTTGCCATAAGGCTTCCTCTGCTTGTTTGCGACTGGTGATATCTAGAATCACACCATAGAAAATGACCTCCCCTGTCTCAGTCACGCTAGGAGTGGAAGACCCCTGCCACCAACGTAATTCACCATTGGGTTGAATGAGTCGTCCTTCATATTGCCAAGCGGCTGTGTTTTCTACAGACTCAGAGGTTGATGTGACAAACCCGACTAAATCATCTGGATGCAGACGATCGATGAAATGATTGAGATCTGCCATCATGGCTTCAGCCGTAATTCCAGCAATATTCCAGATTTGCTCGCTGATGTAATTAACTGACCATACTCCATCTCGATTCGTGAACTGATAGATTGCACCAGGAATGTTGGCAACTGTCTGCCGAAACCGTCGTTCACTTTCTGCTAATGCTGCCGCTGTTTTCTGGCGATCGTGCTCTGCTTGTTCCAGTTCAATCACCCGTTGTCGCAGGCTAACCAATTCCTGATTGATGGCTGCATAAACCTCTCGATCCAGTGTGATTTGCTCCGTCGCCATCCGCTTGCTCTCTATCAATGAATAAATGAATAGTTGTTAAATAAAAATTTGATCAGCGAAAAACAGGGGATAAAATTGCCCATTTCATAGTTTCTATGATGTCAAGATACCGCGATCTCTAGAGTGGTTTTGCCGTAGATCTTGTGGTGATGACTGGTTGAGTTGCACCTTAGTGCTCAATACGCAGCACTTGGCTCTAGAATGCCCCAATCTGCCTCGATCGTTGAGTCTAGCAAAGACCGATTGCAATTACCGATACGATACCAACGTTGCCTATTTACAATTCTCAATCTTTGAAATTGAAATTCTCTTGCTGCAATTCTTCAGTTAGCGTGTAACCTGTGTAGGCGATAGTGAGCAAAATCAAGCGAAATGGGTACAGGATAAGGGTTGCGATCGCAAATCAGTAAGCTGCCAAGCATCTGCTGGGAGAATTGCTAGAGGTTAGTCAGGCTCTATGCAGGGATGCAATCCTGGCTTATTTGTGTACTTGTCTTAAGTTAAATCACAGTTGTTAAGTTATCGAAATTGATTTGGTGTTGAGAGAGAATGGCTTACTCAAATAGTCAATATCAACCGTCTATCCTTGAGTTAGCACGGCAAGGTAATTTTCGGGCGATCGCCTATTGGATCAACAGCCTGTTGGCTCCTCAAGGGATCTATATCCAGGCAGAGGCGACTCGCTCTGGCTGTCTCAAGATCTTTGTCAATTTTCATCAGCAACGGCGCGAACGCTGTCTTACCTTACGTCAAACCTTAGTGCGGTTTATTTGTTACCGCCTATGGACTCTGAACTCGTCAGCCATTCGGGATGTTCGGGTGATCGCTCGGATGGCAGGAGAATCCGATGTGCTCTGGCAGCAATCGGTCCGCATTAGCACCCCTGCCAATGCCAGACGGCGATCGCGGCGAGCGTCTTACCGTCCTGATCCAGCTCAAGTCCGGTTCCGGATTTTCCGCTCTTTCCTCCTGAATCGGTTTGCGTTTGCCGGCTTTATCCTGTGTTACTGGTTTCTTTACTTGGAAGCGACTGGATTTAGGATTGAGCCATCTGCCACTGAGCAAACAGCTCAGTCCGCTCCGATTACAGCCGTACAAACTCCCGGAGCGACAGCCAACCGTAAAACTGAGATTGTCCGCGCCAAACCCATTCAACCGCAATCCTTAACCTTTACTGCACCAGATGAGTACAAGGGGAAGATTGTTCAAGAGGTGAACTCGGTTGGTACGGAGAAGGTGGTGGCGTTAACCTTCGATGATGGTCCCTGGCCCAGTACCACCGAGAAAATTCTTGAGATTCTCAAGCAGAATAATATTAAAGGCACGTTTTACTGGGTTGGTATTCCCCTCCAAAATAATCCAGAGATTGCCAAAAAGGTCGTGGCAGCTGGACACGCGATCGGTAACCATACCTGGCAACACTTGATGAATGATATGGATGAAGCCACGGCTGCCCAAGAGTTAGGCAATGCCGCAAAATTAATGTATGACATCACAGGTGTAAAAACGACCCTAATGCGACCACCTGGTGGGAATCTGAGCGGTAGTCTGGCAACTTACGCGCAAAAATTGGGTTACACCGTGACGCTGTGGTCTGCCGATTCCGAAGATTACTATGTCTCGGCTCCGATCGTGGTCGATAATGTCCTGAAAAACACCAGACCTGGTGGCATTGTGTTAATGCATGATGGCGGTGGCGATCGCAATCCGACGGTAGAAGCTTTACCGCAAGTCATTGATACCTTAAAGCGCCGGGGCTATCGCTTTGTCACCGTGCCGGAACTATTAGCTATGAAAGCCCAACGCCAATCGACAGTCTGGCAGAAAGGCAGTTTGGAAGGGCGATCGCACTAACCAACTAATTGGGATTCCGCCAGTAGGCAACAAAAGCATTAAAAATTTCTGGCGGAATCTGGCTTTGTAACCATAAAAAGGCACTGGTTTGATGGGGATAATTTTTCGGATCGTAATATTTCCCTAAGGTGGCTAGCGTCATTGTCCCTCTTGGATTGGTGCTGGGCATGTGCGATCGGTGTTCCATTGCCAACTCTACCAGCTGATCCCAGGTTTCATCTCCCACTCGTCCATCAGTCAAAATTAAGTCCTGCTGACTCTGGAAGCTTTTGACAGCCTGGAAGGTGCCATAGCCGAAGTAACCATCGATCGCTAGTTCGGCTGCACCACTAGCCCGTAATAGGGTTTGCAGTTCATGAATGGGTCCCTGCTGATGCTCCTCCGGTTCCCGCATTTCTGGAACCAGGTAGGGTCTGCCTTTGGGGGTGCGTGGACCACGCCACTGCGGAAACCCTAGGCGACGGGTGGGTAGCTGCCCTGCACCTGATGGGGGTTCAGCCCCAGGCTGAGATCGCTCTGAAGTTCGATCATTGGCGACTACGGGTGAGGCGGCTTGATGATTGTTGGTTGGTCGTAGAAGTTTTTCCCAGGTGCTTTCATTGACTTCCCCTGTGGGGATCAAATGATGTAACCGCTGAAAGTGCAGTACGGTGCGATAGGTGCGATCGTCAAAGCGACCATTCACCTCCAGACGCGGATTCACTGTTTTCTGTAGGAGCTGCTGTAAGGTGTGAACCGCTCCAGCTGCTGGCTCGGGGGCATCCTGATCACCCAGGCGCAACAAAGGATGTTTGACATCAGAGCTGGGCGCTAGTGTGGCGGCTTTACCCTGGGGTTGGTGACCATCGGCGGCTCCCACTGGTGGAAATAGATCGTCCAGTGTATTAACGGTTCCCAGTTTCTCCGGTAGTACAGGGGCTAGCTCAGTGGATGATTGAGTCAGTTGTTTCCAGGTTTCAGCATCCATTTCGGCGATCGCTTGTAGAGATAAATTGTTGTGATCTAAGGTTGGGGTGGTTACTTGGTCAACCGCCTGAGGCATCCAGTCCAGTAACTTCGCCCAGGTGAGATGGTCAACCGTACCATGAATGGTCAAGTTCATACGCCACTGGAACTGTTGCACTGCCTTGAGGGTTCTCCCGCCAAATACACCATCTACTAACAGTGAGGGGCGAACACCGGCTGTATTTAATCGGACTTGCAATTCATACACGGCGGCATGAGTAGACCCATACCCCAAAATCGGTCGGGTTGCAGAAGGATAGGGTGGTGAGTCAGGAACCGATCGTAAAGCTGCCCAGGTTTTTGTGCCTACTTTACCATCGGGTAATAAAGCATGCGTCCATTGAAAGTGCCGAACGGCTGCATCTGTTTGGTCATCAAATAGCCCGTCTGCCGTTAAGGTTGGAAATGCCCCTTTCCGATTCAATAGCCGCTGCAACTCGCGGATGGCAGCTCGACTGCTGTGCCCCCGGACTAAAATTGGATCTGACATAAAGAACTGCTAGTAACCCTGAAAGCAGTCTAATGCATCCATTTCGGCTTGAACGGTGATTTTTGTTCGTGGGACAGATGTTTAAGGTGGGAACAGGCTTTTTTCGTTTTGCAACCGCAATTTAGAGGATTTGAGCCAGAAAAGAGTTAAGTAAGGATTAAGTAGGGAGCAAACTCCTTATAATTTTTTATAAATGAGGTGTTAGGTTATATCCAATTAGGAATCCAGGTATCGCGAGTTTGGTAAACCTTTTAGACTGTTCTACCTTTCCGGCTAGCCGGATACAACTGGATAACGGATTGACCGTTATTCATCAATACACGCCTGCTATGCCGGTTGCGGCGGTGGATGTCTGGGTCAAAGCCGGAGCGATCGCCGAACCTGACGGCTGGTGCGGCATGGCTCACTTCCTAGAGCATATGATTTTCAAGGGAACAGATCGCCTACCGCCAGGGGCATTTGATTGGGCGATCGAATATCGAGGTGGGATGACGAATGCCGCCACCAGCCATGATTATGCGCACTACTTTATTACTACTGCTGACCAGTACTTGGAGGAAACCTTACCCTATCTGGCAGAAATCCTGTTGAATGCGGCAATTCCCGATGAGGAATTCGATCGGGAACGGGATGTGGTGCTCGAGGAAATTCGTCAATCCTACGATAATCCCGATTGTGTGGCATTTCAGTCATTAGCAGAAGCGGTTTATCAGCATCATCCCTATGGGCGACCCATTCTGGGAACGGAGGAATTGTTGATGCGCCACTCTCCTACTGAGATGCGTTGCTTCCATCAGGCGCATTACCAACCGGAAAATATGACGATCGTGGTCGTCGGCAATGTGATGCAAGACCGCGCGATCGATTTGATTGCCCGCAACTTTTCCACCTTTCCGCTACAAACAGCTTGTCCCTGTCCCTTACCGGATGCGGAACCGCCGATTTCCAGTATTTATCGGCAAGAACTTCGCCTGCCACGACTAGAACAAGCTCGGTTGATGATGGCTTGGCTAGGACCAGGAGTCGATTCCCCGTTACGCAGCCAGGAAGAACAGTTGCAGGCGGCTTATGGGTTAGATGTCATTTCTGTACTCCTGGCGGAAGGACGGATGTCTCGCTTGGTGCGTGAATTGCGCGAGGAGCGGAATTTAGTCCAGGCGATCGGCAGTAGTTTTTCTCTTCAGCGTGAATCAGGGTTATTTACTATCTCTGCCTGGTTAGACGCTGAAAACCTGGAACGGGTGGAAGCGATTATTGGCGATCGTCTATCCGAACTTGCGGCGGCTCCAGTTGCGGAAGCAGAACTGGAACGCTGTAAGCGACTACTCTGTAATGATCATGCCTTTTCTACTGAAACCCCTAGTCAACTAGCCGGTTTATATGGCTATTACAGCGTAATTGCTCGACCCGAATTAGTTGCCAGCTATCCTCAACAGATCCGTGCCTTGCGATCGGAGGATTTGCAACAGCTGGCTGGACAATATCTATCGCCCTATCACTATGCGGCAGTGGTTGTCAGACCGACATAACGGTAGGGGATGAGACTGGCTAAGGCGATGGAGAAAATGCGGAGGAAACTGTAGGGGCAGGCTTCGTTGTTCAGCTAACATTCAATGCTATTGCCTTCTGCTTAATTGACCTCTCCAATTTCTCGGCTTGTTTGCACTACTTTTGCTGATTACTTGAAGGATAATTTCGTGACTCTCGGCTCAACGTTCTCTCAGCAACTTCAGGCAATTCACCGGACAGTTTTAGATAACGGTATGGTGGTCCTGGTGGCTGAAAATCCTACAGCAGACATCATTGCAGCACGGATCTTTATTCGGGCTGGTAGCCGGTGGGAATTACCCCATCAAGCCGGGCTGTCCCATCTGATTGCCGCTGTGCTAACCAAGGGGACAGACCGCTTATCTTCCCTAGAAATTGCGGAACAGGTGGAATCAGTTGGTGCTAGTCTTAGCACTGATGCCACTACAGACTATTTTCTCTTAAGCTTAAAAACCGTGTCTTCGGATTTTGAAGACATCTTGAAGCTAGCCAGTCAGTTGCTACGATCGCCAGCGTTCCCGGAGTCAGAGCTAGAGCTAGAACGCCGCCTAACTTTGCAGGCAATTCGCTCTCAACAGGAACAACCCTTTACTATTGCCTTCGATCAACTGCGGTGGATGATGTATGGGGAGCATCCCTATGCTCTACCCGGGCTGGGGACAATCAACTCCGTCACTCAACTCCAAGCAGAGGATTTGCACCACTACCATCAAACTCACTTTCGTCCCGACAATATTGTGATCAGTCTATCGGGACGAATTCAAACGGATGCTGCCGTTCAGCTGATTCAACAAGTGTTTGGTGACTGGCAACCTCCTGACGTACCGCTGCCGACCCTGGATTTGCCTCCTGTGTTGACTCAACCTCTGACGAAAGCGATCGCGCAAGAAACTCAACAATCGATCATTATGTTGGGGTATTTGGCTCCGGGAATTGGGACGCTATCGGAGCAGGAATCTCTAAGTACCCAAGAGTATTCCGCCTTGAAGTTATTGAATACTTACCTGGGGAATGGTCTATCGAGTCGCTTATTTGTGGAGTTGCGAGAAAAACGAGGGTTAGCCTATGAAGTCTCGGCGTTCTATACCACTCGCTTGTATCCGGCTCAGTTCGTTGCCTATATGGGAACGGCTCCTGAAAATACCCAAACTGCTTTAGATGGATTGCAGTACGAAGTTGATCGACTTCAGACAACCCTTTTGACTGGCGAAGAACTGGACTCTGCTAAGAATAAACTGCTAGGTCAATATGCGTTAGGTAAACAAACAAACGCTCAGATTGCCCAAATTTTCGGCTGGTACGAAACCTTAAAATTGGGGATCCACTTTGATGCGATTTTTCAACAACAGGTGACCGATACCACAGCTGAATTTGCTCAAGCCATTGCCCAGAAATATTTCACCACCCCTCATATCTCCCTGGTGGGACCTGCTACGGCAGTTGAGTCATAAATTCATCAATGGTGATAATTATTACATCGAAATTTTATAGACGATGTTCTGAGTTTTCGCTAGGCTAACAATTAAGCATTGATCATCAGGGCTGCATGGGATCTCAATTGTCCAACTTCTATCCTGACTAGAGCGTCATTGGGACATCTATACCCAATTCTTATCCGTTCTAACTAAAAATATTGTTAGCTATGGTGTCTGCAAGTCTATCTATCCGTATTCTTAGGGAGAATACGGATAGCTGTTTGGGGACATAATGGTAAAGCTGGAAAGATTACTGAGTTCTCCAAGTCACTAGAAAGGATAGTCTTTACTAGAACGGGTTAATGTCTCCTTCTGGAACAGCCCGGTTGAGCCATGTGAAGTGAGAGGCACACACAATGGATAACTGCTTTCAGTCCCCTATGCCTGAACCGCCTAACGGTCTGCCCAAAGCAGGTTTTGAATTTCCAGTTGTTTCTCGCGAAACGGTGTTTCCAAACGATCCAACACCTGTGGATTCGATCGCGCATCCGCTGCAAACTCCATTAGTCGTTGCCGATCGCTTACTGAATCAGGGCTATGAACACTACCAAGCTAACCAGTTTGAAGCTGCTCTAGAATCGTTGCAGCAAGCGTATGCCCTCTATCAACAGCTGCGGGATGAGGCGGGCCAGGCGAGGGTGTTGAGTAGTCTGGGACAGACTTACTACACCATGAAGCACTATGCCAAAGCCATTAAATATTCGCAGTCAGCGCTGACGTTGGCTCAGAAAGTCCAAGATCGGCGCAATATTATTAAGATTTTGGCAACGCTGGGAAATGCTTATCGTCATCTCAAGGAGATGGAACGGTCGATCGAATACCAGCAACAAAGCCTTGCGGTTGCCCAAGAAATTCAAGATCGGCGCGGTGAAATGGCCGCTCTAAATAACTTGGGGCTTGCTTATAAGGCCTTGGGGGATGCCGCGATCGCAATTCACTACGAAGAACGAAGTCTGCTGATTGCGCGCGAAGTAGGAGATGATCGCGTAGAAGAGCAGATTCTTAAGAACCTGGGTAACGCCTGTTATGCGTTAGGAGATTATGTCAAGGCGGTTGACTACTATCAGCAACGTTTAGCGTTGGCGCGGGAAGTCAATGATCATCGCACCGAAGGTCAAATCTTACGTAACCTGGGGAATACTTACTATGCCTTAGGGGATTATCACCGGGCGATCGAATATAACAAACAACGGTTACTGGTAGCGCAAGAGATCAATGATCACCGGGGTGAAGAACAAGCTCTGGGTAGCATTGGAGTAGCTTACGATGCTTTAGGGAACTATACTAAAGCGATCGATTACTATGAACAGCGCTTGGCGATTGCTCGGAGAATGCAGGATCATCGGGTGGAAGAACAAGTGCTGGGTAGTCTGAAAGTTGCCTACTTTGCGTTAGGCGATGTGGCGAAAGCGGCGGATTATTCCCGCCAACGGCAGGAAATGCTGCAAACAAATTAAATTAGGTAAAGAATAAGATAGTCGGTAAGTTAATGCTGGCAGTTCCGATTACCATTCGTAGAGGATTGGTTCAGCCAGAACTGGTATTAGTACCATCCCCCCAAATTGTTCCGCCTGATTAAGAGGTAATGAATGGCAACGATTCGTGATATTAAAGGTGATCCAAGTGCTGCCTGGGATGATTTGAGTTGGGCAGACATGAGTAGTGATGAACAAGCTTTATGGGCAGCCCTGGGCTGGAGTGAGGCAAGCTGGGAGGAAGACACCGATGCGCCCGATTCGGACGATCGCTACTGGGAAGATTTGACGGCTGATGAACGCAATGCAGCCACAAAACTGGGCTATACCCAATCGCTTTGGGACGAAGAATAAGCCCGTTTAATCTGGGACACCGTGATGGCGAAGATTTGTCCATTTCCACAAACTGCTGGAAATTAGGTTCGTCGCCACATGTGCCACGATCGGCACCAATAGATTATTAGCCATGATGGCACTCATGCCTAATACGGCTCCGATCGTCGTTGCCCAAACGACATAGGGCCACTGGCGGGGACTGCTGAGGTGCAATACGCCAAAGCACAGACTGGAGAAAATTAGCCCTTCTACATTCAGTCCGATCGCGGGTAACATTACCCCGCGAAACAGCAGTTCCTCACTGAGTCCAGGGAGTAGCCCCAACCAGATTAAATCTGGGAGCACGAGCGGCTTTAGCACCAGCTGTAAGTAGTAGTCAGCACTGGACCGGTAAGCCGGCCAGATTGTATAAATTAGGGAACTGGCCAGTGTAATTCCGACACCCAATCCGATCCCTACCAATATCGCGAGTCCTGACCAGTGCAATGGTAGAACATAGGCATTGCCAAACTGAATCCAGAGTTTGGTGATTAGCAGTAAGACAATGGCAGTAACTCCCATGGCAATTAAGACCTGGGTGCGAGTCAGGGGTTCTAGTTCGGGAGGATGAGGATTTATTTCTGCCACTAGTTTAATTTTAAGTGAATAAGAACAGCACGACTTGAAATACTACCAATCTACCAAACCCTGAACCGCAGTAACGTTGGGATGCAGCGCCGCAGCACTAATACCCGCTCGATCGCATACTAAAACGCCTAATGCTTCTACATAAGACTGTACTTGTAGGGCAGAAATATTTAGTCGCTCTGGAGTGACGTGCAAAGTAGTAGTGTTCTCTGCGACCGTAATGATCCGAGTTGAGGAGTGGCTTAAACTGAGTACTGCGCTGCCCCCACAAGCGGTAGCTGGTAGGATCACAGCATCAATTTGGTCTGCCCAAACATCACCAACCTGAGGTAGGGAACGAGCCGTGACAAATTGTGGAGCCTGACTTAAGCCTACCAATACACAGGGTAAAAACGTGTAACCCAATTCTTCTGCAGCTGATCGGGGTGACACACTCCGATCGAGTGGCAAAGGCGATAAGGCGGGAGCATGAGCACAGGGAATCTGGAATGTCCGTACAACTAAATGACTAATGACTGCTTCAGCTCCAGCCAGTGGATCTACCCCCTGACCCTGACGATACTGCTGTAACGCTGTGCTTCCCGGATCATCTGGGAATCGAGCGACTACTGCGATCGCCTGCGCTCCCGCTTGGTGGATCAATTGATCCACGGCTCGCAATAGACTGTCTGGATGCTCAATGGTCCCCCACGTTGCTCCTGATGCTGCCGTTTTCAAGCTCACATTAAGGGGAGTATCTGTAACGATATATTCAGTCAGATTCAACCCTAACGTCGCCCTCGTTGCATCGGCTGCCTGAAGTTGCCGTAGCCTCAGGTCAGGTTCAATGCCTTGATCGAGTACTAGGCCTACCCGATTTTGATGCACTGGTCGTAAGCCCCATCGTCCGGCTGCAACTTGATCAAGCCCATAGCCCTCGACATACAGAGCATTGGGTAAATTCCAGTAAAGTTGAGCCCCATTCAAGACATTGGGATGGGTGATCAAGCAATCTGCTACTTGAGATATTGCCCTAGCGACAGGTAAGGCATCTCCCGCATAACCCCCGATCGCTGCCCCAATGCCTGTCGGTACAATCAGTAAAACGGTATAGGGACGTTTCACTCGGTATCAGTTTGGGTAACGATCGCCTCAACGAGGGCTTTCTGGCGATCCGAATCCACCTCTGTTACTGCCCAACGTAATGGCTCACCGCGCTTTTGTAATTCAGCTTCGATCGCCCGTTGCATTTCTGCCGGAGACTCTTGCAGGTCAATTTCTGCCGTAATAAAGTGAGTGGTCATAAATCACCTAAATGCTAGTTGCCATTACTTCTGTTGCTGGAACTGTCCGAACTGAAGGTGATACACCGTATCTTCCTTCTCCGTTTCTAATTTCAGATTTGATCGGGGATAGGCTACACAGAGCAAAGCATAGCCTTGGGCTTGTAATTCAGGGCTAATTCCCATACCGTCTCCCTGCTCTACTGTGCCTTCGAGGAGTAAAGCCGCACAGGTGGTGCAAACCCCTGCTGTACAAGAACTAGGCAGATCTAAGCCAGCCGCATTGGCAACATCCAGTACCGTTTGATCTTCCGGGACTTGAATCGTGTGGACGTTCCCTTGATGATGAATTTCTACAGTGTATGTTTGGGTCATGACTGAATGCAAAACAGCCGATTCAAAAGATTATA
Organism: Pantanalinema sp. GBBB05; assembly: GCA_016743235.1. GTDB lineage: Bacteria > Cyanobacteriota > Cyanobacteriia > Leptolyngbyales > Leptolyngbyaceae > Pantanalinema. The sequence goes on along the minus strand of VRZD01000001.1, from coordinate 50,837 downwards.
GCGATCGTTCTGTACTTGACCCTACCACTTTTTGTTGCCTATGAAGACGAATGCTGTTCGCATCCTCGATACTATCAACATTTGCTACGAGCTGCGAGAGTACGCTGTTGACCCCAATGATTTAGCCGCAGAAACGGTAGCGGAGAAAATTAATCTGCCGCCAGAGCAAGTTTTCAAAACCTTAGTGGTGCGCGGCGATCGCACTGGTATTTTGCTAGCTGTCATTCCTGGCAATACCCAGCTTGATTTGAAAGCCCTGGCTACCTTATCGGGCAATCGCAAAGTTGAGCCTGTTCCGCTTAAGGAAGTTCAACCCTTAACGGGATATATTCGCGGTGGTGTGACCGCCTTAGCTTGTAAAAAAGCTTATCCTGTCTTTGTCGATGAATTGGCGGTAGTTTTTGATGTGATGTCAGTGTCTGCTGGGGTGCGTGGGAGCCAAATTCTGCTCGCTCCCACGGATTATATTCGTGCTGTTAACGGCACAGTTGGTATGATCTCCCAGGACAAATCGTAGCTAGGATTCAATCTCTAGTTCGCCACGCTTAAATTTCTCAATAATGAAGGTTCTGTACAGTTCTGCTTCCTCAACTGACATTTTGCCATCGGCAAACACAGCCGCTCGGATGCTATCCATTTCCTGCCGAGAGATTTTGCCGTCCGCGATCGCATGTTCCAAAATCGCTTGCAATGCTGCCAAATCCTGGGCTTCTAGGCTTGAAAGTACGCCAACATCCAACTGTACACTGTCCATCGATGATTTCTCCTAAGTGTGACGCGATCGCCCTCAGTGCTGCCATTCCATGCAGTGTACCCCTCCTGCCCCGGCAACCTAGCAGCTTTACTAGAAAAAGACAATTAAACCAATTCTCAACAGACAATTGACCCTCGCTGCCCGATGAAGAGCCATTTCACTATCCCCTGCCATCCACTGGAACCTGGACAAATTATTTCTAGCCCAGGCTGTCATTTCAGCTACCGCATTCTCGGGGCATGTTGTCGGCTTTTCGATCGTGAACAACTTCCCTGGCCTTGCTGTCGGTTGCAGTGGCGTGGCAAGGAACCCAGTTGGCGCCGCATTGGCAGACGCTTTATTGTTGATCTGGCAACCCGAAATTTTCCATCTTACAGTGTTGAGATTGTGGGGCAAAAATCTCTATCCACCGAGCCTCTGGTAATCACGCTGTATTGGGCGAAATTACCGCCCTTAGTCAAAGATTGGTGGTATGCCGATCAACTCAAGCGATCGACTGCTTTATCTGCTCAGCCGCCCCTAGCGACATCCTTAGCTACCCATGCCACTAGGGCTGGGGGAGCAGAAGACAGCAGAACTGATGGGTAAATGGCTGAACCCCAGGTGGGATGCAGAATGACTGAGCAACCACAATGCCCCAGTGTTGGATAGCCTAGGCAATCCCGAACTACGGCGACATCATCCAAATGGATTCGACCAGGTGTAGAGACCATGGGTAAGCCAGTTTGGGGATCAAATAAATCTGCTTGATAGCCTAATTGCTGAAGCCGCTCGACAACTGTAAACCCAAATCCCACAAACTGCTGCCGGAGCTTTTGCTTTTCGGCTTCTGTCGTTGCTGTCCGATCGCGCAGGTCACAGGCTGACAGTTGCAGCACAATCAGCACAGATGAAACTGGACATTGCCAGGTTGGCAACAATTCGTCTGTATGAGAACAGATAAATTGGCTGGGTGCATGAGTAGAGCAATACATGGAAGAGCGTTGGGGCGATCGCCCAATGCCTGGTGGAAAGGATCGCCCCCTACTTCTTAGCGTACTACCTAGCCGCATAACTATGGTTAGGATGACCCAACGATGGATAATAATGAACGGGCGAGGAGGGATTCGAACCCCCGACACCGTGGTCCGTAGCCACGTGCTCTAGTCCACTGAGCTACACGCCCTTGCAACGTCTCTAATCCTAACAACCCTGAGTGAAAATGTCAAACATTTTTCCAAAAGATGCTGAATCCACGGCTACCCCTGCACCGCTCACTCACTTAGATGCAGCAGGAGAAGCCCAAATGGTTGATGTTTCTAGTAAAGCCCAAACGATTAGAAAAGCGATCGCTGTTGGTCGGGTGCGAATGCGAGCAGAGACATTGGCGGCGATCGCGGCGGGTGATACGCCGAAAGGGGATGTATTGGGAACGGCTCGGTTGGCAGGGATTATGGCTGCCAAACAAACGGCTCAACTCATTCCTCTATGTCATCCTCTGCCGTTACAGAAGGTAGAAGTTCATCTAGAAGCAGATCCAAATTTACCGGGGTATCAGATTCGAGCGGAAGTCAAGACGAAAGCTGAAACCGGAGTTGAAATGGAAGCGCTTACCGCTGTGTCGATCGCAGCGCTGACCCTCTACGACATGGCAAAAGCATTAGAAAAGTCAATGCAAATTGAAGGAATTCACTTGGTTAGCAAAACCGGTGGTAAATCAGGAGATTACCAAGCCCCCGATGTGCTCTGATGTCCATAACTGATCCCGGTAATCAGTAAGATGGTAGCTACAGGCTGATCCCAATCGACAGAGCAATAGGTTACAGCATGGTAGGTAGTTATACGGTTAGCTTGGTGGCGCTTTCGTTAATGATCGCCATCCTCGCTTCATTCACAGCTTTGGACTTAGCAGGACGAGTTTATGCGGCACTCCAACAACGCTGGCTTTGGCTAGTAGGAGGTGCAGTGGCGATGGGCACAGGGATCTGGTCAATGCATTTTGTTGCCATGTTAGCGCTGCATTTACCCATCCCAGTTAGCTATCAGGTTTTGCCAACTTTACTATCACTGTTGTATGCCATTGTTGCTTCGGGGATTGCATTATGGTTACTCAGCCGTTCAGCCGTTCAGCCTCTATGGTTGTTAGGCGGTAGTCTCTGTATGGGCATTGCTATTGCTGGAATGCACTACACAGGCATGTCAGCCATGCGGATGTCAGCGGTAATTCAGTATGATGTGAGCCTGTTGAGCTTATCTGTGGCGATCGCAATTACCGCCTCTATGGCGTCCCTATGGTTAGCCTTTCGATTGCAGCATGTGTCACCTCAGACCTTATTTGGGCAAAAGCTAATTAGCGCCGTTGTGATGGGGCTGGCGATTAGTGGTATGCATTACACCGGCATGGCAGCAACCCATTTTCTTCCCAGCCAAACCCCAGCATCTACGCCTGTTTACACGCTTGACCCAGGATTTTTAGCGATTGCGATCGGAATTGCGACCCTGTTGATTTTGACGTTAGCACTGTTAACTTCTTTGTTTGATCAACGATTAACGTTGCAGTTAAACCGTCAGCAATCTTTACAAGTGAGTGAAAATCGCTTTCGGTCATTAATTCGAGATATGCCAGTCGGTGTTTTGTTATTGAATGCCAATGCGGTAATTTTAATTTGCAATCAAATTGCGGCTGACTTGCTGAATCTAAAAGAAGATTATCAGCATTTAGTCTTTAGTGAGGTGGCAACTTGGCTCAACGTCGATGGCACTCCTTTTCCGGTGGCGGAACTGCCTGTGCAACAAGCGATCGCCAGCCGTCAACCGGTTAACAATGTGATTTTGGGGTTGCGTCATCCCGTCCTCTCAGAACTCCGCTGGTTTCTAGTTCATGCCGCACCTCAATGTGCGGATGATGGAACCGTGGAGCAGGTGGTCTGTACCTTCAGTGACATTACTAGCCAAAAACAGGCAGAAGTTGCTCTACGACAGATGGCTGACCGAGAGCGCACTCTAATTCGAGTCATTCAACGGATGCGGCAAACGTTGGATTTAGAGCAAATTTTCAACACGACTACGCAGGAACTGCGGCAAGCCCTGAACTGCGATCGGGTAGGAGTATATCGTTTCAAACCCAACTGGAGCGGCGAATTTGTCTCGGAGTCTCTAGCTGATGGTTGCCAACCCTTATTGCAGGCGCAGTATTACGAATCTGCCTTAACTAAAGTCGCTGTAGATGAACCAAAGTGTGTGGTCAAAACGCTAAATAGTCAGGACTCGCTGGTTCAAGACACCTATTTACAAGATACTCAGGGAGGGATGTATCGTCAGGGTGTTAGCTACCGATGTGTTCCCGATATCTATGCAGCAGGATTTACACCTTGCTATATCGAGCTATTAGAACGGTTTCAAACGCGAGCATATATTATTGTGCCTATCTTTTGTGGCAAACAACTTTGGGGGTTATTGGCAGCCTATCAAAATACCAAACCTCGGGAATGGGATGATGCCGAAATAAAAATGGTGACACAGATTGGTAGTCAACTTGGAGTGGCTATTCAGCAAGCCGAACTGTTAGCCCAAACTCAACAACAGTCCGCTGAATTGCAGAAAGCTAAGGAAGCTGCTGATGTAGCTAATCGGGCAAAGAGTGAGTTTTTAGCGAATATGAGTCATGAGCTACGTACTCCTCTGAATGCCATTTTGGGATTTGCCCAACTGATGAGTCGAGATCCTGAACTGGCTACTAAACATCAGGAATTTACTAGCATTATTAGCCGAAGTGGTGAACATTTATTAGGCTTAATTAATGACATTTTAGATATGTCTAAGATTGAAGCTGGCAAAGCTACTTTAGCAGAAACAGATTTCGATCTTACCTATCTATTGGATAGCCTAAAAGATATGCTGCAACTGAAAGCAATTTCTAAAGGGTTGCAGTTAATATTTGAATGCGATCCGCAAGTTCCTCAATTCATCCATACTGACGACAACAAATTACGCCAAGTTTTAATTAATCTGCTGGGCAATGCGATTAAGTTTACGTCCCAAGGTCATGTCACCTTACAAGTCTGTCTGGCTCCCGATAGCCCAGCCTTACATCGAGGGCTAGATTCCTCGGTATTACCTTTGAATTTTCAAATTATCGATACGGGTTCGGGAATTGATCCGAATGAAATGGATAAACTATTTTCTGCCTTTGGACAAACCAAAACTGGAATGAAATCAGACCAAGGCACGGGTTTAGGTCTACCAATTAGTCAAAAATTTGTGCAACTCATGGGGGGCAAAATTACGGTAGAGAGTACGTTAGGACAAGGCTCTATTTTCCAATTTACAATTTGTGTGCGTCCTGCCACGAAAACTCAGGCAAAACCCTCTCCTGCCAAAGGTTTGCGTGTGATTGGACTGGCTCCTCATCAGCCTAACTACCGGATTTTGGTGGTAGAGGATAACCCCACTAATCGCTTACTCTTAACTAAACTGCTCCAGCCGTTAGGATTTGACGTGTATGAGGCGGTGAATGGAGCAGAAGCGATCGCGCTTTGGCAGACTTGCCACCCTCACTTAATTTGGATGGATATGCGCATGCCAGTGATGGATGGGTATGAGGCTACTCGTCAAATTAAACAACAAGATCTAGACCAGCAAACTGTGATTATTGCACTCACAGCCAGCGCCTTTGAAGAACAGCGACAGACGATTTTAGCGGCTGGGTGCGATGATTTTGTCCGCAAACCGTTTCAGGCAACCGAATTACTGGATAAGATCAGCCAGTATCTAGGAGTAGAGTATCTCTACGAAGAAATTGCGCCTCTTGTTGCTCCGGGGATTAGTAATCAAGCCAATGAGGATTGGGTTGAGCCTACAGCTGCAATTGTTACAGGTCGCGATCGCTTAACTAGCCTTAGCTTACAAGTTATGCCGCAAACTTGGTTACAGCAGTTACATCGTGCGGCGCTCCAAGGAAGTGATTCACTGGTGCTAGAGCTGGCACAAGATATTCCTCAAGACCAGCAAGCATTGAAAATTGCCTTAATCAATCTAGCGGAGAACTTCCAGTTTGAGCAGATTATGACCCTCAGCCAAGAAGCCGTAAATATGGTTTAAACCAATCAAGAGGCACATTTAGATTGCGCCTCTTGACGTTTCAAGCCAGATGATTAATTAGACCTGGCAGAATGCTAAATTATTGGATTAGCTAAAAGCAACAGCGTTCCAAGAACGGTTGAACACTGTTTGCTGCCGGTTCCGAAGTACCCGGTAGTGGTTCATGGTTAGTACGCGAGCCTTATCTTGCACTGAAATTGCTGGTGCTACAGGAGTATCAGCTACAGCTTCCACTACGGGTTGATGCGAGTAAGACATACCCCGATAGGTCAGAATGGCATTCTGAGATTCAGCTTTTGCGGCTTCACATAGTCGATAGTTGGTGCCACGATACTTAAGGTCTACCGCCTGTGGCGCCACCGAAGTAGCTAAACTATCGCTGGATTGATGCGAATAGGACATGCCCCGGTAGGTCAGAATGGCATTCTGAGATTCAGCTTTTGCCACTTCACCTCGACGATAGCTGGCTCCACGGTACTTCAAATCAGATGCTGGAACCGCTGGTTTAGTAGGTGCTGTTACAGGATGTGCTTCGTAGCTAATACCCCGGTAAGAGAGTTTCATTGTCGCCTCCAAAAAGATCTGTTGAGATTTGAGGCGCGTTCCTTCGGGAGTTTCCCTACTTCCGTCTTGCCTTACTCTGTGAACCTATAGATTGATTCAGTACATCTAGAGGATTTAGTCAATGCAAGGAAGATGAACGATTTATCTTTCTGTATATTACACTACCATTTTCAACTAAAAGGAAGTATCTTAACAAAACTTAATATTACCCCTGGACGATCGCTTGACCTGGTACTGTCCAGTACCAGGTAACTCCTGCCCCAGCTGTCCTCAATGGCTTCTGGAACTAAGGGGCTGGGTCAAGCAGGATGCCGCGATCGTTCCTGTTTCTAATCCCGTTCAAAAGGTGTTATGGCAGTTGGTAGCGCCGTAGATACAAATGGCAAATCAGTTAATAAATGGCAGCTGGGCACTCTGCATGGTAGAGATGTCTTGCGCAGATTTACGGCAAACTTATAGTAAATTGACCTGGTTATCTTCTATGTTTTTGCCGATCGCAGCTTGGTACAGCGTGAGGGCATGATTAGGGGCGACATCTCCTGTATAAAGGACAAATGACCAGGGCTGTCCAACATGTCGATATTCCTGGTTGCGTACTTCTGAGGGTGGCACCATGACTACAGTGTCGGTTAAGTTAATGATGCGGTAGGTATTGGGAACCAGCTTTTCGTAGAAACTAGCAAATGCTGGATTGCCAACTCTGGGAGACGCGTAGGTATAGAGCCGCAGTTGCTCCTTTAGCGTGGGGTTGTTAGCGGCTAAATCAGCCGTTGCCAATGTTGCTAAAGCTCCCCCTAGACTGTAACCAGTGATGTAACAAGGAACTGTGGCATCTAATTGACTCACGGCACTACGAGTTTGGGGAGCTAAGGTGGTGTAAACCCGGAAAAAACCACGATGAACTTGCCCTTGCTTGACTCCTGCTTGGATGTAGTCGGACTGCTCGAGCTGAAGATTAGCTAGCCAGTCTCTAGTCGTCTGGGTTCCCCGAAATACCACAATATTATGGGCTGGACTTTTTAGGACAAAGCCAAAGTAAACAGGCACAATTCGACCTGGACCTCCAAGTAAAGACCGAGCCACTCGGAGTTCGACGGGTAGATTGCTACCATCGTTCATGACGTAAATAGAAGCCGTCTGGAGATAACGATCGAGAACCTTGTCATAACTAGGTAGGGCACGAATGTTGCCGTTATATCGGGGATTCTTCTCCCCCGCTTGGAACTGTTCTAATGCCAGTTGATTACATAACACTAATAATTTTGAGATGTCGCGATCGTAGGGAACGGTAGGTCGAATCACCTCGCTAAGTGGGAGATTCAGACGGTTCTCTCCTCCAGTATCCAGATTGCCATCATAATCAAACAGGGAGTCTATCGCTTCAGTAACGATTTGCGCTGGAATTGGTTGGGCTGCTACTGGGTCTGTCCCAACAGTAGCGTGATGTGCGATCGCAGCCGCACTAGAAGCCCCAGCACCTAGTCCAGTCACCAGGAGCTTCCGACGATTTAATTTAGCCATGCTGGTGCAACTTCCCCACTATTGAACTATTTATTTTCAGAAGATAATTTTAGATGTAGATGTTTTCTATACCCTTGTTGCCATTATCAACTAGTGCTCAAAGCACATGACCGCATCACTGCTTTACAGCATGCCATCGCAAATTTGGGCAAGACCTAAACAATAAGCTTTCTTCAAGTAAATTGAGCGGGTTTCCGGATTAGAAAAAATCATTAGAATTGATGCCCACAACTCGAGCAAAAGCGATCGCTGGGGTCCACTCGCCCGCCACATTGGCTACAAAAGCGGCGTTCTTGGGTATGAGGGACAGGTGTTGGTGATCCCATTTGCATCCCCATATTGCCCATCTGCATGGTCATGGGGTTCATCGTCATTTGCATATCACCCATTTTCATGGGCTGCATCGGTGGCATTGGTGGCATTGGCGTTGTTGAAGGGCTTGCCACTTGGCGCATTGGCAGGGATTGAGAACCACCGATCGCAGATAAATCACTACTGATGCCCATATAGTTGCCTTGGATTTGAAGCAGTGATTCTGCCTGAGCAGTGGTAATTTTAATCATGGCACCACCAGGAGTCTGAAACAGTTGGGGTGGTGCTGTCCAAGCCCCAGTCTGAAAGCCACAACTCGACTGTTGTTGTTGTCCTGGTTGGCTACTACTGAGGGTCACGATCGTTTGGTTGCCTTGACAATCTAAATAAATCCGCTGTCCTGTACTCAGTTCGCACTCATACGGCATAATGAACTCCTCCAGTCGAATTTTGCGGGTCACTAACTTAATTATCCTGGCTTTTTCAGCGTTGTTCTCGGATTAATTCGTCAGCAAATGATCAACAAATCGGAATGATTGGCTGGATAGAGTGCTAGATTTTTTAGTACGTGGTTACTATATGAAGGGCAATTAGCATTGAGCAGTGGTGGTATGGATATAATCACGCGACGGCTATCGGTTCCAGAGTTGAGCCAGCGGATTATCGAAATGGCAAAAACTGGGGTTTATCGGGAATCAGTATTTGAAGCATTCCAGTCGCTAGCTACAAAAAAGCAGATTCGGGAAGCGATCGCCCATGCCAAACGCTTTGGTTTGCATTCAGTGGCGAATTTACGAGATAGCGAGTTGGGCACCTACTACCAGGTTGATTGGGTGAAGTATGAGTTTCTCAAAGCTACCTTGCATTCTCCCATTTATTTGGGCAAGGATGCCGAGTTAGTCCAACGCGTTACCGATGCCACAACGGCTGTCCAGCGCATGTTAGCGATCGCCAGAGGGCTGACGATCGGTTTAGGCATTAGCAGTATATTAGGGTTCCTCGGCGGACAGGAACACCTTAGCTTTGGACTATTGAGTGCCACGATCGGTGCGACTGTCGTTTGGAAATGGCAACAATGGTTATTGCGATCGTTGACCCGTTAATCACCCCTTGATTACGACTCGCTTTCCAACATGGCTTTTACCTTCAATAGTTCTTCGCGGTGGGCATCACTGACCGTAGGATAGGCTAGGTTCAACGATTTCAGTTTTTCGTGAATGAAGTAAGCCACGGTTAAACGGCTAAACCACTTGCGATCGGCGGGAATAATATGCCAGGGTGCCCATTCAGTACTGGTATGGGTAAACAAGTCCTCATAGGCGTACATGTAGTCATCCCACAACAAGCGTTCTTTGGCATCTGCGGTCGAGAACTTCCAGTTTTTTTCTGGTTGATCGATCCGGTCTAGAAATCGCCGTTTCTGTTCATCTTTAGAAACATTGAGAAAGAATTTCAGCACTAAAATGCCGTTATCCACCAAATATTTTTCAAAATTATTAATCTCTTCAAATCGCTGCTGCCAAATCTTTTTGCCTTTCGCTTCCGGCGGCAATTGTTGTTTCTCCAGAATTTCTGGATGAACGCGTACTACTAACACTTCTTCATAATAAGAGCGGTTAAAAATGCCGATCCGTCCGCGTTCTGGTAATGCTTTAAACGATCGCCAGAGATAGTCATGATCCAGTTCTTCTGCCGAAGGCGCTTTAAAGCTAAAGACCTGGCATCCCTGGGGATTCAAGCCCGACATGACATGCTTGATCACACCGTCTTTACCGGCAGCATCCATCGCTTGCAGCACAATCAGCAGAGCATAGGTATTTTGGGCATATAGAATATCTTGGTAGTATGCCAAGCGATCGATCCCAATCTGTAACGCACCTTCAACATCTGCTTTTTTCAAGCCAGCCGTGTATCCGGGATCGAAATTTTTGAGCTTAATCTTGGAACCCGGTTGGGCAATCACCGCATTTGCATCGAACTGCGCGAGAAATTCCTTAACTTCTACCGTTTTAGTATCCATAATTTGGTATTGCAGTAAATGGCTACTGTTTGTCAGTCACTGACCCTGAAGTGCTATCCCAAACCCGAGGGTGCGAGGAATAGGGGCAAATTGTTAAAACCCGTGAGCTACTTTTAGCTTTGCTAAGAGGCAATTAGTAAGGCATCTGTTATAACTTAATTTTCCATTTAGAGGCTAATATCAAAGAATTTTCGTTTTTCTTCAACAATTCTGCTGCGAAATGTTGTTTTGGTGACTCATTTGCCAACAACTGCACTATAATCTCTGCACAATTTTGAATCTGGCAAGAGGCTTTCCTATGAATAAGAGCGAATTAGTAGATGCGATCGCCCATAAAGCTGCCGTTACTAAGAAAGATGCCGACACGGTTCTCAGCGCTGTGATGGATACCATTATGGATACGGTTTCTTCTGGCGATAAGGTGACGTTGGTTGGATTTGGTACTTTTGAGGCACGGCAACGGCAAGCCCGCGAAGGACGCAATCCTAGTACTGGAAAGCCGATTAAAATTCCTGCTACAACTGTTCCTGCCTTCTCTGCTGGCAAGTTGTTTAAGGAAAAAGTGGCTCCGGCAGCGGAAGAAGAAGACACAAAAACCAAGAAAAAAGCGAAAAAGTAGCTTACGACTTGCGATCGTCTACCTGAAGCAATCCCTGTACTACAACCACAAAACCGCAGAGGTCTGTCGATCGAGTTTCTGGTTCTAATGGTGCAGGGATTCTTTTTGTGGATAGATTTAACCATAAAGGCACCCATTTAGAGTGCCCTGATTGGTTGGTTAATTCAGACTGTAACCAGCGTGAAACTATTCATTCAATGGTTCTTCGCCTTTGCCAGCAGGAATTTGTTCTTTCACTTGCACATCTTTACCCTGAACCTGCTTAAAGAAGGCTTTCGTTCCTTGAGGGAGTGGTTCATCTAAGTTCAACTTCTCTCGTACGGTATCGATGAGACCACCACCGGCAGCTTCAGCCTGATCCGGACTCTGTTCTGGATTGATGTGAACTTGGCTATTGCTGCGATCGACTTGATATTCCCTTGCTTCTGGTGTCATTGGAGCCGCTTGCGCAGAGACGCTATCACCCAATTGACCCAAAACAATACTCAGAACTAAGGTTAATCCGGCTAGAAAGGTTGCCAGAATCCGACCCAAGGAAATTTTTTGTAAGGCAATAGTGAATTGATTCATAAAACCATGTCTACACAACTACGCCTTTCAGTGTTGAATGTTTATCCCTACGAAACATCAGTCTGCCGATATAGCTCTAAACAACAAATTGCAACAACACTCCACCATGCTGCACCGCAAACGCTACAGTGAGGAGAATCCGCATGATTGTGACTGTTTGGGAGTTGTGCTGCCATGACTCAATCGCCTTCTGGTTCCTCTACGGCTGGTTTCTGGGACTCCGATATCCTAGATATGCTGTTTCCCTCTCATCCCACCACTGAGCCAAGACCGCATCAGGATACGGAATTATTGCGGCAGCTTAACTTCGTTCCCGGTCTCAAAGAAATTTTGATGCTGCGGCAGGTTCACGCCTTAGAACATGCCACTGTTTGGGTTTTAAGCGATCGCGCCCGCTTCCGATTTTCTGGGACCGCTACGAGCGATGCTCAGGAATTGGGTGGGATGTCTACCGATCGGGGCTTTTATTTATATGGACGAGTTCAACTGGAGGATCTGAGTCGTGCTGTCCAGATCGCTCTCCGACGAATTACTTCCGGTGAATGGGATCTGGCGGTCCATCCTCGCTGTGGTACTAATTTATCCGTTGGTATGTTACTGACTGCCGGATTAGCCCTTGGCGCGACGGTATTCATGCCCCGTGACCCGATCGGGCAATTGGTCGGCTTTGGTGCTGCTGCCGCCGCTGCCTCGTTCTTGGCTCCTGATCTGGGTACTCTGGCACAACGGTATATCACCACGGCAGTTCCCTTTAATTTGGCGATCGCGAACATCACCCCCATGCATGACCATTTTGGGCGCCCCACGCATTTTGTCCAGGTGCGCTGGTTGGACTAACTAGGATTGAGCCTTCAGCCGTTCGTGTAACCGATTTCCGGTTCTGAGGATTTGTCCTGCCAAAATAGCTGCTCCAAATCCGTTATCGATATTGACTACACCGATGCCAGCCGCACAGGAGTTGAGCATTGCCAATAGTGCTGCCAATCCGTTAAAGCTAGCGCCGTAGCCCACACTGGTAGGAACGGCAATCACAGGACAATCGACTAAACCACCGACAACGCTGGGTAACGCGCCCTCCATGCCCGCTACGACAATCAAAACATCTGCGGCTGCCAGGGCTTCACGTTGACTCAAGAGTCGATGGATGCCAGAGACGCCTACATCCCAGAGCCGCATCACTTGAAATCCCCAAAGTTCGGCAGTTACAGCCGCTTCCTCGGCAACGGCGAGATCGGCAGTCCCGGCTGAGAGAATTCCGATCGTGCCTGCATATTTTGGCTGAGTTGGATAGGGTTGGTTCGTTTCGTTTTTACCTTGTACTGCACAAATCCGCGCGGCGGCGTAGTAATGCAATCCTGGGACAACATCCTTTAATTGCTCATACACGGCTGGCTCAATGCGGGTTGCCATCACCACCGAGGTCCGGTGACGCATGACTTCCATAATTTGGGCAATCTGATCAGGCGTTTTGCCTGGTCCCCAGATTACTTCTGGAAAGCCAGTTCGTAAGGCGCGATGATGGTCAATGCGGGCAAAGTTTTCGACGGGTTCGTAGTTGAGGAACTTAAGTTTTTCTAAGGCGGCGTCTGGGCTTACCTGACCGAGGGCGATCGCATTGAGTAAATCTTTAATAGCTTCGGGCTGAGTCACAATAAACTGCAATGAACAATGAACAATCCTTCTCCTTTTTACCGTAGCCGTTATCTATTAAGACAGTGGTATTTGGTTAGCGGTCTTTAATTTGCAATTCCGGCATATTCCATAACCCCCAGCTGGGTAAGCCAGAGTATTTTAATCCGACTAAATCATTCCGAGCGGCCATTAAAGCAGAGTCATTCACCAGCAAAATAATCGGTAAATCATCCTGTACGACTCGTTGAAATTGTGCATAAATTTGTTTGCGTTTGGCTTCATCAAGTTCTTTTGCCCCGGCAATGAATAAGCGATCGATCTCTTGGTCAAATGTTGTCGGTTGCCAGCCTTGTAAGGGTTGCTGTCCCGGTTGAGGCGCCAGATTAAAGTAATGGGAGCCACCGTTACTCATCCAGAAATTGGCTGAACTATGGGGTTCGATGCCACCCGTAAACCCAATAATATGAGCGTCCCAATCTCGACTTGTGGATAACTTTTCCCCCAACGTATTGAAATTAATTGGGGTAAAGTCTACTTGAATGCCAATTCGTGCCAGATCTTGTTTAATTTGTGCCCCGATCGCTTCACGCACTTTATTCCCCGCATTTGTCAGTAGATTAAACCGGACCCGATTGCCTGCCGCATCGAATAACTGACCTTGGGCATTGTATTGAAAGCCCGCTTGCTGCAATAAGGTTTTGGCTTGCTGCGGATTGTAATCATAGGTTTTGACGGCACTCGCTGGGACAAAATAAGGGCTTTGTACCGAAATGGGTGAATGTTGTGTGACCCCTAAGCCTCGAAAAATATTGGTATTCATGCGATCTCGGTCGATCGCGTAAGCCACCGCTTGCCGAAACGATAGGTTGGTAAACCACTTGAGTTTGACTGGATCCACGATCGGCTTACCATTTTTCGTTCGTGCCGGATTTTGGTTAAATGCCATGTACAACATCCCTGACCAGGCTCCGCCGTTGTAGACCTGAAATTTGCCTCGCTGTTCTTCGCGTTTCAGTAATGAATAATATTCGGGACGTAAGGGACGCGCGTCGCCCATCACATCCAGTTCTCCAGAGCGGAATCGGAGTAGTTGAGTATCCGTATTTTCGATGAACTGCCAAACAATGCGATCGACATAGGGTAACGGTTGACCCTGAGCATCGCGCCGCCAGTAGTAGGGATTGCGCCGAAACACCAATCGTTGTCCAGCCACGTAGCTGTCTAGCAAATACGCCCCATTGACGACAATTTTTTTTGGTGGCGTATCCGTCCCCCAAGTTGATAAAAACTCCAAGTTGCCATCCGATCCTTTCCGATGAATAGTTGGTTCCAACACATGCTTGGGCTGGATCAGAATGCCGTCTGGAGCCGCCGTAGCTCGTAGGAAAGGGGCAAATGGTTCCGGTAAAAGAAATTCTACCCGGCGATCGTCCAACTTCCGCACCGTGGGAAACATGCCTTTGGTTCCAATCCGCAGACTATCCTTGGCATCGGCGGGAATGGCTGGATTAAAGACGATATCTCGATAGGTAAACACGATATCATCAGCAGTGAGTGGCTGACCATCCGACCATTTCAAGCCCTCGCGCAAGGTAAATGTAATTCGTTTGTTATCTGCCGCGATCGTCCAGGATTCAGCTAACGCCGGTTCTACCTCCCCAGTCATGCCGTTTTCTCGGGTTAGCCCTTCAAAGGCAAACAGAAAAATGTTGGGAAACGATTGATTGTTGGCGTAATTAAATGTGCGTGGATCGGTGAGGGTACTTAACACCAATTGTTTCTCAGCCACCACCGCTTTAAACTGAGCCGAATGGCAACTGACTAAGATTGCTAACCCAATAGCCGCTAATCCGAATAGCAACGATCGCAGAATTCGCCTCAAACTTCCCCTAGCCTTGATCACGTTGATATGTAGTAGTCTGCCATGCGGATGGGTTTCAGCCACTAATCTTGATCGCTCCCTTAAGATGGAAGATGCGCCAACAGGAATTTTGCTTTATGTCTGCCACGTCTCTGCCGTCCACTCCGCCATCTGACTCCCCAAGCTCACCCTTACCTTGGGAAACCAATTCGACTGTAGCTGAAGCTCCATTGAAATCGCTGCCCTTGCTGGGGCAATCATTGGCTGAACTCACCGCTTGGGTACAGCAACAGGGACAACCTGCCTATCGAGGCAAACAGCTCTATCAGTGGCTTTACCAACAGGGTGCACGATCGCTGATGGATATTTCTGTTTTCCCCAAACAGTGGCGCACCACAATGGCAGATGTAAATGTGGGACGATCGCAGATCCATCACCGTAGTACTGCCCCCGATGGCACAGTAAAATTTCTCCTCCGCCTAGCCGATGGTCACATGATTGAAGCGGTGGGTATGCCAACGGAAAAAAGAGGAGGTCAGGGAGATAGGGAGGGAAAATATTCTACCTCATCTTCCTCACCTGCTTCCCTCGATCGCCTGACTGTCTGCGTCTCCTCCCAGGTTGGTTGCCCGATGGCATGCGATTTCTGTGCTACAGGGAAGGGTGGATTCATTCGCAATCTAGCGACGCATGAAATTGTCGATCAGGTGTTGACCGTGCAGGAGGAGTTTCAGCATCGGGTCAGCAATATTGTGTTTATGGGGATGGGAGAACCGTTACTGAATCCAGACCATGTGCTAGCTGCTGTGCGGTGTCTGAATCAGGATGTTGGCATTGGACAGCGACAGATCACGATTTCTACGGTCGGGATTCCGGGTCGAATTCGGCGGTTAGCAGACCACCAGTTACAAGCCACCCTAGCGGTCAGTCTTCATGCTTCGAATCAGAGTTTGCGGGAACGGCTGATTCCGAGTGCTCGTCACTATCCTTTGGAAGCCTTGCTGGAAGAATGCCGAGAATATGTGCAGATCACCGGACGCCGAGTAACGTTTGAGTACATTTTGCTAGCAGGATTAAACGATCGCCCAGAACATGCGATCGAACTAGCAACCCACTTACGCGGCTTTCAAAGCCATGTCAATCTCATCCCATATAACCCAATTGAGGAAGTGGACTACCAACGTCCTAATGCTCAACGAATTCAGGCGTTTGTAGCTGCCTTAAAAGCCCATCATATTGCCGTGAGTGTGCGCTATTCCCGTGGTTTAACCGCAGATGCAGCCTGTGGGCAACTACGAGCCTCAATGACGCGTCCCTAGCGAAATACCAGGAGCATACGCCTCAATCACGTTGCCTGTGGTTGAACACGTGATCATGAGATAATCACAGGCTGGGCATTGAGTCCGAATTGAATGATCTTTATGAAAATGATATCGTTCTGCACCACTGCCACAATTGGGGCAACAAACTTGGATAAATGTATCCATGGTATTAAAGGAATTTCCAGCAATAAGATCGTGAAGCATTTGTTATTAATTTGCGAATAAACAACCAACAGAATTCCGTCAACCACTCCCCACCGTTGCACTTCAGGCAAATACTTCCAACCCTAAAAACAAACAGATTTAATGAAAAATTAAGGTTCTTTTTACACTGGTTGCCTGATTGCAATTTATTACACAAACTAATAGATTAGTTGCTTTTCCATTATGTCTAGCGTATCCATAATTAGCAATCAAACCTTAGAAATAATTTGGCTTAACACTATTAATTTCGTGTGAACTCAAGCCGTTTTTGCTGATCCCCAACCTGTAAAACATAGATAGACTTCGCTGAAATTACATCCAGGAGTGCAATCCCAGGTTTTTAATTAGTTGATAAATTTTTAGCAATTCTTTACAAGTGAGATCGCGATCGCCTGTCTACGCGGGTCACAGTTCAGCAATTTGGCAGGGGCAATGTTCAATACAATTAGCCTTGCGGGAGTCACGCTAGCACTCATCTGAAATGTTAAGATGCTGTAACGATCACAGATATCTTTCTCATTCGATCGGCTAATTCGCTTCACTGATACTAGATCAGCTCAGTGATCTCCTTCCAACCCACCGCTTGATTGTCACTATGTCCTTGTCAACTCCTGGTTCTTCCACTCCTGCCTCACCTCAACATAACCAGCAGGCTCCTACGGCGATCGCTGTTTCTCTGCAAGGAGTTTACAAGGAATACAACAACGTTCCGGTCGTCAACAATCTGTCTTTCGAGATTCAAGCCGGGGAAATGTTTGGACTACTAGGACCGAACGGGGCTGGAAAATCAACCACGATCCGGATGCTGACCACCTTAACTAAACTTTCTCAAGGCACAATTCACGTGGCGGGGCATGATGTGGTTTGTGAACCATGGCAAGTACGGCAACGGATTGGCGTTGTCTTGCAGCAACTCAGTGTTGATAATGATCTGTCGGTTTGGGAAAACATGGAGTTCCATGGACGAATGCACCATATTCCCAAATCGCGACGACAACAGGAGATTGATCGCTGGTTAGAGTATGTAGAACTCGCTGATCGCCGCGACGATCGAGTGAAAACTCTATCCGGTGGTATGAAGCGACGGCTCCAAATTGCTAGAGCCTTACTCCACCAACCTGACATTCTATTTTTAGATGAACCCACTGTTGGGCTTGATCCGCAAACCCGCCGCCGATTATGGGAAATTATTCGCGATTTGAATAAACAAGGGATGACGATGCTGCTGACCACTCACTATATGGATGAAGTGGAATACCTCTGCGATCGCATTGGCATTATGGATGCCGGTCGCCTGATTGAGCTAGGGACGTTAGCCGAATTTCGCCAGAAACATGGTGAGGGTATGGTGATGCAACAACAGGGCGATCGGTGGGACTACCAGTTCTTCCCCACCTTGGAAGCTGCTAATGCCTATCTAGATCAGCAACTGGATAAGACTGGTATGATGGTACGCCCTTCTAACCTGGAGGACATCTTTGTCGAACTAACTGGACGAAATTTGGATTAATTTCCAGTAGCGATCGTTACTTAAAATTATGTAAACTTTTATCAATAGTTTTAAGCTGTGAAGGAATCCTTCTGTGACAACGCACTCCGGTTTTGGTAAGCCGAAAGCCACAAAACAACCCTCGAAGCAATCCGCTAAGCGGTCTGATGCGGCAAAACAATACGACAAAATGAAAGCCGATGGCTTGCCGGAATTTACCATTTTTATTCGGATTCAAGGGAAAAACAATTGGTATCCTGTCGGCTCGATCGCGGTTGCTCGCAGCAATCAAATTAATCACGCCATTTTTGACCAGGAAGCAGAACTGTTACAAGGAGCCTTGCGGCTGTTCCCCATTCTGCGCAAGCACCAAAATCAACTGGAATACGGTTATCGCCTGAAGCAATTCAACGACGAACCAATTCAGCTAGCGACAAAACCCGCTGCTGCCGCTGGAAATTTGATTCAATCTTCGTTAAATCAGGTGAAAGACCGCTTGAGTGGATTATTCCAACGGAAATAACGGAATTTTGAGCTGGAAAGTGGTCTGGTTGTTAGCACTTTCCAGCCGAATCGTAATGCCTAGTTGCTCGGCTAATTTTTTCACCAGCGCCAACCCCAATCCTGTGCCACTGTATTTCCAGGGATCGTTATTGGGGATCCGATAGAACCGATCGAAAATGCGATCGCGCTCAGCCAGGGGAATCTCGACGCCAGAATTGGCTACACAGAGCAGAATCTCGTCGGGTAGCGTCTCTACGGATAGCCTAATGTACTCGCCCGCAGGGGTGTACTTGCAAGCATTGGTTAATAGTTCCATTAACATGCGTTGCAAATAAGAGAGATCGGTGGTCAGGGTTGGCAACTGCTCTGGAATCGTGAGGACGATCGTTTGCTGTTGCTGTTGGGTGCGTTCGATAAAGGGTTCGACCAGGTGAGGGAGCCATAAAGCCAAATTAATTCCCGTTAACATTAAGGGTTCCGTCTTGGCATCCAACCGAGTCAGCTCCAGTAAATCATCGATTAAATTAATCTCACGCTGGCATTCCTGTTGCAAGATCTGGAAATATTGTTCTGAGTGCCGGAGGGATGATACTACCGTCATTGCCTCTACCTGACCAGATTTTGCTGGATCGAACAACGTTAGTTCCAGCATTTGAATTGCCAGTTGAATGCTAGACATGGGGGTGCGGAGTTCATGCGAAATCGTATTCAGAAAGTCATCTTTCAGTTGGCTCAGTCGTTCGAGCTCTTGAACTTGTGCTTGAGCCGCTTGATACAACCGAGATTGACGCAGAGCGATCGCGCAATGGGTTGCCACTTGCTGAACTAAACGAATTTCAGTGGCTTCAAACACGTCAGCCATCGGCTTAAACAGCCACATGTCCCCTAATACCCCCCGCTCATCCATCAACGGGCAAATCAGTACTGTCATCGGTTGCAGTGGGGCGACTGGATCGGTAAAGCCGCGTTTCTCACACCAAACACAACACTGGACCGAGTGACCTTGCAAGATTTGTGTATAGATATCCCGGCGTTCTCCCTCCATGCTGATGGTGACTCCTACTGCCGATTTGACCCCAGCATGAATCGATTCGTAGCAAATTGTTGAGGTTCTAGTCTCTAGATGATAGAGCGCCGCATCACACGCATTAACTCGCAGCTCAGTGGTCAACTCTTCCACTGCCGTTTGCAAAATCTGCCCTTCGTCCAAACTATCCCGAACGCGATCGGTAATTCGTTTGAGCAATGCCTCAAAATCCAAAGCGCGCTGAAGCTCCGCCGTTCGTTCCTGCACCTGTCCTTCTAGCCGGGTATTCAGAACCTGCACTTGTTGGTAAAGTTCTGATTGCTGAATTGCGATCCCAACCTGGACGGCAAGTTGCCGCAGCAAATCAATTTCCATGGGCGACCAGAGTCGAACATTGCGGCAATGCTGGGCAACCAGTAATCCCCATAACCGATTTGGGGTGGGTGTCGGTATGTGAGTGGACTCACCGCTAGGATAGGTCTGTTCACTGACAACAATGCCTACAATTAGCGATGCCTGCACCTGAAGCGATCGCAACAGATGAATGTAAGATTCTGGTTGTTCCATCGCCTTAATGTCTGAGATCGCTTGCACCTGTCCATGCAAGTAAGCATCCAAATAAGGTTCTTGTTGCAGTCCTTGATGCTGGATCCGTTTACCGAGGATGCTCATGCTCGGTGAAGTCACAGATTCCACCATCACCATGCCACTTTCGTCGGGCTCGATCGAGT
Organism: Pantanalinema sp. GBBB05; assembly: GCA_016743235.1. GTDB lineage: Bacteria > Cyanobacteriota > Cyanobacteriia > Leptolyngbyales > Leptolyngbyaceae > Pantanalinema. The sequence continues at coordinate 30,628 of VRZD01000001.1, read as the reverse complement.
AAATCAAGGTGCGATCGACCTGAAGCAACTGCCGCACCTCTTCTACCGTCGTATGCAGGATGTCAGTCAAATTTAAAGACTGGCGAATCCGTTGGGTCATATCGCCAATCAAACGTTCATATTCTGCTTGTTGGCGCAGTACCATTTCGGCTAGCTTGCGTTCCGCCAGTTCTGCCTGCACCTGAGCATATAAATTAGCTTGCTGAATAGCGATCGCTAATTGGTTAGCAATCTGCTGTAATAACTCTGCCTCAGTTGTCTGCCACAGACGATGTTCCGCACAGGCATGCACGACTAGCAATCCCCAAACTTGTGGCTGCACCGATGATTGGGTAAGGTGATCAAGTGATTCCTGCTTATCCTGTACGATCGGTGCGACAATTTTAGACTTGACGCTGGCTCCCTGCATAAACTCTGTGAGACAGTTTGCCCATCGATCAATCTTCACATCAGGTACAATTCGGGGCTGCGCCTGGCAGTAGTATTCATAACACTCGGCTGGAAAGCATTGATCCTGCCAGTACATTTTGAGGGTCTCAGGATAAGCGGGTAGTACCGCTTCTTTAATGACTACCCCAATCCCATCAGCCGTGAGTTGAAACACCAAGACGCGATCGGCTTGGAGCAGTTGCCGAACTTCATTCACCGCTGTAGTCAAAATCTCATTCAGATCTAGCGATTGCCGAATGCGTTGAGTAATTCGACTAATCACCTGTTCTAACTCAATCCGGCGGCGGAGTTCAGCTTCAGTTCGGCGGCGAGCACTGACATCTTGCACCAACGCAAAAATGGCTGTTCGTTGATCAGGATTTTGGGATTGAGTAATTTGTTGCCATTCACAGTCAATCAGTTTTCCATCCTGACGGTAATTACGAGTGGCATAACAGATGGCAGTGCTACCACAAACTGACCGCTCCATACTCTGCTGCACAATTGCCCAATCGGCTGGATGGACGATCGACAGCGTTTGCCAAGATTCTCCCAATACATCTTTCGCCTGCCAACCAAAGATCTGCTCTGCTTGCTGTGACCATAGCGTGACTCGAAGCTCAGCATCCCAACCTATTACCCCTAAGGCTGACTGCTCCACATAAAGGGATAACAGTTGATAGATCTGTTGACATTCCATTGCCGTCAGAGCTGTATCCAACTGGTCTTCACGCAGTACCCCAAGTTGCAGGAGATGCGGAATACTTTCATGAAAAGTACAATGCGGTTGGATCGCCGCGATCTGAGGCTGAGGGCTTTCCGTTAACCTGGGGTCAACCCTCTGGCTACGACCAGAACTCGTGACCGGCTCGTTGGAATTCATTACTCATTAGCAAGGGTTTGCACAATTAACCTTGACACAGATAGTTTTCCGGATGATGTTTAGCCTTGACTCTCTTAGAGTTCCCTTTCTGCTCAGGTTCCGACACAAAAACTGCATCGGTTCAGTTGCATCGCTTTAGTTGTCTGATTTGCCTCCCTCCTAACTCTTATTGTCTATGCTCTATCCATGAATTGACTGGTACAACTTCTTGCATCGTTTGATGAGTGTTTGTCAATACAGCCGCAAGGTAGCGAGTTAGGGCTGAACGAACGTGAGGATTCAACTGATAGGCTTGATTTCCCTGACGGGAGAATAGCTGGGTGGCGCTGAGCGTTTGGATATCTGGATGCTGTTGGGAGAGTGGAGTTAGCAGATCACTGTCAGGGGGGGTTACTACCAAACCAGCCGGAAGTTGTCCTGCTAGTAATGAGAGAAGTGCCGACTGGCACAAATGTAAATCTATTCTATGCTGCTCCAGCATTTGCAAGATCTGTCCTACGGGTTGCGGCTGATCGGGTAAATGGTTGACCAGCCTATGGACGAGTAAGTAGGGACTGAATTGATGACGTTGAGAATCCAATACTTTGGGGTAAAGGGGTAAATGGGCTAATCCCCACGAAGGTGAACGATCTCCATGAGGTGGAATGACGGCGGCATGAGGCAGTTTTTGCTGGAGCCATAACGCGATCGAATGAATTTGAGTTGTTCCCCCCTGACAAATCACCTGTTGAATAGATTCTGTTGTTGCCCCAGCTTGATGCAGTAATAAATTCAGTTCCCGATTAAGCTGCTGAAGATAGGGTAAGACAACCCGATGATGCCAGTCTCGCTGGCTCAAAGTCCACTGTTGCCTCTCCAGGTTGAAAACCACTTGGTCTTGCTGAGATAGGTTAGGTTTGGCATGGCGTACCGCAGTCACCAATTCCCGACCGAGCCATGTACTTTCTAATTGTTGTTGGAGTCGATAGCGAGTGGGGAGATCGGGTTCACCCGGTAGAGGCAGATCGAGTTCGTCTAAACCCAATGACTCCCAACCTTGTGCTGAGGGATAGAGTAGTTGACAGATAATATCCTGGTCGATCGCATTGCCAGCATAAGCCAAACTCCGCATGTGGCAGTTTTCATGGAAAGGGTCTGCTGCTATGGCGGGTAAGCTAACCAGCAATAATTGGGTTGTTGTGGCGCCAGCACTGATTACCAGGGTTGTCCCACTCGCCAACGAGGGGGAAGCGGAAGGATCTGTCGGAGCGAGATGGGTCAGTAGAGCCGCGATCGTATCTTCTAGGAACACGATTTGATCGGGGCGATCGACAAGCCCAGTTGCTAATATGGCTTCTCGCACGTTGAAACAGTAGGCTTCTGACCAACCTGTAGGTTGATTGACAACCACTCCGGTTAATTGGCTCAAAGCAGCTTGAGCTTGCTCAGGGCTTAATCCTTTGACTAAACAAGGTCGATCAGTGGCATTAGCAGGATTGAGGGGAGCTAATAATCCGATTAAGGCTTGCTGAAACCAGCCTAGGGCGATCGCCCAATCATTCGACCATTGAATGACTGGCTCCCAAGTGTTGGTTTGCGGCGAGAAGTAAGGAATTCCGACATTCAGGTAATGCTTGAAGTCGTGGAGCAGTAGTCCAGTAGGAATTGCTCCCAGAGATTCAGCAGCGGCTTGCGCTAAAGCCGCATACCCGACAGAAATGGTGGCGGCAGGGGTTTGCCCAGGTTGATCGGCGGTTAGATAGGCGATCATGGGTAGCTGCTCAGTGACTGTGAGTCGTCGCTGTTCTAGTTTTGACCAGACGATCGGATAACTCTGACCAGTCCGGTGATGGCATAGAGTGGCTGAAATCGCTGTAGTTCCTAAATCAAGCCCTAAATACCACGCTCCCCTTTCAGTCTGGGGCGTGGCTGTAGCGATCGAGATTTCATGGTTGAAACCCTTTAGGTTTCGATCGCTTACCGCGTCTTCTTTTTTTTTTCTGGGGTTGTCGGGTTGGCTGTGGATGGATTGGTCGATGAGGCATCTGGGGACGACCCTAGCAAACTTTCAAATGCCTCGTCTAGGGTCAAAGCGTCCATTGCTACTGGACTATTGGAGCGGGGCGATCGGGATTCAGCCCCGGTCGAGCTACTTTTAGTCGGTGGCTCAACAAATAAATCATCCATGCCTTCCAGCGTAAATGCGGTCAGTTCCTCCACGGTGGGCGACAGTGACTCGGTGGGGGCTGGAGCCGTTGTTTCCCCAAACCAATCATCCATGTCTTCTAGTAACTCAGATGCCATTGCGCCTGGGTTGGGGTCAGGCTCGGCGATCGTTGCTGGCACAGGCGGAGCATCTCCAAATAGGTCTTCGATACTGCCTGCCAATGTATCGGCTTGGGGATCGCTCGTCATCCCTGGTGATTTGAGGGTGGTCGCTTCAAAGAGGTGATCGATCCGCTCCAAGGTCGGTACATAGGAAGGTGGAGGAGCCTCTCCCGGTGGTTTAACCGAATCGGATGCTGGACTAGCTACGATCGGTGCCACGGGCGGGGCATCGTCAAATAAGTCATCCATGCCCTCTAATGTAAAGGCAGGACCCGATTGAGCCGGTTTAGTAGATGGTCTAGTGCTACTTCCAGCGGGCTTGTTCCGACTAAACAAATTCTCAATGTTCTCTTGAGTAAAGGGAGAATCAGTTGGTGGAAGGGGTTCTGACTTTACGGATAAGGTAGTAGTAGGGATAGTCGGCTCAGGCTGAGCAACCACTGGAGGTACATCCTCAAAGAGGCTATCCATGCCTTCCAAGGTAAAGGGGAGAGGCTCATCTGGTACGACAGGAGTAACTAATGGTGCCGCAGGACTGGCTGGAACTGTATCCCCAAATAAGTCATCCATTCCTTCTAGAATGAAGGCGGGGGAAGACTCAAACCCTACCGTGGGTGATGAACCAAAATCAAAGCCAGAGGGTTCAGCGAATAAATCATCCAGACGCTCATCTGGTGACTCGGAGACTGGGGTGAGTGCTGGCTGGGATACCTCAGTGGCAGATGTTTCCAGGGACAGTTCGCTTTCCGGTAAAGGCACTTCAGAGAGGGCTGCCGCAAATTCTGCTAATGATGGTTCTGTATCCGCGATCGCCCCTTCTGGAATGGCAGAGGCAAATTCCTCTAAGGATGCCCCCTGCTCATCCTCCTCACTGGATGATGGGTCTAGCACGGTCGCCAATTCGGTTGGGGCTGGTTGACTGGTGGGCGCAGTCACCTCAGACAGATCTGTGGCGAATTCCTCCAGTGATAGTTCTGGTTCAGCGAGTCCAGTGTCGAGCGCTTCTAGAGGTGCTTCGCCTGCTGACAAAGGCACTTCAGGCAGGGCTGTAGCAAACTCCTCTAAGGACAGTTCTGCATAGGAGAGCGGCTCTGGTTCTAGTTCTGGTTCTGCTTCTGGTACGGTAGCCGCAAATTCTGCTAATGAAACCTCTTGCCAGCTTGCTTCTCTAGATGTTTCCTCGGGGGCAGGGGATGACGGAGCCTCTGTGGTCCAGTCATCTAAGGTGAGGTTGAAGTCTTCCTGACTGCCTAACATCTGCGTGGCTTGGTCTGCCATCGCTTCTAAATTGGACAGATCTGCACTCAGACGGCTCAAAAGTGCTTCATCTAGATCCAGGTTAAAGTCAAGTTCATCGTCTAGCAGATTGGTGGGTAGTAAATCTTCTTCAGGAGCTGCCAGAATATAGAGATCATCTGAGCCGGGGATCGTATTAGTGCCGCTCTGAGATTCGGAGGCGACCAATCCCTGGTCAGCCGAAATACTAATCTCTAGATCCAACGCAGGGCGAGCTGATAAGTCCGGTGCCGTTGGGACGCGATCGCCAGACGACTTTTCTGGAGGGGCTTCAGGAGCAACGGGTTGAGGGGGCTCTGGAAATAGAGCTGCTAGCTCAGTTAGTGAGCCAATTTGCTCGGGAATGGCTGACTCTCCTTCAAAGGTGGCGAGGTCGGGAGGCTCTAGATCAACCTCCAGAGCTGCTACCGACTCAGAACGGGAGATCGCGTCTTGCTCATCGAAAAAGCTATCTAAAAAGTTGGGTTCAGGTAACCAGGTTTCTGATGTTGGCTCAGGACTAGTGGTATCGACTAAGCTCGATTCAGGCAGAGGGAGGTCTGTTGCATTATCCAGAGCAGGCAGATCGATCGCACTTGCCTCCTCTGCTACTGGTCCAAACAACATGTCTTCTAGAGATGCCTCTGGCTCCGGAGACACCGCTAGCTCTGACAAGCCCTCACCGAACCCTAGCGAGGTATCTGCTTCCAACTCTGTTAGAGCCAATGTTTCATCGGCTGTCCCAAATTCAGGAAGCTCCAGCTCAAAATTAGTTGCCCCGATGTTACCTGCCTCCAGATCCCAATCCTGATCGCCGATCGCGGCTGGTTCCGTGACTGGTGGTTCCGGTTCCGGCGGCGGTGAGCCGAATGACTCCGCACCAAAAAAGCTTTCATAAAACTCATCTAGTTCATCTCTAGCATCCTCAGAAATATTGGGTGGCGGCTCAGTAGCCGCTGGCGAGACTGGGGATGGGGCAATGATGCGATCGAGGGTTGCCTCCGCATCGGCGATCGTGACTGCTTGTGTCTGGTCTTGTAATTCCTGGCTCAACTGTTCCAGTAACTTTAAGGCTGCGTCAATGTCTTCTGTATCCTCTTCGGTTACCCCCCCTAGTTCAGGTAATTGGTCGGTACTGCCTTCTAGTGAACTGGGCGATTCGGAAAGATTGGCTAACGTATCTGCTGAAAATAGTTCTGGTTCTACTGAGGCATTCGGATCAGTCAGATTGAGATCGAGACTGAGGAACGCCTCAAGATTATTGGCGTCTACCTGCCCCAATTCCAATTGGCTTAAATCTAAGGCGGCTAAACCACTGTCGCCTAACTCCAGGGTGTCCGGTTGATTCACCGTACTGACGGACTGCAACCAGGATTCGATCGCGGTATCCACCGGTGTGGGTGCGGTAGGCGACTCCGCTGGTGGGGGGAGTTCAATGCCTGGATAGGGAAACGGAGGAGCGCTGCTGTCGGACCGGGGAGCAGTGACTTTGGAGGCTGCTTCCGGAAATGCCAGTAATGAATCGATCGAGGCTTGACCCGTTTCTAGACCTGCAAACTGTTGAGCTGAGGATTGTAAATAAGAGGATGCTTCTTGCCCCAAGCGCTGTGCCAAATGATTCAGCAATGCGTTGACCATCACCTCACCCTGCTGCCCCAGAGTATGCAGTCGATCGACTCCTTGTGTTAGGGATTCTTGATAGGCTTGAATACTTTGTTGTAAGGACTCAAAGACAACTCGTAAGGAGGAGTCCAACCCAACCAGAAGTTGATCCGATCGAGCTTGCAGAGCTTGGAGCTGTTCTAACTGAGGTGTTAAAGTAGTTGCTGGCTCGGGCATCCCGGCTAGCATTGGACTGCTGGTAGCGGGCAAGGCTTGATGCTGCAGGTGCTCCAGGGTTTGTGCCACCTGTTGAGCCAAGCTTTCCTGCAATCGTCCCATTAATATTTGTAAGAAATCCCCAACCAGTTGTTGCTGGTTCACCGGGCTTTGACTTAATTCATAGTTGCGGCGCTGAGCTTCTAACTGCTGGATTTCCTGCGTCAAGGCTTCCCGTTGCTGCCGGAGCACATCCAGATCATGGCGGAGCGGTTGCATCAAGCTGGTACGGAGATAGCTCATCTCTTGCATCACAGCTTGCAACATTTGCTGAGGGGTTAGTTCCTCGGGTTGCTCAGATCCGACGGTTGCTTCTAGCGGAGTAGCAGATTGTGCTCGATAGTAAATATCATGTGCTAGCAGATCGGGACGGGCATCAGCTGATCCAACAGCTCCTTCCGTTGGTTGATGGGTCTGGAAGGCAACCAAATAATTTCGAACCCGCTCTAACACCTGACGCTGCTGAGTCGCTTCTCCAGACATCACCCAGGGTAAACGGGGAGAGGTTTTTTGGAGAACCGTATCAATTTCAGCAATTAATGATTGGATCTGATCCTTCTGAGAAGTCACAATGGAACCCTTGACTAGTACTTAGCGGAGGAGGGTTAAGGTATCACTGCCATCCCTCTAGCTCAAGCTTTTGAGCAGACAGAAGCGCGGTTTTGATGTCGAAGCCAGCTTTATCTGGGGCAATCTCAGGCTGAAAGCGCGATCTAAAAAGCTGACCAACCTAGCTTGAAGTCGCTAAACCAGATAATCTGACTAACGCTGGACTGAACGTAAAAGCGAGTTGAGAACAAGTGACGGTAAGGAACAAAGTTTGGGCAAGTATCCCAATTATATTCTTCCCCTCATAACCCGGTTTTGCCGCACGATCGACCAAAGTTCACGCTTTGATCCATCGCCATAACCAGTAACCTGCTAAAACAGATAGCTTGTTGCCAAAAGTGTACGTCAGGAACGCCAAAACGGCACACCTGATCACACTTTTCTGGCTAGGAATTGCGGTTAGAAACTACTCACGATCGCCAAACCCACTATTAGAAAACGGCTGGTTAAAAAGTTACGATTTTTATTAATTGTGCCTCTGTGCGGATCACTTTAGGGGCGATTGCGGGGAGCGAGTACGTTTACTGAAAACTGCGATCGCAATTCTTACAGAGTCAATGCTGAATTTGTTCAGGGCTATGCTATGGTTAGCTATGCAAAAGAGGTATGCCGCTGACATCCAACCTAGTGCTGGTTTTTCCAAGTCCTGTGGTGGGAGTTCAGCGATTACCAATAAAACCTTGAGCTTCATCCACCGTTTTAAGCCAATCCTCTATTATTTAGTCTGACCTCAAGATTTATCACGCAACTATCCGATGGAAGATCGGTACAGCTCTCGAGACATCCCACCCAGTGTATCAATTCGCTCTGCCCCTTTCTTTGAAGGGCTGCCAGAAGCGGCTGTTGAAAAAGCCACGGCACATGTCGTTGCTCGTAGCCACCCAGCCAATCAAGTTATCCTCCTAGAAAACGACTGGGGCAGTTCGGTATATTTTATTCTTAGCGGTTGGGTCAAAATCCGTACCTATAACCTGGATGGCAAGGAAGTTACCCTAAACATTCTAGGAAAAGGGGAGCTATTCGGCGAAATGGCACCCCTGGATGAAGTGCCCCGCTCAACGGATGTCATTACCTTAGCGCCAACAGTGATCGGCAATATGCCAGCGCAAGACTTTGTGCGGCTGCTAAACACTGAGCCACAATCCGGCATCCGACTGGCAAAACTAATGGCCCGCCGCCTCCGCCAGGTTAACCGCCGCCTCCGCCTCCGCGAGTCCGACAGCGTTTCCCGCGTAGCAGATATCATATTGTTTCTGGCGGATGGTCAAGGAAAAACTAGTCAAAAGGGAACTGAAATCCCCAATCTACCCCATCGGGAATTGAGTAGTCTCAGTGGGCTGGCACGGGAAACAGTGACTCGCGTCCTAAGCAAGTTGGAGAAGAAAGGCTTAATTGTGCGCGATCGCGATATCCTTTGTATTCCTGACGTTCATGCCCTGGAAAAGCTGATGCTCTAATCAGCTAGAGCCCTAGAGCAAGGTGATACTTCCCTGCTCTTCTCTATCTTTCAACCGCCCTGGTTGACTCCTGCTTTATCCTCTTGTGGCGATCGTTGCCGCTTCTAGAATAGGGATCAACTTTAAGCCAAATTCGGCTTCAAAGCTCATTTTTTTGGAATCCAAACTCCAAAGTTCTAGGGCACAATCGTCGCCGGTTTGAGTGGCTTGTAGCCGCAGCTTTAGCTCCTGGCGATCGGGGCTGAGTTGGCAGGTGATATCCCGAATCGCGCCGATCTGACGGCGGTCGAGGGCGACGGCTAACCGTAATAAGGCACTCAGCTGTTCCACCACCCGACGATATTTCTTGCTGGTCAGGTTGCGGTAGCTCTCATGCTTCTTTTTCGGATTGCTCTTACGGTGGTAGCGGGCAAGATTGGCGATCGTTTCAATCTCAATTTCGGTATAGCCTAGCAATTCGCCATTCCGAATCAGGTAATAAGAATGCTTGTGGTGGGCGGAGTGGCTAATGAAATGCCCACAGTTATGCAGAATGGCGGCTGCCCATAGCAGTTCCCGCTCATCATCACCCCAACTATGCAAAAGCCCTTTGGTTTGGTCAAATAACTTCAGGGCAAATTCTGCTACCCGTTCACTGTAAGGCAAATTGACACAGTACTTTCTGGCTATTTTTAGAACACTGCGCTGGCGGACTGAGCTTTGGTAGCGCAGCCGGTCTTCGATTAACCCGTGGGTCAGCATCCAATCGACGACCAACCCTTCTCGCAGCGATCGCTCACAAATCGTAATCGTATCAATGTCCAACAAGCTCATGGCTTCGAGCAGGATCATTGCTCCCGCCAGAATGATTTCGGCACGGCGATCATTGATCCCAGCAATTTGAGCCCGGGCTGCACAATTGAGCCGCCGTAAGCGATAAACAATGTCCCGTAGATCTTTGAGCTGAAAGCTGTAACCATTTAAGGGAGTAGGCACTGTGCCTAGATGCTCACGGGCATGGATGGTTGCTAGAGCTTCGATCGTCCCTGATGTGCCGACCATCCGAGGGTGTTCGCCGGGTCGCAGATGGGCTCGCAGCTCATCGATCGGTCGTTCTAACATGCCTCGGATATAGGCTTGCAGGAATTGAAATTCTGCGTCGCTGATGGGATCCGTCGTGATGTATTCTGCGGTCAGCCGGACGGCGCCAATTTTGGTACTACTGAGGGAGCGGGGATCCTGACCATCACCGAGGACGAGTTCTGTTGACCCACCCCCAATATCAATCAAAACATGGGGCTGGAGGTCAAACTCCATACCTGACAACACACCCAGGTAAATCCGGCGGGCTTCCTCTGCCCCAGAGATCAGATTAATCCACAGTCCTAAATCAGTTTCGACGCGTTGAATAAAATCTCGCCCATTGGGTGCTTCCCGCACTGCACTTGTTGCCACTGCAATAATTTGCTCAGCACTGAGGCTTTTGGCAATTTCCTGACAGCGTTTGAGGGCATCGATCGCCCGTTGCATTGCCGCTTCGGTTAAGTTACCCGTCTCCTTACAGCGATCGCCCAAGCGGACTGTTGCCTTTTCCCTGGCAATAATTGAAAACGTTGGGAGGAATGGCTGAACTCGCACCACCACCATGTGAATGGAGTTGGTACCAACATCAATTGCAGCCAGAATTCTATCGTGCTCCACAGCCATATCTTTAGATATCTATCAAACTGGATTCGCGATTTTTGCAAGCAGGCGCGCGGGGGCTAGTCGCGGTTAGGGATGACTGTCTTTATGATTGATAGCCAGCCGCAAATCTCTTTTCCGGGTTTATTTAAGCATTTTTTCAGATTCCCTCAGATACCCTGTTAGGACTCTTCATATCTGCTTCAGGCAATCAGGCGCTAGACTCGAAGCATTCTCCTGCGATCGTAAGAGTGGCAAGTTCAGGAATTTTGTAAAATAATGTAAATATATGTAACTATTCTGATAGATTAAGTCCGAAGCAGGAGTTTGATGTGAGCGATCGTCACGGCTGTCCTTATTTGCTGTCTAGTAGTGCTTAACCTGAATGTCCCACTTCTTCTCTACCTCTAACGATGGGTTAGCATCTCCGCCGCCTGGTCAGGTTGAAGGCACTCTATTGGTTGATTCAAGCGATGCTAACCAAATTCAAGCTGCGTTTCAGGCTAATCAACGACTGAGAGAACAAATTGCTCGGCAAACCCAACTGATGCATTTGCTGACCCATCAGTTGGCAACACCACTGACTTCCTTAAATGGCTCAGTGCAATTGTTAGCAGAAACGGAGTTGGATGCTACCCAGCGGCAGGAATTCTTGAGTGTGATTCAGCATCAGATCAAGCGGTTGCAAGATCTATTGACTGACCTGATGGCATTACGAGATCTAGAAACGGGCACTCTGGAAACCCAAGCGACTGGCTTTAGTGTGCTCGATCTGGTGCATGAAGTTGTTGCCAGTTTTGTGCCTTACCCTATCACCTATGAGTTCACTGCCGATCTGCCACAAGTTTGGGGCGATCGCTGGCAGGTTTCTCAAGTTCTGGTTAATCTACTGTCCAATGCAATTAAATATTCTCCGAACGGTAGCTCGATCGAGGTGGGAGCAACCCTGATTCAACCAGGTTGGCTTGAGGTCTGGGTGAAGGATCATGGCTTAGGCATTCCGGTTGCTGATCAAGCGCGATTGTTTGAACGCTTTTATCGAGTGAAACACCACGATCGTCAAAGTATTGAAGGTACTGGCTTAGGGCTATCCCTCTGTAAACTGCTGGTGGAAAATCAGGGGGGAGAGATTCGATTTGAGTCTACGCATGGTCAGGGCAGTTGCTTTTATTTCACCTTGCCTGTAGCCCCAGCCTAGAATCTCGGCACAATGGGTGGCAGTATGAAGCGAAAACTGGTGAAACTGGCTGCGATCGTTGGCTTAGTTAGCCTATGTGCGATCGGGTCGGTGCAACTGCTATCCGTCCGTACGGTTTGGTTACGCCTGACAAAATATTGTCCAACTTGTGAATTATCAACGGTCAATCTGTTTGCTGCTAGGCTTCAGCGAGCGAATCTGGCAGCCGCAAATCTCACCAGCAGTAATTTAAGTGAAGTGAACTTGGAACAGGCAAATTTAGCAGGAGCTAATTTGTCGCATGCGGATTTGACTCTAGCAAATCTATCGGGCGCTAATCTGACTGGAGCCAATTTGCAAAATGCGAATCTGAGTGGGGCTATTCTGACTGGAGCGATCTTAGAAGCTGCCAGCTTGCAGCAGGCGACGTTAGTGTTTACAGATCTGGATACAACCAATTTCAAGCGGGCTAACCTCAGGCAGATTCAGTTACACGGCACGAATTTGCTAAACGCCAATCTGGAGGATGCCATAATATCGGGTGAGCCTTGATCAACACCGAGACGTCACTCAGAAAGGGGCAGAGAGCGATGAACCTACGTCAGGTTTCAGTTCTACTTTTTGCGATCGTTCTAGCCCTAGCTGTTTGGTTGCCAATTCGTAGTCAGCCAACTATCCGTAGCTTTTATATTGCTCCTAATGGCAATGATACGAACCCTGGAACCATCGAGCAGCCCTGGGCTTCGATTCATCATGCTGCCACCATGTTAAAGCCGGGAGAAACTGTTTATCTCCGGGGTGGTACTTATGAAGTGACTCAACAAATTCGTCCCCACCGCTCCGGCACAGCCACCGCTTGGATTACTTATACCAGCTATCCGGGCGAGCAGGCGACGATCGATGCCAACCAAATTAAAGTTGCTCCACCCAGCGGCAACCCACCGTTCGCGCATGATCAAGGGGCATTTCAAATTGAGGGATTAGGCTATATCCGAGTCAGAAATTTGCAATTACGTAATTCCCATAATGCTGGATTTACGATTCGAGATAGCCACGACATTGAGCTGTATAACAACACGATAGATACAACGCTTTCATCGGGAATTGCAGTTTGGTGCCAGGTTGAGCATCGAAACAACTGCCAACGCTTCAAAATCATCGGCAATACGATCGTCAACGCGAATAGCCATGATATGGTTTTTCCGGGATTCTCCCGGGAATGGGAAACTCCACATGAAGCGCTCACTGTCAGTGATATAGAAAATTTTGAAGTGGCTTATAACTCTATTCATCACAGTGATAAAGAGGGCATTGATATCAAAGGGAGTAGCCGTCGTGGTCAGGTGCATCATAACTATATTCATGATTTAGATCGGCAAGGATTATATGTTGATACTTGGGGGAAGACCATTGAGGATATTGATTTTCACGATAATGTTGTGCATGATTGCCGAGGGGTAGGATTGGCAATATCTGTAGAAAATGGTCAACTGGCAAAAAACATTCAGATTCATCACAACCTCATCTATAACAACCTAGGAACTGGCATCTTCTTCTCCCGGTGGGGAGGTGATGGCGCTAGAGAGCAGATCCAGGTTTATAACAATACGGTGCATCACAATGGTTATGGCAAGCCTAATCCCGGAGAAACCTTTTATTGGGTGACAGGAGGACTATTTTTATACACCTCAAATCTGCAAAAGATTGAGATCAAAAATAATATTTTTAGTGATAATCAAGCATTTCAAATTGGCTATAGCGATCGCTATTTGACAGACAATTCGGCGATTGAGTCAGTCTTGCAACAAAAACAGATTGCTATTCTCCACAACTTGAGTTTTACTTCCCAAACTTTTACCTATCCCATCCGGGTTGGTTGGCCCCCTAACGATTACGCAAATGTTCGTCAAATCCTTGGTGCAGCAGTGATCACCGACAAGCCAAAATTTATCGATCCCAAGACTGGCAATTTTTATTTGCAGCCAGGCTTCTCAGGCAGTGCTGCTGATAGTCCTCAAGAGCATACAGCCAGATTTGATCTAGGCGCTTTTCCGATCGCCGCAAAACCTAACTTATGGTGGCAGAGCAATTTTCCGCCTCAGTTCGAGCTGCCGTAGCCCAGAACACGGTTATCAAGAAGTGATTTACCTATGGTGGTGATAACACTGGGATCCCTCAAACAGTTTATCTTTTGGTTGATGCCAGCCAAGAATCGATCGTGTGAGGATAAGTAGCAATAGTTGGGTTAACGGAATGGTGTCAGCGATCCCCGTTTGATCTCTGCTCCTGTTTATCGCGGCACATGACCATTAAAGGGCATGAAAACACGAAAATTAGGTATTAAACTCGCTGTCCTTGTAGGTGGAGTTGGAGTTTTGGCGATCGGGTCGATCGCGGCTTACTGGCAACTCAAAGAACGGCAGTGGTGTCTACGTTTTACCTCCAATGGTGGACAAGAGGTCACCTATAGCTGGGGGTGTCATAATCCCCGGCGCTACAAGCAATGGGTGATCACGGCTAGGAAGCCTCCAACGCTCCCGCCGCCACAGTAAGCAGTTGGTGACTCCACGTTGCCAGGTCAGTTAAAGAACGATCGCGGTACTTGCCATACCGTTCTTGCTTATTCCGAATCCGTTCGGGTAATTCTGGCAGAATGCCGAAATTGGGTGGCATGGGTTGGAAATGTTTGGGCGAGGCAGAACTAATGAAATCAAACAATGCCCCCATCATGGTAGTGACTGGCAATTGGACTAGCGGTAAGCCCAACGCTAATCGAGCCGCATTTGTCCCCGCTAACCAGCCCCCAGCCGCCGCCGCTGTATAGCCTTCTGTCCCAACTAACTGACCTGCCGCTAACAAGGTCGATCGCCCTTTGAATTGCAAGGTCGGATGCAGAAGTTCTGGGGCATTGATAAATGTATTGCGGTGCATTACACCCATCCGGACAAACTCTGCATTTTCTAAGCCGGGGATCAATCGGAAGACTCGCTTTTGTTCACCCCAACGCAAATTAGTCTGAAAGCCAACCAGATTCCACAGTTGCCCGGCTTTATCTTCCTGGCGTAATTGCACCACCGCATAGGGACGCTTCGATTTATTGGCAGGATCCCGGAAATCTCCCAACCGGGCATCGAAAATCCCCACGGGCTTGAGCGGACCGTAGCGCATGGTATCTTCACCCCGTCGCGCCATTTCCTCGATCGGCAAACAACCTTCAAAAAACTTGGCGGTTTCCCGCTCAAAGTCCTTCAGTTCTGCTTGTTCTGCCTGACACAATTCCTGCCAAAAGTGAAGATATTGCTCCCGGTTCATCGGACAGTTGAGATAAGCGGCTTCACCCCGATCGTACCGAGACGCCCGAAATGCAATGTTATCGTTGATCGATTCTCCCACCACGATCGGGCTAGCCGCATCAAAAAAGCTCATGTATTCCATGCCTGTGAACCGCTGCAAGTCCGCGGTTAGATCTGGGCTGGTGAGGGGTCCTGTTGTCAGCACGACAATGCCTTCTGTTGGCAGGTGATGGATTTCCTCCCGCCGCAATTCGATGAGCGGATGGTGAGCCAGGGTGTCGGTGAGATTTTGGCTAAACACCCCTCGATCGACGGCCAAAGCCCCCCCTGCCGGAACCGCATGTTCATCAGCTTTGCCAATGACGATCGAGCCTAAGCGGCGCAATTCTTCATGCAGAAGTCCCGATGCGCGATCGGTGGCTTGCGCTCCAAAAGAATTACTACAAACTAATTCCGCTAGCTGGTCGGTATGATGGGCTGGACTCAAGCGTTGCGGACGCATCTCATACAGAATTACGGGTACGCCTGCCTGGGCAATTTGCCATGCTGCCTCGCTGCCTGCTAGTCCTCCGCCAATTACCTGAATTGGTTGCTCTCCGGTCATATTCGTTCCCAACAGTCGATCTTTTCTAGGATACTCTGGTCGGGAGGGTGAGGAGGATGAGGTAGGTAGGGAAGGTGGGGAAGATGAAGGAGGTTACTGGTAGCTGGGGGTTAGGGTGAGGCGGAGTTGAGGATCTTGTAGGGTGGGACGCCAGCAGAGGTAGGCAAGGGCACCGAAGAGGGGCAGCAGGACGATCGCCCAAAACCAATAAGAATCTTGTAAGCCGCGTCTTGCCAAGTCGTCATCAAGTAGGGGTGACAAGGGCAAGAACAAGTTCATGAAGCAAAAGTCTAGAGTGATTAAGTGAACGAAGGGAATGGTCCGCCATGCTTGGACAAAGTCCTGCCAGTTGCCTTGAAACAAAGCGTAGGCAATGAGAAAGGCGGTAACTAAACTCAGAATGATGCCCATAGAGCGGGATTCAACGATCGTAGCCAGCGATCGAGGGAACCATGAAACTGGGTATTGCGATCGCGCAGCACCAGGTAAGGAGCCAGTCCAACAATCCCAGTGAAATTCGACGCCAGAAAGTAAACAAAGGCAGGTAGTTTCTGCATTCTGCCATCGGTAAACATCAGGCAACCGTAGATCATCGGTAGCACTCCCATCAGCCAGAAGATTGCCACCAGATAGCCGTTGACTTCCGACCAGTGTAGGGTGAGGAGATGCCGCACGATCAGGAGTGTTTCCGGTTGGTCTAGAGGAGCTAGCCAGACGATATAGAGTGTAAATCCTAGCCAGATCACACTAATGACTATTTGCCGGATCAAGGTCGTGATGGCGTTCACGGTCGTTACACTTACCAAATCGAAATCATTGTCTAAATTGATTAATTAGGGCGAACAACTGTTCGCCCCTGGGATGCTAAATCTATGACCTGGTTAAGCCGTTGCCTGACCCGATTGATCCAATGGGTTGCTAGAAGAAAACGACATCATCAGTCGAGATAGCCCTGTAAACAGAATGCTGACACCAACTAAAGTCCCGATCAACCAGGGAGCATTCGAGGGCCACTGGAACCAGATCATGCCACCCAAAACTAGAGTGATAATGCCATTAAATAGTACCCAGCTCCAATTGGCTTGAGGGCGTAACCGGAATGCCAAAATCAGTTCAAAGACACCTTCCGTAAAGAGGAAGCTACCTAACAGCAGGGTCAGGGTCAGGATGCCGGTCAACGGAGAGAGGAACAGCATCACCCCTGTAACAATGTAAAGTACGCTGAGTAGGAGTTTCCAGATAAAACCACCTTGCTCTCTGGTTTGAAAGGCATACACTAATTTAGCGGCTCCCGCCGAAATTAGAATTACCGCTGCCCAGGTTTCGACAAACAGGGTAGAAACGGTTGGAAGCGCGATCGCTAAAATCCCTAGAACGATCAGGAGTGCACCAATCAGGAATGATCCACCCATTGACTGTTTCGTGGGAGTGGCATTAGGGTTGGCGTTAGGCACATCAGTGGTCATATAAATTCCTTACTTCGCGAAACACTTGCCTCCTCAGACTAAAGAAATTTTTCTACCAATTTCAGAGTCTCAAGAATGAATTTGACTGCTCCAATTAACTCCTCAAGGTAGATTTTTGGGACTTAGGGTTACAACATCTATGAAGTGAGAGTGATAATTCTTTCGCAGCAGGGAATCCTATGGATGTTCAACCACAACAATCTGTTGTCAAGCTAAATGTTTGCCCTACAACACCCGATCTTTGAGGCTAGTCACTACAATGTTGAGCAGTTCGAAAGCTGCAATTTAGAGACAAATCCTCATGCGATCGGTCCTTTTCCAATCACAGTCCCTATTTCTCAGGAAGATTTAAGGAGATCTGAGCTTGATCCAACCAATAGCCAATTTCTCCAACTCTACGCTGTAGTGCAGCCCTGCCAATCGGCTACCCAGACTGCTGCACCAGAAAAAAGGAGCTAAGGCATCGTTTCACCCGCATGTAATCCGCACTTCAAAGGATTCATTTCTAATGCTAAAAAACCTTTATATCGCCGCGATCGAAGCAGGCAGTGGTAAATCCTTGGTGTCCTTAGGACTCATGGAACTGTTGTCTAAACGGATCCACCGCTTGGGCTTCTTTCGTCCCGTGATTCACAGTGGCGATCGACCTGATAATGATTTGGAACTGATCCGGAGCCGCTACCAGTTAGGACTACCCTATGAGAGCCAATATGCCCTGACTCACGAAGAGGCAAGCCAGTTATCCGCTCAGGGACAGTATGAGGAACTGCTGAAGCGGGTAATTGAAAAGTACAAGTATTTAGAACGGCAATGTGATTTTGTTGTTTGTGAAGGCATTGATGCGACGGACATTGATCCAGCATTCGTCGATAACTTTAATGTGCGAGTTGCCAGACATTTATCGGCTCCTCTACTGATTGTGGCTAATGGTCAGCACAAGACGGCTAATGAAGTGGTGGGAGCGGTTCGCACCGAGCGAGAAGCGTTCTTAGAGGAAGATTGTGAGATTCTGGCGACGATGGTTAACCGCGTTGATCCCAATCAAATCCATCAGATTCAAGAACAGTTAGCTCAGATTTGGTGCTGTCCTGACCCGGTATTTGTCTTGCCAGAAGAGAGTACGATCGCCCAACCTACGGTCGGTGAAATTCTGACAGCGCTAAACGGTAGCCTGGTTTATGGGGAAGACAGTCAACTGACCCGGGAAGTTCAGAGCTATAAAGTGGCAGCCATGGAACTCCCTAACTTTCTGGAGCGGATCCAGGAGGGCAGTTTAATTATTACTCCGGGCGATCGCTGCGATATTGTTTTGGGTTGTCTAACAGCTAACTTTTCGGAGAATTACCCGAAGGTCGCTGGTATTGTGTTAACTGGAGGACTACACCTCGCGCCCCAAATTAAACTGTTGCTGGATGGAGTTCGGCGCCTGGTTGTACCTATATTTTGTGTGGAGACCGATACGTACCACACAGCTATGCAGATTCATTCTGTTCATGCTGAGATTAAGCCAGAGAACGATCGTAAAATTGCCGCTGCCTTAGGGTTGTTTGAGTCTCATGTCGATACTGGCAAGCTGGCAGATTTGATTGCCGTCTCTCGTTCCGATCGCATTACCCCCATCATGTTCGAGTATGAACTGATTGAACGGGCGAAAAGCAAGAAACAACATATTGTGCTGCCAGAAGGCAACGACGATCGGATTCTGCGGGCGACTGAAATTCTGCTCCGACGCGGGGTCGTTGATGTAACGTTGCTAGGGAATGAACAGGAAATTCGGGAACAAATAGCCGCACTAGGGCTGAATTTGGAAGGGGTTCAGATCATTAATCCCTTAACCTCAGAGTGGTATGACGATTACGCTGCAACCTATTACGAACTCCGCAAGCATAAGGGGATTACCGATGGGTTTGCGCGGGATATTATGCATGATGCTAGCTACTTCGGCACCATGATGGTTTACAAAGGGGTTGCTGATGGCATGGTCTCCGGGGCTTTACATACTACCGCTCACACGATTCGCCCCGCTCTAGAATTTATTCGAACCCAACCAGGCTGTTCGATTGTCTCCAGTGTATTTCTGATGTGTTTGGACGATCGAGTGCTGGTGTATGGCGACTGTGCGGTCAATCCCAACCCTGATCCCCAACAACTAGCCGATATTGCCATTAGCTCAGCGATCACGGCTCAAACCTTTGGGATTGAACCTCTAGTTGCTTTGCTGTCTTATTCCACTGGAGAATCAGGCAAAGGAGAGGATGTCGATAAGGTCAAAGCGGCGACTAAGCTAGCCCGCGAACTCCGACCAGATTTGCAGATCGAAGGACCTATTCAATACGATGCGGCTGTAGATGAAAGTGTCGCTAAAACTAAATTGCCAGATAGCAAAGTGGCTGGACATGCCACGGTGTTTATTTTTCCCGATCTTAATACGGGTAATAATACTTACAAGGCTGTCCAGCGATCGGCAGATGCTGTCGCGATCGGTCCAGTGCTGCAAGGGTTACGCAAACCTGTCAATGATCTTAGTCGCGGTTGTACGGTCACTGACATTGTTAACACTGTGGCGATTACGGCAATTCAGGCACAGGTTTCCTGATCCTTCAGTCATCCCGAATCTCTGGTTGACAGCAAAAACCTCTCTACTTGAACACTGGATGGATTGATACCGTTACTTTACATGAAAGTTACGTATTTCGACGTACGTGAAATTGCCAATATTGCTACTTAAGGAAGGCATGATTTCCATCACTAAAACTTTAAGATGACTGACTCTGTATCTTTTTTTGCTGAAGCTGTGCCTAACTTACTGGCAGTCTATGGTTGTGGTGAGTAGCATTTTCTACAGGACATCACTTCCATTTGCCGTTTCCATCGACCTGTCCCTCCTAAAATCGAAGCATCTCCCGTATGAGTCAATTGACATCGGTTAACGCCTCTCCTCTCTCAGGCATGCCAGTAGCGGCAACTGTTAACAACCATCTGCGAACGAAATCAACTCAGAAAACGATTCATCGCATCTGGTTTGGTCGTGGTAAGGTCTTGACTCGGCAGGGATACTATGAAGCTGCCCTGGCTAGCTTTGATGCGGCTTTACAGTTGCAACCGGATGATCACCAAAGTTGGGTATTTCGCGGCGTAGCTTTGATGCATTTGAACCGATATAAAGCAGCGCTTGCCAGCTTCAATCAGGCTTTAGAGCTGGTAATTGACGATCGGGAAGTTTGGATTTTTCGGGGAGCGGTACTCACCTATTTGAATCGCCGTGAAGAGGCAATTCAAAGCTATCAAATGGCGCTAAATATCCAGCAACAGGGAACTGAGGTTTGTTGTGATTACCCCCTGTGGCTGCCACCTCAACTGCAAATGCGGGTAACAGCACCGGCGATCGCCTGAGAAATCCGTGCGGAATTTCAGAATAGAGATAGTCTGGTGGTCAGAATGGTGACTACCTGTGCATCTTATGGTGACTTCTCCTCCCCGGTTTCCCGATATTCAAAACCACTGGGCACGTCTGTTTATCGAAGGGTTAGCCCAGCGCAATATTGTGCGGGGATTCCCAGATGGAACGTTCCGCCCCGATCAAGCGGTGACCCGCGCTGAATTTGCCATCCTTTTGCAAACGGCATTCTCCCGTCCGATCGTCCGTCCACCCATTGCCTTTACCGATGTCCCAACCAGTCATTGGGCAATCAATGCCATTCGTTATGCGTACCAAACCAACTTTTTAACGGGGTATCCTGGGCAGCAATTTCGCCCAAATGAGAAAATTCCTCGCGTTCAGGCTTTAGCAGCACTAGCAGGGGGATTAGGCTTTACCAACTCTCCACCAGTCGTTTTATCGGAGTTGTATCAGGACAGTGCCCAAATCCCCAGTTGGGCAACCACGACGATCGCGGCTGCCACCGCGAATGAGATTGTCGTGAACTATCCCACCTTATCTCAGTTGCGACCAACGCAAGCGACGACTCGGGGTGAAGTATCGGCATGTATTTATCAATGCCTGGTGCAGTTAGGGCAGACCGCCGCGATCGCTTCTGCGGCTATTGTGCGCCCCGTGCCAACGGTGACGATTTCCCATCGGCGGGAATTACGGGCAGCCTGGGTTGCCTGTGTTTGGAATAGTGACTTTCCGTCGGCGACTGGACTATCGACCCAGCAGCAACAAACGGAACTGATGACGATTCTCGATCGGATGCAGGCCTTGAACTTTAATACCCTGATTTTTCAGGTGCGCCCGGAAGGCGATGCCATGTATGCCTCGTCCCTGGAACCCTGGAGTAATTGGCTCACAGGAACACAAGGGCAAGCCCCTAATCCGTTCTATGACCCATTAGAATTTGTGATTAACCAGGCTCACCAGCGCAACATTGAAGTTCATGCCTGGTTCAATCCTTACCGGGCGCGTACCTCGCAAAAGACTGTGAATGTTCGTCCCCATATGGCAGTCACCCATCCCACTGTGGTTTATACCTGGGGTAATCAGCTATGGGCAGACCCTGGTGCGAAGGTGATCCAGGATCGGACTTACAACGTGATTATGGATGTGGTGCGTCGGTATGACGTGGACGGCATTCATTTAGATGATTATTTCTATCCCTACCCGATCGCTGGACAGACATTTCCCGATAACGCTACCTACCAGGCTTATCGTAATAGTGGTGGTACTCTCGCCTTAGCTGATTGGCGACGGGAGAATGTAAATACACTGATCCAACGCTTGTTAAATGGGATTCGGGCTACCAAACCCTATGTCAAGTTTGGCATTAGTCCCTTCGGGATTTATCGTCCCGGTCAGCCGCCCCAAATTCAAGGACTAGATGCTTATAATCAGCTTTACGCTGATTCTCTGAAATGGTTGCAACAAGGCTGGGTGGATTACCTGGCACCTCAACTCTATTGGCGGATTGATCCCCCTGCCCAAAGCTATCCCGTGTTACTAGAGTGGTGGATCAGCAACAATCCTAAGCAGCGCCACGTTTATGCAGGCAATAATCTCAGCTTGTTGGATGGCAAAAGTTGGGAGTTGAGCGAAATTGAACGGCAGGTTGAGCTGACTCGGCAACTGCGCGATCGGGGCGCGATCGGCAATATTTTCTTCAGCATGGATGCCTTATTGATTAATCGTCAGGGGGTTACCGATCGCTTTCAAAGTGCTACTTACCAAACGCTGGCGCTACCTCCTAGCATGTCCTGGCTGGCGGCTACTCCACCTACTTTGCCAACGGGAGTCCGAGTGGCTAATGGTAAGCTGACCTGGAATCCTGCCACTTCAGAGGTGCGGTCTTGGACGCTGTATCAACAAACTAGTGCCGGTTGGACATTGCGTCAGGTTCTACCTGCCTCAACTAGTGCCTTTCCAATTACATCGGGAACTTATGCGATCTGTGCCGTGAATCGGCTGGCACAGGAGAGCGCTGGAGTTGTGATTAAAGTGTAATCAGGAAAAAAGCGGTGTCAGGGATTGCGAAGTTAGGCTAGAAACAAGTGTTTCTATCTAAAAACTCAAGTTTCAGTCTAGACGCATGCGCTTAGAATTCATCATCACGTTGTTGCTGGGTGGACTAGCATTTCGCTGGGGCATGTCCATAGGTCGGGTATTGCTTCGTAAAGGAGCCACCGCGAATGATTTATTCAAAGGCAACCACTTCCTCTCTGTCTTGTTTTTGGGACTATATATTGCTTTAGTGGTTCTGGCGTTGAATCTCCCCCAATTACCTGTATTACCGATCGAGTGGCGGGTTTATGGGATGCAAGTGACCTGGAGTATTCTGCGCATTGTCCTCCTGGGGTTTTGTGGGCTTGCCTCGATCATTACCTGGAAGACGGCTCGCCTTCAGGTAGTGGCTGTAGCGTTAGTTGGGCTACTGGGACTAGCAGGCTTTGGCGTAGCTGAATCCTACTTTCTGGCTCCTATCTATCCAGAGCTAGTGAACAACCTGCAACCGAATGGGGTTTTTCAACAAACCTCGATGAGCAGTTGTGCCCCAGCTGCCTTAGCCACGGTGTTACGGCGTTGGGGGATTAATGCCACGGAAGCAAGTGTGGCAAAACTGGCAGGCACCAGTCGATTAGGCACATCGATGCCGCAGTTAATTGTGGCAGCCCGAGAGTTGGGTATGGAGGGCACGGAGCTTTCTCCCAGTTGGGAGCAAATGCAACGGATCAATCGCCCTGGGGTATTAGGAGTGTGGTTAAATGGCGATCGCCGACTTCCTCATGCGGTGGCGCTGTTAGCGATGGATAACAATCGAGCGGTGATTGGTGATCCAGCCCGAGGTAAGATTTTTGTGCTCGATCGGCAACAGTTTGCCCAAATTTGGCGGCAAGAATATGTACCAATTTTTCGTCCTGGTGATGATCAGTTAACGCTCGATCGGGCGGCTGAGTATTTGAAAACTTTGGGTTATCTAAATCCTGCTTCTGCCGATATTCAGCAAGCGATCCGCAAATTTCAGACGGCAATGCGGCTCGACCAAACCGGAAATTTAGATCCAAAAACCATATTATTACTGACTGGCTCGTTTCTGAAGTCTGTTCCTACTCTGAATACACCATTTGGCACGTATTCAGAACAAGAAACTGAGGCTACAATCAGCTAGCAACGTTGATTCAATTAGCTGGCTAAGATGGCATGAAAGTTAGTGTAATTACGCCGACGTATCAGCAGCGAGAAGGTAATCTCAGGAATTTATATGATTGTTTTCGCTCCCAAACTCATCCTGACAAGGAACTATTAGTGTTAGATGATAGTGCTCAACCATCTGAGTTTTTTCAAGCCTTATCTGATCCAGATGTGACCTATATTTACTCCGATCGCCGCTTATCAACTGGAGAAAAACGCAATCAGTTAATTCAGCAGGCAACGGGAGAAATTATTGCCCATTTTGATGATGATGATTTCTATGCTCCAACCTATATTGCCCGTAGTTTGGCAGTATTGAATGATTATGATTTTATGACCTTAAGTGGTTGGTATGCCTATGCTCAGAATGAACAAAGTTTTTTCTATTGGGATACTACTAAAGTGGGCAAATGTCACTTTAAAGTTGCGCCCCGAGAAGATTTAGAAGTAATTTACACGGATGGGATATCGCCAGAAGATGAGGCGGAATGGGTGGAACCAACCCTGTGGGGATTTGGCTTTTCTTATATATATCGTAAAAGGATTTTTGAGACGTTAAAGTTTAACAATGTGCATTTTGGTGAAGATTATCAATTTGTACAACAAATCATTCAAAGTGGACATCAAGCAGCGTATTGGGCAGATCAAGAAGGGCTGGTGTTACATATCATTCATCAAAAAAACATTTCGCTCATCTACCCTCAATATTTATTGCCTACCTTTCTATTAGTCCCAATCTTTGGTCCAGCGATCGAGCAATATATTCAGGCGGATTAATCCTTAGAAATTAAGGCTTTCTTAATATCGAATTTATTGGACCTGAAACCAGTTAAATGCCTGCTCTTGACCATTCTTATCAAGTACTGGTTGATGAGGTCTGACGGAGGCTGGAATAGAGATTGTGTGAGTAGGGCAGTCCCTAATGTGATTTTCCTGCTGGGCTGAGTCACTGCTCCTGGACGCGAAGCCGCTGGCTCGAAAATTAAATCTATCAATTGTAGTAGCTAAATGAGTGGCAATGTAACGTATTGCACGTCTTATCCCCGGCAGTCCAGCCAAAATGGCGGCAGCAACTATCCGGATTGCTAGACAAACCCTCAGTATCTAAGTTCTAATCAGGGTACGATTTGCGCCGGGGAGACACTCGATCGAGGTTCAAATTGAACTGAGATTCTGGAGCAATCTCCGCAAAAGTTCCGAAAGAGGGATATATTTTAGAGCGAACTTGGTGTAGCCGGTTGAGGAGTGGATCGATGGAATTATGCAGAGATGCATTGACAGTTTTAGCGGAAACGAGCCGAACGTTTTATATTCCGATTAGCCGTTTACCCGCTGGGCTACAGGAAGCCGTAGCATCTGCCTATCTATGTATGCGGGCGATCGATGAAATTGAGGATCATCCAACGCTGGATAATTCATTAAAAGCAAAGCTATTAAAAATCATTAGTCTGGAATTGCAAGCCGCGACCGATCGCTTCACGGCGGATACCCTCACTACCCGGCTGCAAGCCTATAGCGATGTGTTACCCGAAGTTAGTCTGCGGGTTGGGGAATGGGCATCACTAGCACCAGAATCGATTGCCCCTCGCATTTGGGATGCTACTGCGGCTATGTCCGACCGGATGGCGTATTGGGCAGAAACCAACTGGCATGTAGAAACAGAGGCAGATCTCGATCGTTATACCTTTAGTGTGGCTGGCGCTGTCGGCTTACTGTTATCGGACTTATGGACATGGTACGACTGCACCAAAACTAATCGCTTACATGCGATCGGCTTTGGACGAGGATTGCAAGCCGTCAATATTCTGCGCAATCATCATGAGGATCAGCGGCGGGGCGTTTCTTTCTTCCCACCTGACTGGGATCTAGAGAAAATGCAAACCTATGCCCGGCGGAACTTAGCTTTTGCGGATGCTTATACAGAGGCCTTACCGGTAGGACCAGCCCTAGACTTTTGCCGGATTCCGCTAGCCCTTGCCCACGCCACCCTGAATGCTTTATCCCAAGGAGAGGAAAAGCTGAGTCGCAGTGCGGTGATTGCCTTAGTTGAACAGGTAACGAATAGTTCTCGATAAACTAGCGGTAGAGCACCCCAGTACCTTAATCCATGAATATTACAATTACGCCTGAAGAAATTGAGCAGTTTCGGGCTGAATTTACTGCGTATCCAGAAGCCCTGAAAGCCCTAGATGAAATCTCTGACTGTGAGGGCGACCTGGAAGATGCCGCGATCGCCCTGGCGATCCAGGTGGGGCAGGAACCTTCCACCAACGATCGCTGGATTGACGGGTTAGCGAAACGCTGGCGGCATGTGATTTGCCAAGCCGAGTTAAAAGAGCTACTCGAAGATGGTTTAACCGCTGATACGCTGACCACCTTCGCGGCTCAAACGAGCCTGCCCTTGAAACTGGCGACTCCTGTTGCCATTTTTGTGATCAAAACCGGAGTCGATCGTTTTTGCCAACCGTTGACCGAAAAAATTCAATAACTAATGAACTGTTTTGAGGGCAATGGCATTGATGACTGCAGATGGGTGATGGCGTTACGGTTCACGACTGGGAAACTTGCCTTCTCGAACTTCACTACCAAAAACCTGTACTGCTTGAGTCACCGTCTCACGTAGGTTGGCATACAGTTTGGCGAAGGGTGGAATGCGATCAGACAACCCCAATAGATCGGCGGTGACTAATACCTGCCCATCACAATGACTGCCTGCCCCAATTCCGATCGTCGGAATGGTCAGTTTGTGGGTAATCTGGTCTGCCAACTCGGCAGGAATATGTTCCAGCACGATCGCGAAGGCTCCCGCTTGTTCGAGCGCGATCGCTTCATCAAGAATCCGTTCGGCAGCAGCGGCAGATTTCCCTTGTTGCCGATAGCCCAGGTGATGCACAGATTGCGGCGTTAGTCCCACATGCCCCATCACCGGGATACCGGCTTGGACTAAATGAGCCACCGTTTCCGCCATCAGCGGATTGCCCCCTTCTAGTTTGACGGCTTGAATGCCCGTTTCTTTCAGCACTCGTCCCGCCGAATGTAAGGCTTGCTGCACACTTTCTTGATAGGTCATAAACGGTAAATCACACACCAGTAGGGCATGGTTGACTGCCCGCCGCACCGCCTTTGCGTGATGCAGCATTTCATCTAAGGTAATCGGCAAAGTAGTTTCATAGCCCAATGCCACCATTGCCAGCGAATCCCCAATCAGGATCAGATCGACGCCAGCTTGATCCAGAATGTGGGCAAACGCATAATCCCAAGCGGTCAACGCCACGATCGGGCGTCCTTGTTGTTTATATTGCTTCAACTGCCAAGTCGTTAATGCCATGAGAGAGTCCAGGATGTAGGGAAACAAGTGAGGCAAACACCATATCTTGCTGTTTCAACTCACCTATTCACACCCTACACCCTAGACCACCTGTTCTACATGCGATCGTCCAGAACTACTGCTTGACCGGGAAAAACGTATTGTGAACCCCAATCTGGTAAGTGCTCATACTCACCCAGGCAAGCCCTTGTCCTGTGCCAACCCAGAGTTTGTTGCCTGTATCCGCCGCTAACGAAAAGATTTGGGCAGATGGTAAATTGCTAATCTCCCCCTCAACAGCTCCATTGGCGGGGTTAACCCGGACTAAACCATTGCCTGTACCAACCCAGAGGCGATTGGTTTTATCAAAGCGTAGCGCTGTAATATTCCGCCCTTGCAGTTGAGTTACCGATCGCAGTTTCGGGGGGGGCGAGCTTTCTAGCAGGGGTAGTGAGGGTTTAGCCGTCGATGCCGATCGTTGTTGTGGTTTTGGTTTCGCCGTTTGGGTGGGTTTCCGGGCTGGACGAGTGGCGACCCGACTGGTCGCTCGGGTTGACGATCGGCGGAGTTGAGCAGGAGGTTTCCGGGTTGTGGCTGGTTTCGCGGCTGGTTTAGGGGCAGGCGGCGGCGGTTCGGGACCGTAACCGAAATCTAACTCCAATAAAGCGTTGGGTGTCCCTGCCCAGATCGTGCCATTCGCATTGGTGGCTAGGGTCTGCACTGTGGTTCCGGGTAGATCAGTGATCCGCTGCATAATGAAACCACTGGCTGTGTTGATTCGTACCATGCCATCGAGCGTTCCAACCCAGAGATTACCTTTTGTGTCTAAGGTAAGGGCATTGGCGCTGACGCCGGGCAGATTCTTCACGGTGGTCATAATCAGACCGCGATCGGGACTAATTAAGACTAATCCTGCATCGGTTCCGACCCAAAGATAACCCCGTTTATCCACTAACAGCGATAGTATCCGGTTTGAGGGTAGGGCAAAATTTTGGGCTGTCAACTGTCCGTTACGTGGATCAACGCGTACTAATCCTTCATAGCTCCCCACCCAGATCCGTCCACTGCGATCTTGTGCCAGTGCTCCGACGGTGATGTTGGGTAAACTAATCCGCTTCAGAATCTGCCCAGTATTAGGATCAATTTGTGCCAAGCCTTGCCAGGAGGCAACCCATAAGTTTCGAGAACTGTCAGGCTGTAAGGCACTAATCCGGTAATCAACCCCGATCGTCTGCTCCTGTTCCGTCTGACGCTGGTTTGGGAGTGGATATTGGCGAGGGGGAGGAGCCGTCGGTGGATAAACTGGAGCAGGTTCCTGACGTACTGAGGGGATTGGAGTTTGGGCAATCTGCCGATCGTGGAGATTTGCCTCCACTCCCTCTGCCCTAACCGGAGTTTGGTATGCCCATCCTTGCCAACCTAGAACCACGATCGAACTGATTAACCCTCGGATGAGGCTTGTACGCAATGCCATAGTAACGACCCTATACAGCAGCTTGGGGATCCTGTGCCCCCATCATACTGTCAGTTCTAGAAGTTGAAGCGAGTTCGTCATCAGTTCACCGCAACTTTCCCATCCGTAAATCTGACAGCCGCTGTTGCGCGATCGGATCAAGGGAATGAGCCAGCAATCGATTCGGAGTTTTGCGGGCAGGTTTCTGTTGGCGCTGAACTCGGCAAGCAATCATTTCTACATCAGCAGCTAGTCGTTCTGCCGACATCCATTCTGCCCCATACCCTACTACAGTCAATTGTTGAGCGCGATCGGAGGTCGCCACAATCAGGCGTTGATGAAACTTGCGCATGTCGTAGCGAAAATCAGCGCAGGATTTTTCAATAAACGTGTCTGCGGTTTGCCCAAAATCGGTGTAATGAATACTCAGGTTGCGGGTAATAATTTCCCGACTGCCACAGGTGTCTTGATATTGAGCATCAAACACAATCCGGGTGTCGTAGCCCTGGTAAGCACTGTAGTTGGCTAAGGCTTCAACCAGCTTGCGTCGGGCTTCCTCTAGCCCGAGACGATCGCGAACCTGTTTCAAGTCAGCCCAATGCCCGACTACGTTATAGCCGTCTACAAATAGCAGTGCCTGCGGAGACGATCGCGGCATGGGAACACCTGAAACTTTTACACGAGCATAATCAGATTTTCAATCAATCTTAATACTTAAGCAAGTGATTACGCTGTGTTACAAGTAACAATTGGTCACTGTTCACTGGTGATTGGTAGTTGCATCAGGCGCTGTCGCAAGCGTTGTGGATCGCCTTGATCCACGACTTTGCCTTGCTCTAGCAGGAATGCACCATCGCAGTAATCTAATTCATCCAGGCGATGAGTCACCCAGAGGGCCGTCAAATTCCGGCTTTTGACTAACTTTTGCACCTGAGCCACTAATTCCAGTTGGCTGTCGGGATCCAGTAACGCCGTTGGTTCATCTAGTAACAAGACTTCACAATGTCGGGCGATCGCGCCAGCAATGGCCACTCGTTGTTTCTGACCACCGCTGAGGGCATAAATCGGACGGCGAATTAATGGCAGCAAGTTCACGGCATCTAGGGCTTCTGCCACCCGAGCTTGCAGTTGGTCAGGGGGCAAGTGTTCTTCTACCAGCCCAAAGGCGACATCCGCGCCTACAGTAGGCATAACTAACTGATGATCGGGATTTTGGAATACGAAGCCGCAGCGGGGCATCGGTTTAATCTCACCGGACTGTGCCTGTAATAAGCCAGCTAATAGCCGCAATAAGGTTGATTTGCCGCTGCCATTTGTGCCCAGCAGCATCCAAAACTCGCCTCTAGGCACGTTCAGGCTACACGATCGCAGCACTGTATCGCCTTTGTACCAGCGAAAACAGAGATCGTGTACCTGAATCGCAAAGCGATCGTCAACTGCAAGCGTTGTGCTCATTCTGCTAGAGCAAAGAAACCAGGCGGTCTGCCAGAAGCGGTCGCCGTACTGGATTTTTCATACAGTTGCACGGCTGAAATATCGCTGCTAACTACACTCACTTTCTTGCCCACCTGATAATCACAGGTCAGCTCCAGCAAGCTACTGCCTCCCGATCGGATTGCTTCTAGCACTTGCTGATAAACGGCCTCCGCTTCTTCCTGGGTCTTGCGCTGTACCGATAAGGTCATCGCGGTATTCCGAATGGTCAAGTCAATAATGAACATGCAATCAGTGATGAATTAGGACGTTCGATTCTAAGTATCGCAAATCCCGAGCGGATTGGACGGGGAGTTTTAGGAGATGGGGTAGGTAGGGAAGGTGGGGCAGATGAGGCAGGTGGGGTGGATTTCTCGACCTCGTGTTTGGTGGCGACAAGCCATGCTCTCGAATAAATTTCAAGTTATGTTAAGCATTCACCTGGCAAATTGATGGGGATATCCGTATAATTGGGATTAGTAAAGAAACGTAAACTCTACTCACAATTCTGAACATCTTTCTCATTTTTCATCTTGTCGGCAGAGAGTGAGGAAAAGTGGTTAGAGTGGATTCTTACTAGCACTTATCTATTTCGGAGTTTCAACGCCATGACCATAGCAGTCGGACGCGCACAGCCGACCCGAGGATGGTTCGACGTTCTCGATGACTGGCTCAAGCGCGATCGCTTCGTCTTTATCGGCTGGTCAGGTCTGCTTTTGTTCCCCTGTGCTTT